>NC_014148.1:642500-1955000 GCF_000092105.1 Planctopirus limnophila DSM 3776 | reverse complement strand
GCGGAACGCCATTGCTGTAATAAGCGTTTGATGAATTCAAAGATCTGGCCATCACGGGCTGCGACTGATTTGACCAGTTGGGCTGGTACTGGGGAACCCCTCTCGAAACCTGTCCGCCAGCTCCAAAACGATCATTCTGGCCCCAGTCCACAACAGTCGAAAGTCCACCCGACGGGTTCTGCATGCCCCAACCACCGGTATAGACCTGTTTCTGATCAGCCGACAGGCGATCCCAGGCCGGATTTCCAGTCTTTCCCGGCTTTAGACCAACCACGCCTGGCTGTGCCGGAAACAGCCCTGTCCGCCCCTGTTGTTGAGCTTGTTGAGCTACACGCCGCAGAGCCTGTTCGCGCACAACTCCAGTAGCCTTCTGGTCGGTAACCGTTTTATTGGTTGAAGTTGTAGCTGTCGCCGCAGCCTGACTCTTTGATTGTGAAACACTCGGAACCGATTGCCAGTAAGGACTTTGCGCCAACACTTCAGGCGCAGCCAGCAGATATCCTGCCAACAGCAGGCAGGCGAATTCTGAAATCTTCGATGACGACATGAAAACTCCTCTGAGCATCAGGAGGCCAGCTTCTTCACCAGATTATCTGGCCCCCTGCACATCTGCTGCAGACGATTTCATCGACAGACCAGGACACCCGGCAACTCACGTTTTCTCCAAGAACTGCACAGCCCCCCTGTCCTTAAAATCGACACCACCCTTTCGATTGATGAATCCGAAAGAATCGATACGATCGTTAAGGAGTGGGAACCCGACCGATTCACTGGCCCCGAACTGAAAGCGAATCCGGTTGTCCAATTTCCCGAGCATCGGGAAAGTTCCCCCAAGAAAACGGGATATAGCTCAGCTTGGCTAGAGCGCTACGTTCGGGACGTAGAGGTCGCAGGTTCAAATCCTGTTATCCCGAGTTGCTGCGCGCATAAAGACGAGAGCGTCAGAATCCGTGAGTAGAAAGAGAACGCGTTATTTGATCTCCATGGTCTTTTCACAACATTCTCCTCTCATCTTAAACTTCTGAGAATCGCTTTATTCGCAGTTAGAACCAAACGCATCTGAGATCAATTTTGGCAGCAGATCACCCGCTTTGCCCTTCAGCCAACAGCCTTCCATTGGCTGAGGATCGATACTAATCACGGTCGCACCAGAAGCGGCAGCAGTGCCGGGAAGCAAAGCGGCTGGGTACACAGCGCCCGAAGTCCCGATTGACAGCAGCACATCGCACTCCCGGGATGCTTGACAGGCCTTTGCCCAGGCTGGCTCCGGAAGATCATCGCCAAACAAAACCAGATTCGGTCTATGCCGCCCGAACCAGTCAAATGGATAATGCTTTCGAAGATTCCACAAGAATCTGATGACTGATACCTGATGATTTGCATACATATGGACGATGTCGGCGATTCGTGCGAGATCATTCCTGTCCAATTTCTGTACGATCTCTCCCGATGTGACATCGACCACTTCCATCAGTGATCCATGGATTTCCAGCACGGATGTCGAGCCTGCCGATTGATGCAGTCCATCAATGTTCTGGGTAACGACGGTCGTGGAAACTCGTTGCTGAATACTGGCCACAGCAGCATGCCCTGCATTAGGCTCAGATTTGGCGATGGGTTCAATCACGTTGAAGATGAACTGCGCCACGGAATGCCGATCGGTAAGCGCTGTCTGCAATAGCCCTTTCCATGTAGCAAATCGTTCCGGAGGAAACCGCTGCCAAAAGCCATCATTGTCTCGAAATGTAGGAATGCCACTTTCCGAAGAGATCCCAGCTCCCGTAAAAACCACGATCCTGTGAGCTTTACGCAATGCGAGCACAGCAGTAATCCAGTGGTCAGTATCCATTATTGACTTTCTAATCGAGCGTGCCTGTTTCAAGTAGGCAGTATCAGACGATGACACTCTATCCACGTCGGCGGCTCGCATTTTTCAGCCAGCCTGCGGATCACAGGCTCAGGAACAGACTTGCTTCGAGCTTTATTTTGTCGCAATAGCGTGTCAAACGCAGGTTCTAAGTAGACGATTTCGATACAGGCGTTGTAGTCGGCAAACAAATCTAACCAGCGACTGCGGGTCTGTCGCATCGTGTTTGTGGCATTGAAGGCAAACGATGTCCCTGCTCTCAAAAACTCTCGACAGCGTTCCTGGGCTTCCTGCGCCACTCGTCCCTGATTGTTAGTCGGGTCAACGCCAAGCTCACCTCGGATGTCGTACAACCAGACGACCGGTAACTCGCTGCGGTTTCTGGAGAGCCATGTCCCCTTCGACCCGAACAGATGGGGCGTGCGGGGATATTTGGTGAAATCACCGTGGGAAGTACCCATCGTCAGGCTCCTGGTGTTTGAGGTTTGGAAACAATCAACCGCACGAATTGGCTGTAGTCGTCTTGCATCGGTAGATCGAAGTCGGTGTGAAGCCGGCGCCGACGTGCCGTGACTTTTTCCTTTGTAATCGGGTTCATGGCAGGCCGATCGTACTCTTCCCAGTAAAATCCGACGCCCCGCTTCTGCCAGTTCGGGAGATCATTGAAGTTGATGCCGCTCTGGAACAGCAACTGGTTCTTCTGACTCACGGACAGGCCAAGCAGCCGTTTCGTGGCCTGCTGTTCGTTCTGGCCATCCTTGCGAAGCGTCCAGTAGCACCAGGCACTCAAGGCATTGCGAGCGGCGTCTTCGTTGCGCCAGCGGAAGTAGTCCACGACCAGTTCTGAAGTAGGCAACTGGGAAATCCGACAGTCGAAGCACGCGGGTTGCCTCAGCTTCAGTGAGAACTGGGCACTGGCTTCACCTGCCAGTAGCGAGTTGTATTTCCGCAGCTTCCTGCCGAAGAGTTGTTCTTCCAGATCGAAGAGCAGCGAGATCTCATCGCTTTGGGTGTAAGCGTACAGCACCCGGAAGCCGCAGTTCATCAACGACTCCGTGGTGGAGACCATCAGGTCACGGAATCGCTCGTCGAAGGGAGCCTCAAACGGGCAGACATCTTTGGTCAACCGGGTGAAGCTCCGACCATCGAGACGAGCGACCATGAACATGCCGGGCAGCACGCACAGGTCGGCAGCGGTCTCGAAGACCCTCATCTTGTTGTCGAGATCATCAAATTTCATGGTTCCACTCCTCGACGACGAAACCAGCTTGTGTCAGTCGCACATATTTCAGGGTGTCGAAACCTTCTCCAAATGCGGGAAGTTCCAGCTTCCTGGCTGTGGACAGGATGCCGATATCGGGCACAGGTTCGCTGCGCTGCTGATTTCGAGCCATGCATTCATCCGTTTTGGATCGGAAGTAGTATCCAACCACAGAAAAGTTGGCCGACTTTGCAGCGTCGATGTACTTCGCTCGCTCATCCCGAGTCGGGTTCGTGTTGTCGATGACAAACGGCTGCTGTGTCTCCAGACACATGGCCATCAGTCTGCGTTCTCGATTCCGAGTCCGCAAAAGATCAAGGCTGATGCGAACGTGCGTGGCGAAGAACCGTTCCTTGTAGAAGGAAGATTTTCCCGACGCTTGCAGGCCCATGAAGATAACGGCTTGCACGACTGACTTCCCGAAGCATCAATGCACACTCGGCTACATCCAACTGAGTGGGCCTTCCCTAGCTTCTTGATACTGTGTTGGGATGCCTATAGAAAATGTGAAATTGTTCCGTTCCGCAGACACGGCTTTTCTGGAGAGGTTCGCGTTAGGGAACATCGGGAAAATATTCGATGTGGAAATCGCCGTCCCTTCCGAACTAGATCAATCGGCAACCTGTGATCTGAACGAAGTAACCCACACAACCGGCCGCCATCGTTTTCCGGATAACATCCCGGTAGCGATGTTCACCCCTCTGACTCTGTTGAACGGCAGCTACTACATCCGAAACTGAAAGCTCGAGCCCTTTCACGACAGGCAGCGCCGGGATCGTTAAGCTCGCCTTGGCGATGATTTTGTCGGTCACTTCTTGAACATCAGCGCAGACTGTCTCAACACAATCGAACAGGAGAACAAGAATGGCCTGGTTGTATTTGATCATGGCTGGCTTACTGGAAATTGGCTGGCCTGTGGGTTTGAAAATGTCACAGGCACCAGAATCTCGCTGGACGGGGCTGATCACAGCCGTGCTGCTCATGGGTTTAAGTGGCTGGATGCTGTGGCTCGCGCAGAGGCAGATTCCGATTGGGACAGCTTATGCCGTGTGGACAGGCATTGGAGCAGCGGGCACATTCGCCATCGGAATTGCCTGGTACGGCGACCCCATCTCTTTTGGCAGAGTGCTGGGAGTCATGCTGATCATTGGTGGAGTCATCATCTTGAAGATGACCCATTAATGATCAAAGAGCATTTCAAAAGTATTTTCGATCGGCTGAACTCTGGCTTCTCCGGCTTTCGATTCACAGGCGGAAAGACTACCTTTGTGTCAGCCCTCAGTTTTTGTTTCAGTCCGCAGTCTCACAGTCAGACTGTCTTCACCTTCAAGTCCACAAGTTTCGTCGCATCCTTTGAGCTCCTCCCATGACGATTGAACTCGCAATAGTTTTAGCGCTGTTGATTGCCGCCATCGTGATGTTTGCCATCGACAAACCACGGATGGATGTTGTCGCCTTACTGATGCTGACACTGCTTCCCCTCACACAAATCATTACGGTCAATGATGCCCTGCGAGGGTTTTCTGACCCTAACATTGTGCTGATTGCCGCACTGTTTGTGATTGGAGATGGCTTAGTTCGAACAGGAGTTGCTCGAAATCTGGGCGACTGGCTCAGTGCGAAAGCCGGCAGCAGCGAAACCCGCATGATGGTTCTGCTGATGCTGGTCGTTTGTGGCTTAGGATCGACGATGAGTTCCACAGCCGTGACAGCGATTTTTATTCCTGTCGTTCTGAGAATCTGCCAAAGCACGGGAACTCCACCCAGCCGGTTAATGATGCCACTGAGTTGTGCGGCCCTGATCAGTGGCATGATGACCCTGGTGGCGACCGCCCCCAATCTGGTAGTCAACAGCGAACTCATTCGCTTTGCCGAACAGCATCAGACCGACAGCACTGGCTTTCGATTTTTTAGTTTTGCTCCCTTTGGAATCCCTATACTACTGGCAGCGATTGGCTACATGCTCATCGCTAGAAAATGGCTCCCTGCAACCAACCCATTTGATTCCAAAGCCGATACCAGGCAGCCCACGCTGGCCGGTTGGGTTGAGCAATATGAACTGGCCACACGGGAACAGCGAGTCCGCATCAGTCACTCATCGCCACTGGTTGGAAAGACGATTGAGGAAGTGGGCTTAAGAAATGCCGCCAGTGCCAGTCTGGTCGCCATTGAACGCGAACGCTCCGTCCTCCAACCCACGGCCAAAACAATCCTCCATGCAGGGGATGTTCTCCTCGTCGATTTTTACGGGCCCCCGGCTGACTCAGATGCTCTGAAGACTCAATTCGCCCTCGAACCCATGCCACTCAGTGGGCTCTACTTTACCGATCGTGCTCAGGAAATCGGGATGCTCGAAGTGATCATTCCTGTGGATTCCGAACTGGTCGGACAATCACTTGTTTCCAGTGAATTTCGCAGCCGCTCGGGATTAACTGCGATTGGTTTGCGTCGCAGCAAGGCGGCTGTCACTGAAAAACTGCGTGAAGAAACCCTGAAAGCAGGCGATACCCTGCTGCTGATCGGCCCCTGGAAAGCCATCCGGCATTTGACGAAGGACAGCAATTATATTGTTCCATTGAGGTATCCTTCGGAATACCATGATCTGCTGCCAGCACCGGGTAAAGCCCCTTATGCAGTGGTGAGCCTGCTCATTGTGATTGGATTGATGGTCTCCGGCGTGGTTCCTAATGTCCTGGCGGCACTGATCGGTTGTCTTATAATGGGTTTATTCCGCTGCATCACGATAGAAACTGCCTACAAATGCATCGACTGGAAGACATTGATCCTGATTGTCGGCATGCTCCCCTTCTCGATCGCTCTGCAGGAAACGGGGGGAGTCGAATTGGCAGCTGAAAGTTTACGAACAGTCACCAGCAGTATGGGGCCGCGTGGAGTGCTGGCGATCCTGTTTATGATCACCGCCATTTTGGGAATGTTCATTTCTAACACCGCGACAGCCGTCTTGATGGCACCTGTTGCATTAGCCATGGCTGCCGATATGCAAGCCTCGCCGTATCCTTTTGCGATGATCGTGGCCTTAGCTGCTTCAACAGCATTCATGACTCCCGTTTCATCACCTGTGAATACACTGGTGGTCACTCCCGGTAATTATTCATTCAGCGATTTTGTCAAAGTCGGTATCCCTCTAAGTATGATCGTCCTCGTCATCAGCGTCGCCATGGTTCCCTGGTTGCTGCCAATTTATCCGGCAGCTTCAGTCACGCCTTAGCAGCCGACAGAAGTTGACTGCTTTTTAGACATTGCGAATTTCGTTTACCGTTCATACCTATCGACTTGGTGTGTCATACGAATCTAGAACAACCGATACGGAACGTCGTCATGCAGCCATCAGGTGAAGTCGGCTCGAATCCACAAACAACACCTGAAAGCACCAAGAAAACCTCTTTACTCCAGCGAATGCTCGATATCGTTGAAGCCGTAGGAAACCGGGTCCCTCATCCCGCCGTGATTTTTCTGTTGCTGATTGCTGTGGTCGTGGTCGTTTCGCACATCATGGAAATGGCAAACGCTTCGGTCAGTTTTCAGGTTATTAATGAAAAGACCGATCAACTTGAAACAGAAACCTCGGTGGCCCGAAGTCTGCTTTCCAGTGACGGCATACGCTTTATCTACACCCAGTTGATTCCCAACTTCATGGGTTTTTCCGCTGTGGGACTCATGATCGTGGCCATGGTGGGTGCCGGGGTTGCTGAGGAATCGGGCTTGATACAGGCTCTGATTCGCAAACTCGTCATTCTTTCCCCCAAAGCCATTCTGGCCTACATCCTGGTCTTTGTCGGGATTCTTTCCAGTGTGGGTGCTGATGCTGGATATCTAGTTCTCATTCCCTTAGCTGGTACTGCTTTTCTCAGTATTGGCCGACATCCACTCGCTGGCCTGGCTGCGGGTTTTGCGGCAGTCGCGGGGGCGTTTACTGTCAATATGCTGATCAAGCCCCTCGATGCCGTCCTGACGGAGTTCACGAATGATGCCATTCATCTCGTGGATCCTTCACGGTCGATTGGATTGACAGCGAATCTGTGGTTCTCACTGGCTTCCGTCCCCCTGCTGACAGTCATCATTACATTAGTCACAGAACGAATTATTGAACCACGGCTGGGTGCTTATACGGGCGAAAAGCCCATAGAAAAGAGTGGCTCATTAACTCCGCAAGAGTCTACAGGGCTCCTCTACTCGTTATGGGCCATGCTGGGTGTCCTGATTTTTTTTGGACTGCTCACCATTCCGGCAGAAGCCCCGCTGCGAGACCCTGCCAGCGGTGCCATCATTGGCAACTCTCCGTTTATGAACGGCTTGATTGCCGTCATTATGGTCATGTTTCTTGCCACAGGCATTGCCTACGGCATCGGTGCCGGCACGATTGCTAAAACCAATGATGTTATCAATGCCGTCGGCAAATCAATCAGTAGTCTGGGCGGAACAATCTTTCTGCTGCTGATTATCAGCCAGTTTGTGGCCTACTTTAACTATTCCAATATGGGCACCATCCTCGCGGTGAATCTTTCGAACATGCTCAAGGATGCCAATGTCGGCCCATTCTGGTTACTGATGGGATTGATCGTCGTTGTCGGGCTGCTTGATTTTCTGATCACGGGAGCCATTGCCAAATGGGCGATTTTTGCACCGATCTTTGTTCCTGTCCTCGTCAAATTGAATGTCGATCCCGAAGCAGCTCTCGCTGCTTATCGAATCGCCGATTCGCCGATTAACATGATTACGCCCTTGAATGTTTACTTCGCCATGGTCGTAGGCTTTGCTCAAAAGTACGACAAGAATGCCGGCGTAGGGACGATTGTCTCCTTGATGCTGCCATATGTGATGTTCATCTTCGCGGGCTGGATACTTCTGTTTATTGCCTGGTATTTACTGGGAATCCCATGGGGTATTTAACTTTCCATCAGTTCAAGCCCTCTTTCGACGACATTATTTTCACTTATTGATAAACCATACTTTCATAGTCACATCATCAATCATTAAAGGATTATTCATGGCAAGTTTATCAGCCTACATTGAGCGATCATCGACAATTGACCTGCTCATGCGATTACTGGAAGTCCCTGGCCTGAGTGGTCAGGAAACAGCGATTTCTCAAGCCGTCCAGGCAGAACTGATTGCGGCTGGAGTACCCGCCACGAGCATGTTCAACGACGATGCTCACAGCCGAATTGATCTGCCTTGTGAAATTGGCAATCTGTTTGTCCATCTTCCAGGCACAAAGCCCGGCCCGCGAATCATGTTTTCCACGCACCTGGATACCGTTCCCATTTGCCAGGGTGCGAAACCAATTCTTAAAGAGGGCCAGATTTGTACTGATGGATCAACAGGTCTCGGAGGCGACAACCGAACTGGCTGCGCGGTTCTGATCTCGACTGTAGCCGCTCTATTAAAGCATCGGCTTCCTCACCCGCCGATCACTCTGCTGTTTACGATCCGTGAAGAAAGCGGCATTCAAGGTGCCCGCTACCTCGATACAAAAGCGGTGTCCGATGTCCAGATGTGTTTCAATTTTGATGGAAAAGTACCGGCTGAATTGGTCACTGGAGCCGTCGGCCAGGAAACCTTCTATGTCGAGATCACTGGCCTGGCTTCACACGCTGGAGTTGCACCGGAACAGGGCATTTCGGCCACATTGATTGCTTCGAAAGCCATTGCCGATGTGCATGCTCAAGGATGGTTTGGGAAAATCCAGAAGTCTGACGGCTATGGAACCAGTAACATTGGGATTTTTGGTGGCAAAAAAGGGCTGGCCGCCGGTGATGCCACGAATGTCGTTACGGACTATGTCTATTTAAAAGGCGAAGCGCGGAGTCATGACGCGGAATTCAATTCCCGGATCACTGCGGCTTATCAGGCGGCGTTTGAAAAGGCAGTGAATGAAGTTTCGACGATCGATGGTCAGAGAGCGACACTCAAGTTTACAATCCACAAAGCGTATCCTCCGTTTCATCTGGAAGATCACAGCCCGGTCGTTGTGCGTGCCATCGAAGCTGCCAAATCGATTGGTATGTCGCCGATCACAAAGTCCTCGAATGGTGGTCTGGATGCCAACTGGCTGGTGAAACATGGCGTGCCCACGGTCACCATGGGTGCCGGTCAGCATGAGATTCACACCATCAAGGAGTTTATCAATCTTGACGAATTCATGGATGGGTGTCTGCTTGCGTTGGCCATTGCCACGCAGTGCAGTCAAGAATGACAACACGTTGACGAAATCGATTGACGAGTTCGCTTCCCCTGAAAGGTGAACGATTCTTAATCCATCATGCTCACGCGGCTTGTCTTTTCAAAATCTTCTCTCCACACTGCTGAGAAGCGGCTTAACGCCACGCCGGGATGAGTAATGATCAATGGCATGAATTCGCCTTTGGCGAATTGACCGAGTAACTGACTGAAAACCTGGAGAACATCAATGGCATCATTAGTAGTAATTGGCTACGACGACGAACTGAAAGCTGAAGAAGTGCGTTTAGCCCTTCTGAAAATGCAGAAGGAATATCTGGTTGATCTGGCCGATGCAGTGGTGGCAGTCCGTGACGATCAAGGTAAGGTCAAGCTGCGTCAGATGTATGATCTGACCGCAGCCGGTGCCATCAGTGGTGGATTCTGGGGAACTCTGGTCGGGATGATTTTCCTCAATCCTTTATTCGGTCTGGCAGTCGGTGCTGGTGCTGGTGCGTTGTCGGGATCTTTGACCGATGTGGGTATTAACGATGGCTTCATGAAGCAACTGGCTGAAACTCTCAAGCCAGGAAGTGCAGCCCTCTTCGTACTGATTCGGCACATGACGGCTGATAAAGTACTGGCTGAAGTCGAAAAGTTTGGTGGCACTCTGCTGCAAACCAGCCTGTCGCATGAAAGCGAAGAGAAACTCCGGGCAGGTCTGGCTGCTGCATCAGGCCAATAACCTGCAAATCTTAAACAAGACGTAGTCTTCGAGGAGAGACCGTATAACCAGAGCTTCCCTCGTCCTGCGATCTCGAAACTGAGTCTGACATCTTCATGCCACGTCGCCGAGCGTCTACCTCTGCGACGTGGCTCTTTTTATTCGCCCTGGTTTCTCATAATCATCTCGACAGACACCGCGATATGATCAAGAGAAAACTGATCCTGTAATGATAAGCGTGAACAGGATCATCATCGACAACCCTTCTTAATTCGAAAATCAAGGGAAGGTTGACATGGATTCCAGCACTTTACGAGATTATGCGACAGTCATGGCGGCGCTGACCGCACTGCTCGTATTCATCCTCAATTCTGTTGTCATGGTGCGGAACAGGCGAATTTCCAATCTGGCACGTTTTATTGAATCACATGACCGCCTGTTTTCTCGCGATAGCTATCTGGCAACGAATGTTCTGGCTCTCGAACGCGGAGAACTGGTAAGAGATTTCTCTGACCAGGCCATGGAACGAAGATTCCATCTCATGCTTTTGGAAATTGAGCACATGGCTTTGCTGGCAAATCACCGTGCGGTTCCCAGACACACACAGGTCTATATGTTTGGATCCTACTCACGCCGACTCAGAGTTCTCTTTACAGAGAAAGAACGCCAGAGCATGTTCTGGGAACTCGCCATCAGGTTTCTTGATCAATTGGCAGAAGATACCGATCGATATGAAAAACTGACTCGTGAGCAGCGAGAACGATTTTGGCACTGATTGTTTTTTCGAGAACACATTCTGAACAGTGAAACTCAAGTCTCAGCACAATTGATATCACATAGCTAAGATTTTGCCTGATATCCCGGCAACCAGGCACAAGGAAAGATCGCCAATAAAGCCAGGCCCGAGAGGATAAGAAAACCGGTTTTAATCGCTCGCGTGCGAGCCGAAGCATTGATCACGAGGGCCTCTTTCATTTCTTCAGGAGTTGCCTGAAGGGTTGATAAGCGGTTTTGAAGCTGGACATCACTAAAGAAGTTCATATTGCCGAGATTGATCTGATCCTTTAATTCGGCCGAGATCACGGCATTATCGGTTTTCTCGATTTGAATGACCGACGTGAGCAACCCGACGAGCATGGCACCAGCCACTGCCGTCCCGACGGCAGCAGCCAGATTCTGTGTCACCCCTCGCAATGACCCGACATCGGCCGCCATGGACTTCGGGGCTGATGTCACCAGCACATTAAACAATAACGTGACCAATGCCCCCTGCCCGAGGCCAATAGTGATCAGTCCCAGAACCACAGGAAAAGCACTCCAGTCGTTCTGCACAACAAACGCCAGCCAGCCAGTCCCCAACGAAACGATCGTAAAGGCAACCTGTGCAATCACCCTCGGACTGAATTTCTGATAGAGCCGGACGATGAGAATGGCTGTAAAGAAGACCGTCAGCATGAAGGGCATCATGGCCATAGACGTCATCAGACTGCTGCTTCCCTGGACAACTTGTATGTATAGTGGGACTGTAAAGTTAATAGCGCCTTCCATACCCACAATGACAAACAGGGCAAAGATGGCTGCCCATTCACGGGGCGATCCCATCACTTCCAAAGCGAGGAGAGGTGTACGGCCAAGGCTTCCGCGACGGGATGTCCAGGCCAGAAACCCCAGACCAATCGTGATACCAACCGTAATCATCACGAGAGCTGGCGAGACTCCCAGAATATCAAAAGGAGCTGCAGAACTTGCCAGTAGCAATCCCCATGTGCGAATGTTATTCACACCAAAGCTGATCATGATGATCGCTGTGGCTGATAATAGCACACCAAAGATATCAATCTTCACTTCAGGCCGCGGAGTGGAAGGTTTCAGTTTTCGACTGAGAAAGAGGATTGCACATGCATGCAGGATCAGAATTCCAAATCCCAGCCTCCAGTTGATCGTCGCGACAAACCCGACGGTCACAAACGCCAGAACACCAGCGATCGCCCGGGCTGAGCCCAACCAGCCTACTGCTTCAGCCTGCTGTGCCCCCCGGTAATGATCAGCAATCAGCACGACCAGCGTTGGTACCAGTGCGGCACCTGCCATGCCTGCCATCGCCTGAGCAGCCAGCATGATTTCAGCCGTCGGACTGGAAACCATCACGATCATAGCCACCAGGAATAGAGTGACAGACGCCTGAAAGAAAATCTTCGATCCAAACCGCTGTCCCAACCGAGCACCAAGCATAATGAAGCCGGAAACACCCAAAGAATAGAGCACAATGGCTGTTCCCACTGTGGTCGGTGGTGTCTGAAAACTGGCGATCATCCCTCCCATCGAAACAGGGATGGCTGCCACGTTAAAAGACATTAGTGCCTGCCCCATGGCTATGACAATCATCGGCACCCAGGAATCTCTGACGGTCACCTCAGATACTTCCCCTGCTGCTGATTGTCCTGACATGGCGCTGTTCCTTTGAGAGACATTGATCTCGGAGTTGCAGTGGCGAACGTATTAATAGTACGCATTAAAACCCAATACGATCGGGTCAGACAGGTTTCGAGAGAAAGAGATCCATCCCCAGTTTTTGAGATAAGAACTTCGAAGCCAATTGGCCTCTGACACTGTTTCCCGCTGAATCCAGCCGTGGAGAGAAGGTACCTAATCCACCCTTCCCGGGAGAAACAGTCACAATCCCACCGCCAATCCCACTTTTTCCGGGAAGGCCAATGCTATATAGCCAGTCCCCTGAAGTCTCATAGAGACCTGCTGTCGCCATGACAGCCAGAGCATAATGGCAGACGGAAGGATCGACGACGCGTTCTTTAGTCACAGGATTCACACCACCATCAGCCAAAGTCGCTCCCATGATCGCCAAATCGGTCGCAGTGACATTCAGTGAGCATTGCCTGGTATAGAGATCCGTGGCTTCGGCAGGATCCATATAGATTCGGCCAAAACTTTCCAGCAATCGGGCAATGCCTTGATTTCGATGATTCGTTGCAGAGGCCGAAGCATAAACCTCTTCATTTAATGACAAATCTCTGCCGGCAAAGCGACAGAGTCCTGTGTAGATAAAATCCCACTTCTTATCCAAGTTATCGCCTGGCACCAGGCTTGTTGTCGCAATGGCTCCCGAATTCACCATCGGATTGGTACGACCAGAATTCCCCTGCTCGATTGCACCTAAAGAATTAAATGCCTGGCCTGTGGCGTTGACTCCAATTTTCTCCTGCATCGATTCGGCACCGAGGATTTCGCAAACCAGCGCAAAGACAAACGGCTTGGATACACTCATGATCGTGAAACCGTAGCCGCAATCTCCGACACTGCAGACTTCTCCCTGAGTGCTGACGACAGAGATCCCAAACAAATCGCTCGGCACGCGGGCCAAGGCTGGGTAAACCTGTGAGTTTTCTCCCGAGGTTTCGAGGCCGTAGCGGGAATGAGCCTGCTTCACCCATGATTGAACCGACTCCATCGGTGGTAACTGACCGGTCGAGACGAAGGGTGAAGGATCTGCCAGGTGATCACTGGACATGTGTTTTCCCAGTTGAAAATAGAAAAAGGGGAACCTTCTTGGGAGCAGCAGGAGGTATGGCCACAGGCTCAAGTCAGAGCCAAAGAAACCAAACTTGACAGGTGAAACATGAAATGGACGCTGATGCAAATGGCAACATAGATGCGAAGTCTAATCAATTGGTTTGAGAGAATGTGAAACAATTCTCGACGATGCTTCACAAGCTTTTCAAAATCGCTGTTCCGCATGTGGGCGCGGCTGGTGACAACATGCCTGCTCGCTTGATGGCAAGTTGTCAACGCTCGCGGCGGAGGCATCACCAGCACAAATGGGTTGTGGCGATTAGGCAGCAGCACCATGCTCACTTTCTCGTGAGACCACCCTTAGTCGACATGAAAGCTGTTCACCAACGACTGCATCTGGTCAACAGTCCCTGCTTCACTGTTGGAACTCCAGTGGATTTCGCAGGTTGCCTGGCGACCGCCAGTAAGTTCTTTGGCAACCACTGTAATGCGACGGTTTTCATCGTAACGGTAAGTCAATTCCACTGGTGAACCTACAGGGAGACTCTCTGGCAGACCGGTGATGCGAAAATCGCCAATAAAGGTACAGCCATCAATCTCCTTCGTCTCTCCTTCCAGCAGCCGCACCAGAATTCCTGCAGGATTCGGCGTGTTCGTCACGAACCGCTGCTTGAACTCACACGGCAGGGCTGTGTTTCGAGGGATCATGATGTGATTGAGCTTGCGGTTACGATCTCCGGGAGGAGTGATCTCAATCCCGAGTGAATGGGAATTCACATCGACCGCTTCCACTGATTTTAATCGCGAGACGACGGTCCCTGTTTGCCCAAGCACTTGACCCGTTTCGCGGGCCTGTAGAATGCCTGCATGAATAGCGGCTCCCTGGGCGACTGCTAACTGGGGATCCAGCACACGCACCGGGACACGACCGCACAGCTTTTCGAGCATGGCACTGACGCCGGTCATATAAGTCGAGCCACCGATCAACAAGACTTCATCAAGTTCCTGTGGGGCGACGCCGACTCCATCAAGCACGAATTCTGTGGTGTCTCGCGTTCGCTGCAAAAGATCGGCGGTGAGTCTTTCAAATTCTGCACGTGTGATCACGGGTTTAAGAGTTTTTTCTTTGAATGAGAATTCGAGAGCGGCCTGTGGCAACTCCGAAAGTGCCCGTTTCACTTCATCACATTCATCCGTCAACGCGAGGCGAGCCCGAGCATCATCACGGGGATCGAGCCGATAGTTGAGCCGAAATTGTTCGGCAATATGGTTAACGAGGCGCCGGGTCCAATCGAGACCACCGAGAAATGTATCTCCATCCGTTGCCAGAACTCGAAACTGCATGGCCGAGTAACGCACAACAGTGACGTCGAATGTTCCCCCACCCAGATCGTAGACAAGGATTGTTTTTTCTTTCTCAGGCACCCCTGACTGAAGCTTACCGAGATCCCCTTTTTGCCAGGCATAGGCGAGGGTGGCAGCCGTTGGTTCATTGAGCAGATCAATCACGTTGAGGCCAGCAATTTGACCGGCATTCATCGTGGCTCGGCGGCAGGGATCATTGAAATAATACGGGACCGTAATCACTGCATTTGTGACCGGGCCACCGAGTCTGGCCTCTGCATCCTGCTTTAATTTCATCAGAATGAGGGCCGAAAAGAACTCGGCATTCAGCGGATTCCCGTCGATGATTTTGGAATAGTCGGGATTCCCCATCTGACGCTTGATCCCCACAATGACCCGATCCGGGTTCACGGTGCGGATCCAGTCACCATGCGGGCCGATAACGACTTCGCCGTTGTCATTGATCACCACGACCGAAGGTGTGATCATTTGACCATCGGAATTCGGGATAACGACTGGCTGACCGTCAGCAGCCAAAGTCGCGATTCCAGAGGAAGATGTTCCGAGGTCAATCCCTACGGTCAATCCGTCGACAAATTGTGTCATGATGGTTGTACGTTTATCTGAGGACCCGGATTCGATCTGGCACTGCAATCTGGTTCTCAACCAGACAGAATTCTTTGTCAGAGCTTACAGAGTTCGATGTCCAGCCGAATCGATTCTGCGGGTTCGGCCGCCATGTTTCATCGATTCTTCACACTCTTTGCTGATCAAACCTGAACAATCCAAATTGGCAGGTCAGAATATCCAGAGCACCTTTCAGAAAATCTGCCGGTCGATCTGAGGGATCGACTTCGCGGACTGCCGGTAAGCTGGCGTACATAAAGTGAGAAGTGAGAACCTCTTCCGTGGAAAGATTTGCTCAATGGAACCCCAGACCGTTCTGGCTTTTCGTCCCATGAGAAGTTAACTTATGAGTGGTGTCTGCGTGGTACCGTCACCGTTTGACACTCTCTTTGCTGAAACATCCCGACCACATCTTTGAATTCCTCACATCTTGCGAAATTGGCTCGGCTCTCAGTTCCAGCTCTGAGCCCTATTGATGAGCGGAAAATAAAATCATGTCTCCACTGCTGCAACCACAGAGATTTCCAGCTGTAAATCCTATGACGACATCGTCACAGCCACCGAAACGAAATTCGCATCCGGCAGAGGGAAAGTATTCGGCAAGCGCACTAGCGGTCTTGTTGAGCGGGGCCATATGCCTGGCTGGCATGAGCAATGCCGATGCTCAACATGCGGCCCCCAAGACGAAATCGCGACCGGGACAGAGTTCACCTGCAGGTCATGGGAGTGGTTCGTCTTCTGCACATGGTGCTCCCGGGATGAGTGGGCGTCCATTTACACCGACGCCATCCGCGGTACCGAAGGTGATTCCAGGCTCAGACCGTGACAACCGCGATTGGGTTCCACCCGATCCTGAAAAACTGCCTGCAGATTATCGACCACCACTCAAGGCTCTGGAGATGACCAGGCTGGATAAACCTCTGGCCACTCAAAAAGAACTCGACGACCTCAAAAGAGATTTGAGTAAGTACCGCACAGTCATCACTAATGGTGATCTTGCCAGTGAAGCCGACAAAAACTTGCTGAAACGCGGAATTCGTTTTCGCCTGGCACAGCTTTCAGATCCACTGAATCGCGAAAATCTCCACAAATTCCGCGAAGAGTTGACTGTTCGCGATATGCAGTTTGCTGCCAAAAACAAGACACGTCCCGATGATATCCGGGCTTTTCGCACAGCATTTTGCGATGAGATCGTGAAGCAGGCTGTGCCACTTCTTGACAACAATTTCTACGTCCGGCTGCAGGTTGCCATATTGCTGGGTGAACTCGATATTCTCCCGAACGATCCACGAGGTGGTATACAGATTCAAGCCTACGCGCCGGCAGCCAAACCTCTTGTGGAAATTCTGAAAGACAGCAGCCAGCCGGAAGCCATCAAGACCGCTGCCGCCAATAGCCTGCATCGAATTCTGAAGGTTGGCCAGCCAGATTCCAATCTCAAATCGGAAATTGCCCAGGCGGCAGTCGATCAACTCCTCCCCATGGATACGCATTTCTGGTACCAGATGCGACTAGTTCAACTTCTCTCGGCTAATGACACAATCTACGACCGTGCCGAGCGAAAGCCGTATCTATGGAACACTCTGCTGTCGATCCTCAATGATCCCAAGCGAAACTGGCTGGTTCGTGGTGAAGCCGCACGCGCTCTTGGCCGAATTGCTTACGAACCGTCAGTCCCTGCTGCAAAAGTCACTCAATCATTGGCAAACTTCGGGGTAGAACTCGCTTCGGCAATGCAGTCAACTCCGCAGGATGAAGCGTTGCTTCGCTCAGCTTTCGTGAAGTTGTATCTGGCTTTCCAACCTTTGGACGACAGTGATCGCGACGCACTGAAACGAAACCCCGGCGGATTGCTCGCGAACTCCACTTTAGGCCCACAGGCCAAACCAGTGTATGAGCAGTTGATTCCCATCATCCGTGCCGCCATCAAGAAGCAGGCCATCCCTGGAGATGCTGTCAAAAATCTACAGGCTCTAGGGGGCGAAAAGCCAGCTGCACCACCAGCTAATGCTGCTGCCAGTGCTGCCGGTACTTCTTCTGGTAACACTCGAAACTGAATTGAAATGCTGCCCAAAAATTGTTGCATGACAATTTCGGGCAGTTTCCAGGGGATGGATCGCAATGCTCGGTGCCAGTTCTGGTGATGCGTTTGTCAAAGTTGAGCGCGAAGCGGCTGCACTTCGACTGACGCTCGCAAGACCATCACGTCGAAATGCCCTTTCGGAACTCATGCTGCAAGAACTCGAATTGCATTTGAGTGCGATTGCAGAAGATCGTTCCATTCGCGTTGTCGTACTCGCGGCAGAAGGCCCCGTCTTTTGTTCTGGCCACGACCTTGCAGAGATGCGGGGTCGAACAGAGGAGGAATATCGGCATCTGTTCGCTCGCTGCACGCGAGTCATGCTCGGACTCAGAAGGTTGCCTCAACCGGTGATTGCCCGCGTGCAAGGTTTGGCCACAGCCGCCGGTTGCCAGTTGGCAGCTGCTTGTGATCTGGTGGTGGCAGCGGATACTGCAGGATTCGCCACTCCCGGCGTAAAAATTGGTCTGTTCTGTACCACCCCCATGGTCCCACTCATCCGTGTGGTTCCGCCACGAGTGGCCATGGAAATGTTGCTCACCGGGCGAGTTGTTTCCGCTGCGGAAGCGCACAAAATCGGTCTGGTGAATCGAGTCGTTCCTGCTGATCAACTGGATGAGGCTGTCCAGGAATATGTAATGGCAATCAGCCAGGCCAGTGCGACGGCTCTCGAAATTGGCAAACGAGCCTTCTACGATCTGGCTGAGATTTCAGAAGTTGAAGCATATCACAAAGCCGTCGAGCTAATGACTCAGAATGCTCTCGCCTGCGACGCTCAAGAGGGGATTGGTGCCTTTCTGGAAAAGCGAACTCCTCACTGGCAGCATACCCGGCCTCACTTCCCCGCCGAATAATCTGGTGACAATACACGTCGCCCGTCATCTTACGGCCACAAGAATGCGTAAATCATCCCCAATCATTGACTGAGCGACTTCGAGGAGCGTCTGACTGCATGCCACTGCCATCTTTCGATGTGATGTTCGCTTATCTTGATCAACTCCAGCCTCGTATGCGTGTTGTTGCGGCTGGCGGTGCTGATGTGACTGTGCTCGAAGCCATGTCGTTGGCCAGCCAGCGCGGCTGGATCGAACCGGTGCTGACTGGCCCTGCTCCGAAAATCGAAGAACTGGCCCATGCTGCAGGGATCTCTCTCGATCAATTCCGCATTGTGGATGTGATTGATGCTCCGTCCGATTCTTCCGCTCCTGCTCAGGCTGCCACTGCCGAGATTCGCGCAGGTCGCGCTGATCTGCTGATGAAAGGCCAGATAGCAACCCCGGCGTTAATGAAAGCAGTGCTGGATCGCAGCCAGGGCCTGCGCACAGATCAAGTGATCTGCCAGGTCGTGCTGATGGAACTCCTGGCGGTCGATCGACGTTTTCTGATGACCGATACAGGGATCACCATTACTCCGAATCGAGAACAGAAACGGCAAATGCTCAACCATCTGGCCAGTGCAGCCCGAGGGTTACTCAAGTTCGACTCTCACAAAGCACAATCCAAAGAACCCATTCGCATGGGACTGATGGCAGCAACCGAAAAAGTCTCCGAGGCGATGCCAGATACTCTCGATTGCCCGGAGCTTTGTGAGATGGGGCAACAGGGAGCGTTTTCCGATTGTGTCATAGAAGGCCCGCTCTCTTTTGATATGGCCATGGATGCTCAGGCGAATTCTCGCAAGCAACTCGACCGGCAGATCGTGGGAAATGCCGATGCCATGCTCTTCCCTTCATTACAGGCAGCCAACCTTACGGTTAAAGCCATCATGTACACAGCCCATTGCCGGTTTGGCGGGATGCTGATGGGGACAACTCACCCGGTGGTCTTCATGTCTCGGGCCGATGAAACGTCGACTCGGCTGAACTCTCTGGCCTTGGCGATTTCTTACGCACTTACTCAGCGACGAACGTAATCACTCGACCTTGAGTGCTAACTGTAATTCCATTTCGAAGAGTTTGATGATTACTCTGTCGCCCCAGACTCTTGCTTGGAGCGATTCTTGCCCTGTGTTTTGGCCTTGGGAGCCCCCTTTTCGAGGACAGGCAGGTCACACTCCGGCATAGGAAAAATTTCATTCGGGGCGGTTTGAGCCTTTAAGACTTCGATCGCCTTAGTGACAAGATCAGGCCGGCTGTCTGCCAGATTTGTGCTTTCACCAGGATCAGAAACAAGCTGATAGACTTCCCAGGGCCCGGGCCGGTTGGTGCGAAGGCCGCGTCTGAGAACCTTGAAGTCTCCCAGATGCACACAGACTTGACCCGTATATTCGGCATAAACCCAAACCATCGGGTCGGGACGAATAAACTGATCTGGCGAAGTTTTGCCAGTGAGCAATGGCAGCAGGTTGACGCCATCTAAACCTTCAGGAAGAGGGAGTTGAGTGGCATTACAGAGAGTGGGAAACCAATCGGGAAAATAGCTGGGAGTGTTGATGGTCGTCGCAGGAGGGATCTGCCCGGGCCAGGAAACAATGGCAGGGACACGCAAGCCCCCTTCATAGATGCTTCCCTTAAATCCTTTGAGTTCGCGGGTGCTATTGAAGAAGAGAGGATCAGCTCCACCGACATGAAAATCGGGATTGGCACTGGCATGAGTCGCCCCGTTATCACTGGTAAAGACAATCAGAGTCTTCTCCAGCAGACCATGTTTTTCGAGAGAGGTGATGACGTCACCCACATGGTTATCGAGATCTCGAATCATGGCGGCGTAGGCTGCACGGGGCCTGGGATGTGGTAAATAACCGCCATCGCCTCGATAAACGCGTTCATCCCACTCTACCGGAAACTCTTCCACAATTTTCGGCGGTGGCTGCATTGCAACATGCGGCTCTGTGAACGGGAGATAAAGGAAAAACGGCTGCTGATGATGACGATCAATAAACGACAGAGCCTCTGCCATAATTAACCGGGGAGCGTAATTTTCTCCCTGGTAAGCCTCCATCGTCACTTCGCCTTCAGGTTGCTTTTTATGACCGGGAACCGGCTTTTCATTGTTGACAATACTCTCTGCATTCTTCCATAACGCTTTGGGAAAGTAACTGTGGGCCAGGGCCTGGCAGTTGTAACCAAAAAACTCATCAAACCCCTGTCGATTGGGTTCACCTGTACTGCCGACTGGCCCCAGACCCCATTTTCCAAAGGCACCTGTCGCGTAACCTGCCTTTTGAAACTGTCTGGCAATGGTGAGCGCTTTGTCACTCAATGGATGTTGCCCTTCAGTGAACTGGGGGAGTTTCACTTTGGCCTGCTGATTGCCACGAATTTCTGCGTGTCCCAGATGTTTTCCCGTCATCAGGACGCATCGTGAAGGGGCACATGTTGGTGCACCACTATAGTGGCGAGTCAGTTTGACACCCCGACTCGCGAGGCGGTCAATGTTGGGTGTGGGAATTTTGGATTGTCCAAAGCAACCAACTTCTCCCCACCCCAGGTCATCAGCGAGAATAAACACCACATTCGGCCGAGGAGATTGATGTGAGATCAAAGTCAGTTCATTGGCCCAGAGAGATTCAGCCGCCAACTGGATCAGCAATAACACACTCAGAGCTGCACGAATTTCAGGCAAGACGAACATAAGACACGATTTCCGTGGAGAAGCAATAAATTTTGTAAGTTGGCCGGGAAACAACAATCCAGGATATGCCCAAAATGCGCGCCACTTAATCATTAAAACGCCCGTTTTTATGGCACAGCACGATGCGATCGTTGAAATTTGACGTGGCTTTCACTTCTCATCAAAGTTTTCATGGCGTGAGCCTCATTTCACACCTCACAATGCACGAAAATTGCACTTGTTGCAAACTTTTGTTGGTAAGTGCCGATTTCCCATGACCAGATTTTCAGAAAGTTGATTCAGGAGCAAGTCGGTGCCTGTTTGTGAACTACTCTTACAGCAATCCTGGCGGCGGGCGCTCATTTTCCGTTCACCGCAAACAGGAATTGGATCGGGCCAGAAGATCGTTACGACTGAGTTTCATGTCAATTGAGTGTGGATTTGTACCCGGAACTTTCGCCCGAGCGTTTTCTACTGGGAATTAACTTTAAAGTGGGCCGAAACAACAAGGTTGTGCGGCACTCGAAACGAATACTGTAAGTAAAGCGCAGACCAAATGACGATCCGTGTCGCTCTTCATCACAAAACTGTCTACACCTACGATCGATTGGTATCGATGGCCCCGCATATTGTGCGGCTCAGACCGGCGCCTCATTGCCGGACACCAATTGTTTCCTATTCGCTCAAAATTGAGCCCAAAGACCATTATCTGAACTGGCAGCAGGATCCTCACGGCAACTTTCTGGCACGTCTGGTTTTCCCCAAACAGACCACAGAATTCAGTGTGAGCGTCGACCTGATTGCCGACATGACAGTCATCAATCCGTTTGACTTTTTCCTCGAAGAGTACGCCGAGCAATTTCCGTTCATCTACGAACCATGGCTCAAATCGGAACTGGCAGCCTATCTGGCGGTTCCCACAGCGACTCCAGCTCTCAAGGCCTACATTGAAACTGTCGATCAAAAGCCACAGAGAACGATTGATTTTCTGGTTGAACTGAACCGTCAGCTTCATCGAGACATCTGCTACGTCATCCGCCTCGAACATGGCGTTCAGTCTCCAGAAGAGACCTTAACTAAACGATCGGGTTCCTGCCGGGATTCTGCGTGGCTGCTGGTTCATATTCTGAGGCACCTTGGTTACGCCGCACGTTTCGCCTCGGGATATCTGCTACAACTGACTCCTGATGTCAAAGCTCTGGATGGCCCCTCTGGTGCCGAATATGACTTCACCGATCTGCACGCCTGGACCGAAGTCTATCTTCCGGGAGCAGGCTGGGTAGGACTGGATCCCACTTCTGGCCTGCTTTGTGGCGAAGGACATATCCCTCTGGCTTGTACGCCCGAGCCAGGTTCTGCGGCACCTATCACGGGAGCCATTGATCCTTGTGAAACGAAGTTCCATTTCGAAATGGAGGTCGTTCGAGTTCACGAAGATCCCCGAGTCACCAAGCCTTACACAGACGAGCAGTGGCAACGGATCATGCGGCTGGGGAACGATGTGGATCGTCACCTGAATGCAGCCGACGTGCGACTGACGATGGGTGGTGAGCCGACGTTTGTTTCCATCGACGACATGGAAGGCGATGAATGGAATACGGCTGCCATTGGACCAACGAAACGAATGCGGGCTGACGTCCTTTCTCGTCGTATTCGCGAGCGTTTTGCCAATGGAGCACTGATTCATTATGGCCAGGGAAAATGGTATCCAGGAGAGCCATTACCACGCTGGGCATTTACGCTGATCTCGCGGAAAGATGGGTTACCCGTCTGGCGTGATCGGAATCTCATGGCTGACGAAACGACCAAGTACGACTTTGATTTTGCGGATGCCCGACGGTTTATCGAACTGCTGGCTAAAAATCTCGAAGTCACGACCAGCACTATTGTGGATGGATATGAAGACGTGGCGTATTACGCCATGCGTGAAATGCGTTTGCCGATCAATGTCGATGTCTTCGACAACAAGCTCAAAGACAAGCAGGAGCGCGAGCGTATCGTGCGACTGTTTGAGCGAGGTCTGGGCAAGCCCACGGGTTGTGTCTTGCCATTGCGCCGTAATCGCTGGAACTCGACGCCGCATTGGGTCACTGCCGAATGGCCTGTCAGGCGCGATCAGTTCTATCTGCTCCCGGGTGATTCCGCGATGGGCTTCCGCCTGCCGCTGGATTCGCTGCCTTATATTTCCGATGAACGTCTTGGACGACTGGTCGATCGAGATCCTCTGGAACCATTGCCTCCACTTCCTGTCCCTAAAGCACTCCGGCGGGCAGCTCAGGCGATGATTCCTGCAACTCCGATTGGAGTCGCCTCGACCAGTGGAGCGAATTTGTGGTCGGCTCAAAACCTGGGTGAAGCGGCTCAGGATCGGCCTTCAACGGAACACTGGGGGTTTGGTGAAGGTGCGACAGTCTCTTCGGTCGCTCGCAAAACTCTGGCTCCTGGCAGTGACGGCGCCAGCAGTCTGCCGGCTGATCGATCTGGCGTATACTCGGGGCCACCTTCGAACGGGCATGATGGCCACAATGGTTCAAATGGAAATTCCGACAGCCATCAAGATTCACATTGGAAGCAGCCTGAACCATTCCAGATGAATGACAGCTGGGTGCGCACGGCTCTGATCGTTGAGCCACGCGATGGGCGCATGTTTGTGTTCCTTCCACCCGTTGAAACCGCAGAATGCTTTTTGGATCTCATCGCTGCAATCGAGGAAACAGCGGCAGAACTTTCCATGCCGGTCGCAGTAGAAGGGTACCTGCCCCCTTATGATCCTCGGCTTCTCGTCTGGAAGATCACACCTGATCCCGGGGTGATTGAAGTCAACACTCCACCTACGGAGACCTGGAATGACCTGGCCGAATTGACCACTGGCCTATACGACGAAGCGAGGCTGTCTCGACTGGGGACTGAAAAGTTCATGCTCGATGGACGACACTCGGGAACAGGGGGTGGGAATCATGTGGTATTGGGCGGTAAGACACCGGCTGATAGTCCATTCCTCAGACGTCCCGATCTGCTGCGCAGCCTGATTACCTACTGGAACAATCATCCTTCGCTCTCTTATCTGTTCTCGGGACTGTTTATTGGGCCGACCAGCCAGGCACCCCGCGTGGATGAAGGGCGAAAAGATACGCTTTACGAACTGGAACTGGCCTTCGAACAGATTCCCGATCACACATCCGTCCCTCCCTGGCTGGTGGATCGTATCTTCAGAAATCTGCTGGTGGATGTGACGGGGAACACGCATCGCGCTGAGTTCTGTATCGATAAACTGTATTCGCCAGACAGTTCCACCGGACGATTGGGACTGGTGGAATTTCGTGGGTTTGAGATGCCTCCACATGCCCGCATGAGCCTGACGCAACAGTTGCTGATTCGGGCCATTGTGGCATGGTTCTGGGAGGAACCCTATCGTCATCCGCCAGTTCACTGGGGAACATCGCTGCATGATCGATTCATGCTGCCACATTTTCTGGAAGAAGATTTCCAGTGTGTGATTGGCGAGCTGCAAAATGCCGGTTTTGCATTTGAGAACGACTGGTTCAATCCGCATCTCGAATTCCGTTGCCAGAAGATCGGCGAGATCTCTCTGGGATCGGTGCATATTGAGTTCCGCACAGCCCTGGAACCGTGGTATGTGCTGGGCGAAGAAGGTGCCCCCGGCGGAACAGCCCGGTATGTCGATTCTTCGGTCGAACGACTGCAGGTGAAAGTGAAAGGCCTCACTCCTGGGCGTCAAGTACTCACCGTGAACGGACGACGCATTCCACTCCATCCGACGGGTACAGAATCCGAATATGTGGCTGGCATCAGGTACAGAGCCTGGCAACCACCATCATGCCTGCATCCGACCATCGGGATTCATTCACCGTTGACCTTTGATGTCGTCGATACCTGGCTGAATCGCTCAGTCGGTGGTGCACAGTATCACGTGGTGCATCCGGGTGGTCGCGGATATGACGTCTTCCCAGTGAACTCCTATGAGGCTGAAAGTCGTCGCATGACTCGCTTCTACAAGATGAACCATACGGGCGGAGCCATGAAGCTTCCTCCGGAACACACCAACAGACACTTCCCATTTACGTTAGATCTGAGGCGTCCCACAGCACCCATGTTCATGTGATTCCTGCAGGAGCCTGCCTGTTGGTTGATATTGCACCATTTGGCATATTGACACGCAGGCACCGCTCATGTATCCACGCATCTATGAATTGGTTGTCACGGTGTGCATGACATCTCGTAGCTGCCGGAACAATGCGGCTTCCATTGGTTCGAACTCGTGCAAAAGATTGACATCGCGAGATGACTCAAGCCCCTGGAACAGTTCTGCGAACCGGACTCGCAGAAGGTCTTGTTGAAAGCTATCCGGTTGCCGAAGGAACTCACGACGAATATTTCATGAGTCGTGGGGTTCTTCGTGCCCACACAACTTCGCTGGTTGATGCCATCCAGGAGATGGGGCCGCTGGAATTGCTGCGATCTCGACAGCAGGCCCAGCGAACAATTCATGAAAACAGTGTGACTTACACTGCTCAGGGCGATACCGAACGGCGCAACAGGCCCTGGGAGTTTGATGTCATCCCCTTGATCATCCCGCCCGATCAATGGCAGAAGCTTGCTCGAGGATTGTCGCAGCGGGCCTACCTGTTGAACATGATTATTCGCGACCTGTATGGCGAACAGCGTCTGCTCAGCGAACGATTGTTACCACCACAACTGGTCTACTCGAACCCGCATTATTCGCGGGCTTTACATGATCTGCCAGCACCCGTGCAGCATCAGTGGTTACAGCTTTATGCGGGAGAACTGGCCAGGAATCCCGGTGGAGACTGGGTGATTGTCAGTGATCGCACAGAAGCACCCTCTGGGGTGGCTTACGCACTCGAAAACCGCATTGTGGGTTCGAGTATTTTCCCCAAAGTGTTTCGAGACCAGCGGGTGCAGCGTCTTGCGCCCTTCTTTATTGCTCTGCGTGAACTCCTGCAAAAGATGGCTTATGATCATCGCGATAATCCACGGATTGTGCTCCTGAGCCAGGGGCCATCGAACCCGAATTTTTTTGAAGACGCCTACCTCGCTCGATACCTGGGATATTCTCTTGTCGAAGGAGAAGATCTCGCTGTTCGCGATCAGCAGGTGATGCTGAAAACACTCGGCGGATTACTTCCCGTCGATGTCCTGTTTCGCAGGCTGGATGACCTCGATTGCGACCCTTTGGAACTGAAAGCGGATTCATTTCGCGGTGTGACGGGACTGGTTCAGGCCCTGCGAGCCCGGCAATGTGCAGTGGCCAATGCACTGGGGTGCAGTTTGCTCGAAACACCCGCCATCATGGCTTATTTGCCGCAAATTGCGC
The DNA here is from genome assembly GCF_000092105.1 of Planctopirus limnophila DSM 3776. Lineage (NCBI taxonomy): Bacteria > Pseudomonadati > Planctomycetota > Planctomycetia > Planctomycetales > Planctomycetaceae > Planctopirus > Planctopirus limnophila. The sequence goes on along the minus strand of NC_014148.1, from coordinate 1,928,481 downwards.
GGAACTGGCTGGGAACCGAACTGGATCTGCCATCGACTCAAACCTGGTGGTGCGGAGATCCCAAATCACTGGAGTATGTCAGGCAGCATGCGAATTCGTTGTGGATTCGTCCCGCATTTTCGCATTCGAACCTCCCTTCGGGACGCCCTGCAGAGCTCTCTCAATCTCAAAGAGACACACTGCTGGCAGCCATGAACCACAGGCCGCACCTGTATGTCGGGCAGGAAATCGTGCGTCGCTCGAAAGCTCCTGTCCTGCTCAATGATTCGTGGCAATCATGGCATGTGGGGCTGAGGACTTATCTCGTGGCATCAAATTCCGGGTATGTGGCTATGCCCGGTGGTTTAGTGCGATGCTCCCCATCATCTCACACGATTGATCAATCCGTTTCCTTGGGAGAGGGTGCCAAAGATTGCTGGGTTCAAAGTGATGGCCCGGTACCGCAGATCACATTGCTTTCGCCTCCCGGGGCGGCCATCACACTCAGACGAAGTGGCTCGGAACTTCCCAGCCGTGTGGCAGACAACATGTTCTGGGTCGGTCGATTTGCTGAAAGGGCGGAAAGCACTGCACGCTTATTACGAACCATGGTCAGCCGACTGACTGGTGAATCCGGGGGTAGCAATGTGCCGGATGTCGCGGTGCTGATGCGATGCCTGGCGGAAGGGGGTCAGATTGAACCCAGCTTCGCCCTGCAGGATTTCCGTCAGCACATGCCTGCCATTGAAAGTTTATTACCACCAGCGATTTTTGATGAACGTGAACCATTCAGCCTGAAATCGACACTCAGCCAGCTCAATCATGTCGCATCGCTGGTTCGGGAACGACTTTCTCTCGATAGCTGGCGAACGATCAACCGCCTGTACCGGGAGTTTCATCGCCGGCGCACCAATGCCGCTACCGATTTTGCGGACGTGCTTCAACAGCTCAACCGCTTGATTGGAGATCTGTCGGCCCTGAGTGGGTTATCGATGGAAAGTACGACAAGAACTCTGGGTTGGCGATTTCTGGATATCGGGCGGCGTATTGAACGGAGTATGCAGACTCTGGTTCTCGGGCGAAGCCTGTTAATCCCTGAATACATGAACTCTTCGGCTGTTCTGGAATCGATCGTCGAAGTGGCAGATAGCCTGATCACCTATCGCACACGCTATCTGACCCGCATTCAATTACCACCTGTGCTGGATCTGATTCTGACTGACGAAAGCAATCCTCGCTCGGTCATTTTCCAGATGCAGACATTATCCCAGCATATTGATCAGCTCCCCAGAGACAAAACGACACCACTGAGAACGACGGAACAGCGTTTGATTCTCAACGCCAACAGCCTGCTGCAATTGATCTCTGCAGAAGAACTTTCCAGTGCCAATCAACCCGATGTGCGAGATCGAATTGACCGCCGCCTGGCAAAACTTGCCCGTATTCTCCCGCAACTTTCCAATGCCATTACTCATCGTTATTTGTTGCACGCGGTTTCTGCACAACAACTGACAGATGTCCGGCCGCGAAAACTCAAGCCCGCCGAATGGAATATGAACACCACCTCCCGTGAGAAAACCAACGAGCGGGAGAAAATGATTGAGCGGGAACGAAGATCACTGGAAGACAACGATTTTATGCTGGATAACGAAAGCCTGTGATTTCAGGGTTTCAGGAACCATTTTCTTTTTGAAGATCAGCCAGGCGAATGGAATACCGCATTACCCACACGACCGACTACCGCTACACCGACCCGGTGGCTGTCTGCCATAATGTGGTGCATCTGGCACCACGAAACATGCTGACTCAACGGTGTTTCGATCATCGGGTCATCGTCAGGCCAAAGCCTGCTGCCATTGTTCGACGGACTGATTTTTTTGGGAACGTCGAGCATTACTTTGCCATACAGCGACCTCATCGACGTTTGATTGTAAAATCGATCAGCCATATTGAAGTGATCGTTAAGCCCCCCGTGATCCCAAGTCTGTCACCCTCCTGGGAACAAATGGTGCAACGATTGTGCCGCGCTGACGGGCACGACTGCCTTGATGCCATGCAGTTTTGCATCGACTCGCCATCGATTCACTCATTTCCAGCCCTTCGAGAGTACGCTGCTCTCTCTTTCAGCCCGGGAAAGCCCATTGTTTCAGCAGTTCTTGATCTCACGGCACGAATTTTTCATGATTTCAAATACGATCCGACAGCCACAACAGTGAACAGCCCTCTGGAAGAAGTTCTGGAGAGCCGACGCGGGGTCTGTCAGGATTTTGCACATTTGCAGATTGGTTGCCTGCGCTCGTTAGGTCTGGCTGCCCGTTATGTCAGTGGATACATCCGGACGTTACCACCTCCGGGGAAGCCCAGGCTGATTGGTGCTGATGCTTCTCATGCATGGTTATCGGTCTTTTGCGGTGAGATGGGATGGATTGATTTTGACCCGACAAATAACACGATGGCTTCCGACCAACATATCACCACGGCATGGGGCAGAGATTACACCGATGTCTGCCCCATCAAAGGCGTATTTATCGGTGGGGGTCAGCATACGATGGCAATTTCTGTGGATGTTATGCCCGAAGAAGAATTCGACACCGCGAGCGGTTATGCCGCTACCGCCGGGTAAAGACTTCTTTGCAAGTGATTTCGACTTGCCCATTGCTCAAAATTGTCCTCTTTAATCTTTGGCTAACTTCGCAGGATCGAATTCATGAATCCAGTGCTGGCGTCCGTTCCTGACGTAGCTCTCAGCTTTGCTGAGTACCAGACCGAGGGTTTTCACGACGAACTGTTTCTCGCGGATCAGACGCCAAGACCTGAAGCCGGCCCGATCATCCAAAGAATCAATTCGCTACCGCCGGGTGAGTTAATGCGCCGACAGGCGGCCGCTGAACGCCTTTTGCTGCAACTGGGCATCACGTTTAACGTCTATGGAGACAATCAGGGCGCCGAACGTATCTTCCCGTTCGACATCATCCCCCGAATCGTACCGGCCCATGAATGGGAATGGCTCGAACGGGGCTTAAAACAACGAATTCAAGCTCTCAACCTTTTCATTAACGATATCTATCACGATCAGCAGATCATCAAGGATGGAGTGATACCAGCAGAAATTCTGCTGGATGCGAAGAGTTACCGCGAGCAATGCCACGGGATCAACCCGCCGCACGGGATCTGGTGCCATGTCACCGGGACAGACCTTGTACGTGGAGGCGATGGGCAGATCTATGTACTGGAAGATAACCTGCGCTGCCCATCGGGTGTCTCCTATGTGCTGCAGAATCGCTCGATCATGAAACGGACATTCCCACAGGTGTTCGATCTCAGTCGTGTGCGTCCAGTCGGTGATTATCCGCTTCGATTACTGAGAACGTTAGAGCATCTTTCACCGCGGGATGTCGCCAATCCGCGCGTGGTGGTGCTCACACCAGGCGTCTTTAACTCAGCCTATTACGAGCATTCGTTCCTGGCACAGCAGATGGGTGTCGAACTCGTCGAAGGACGGGATCTGGTTGTTGCCGGTGAAAAGCTATACATGCGGACGACCTCTGGCCTCGAACAGGTTGATGTGATCTACCGTCGCATTGATGACGATTTTCTTGATCCGAAAGCCTTCCGGGCTGATTCCATGCTCGGCGTGGAAGGGCTGATGAATGTTTATCGTGCAGGACGGGTGGCGCTGGCGAATGCACCAGGCACTGGAGTGGCCGATGACAAAGTGATCTATGCGTATGTCCCGAAGATCATCAAGTACTACCTCAATGAAGAGGCTATCATTCCGAACGTCCCCACCTACATTTGCGAAAATCAGGATGAAAGAGCCTATGTCCTCGATCATCTGGATGAACTGGTTGTCAAGGCGGCCAATGAATCGGGAGGATATGGCATGCTGGTGGGTCCCCATTCAACCAAAGAGCAGCAGGCTCAATTCGCTGAACTGATTAAAGCCAATCCGCGGAACTATATTGCGCAGCCGACACTCTCGCTTTCGAGAGTACCAACAATCTGTGGAGATCATTTTGAGGGTCGGCATGTCGATCTCAGGCCTTACATCCTCTATGGTAAAGAAATTTTCGTGCTTCCAGGCGGACTGACCCGCGTGGCCTTAAGAAAAGGCTCACTCGTCGTAAACTCTTCTCAAGGGGGTGGAAGCAAAGACACATGGGTCATTGCCACCAATCAGGAACAGCTGACACCACAATCAGCGACCCCTTAAGGGCAGATTCAGGGTCTCCATGACCCACTCAGCAAACGATGAGACTCACCTTTAGTATTTTCAGAGCCTATTTTACAACTTGAACGCTTGCCGGAAGAACTGGAATGCTCAGCCGTGTTGCCGACGCGATCTATTGGATGAGTCGATACATTGAACGTGCTGAAAACCTGGCACGATTCATGGACGTGACTTTTAATTTAATGCTCGATTTACCGCAGTCTCATCAGAATGCGTGGGCGCCACTGGTCTATACGACAGGTGACCATGAGTACTTTCGTGAGAAGTATGGCGATGCGAATCAGAGCAGCGTGATTGAGTTTCTCGCCTTCGACCAGGACTATCCCGGCTCGATCCGTTCGTGCGTCAAATTTGCCCGAGAGAATGCCCGCTCTGTTCGTGAGACGATCTCCAGCGAGATGTGGGAGCAGTTGAATCTGTTCTACTACATGGTGCGGGAAGCTTCGGCAAACGATCGCATCAAGGCGTCTCCTCTCGATTTTTTCCAGGAGATCAAGCAGGCTTCGCATCTCTTCAAAGGAATCACGGATGCCACAATGTCCCGAGGGGAAGGATGGAACTTCAGTCGGTTGGGGCGTTTGCTTGAGCGTGCCGACAAAACCTCACGAATTCTGGACGTGAAGTATTACCTCCTGTTGCCGACAGTCCATGATGTGGGCTCGCCCACAGATGACCTGCAGTGGCAAGCGGTCTTGAGATCTGTCAGTGCCATGGAAATGTACTCGAAACAATTCCATGCGATCACGCCATCGAAAGTCGCTCAATTCCTGATTCTGGATCGCCATTTCCCGCGGGCGATCAATTATTCGGTCACCGGTGTCGAACATGCCTTGCATGCAATTTCGGGTACGCCCATGGATACGTTCCGCAACTCAGCAGAACAGCGCGTCGGCCAACTGCGATCCGAACTGGCCTATACCACGGTGGACGATGTGATTCAGCAGGGCTTGCATGAATTTCTTGATCTACTGCAGACGAAACTCAATAAAATTGGTGCTGCAGTTCATGAAACATTTATTGCCGTGAAACCCGTGGACACATCGGTTCAGTCGCAGGAAAATGGGTACCAGCGACAATCCATTTTCACTCGTTAACCTTGAGATCAGCACCCATCGGGCTGCTTGAAGCATCAAATCGGCCTCCAGGCATTTGCGTAGATCATGACTATTGCAGCCTATTCAAATGACCTTTATGGCGAATGAGATCTTTATAGTCCCATTGAATTCCCCGGGCCTTCTTTAGCCATCGCCTGAAATCGGTTGTCTTGACCTCAGCAAGCCCCCTGGATCATCCACCAGAACAAGTCGTTCTAACGATGGTCTCCTGGCGACTCGAATTGGCTGATTCTTCGCGAAGCGTTCATCAAAATCTCATGGTCTACGCTTCCCCAGTCGTCTGGCGTTGATTGTTGCCCTATCATCTGTGCAGAATCTGCATAGGCAGGGTTGCGCGATGTCGTGAGTGAAATCTCCCGGCGACGTTGAAATCGTCGTCACTCCTGAGACCCGCATGACGAGCATTAAAAGAACCACGGAAGTGTCTTTCAGACGGATGACCGCATGCTGACATCGCAACTCTTTTGGAGAATTTTCGCGATCTATGCGGGTTTGACGCTCTGCACGGCATTCGCATTTGCCTTAACACTCACTGCGGGTTATCGCGATCTGGCATATCCGCAAGTCGAAGCCCGGCAGATCGACAATGCACAAATCCTTTTACCACAACTTCGAAAAATTCCTGCCGCTGACCGATGGGATTTTCTGCGAACCATCAACGCCACTTCGGAAACAAGATTCGAAGTTTTGACGTTGGATCAAGCTCGACAGAAGGCCGATGCCGAACCGGAACTGGCAGATGCGCTTGCTCATCGCATTGGAGCTTCACGGCGGCCGAACGCGAATGCCCTGTTTCAGTTTTATGCGATCGAATTTGAGGCCCATGGCGAGACGCTGATTCTCCGCATGACGACGCCGCTCGACAGCGTGACAGAAAACCTTTCCTGGATCTCGGCTCGATTGTGGGCCACAGCGTTTACACTGGTGCTGATCGGATTGATTGTGACATACGTCATGGTCGCCCGAATCATTCAACCACTGGATCGACTGACCCACGCTGCCGAACAGATGGCCTTGGGAGAATCGCCCAAGGGATTGAATTTCGATAGCCAGAACGAAATCGGTACTTTGGCCCGCACCCTAAGAAACATGGATCGGCAGCTGGCCCAGCGATTCAGTGAACTCGAGAAACAAAGCCAGGAACTCGAAGAAAAACATGAACAACTGGCGACGGTCCTCCGCTCGATGATTGAAGGTGTCATTGCTGTTGACCGCTCAGAGCAGATTCTTTTTGCCAACGATACGGTGTTCCAACTGTTGGACGTTCAGCCGCAAAGCTTTATGCGCCGACCGATCTGGGAAGCCGTACGACATCCGCAAGTACAAAAAATTGTTCAAGCGGCACTCAGTGGTCAACCCTCGGAAAAGGTCGAGTTCGACGTCGCACGCACACAGCGAACGTTGGCCATGGTGGCCTCCCCCTTGCCCGGCGAACCGGCAACCGGTGCGGTATTGGTTCTGCATGACGTCACAGATCTCAGGCGTCTTGAAAATCTGCGACGAGAGTTTGTCTCCAATGTTTCTCATGAACTGAAGACCCCACTCACTTCCATCAGTGCTTATGCAGAAACCTTGCTCAATGGCGCAATGGAAGATGAAGAGACCTGCAGGACTTTCCTGCAGAGAATTGAGGAACAGGCCGAACGGCTCAACAAGCTGATTGCCGATCTGATTGCTCTGGCTCGGCTGGATTCGATTGAACAGGCCTTCGAGCTTGAACCAGTCAACGCCACTTACATCCTGCAAAAAAGCATTGACGAACATCAGGGTGTGGCCAAGAGCAAGCAGATTGAACTGATCTCGGTCGCTCCGAATGACGAGATGGAAGTCATTGCCGACAGTGATGGTTTCCAGACGATTATCGACAACCTGCTCGACAATGCGTTGAACTACACTCCTGCGGGCGGCCAGGTCACAGTCCGCTGGAGACGGGACGGTGAGTGGTCAAGAATCGATGTGGAAGATACCGGTGTCGGGATTCCTCGCGAGCATCAGGCCAGAATTTTTGAGCGATTCTACCGGGTCGATAAAGCCCGCTCCCGCGAGGTCGGCGGTACTGGATTGGGACTTTCGATTGTGAAGCACCTTTGCCAGGTTTTTGGGGGAAGTATCCGTGTCACCAGTCAGGTGGGCTCTGGCAGTCAATTCACGGTCCTGCTGAAGAACGGTCAAAACTCGAATGGCCAGACATGGATGTGAACTGCGAATTTGCTGTGCATTGCCTATCAGATGAAATACAAGCCCAATAATCCTGATTCAGGAAAACCCGAATTGGCTAAGCTTTTCCACCGAAAAAGGCTGGATTCAAAGGACAATCGTGTGGCCTCACTTGAACGCAACCCATTGCCGCACTTAAATTAAGACAATCTTAACAATAGGCTGGTTGGAATTTTCACAGAGAGTCCTTAGGCTCCCTCGGTCGTCGGAAAAACATATCCGGCATCAATTCTTGATCAACGATGAACATAGAAGACTGGAGCTGCTGGAATGCCATTTTTACGTCCCCGATATGTCTTGGTACTGATCGCGTTGTTTGGGACTGTGTGTGGCTCGCTGTCCGGCTGCGTCCAGAAGAAGTCAGCCGATCAAGCGGCTTCAACCAGCGAAAAGACTAATTCGTCAACAGAGGGGATGAATGCGGCAACGCCATCGATTTCGGGAACGATTGCCGTCGATGGATCCAGCACCGTCTTTCCAATCTCTCAGGCAGTGGCTGAAGAATTTGAAGGTAAGTTTCCAGAAGTGAAACTGACTGTGGCCATGTCTGGCACAGGTGGCGGCTTCAAGAAATTTATCGCGGAGGAAATCGACGTGACTGGTGCCAGCCGACCGATCACCGAGAAGGAAGCCGCTGAGTGCAAAGCCAAGGGAATCGATTACGTTGAATTTCAGGTGGCCATTGATGGCCTGACAGTGGTCATCAATCCTGCCAACACCTTCGCCGAATGCATGACAGTGGCTGAACTGAACAAGATCTGGGCCGCTGACAGCAAAGTTTCCAAGTGGAGTGAAGTTCGCGAAGGCTGGCCCGACGAACCGATCCAACTCTTTGGAGCCGACACAGCTTCGGGAACTTTTGATTACTTTACTGAAGTGATCAATGGGAAGGCGAAATCCAGTCGCTCGGACTATACGGCCAATTCGAATGATAACATCCTTGTTCAAGGCGTCGTCGATTCGAAGGGGGCTCTGGGTTACTTCGGGTATGCTTACTTTGCAGAAAACGCTTCCAAGCTGAAGGCTGTCAAAATTTCTGACGGCAAGAAAGCTGTGTGTGTTGAACCCACACCTGCAACGATTGAATCCGGCGAGTACACACCGCTCTCTCGACCACTGTTCATCTACACGACGAAAGCCAAACTGAAGCGTCCTGAGGTCGCAGAGTTTATTAAATTCCTGCTGTCAGAAAAGGGCGACCAGCTGGTTGAAGAAGTGAAGTACATTAAGGTTCCCAAATCGGTCAAAGAAACCATGCAGCAGCGATTGGCCGATGCTCTCAAGTAAGGCAGGCAGATCTCATAGGAATTGTCGTTAAAAAGATCAGAATGTGAACTGAAAAATGCGATCTTCTGGCCTGATCCTGAGGGTCTACTGGGCTGGAAGATCGAATTTTCGATTCCTCTGAAGTATGTTGTTGAGCTTACATGTCTTCGGTGCCGTGTTTGCTGATTGTTCAGATCAGCGTTCACAGCACTAGTGACCGATTAACTGAGTAAACGGCACATGTCTGTGGTCGAACAAAAGCCCGCGAGTACCGACTCGGTCATCGACCGCACGAATCTGGAGGCCTCCGGTCTGGCCTATCGCTTCACGTGGCATAGGCTCCGTGAAAGCTTCATTCAAATGTTGCTGTTTCTTTGTGCTCTCCTTTCGGTGTTAACAACACTGGCCATTATTTTCGTACTGGTCAGTGAGGCGATCTTTGGAATTCCCCCGGAAAAAGCCTTCTTTCAAGAGATCAGCCTCTCTCAGTTTTTCCTGGAAACCCGGTGGGCTCCGCAATACAGCCCCCCCGTGTTCGGCATCTGGCCACTGATCTGCGGAACGTTCCTCATCACGATCATCGCCGCGATCATTGGATTGCCGACTGGATTGCTGGCTGCTGTCTATCTGGCGGAATATGCATCACCACGCGTTCGTTCGATCGCCAAGCCAATTCTTGAACTTCTGGCTGGTGTTCCCACAGTCGTCTATGGCTATTTTGGCCTGAGGATTGTGACGCCATACGTCATACGGCCTATTCTCAAACCTGCCGAATTCTTTGGTGTCGACTGGCTGTGGAGTATTCCGGTCGATGGCTTCAATGCATTGAGTGGCGGGATTGTCGTGGGATTGATGATCATTCCGACGGTCTGCTCGCTCAGCGAAGATGTTCTTCGTGCAGTACCGCGAACCTTACGAGAAGCTGGTTACGCACTGGGTTCGACAAAGTTTGATGTTTGTGTGCGCGTGGTGATTCCATCTGCACTTTCCGGGATCATCGCAGCATTTCTGCTCGCTATCTCTCGTGCCGTCGGCGAGACAATGGCAGTGACGATTGCTGCCGGTCAAAAACCAACGTTAACACTCAATCCCCTCAGCCAGATTGAAACGATGACAGCCTACGTGGTGAATGTCATGTCGGGCGATACGCCAGTGGGCACGATTGAATATAAAAGTCTGTATGCCGTCGCTCTGGTGCTCTTTCTGACCACGTTGACGATGAATCTGATCTCCCAGCTGGTGCTTGCACGTTATCGTGAGGTGTACCAGTGAACCCACAGACCTCAGCACCAACATCCGCCGAGCCACCTCAAATGCCTCTTGAGAGCACGTCTGCCGGCACAAAGCTCATTGAAGAAAGTTTTGACTCGGAACTGGCACGCCGTCATCGGTATGGCATGATCTTCGAATGGGTCTGCTGGTTGGCCACGTGGGGATCAGTCGTCATCCTCGGCGTGCTGATTGCGACGATGGCCTGGCAGGCCATGGGATGGCTGACACCAAAGTTTCTCGTTTCGATGCCCCGTAGAAATCCGGCTGATGCAGGGATTCTACCGGGTATTGTCGGGACATTCTGGCTGATCCTGCTCACGGCAATTTTATCAGTCCCCCTGGGGGTTGGTGCTGCAATTTACCTCGAAGAATACTCTAAGCCGACACTGCTGACGAAATTCATTCAGCTGAATATCGCGAATCTGGCCGGTGTTCCTTCGATAGTTTATGGCATTCTTGGATTCACCGCCTTTGTGCGAATGTTCGGCCTCGCGAAAAGTGAGTACCTCATTAATCTGGGGATAGGAAGCCTGCAGCTGACACTCCCTTTCGGTCGCACAGTGATCTCGGGTGCATTGACACTGGCGCTCTTGAGCCTGCCAGTCGTGATCATTGCCAGCCAGGAAGCACTGCGATCCGTTCCACCGAGCCTGCGTCATGCTTCATTAGCTCTGGGAGCCACAAAGTGGCAAACCATCTGGCATCAGGTTCTGCCCTCAGCTCTTCCGGGAATGATGACCGGAGTGATTCTCGCCATGTCTCGAGCCATTGGTGAAACAGCACCGCTTGTGGCTATCGGTGCGGCAACCTACATCACCTTCACACCTGGGCGTCTCAATTCCGTCTCTGAAGCAATCACCAGGCCAGACAAGCTGGCTCAAGTTCCCTTTGATTCGTTTACCACAATTCCGATGCAGATCTATGGCTGGATCAACGAAGCAAAACCTGAATTCCAGCATGTTGCGGCGGCAGCCATTCTTGTGCTGCTTGTCATCCTGCTGATCTCCAATGGTCTGGCAATCTTTATTCGCCAGCACTTCCAGAAGAAAGTTCGCTGGTAGGGCAACTTATGAATCTGATACCACCACAAGCGGGCTTCGCACAGGCCACCACAATGCCTCAGCCACTCCAACCGCCAGTTGCGGGTCAAACTCATTCCTCGACGTCCACTGCTACGGTTTCTGATCATAAACAACAGAAGTTGAAGATCGAAACCCGACACATGAACTTCTTTTACGGCAGCCACCAGGCGCTATTCGACATCAATCTGAAAATTCCAGAACGTGCAGTCACCGCCCTGATTGGCCCTTCGGGCTGTGGCAAGAGTACTTATCTGCGGGCACTCAACCGCATGAATGACATCATCGAAGGCACCCGGCATACCGGGGATGTTTTACTGGATTCACAGGATATCTACGCACCACGTATCGATGTGGTGGCCTTGCGAAAACGCGTGGGCATGGTCTTCCAGAAGTCAACTCCGTTTCCGAAGTCCATCTTTGAGAACGTCGCTTACGGAATGCGGATTGCCGGCATCCGTAATCGCTCATTCGTGCAGGAAACCGTCGAGCGCTGCCTGCAACAGGCCGCCCTGTGGAACGAAGTCAAAGACCGGCTCAAAGATTCAGCAATGGCTCTCTCGGGTGGACAGCAGCAGAGATTGTGCATTGCCCGGGCCTTGGCCACGAATCCTGAAGTACTGCTGATGGATGAACCGGCTTCAGCATTGGATCCTGCTTCAACAGCCCGCATTGAAGATCTCATCATCGAGCTGAAGCAGAATTATACAATCGTCATCGTGACTCATAACATGCAGCAGGCCGCCCGTATCAGTGAGTGGACTGCCTTTTTCTGCCAGGGTCGCCTGGTGGAAGTCGGTTTGACGAAGCAACTCTTTTTCAAGCCTCGGGAAAAAGAGACGGAAGATTACATTACCGGTCGATTTGGTTAATCATTTCTGGTGTAACTGCATGTAAAACATGAATTATCAGTCCTTTTTCCAGTCAGTACTTAAGGGCGTGGTCTATGGCGATTCACCTCATTCGCGACCTTGATGCTCTGCATCGAAACGTGCTCACGATGTGTGCCCGCGTTGAGGAACTGATTGATTCAGCCGTCGATGCCCTGCACCGCCGGGATTACGAGAAGGCCGAGGAGATCCCGGCTCAAGATGACGAAATCGATCGCATGGACGTGCAGATCGAGGAGGAATGTCTCAAACTCCTCGCACTGCATCAGCCAGTGGCCGTCGACCTGCGACGAATTACGACCGTGATGAAGATCTCTGGTGAGCTCGAGCGAGTCGCTGATCTGGGGGTGAATATCTCTGAGCGTGCGCTTTCTATTATCCGTTGTGGTGAAGTCCACGTACCGGACGATTTTCGCGAGATGTCACATCTGGCACTGAGCATGCTGCATCGCAGTATCGACTCGTATGTGGACATGGATGTCAAGCTGGCCCGCGATGTCTGCCAGACAGATGATCGCGTTGACAACCTCAATAGAGAGATTATTCACGATCTCATTCTGCGGATGCAGCGGCAGCCACAACTTATTGAATTGCACATGCACCTTTTCAGTGTGTGCCGACAGATCGAGCGAGTTGCTGATCACGCGACAAATATTGCCGAAGATGTGGTTTATCTTGTCGAAGGTGAGATCATCCGACATCGCAACCGCTTGGAGACAGGCCCTGCGTAAGGCAACGCCATCGACAAGATCTCAGGTCACTGAAAATCTCAGGTCGTTGAAAAAATATGTCACGGGGAATTCGCACAGTCAGTTGATGAAGTTCTTGTGAATAAACACTTTCACCCACTTCCAGCGAGTGACGGCGAGAATCCTTCGGCTATTCTTACGCAAAAAAGATTTGAGGTATTTATACGGTAATCTTCGGAAGTTGCCTGCAGCTTAAATTGCCTGGCAAACGGAGAAATGTTTCTGGCTACTTGATTCTTCAGAATCCACTCATTTGACCAACGAGTTCTTGTCTCAGTCGTCATCATTGGGGTTGTATGGCCAAGCCGAAAGTTCTTTTGATCGAAGATGAAAGATCTCTGATCGATATTCTGACTTACAATCTTGAAAAAGAGGGGTTCGAAGTCACGTCGGCCTCTGATGGTCAGGATGGTCTGCGGCGAGCACAGGCCATGACGCCGGATCTGGTGATTCTTGACCTGATGCTCCCTGTGATCGATGGCCTTGAAGTGTGCCGTCAGCTACGCAGTGACCCAAAGCTACCGAACTGCAGGATTTTGATGCTCACTGCCCGAGCAGAGGAAGTTGACGAGATTGTCGGCTTCAACATGGGGGCGGATGATTATGTGGCCAAGCCGTTTAAAGTGAAGCCCCTGATTCATCGAATCAAGGCTCTGTTGCGACGATCTCAGGCGGGTGAGCAATCACGAGATGTGATTGTGACGAGAGGAATCGAGATTGATCGGATCAATCATACGGCTCGCCTGAATGGCGAAGAGTTGCATCTGACACCCACCGAATTTCGATTGCTCTGGACTCTGGCACGTTCACCTGGCCGACCCTTTGGCCGAAATGAATTGATGGATCGTTGCCGAGGTGAAGATGCCAATGCACTCGAACGAACGATTGATGTTCATGTGCGTTCGTTAAGACAGAAGCTGGGGGCACTGGCAGATATTGTGGAGACAGTGCGTGGAGTTGGTTATCGATTCCGTGCCGAGAACTCTGAAGTCATTGCCGAGTGAATTTTCTTCAACTTAATTTGGCAGCCCCTCTGTTGAAAATGTTGGATTAAGACCGACGCCACGAGTGGCTGGCATTTTCTGACAGAGTGCGACGGTGCTATTCCAGAGCTTGGCTTACGGATGGCAGTGCAGAGTACAGATACACCATCCATATGGCTCCTGCGAATGTCACTCTCCTTAGCAACGAGCCTGAACTTTCCAGGGATCTTGAACCGGTCTAACCGTACTTCCGAGCACTTTCGACCCATTGCCCGGTTCAGATTTACAGTGCAGCTTTAACGGTTGCATGGATTGCACCGTCCAGTGCTTACTGTAATTCAAGCAGTCGCGAGTTCCCGCCTCGATTGAGCTGCGGAATCGTGTGCTATGTTTCCCAGTGAGGAAGTAACCCGCTGGATGATCAATCACAGGCTGTGGTCAAAACAGAGTCTGTAGAATCGGTCTTGTGATTGATTCATGATCCGAAGAATCATTGAAAAGTATCAGAGATCAACTCGGCTCGTGTGAATTCGATTTCACCAATCGGATCAGATGATTTTTCTGAAAACGAAAGTTGTTTCTCGAAAGGCGATGAACGAAGTTCTCGACACAGCGTGTGAGAACATTCAAAGATTTGTTCGCTGCTCAACAGGCTAGCGCAGCGCACAACACGACAGGCATGTCATGCGGAATGAATCAGAACTTCCAGTCGATGAAGACCGACTGTTCGAAAATCTCGAGCAAGTTGAGAAATCTTTGTTTGAAATGGATTCATCAGCAGACTCTGTCGATCCGACCGACATTCAATCGACAGAGACGCCCAGTGCCGGGCAGCATTTCTCCGGTCTTCCCGCGAATTGGGAAAGGTCACCTGAGACGGCAGAGATCTCTGCACAAGACTTCGAGGATCTGATCCGCGCACGAACAGCCGAAACACCGTTGAGTGATCACTCTGTTGAGCAGACCTGGAGTGAGGACGTTCACCTTTCCTCGTTGGATCACCTCCCGGAAGGCCAGATCACGTCTCCCAAAATCACTACAGAACTCCAGATATCAAAGCAGCGCATGCATCCAGCATCGGTTGCAAATCCTGCCCATCGGGGTGTTGCCACTGAGCATGGACGTCACCGGAAAGAACGGTCAATCCTTGAGGAGCAGCAACGCGCGAACGAGCACTTCAAAGCTGCTGCCCTTTCGCGAATTCAATCCCTTGAAATCGAGCTGGAAAACAAGAACAGCCTGATCCAGGCACTCACTGAACGGCTGGAACAAGCTGCTGAACAGCTTGATCGACTGCATCGCACCGGGGCAGATCGGAAGGTTGTCAGCTCATCATTTGGTGCCAGTGTTGATCGACATGCCACATTAACGGCAGATATGCAAAGGTTTCTTGAACAGTGGGATGCCATGCAACCTGCTGTATTGCTGGGACAACTGGATTCTCGCCTGGCAGACATTCGGGATTATCTGTCCGACCAGTTTGAACAACTGAAAAGCCAAAATGCCTTCTATATGGGGTCAACGTCTCAGTTGTCATCGCTCAATGCAGCAGTTGACCAGACTTTAGATTCGCTGCTGGCTGACGAACAAACTGCTCATCACGAATCCTCATCTGAAGGAAACAGTGTTCTCTGGGAGAGTCTTAAATCGCAGATGCTCTCTGTCGATGAACCACCTGATACTTTCGAAGAAGGAACGAGTGGATCGGGTGTCGAATCGCTGGTTGAGACCGATTTTACCGAACCAGAAGTCCCACTCCCTTTTAACATCGAAGATTGCCAGCAACAGGAGTTTGAAACAGCGATCAATCAGCGCGACGCTTACATCAGTTGGCTGATTCGGCGATTGAGAGCCCGCGAAATCTCTGGTGGGCCACCCAACTGGGCTGCTCTGGAACACGCACCGACAGAACTTGTCGATGAATTGCGTTCTTTACAGGTTCGCCTGGAGGAACATTTACGCCTGGCTGAAGTCGAACTTTCGCTGGAGCGAGCCCGCTGTGCACGCGATCAGGCGAAGGTTCGTCAGCAGCAGGAAATCATGCGGGACAGACCCAATTCCGCTCAGAAGGAAGATCCCACACCAGCAGTTCACAATACGAAATCTGCCGAAAGACGCTGGCGGCGATTTCTTGGAACGCCACCCCGGGATTGAGTCGTTCGGACTTGCCGATGATAAGCAGGCAAGCATTTTGCCCCTTCTCCCGTTCCGACGGGAGAAGGCCGGGATGAGGGCAAGTTCAAATGTCTTTGGCGAGTGGTTAATGATTGACCTCATCGCGACGCGCTCTTGATCTCTTGCCATGGCGAGATAATCGGCGCTCGTGCGGAAGCGAGGCGAACAACTCACTCCCATCGGCCAACCCTCCGCGAAAAGCTCACATGTAACTCTCTCGGAGACGGCTGCACTCAAGAGATCTGTTGCAGGAGTTCCACAATCGTCAATAAACCTCAACAGCCCATGTTGTATTTTTGATTCAACGTTCAGCAATGGCAGAATTCCCGTGCTAAAGCTCGGGTTATCTTTTGACCTTCACTCGAAGAAAGCTACGTTTTCATGCGTCATTGAATTGCACATCCTGAGACGTTAGCCGCAAGCAAGGGTACTGCGACCTGCCGCCCCCCTGGGGGCAGTCGCTGCGTGGGCTCTTGGGCCGCGCCGAGAGCCCACGCTCTTCTGTCCATCGAGCGATTTCGTCCTAACGCTACCGTTTGATTATTACTTGTCGAGAAGACCAGATCCTGCAGTGCAGGCCAGTTGAATCAAACTGATCGACCTGCACTGCGATCGAGGCACTTCAGCGGCATCAGAAGTATTTCACCGCTGAAGAATGGGGTCGAATCGACGTAGCCTTCAAATTCCATGCGGGCCGAAACTGGGGCATCAACACTTACAGCTCGCGAAAGCACGTATAATCGGTGACCGGTCAGGGCTGCGTGATGAAATTCGAGGCCATAGATTCCACCGATTCCGAAATTGATCCCCATGCCTCCAAAATCGAGACGCTTGAGATAGTACGCACTCACCTGAGCCGCCACTTCCGTCCAGCGTGGCCCAGCCTGGATGGTTCCCTGACCAACAGTCTTCGCATTGATCTCAGAGGCAAAAGGGTTGTCTGCCAGATGCCGATAGCCCAGAATTTCCTGCCGATCATCATCGATGGAAAGGATTCCATCGAGCTGATGCATCTCAAAACGCTGAGGATTCACAGTATGAATTTGATCAGCGGTAATCAGATCTGGCAGCAAATGCCAATCACCAGGATCAGGTAATGGACTACGATGCACTGGATCTAGGGCGATACCAGGGCTACGACCAGAGAAATCTTCAGTCGATGAAACTGTCTTTTGCTGGCCCGTTGTCTGAATCATACCTGTGGTCCTGATAGCCCTTAAACCAATAATCCTGTGCAGTTCACACCGACTTGTCTGGGCCTAAGTATTGAACAATCCGCTCTCGATCATGAACCATCTGTTCAGGTTTATCGTGGGACACTCGCTGGTGAGTTGCAACCGAGAGAGGAAGACGATGTCAGCAGCAAAATTGATACCGATGCTCCTTTTGACCTGAGCGATACTTCTCTCAGATCAACCGGAAGCAATCGAACATCCCGTGGCGCAAGGAGTTCTGTGCCATGCTCCCAGATTAATTCAAGCTCACCATCAATGACACACAAGACGGTCATTTCTTCAAGATTCAGGAATTGAAGATCGTTTCCAATCTTTCGAAAGCGAATTTGAAATGGATCGTGGGGAGCCGTGATATGCCGAATCAATCTCGATGACGGCTCATGCTGTGTCGTTTGATCGACATGACTTATCGAATGGCTTTCCCAGAGTAACGAATGTGAAACCTGTGGAAGTCCAGTTCCCGAACGGATCGCCCGGGCAGCCTCCCGCGGATGCAGCGTACGCAGTTCGCCATCACTTCCACGCCGCCCATAATCATCAATTCGGTAGGTCACATCGACTGGAGTCTGAACCTCCAGAATGGTCACTCCACGAACAGTATGAACACTTCCCGGAGGCAGAATCGCCCATTGTCCTGCCTCGACTGGAAGTCGTGTCAACAAGCCAGCTTCCAGAAGTTCATGCTCACGCGCTCCCGCTTCGACCTGTTGTGCTAACTCTTCCCGCTGATCTTCTCTCACGGGACCAACAATAATTTCACTATCAATCGCAGTTTCCACCACGAGCCAGAACTCAAATTTGCCGTTCTTTCCTCGCACTTCATCAAGTGACTCGGTAGGACTTTCTGATGTCTCTTTGTTGTTAGCTGAATCCGGATTGAACAGCCTCAGTTGTTCTTTTTCAGGCAATCCACCGGAGTTACATCCAGGAATTACAGCGGGATGGACCTGCAGCGAGAGCCAGTCGTTGCATTCCAGATGCTTCACCAGCCACGGAAACTCAGGTGGTTGCTCATCAGATTGCTCCGTTGCGAACGAAGAGCCGGCGAGCGATGCCCCAAATTTCTGCCAGAGTTGCTGCAGTGTCCAGATCTCCTGCTGACCACTTTCCGATGGATGCTGGCCGACCATCTTGAGACGCGACGATTTTCCTTCGACGCCTGAGATCTCCCACGATTCGCCAATCCGGCAAATCTCATTGCCGTTAACCAATGACGAATAGTCAGAGGTCTTCTGCTTTCGCGCGGCGTGCTCGAGCAGTTTACATCCTCCCCAGACCTTCGGAACCAGTTCGGGTTCAAAAGCTAATGGGCGAATCGAACCCATCAATCCACTCAGAGTTTCACCAGACCCGGTCAATTCAGAACTTTCCAAAGGGATCAAACGTCCAAGTCGATCATCAACAGTCAGGAATTGACTCGTTTCGATTTCAGTTTCCATCGAGTTCACCATGATCGCCAGCTGATTTCCAAACATATTGAACTGGACACACCGATGCCGAGTGACAGTTCTGTTTTTCTCGATCGTTACTTGAACCGCATACGCGACTTTTGCGGTCGGCACCTGCAAGGCCATGATCACAAAAAGCATTCACTTCAAATCGACTGGGTGGCCGACACAATAACTTCCGTCTCTTCGACAATGCGTATCTGGAAGGGTGACAAGACTTCATAAGTCACCCCTCGCCATTCGATCCGACGAGCAAATTGAGCTCGCAGGACACACCAGAGATTCATGGTTTGGACAAACATCATCCAAACCGGTATCAAAGCCCAGACCCACCATGCTCCCCAGAGCCTTCGACGCGGGCTGGAAAGACTCAGAACCGCTCTCTCCAGCAATAACAGCAGCAGGCACAGCGTCGATTGGAACAACACGGCAGCACCAATCGCCATTAAGGCCTCGTTTCCATATCCACGCAGAGCTGCCACTACAGAGAAGATCAACGAGCCCTCGACCACCAGGAAGACAGACAGGCCATGCAACAAGACAAACCACCAGTTCGAGTGATAAAGCCTGGTATTGAGTAACTGTCTGGTCACCCACCGGCGGAAGGAATTCACACTGATATCTTCTCGATTCACCATCATTAACGTAGGGACAAACTGTACCTTAAGATTCATCTCTCGTAAGGCATCCTGTGTCATCGTGTCCTCACAGATGGCTTTGCTCCATCGTTCAGCCAGTTTCAACTGATCAAAAACCTCCCGGCGAAATGCCAAAGTGCCACCCCAGGCAATATGCAGCTCCGTCATCAAGGCCTGTGCTGCCACATTCCACAGATAGCGCATGACCGCCCCAGGTGTGGCAGCTTCCGGTGCATACCAGCGTCCTCCCGTCGCTGCGCCAACACCCGGTTGATTTAAAGCCGCGGCCAATTCTCGCAACCAGGTCGCGTGCGGCACTGTATCCGCGTCAAGAAATGCCAGCATTTCTATCGACGGGTCGATCGTTTCCAGCGCTTCAATCTGGCTGCCGCACTTCAGACTGCAACCCGCTCTCCGCTTCAGATGAGGTTGTATCGTCACATGACTGGCATGGAGTTCTGCCTTGATGCGGTGCACGATCTCCCAAGCTGTATCGTGAACAGAATCCACGATCAGCTTCACGACATACTGAGGATAATCCTGTGCAAAGATGGAACGTAGTGTTGCTTCCAGAAAAGGATCTGAGCCACGCAGGCACATCACGACCATCGCTTTGGGGCATTGCTCATCCGGATAAGGAGGCTGTGCGCAATGACTCAACGATCTCAGCACACGGTACGCAATCACCATGTGAATGAGCACCATAGCCATCGAGAGCAGTAATAATCCGCCAGCGATATAGTACATAAAGACTTCAATGCCTAGAGATCTGGCAACTGTGCCGAAAAAGTAACACCACAGAAAATCAGGTCAGAACATATTCCAGATGACACCCATTAGAACTCACCGATCACTTCCCCCCCTGAACGAGAACCCAGGCGGCCCCAGACACCGTAAGGAGAAGCTGTCCCGGTATCTGGTTGAGGAGGCTGGCTCGACAAAGTCCCTGTATCGATGTTGTCGGAGACAAATCTCACAGAGCCATCCAGCATCAGGACATGGACCCCACCTGTATGACGACTGCTGGCACTAAAAAAACCAGTCCCCCAGTGATCTGGAGCGGTCACAAAACAGGAGGCTGAGTTGGGGGGGAGAATTGTCGAAAACGACGTAAAATATGCAGCACCATCTGCCCAACGATAACCAAAGGCGGTATCGCCCAGATAGACGGGTATGACGCTGCTGTACTCACGGGAACCCGATGGCAATTGAATCTGGCAAGATGTCGGATTGGTCCCGTCGGCTAACTCAGTGCGAATACCAATTTCTCGAATTCTCGTTGGCCTGACTCCCTCTGACATAGCAATGGTGTTACTGCTGCCATCTGTGATATCTGCCAGACGGTAACACTTCAGAGATCCAAAACCACCACGGGAACCAACAATTACGGGTGTTGTTGAGGTCGAATTACTTCCGGACGAAGAAAGGGTGTCACCCGCACTGAAAACATAATTCAAGTACCCCTGCTGATTCGGTGACCCCGAAGGATCAATGCCGGTGGAATCGGAGGGACACACCAGCGAAGGAATTTTTGCCTGCCAGACAGCATTCCCTCCCCAGGGAACCTGATTGACCGACTGGATTTGAGAAAACAGTGGTGCCTGATCAATGAACGGCAGTAGCGCCACAAAACCACTCCAGCGATTGGCTCCAGTCGAAGCTGATAACGCCGGAGTCCCCGGGCCGGTCTGACGTGGGGGAAGCATTCGGGAGGCATCATGATAATTGTGAATCGCCAATCCCAACTGCTTCAAGTGATTACGGCACTGTGTGCGCCGGGCAGCTTCACGAGCCTGTTGGACAGCAGGTAGCAACAGCGCAATCAGCACAGCAATAATCGAAATCACAACCAGCAACTCAATGAGCGTAAATCCACGCTGGTTCTTCGTTGCCGGAGAAATCGCACACATATCGTTTAACAACATTCATTCGCTCCGAGTACTTTTCGCAAGATTCATACAAACTGAATTTAAACGTCAGGAACAACGACTCAGCAGATATCCAAAGAGTTTGTATCGTTCTCTTACGGTGCGGCATAACTTGCAAGCTGTGATTCCTGGATCCCGGCATAATAGATCTCTACAGCATGAGACGATTCACCGGTCGTCTGAGAGATTCGCTCTGTCGTTACCACTTCATGAACTTTGTGAGCTTTATATCTCTCTAAGAGATCTTTACGTTCTCTTTCCATCATGCACTGCGTATCGACCAACAGATAAAATGGCTGCTTGAGCCACGGAAGTGTATAAATAGAAATATCATGAAACCCGGCCTCTGCAGCAAAGACCTCACCTAAAGGGGAGTTCGCGGTGACATAGACGTTATCGTCCGACTCTCTCTGCTCAATCCAATGCACTGCATCTGCGTAGAGGGCTTGAGTCGGAGTCAGTCTGAGTGGTTGTGATGCTCCCACAAAGGCCATGGCCCAGGCGAGACTGCCAACAAGACATGCCGACTTAGCGAGCAGTCCAGAAAACTGAGAGTTCTTATTTCTCACACAGAACATCATTACAAATAGACAAGCAGCCACAATTGTGACAGCGGGCGAAAGAATATAGGACACCAAGTAGTTCAAGAACCAGCGATCCGTCTGCAATGACATCAAGATGATTGAGGAGATCACTGCCAGCCACATCAGGACAGCCAGTCCCAACGGAGAGACCACCAGCCTCAAGGTATGATTAACATTCCTTACAAGACCACCTGAGTGAGAAGTTGCTACTACAGTTTCTGATTTCATCGACTCGGCCAGCTCTGCAAGAGCGGCATGAATACATAGCACCATCCATGGTGCGGCTGGCACAAGAAAACGACCGTAGCCACCGCTGGCGAAAAAGTTGAGTGAATACAATGCCGTATTGAGGAGCACAGTTCCCCACGCACCGACGACAACCAGCCATAAACCTAGAAAGATGGTGTTTTTCTCAGAGATTGCCCGCCAGAATATTTTTATCAATGAACGACTTTTCGGGGCATCCGATGACTGAATCCAAGCGGATTGAAATGAAGTTTCGGACATGGATCTGATGAGTAACAGGACTCCACCGACGACAATGAGTACGATTGCTGGAGTACCAGCAGCTTCAGCCCACATCCAGAAGCCATGCACCAGCCCACCACTTCCGTAGCTATGGTTCGCATTTCCCGACAAATATCTGTTGATGGGCATATCGTATGACTGAAAGCGATAACAGGCTGCATTCCACACCAGTTCTGGGAGCCAGACCATGAGCGCCGGGCCAAACTGCCTTAAGCTGATGAGAATAAGCGACCCGGCTGCTACGGTCACAATTGCTTCGTGACGGGACAGCATGGTCAGTCCCAGAACAATCGCAGCGAGGTACCATCGCTTTTCGATGAAAAGCCATGTCGCCAAGATGAAATAGAGCCCGCAGATGGTCTCAGTTAATGTAGTAATCGAGAGCTGAAAGTTTAGAGGAATCAGCATGAACAGTGGCCCGCACCATTCCGGGTATCTGAAGTTCAAACGTGCCGCCACTTTCGTTGTCAGAATCGCTGTGAGCGTACAGATCGCCACACTCAGAAGACGGCAAGCCAGCCAACCTGTCAGCGGCGAACCGATGATTGCAGTGAGTGCATACGGGATTGTAAACCCAGGTCGTCCCCAGACATTGAGAAACAGCACGGGTTGAGACCAGGCTCTGCGGGAGATGATGTAATGACTCACATCGTCATCATGGTACGCGCCATTCGATAAACACACCAGAACCAGTTGCAAAAGCCAGAATGGGAGCATCAGGTAACAGAATTTTGACCAGTCAATTCTTGTCTGTTCGCCATGATCCTGAGAGTAAACTTCGCCTGCGCTTTTGGAGCTCACTTCCCGATTGGTTGAACTCAGGTCTCCCTGCTTGCTCAATAATTCATTTGAGCTGTCGATCGATAAGGCTGTCGCCAACGATCCCGACGCGTGCATCATAATGTGGCTCCTGCTGGTGCAGTCGTCACTGATTCATTATCACCTTCCGAACCGACTCCATACTCGAGGAGCGTCCTGCCTTCAACTGTGGCATTCTCGGGTTGATTGATTTTGACAACGGAGGGTGCCGCAGGCGTTCCGTAAGCCTCCCAGACAGCTCCTCCAAACAGCCATAGATACCCCACCAGCCATGTCGCCTCGATCACTAACAGTGCATAGAATTCGAATTTCCAGGCAATGACAATTGATGCCAT
This sequence comes from Planctopirus limnophila DSM 3776, assembly GCF_000092105.1. Classification (NCBI taxonomy): domain Bacteria; kingdom Pseudomonadati; phylum Planctomycetota; class Planctomycetia; order Planctomycetales; family Planctomycetaceae; genus Planctopirus; species Planctopirus limnophila. The sequence goes on along the minus strand of NC_014148.1, from coordinate 1,905,010 downwards.
CAGGTAAATAATGACAAACGCATCCGGCCATACATACCAGGCCAGTTTGCGACGTACTTTCTTTTTACTGCTCTGCTGGCTGAATCCCTTGGGAGTCACCACCCATTGGTTGGCACGCTTAAAGACAGCTTCCAGGACAGCGATACTGCTTTGGCAGGAAAGCCCTGTCATCATCGCCATAAAGACAAAAGTACGTGGTACCAGCTTTGCGAGCCTTATATACCATGGGCCTTCATCAAAGCGAATGCGGGGGGTTCCATAAACCAGCAGAACGGCCGGAACCCAGACGAAACCCATATAACAGAGCTTGACCAGACCAGCATGTTCGGGTGCTGCATGAAGGATTAATGGCAAGGCACCGGTAATCAGCAGCATGACCAAGCTTGAAAGCATCGTAAATGGTGCGAAGAGCTGTGCTGTCGCATGAATCTTGACAGAGAGTGGCAGAGGTTGCTTCCAGACTTTTCCCAGAATCTTCAAGCCGACCTGGGCATTCCCCTTGAACCAGCGGAACAACTGCACCCGCAATCCTGAAACGGAATTGGGGAGCTCTCCGGGAGTGACATAATCTTCGACATAGACAATCCGGTACCCGAGACTTTGCGTGCGGTAGCTGAGATCCAGATCTTCCACGAGCGTATCGGCACTCCAGCCACCAGCGGCCTCCATAGCAGAGCGTTGCCAGATCCCGGCTGTTCCGTTAAAGGTAATAAAATACCCAGCCCGGTTACGGCCATTTTGTTCGACGGAGTGATGACCATCCAGAAAGAACTGTTGAGCCTGCGTCAGCACAGAATCATGGGCGTTCAAATGGCCCCATCGGCTCTGCACGACCGCCACTTCGGGGGAATCAAAGTAAGGCAACAGATGGGTTAGAAAATCGGGCTGAGGGATGAAGTCAGCATCAAAGATCGCAATAAACTCGCCTGTCACAAGTGGCATGGCGGCTTGCAGAGCACCCGCCTTGAAGCCCTGCCGATCGGTGCGGTGCAGATACTCAATATTGAGTTCCGGCTGAGATTGGCGCAATTCCTCCAGGATCCCCGCAATGATCTCCGGAGAATGATCTGTCGAGTCATCAAGAATCTGAACCTGAAGTCGATCCCGGGGATAATCGATTCGCGAAACGGCTTCGAGAATCCTGGGTGCAATGATCGATTCATTGAACATCGGTAACTGAATCGTGACGGCTGGCAAATGCTCGCGATCAATCGGCCTGGATGTTGGCTTCTGTTTCTTCCAAACACTGCGCCAATAGCGATAAGCGAGATCAAACTGGGTCAACTGAAATACAGTGTTGACCAGAGTGACGAACAACAAAGTCACAATGAGCGGAAGCAGCATCTGCGATCACGATCTGTTGGCTTTTCGATGAAGCCTCCATGCAGGTGCATCGCCCTCCTGACGATCTCGCAGTATGAAGTCGTCAAACACGCTACGTCAATTAGGGTCTGCACCATCTTCGCAGTTTTCTTACAGACCCCAAACCACCAACACATGCCAACGTAATCATGCATAATCGGTATAACTCAAGTATTCGGGATAACACGTCCCCTGAAGTCCTTGAATCAACGTCATCCATGTGACCACAAGAATACTACTCAATTGATTGAAGAGTTATGTCATGCCGCAACCATTGGGGGCCGGGCTGCAGAGGGTTTGAGAACTTGCGTTTGTCCCATTTCGAAAAACAGGTCTCGCGATGGGTTGGCAGAGCCTGGGAGAGGATCGATTTTTCGAGTTCGGCGAGCGCAACAAAGAGACGTCCTAACAACATTTTGAGTGCCGGCCATTCACCCTCTGTGGCCGTTCTTTGCGGGGGCATTTCTTCCGTGGACCAGCCAAAATCGATCCGTCGAGCATCCACCAGAAAGAGTGGTGCCAATCCTGATCGGCGCAGCATCACCCGACCATCATGTGGATTTCCAAAGCAGACTCCAAAGCCCCACAGTACGAGCAGATTCTCACCTAAGTTCCACTCATAGCGGCTGCTGCAGGGATGAGGCCTGGGGCAAGGAACTTTTCGTCCACCGGCCCGCAGTAACAGATTCCCTTCTGTGCGAATATCCTGACCCAGGCACCACAAATAATAGTCGAGAAGCTCCGAGACCTCCGAGACGAATTCTTCTCCGCACTTACTCATCATGAATTTCTGTGAGTCGCGAAGCTGACGGTCGATCGCTCTGGATTCATCGAATGTCGCCCCTTGCGACAAGCCCGGTTCACGATCAAGAGTTTGTCTTTCCGACGAGCTCAACCATAACCGCCGAAAAATACTCCCAACCTCTGCAAGTTGCGGTTCTTTGGAAACTCCCAGATATTTTGACTTATCGATGAGTTTGCGCACCACGACCTCATACCGAGGGAAACGACCTGCTGGAACGGCACGATCCCACCAAAGAAAACAAGTCTCATCGCACTAAAGCAGAGGCATGCTTTTCAGAATGGCCTGAATCGAGAAGTCATCGAGCCTGCCACGCCCCAGTGTCTGTTACTTGTCCGAGCCTGTCACATCCTGGTCCACAAAATTCCATGGGGTGAAAGGATCTTCCCAGGCCGACCAGACAGAACTTCCTGCTTCGATTTCTTCATCTGTGAGTAAGCAATCATCAAGGAGTTCCGAGACAGCCTCCTCAGACAGCCCCTGACCAATCAGGACCAGCTCCTGTCGGCGATCGCCAAAAGGTTCCTGCCATTGGCACTCTAGGACGGCTCGCTCTTCAGGATCTTCCACATCATCGAGACCACCGATCGCGGCAAACCATGTTCCGGCAGGATCGAGAGCAAACACTCCTCCCGCTTGCGACCATTGCCCGGCATAATCATGCCTTGTGGCCAGCCAGACAATTCCCTTCGAACGCACAATACTGTCAAACAGCGGGCTTTGTATGGCTTCGAAGAGTCGAGCCGGGTGAAAGGGTCGCCGGGCACGATAAATCACGCTGTCAAAGCCATAGGTTTCACTTTCCGAAACTTCAGCACCCCGAGGAACAACCAGCCAATCCTGCGATTGCCCGGCCCAATCCATCGAAAATCTCTGCGTGTTCAGGATCTCATTCAAAGGGAGCTGCCCACGTGTGGCACGCACAATTCGCGCATCAGGATTGAGCTGGTGCAGGAGCGATTCCAGCCCTTCCAACTGCGCGGCTGTTACCAGATCGCACTTGCTGATGATCAGCACGTTTGCGAACTCGATCTGATCCATCAGCAATTGGGCGACGTCACGATCATCGTCATCACCAAGCCCCATGCGGCGTTCAGCGAGAGTCTCGATGGATTCTATTTCTTTGGGAAAATTGACGGCATCGACCACTGTCACCAGCGTATCCAGCGTGGCGACTTCACTGAGCGAAGCCCCCTGCTCATCGACAAACGTAAAGGTCTCAGCCACAGGCAACGGCTCAGAAATTCCCGTGGATTCGACGAGCAGATAATCAAAACGCCCTTCACGAGCCAGGCGGCTGACTTCAGCCAACAGATCTTCTCGCAATGTGCAACAAATACATCCATTCGAGAATTCGACCAGCTTCTCTTCAACTTTCGAAAGCTCGGCCCCACCGGTTTTGATCAGTTGTCCATCGACATTTATCTCCGCCATGTCATTGACGATGACGGCGACTTTCATCCCTTCTCGATTCCTCAGTACATGATTCAGAAGTGTTGTTTTCCCCGCACCCAGAAATCCGGAAAGCACCGTAACAGGCAGCTTTGAAGTCATGACCAACCCTTTATTGCACACCACCAACCTCGCTCATGGTAACATATCGCAACCAAAACAGTTTTGCAACAATTTTGCATAAACATCATTTGTGCCTGTAATGCCTTGGCATGAACCCGCCACTGAAAGTTCCGGGAAATACTCGTAAGATCTGGATTACATTCTCGATCGACCGACGAATGCCTCGGTTGCGGGGATTTGAATTCATCACCAAAGTGATCTGCTGCGATTCAGTCCCTGCTCGATGCATGCAATTTTCGTAAAGAGGCACCTGCTTGGAAGAACTGTGGAATTTCATCTCACTCAGCGCTGCAGCACTCGCTGCGGGAGTCGTAAATGCCGTTGCCGGTGGCGGAACGTTGATCACTTTCCCCACGTTGACCAATGTGCTGGGCACGGCTGCTGAGGCAGGAAAGATCGCGAACGTGACCAGTACGGTGGCTCTCTTCCCCGGATCGATAGCAAGTGCTTATGGCTACCGCAGGGAAATGGCTGAGATCCGGGAATGGCGAGCGCTGCTCCTCGGTCCCAGCATTCTCGGCGGTGCAGCGGGATCACTCCTGCTCATTCTGCTTCCTGAACTTTTCTTCAAAACCGTTGTTCCATGGCTCATTCTTTTGGCCACGCTTCTGTTTCTGCTGCAGCCGACACTCTCACGTGTCATGGGAATCGGGCTGCCGCACGCCAGGCCACATGGCTGGACGCTGTGCGGCGTGCTTGTCTTTCAATTCCTTGTGGCCACTTATGGCGGTTACTTCGGTGCAGGAATTGGCATTCTCATGCTGAGCTCGCTCTCACTTCTGGGGATACCGGACATTCACCAGATGAATGCTCTGAAAACGATTCTCGCTTCTGTCATCAACGGCATCTCAGTCATCATCTTCATATTGAGCGGCAAGATCGACTGGGGTTGGGCCTGGCCGATGATTCTGGCTGCGGCAATTGGCGGCTGGCTCGGTGCAGCTTATGGACGCAAACTCCCTCGCTCACTGATTCGCTGGTTCGTGATCTTCACAGGCTTCATCGTCTCGATTTATTTTTTCCTGAAATAACAACTTGCGGCCCTTGTAAACATTTTGAAAAGCAAACAATCCACATCGCATCCACAACTATCGATTTGACAGATGCAAGTTTGCGGGGCCAATGTCCAAGAAAACAGCCCGTAAAGAACCCCAAAGCGCCTGCAATCCGTTAATCTATTTTCGACAGCTGCAAAACGATTTGCCGAATTCGCTCATGACCTTCAAAGGGATATGAATGCCAACTGCCAAAGTGCTGATTGACGGACATTGGATTTCCAGTGAAGGAGCCGCCACATTCCATGCGATGAATCCTCGCACTGGGGAAACTTTGGAAGAGAAATTCCCAGTCAGTCCGTGGTTTGAAGTTGATAAAGCCCTGCATTCTGCGGATCGCGCTTTTCAAGAGTGTCGAGCATGGCCCGGTGAGCGTTTTGCCGCATTCCTGGAGCGCTATGCCGAGCGAATTGAAGCCAGAGCGGAAGATCTGATCGCAGCTGCCCATGCCGAAACTGCCCTGCCGGTCAAACCACGTCTCGCGGATGCCGAACTTCCGCGCACGGTCAGCCAGCTCAAGCTGGCTGCTCACTGGGCTCGTGAAGGTTCATGGATGCGTCCCACAATCGATGGCAAACTCAACATCCGTTCGACGCTGGCACCGATTGGACCGGTGGCCGTCTTTGGGCCCAACAATTTCCCCTTTGCCTTCAACAGTATCGCAGGCGGTGATTTTGCTGCAGCCGTTGCCGCAGGGAACCCTGTAATTGCCAAAGGACATTCGTCTCACCCTCGGACGACGCAGCTTTTCGCAGAAGAAGCCCAGGCTGCCGCTGAAGAAACACACATGCCCAGTGGCTTTGTTCAATTGATTTACCGAACCAGCCACGAGGATGGCGCACAACTGGTTTCGCATCCACTTTTGGGAGCTATTGGCTATACCGGTGGCCGGCATGCGGGGCTGTATTTGAAATCTTCCGCTGATGCTGTCGGTAAGCCAATCTATCTCGAGTTATCGAGTGTGAACCCTGTTGTCTTCCTGCCCGGTGCCTTGGCAGAACGCGGCGAGGCTTTAGCCACAGAATATGCTGCCAGTTGCCTGATGGGTTCGGGCCAGTTCTGCACCAACCCCGGTGTCGTATTCCTGATCTCTGATTCAACCGCCGATCAGTTTGTCGCCAATGTTGTGAAATCTTTCACGGCAAATACTCCGCAACCGATGCTTGGGCCGGGGGTGCAACGGAGTTTCCTTTCAGGAGTCGAAACGTTATCCAGCCTGGGTGCCAAACTTCTTTGCGGTGGTAGTGCGGGGCCAAACCCCTGTACTTGCGAGAACACGCTGCTGCAAGTATCAGGACAACAATTCGTGGCCAATGCTGCCGGCTTTCAGACGGAGATCTTTGGCAACGGTGCTCTCTTTGTGATGTGTGAAAACCTCTCCGAGATTTCCGCCTGCCTGAAAGCTCTGGAAGGTAACCTGACAGGGGCCATTTATTCGGCCACGTCCTCAACAGAAGACGAAGCGGCGTACACTCAATTGGCCGGCATTCTCCGCCAGAAAGTGGGACGACTGCTCAACGATAAAATGCCGACTGGCGTTGCCGTCTCTCCGGCGATGAACCATGGCGGGCCGTTTCCAGCGACGGGGCATCCCGGATTTACTGCTGTCGGACTGCCAGCGTCAATCACTCGCTTCGCGGCACTGCATTGTTTTGACAATGTCCGCGACGACCGGCTCCCTCCAGCCCTGCAAAACCAGAATCCACTCGGTCTTTTGAGACTGCAGAATGGGGAATGGACGCGAGATCCACTCACGCTTCAATAAATTACAATTCGTAATATCGATTGCAGACAGATGGTGCGAAGTGTTCCTGACTCAGCATTCTTCGCACCGTCTTTGCATTTCGAAACAAACGATCTCAAGAGACTTCAGGAAATGATCGTCCGCTCATACTGAGAGGATGATCCACTGGTACCGTATTGCGATGTCGAATTGGCCGATGAGCCCGTGGATTCCTTTCCAGTCATTCTTAAATGCCGGGCCCACCAGGTTTCTGCATCGATAAGGGCCCATTCTGTCGCTGCCACCACACGTTCCAGCCTTTCGCACATTTCCCGAGCGGACTGGGGGCGTTTGGATGGCTGCTTTTCCAGACAGGACATGATCAACAGTTCGAGTGTTTGATCGATCGGCTGTCCCAGTTTTTCAGAGGGTGGAACTGGTGGTTCACTGATATGCATCCGGCACAGATCCACCAGATTTTCTCCCATGAAGACTGGCTTTCCAGTCAACAGGAAATATCCAACAGCCCCTAAGGCATAGATATCTGTCCGGTGATCGACCAGATTCGGCGTTTGAATCGCTTCCGGAGATAAATAGAGTGGTGTCCCGGTAAGAGCCGAATGAGCTGTTAAGCTCGCCTGGCGGTCTTCATCAATAGCCTTCACCAATCCGAAGTCCAGGACTTTGAGCAAGTCAGGAATTCCCCCGCGCCTGTTCAACATCAAATTGGCGGGTTTAATATCGCGGTGAACCAGCCCTTGTGTATGTGCTTCCTGTAATGAACCGCAGGCCTGCTTCAGGATCGATACGACGCGACCTTCGGGCTGTGGACCATATCGCTCAACTAAATGCTGCAGATCAATGCCATCCAGATACTCCATGGCATAGTAGAAGATTCCTTCGGGTGTTCTTCCATAATCATAAATTGCCACGGTATTGGGATGATTCAGTTGGCAGGTAATTTGCACCTCACGCTCGAACCGGGCGATCGAAGTCTCGTTCGTCTTCTCAAAACTCAGCATCTTGATGGCTGTGGGACGTCTCAACAGAGCGTGCTGTCCTTTGTAAACCGTCCCCATCCCTCCTGAACCCAATTTTTCCTCCAGCCGATACTGACCAATCTGTTTGGCATCGAGGGCTGCTTCACGAGCCTTGCGATTTAATCTTGCGACGATGATCGTGAAGACGAAGATCGCTATCGTTGATAAGCCAAAGAGTCCATAGAGCGTCCAGGCTGTCCAGCGAAGGATAATCAGCGGCCCATACGCTTCGTCCGCATCGATTTTGGTGCAGATTCCCAATTCATGCTTTGGCAGCCATGTCACCGCGACGACGGTATTGACACCGCGGTAATCAGGTACTCCATCAACATTGCTTAAAGTACGACCTTCGATTGCTTCCGATGCGGCGTAGGTCAATGGCAATTCGCTACGTCTGACTTTGGGTCGAAATCCGCGTGTCATATCGCCGCCGGGATTTTTGAGTTGAAGGTAGAGCAGCGACTCAGCATCTTTCTCATCTGGCAAGAGCCCCAGCAACATCAGTTCGGGATCGAATCGACTCTTGGATGCCATGACCCCTTCTTTGGTAAAGGCATACGTCTCACCTGTCCGTCCCATGCGTCCCAATTGCATGATACGGGTGAACTCACCCCGAGGATCCACTCGAAATACAAGCGCTGCCACCACCTGAAAATTGGCATCACGCACTGGCGCACAAACCAGAATTGTGGGCTGATTGGTAAGCCTCTCTCCCGATTCATTTCGTAAAGAGTGACGGCTTCGAAACGGTGGTGTCACGACCGTTTTGCCGTCGAACAATTTCCGAATCACCGATCGATCCGGCACCAGATCATCAACACCTTCGAGTTCCGGTTGCGAAGAAATGAGCACTTTTCCTTCGTCATCGATGACTGAAAACATCGTATATCTCTGTGCTGACATCGCTGGATGCAGTTCCTGCTTCAATTGATCCCGCAGTTCGCCCAAAGAGATCGATGCCTGGGCTTTCGCTGCTGTCGTCGAATCCGCCTGGCGAGTCTTCAGAATCTGATAGATCATCTGCCGTAACTGGGGATCATTTGCCTGAGTCAGAACCAGCGAATGCTGTGAATCCAGCCAATTCGAAAGCATTTCCGCTTCAACATCCCGCAATGTTTCCAGCTGCGATCGCAGGCTGGCCATCATGGTCGATTCGACTGCCACCCGAACTGTAAATCCCAGCACCATCAGCAGCACGATGGCCATGATCGGCCAGACCCAAAGGTGCTGACTCAAAAACATTCCTGTGCGATGCAACGTGCGGCTGGAAACTCTGGAAAGCTCAGCACCTTGGCCTTTCCGTCTGAGAAACGAAGGCAGCAGATTGCGAAAATGACTCAGCATGCTCACAGCAGATGTTCCAGCAATGATGATTTCAATGAGATCTCAGTCTGTGGCAATCCTAGCTCACATGTCGAGTTCAAGCAGATTTTCTCAATCTGTTTCTCGATAACTGTCAACCGGCAAATTCGCCAACTCGGCAGTATTCAACGGCAAGTCAGAAAGACTCATCGCTAGAAAGCCTAACTTGAATACGTCAGAACTTTTTGCCGTGAGAAATCCGAAGCATCGGAATTTTTTCCCGCAATCCTGCTCGAAAGTGAGCTACGGCGGCGAAGTTGGTTACAAACCCACATGCCCGATCTGACGGATGGCCTCATAGACGGCTGTATTGACTGTGCTGGCCAGATTCAGGCTGCGAACTTCAGGCCTCATCGGCAGGTCAATCATCTGGCCACGGCATTCTTCAATCACGGCCGGCGGCAATCCACGCGACTCGCTGCCAAACACCAGCACACTACCGGGCTTGAATTCGGCCTCCCAGATTCTGCGCGGTGCAGGATTCTCCACATACCAGAAGTCGTGGCCGGGTAACTGCTCTCGCACATCATTCAACGAATCGACCACGACGTAATCCAGCATTGGCCAGTAGTCCATCCCGGCACGCTTCAAATGGCGGGCATCCAGTACAAAACCCAACGGTCTGATCAGCCATAACCTGGCACCCACAGCCACACAAGTTCGGCCGATGTTCCCCGTATTCTGCGGAATGTCAGGCTGGTAAAGAACCACATGCAACAAAGGTGCAATCACAAACCACCCTCTGTGAACTTGAATGAGGAACACGTCCGCCAGACAACCCTGGTAGTCACTTTTGATACTTTCGTCCGCGAAACCAGATTCCTCGAAACAGCCTTAAAACAAGAAGAATAATATCGTCCTTCCCACAACCGAAGCGAACTTTGAAACGAAGCGGCTCCCTCCCGGCACCAAGCCACGTCGGCCTGGCTCAACTCCCAGAGCTCACTGAGCCGGGAGCGATCTTCGAAACGGAAAAAGCCTGCAGTGGGAAACAAGTCCTACTGCAGGCTTTGATTTTTGACTATGCCTGGATCGAAGGAATCTGTCATGAATCCATCGCTAAGCACCAGCCGGAAACCTTAGCGGCGACCGCCGAAACGGCTTCCACCACCACCACCACCACCACCGAAACCACCACTGCGTTCTTCGCGTGGACGAGCTTCGTTAACGGTCAAGGCACGGCCATTGACGTCCTTACCATTCATCGCGTTGATGGCGTCGCTGGCAGATTGTGAATCGCCGAATTCGACGAAGCCAAAACCCTTGGAGCGGCCAGTTTCACGATCCATGACGACCTGAGCTGAGCGAACTTCGCCAAAGCTCGAAAAGAGCTGCTCAAGACCACTGTTGTTGACATCGTAAGTCAAATTACCGACGTAAAGCTTCGTACCCATGACTGACAGTCCTGACTAAGAGACGGCCTGCAGTGCCGACATCCTGATGGACCGGTCATTGCGAGACTCGACACAAAAACGGCCAAAGCGACAATCGCTTTGACGACGAGATGAACAATGCCTGCAAAGCATTGCCAAACACAAAGGAACCACATGGCGCATGTGGCGAGAAAACATGTTCTTCCGTTTCATGAAGTCGGGAAAGAACATCTCGAAAAGTCCTGCGGTTAATGCAAGGACAACAGACATTTGAATCAGATGAATAGCAGCCTGATCATCAACCGAGGCACAAGGAAAACCCTGTCCGACTGACAGATTCCCCGCTGACATATTGAACAGCAGAGCCAGCTTGACCAGCAAAATGATCGCTACTGTGGTGCTCCACCACTGCAAGCCGCAACGACTCACAATTGGCTTCACAAACAGTAAACTGCAGTTAACAGCTGAAGAAAACGCTTTTTGCACGACCTGAGGCACTCAACCAGACAGCCTTAGCTCCACCCTGAGGAGGAGCAATTAAATAATCGATACGGCTGAAAGTGGTGCATTGTTCTCAGAGATTGCTGGGCGAACTCAACTGCTCGCAAAGCAACTCGGTGCTGGATAGTCGGGCATCAAACATGCCCGGCATCATCTTTAGGAAATTGTCGAAATAAATTTTCGACTCGTTCCACAGATACCAAACGAACTCAGAGGCAAACTTCAGACAGTGATCAATTTCATCTGAGAGATTATCGCCAAAAATTGTGGCTGAATAGTCCTGAATTCCCAGAAACTCTTCGATTGTTCAAAATCACACGAAATTTCCTGCTGTTTCCAGTCCGGAAGGCTATTTCCTGCAACCTCTTTGACATTTCCGTCAATTCACTCGCTCTGATCCATTCGAAAGGATCCCAGCCAGAACTTGACTCAGTTGTTGCAGATCAGAAATGCTCAGTTCACTGTGCAGACTGAGCCTCAGACGCGATGTTCCCCGAGGAACTGTGGGCGGGCGAATTGCAGCGACGAGAAAGCCTTCGACCTCCAGTTGGCGAGCCACTTCCACGACATGAGCTGGCTCCGCCAGCACTAATGAAAGAATTGGACTGCGAAAACTCTTTTCTGACAACAGGCCCAGGCCAATCATGCGTTCGCGAACAAAGTCCACCCGTTGCCACAACCGCTGTCTGCGTTCTGGCTCCTGACCGATAATCTCGATTGCTGTCGTAGCCGCTGCGCAGATTGCTTGTGGTAAAGCCGTCGAATAAATCTGCGTCCTGGCATGATTGAGCAAATATTCGCATAACACTCGCCTGCCAGTCACAAACCCGCCCAGAGCACCAATGGCCTTGCTGAGTGTCCCGATCTTTAAGGCGACTCGATCCTCAACATCCAGATATTCGCAGACACCTCTTCCCCGCTCGCCGAATACTCCAGTCCCATGAGCTTCATCCACGACCACCAGAGCATCATATGCTTCAGCAAGTTCACAAAGCTCTCTCAGTGGAGCAATATCTCCATCCATGCTGAAGACACCATCAGTGACAATCCACCTGCGACCACCATCAAACGGCTGCATCAATTGCCGCTTGAGACTCGACAGATCGTGATGATGATAGATGCGGAATCGACCTCCGCTCTGCCGGCAGCCGTCGACCAGACTGGCATGATTCAGTCGATCACAATAGACAACATCATTTTCACCGATCAGTGCAGTCAGCACACCCACATTGGCAGCGACCCCTGTCGGGAAAACGAGGGCATCTTCACATCCTTCAAACTCGGCAATTGTCTTCTCCAACTGAGCATGCCAATGGGACCGACCACTCACCAAAGCACTGGCTCTTGCTCCGACCGTCGATTCCATCGCTTTCGTGGCAGCGGCAATCACACGCGGTTCGTATGATAATCCGAGGTAATCATTCCCCGAGAGGTTTACGAGACGCTGCCCGTCAGACAGCAGACTTCCATCAGGCAACAGTTCAAAAGTCCGCCGATAACGCCGGAGATTCCCCACCTCCAGTTGATGCAGGTCCTCCTGGAGGGAATCCTGCCATTGCTCCAAAGCAGATAGGGCTCGAAATGTCATGATTACTTGTCGCCAGCCCCTTTCCCTAGGGCTGATTCCTGCTTCTCAGCTTTCGTCTGAGGTGCTGCCCGATCTGCCTGAGCCCTGCGGGCGAAGAATCCAAATTTCCGCCCCGCCACAGTCACCACGCCGGCCATATCGTTCTGAGTATTCGACCAGAGGTAGGCCTCCACAGAAACTTGAGTATTCGCCAGAAAAATTTCTAATCTCGCCTGGTGCGGCAACCCCGAGACATTCCCGGTGATGTCGTATGCGTTTTGGGATTCTGCAGAAACAAACTTACCCAGGATGCGTCCCTCACCATCAACTTTGAGTGACCACTCTCCATTCCACCGATCGTCAGCATTCACTATCCACTCACCAGCGAAACCTTGTCCGTTCGAAGCCCCTCCTGGTGCTGTGGACGTTCCTTCGCTGGAAACAAGTGATTTCGACAACGTAAATAGTGCTGCGGGCGGAACGGCTTCTAGCACACTCTCTGCGGAGAACGAAATGTCACCACCGGCTTTGGCAGGCACGACCTGACCAATATCAAAATCAAACTCGAACCCGGCGAACAGGAGAACATCCTTCCCCGTTGCAGCCGTCATATCGGGGCGATCACCCCGATAAGTCACGAAGCGCTCAATCAACAAGACTGGCAGGCGATCTTCACCATGCTTGCGAAACCCCCAACTGACGAGCATCTTGGCAAAATTACCTTCACTCGTTTTGACAATGAGGCACGGCGTACTGATCGTCGCCGAGAGTGGCTTCAATTTGGAAGCATCCTGCATCGATATCCGGGCCACAGGAGACAATTCGCTCGCAGCTTGCTTCACCAATGAGAAATCGTGCTTATCGAAGAGATCAGCCCCAACCGCCACATCAGTGATCAGACCAAACCCCGACATCACGAGAAGTGAGCTCAACAGATTGAACAACAGGCCCTTCGCCAAAGCATGATTACTGAGGCGGTGTGAGGTATCGCGGGGCGAAAATCGCATAATGATCAATCCTGCGGGTGAAAATTCGTCGGGCCGTTGAGCTTACCATTTTTCTGGAGAGAACAGCAGAATACCGGGAATACACGTTGGAGACATGAATTCAAAGAGTTCTTCCACACAAATAAACAGCTTGCCTTGCGAAATTGTCTGAGCCTTGCATGACCGGCTGCAATTCCTTGCAGGCCAACAGCATAACCCAAAACTCAGATTTTCTCTGAACAGAAGTGGCCAGCAGCTTACCAGGTGGCGGCAGATCTCCAGAAACCGGCACTCCCCCAGGAATTACCCCACCGGCAATTCCCGCAGATCTTTCCCCCTCGGTCGAATTGACCAGCCAGACCATCACCGTTAAACTTCGTTCAACTCGGGATGTAGCTCAGCCTGGCTAGAGCACCTGGTTTGGGACCAGGAAGTCGCAGGTTCAAATCCTGTCATCCCGACTATTTTCAGAAAGAAGCCCTTCGGCGAGAACGTCGAAGGGCTTTCTCATTTTCCAATGGGCACTCCCCCCGCTGCTGGCAACCCTGCGTTCGCAGTCCTGTTAATCACGGGCAGCAGACACCGACTCCAATATGCCCAGAAATACGCCGAGTTTCGATTCGACAAGATCGCCATGGTCGTCGGGAACCATTCGGATGGCCATATCCTCAACAACCAGGCATCCTTGACATCGCCTGTGACTGGGTTGCCCAGGCATCTACCGCGAAGCCTGGTCAAACCGGCCTTATAAGATCGCTCCTGTGTGGTAAAGTATCTTGGCGACTTCTCATGGGAGACCAAAGTTTAAATGGCCATCCCACATTACTCAATGAAATCTCCATTTTCGATTACGATGCACAAGTGGGATATCGCGAGTGTCCAACCGGGAAACCAGCGAGATCAAATCAGTTGCCGTCTTGTCCTCCGATTCCGCGGCAGCAATGTTGTGCTGAACGATTTCACTGCAATATGACATTATGGGATCTTGCAGCAATCACTTTCTTGTTTTTTCCAAACAACATGCAATCGGTTGGCCGGCTTCCGCGAATCCGGTAGAATTTACGTTAAAACGTTAATTACTAGGTGTGCGTGAAATTAAAAACGCTGCCAAGAATCGTCGGCGAGTGCAGTTCGGGGCTCATCAAAATCCTGAGCAACCCCCTCAATGTGGACCATGACTATGAAATTGCTGAAATTGGCAGCGATACCCCTCTTAGTGACTTTCATGATGCGGGAGGCTCAGCCCTGTATGGCCCAGGAAAAACTTTCCGTCGAAGAGATTAAGGCGATCACAGAGGAGGCCTTTATCTACAGCTTTCCAATGGTCATGGGTTACGGGATTTTATACGAGTATGCAGTGGATGTGAAGTCCGGCCAGTACAAAGCCGCATTCAACCAGATCTACAACACCGCGCGAGTCTACACACCAGAGGATACGGCTGTTGTAACGCCCAACAGCGACACCCCCTACTCATTCGTATGGGCCGACCTTCGTACCGAACCCCTCGTGTTGAGCGTTCCGGAAGTGCAGAAGGATCGGTATTACTCCGTGATGCTCGCTGACATGTATACCTGTAATTACGGCTACATCGGCAGCCGGGCAACAGGCAACGGTGCGGGCACCTATATGATCTCTGGTCCGGGTTGGAATGGCCCGACGCCCGAGGGAATCAAAAAGGTGTTCCAATGCGAAACTGAGTTCTCCCTGGTTCTTTACCGCACGCAACTCTTTGGGCCGGACGACATCAACAATGTGAAGCAGATACAGGCAGGTTACAAAGTTCAGACGCTTTCCTCCTATCTGAACAAATCCACTCCGGCCGCCGCACCGGAGATTCAGTGGCCAGCCATCGACAAAAAGTTGGCCGAGGCAGATCCATTCGCCTATTTAAATTTCATCCTGCAGTTCTGTCCCACCACAGGGACAGCGGAGGTTGAAAGGCCGCTGCGGGCAAAGTTCGCCAAGATCGGCATCGAAGCTGGTAAACCCTTCCCGCTCGCCAGGCTGACAGCAGAACAAAAAGAGGCATTGAAAGCGGGCGTCTTGAGCGGCCTCGCAAAGATCAAGCAGAAGGTCTCCACACTGGGAAAAGACGAGAATGGCTGGCGTGTCGGCGGGGCACAAGGTGACCGGGCTTTCTACAATGCGGATTGGACTCTCAGAGCAGCTGCGGCAATGGCTGGTATCTATGGCAATGACGAAGTCGAGGCACTTTATCCCCTGCTCTCTACGGACAGCGAGGGGAACAAGCCGGATTGTAGTAGCAAGCGTTATACTCTCACCTTTAGTAAAGGCCAACTGCCACCAACAAATGCCTTTTGGTCGGTCACTATGTATGACGGCAAGACGCAACTGCTCATCGCGAACCCACTCAACCGCTACCTCATCAACACGCCCATGTTGCCCGACCTGAAAAGGAACGCCGACGGCTCGTTGACGATCTATATCCAGAAGGATTCCCCTGGCAAAGATAAGGAGTCGAACTGGATCCCTGCCCCGGACGGCCCGATCTACGTCGCGATGCGACTTTATTGGCCTAAAGAGGAGGCGCTCAATGGGAGCTGGAAACCACCGGCACTTGTGCCCACGAAATAAGGTCCGTATGAAACACTGGGAGTAACGCATATCCCAAGGACCTTTTCCCCTTTCCTACCGAGATTCTCACCTCAATATAACTTCCTGACTCGGGTTGCCAACCAGATAAAGTCTATGAGGGAATCGAGGGTCTAACAGTGCTTTGCGAGCGATGCTGGGGGATTGGACGTGGCTGAGTCAATCTGGAACCCATGCCAGTTTTTCCCCGACGGGTTTTCGGAGACACCCAATGTCCACGACAACTTCGTATACGCCTTGGCGGCCCATCTGGAGCATCGGGTACTGATTCTCCACACACAGTACCGCGACGGGGCTGGACCATATGACCTGATCGACCTGAGGTTTGCTGGGTTGGTAGCCTACTTCTTTGACGACGTAGCCGCCCCAAGCATTTTGCTGGATGTTCAGCGAGTGGACGCTGAATGGGTTGTCGAGCATTGGGGGAATTTGTTCCTCGCCCGCAAGAACTACGGATGGTTAACGATACAGTTTACTGACCTAGCCGACCTCTCAAAACAGCTCACTGAGCAAGGTGTCATTGGGTACTTGGTCATGGGGTCTTGCGGGCTGGACGGATTCATCCTGAGCTCGTCGGCCGAGTATCGACGCCGGGAACGGACGGCTGAGATTGACAATCCAGACACTTCACTCGACTTGGCCTGAATGTAGTTTTCTTGGCCTCCGAATGCCCCGATCGAGCGAAATCGGTTTACCATATGGTTCTGCGGTCTGCTCAATATCTCAGTGCTTACAAAAAACAACCGTGCTCTCTTTTCCCATTCTGGACAACTCGAATTTCTCATTTGATTAAGAAGTTTTCAGTGCCATGAATCAGTCAGCGATCCAGAGAAAATACGGTACTACATTCTCAGAAGTCATGCATTGCCGTGTGAACATTGGGCCATGCAGTGCCGAAATGATTCATCGAAAGTCGGCTTAGAAACTCCAGTAACTCGTTGAGTTGTTCCTGAGTACGATCAGGTCGTAGCCTGCGAGTAGACCGTAGCCTGCCGACCTTGCTGGCCAACCCGTACCACGTAGGGAAAGAATCTTACCGCACCCCAACCAACCATGAAAACAGCGGTATCGCATGGCGGTCGATTGCGGTGTAACATGCAATTTATATTGGCAATCCGTCGCAACTCCTTTGCCACTAGGATACATCGAAATTGACAAGTCCCTGCCACACCGCCAATCTGCGCTGAAATTTCACCGCACTTCAGCGGTCGAACAAATGTTCGGCGGTGTTTAAATGGAGAAAAGTCATGCGTAATGCGGCCATCTATTGCTTATTGCTTTCAGCACACCTCGGCATGGCGTCGCTTCAGGTGGATGCAGTCGAGAAAGACTTGCGCAGACTGCAGGGTGGCTGGACGTTTGAAAAGGTTCTCGTGGGCGGGGAAAAGGTCGGTGGCGAAACCCAGCCCGAAGGATTCGTCTTCAACGGGAGGGAGATCTCGCCAGACGACGACCCCAAGGATGTTGCAATCATCACCCTCGATCCCAGCCAGACGCCAAAGACCATTGATCTTGTCTATAAGAAGAAGGAAAAATCCCTGGGCATCTACGAGATCGACGGCGACACGCTGAAGCTCTGTTTCAATGCACCCGGCGATCCAAGGCCCAAGACTTTTGCATCCCCCAAAGGTAGCCGGGTGTCATACCTCATTCTCAAACGAAACAAGAAGTAAGGCGTAGGAGTCACTGCTACAGGTAATAATTCAACAGACTCTAGTTTTCCAATCGCGCAGCTTGGCGTATGAATACCCAGCAGGTACAGCCCCTTAGCATTCCCGAGAATGGTGTTGGTTCGGTGGTTTATGCATCTCGAGATATGCGTTGAGTATCAAAACTGTCCTGAGATGACAAAAGCAAAGCCGTGATACTCGATCACGAGTTTGGCGTCGCCTCTGCTGCAGAGGAATCATTGTTTCCTGCGATGCAAAGGCGAGAGTAACTTTCTGACTTTTTAACCCAAGAATAAGCTTTTCTGCTTTTGAAACCCATTCCATGATATCACTTGCAACAACTGATGATATTCCGGCGTTATCCGAACTGTTATCAATACTCTTCACGCAAGAGGCTGAGTTTGTCGCAAACCCTTCAGCCCAATCTGCCGGACTCAAGGCAATCATCGAGAATCCTTCCGTGGGACGAATACTGAAATTCGAAATTGAAGGCGAGATCATCGGCATGGTCAATTTGCTATACACTGTCAGTACTGCTCTGGGTGCCCGAGTTGCGATTCTCGAGGACATGGTTGTCAACCCTTCACAACGATCGCATGGATTGGGTGGTCTGTTGCTGGATGCCGCTATACAGCAGGCAAGTCAAGATGGATGTCGTCGAATGACTCTGCTGACCGATTGCGACAATACGAAGGCGATGCGATTCTACGAACGGCGGGGGTTTATACGCTCGCCGATGGTTCCGATGCGACTCCTGCTAAACTCCTCCAGTCGAATGAACTCAGCTTTCTCGAATCATGATGAGCCCTCTCCCAGCCAGTAAACTCCGAAACCTAGGCCCCGCATCGGCTCAAATGCTTGCCGACGCTGGTCTCTAAAACTTGGATGAGCTTCGAAGACTTGGTTCAGTCGTTTGCTTTCTTGCTGTTCGAAAAGCAGGGCGTCCACCTACTTTGAACTTGCTATGGGCAATCGAAGGAGCAATTACCGATATGCCTTGGACTACACTATCTCAAGTTAGGAAAGCGTCATTACTTTCAGAGCTACATAGAATGACACAAGTAGAGGCTATCGAATGTTTTTTTGAAGTTACATTATTCACAACCATGAAAGTGCGAGGCCGTTCTGGTGATTACTGTGAGTGACCGATCAGCTCTAATCTTTAGTGGGTTGCCTCGATTCCTCACTCGCAAACTGCAGCTTCAGAAGATAAGCGTTGGCGAAAAAGGAGTACCCTAGAAACTCCATGGACTAGTGGAGTGGTGCCTGAGTACGATCAGGTCATAGCCTGCGAGCAGTTTGAAGACGTGGTGGATTACCCGTTCAATGTTTTCGGCTGGCTGCTGGAATTGCTCCATGAGTTCCTGTCGGATCTTGCCTACAGTTCTCCGACCGTCCACCAGCGAGAAGAGTCTCTTGGTCAGGATATCGCACGAAATGGAAACTTTCAGGCAGGGGACACCCGGACGCGAAACCTGGAAATCACATGCCGGTGTCGTGCAATCCTGAATTGCGGTCTGAAGGTTCGTGATCATTGCCAGATGACTGAAGCAAGGGATCTGCTCCAGATCATTCAGTGAGGCCTGCTGTCGCCCGGATTTTGATGCCCAGAAGATATGCCGCGAAGCCACACCCCAGTAAAGCTCACAGATGGCCTGCTGCTCAGGCAGAGGCAAAGTGAGCACATGCTCCAGCATAGCGGGATCTGACGAAAAGGCATGGATCGGTTCGTAGAGCATACGTCCTTCAAAGGTATGCTCAATAAATCGCAGATCCGCCTGCTTCAGCCAGTCAAAGAGTTGGGGAACAGTATAAGCACGATCCTGCGAATGCAGAAAAATGTCGTAAAACTCCGAGGCTGTCATTTCAGCAATCGGATCGAACAGATCCTTCCCGCGAACATACCAGTTGGTCGCTGGCAGGCGGCCGACAAGAGTTCTGGCCATCGCCAGTTTTTCTTCCCGCGGCAAATTGGCAGGGATTGCCTTGCGCAGCATTTCCTGCATCTGGTAAATGCCCATGCGGCCATATTGGCCATAGACCATGAGACCGATGACTCCCTGAGGATTTAGCAGTGCCGACAGCACACGCAACCCGAGATCAGGATCGGGGAGATGATGCAGCACACCCGAGCAATTGATGTAATCAAAGGTCCCTATGCTTTCAGGCTTCAGGTCAAGGAGCGATCCGTGAATCCACTCGAAAGATTTCCCCAGACCTCGCACGAGAATTCGTTCGCGGGCAATCCTTTGCGAGGCCTCACTCAGGTCAACGTAAACAAGCTTCGATGGCGTATTTCTTAATTGATGGGCCAGGTAGACGACTGAATCCCCGGTTCCACCACCGGCAATCAGCACTCGTAACCCTTTGGTCAGATCTCGCCGCCCGCTCCAGGCATAATGATTAATGGTCGCCAGTTCATCGACGGCTGTGGTCAACAGCCTTTTGCGTTCGTCCTGCGGATGGCGTGCGGGATATGGCAGCCATTCATATTGCTGGCGAACGGCGGGATTGATGGCATTGGTGGTGGCGAGCCCCATGCTGGCAGCTTTCTATCAAATCCATGCGACGATTGAACTCCAAGTTACGGTATCTATCGATCCAACCCTGGGGAAAAGGCGCGGAAACATCGCTAGAGACAGCAGAGTCTGTGGAAATGACCTGATGAGACCTGTTCTCAATGCCTGTTTTCAGTGTTAAACTCTTCGCAATCACCGCCAATCGGCAAATTCAGCCGGAGCCTCACTTCGAAGACACATCGAGCCGATAGGATATTGCGGAATGCTGTATTTGAATCAACCGGCACTTGCCTTGAAGAAGGCGACATTCCGATGCTTCTCCTGTCACCACTTCAATTCGTCGTCTCAGTAGTTTATTCACTCGATTGCTGATGCTCTCTGCGACATGATGGTTTCATCGGATGAAACACCCAGGCCAGGATGCCTGTCCATGCCACTGAAAACAGAACCGCTGGAAGAACCGACGCTGAACCTGGCCTCGATGCTCGACATCGTGATGCTGCTGCTCATGTTCTTCATGATTGGTACACAGTTCAAAAATCAGGAACGCGAGTACAAAATTCAACTTCCAACGGTTTCCGACGCCAAGGCACTTAGTGGTCAACCCGACGAACTGGTGGTCAATGTCTCGCGGGACGGGGTGATTACTTTGAACTCCCGCCAGATTTCAATCGCAGAACTGGAACAAGAACTGGCAAAAGCGATTCAGAATTTCCCGGCACAAAGCGTATTAATTCGCGGCGATGGTGCCAGCCCGTACCAGAATGTGATGGAAGTGATGTCGGCTGCAAAAAAAGTTGGAGTGCGTAACGTCTCTCTGGCACATCAACCACGATCTCAACGGTGATTTTGGGCCTCTGGTCGAAGTTTATCAGGTCAGCAGATTCTCAAGTAAAACAGGTAAAAAACTCAGGCACATGATCAAAGGCTGGAATGACAGGTCAGAATGCTAAGTCGCTTGGTTGAATCTTTGTCGTGGTTGATTGATGCGGGAGGCGCAGAAACCTCGTGGCAAATGATCACGCTGCGCCTCGCGCTGATTTTCTGCTCTTTCCTGCTGATGGTGCAGGTGCTTTCCTTACTGGCCACCCGATGGGGCGATCAGAACGCCACAGGAAAATCGTTCTTTGCCTCGCTCGTGCTGCATGTCTGGCTGGGTCTGGCGTGGGCTAACGTCGCTCAATTGGAGGCAGTCAGGCTTGGTGAAATTGAGCGAAACGAACAGGAAACTGAAGGACCCGCCATTCAACTCGTTTCGAGTGAAGCCGATACTCCAGACACAGAGGCCACCAATGCGAGCCTCTCGCGTCTGTCACCATCGGAAGCCCTGCCGATTGAGCGAACTCAGAGGGAAATCTCGGCTTCAGGGAAAGCAGAAACCGGTGCATTACCCGATTTGACCCCTCGGGATAAACCCACACAAATGGCTGCACTGGAAGCCTTTCCTGATTTGCCACTGCAGGAGTCGAAGCCAGAGACTCCGCGGCCGGGTATGGAAGTCCAGCAGCCGATTTTTTCAGGAACTCCAGCAGCCACAGCCCCATTGCCACAGGAGACAATACAGCAACAGGTGGTTCCCAATTCACTGGCTGCAATGTCCCGTCAAAAAATGACGCCTCAGGAAACTCCACTCGATTCGGACGACCTGCGTCCTCCAGCGGAAGGGGGAGCTGATCGAGCCGATGAAAAGATCAACACAGTGGCCTCTCGCATTGAACTTCCACTCAATCCGGAGAGTGAAACCCCACCTCCGAATGCGCTCGCCGCCGAAACCATGGCCAGGCGCACCGCTCCATTGGCCACTCCGGTCCCGGCAAATTCACCGGGTGCTGATGGTATCGGAAACGATCCCCAGGTACGTCCTGCCGTACCGGCCAAGCCTCTCTTCTCGCGTCAAGTGCCCAATCGATCTATGATGCCAACAGAGGGGCTCCCGCTTGCCATCACGCCTGCGGAACCTGCTTCGGGAAATCCATCCACAACTCCAGCGTTGGCTGGTGAACAGATTGCCGCCATCAAGTCTGCCACCGAACTGCCCAGCCTCGAAGCCATCACGCCTGCCCCAGAAATGAATCGTGGCACAGGAACGATTCTTCCCAAACGCCCCGCAGCCTCGATGACGCCTGAGACTTATCAGTTACGCAGGCTTGACCAACGCAAGGAGATTGCCCTTCGAAATGGCGGGACAGAGGCCAGCGAAGAAGCTGTCGAACTCAGCTTAAAATGGCTGGCCTCACATCAGGAAAATGATGGCTCCTGGAGCGCTGCCCGCTGGGGTGCTGGCGCTGTAAAAAGATCGCCGGAAGACCCTGTCGATCTCGTTGATCGCAAAGGCTCCGGCCTGAATGCGGATACAGGAATCACGGGTTTAGCACTGCTGGCGTTTCTCGGGGCAGGCTACACCCGAGACGAAGGTCAGTATTCAAGAACAGTCGACAACGCCATGACCTGGCTGATCTCTCAGCAGCGCGTGGATGGATATCTGGGGGGAAAAGCAAACTACTACGATGGCATGTACTGCCACGGCATCGCCGGCTACGCCTTAGCAGAAGCTTGTGCGATGCAGGAAAACCCACAGGCTGATCCCGACTTACGGAACGCCGTTGCTAAAGCGGTCCAGTTTACAATTCAAATGCAGAATCGTGATGGTGGGTGGCGTTACCAGAAAGGTGCCATTGAAAGTGATATGAGCATGTTTGGCTGGCAGATGATGCTGCTTAAATCTGCGGAGATCGCCGGGATACCGATACCAAACGAAACTCGCGAGGGCATGATCACGTTCTTAAAAGCTCGCAGCAGAGGGACTCAATCCGGCCTTGCGGGCTATCGGAGATCAAGTCAACCTTCGCCAGCGATGACAGCCGAGGCTCATTTCTGCAAGCAGATGTTTGGCATTCGCCCGACCAATGATGCCAGTATTGAAGCGACGTCTTACCTGCAACGCGCGCTACCTCGAATCTCCCAACCCAATGATTACTACTGGTACTACGGGACATTAACGATGTTCCAGCATGGTGGAGAATCGTGGGAGATGTGGAATCTTGGCATGCGGGAAAGTCTCGTGCAGATGCAGACACGTTCCGGAACTTATGCAGGAACATGGGAGCCAAAGGATCCCTGGGGAGGGATTGGTGGACGTGTTTATTCGACTGCGATGGCCACCTTGTGCCTCGAAGTTTACTACCGCTTCTTACCGCTCTATCGAGTGAATGAACCCTCCCCCAATTCGTGAGTTGTGATCATCGTATTGAATGCATCCCGTATGATATTCACAGCGAGAGTATCAACGAGAAGTTACCAGCGCTGGTGTGGCCAGGGCCGGTAGCGAGAACAGAATCTGCCGACGTTGATGAGCCAGTCGATCAATCAGTTCTTGTTCCGGGTCATGCTCGCGTGAAGTTACGGAACGACTCGCGATAACCATCCGGTGTCGAGGAGCCATAGCCTCGCACAGCAGGGATTGCACTTCCTTAAAGGCCGATTGGTTGATGAGATTCCACGAAACCCAGGGGGAGATCACCATCAACATCGCAAACACAAAACTTTGCGCTGCAATCTGCCGCTGCCTGCGATCCTTGACCCGGCGTTCTGTGACGACAGCATGAGCCACCAGTCGATCACGCACCCGGCGAACCAACGGTGCCGGCTCGAAAAAATCGACCAGCGGCAATGATTCCTCAGGCTTTGTGCAGAGGAAGAATTCTCGCCCGTCTCGTACCTCCCAATGTTGGTCAGCCCAATGGTGGTCAGCCCAATTTTGGTTAGTACCTGGCAGCAATTCTTCCGGTGATACAAATTCTTCGGCGGGCGGCAATTCCTCAATTTCTTCAAAACAAAAAAATCGCCTGACGAATTCTTCGTCGGCCTGAAACTGACATCCTCTTTCATGAGACATGGGCGGCTTCTCCTTCCAGAGCACGAAGCAGCCGGGCCAACTTGGCAATCGCATAGCGATAGCGACTGGCCACTGTATTGGGGCTTTCCCCCATCACTGAGGCAATCTCCTGAAATGTCATGCCTTCCCAGAATTTGAGAATGACAACCTCCGCTTGATCCACCGGCAGTTCGGTCAATGCCGCCTGGATCATCTGTTGACGCTCGGCGACTTCCAGCGGATCAATCGCTATCGAAGAGCGAAACTGCAACTCCGTGAGTAAATTGACCGAGATGGCGGGAGGCCGCTGGTGCTTAATGCGGAAACGAATGGCCTCGTTTCGCACAATCTTTAGAAAGTAGGCCCAGGGATGCTGCACAACGCGAAACAGAGCGGGCGAAGCTGCCAATCGGGTCAGAGACTGCTGAACAACATCTTCGGCATCAGCGTCGTGTTCCGTCAGAAAACGGGCATATCGCAGAGATCTTGGCCCCACAAGCCCCACCACTCGCGACCAGACTTGCCATTGCCCCTCACCAATCAGCTTTAGCGCCTGAATCAGCTCCTGTTCGAATGGTCGAACAGCAGCTTTTCCTTCTGGTGGAGCTGGATCAGACGCATGAACATTCCCCGACGGAGAATGAAGAGACTGCCGCATTTTATCGGAGGCTGTGGAGACGAAGGATTGATCCAGTGAATTCTCGATTGTCATGCTCAGACCCCACCCACTGTTCAACCGCCCATGAGCTGGAGGCGAATAGTGCATCATCAGTTTGCAACCTGATCCGATACAAGAAACCTGCTCTCCAAAACGATTTGTCTATCGAATCACGTATTCAATGAAAAAATCAACGAAATTCTGGTTTTGAGAAATGCCGGGTTTCCAGACATCATGTCCCCAAACCAAACCTGGTCAGGAAAGCCTGGTCCATGTCAATGCAGAAATGACAAAAGTTCCTCGTGTTTCAGGCTCCAGGAGATACTGGCAATTGAGAAAAAAGAGAGAGTCTGGGCATCGATGGCAGAACTGCACTTCAACTCAAATGCAAATTCTGCTATGACATAAACTCTTGTGTGATTGAGGAGTTACTTCCGTCAAAGACACTGCAGTTGTGGTTCGAGTTTTTTTGGCTCGAAACCTGCACTAGGACAGGGATGGCCCAAGGTGCGATACCGGTATCGGCATTTCATAGAGCGTGAATTTGTAGCCACTCGTCGATGGCTGGGACTATCACTCGTGCGATGGTCCGGTTGGTGGCGGAGCGAGCTGGAACACCTCGAACGCTATCTCTCACAAAGAGGAGAGTGGTACGCAGTCGCGTTTGCAGGATTTCTGGGGGTCTTCCTCACATTCATGCTCCCGGCGTCCTATCGCGAACCAACGCTTTACAATGTGAATATCGAATTACCACCTGTGGCTGCCCGACTGCCACGGATCCCTGAACTCCCTGTGGCTGATGTCGATACCAGAATCTCATTGGCTCCCCAGCTATTGGTGGCCGATTACCCTGCTGAATTTATGTTCGTGGGATTGGAGCGGCGGGTCGTCGATCCTTATCTGTCCCGATCGACGTTTACTGTGCCTGCAGATCTTTCATTAAGTGTTGACTGGCTGCATAGTGTGGTGCCCGAAGCCGCGCTAGCGGCCATGGATGCATCACGTAATGAAGCCACCGCCAGCTCGGATTCTGGTCAGTCTTCGCGAGCCTGGAGCGACATTCTCAATCGAATTCGTGATGACTGGCGCCGGGCACAATCACGCCCCAACGATTCTCAAATGGCGGCATATTCACTGGCAACGCCTTATACGGGTCTCGGTAACCGCCTGCCCAAAGCCCTTGCAGACGACCTGACGTCCGACGTCCCCAAATCGACCGTCGCCGCCAGAGGAGAAGCATATTTCGAAGTGGCCATGGAGTCTTCTCGCAGATCCGATCTGCAACAAGGGGGAGAATCGATTGTCTCCATTCGAAACCTCTCTTCGGAAACATTGCCTCTCGTTGAAGTCCTCGAACCTTTTTCGAGAATGCCGCAAGTTGTGGGAGCATTTCCAGATGGCTATGTCGATCAGGATGGCTTGAAACGATCCATCTCGCTGTTGCCACCGGGTGAATCGGAGCGACTCACGACGCGCTGGCTTTCCAGCCGGCAGACGGCGAACGATCTCCTTTCGACCAATCTGGGGAGGTTTCCCGCGGGAGCGACCAGCAGCGAGTATCGCCTGCAGTCGGGGAACCCTTCACTTGTGCAGACAGTCGCTGAGGTCACTGCCGATGCCGTCGCTGGCTCACGCACACTGGTGACTCCGCCCCGCAAAAATGCCCGCCTGGCAATTCAGCTTTCCAGCACAGATCGGATTGTCAAAGGCAAAAATCTCAAAATGAACATTCGCGTACAGAACATTGGCGAGATTCCGCTCGACAATGTCCGCATTCTGGCAGACCTGTCTCCTGAACTCACGCATTACTACGGCAATGCCGTGGAATATGAAGTCGGTTCACTCCGGCTCAATGAAGATCACCAGACGATTTTCATCATTGAGGGCAAGACGCTCGGTGCCGGGAAAGCCGTGCTGCGGGCCGTTTCACCAGATACACCGATCGCTATGGAAGTTTCCCAATTACTGGTGACCGACGATACAGGATACTCACCGGCTGCTGTTCCCGCGCGAAACACTCCGCGTGACCAGCCTTCAGATTTCCCCTTACCTCGTCCTGGCCGCTCGGAGAATTCTTCAAGCGATCCACGCGTCCCCTCAATGCCCCGTGATGAGCTATTGCCACCGCGTGAGCGAATCCCTGCTGCTCGCCCACAGAATCCAATAACGGATCATGGATTGTTTGGCCCGGCACCGGGGGAATTGCCTGCAAACCCGCGTCCCAATTCTTCGTCAGATCTCGAGAATTCTTTACGAAATTCCAACCAGCCACTTCCTCGTGTTCCAGCTAACATGAGAGAACGAGCCGACTCAGGCCGTCCTTTTGGTCCTCCCCCGGTCGATGATCCATTGAATCGATCAGATCGAACTGGCCGGGAATTGGATCGGGTGCTCGATCCCAATCCCGGAAGAGATCTCAACCTGCGTGACAGGGGCAACAACACCCCGTCTGCAGATCCTTTCGGCCCGGAACCTCAGTCACTGGATTCGACGAATTCTCTTCCCGCTCGAAGGCCCTCACTCCCTGCAGTCAACGAGCCTGCTTTTGAACCTCGACAAACTCAACCCGTCATGCCAGACGACAATACATTCGGCCCAGCACCAGGTCGTCGCCCACTGCTGGATCGAGAAGCCTCTCCATCAACCACCGATATGCCGCGAGAAAACTCTCGCGATTTTCCACCATTGCCAGACGATTTCGGCCCGGTTCCAACAGACCTTCCGCCATCCGGGCAACCATCTCGCACGATGCCGCTCGAACGAGATCGGCTTGATAACCTCACTGAACCTCTTGAACCAGCCAGACCACGCAATTCGACCACAAGACCTTCCAGCGATCCCCTGGATAACGCTTTTCCAGATCTATTACCTGGGCAGCCTCTTCCTTCCAGCACGACACCAGAACCTGGCCGACCTGCCGATCCGCGACAGCCATTGCCGCTGCTGCCGGAGATGACTCCCCGCAATCGAGACGTGCCAGCAAGAGATCCCCTGCGATCACCAGAGATCAATCAAACCCTCGAAGATCGGATCGACAAAACCATCCCCAATCGATCCGGCTGGAATCCGACACTCCCTGGAAAGCCCAACCCTTCGATCCCGAATGAGCCGCTGGATCCATTTCCGGAACTCAACGAGCCAGTCCCCAGTCTGATGAACAGAGATTTACCCCGGCTTCCTGACGCCCTCGAGTCTGCTGCTCCCGACACGGACGCTGCGAATCCTCAAAGTTCAGTGCGCTCCAGATCGCCACAACCAGCGTCAGAACCGGATCCTTTTTCAAATGGTTTCGATCCACTCGACTTATTGGAAAAGGCCGATCCAAAAACAAGTCAACCTGAGTCGCCTGCAGGCAGGCGTACACTTCCGGCACTGCCTACCGAGATCCCGGATGACTTTCCGCCATTAGGTCCATTGCCTGGTGCCGGGCAGCCTGATAGCTCCACGAGAAATCGTGAGTCACCGACTGGACGGCCCACTCCTGCGACTCAACCACCTCTTCCTGAGCGGAATCGAACTTCACCTCAGGATCCGTTTGACCCGTTCCCCGCCAATGATGGGGTCATTCGCAAAGTGCGACCTGCAGCACCCGAAATGCCTGTACAACCAGTTGCCCAAGGAGCTCCGTCTGCCCCATTCAAGGTGGTCACTGCCAGCTATCAGGAATTCGTCCCTGTCCGGACGAGTAAAACACCAGTCAAGAGCTCCCCCTCTGCGTCTGTGCAATCAGGGGCACCATCTGCAAACAACATCTCAAGGGCAGTCAGCCCAGAACAGCGACCAGATACATCAAAGTAGCTGCTGATTTTTGCTAGAAGTTTCACTCTGGAACTCCTAGCCGACTACTGGTGGTTTGATCCCGAAGTCTTCAATACTGAGCAGGCTTTTGAAGGGCAATTGGCGGGCGGCAAAGTTGGCAGCACCCCCTTCTTTGCGGTCGACCACTCCGACAACCTGAATCACGTTAAGACCAAAATCGATTGAGCGATCAACCGAAAGCAGTGCACTCCCCCCGGTCGTCACGACATCGTCCACAATGACCACACGCATCCCCGGAGTGACTGGCCCTTCGAGATACTTCTGTGTGCCATGCCCTTTGGACTCCTTACGCACCAGAAAGCCAGCCAGCTCTTTTCCGCGGGCAGCGGCTGCTGTCAGCACCCCTCCCACGATGGGATCAGCCCCTAACGACATCCCTCCAAAAGCATCGAACTCGATCCCTTCGAGGAGATCCAGAAGCCCTTCGCTCAACAGCTTCAATCCCTCGGAATGCAGCGTGATCTGCTTTCCATCCAGGTAATAGCTCGATTTTTTGCCCGATGCGAGTGTGAAGTCTCCAAACCGTAATGCTCTCTGGTGAAACAGTTCGATCAGACGGGCACGGTCATACATTTCGCAATCACCTTCTCGATGGCGGCCATCGAGCCGCCCGACTTCTGGATCATTGATAAACAACGTTCCCCACAGTCTAAAAGCTGATCGTCGACAACGCGAGGATTCCCGTCATAGACTGAGAATCCAGTGAGCGCATGCACACTCCATCTTCTGAGAAAACACTCTCGAATCAGTCCTGCACCACTTATTCGCTACAGCCAGATTATCCATCATCAACAACGTCCTCGCGTATGAATTCTTGTGGTCACAAAGAGCGTTTATGAGACAAACTTGGCGATGGAGAGTCTCACTCGTGGTACAGGTTTTCACACATCGTCTCGCTTCGAGATTCTGGAATTCAGACGGAAAATGCGGCGCTCTATGCCAGTTAACTGAGATATCTCTCCAGATGTTTGGCTCGAATTCACTTCTCGACAACTCAAACAGCACAGGCCGTTTCCATGGAATCGCATGAGCAGTTCACTTTGTGGCTCGCATTATCCACAGGCGGACTGGCTCTACTTGTTGCTGCCGCTACAGGATTTATCTGCGGCATCTGGCTGGGGCCCTGGTGGCAACGGCGCCAGTTTTCACGAGCCCTCAAAGACGCTGCCCTCTGGCAGAACCGATTGCTGACTGAACTGGAACAAGTCGAGAAGAACTGTACTTTCGCTCTATCCGAATCTCAAAAACCATTCCCGCCGGATCGACAAAATCGGTTAGAGAAAGTCCAATCCCGTCTCATCGAGTCACTTCAGCGGCTTGCCAACCTGCGCGGCAGCCACAACAGCTCACCAGCAGTTTTCCAGTTCGAATGGATGACTGACGCTCACTCAGCATCGTCTGGTCTACCAGACCGCACCACATTTGATCTCAATCTCAAACACATGCTCGATTATGGCACCGCCTGCCATACCACCAGCGCACTTTTATTGGTGAGAATGGATCGGCATGACTCAGCCCTTCGGCGGTACGGCCCGAGCGAGACTAGTCAACTGCTACAAAAGATGATCGCTCTGGTCATTCGATCGGCACGAGATACGGATCTGATCTGTCAGTTCGACGAACAAACGATCTCAGTCCTGCTTCCGAATCTCACACCAGCACAAGCCTGGAGACAGGCCGAAATGATTCGTGACTCGATCCGGACTCATCACTTCCTGTTGGAAAATGGCCAACAGGAAGTCATCGTGACGGCATCCTCAGGATTGTCCTGTTCACAACCGGAAAGCAATCCTGAGGAACTGATCCAGAGCGCCAGAAGAGCATTAGCCAAGGCAGAAAGCCTGGGTCGAAACCGACTCATCGCCGAATAACAGCATCCCAGAGCCGCGTGCCATACTGGCACAGTTAATGACGCAACAAACATCCAACTGACAAGAAACTCGTAACGCAGACCCCGAGTGGATCTTCAATTCAATTGCAATAACTCCCAGAGACAGTGGGATCGCAATGAGTGTGAGCTTGAGAATACCGAAGTTACGCAACCCCTAAGGCTGTGACTTCAACTCCAGCTTGAATTCGTTCTTTCCTGAAGATTTCACCTCAGCCATTAACCCAGACTTCTGATGATTGAGGTATTTGGCTGGTACCAGAGCTTTCGGAGCCACTGGTTTCACTTTGGGATCTGGTGGCACATACTCACCCCCGGTAGAAGCGGCCGCTGGTGTCGCCTCATACTTAGAAACGCTTACGGTGTAATTGGCAGCTGCTGCACCATCATTGGGCTGCCAGGTCATCAGTTTGAATCGACCGGATGAATCGGTGGTTCCAATCGCGCTGGGGATGGTCTTACCATCAGGACTTGAGGCCGGTGCATGAAATGTCACCGTCGCGCCATCGAGAGGTTTATCATCCAGTGTTACCACACCTGTCACGGGAAAGGTCGGCAATCGATCTTTTGGTACTTCGCTACCGCCACCACATCCGTGAAGAGACATCCCCAGAACGATCCCCAATAAACTCAAGCGAATGCCATACATTTGTTGTCACTCCCTAACAATTGATCACAAGCTGAAGCCGACCTGACCGCCAAGAACATCGCGAGGATCTCGGCCCATCAAGACTTGCTGTTTCATTGATTATTTGCGATGACGCCGTAAATAACTAGCCAATCTGAGTGGATTTTCTGACATCCCATCAAACAAACACATACACCACACGGTAGACAACCCGCGACGAAACGTGTTCATGCGCTCATCAAGTGTGTTTCGTGCTCTCGAAGCTTCTTCGCGAAGTAAGAACCTACGAGAAAATGCGCGTGGTCTGTTCTGAATCCCTGCGATGTCGCCGTGCTTTGAGCCGCACATAAGGGGGCACAAATCGACCTCTGTGCCCTGACGATCCAGGTGATGCCGTCAGGTCGGCCCGCCTCGGTTCCACCAGATCTTCCAGCACGAAGCCATTGCGGCACAGCTCGCCAATCAGTTCATCCCAGCGATGCAGAAACTCGCTTGTTCCCTGTTCTCGATAGAGCGTATCCGCTGCTACGGGTAAGGCGCGCTGTTCATAGTATTCCACCCCTAACACATAGCGATCACGGTGGTCTCGATGGGTGATCTGCAGACTCCCTGGCTGCTTGTGCTGACTGATGTACAGCCCCCCATCTTTGAGTACTCGAGCCAGTTCCCGATACATCCCCGAGAGGCTGGGAATGTAGCAGGTACTGACAGGTTGATGGGCAATATCGAAGGTGGCGTCTCCCAGCATCGACAAATCATCCATGGATGTGGCCAAAGTTCGCACATTGAGACCTCTGCGCTGTGCCTCTCTCGAATCCAATGCGAGCATCTCAGGACTCAGATCGACAACAGTCACCTCGGCACCGGCAGTGGCATAAAGAATCGATTGCCATCCTCCACCCGCAGCGAGGCAGAGAACTTTCAGGCCCCGGACATCCTCTGGCAGCCAGCCCCGAGAGTCCAGTGTCTTTAAGGGATACCGGCATTCCTCGTCACTGGCCACATGGGCAAAAGGACTGCCATTTCGAGCCAGGGTATCCCACGCCTGACGATTCGTCTCCAGAAACTGTTTTCGTGACCGCTCAGATCCATCGATCAACATCTGACACTGCCCTCAAAGACTCTCGATCCCCAGTGGATTCGCCAAGTTTTGGGATCAATCTTTGAGAAATCAAGCAGCCCCCTCCAATCTGGCCTGCCAAAATGAAAGAGGGATGGCTTTCGATGTCACGAAAACCATCCCTCTGACAATTCATCATACGGGAGAATTCAAGCTTTATAACCTACTCCACAACGGCTGTAGAAAGTGGTGGTAGATTTCGAACAGCTTCAATAGTCGTGATTCGTCCTTGCCACCGCACCAGCAACTCCTGGGCAGTCTTCAAGGCTGCTTCCCGCTCAGCCAGCTGCTTCTTTTCATCCTCCGTTGCCGATGCAGTTTTCATGCGCTGCTCAGCTTCCATCCTCGCATTTTTAAGGGCCTGCTCGGCATTATTTCGAGCACTATCCAGTGCCTTTAATTCATCTCGACCAGACGTGAGCTTTCCTTCCAGAGTGTTTACCTCTGTCTTGATAGCAGCTAAAGCCTGCTTACGCTCATCAATCTGTTTTTCCAGCCCCGAAACAGTCGTGACCTGCTCTTTCACGGCTGCTTCGACGAGATCCACCTGGTCTTTAGCCGACTTAACCTTTCCTTCCAAATCAGAAACAATGTTTTTCTGATCTGCGTTTTCGGCATCTCCATTCAAACTGTTCCGTGCATTTTCCAACGCTTTTTGTGTCGTATCGAATGCTTCTCGAACCTTTTGCAGTTCTCCCTTTTGACCATTCAGTTTGGTCATTGCGACTTCCAACGCCTTAGTGGTCTGGTCAAAATCCTGCTGCTGTTTGGAGAGTTGCTGCTTCATTCCCCCCAACTGCTGTTCCACCCGGCTCATGTCACTCTGCTTGGCAGTTTTTGCCTCATTCTTGGCGTTCAGTTCGGCCTCACGAATACCAACCATTTTGCCCGCTTCTTCCGCCGCCTTCTGGCGATCTGCGAGTTGTTTACGCAAAGATTCCACAGCCTCATTCGCAGCAGTGACTTTTTGCTGTGACCCTGTCAATTCCGCTTGAGCGGCCGCCAATTGAGCCGTGACTGATGCCGGATTCGTGACACACTGGCCGATCACTGCTCCATCTTTCGCATTCCAGGCATAAACCCGACCGGCCATATCACCTGCATAGACCCGGTCGGTCTCACCCGAATAACAAACTTCCATGCCCACATCCTGAGTCGCAGGGAAATCTCTCTGCTTGTTTCCATTGGCGTCAAATAGTTTCGTCACGCGATCACGGCCGGTCGAAACAATCCGAACATCGAGTGTAAAATCCAATGCCTGAACGCCGCCGCCATGAGCATTAAAGTTCTTGATCTGGCCGCCGTTCTGCATTTCCCACAATCGAATCGTGCCATCTTCGCTGCCACTGGCCAGCGTATTGCTATCTGGCGACCACGAGACATCGTTAATACTCCCTGTGTGACCGGTCAGAAAGTAGAACTCTCTTCCGGTATAGGCTTCCCAAACCACGAGCCCATTACTACGGTCACCGGTGGCGAGCAACACTCCATCAGGGCTGAATTCAATCGCGGTCACCCAATCAGTGTGTTTCTTGGACTCGTAAAGCAATTCACCAGTCGATACTTCATAGACCCGCAGCATCTTCTTCGGGCCACCCAGTGCGACCAGCGACATATCTGGGCTCAAGTCTGCTGCCAGAACGGTATCATACTCAGAGCCGACCTGAGCGAGCCTTCTCCCCGTCTTGATGTCAAACAGTACCACCAGACCGCTTTGGCCTCCCCGGCCACCACCAGCGAGCAATACAGAACCATTCCGGCTGAACTTCAGAATATGGGGTTGCCCTTCAGGAAAAGGGAGTACTCCCACGAGATCTAATGTCTGAGCGTGGTAAAGCAGAATCTGCTTGTAGCCCGATACCGCCAAGAGTGGAGCCCACGGGTTGGCTGCCAAAGCAGTGACCGCATTTGCCCGGGACGTCACAACCACTGGCTCGATCGGCAAAGCAACTTCAGGCATGGGTGCCGGGCCATCGGGCCGCTTCATGGACGAGGCTGCAGAGGCAGTCACCACTGTCTTCTTTTTGATCTTGGCTTTACTTCCCGAATTCTGCAGTGCCCCCTGCTCAATCCATTTACGAACAAGTTCCAACTGAGCATCCGGCAGTCGTGGTTGGCCCGGGGGCATGATGGGCTCTGACTCATGGGTCATCACCAGATAAAGCTGACTATTGGCGGGCTCACCGTTGGTATTAATGACTTCGCCAGAAGCCCCACCCTGCATGGCAGCGGAGTAGTTATCGAGAACCAGGTCACCTTTTTTATCATTGGCATTATGGCACGAGCCGCATTTCTCCCGAAAAATTGGCAGAATGTGCTCGTCATAAGTGATCTTCTTCTCCTGAGGTTTATCATCCGACGATTTTTCCTGAGCAGATATCGCTCCAGGAACAGCCATCGCCATGGTCAAAAGGATTGGGAGAAACCGACCCATACTGATACTCACTCTTCCACGAATGTCAGGCCAATCAGGTGAGGAGAAGCCATCAATGTCAACCGCGTTACAACACCAAATACTTAAGTTCACAAATCAAGGAAACGCTCGCGACTGCGCCTTAGTGATTAAAGATAAATTCCCGGCTGTTCAGCAGTGCCCAGAAAACATCATCGAGATCTTTCTTGGCATCCTTCGATTCAGCCAAAGTTGGCAACAGAACGTCAAGTTCTGCTTGAGTCGCTTTGCGTGAAAGACAGCGAATATAGAGTCGCTGCACAATCTCTTCGTGAGGAACTTTCTCCTGCAACCACTTACCAACCAGGTTCCCCTGGGCAATCTTCTGATTGGAAGAATCGCCATTGAGCAGGTGCAGTGCCTGCGACAACGTCGGCTCCATCTTCACCTCACAACTGCAAGCCGTTTCACGCGTCGCTCGACCAAAAGTCGTCAGGAAGTAGTTCGATGTCTGTCCGTCAGCAATCTGAACGGCTCGAGCCCCCAGAGGCAACCCGCGGAACTTCTCCCGACCACTTGTCACCTGCGTGATAATGTCGAGCATTGATTCGGCTTTAATACGCCGTAGAGATTGATGAGCAAAATTCTTCTCATCGGTGGCATTCGATTCATTCCGCTGTGTTGACCGCTGATAAGCTTCTGAACGAACAATTTCTTTAACCAACTGCTTGAAGTTGTAGTTCGAAGCTGTGAATCTCTTGGCCAACTCTTTCAAGAGAGGCTCATTGGAAGGAGGATTGGAGATTCGCACATCATCAATCGGATCGACAATGCCAATCCCGAAGAAGTGATGCCACACTCGGTTGACGAAGTTTTCAGCAAAGTACGGATTCTCCGGCGAAGCCAGCCAATTCGCCAGGACTTCACGGCGATCCTTACCCTTCGTATCTGCTTTTGGCCCACCCAGAAAGACAGGCTCCATCACCTTACCGTTGACAGGATGCCTTACGTCACCACCACCACTATTGAAAATGATCGTTTCGCGATAGTCTTCGGCTTCCTTACGTCCAATCTGAGAAAAGAACGACGCAAAGGCGTAGTAATCATCCTGTGTCCAGCGATCAAAAGGATGATTATGACATTGAGCGCATTGCGTTCTCATTCCCATGAAGATCTGGGCGACATTCTCAGATACTTTGAGTGTATCCCGCTCGATCTGATAGAAATTTGTCGGAGCGTTCTTAAATGTCCCCCCATTCGCAGAGAGAATATCTCGCACCATGACATTGAGCGGCACATTCTCGGCGATCTGCTCTGATAGCCAGTTATAGTACAGCACAATCGACTTATAGCTGGTCTGATTGGATGATCTCATCATCAGCCATTCGGCCCACTTGGAGACCCAGACTTCAGTGAATTCTTTCCGCTCGACAAGTTGATCAATCAGCAGATCCCGCTTCTGAGGATTCGTATCCGTCATGAAAGCGACATATTCTTCTTCCGTCGGGAGAATCCCGACCAGATCGAGGTAAACACGCCTCAGAAATGCTTCGTCATCCGCTTTGCCACTGGGTTCAATGCGCAGTTTCATGAGTTTCTGATTGACCAGGTCATCAATATAATTGGCACTCGGCATTGCCTTAGCCTCATACTGATGCCATTTGGGCAACACGACAAAGTGAGAGCCCACGGTAAATGTAGCGAAGCGAGCCATGATAAAGGCTTCGCCACGAGCTCCCGCCTGAATGATACCTTCGGGAGAAATTGTTGCGGAATTGTCATTATTCGACATAAACAATGTCAGGGCTGTCACGTCCCGATCAGAACCATCGCTATAGGTCGCACGAACTGTTACCTGTTGCTTTGTACCTTCGCCATCGAGCACCCCATCTGGCGGGTATAGTGATAACCCTGTGCAGACGGGGACATCAGCCGGATCTTGCGGGCAATTGGCGGCGACCCAGTCGACAAAGGTTTTATTCAGATCCGAAGTCATCTCAAAACGCTTACCGCCGCCATGGGGAACAGCCCCCACAGATTTTTCGACCAGAAGACTGGCTTCAGGCACAGCGAGGTCGACTCGGCGACCGGGGAGTTCTCTTACGATGCGGTGGTAATCACCATCCGGGTCGTAACCAAAGAGAGAAAGTCGAAAACCATCTTTTCCGCGGGCAGCACCATGGCAGCTACCACTGTTACAGCCCGCCTTCATCAGCACTGGCATCACATCCAGTTTGAAACTCACAGGACGAGCTTCAGTCGCTTTGATGACTTCCAGAGGAACAGCCTTTGTCAAACCACCATACTCGACACGAAGCTCTGTCTTGCCATCAGCCTGAGGACATAACGTCGTCCCCTCCAGCTTGACAAACTGTTGATCAGCGATCTGGAATTTTGCCTCATGACTGACATCGACAGTTACGCCATCCTCTCGCACCGCCTGAACAACAAGGAGCTGCCGATCTGCTGTTGTCTCGAGCTTGACCTGCTCAGGATAGACACGCAATTGAGTGAGCTTGGACTCACCAAATACATCACCAGTTGCGAACAGGAATGTTCCCAGAACGCCCCATGTCATCCAGCAACGGTTAAAGATTGTACTGTACTTGTCCATAGCCCACCCCGATCCTGATTGAGCATTCGTATCCGAAATTTTGACTTCCATCTCAATCACCTGTGCCGTTATCTGATTGCCATTTCGACGGCCCTGACTGATCCAGGGCAAAATCTATTCATATCACTCATCTGCTCTGACTCTGTCGAAAAAAGACAAGCGTTAAGGGGCCTGCCCCGCAGCGGCCTTCTGCTGCTGCTCTAACCGCAGTTGCTCCAGGCGGCTCAAGGGTTTCGTTGCCGGCGGTTTGGGTGCTTCCGCAACTTGAGGAGTGGGAGCGGGTGCAGGCGTCGTTTTGGGTGGCAACGGCTTGTCAATCCGCAGTTCGCCGCTCCCTAAATGATGAATCACTTCTTCACCTTCCTGCTGAATGATAATCTGGCAGAAAAGATTCTTGTTTTTGCTGACTGGTGCTTCAGGTCCGGCTTTAATCTTGAATACCAACTCCTGCGTCTCTTTAGTCATCTCCAGTGGCTCGGCGGTTGTTTGATGAGGCAACCCCATCAACACGACCTTGGCAGTCCCCTCAAACGGTGTGACCTGCTCAACTTTTACCGGGTAATCGATTTCTGCATTCTGCTCGATAGCGGACTTTGCGAACTCCAGCTTGACGTAAGGCTCAGCGACTTTCAGCGCAACAAACGGCGAGGCGGAAACACGACTTCCTCCCACATCCGCACGAACTCGGGCACAAATCTTCCAATCACCTGCGGGAGCATTTCCAGCAGCATTCACGTCAATCACGGTCTCCGTCTGCCCTTCAGCGATGACTGCATTGCGACTTGAATTGACACCTGGTGGATTCTGCAGCAACTCGACATTGATGGGACCTTTGAAGTCGCCTTCTCGTTTGGCAATCAGCTTTAACTTCAAAGGACTGTTTTTAATCAGCGGGACTTTGGGTTGAACAATTTCCACGGAAAAAGGGACTGGTTCCACCACGGAAACTCCCAAGGAAGGTAGCGCTTCGATAAAGAACGGACGGTTGTTCTGGCCGCGGACCATGATGGCGTCCTGCCTCACTCGACTTTCAACATGCCGATTGGGATCTGCGGCGATGAAACCCACAATCTGAGACATTTTCAGACTCAGCGGTGCATCAGGAGCTGCGACCAAGACGACCTGAGCCACCCCTTGGCCATCCGCCAGTTGAGGAGCCTCGATCGTGACGCCCTGAGGAAGATTTTCACTGCGAAACTCAATGGGCCCGCCGACATCCCGTCTTGTGGCTGTTACCAGGAATGGCAATCGCCCACCAGCGGGTAACTCGAGCGTATCTTCCTGAAACTGGACAAATTCATTAATCGAAAAATCGAGACGAGGCGTAATCGGGTTTGCTTCAATCCGGTAATGATAGGCATTCCCTCCACGACCCAGATGATCGCGAATCATGACAAAGTATTTACCATCCGCAGGGCAATTGAACCGAAGCTGACTATCGGGAGTGCCGGGGGAGTCGTCGCTATTGGCGACTGCATTCCCTTTGTCATTCCAGATCTGCAGCACAGAATCAATCTCGGAACGCAATCGTCTTCCGTAAACAACGAACTCGAAATTCTCGCCTTTTTTGGCTTCGAAGGCGAACAGGTCTCGATCGCCCTCCGTTTGCAGAATGCCATTCATTGCGGCGGGCAGGACAGCCAAAGGAGCCTGCTCCATCGAATCATTCGGCTCCGCTTCGATCACATTCTCAAGATCTGTCAGCCGAAATGCGTTACCAGTAGGCGAAGTTCCCGAATCATCACTCGCTGAAAGGGCAAAGTTCAACGGGGAAGATGCTGGAAGACTTTCCAGAGTTGGTAGCACTACATCTCGCGTCAAAGGGCCCTTGACATCCCCGTAATAAGTGACCGAAACGGTGCTTCCAGGTTTACCACCGGCTGGGACAATTGCCAGTGGCCTGGGATAGTTTCCTATATGGAGCTGGTAATAGCTATCACCCGACCCGCCATAACTCGACTCTCTGACCATCAGGATGTATTTACCATCAGTGGGGACGACTATCGAAGCCACGCCATCCTGAGTGCCAAAAGCCGCATCATCACTGCCAGCCAGTTCAAATCGTGATTCATTGATGATCGACACATACGGATCGAACATCGAGTTACCCAGGCGGATGCCGACAACTTCCGCAGTCAACCGCTCACCAGCTTTCGCATCGACGACAAAGTAATCGACATCCTCGTTCGTTACGACGCCGTTGATTGTCACGTTGTTCGAAATCACCTGTGGCTTAGCGAACTCATTGTTCGGTTCAACTTCTTCAACAACAGGCAAGGCCGAGATGGCGAAATTTTGCGTCTTGGACATGCCACTTTTGGTACGGAGCCTTAGATGCCGAATCCCTGGCGTCTGATCTGAACTGAGTTTGACGCGTGCCTTGACGAGTTTGTCGTTCTCGACTTTGAAATCGAGGACTTCAATTCCCGGCTCGTACATGATCACTTCAGCAGCGTCGCCGAGCCGCTCGCCGTTGAATGAGAGTTCGACTTCTGTCCCTCGTTGTGCACCACGAGGCATGACATTTCTTACAACAGGGTCGGCACCCAGAACATGTCCAGCGGTCGCAAGGCCCATCAGCAGGCAGGCAATACTTAAGTTGCGAGCGAACCAGAATTTCATCATGGGAGAACATCCTTAGCCTGCACACATCACCTGCTGTGCATGACTTTTCCTTCAGGCGAGAACTATTTGGCAAGCTGTCGTTACCAGGCAGGTTATCTTCACGAGGCAGGACAAAGACTGTTCGATGTCTGGGAATCAACAGCCTTTGTGTAGATCTCGTCACATCGAACTTATTTTATGCAAACAATCAGAGCAAGCTCTCAAGTGTCTGGCGAAAATACATAAGCATTAATGACTGTAACGATTATTCCAGAAAGCTGGTGACGAAGCTGATACCATCCGAACCAGTTTTCTGTGGCACGAACACCATCTATTGAAAAGTCTGTCCCACTGAAACCAACAGGCTTGGAAACCACTCCTAATGATGGACGGCACTGTGGCGGCCTGAGCCGACAAATGCGCAAATCATTCTGACCAGTTCAATGCCTCTGAATAGTAAACAAGGACATTAACACTGACGGCTAAGCACCAAGCCATCGCCCAAGAGTCAGGCGATGGCTCGCTGTGCATACGCTAGAAAGACTGCACGGCCAGCCGGGACTAAGCCAGCAACTCTTTCACCACTTGACCACCATCCACGATTTCAATCGGACGATCCCCAGGTGCCATCAACTCCTTGTCAGCCACAATTCCCAAAGCGTGATAAACAGTGGTGAAGAGATCTTCGATTCCCAGAGGATTCTCATCAGGCTCGGAGGCCACAGCATTTGACGAACCGTAGACAGCACCTTGCTTGATCCCGCCACCAGCCAGGGCCACACTGAAAACCTTCGGATAGTGATCGCGGCCTGCTGTCCCGTTGATCTTCGGTGTCCGGCCAAATTCAGAAGACACCATCACCAATGTTTCACCCAGGAGACCACGCTGGTCGAGATCCTTGATCAGCATTGAGAAAGCCTGATCAAACTGGGGCATCTGATTCTTAAATCCCTGCACGATATTGGTGTGATGATCCCACCCGCCGTAAGTCAGGTTCACCAGACGCACACCAGATTCGACCAGGCGGCGAGCCAACAGCATGCGAGCGCCGGCCGTATTTCGTCCATACTGATCGCGGATCTCGGGGGATTCCTTCTCAATATCGAACGCTTCTCGTGCCTGCGACGAGCTGATCAGGCTGTAAGCGCGATCATAGAAAGTGTTCATCGCGGTCAGTTCGTCAGATTTTTCCCGCTGAGCAAAATGACCATTAACAGCATCCAGCATGCGGCGACGTGACTCAAATCGAGCATCATCAACTCCGCCAGGCAAGTTCAGATCCCGCACTTTGAATCCGTTATTGGCCGGATCGGAACCCAAGGCAAACGGTGCAAAGGCACTGCTCAAATAGCCGCTCCCGGCATACTCGTTTGGCACATTCGGCACACAGACATAGGGAGGCAGATTGTTACGTGGTCCAAATTCGTGACTGATCACAGATCCAATCGAAGGATACTGCAATGCAGGACTTGGCCTGTACCCTGTGAACATATTATGGGTGCCACGTTCGTGGGCTGCTTCACCATGAGTCATACTGCGGATAATGCAGAGCTTGTCAGCAACTTCTGCTGTCTTGGTCAAAGTTTCACCAAACATCACGCCGGGAAGCTTTGTCTGCACCTGCTTCATTTCACCACGATACTCGATCGGAGCATTGGGCTTCGGATCAAACGATTCCTGATGAGCAATCCCGCCAGGCAGGAAAATGTGAATGATCGATTTGGCAGTTCCCTGGAAGGTTTTGTAATCCTTCAAATCTGCCAAAGCCTGCTGCTGCAAAAGATGAGGCAGAGTTAATGAGGTCCCTGCCAGCATGCCCACTGACAGAAATCCACGGCGGCTGAGTGCCTGAAAATGCGCTGGTGCACAATTAGGGGAAACTTTCACCATGGCATCAACTCCAGATTTAAGGGCGGGAAATTGCGAGGTAAGGATTACTGCGGAATTCTTGGGGGCAAAACGCTGGGCATCCAAGCCTGACCATCTCAAATCTTTGGATCATCAGACCGAATCTTGGCTTTCCAACATTGCATCAAAAAATGTCGCTGCGTCAACATTTGGCATCTTGAGAAAATTAGTTTCCTGAAAAAACAACAATTTTGTCAAAAACTTGACACGTTATGGAAATCTTCGCACAGCACCCCCTGCTCCTGACGATTCATCTTTTCGATTACAATCGCAACAATCTACGCCATTGAGCCTTACGTCACGATCAACCAAACCTGCATCTTCACATGCTGAATGCCACGTAGGATTCAAGACCAAGCCATGCCACCCCCACTGCGAATCCAATACCGCACGCAATATCACGTTTTTTTGATCGGCCTTTCCCAGGGTCGTCAAGTCATGAGATCTCGATCTATTGATTGATTGATCTTGTCGAAATGACAGCACCCATTTCCTTGGAATCATCACAATCGGACTGCAAAACCTGAAATTGAATCATCTACCGCCTCTGCTTTTTCGTCCCTGTTAGAACCTGCCCCAGATTCAGTACTCCTCAACAGTTCTTGACAGCCGGAGGGAGTTGGTCATCATGTGGAAATGGTTGAGAAACAGGCAACGTAAACTCAGATCTCAGAAACCTTTGCCTCATTTCTTGTCCCGCTTGATCAAGCGGCCAGATCTCAGTACCTGGCTGACCGATGCCGCCAGAGTCAAACTCATCAACCACGCTCGCAATATGGTTGCCGAAAAGAACTGGGAAGGCCTGAGCGGTTTGGTCGTCACGGAAGAAATGAAATGGAAAATTGCACTTCAGGCCTCCCGGCTCACACTCGGATTTGATGACTCGCCGTTTGACTCGATTCAATCCATCCTGATCTACCCCTCGACCTATGTCGCACCTCAGCAAACAAAACTTGGACATATCGTCGTTGAAAGCTCCTCCCTGCGCCTCGGCGAAGCCTGGAAACGCGGGCCCATTGTTTTGGCATGGGAAGACATTCAGCGCGAATGGGAAGGCCACGAGCCATTCCACAACGTCGTCATTCATGAGTTCTCACATGTTCTCGACATGGCCAACGGAGATGCCGACGGTATGCCTGTCATTGAAAACCCGGCTCTTGCCAGAAACTGGATATCCCTCATTCCCCAGCAATTCGCACAACTCGTCCAGCGGCTACACTCTGGCCACAGCGATATCATCAATAGCTATGGAGCCACAAACCTCGCCGAGTTTTTTGCTGTCTCGACCGAAGCCTTCTTTTCATCACCGAGACTTTTCAATATATGGCATCCGGAACTCGCACAACTTTATCAACAATACTTTGGCCATACTTTCTACTCGACGAGTTGGCCACTTCATCCACAGTACTCCATGATTAACCCCTCCCAGTTCACCGCCTCGCAGACCAGTGACTACCTGAGCAGCCATAGATACCTCAACCATGAACGATATTTAGTCGGTTAAACAGTCCGGCATTCTCTTCAAATCTCATCATGTGAAGTCATGATCCAAGATGATTATGTGAACTTCTATTTTTGATAGCTGCTGAGCTGCCGATTCATTTGCGAGTCTGTAGTACTGAGAAAATCATCGCATCCCTAAACGCAACACTTCTTCCGAAACAAAGCTCATTGGCCTTGCGAAAATAGGATGGTAAGCTCGCCGAGACCAATTTGTGCATGAATGCCATTCAGCCCTAGATAACTGATTTTCAGCGAGGACTCCCGATGAGAACACTTCTCTGCGGCATCACGATGCTCGCTTTGTCCTCTTTTCATTCGACCCTGGCGGATGACACCTCCAGGACTTTGGCGAAATCGAACGATGCGGTCCCCTCCATCGCTGAAGCCCGAAAAGTTCTTGATCTTTCTCAGATTCCCCTGGCACCAGGAGCAGAAAAAGCACCGCGGCGACCGATTTTTTCCCTCTCCTATGATTGCACAACTGGCACAAAAGAAAGTTACAAGTTTCACCAGAATCAGTTCACTTCGACTGGCTGGACGGAACTTCCCGGCAGCAGTGTCGAAGATGCTTTGGCGAGTGGTACTTTCCAGAAAAACGGTTATTCACTTTCAATGATGGTTATGCCTGCCGGAGGAAAATCGCTTGTCAGCATCATTCCCCACGGGAAT
Organism: Planctopirus limnophila DSM 3776; assembly: GCF_000092105.1. NCBI lineage: Bacteria > Pseudomonadati > Planctomycetota > Planctomycetia > Planctomycetales > Planctomycetaceae > Planctopirus > Planctopirus limnophila. Next base: position 1,861,184 of record NC_014148.1, on the reverse strand, counting down.
GTTCCGCTGGCAAAACTCCCCTCGTTGCCTGGATCGAAAGTACTGTCCGACACTCCTGCTCAAATCATGCTTATCATGCAGGAAAATTCGGCTGTCCTTGCCAGCAAAATCACCCAAGATCTGATCAACAGAGGCTGGAAGCCCTATGGCGAGGCTGGCCCTACTCGATTGTTCGCCCAGGGATCCACACTGCTGAACGTCATGATCTCCGATGCTCCTGGCCAGGCCGGGAAATCGATGGTGATGTACTCGACTGTGCTCAGATCGGCAGACCTTCCTGTGACCGATGACGCGACTTCGATCCAGTACTCCGATGCTCTAACCCAGGTCAGCTGGCAAAGTTCCTCAGACCCCAAAGAGGTCATTGCTCGAACGAAAACGCTTATGGAAGCCCAGGGCTGGAAATCCACGACAATGGAACCGCTGTATATCGATTACAAATGGACCATGTTTTTTCGTACCGATCCCAAAACACTGCGAAAATTGGAAGTTCGCGATCTCAAACCCGGCTCTCGGGCCCTGCTCAAAGAATACCTCCTCGAAGAAATTCCTGATCAACCCGCCACCGCGGCACCCGGTAATCCTTAGTCCGCACCAGAGAAACATGCCGCTCAACTTGCAAACTGTGTTGTCAATCGGGATACTTCCATCGGCGAAGCCAATCCGCACCCCTAGCTCAATTGGATAGAGCAACGGTCTTCGGAACCGTAGGTTAGTGGTTCGACTCCACTGGGGTGCATTTTTCATAAGTCTTGCCGAAAGCTGTAGTTAGCATACCTGTCTGCGTTGGGTAGTGCGGCCTTTTACCGTGGAGTTTCTCAGTATTGCACAGAGAAACTCAGCGAGAGGCCCCGCATATGCCTTGTCTCCCTGGGGGATAAAGGTCGGTTACTGACGGCCAGTCCTTGCCATTCCAAGAGACTGATTCGCTCCAGCCGGAAGTGTAGGTTTCTGTCGAGTTGCAGTCGCCTGAGAGGTTGACCCAGAGATTGGTGGTGGAATCCTGTGACCGGCTGCGGCCACCAATGACCACTTCTTACGTGAGAGAACCGGCTTTGGTACGCGATTGCCCCTGACTCTGGGTGATCTCGTAATGCAGACCAAAACCAGAGGACGCAAGATCAAATACCATCTCGGAGTGGAGATCGTCCGTCTGAGACGTCCCTGAGCCCACTATGGACGCCACTTGATGGGTGGTACCCAAAAACCCCCTGTGGTGAAGCCACCCCGGTAGCAATCAGAATTTCAACCGGGGCCACCCTGCCATTTGCAGTGCCTGTTGAGCCCGATTACGCCAGCTTAACTGTCTCTAATGTTCCCACGTAGCGATCGACCACCTGATCCGGGCGAATTACGTTCAGTGGATTAGGGGCCTTCGCTAATGAATGTGCAAGAATCAGGCATTTCTCGCCTTCAAAACGAAACACAAGTCCTACCTCCCTTAAACGAACTAAATAGGCATCGAACTGCTCATCTGTTGGATTCCACTTTAGCATGTCAATCGCACAAATCTTCCTCCCAAGCAGTTCTCTCACCCATTCTTCGCATAACTCCGTATCTTCACAGGAAATAACTACCCAGCCGTCATTAAGAATTTCTCGAAGCAGAACACTCTCGCCGACTTCCTCAACTGGAACCCAACTAATATCGAGAGACCACGATTCATCACCGCTACCAATCACGATGACATCGCCGGAGGAAAGATAAACTATTATAGGGCCTTCTGTGAATGAAAACACTTGACTGTAATTGACATGATAATCTCTAACTAACTCCTCTGGCGTACAATCGGAACATCTTACAAGCTTCGTAATCGAGCAGCCAATTACCCTTTCAAAAGCAGATGACATCTTGCTCGGCGATGAAACATCCCTGTAAAACTCATAATCAATTCTTGGATCTTTATACATTTGCACACTCCGCAGTACGTAATGAATTCAGAACACCTTTAGAACATCCCTGTTTTTGCCCTGATAAGTGTTGCACAGAAAGCACACGCTTGATAGCGAAGCAACTTTTCCCTGTGGCACGCTGAGTCTTCTCCAATACCTTTTAAATCCTAGTATTCTCAATCGCCTTTCTAATCAGCATGTCAATCATTTTCTTATTGCGACTGGTAGGCGGCTGAGGATACACATCGAGAGGGTCGGCGATGACAACCGATCCATCTTCTCCAATCAGAAACTGGAGCTCATCGATCTTGATGTTCTTTTCCATCATCTTTGACTTTATCGCCATTAGATCAGAGATGCTTTTTTCATTTAGAAGAACACTTCCTCCAATAGACTCAAGATCCCGAATCTTAGAGTTGTACTTTACGATTTTCTTTGAACCAAGCGCATAACGATCCATGACAATTGCCGGCCTCCCATTGTATTCTGTGATTTCGTGATTTTTCATAACAGGAAGCCCCGCTTCTTCAAGTTGCTTAAGTAGAGCTCTTTCTTTAGCAAGTATTGCTGGAGACGCTCCCTTTTTGAGTATTCCAACTGCAATTTTATCTGTTTCCATAACACTAAAGACTTCTTTATGAGCGCCATCATCCGGCGAATTCAATCTGTCTTTGAGTGTATATCGTGTCGTCGGTTCGACACCCTTCACCTCCGGCACTATATCGTCGGCTTTGGGTGGGCTTGGTGGTTCCGGTACTATGTCTTTGGTTGGAGGTGGATTTGGTGTGTCTTCTGGATATGTATTGTGAGCCAGAATTCCCGCTTGTGTCAAATGGTAGACGTGTTCGCCGTGAACTTCGAGGTTGTAGACTGGAGTGGTGTGCTCGACACGTTCTTTTGAAAGAACCAGCACATTTTCTTCATGGCCAGCGAGATAATCTCCTGCTTCGAACATCTCCATTGCTTGCCAGTCATTCAAATCGACTGACCAAAGTGGGTGGTTAGGTGTTCCCTCCACGACATCTCCAGTGGAGAGTGTGAGCCGAATGAGTTCGTTGACCTCACGGGTCATAAAGCGACCAATTACCACTCGGCCAGTTCCCTGGGCAATGGATGGAGCATTGCTCACAGATTTAATGAGGGCCATTCCTGCGACATCCAGTTCGTCTGCATGAATGAGAATCATGCGTCCAGGATGCAGATTTAACGACTCAACAACCTCCACCGGACGCAGTAACTGTGAGTCAATAACCGAGCCATCCTGTTTGTACATTTCCAGATGTATTGTGCGCCAACTGTCAGATTCAGGCTCTTCCCAGCGAGAATCAAACTCCCATGGATGGGGATTACTCGCCACTACTCGTGAGCCTAAAGAAATCGTTTCAATTGGTAGTGATGCATATTCTTTAGCATCGACTGAACGTGAGAATGATTGCTCACTTACCCCAGGTTCTGAAGAGGGGCAAATTCCGTTTGTCGTTACGAGTAGAAAGTCTGAAATGGATTTGTCATGAAGAGCAACGCTTGTCACAGAGACTAATGTGCCCGGTACAAAGCAGCCGCCCTCCTTTCCAAGAGCACGTGCTTCATCACATTTTTTCTTTGCGAGTGCAGCCGCTTCGTCTGCGAGTTCAGCTGAGGATTTAGGCATGTGGGGTGTCGCTGGTGGCTTTGAGGGCCCATCGACTTTTCCACCGGACTGCAGAAAACCGACCACGTCATTGATTGCTTTTTGAACCTTTGGCGAATCGAGCCCTGGAAGATCTGACAAACGTGTCAGTTTCTTAGCAATCTTTGCCCCTACTGCAGCCGCTCCTGCTCCTGCAGTGATCCCCGTTATGACGAGACCTTCAACGATCTCATACAAGACCATGCCAAAAACTCGACCAAGCAGGCCAGGGGCCTTGTCCATCGTCAGATTGCTCGCAATGGATTCATAGACACTGCTAGATAAACCGTGAGCAAGTTCAGCGGCTCGAAGGAGTGTGGGGGAAACTTGACCTCGAACAGCATCAAAGTCTCCAATAAACAACTTCCAAATAGTTTCAGAGGGTAGTGATGAGATTTCATCAACATAAGGCTGCATCTTTGCAGTCAGTTCTGACACTTTCTTTGCGGCAATTCCTATTCCTTCACCGACTCCCCAAGGATCGACGAGAACCTTCCACGGACTTGACCAAAGCCGATTCATTTGCCAGCTTGCATACTGTGTCGCAGCATTGTAGGCCCCTTTAGCGAGATCATAGATTCCCTGAACACTACCCATGAATCCATCGACCACGAACGCCTGAACAACACCTGCGGACAATTGAGCGTGTGCATTTGCTACCTGACTAGCAACTCCTACAAATTGATCCCAAGCCGACTGTGCAGGCGCTCCGGCGTTACCAGAAGGGGCAATAGGTGCCGTTGGCTGTGACACTCCTGATACAGGTGTATCTGGAGTTGAGGGGATGCTGACACCACCCTGACTCGATGGTGAGACCTCGGTACTATTTCCTGATGCAGCCGACTCAAGGCGCTCTTGGGCTCGGTTTTCGGCGTTATTTTGAGCCTGCCCCGTCTCATCCCCCGGCGACGGAGGTTCAGACTGCTCACTCGAACTATATTCTCCACCCGATCCGGAACCTTCTTCTTCAAGTCGGTTCTGATCAGCACTTTGAGCTGGAGGAGCTTCGTCTGGAGGTGTTTGATTCGCCTTTTTCTGCGCAGCCGCTTGGGCTTGGCCCATAGCCTGAGACAGCGCATCATGGCTTGGCCCTCCATACTCAGTGTAAAGTGGTGGATCATCGTGGTCTGGCTCGTGATCCCAATACTGAATAAACCAATCCCCAGTCCGGTCGTTCTCGTAGTATTTGTAATACTGCGTATCACTGGCCCAGCCTTCACTCGACAAGTGCCAATCACCCAGATACGACGGTTCATAGCCACCCATGGCATTGGTGAAGGCCTGAGGGATGAACGGCAGGTTGAAATAGTTGTACGGGGCCAGTGCCTGATTGATCAGGCTCATGGGATTCGAGAAGGTGACATTCCATTCCGCCAGATCGTGAGCGGTGCCACTTTCAAAGACGCCTTCGTATTCGGAGTAGCCGTGATCGCCCGTGGGATCAGAACCGGGTGACGAGGCATCGGCATAGGTGTAATCGACCATCCCGGTCTCGGGATTGAAGATCGCATTCTGATACAGTTTGGCCGTCGGCGGGCTACCTGTGTGCCGCAGGCAGTGGAGGTCTTGCTGCCGAAAGAACTGCCATGTGAGTTTCTGAGGATCTCAGAAAGAACTCTGCCTGAGATAAGGTTCTGCCAATGCCCTCCTGTGGTGAAGCCACCCCGGTAGAAATCAGACTTTCAACCGGGGCCACCCTGCGGTCCGAAACTTCTAGGACTGCTGCAGTGAAACCACCTTTTTGAAGGTGTTCCTGACAAACGTCCCACCAGCGACCGTTTCATTGCCCCGCTGGTCTGCTCCAGCCAGTGGGGTATCGACATGCGTCAAGAAGCCTGACTCATGAGTCCTGTGTGTTGATACACTTTGGGCACTATCTGCGCTTCGTTGACCGCCCGGAACATCGATGCGGCGGAATCTCGACCAAAGCGCTTCTGACTACGTCGTACCAGCGGATAGCCGAGCCGAGTCAGGATGTGATTCGGCTTTGAGAACGCCAGAATCTCGTAAGTCACCCGGTCAGTATCTTGATCCCACTCAATCAGAAAACGCTCTTCGCCACTTTCTACATGGCCTGGCAGCGTTCCATAGGCAAAGCCGAAACGACTGATCGGGCCAGACTCATCGATGGTGTAAACAATTCGACAGGCGTTCAGCCACCACAGCCCTACCGCCTGCCCCATAATGGCCACAACTTGACCGATTTCGAGTGGAGTTTCTGCCGACCACACATCCACCCAGCCCAGTCGAAATTGCTGCCAGTTCAGAAGTGCAAGCTTTGCGGCGTCAAAAACCTCTTCCCCGGTTCCCAGTTCAATCCGAGTGCCGTCAACTGTATACCCGGAGGGCGGCGTCAAAGCAGTGGCTCCTACAGCAGAATAATTGAAATCCAGCTTCCTCTGTTGCTCCACGAACCGAGCCAGAATATCTGCACTCGGTTTGTGAAGGTACAACATTCGCATTTTTTCAACATCCTGCCGCCGAGTATTTTTCTCAGCCCTTAAAATGGTAAACTGGAATTGTGAATGATAGGCATTATGTGAACCGTTGCCCAACTGAGAATTTAACAGCCACTCATGCCGTCCACCGAAGTCAACAAGCCTCAAGTCGTTTCTGAGAATACCGTTCTGCTGACGGGAGCGTCTGGGTATGTCGGCGGGCGACTGCTCCCGCTGCTTGAGGCACAACCCTTAACTCTGAGGTGTCTGGCACGCAACCCAGCCAAATTACGACCTCTCATCAAGCATACGACTGAGATTGTTCCAGGCGATGTCCTGAATCCCGCTTCTTTAGATGCAGCCCTTGAAGGCGTTCACACAGCTTACTATCTCGTACATCTCATGTCGGGATCGGCTAACTTCGAGCAGCTAGACCGCCAGGCAGCTCAAAACTTCGCGGACGCTGCCAGGCGAACCGGCGTCAAGCGAATTATCTATCTTGGCGGGCTCGGTGACGACAACGACCACAAACTCTCTCCGCACCTGCGGAGTCGTCACGAGGTGGGCGAGATCTTACAGGCGTCGGGTATCGAAACGATTGAATTTCGAGCCGGGATGGTCATCGGAGCGGGGAGTCTGTCCTTCCAGTTGATGAAATCGTTAACAGATCGACTCCCTGTCATGATCTGCCCTCGCTGGCTGGCCACTCCCACTCAACCCATCGCGATTGACGACGTACTGGCTTATCTTTCCGCCGCGAAAGACTTGCCAACAGGCGATAGCCGCATCTTCGAGATTGGCAGTCCCGATATTGTTACTTATGGCGACTTGATCCGCGAGTACGCCCGGCAACAAGGCCTGCATCGATGGCTGATCTTTGTGCCAATCTTGACGCCTTATCTTTCCGGTCTCTGGCTCGCCCTCGTCACCCCGGCCACCTACGAAGTTGGTCGCCATCTCATTGAAGGATTGAAGAACCCTACTGTGGTTCAAGACACTCAAGCTTTGAAAGTCTTTTCGATCAATCCCATGAGTGTGCAGCAGGCCATAGCGCGGGCAATATCCAGTAGAGGCGAGAGCTTTGTCAAAGCCTCACAAGTCTCCGCGAGATCACTGCACTGAATCTTGTAGTGACCAGCGACAGAGGAGCCTAAACCAAAAACATTTAGCGATCTTAATACTGAATTCATTTCCACCAACCACACATAAAGTTGACGGTCTGAGAAAAGTTTATTGATTTTTCACTTTCTGATCTTTACAACGCTGGTTACTGACTGCCCATACTGTACCTACTGATTTTTCGCCAGTAGTCCAGGGCAACATCTGCTCTTTGATAATCTGGTTGAAGTTCGGGGGCCGCCCGGCTTTCGGCGGTTGCTAGCGTTCGTCATGGACGATTCCTTCTTCAGTAGGCGTCGTATCATGATTAGCCCTGTCCCCGGCCCACCTTCTCTCGATCTCGAAGCGCTCTTCACAGGGGAAGGAGAAAATCAGTCACAGTCGGCTGATGATCTTATTCCCGCTCGTATGCTCAACGAATTCACCTACTGCCCCAGACTGGCTTACCTTGAATGGGTGCAAGGTGAGTTTCGAGACAACATCGAGACCAAAGAAGGGACATTCGGACATCGAAATGTGGATATCCCCACCAAAAAATCATTCGATGCTCCTGATGAAAACCCAGACGAATCTTCTCACCATGTCAGTGAAGGTTCTGCAATCCAGGAGATCACAGCCGACAGCTTGGCGGCTCGGGCTTTGATGCTCTCTGCACCCTCTGAAGGATTGCTGGCCAAACTTGATCTGATTGAACTGAAAGGTTCGAAAGCAGTCCCGATCGACTACAAAAGAGGGAACGTTCCCGATGTTCCTCACCAGGCTTGGGAACCAGAACGGGTTCAACTTTGTGCTCAAGGCTTGATTCTGAAGGCCAATGGCTACGAATGCGACTATGGCGAATTGTATTACATCGAATCCCGACGCCGGATTCGTGTTCAATTTGACGACACCCTGATTGCCCGCACGCGCGAACTGGTTCGCGAAATGCGGCACATGGCCTCCACACGCCAGATTCCCGCCCCGCTTGTTGATAGCCCCAAATGTCCGAAATGTTCTCTTGTCAGCATTTGCCTCCCCGATGAAACCAATTGCCTTAGAAATAGCACCAGGGAAGATTCGGCTCCAGAGAGCTCGGAAAGTATCCGCAAACTTGTTCCCGCCCGTGACGATGCACTGCCAATTTATGTTCAGGATCAAGGAACCTATATAGGCAAAGATGGCGAGCGTCTGAAACTGACTCCCGCGAAATCCTCTCCACTGTTCATTCCACTCATTCAAGTTTCACAAGTTTGCCTGATGGGGAATGTGCAGGTCACAGCCGCTGCAATTCGAGAACTGGCGGACCGCAATATCCCCATCAGTTACTTTTCCTACGGCGGATGGTTCACGGCACTCACTTCGGGAATGTGCCACAAAAACGTCGAGTTGCGCATGGCCCAGTCGAAGGCGGCTTTTGATCCTCAGGCCGCCCTGTCGATAGCGCGTGGTTTCATTTCTGCAAAGATCAAAAACTCACGCACACTGTTAAGGCGACACGCTGACGACAAGCATAGAAGCGATCTCGACCGCCTTGCTGATTACATTCAGAAAGTCGAGCAGGTCGATAATTTGAATTCTCTCATGGGCCTGGAGGGAATGGCTGCGAAGACCTATTTTGCAGGATTTTCCAGATTGCTTAGAGGTGGAGATGAGTTCAATCTCGAAGGGCGTAATCGCCGCCCTCCGACCGATCCCGTCAATGCGCTTCTATCTTTTGTCTATTCGCTGTTAACCAAAGAGTTGACGATCACGACACAAGCTGTCGGCTTCGATCCATTCCTCGGATTTCTGCACCAGCCTCGCTATGGCAGACCTTCTTTAGCACTTGATCTTGCCGAAGAGTTCCGTCCGCTCGTGGGAGACTCAACAGTGCTTACGCTCATTAACAACGAGGAAGTCAGCCCAAAAAGCTTTATCCGTCGTGCAGGAAGCGTCGCTTTGACAGAAACAGGTCGCAAAGCCGTCATTGCCGCTTATGAGCGGCGGATGGAAACCGAGATTACGCACCCCATCTTCGGCTACAAGATCAGCTACCGCCGGCTTTTTGAAGTCCAGGCTCGCTTACTTTCCCGAGTTCTACTTGGCGAACTCGATAAATATCCTGGCTTCTGCACTCGTTAATGATCCGCTTGACTGGCTTCTCAGAGAGAACACCAATGAAAAATGTCTATTTGATTTCGTACGATGTTTCCGATGCCAAGAGATTACGTTTAACTCATCGTAAACTCTGCGGATTTGGCACTTCATTGCAATACTCTGTTTTTCGATGCGAACTTTCAAAGCTTCAGCTGATGTCGCTGAAAGAGGGTTTGTGGGAAATCCTCAATCTTGTGGAAGATCGAGTGATGGTGGTCGATCTTGGACCGGCAGGCGCTCGCGGCGACGATTGCGTCGAGTTCTGGGGCAATCCAAGAACCGAAATTCCCGAACGAAAGGCCTTTGTGATTTAGCGTTTGATTTAGTAAATGTTTTTCTGGAACAAGAATATAATTCTGTTTTCGAAGCTGGTTCATTCTGATACAAAACGCGGATACGTTGAAACGATCTTTTTCCAAACATCCGGCGACAATTTCACGCGCATACCCATGAATGCTCTGCAAACGCGAGATGACCTTTCTCTGATTTCCCCAAGTTTTTTTCACAATCTCTGAATCGAGAGGTTCAGTGCCACGAAAAACCCCGGAATCGCTCGCAACAGTTAACCGGCTCTGGTATAAGGAGTTATAAAATCAATCACATCATAACGGACATTTTAAGTTCTCTAGAAATGCTACCTCTCGAAACAGGCCTCTTAAAGTCTTTACTCTCCGCGACTTGGAACACGGGCGGTCTTCCGCGCTAACCAAGCGCGGCCCCATTGAAGCGAGATTGCTGATGTAGATGGTGAATTCGTGATCGTGTCTTCCGCGCTAACCAAGCGCGGCCCCATTGAAGCTCGTAAAGACTAGAGATGATGATTTTTGGCTGTTGATGTCTTCCGCGCTAACCAAGCGCGGCCCCATTGAAGCTAACAATCGACGCCAGCGGTGCGATTGTCGGGCCGGGTCTTCCGCGCTAACCAAGCGCGGCCCCATTGAAGCCTGGTGACTCCTGACCTAAGCGGCGTCGACCGAGAGTGTCTTCCGCGCTAACCAAGCGCGGCCCCATTGAAGCATAGTTTCTACAGCTTGAAGCATAGCCAGCAAATAGGGTCTTCCGCGCTAACCAAGCGCGGCCCCATTGAAGCGTAATTGGACAGATGCTGCAATCACGTTGAGAACTGCGTCTTCCGCGCTAACCAAGCGCGGCCCCATTGAAGCGGTGGCTGCCCGCACCGCAACCGGAACCGCAGCAACGTCTTCCGCGCTAACCAAGCGCGGCCCCATTGAAGCGTCAGCAGGGCATCCGTAAGCTGTGGAAGCATGACGTCTTCCGCGCTAACCAAGCGCGGCCCCATTGAAGCATGTCGGCATGCCTCATCAGTTTCTGCAGAACGACAGGTCTTCCGCGCTAACCAAGCGCGGCCCCATTGAAGCAAAATCTGGTCTTCACACATGACAGATAGTTTGCAAAGTCTTCCGCGCTAACCAAGCGCGGCCCCATTGAAGCGCAGATGTGACAGCCACAGGCGCTTCGATCAAAGCGGTGTCTTCCGCGCTAACCAAGCGCGGCCCCATTGAAGCACTGAACTAAAATGGATTGCCGCAGCATCAAACCTCCGGTCTTCCGCGCTAACCAAGCGCGGCCCCATTGAAGCACCCCATTCGGCTGGATATTCGGCCCGACAGGGCAGTCTTCCGCGCTAACCAAGCGCGGCCCCATTGAAGCACTCTCTGAAAAACATGGATTCCTCTGCCGGATCGCGCGGTCTTCCGCGCTAACCAAGCGCGGCCCCATTGAAGCCGCCATTCTCGCTGGTGGAAGTGTATGAGATCGACAACGTCTTCCGCGCTAACCAAGCGCGGCCCCATTGAAGCGCGGCAAGGAGATGTCGTTTACGCCGCATTGATCGAGTCTTCCGCGCTAACCAAGCGCGGCCCCATTGAAGCTTTGCATTGTCATGCGTTGCGATTGCTACGGTCGTGTCTTCCGCGCTAACCAAGCGCGGCCCCATTGAAGCCTCTTCCTCTTGGCGCTGGCGGGTTGCGGATCGGGAAGTCTTCCGCGCTAACCAAGCGCGGCCCCATTGAAGCGATTGAACATTCTTGGCTGAAGCTCTGATCCATGGCGTCTTCCGCGCTAACCAAGCGCGGCCCCGCTGAGGAACGTACTTATCATTCTCCGTTACTCTACCGAACATTTCCCAGATGGTAATGCTTGACTATTTCCCATTCACAACATCACCGACCTTATCGGGGATTTCATTCACTGTATAAAAGGCATGGTGATGAAGAAGAGATTCGTCATCGATTGAACGTAGCCTTGAACAATCTAACTCATACACAAATCCAGGTTGAAGTCGATCAATTTTTATTTTCGCAGAACTGCCGTCTGGGGAAATTTCAACTGATTGCATCATTGGCTGATGTTTTTCGATTTCCGGTCCTCCATAGCCAGCATGGTAAGGATGCGTGAAACCGAAGACTTTATAAGATTCTGGCAGTTGTCCGACTTCTTGACTAAGAGGTTTTGTAAACGTCAGTTTGAACCCTTCAGGCTCGATCGTCACCCGTTCAATTTCGAATGGCATTTTCCCATTCCACTCAATTCGCTCCAAAGCGAAAGGTTTGATACCTCGAACAGGCCAGCCGCGATTGGTACCACCAGTTAACAGCTTGCCTTGAGGCGTAAATTCGACGCTGAGAATCCCCGTCGATAAGCCTTCCCGGAAGGGATAGCAGGCTCCTTGCCATACTCCTTTGACCTGTTCCGTCGTGGCCCGCATGACGATTGATTGTGTGTAGTCACCGAGAAATAACTGGTTTTCAAATGGGCCGAATTTTCCTCGAGTCTGATTGACCGTGAAAGCGGTAATCGACCGGCCCATGCGAATATACGGAAAAATCACGGCGTAGGGGGCAAGTTGTGCTACGCGTTGACGTTCAGTAACGACTCTTGTACCAGAAGTAGGCATCACTGGGACAGGGCCCAGTTCTGGAGCCGTCTTATACCACGGAAAACTCGCCGGATGCCCGTGAAAGCTCCCCTTGGTAACCGCCTTCAAGCTGCATGAGCAGTTCCAGGGACCCTGACTTTCAATATAAAACAATGCCCCATGCTCATCATGACCAATTCCGCCGGGACTTCGCAAACCGCTGGCGAAAGCTGTCGTCGCTCCATCAGGAGCCACCTTCATAATGAAACCGCGATTGAGTGCATAAGAGTGGTAAGACTCCGAAAGTCCAAGAGCGATAAACAGATTTCCCGCGGAATCCGGCTTCGAACCAAATGCATACTCGTGATAATTCGCATAGCCCCAGGCATCAGAAATCGTCTCAAAACGATCAGCGATTCTATCGCCATCGGAATCACTCACACGAGTCAGTTCGCAGCTTTGGGTGACGAGAAGAGACTGGTCTTTCCAAGAGAGCCCGAAAATTTCATCCAACCCCGAGGCGAAACGGTGAAACCTTGGATTCGGCTTTTCATCGTCAATACCGTCAATGATATAGATCTCGCCATGGCGTGTTCCAACGGCGACACGACCATCAGGTAGTGTCGCAAAGGCCCCGGCTTCGATAACGGTCTCTTTGGGGAGTGGAATATTGACAATGGGATAATAGGCCCGCTCTCGCTCTTCCGTGCCCCAGCGTTCACCAACTTCCTCTGCAGAAACTGAGTGAACATATGAAAATCCGATCGTCAACAAAGCGACGATAATCATCGAGGAACTACTTTGAAAGTAATTCATAATTCACCTCCAAAGTCGATTGGCCTTGAGAAATTTGAAGTGGTATCAGGAGTTCGACTTCGCCGGCTTGATCTGGTATTTCTCGCAGTCGGAATGGGATCTCAGGAATAGACAATCGAAGGTTTCCCAAACGAAAGGTTTGCGAATCCTCCTTGGTGATTTTCCCTGCCAACCCGCGAAACCACAACGTTTGAGTCGTCGGCGATTCAAACCGGAAGATCCGCTGCAAGCGTTCGTTACCAGGATCTCCCAGTATCTGTGTGCGATCAAAGATATCAACGGCACCAGATCGATATGAGAATGTAGGAATGTGATCTTCATCTAAAGTATAGCCTCGAAATTGATAACCGACGTTCTTCGGATAGAGTGGATCAGGGTTTGTGCGAGCCTCTTTCGTCATGACAGGCATTCTGGGCCAGACAGTTGGTTCGCCTTCGAATTGCAGAAAAGAGACATCCTGCGGGAGGGTGACGGCTTCAGTCGCAGGTTGAAAATCACCCGATCCCTGGCCACTCCAGTTCACCTGAATATAGTCCCCTTTCCAGATTCCGGAAATCGTCCCTGTTTCTGCATTGAATGCGTAGTTCCACCTTTCTGGCAAGCCGACAGCAATGCCGCGATAACCGGCGATACGACTCCTGCCACGATGAATCTGGGCCTTTGAACCATCCACAACCAACTTTGTGTTAACACTTCGCAAACCTGATGGGTCCGCGGCAGAGGTTCCCAGTGACAAATAGTACCAGATCGCTTCAATCTGGTGGTCTGTCTCTCCGTCAAGAATGGTGGTAAACGTCGCAACTCCATTCGGCCACGCCGTAGGCATGACGGTTCGAGGACGAAAGGAGCCTGGATTTCTTAAATAGCTATCAAAATACTGTGGCTGGAGCCGCTGATAACTTGTGAGCAGATCAATTCCCTGGCTTCCCTGAGAAGATCGTCCATTAAAGCTGTGGCAGGCAATACAGTTGAGACCTTTATCTCCTAACAACTCCCGACCAGCCTGTCGCAAAAGTTTCTCCCGTTCTCGGTCCTGTGGCTTAGCTCCCTCGACATCAGGAATCGTGAGGTCTTTCCCTTGAAGATGATCCACACTGGCAAACATCTCGGGCAAATGGCCGATATTCAGCTCTCCATACTGAGGCATGCGGGTCACCATATAAGGACGCACACTCTCACCATCGAAAAGGACTTTTTTGAGCCAGGCAGGCCGTAACTTTGCACCCACATGAGTGAGTGGCGGTGGAATCCGCCCATCGTCCCCCAGCTTCAAGTCGTTCCCCGTGAAAAACATATTGTAGATATCAGGTACCCCTCCGAAATCATCGCGGGTATGGCACGCAATGCAGTGAAATGTCGCAAGTGTCTTTGCAATGGCGACCTGATCCGTATCAATGACAGGAGGAGAATCGCTTTTTGTAGACTCCTTGATGAACAACTCCATGGCAAGACGCTGCTCCCGACTCACAGCATATCGTGGAGATTTCCCGCCCTTGCCCGTCAAACAACCACGGGAAAGGCTGGTTTCTGATAGACGATTCACTCGCTTGGCTGCAGTGATACCAGGGAGAGAGTGACAAGCCGCACAATTCAGCTCTTGAAAATATTGTCGTCCACGGTGCACCAGACGTTCGTCGGTTTTTAACGATTCGTCGACCTTACTATCTCCGACCAGATAGGCCGCTATCGACAAAGCTTCGTCGGGTTTCAGTTTCATATCAGGCATGCGCCCTGACTGACGAACATGCAGCGGTGCAAACAGGAATTGACTCAGCGAAGCGACGTTGTATTTCTCTCGGACATGATCAAGACCGAAAGCGACTGGCTGGACTCGCTTTTCACGATGATCTTCGGGCTCATCATCGAAATCGTCATCCGTTTCCTTCGGTTTCTCAGAGACTTGCTCGAAGACCTCCCGAGGGCCATGACAGGCAACACAACCTATGGAGTGATAGAGAGTTTTTCCACGCAGTTGATCGAACTGGCTGCCTGCTGCTGGCAGAGACTTTTCTTTGGATTGATCCACCAGAAATTGGGTAATAGCCTCTGCGATCGCTGTGCGATCAGTTTCAGGTCGCGATGCCAGGAGATCAGGCATCGTTGTCCCGGGATGCTTTTGAGCGGGATGTGCGATGAACTCCTGGAGATACTTTGGGGAGACTCGCCCCCCCACGTTCGTCAAATCGGGAGCGGTCTTTTCGGAGATCCTTCCGCTCTCAACCCCAGTATGACAGGCTCCGCACTTCAACTCATGAATCAGCAGACTACCCACTTGTGCTGCAGTAAGTGGATGCAGGCCAGGCCAGGCTGCACTCTCGGTTTCGGCCGATAAGGCAGGCTTAGCAGCACCCCATTGCATAGCCCATAACACGATGAGATTTACAAAAATGAAGCGCCATGATACCTGCTGATGGGTCTTTAACAATTGAGTGCCATTCTTTGATCCGATCACCTCGAATTGCCCCACCTTGAGAATTCCGATTCACTAACACACCATACATCGACACAAATACTTCAAACTCATCCACTATCGCGACGACTTACGATTTTCCTCATTCAGTAACTTCAGATTGGCCTCCGCAAATGCATTGCCGATTTGAGCAAACGTCTTCGCACAGCCCAGGTAATGATACCCGGCATTGGAGGCACCCCGTTTCCATAGAGTCACCTCTGCTGGGGAAATCAGTTTCTCTTCGTACTGCTTGAGATATGCCCGCTTCTGCTCTTCCGTCATCGAACCATCTGCATTGGCATGATCTTTATGCTTTGAATTCAGGAAATAATTCATCTGCCGCACTTGATCGTACTTCTGAGCGATTGCTCCCAGCTCTTCCGCCCAATAAGGAGCGGTCTCAACAGCAGCAACGTTTCCACGAAACTCAGGAAGCATGGCTGGTGCAGCCATGGCCGCACGAAAGTTTGCGGTTTGAAGATTGCGTTTTCCACCATCGACTCCCAGGACACCAATCACAAATGGCATCTGTGGAGCATTGAGATCCTTGCGGACATCGCGAATAAAATGTGCCATTACCTCACTATAAGCAGCATATCCATTTGGCTCTGATCTATTGGGGTAGGTTCCGGTATCAACGAGGTCATTCCAACCCTGCATCCAGACAAAACCGGAGAGTTCATACCCCTGCTTCTCATCGTACTGCGGGCAGACACGTGGAATATCACTCAATACGTGCTTCACATGATCGACCATCAAGCGATAGTAGTGCCCTGTCTCTTCGGCTTTTGCCTTCTGAATCGATTCAATATCTTTGCCTTGCTTGCGGAAATCGCTGAGCTGCTTTTCATTAAAGACGTAGGGGCCGGCACTTGGCGGACGAAAATCGGTATTGAGACTTTTTCCACCCCAGGCCGTTTTGATTAGGAGGACGGGCTCCTCAAAAGCGGCATCCATGGCGATCCCGAAAGTGAACTCAGGCCCGATTTTTCCACCATCCTCTTGAGGATTGCGGCGAGATCCATACCCCGCAGTCAAAGGGCCAAAGCCTTCTCCGTTCTTGTCGCCACTCCCTGTGAAGTAGGAAATCCACACTCCTTCACAAACCACAGGTTTGCCATCAGCGCCACGCATTTTCTTCAACAGCGGCAGCGTGACAGGGTCGTCACCGATGTAGTCGAAAGTTTCAACGCGTGCGTGCCCCTCCATATTGGATTGCCCCGCAAGAATAAACACTTTCAGTGGCTTCCCTTCCGCGCAGGCAATCTGAAGTGTCCATGAACTGACAGCCATCAACGCAAGCTGGCACAGCAAAATTCTGACAAACAGCATTTGGGCAAATCTCGAAAGGTTCG
The DNA here is from genome assembly GCF_000092105.1 of Planctopirus limnophila DSM 3776. NCBI lineage: Bacteria > Pseudomonadati > Planctomycetota > Planctomycetia > Planctomycetales > Planctomycetaceae > Planctopirus > Planctopirus limnophila. The sequence continues at coordinate 1,844,450 of NC_014148.1, read as the reverse complement.
TCATGGAGCCGAATTGTTTTCACCACGCAAAATACAATGTGGCGATTTTTCTCCAATTTCAATCTGTTTTTTTCAATTTTGCAGATCACATCGGGAAATACTTATCCACTAGTCTGTAATCCTCCTGATTTCTGGGGGATCATGCTGAACCTGAGGGAAATACCTCAAGGTACGATCGCTTCTTGCGAGAACAGGGAGCTTTGGGCTCAACGAGTTCTGGTTGAGTCAACCGACTTTGGCTTAACTTTGACAGACAATCGATGAACCAGAAATATAGGATATCAAGAATGTTTCTCCACCTTTGGTTCGAAACAATCGATTAGTAGATATATACAACATCTTTACTCACCCTGAGTACTGGCCATAGTAGAACTCAATGATACGACATCCTTTTTCATTTCAATACTCGTTTTCAATGTCTTCAATGAAAGCGGCCTATCGATGCAGCGCATAGAGTTTGACGTTCTTCTGGCACCGTGCCTGACAGTTCTTCTGATGATTCAACCGGCCTGGGCTGAATCCGAACGCTATTCCATCACAGTGCCCGAAGGCTTTGACATTCGACAGGCGGCCAGTTTTCCGCTCGTCGAACGCCCAATGTTTGCAGCACTTGATCAGTCAGGACATCTCTATGTTCTTGATTCGGGTGGATCGAATGGTGGAGATCGATTGAAAAACCCCACCGATGTCATTCGTCGCCTGACGGATACCAATGGCGACGGTATCTACGATCAAAGCACAATTTTTGCTGATAAAATCGTGTTTGGCACAGGGATTGCCTGCCACGATGGAGCCGTATTCATCACATCTCCACCCAGCCTCTGGAGGTTTGAAGATACCACTGGCGACGGAATTGCCGATCAGCGTGTAGAGCTCGTGACTGGATTTGCTTTCAATCAAAGTTGTACTGATGATCTGCATGGCACGACTGTGGGGCCAGATGGTCGAATCTATTTTTTACCTGGTCGATTTCACCATAAAGTCCGCCTGAAGGACGGTACGCCTCTACGAGATGGTGTTGGCCCGTGGCTGATGCGCTGCCGACCGGATGGAAGTGATGTCGAGTTTGTCTCTGGTGCAGTAGGAAATCCCGTCGAAGTGGCTTTTCTCCCCAATGGTGATTCATTTATTCAGGGGACATTCTGGGCGAAATCCTCAGCGCCCGGTGGACTGAGGGATGGCCTGATTCACGCTGTCGCAGGCGGTGAGTACTCGGTTCGAGATCGCGACTATTCCGACCGAATACGAACCGGGGATTATCTTCCCGCACTTGTCCCTCTAACGGCGACAGCCCCCAGTGGCTTGACGAGTTATCGGAGCTCCTCCTGGGGAGACGAGTTTCAAGAGAACCTGTTTTCTTCACACTTTAATACAGGCAAGATTCTGCGTCATCGACTCAAGGCTGAAAGTGCAACATATCGTTGCGAAACGGAAGAGTTTATCACAGCACCACAAGGAACCGTTCATTTCACTGATGTTCTGGAAGATGCTGATGGAAGTCTGTTGATTGTCGATACGGGAGGTTGGTTTATTGCCTGTTGCCCTGCCTCCGGTTCGAGCCAGCCAACAGTCAAAGGATCAATTTTTCGAATCCTTCGCAATGCCGCGACGAAGGTTCAGGATCCCTATGGCAATCTCATTCCATGGAAGTCTTTACCTACTGACGATCTGTTGGCTCGGCTTGATGATTCGCGGGTCATGGTGCAGGAGCGTGCCATCATCGAAGTGGCTCGACGAGAACAACGGATGACCGACGCCTTGGCAACTCTTCTGACATCGCCACAATCCAGTTTCAGGCAGCGAACAGGAGCGGTTTGGGCGCTTTGCCGCATGGATGACAATGCGGCACGGGCAGCGACTCGGCTGGCCTTCAGAGATCCCAGCCACAGTGTACGACAAGCAGCTGCCTACTCGGCAGGTCTTCACCGTGATCGATCGGCACGTCAAACGCTGGAAGCGCTACTCGTTGATGAATCATCAGGAGTTCGACGAGAAGCTGCCAATGCCCTGGGCAGACTTCAACAGAAGGAATCCATCCCGGCTCTTCTCAAAAGCCTAGAACCACAACAAGTTTCACAACGGGTGACTGCTGATCGATTTCTGGAGCATGCCATTACCTTTGCGCTCATCCAGATCAATCATGCAGAATCGACTCGTGCCGGCTTGTTGTCTCATTCTGCGGATGTGCAGCGAATCACTCTGATCGCACTCGATCAAATGCCATTAACAATACTTGATGCGAAAGATCTGACGCCACTTTTAAGTTCTGGCAATACACCTCTCAGACAGGCGGCCATCCAGGTTTTATCACGACATCCCCAATGGACTGCTGAATCCATCGCGCTGATTGATGAATGGTTCAAAAGTGACCAGATCAATGAAGATCGAGTCCAGATCATCGCAGGATTTGTGCGCACACTTCAGCATGAGCCACAAATGCAGGAAACCATCAGCCGGAATTTTCAAGAACAGCAGTTGCGCTCGAAAACATCACGTCGAGCACTGCTTATTGCCGTTTCAAAACTTGAAAAAGCGAACATACCTCAAGGATGGCTTAACGGAATTGAGGAGTCGCTCGCAGCGGAGGATACAGAGATATGCATGGCAGCGCTTGATGCGGTCGGGAAACTTTCGCTGCTACCTTTGGAGAGATCAATACGCCGGATAGCTCAAGAACCTGCCAGGGAGCCACAACTTCGACTGAAAGCGCTACGAACATTAACGACTCTCGACAAGAGACTCAGTGACTCTGAATTTGAGTATCTCGTTTCAAGACTTTCGGCTGAGACACCCATCCGGGAACGCATCACGGCACTCGACGTTATTGCCAATACTACACACGATGAACAGCGATTGTCTCAATTGCTTCCATTCGTGAAAGTTGCCAATCCGGTGGAGTTGCCCTATCTATTGGCTGCCTATGTGAATTGCACGAACAAAGAGATAATCGAACAGTTAGTTGAGGCCCTTGAAGTCTCTTCAGCCACTCCAACACTCGACATGATTGAGCAAATTCTGAAACCACACGGAGAGGAAGTACAACGTGATGCGGCACCTCTTCTTGAGCGACTGAGAAAATTGAAGAATGACCAACTCATTCGACTGAACGAATGGGAACAGCGAATCGAGGGACATAAGGGTGACAGCGAGCGAGGTCGATTGCTCTTTATGAACAAGGCTCAATGCCATTTGTGTCACGTAACAGATTCCCAGGATAAAGTGAACTCTCCAGCGAAGATCGGGCCTGATCTTGCTGCCATTGGCGAAATTCGCACCCGGCGTGAACTTCTCGAAGCGATTCTTTTTCCCAGTGCGAGTTTTGCCCGGGGGTTCGAACCGATTGTTGTTACCTTACAGGACGGACGAGTCTGGACAGGTTTGGCAGGGAAAGAAACGACAGAGGAGTTCATCCTCACCACGATTCAGGACAATAAACCCGTCGAAAAGATGATTCGACGCAACGAAATCGAAGAAGTCGCTGTGGGCAGGGTTTCCGCAATGCCCAACGGGCTCGAGCAGCCGCTCACAGCACAAGAGTTTGCCGACCTCATGACGTTCCTACAGAACTTAAGAGCTTCCAAAGTGACGAAAACTGTCACAGAAGGTGTTGCCAATTAAAACAAACACCCATGTCGAGTCCTTCGACTCTTCATGGGTGTTGGCATGAGCAGCGACTTGTCTCAACTTTTAGATCAGCGAGTTCAGTAATCAGCCAGCCAGGGGCATGGGTTCCGGAACAAGGACGAATGGGAAAATTCGAACAGGCGTCGAACCCACAACTTTCTCGCGGAAGCCCAACTGGGCAGCACGATCCGAAGCAAATTGGAGAACCGTGAATTCCAGTCCGCAGAAGAACTCTGCATCAACTTCAGCAGCCACATCAGCGAAGATTTCACCGGCCGAAGCGGAATGCCGGCGAACGCCATGAATACTGTTTTCACGCACCTTGACACCCGCAGCAGCCAGCTTGACGAGCCCCTTCAGGAATCGACCAACCAGCGAATCAGGTGTTGAAACTCGCCACAGGCGTTCCCACTCTTCGTGAGATTCCCAGTAGTAGCCGTAGTTGAAGTAATCCATGGCCAGCAGATAATTGCGATTCTCAGCCCACGATGCAGGAATCAATGGACGCGAGGGGGGATGACGCTTCTGGTAACTGTGTCCGCGGGGGTCGCGATAGGGATGCGGAGCATCACTTCCCGGAATGAAGGTGTAAGCAGGCAGTTCAGTTGATGGGAGCAAACGGGGCGCCTGCTTCGACAGATCGAGCATGCCCTTTTCAAAAATCATTTTCACCAGTCCTCAAGAGAATCCGAATAGGCAGGAAGCCGTCGTTTGACTCGTTCAAAGACCAGTCAGACTTGCTTCCGCAATTCGTATGTAGAAAGAGATCACAAGAATCTTTGATTCTACCAAGATTTTAGAAGATTGTCTTGAAATTTTGCCTGTGATTTAGTCCCAAAAATTCGAGCGTGATCTCACAATCGACAGGAATGTCGTACTCGGAATGACTGGACGTTCAGTTTTTCGATGGAGAAAGCTCACTGAGGAACTTGCGCACCAATACTCCGCCCGAATCCCCCTCGATAGGAAGTTCACGATTGATCGTCGCGTGATTCTTTCCCGAAAGTCCTTCGACTGCAGCCGATACATCCGCTCGCTTCAATGCCTCTTGCAGTTTCATGGCTTGCTGCCTGCTGTCGGCCCGCGAGGCCACATAGAGGATGAGAAATGGTGGAATTCCGATTCCCTTCTGGACAGCAAGTGTCGGGCTTGCCTCCTTCTGAGTGGCTTCGTCAGCCGAAAAGATCTTCTCGTACATTTCCTTCATTCGAGGAAGCCTCGCGATACGAATCTGTTCAGGAATATCGTACCCGGCACCGTCGAGAAGGATGACGCCAGACAGGAGATTCAACTGAACATCTGCCGCCTTCAAATATCTGGGATCGGTGGCCACCAAAGCCGCCAGATGAGCCCCGGCTGAATGCCCCATCAGCACAATCGATGCAGGAGACTTGATCTCAGGACGATTGGCATTCACGACCCAGGCGATTGCATGGGCGACATCACTGGCCATTTCCGACCATTTGACCTCAGGGTGCATGCGGTAGTTGATAGAGACCATGCCCCACCCCTGCTTGAAAAGAAAATCGGCCTTTTCCCTTGCCCCTGGAGTTTTGGAGCCAATTTCCCAGGCACCGCCATGAACCCATACAACAACCGGTGCATTCGCTGTCGGACCAGGATAAACATCCAGGGTCGTGCGCTCATTTCGCATCTTTTCCCGATAGGGAACATCCATGACCGGTTGAAGATCGGCGGCGAGGGCTCTATTGGGAGGTAGACAAAACAAAATCCCCCAAACACAGAAAGCAGTCAGAATTGAGCAAGCGATCCATTTCATATTTCACTCTCCCAATCACGAAATTAACTCGCCACCGTCCATAAGAAACGACTGCGGATCTTACGGGCAGCATGCCGACGCGCTTAGCTCACAAACGAATGGACTCCAGTGCCGCAGGGACATTCAACAATCTGAGAATGCCTTAGAGAGCCTCCGCAGCTCCTTCCACAGTCCGAGAATGTCACAGAATCACTCATCTCTCAAACCAAGATTTCCACTGAAGGTTTCGCCAAAATAAAAAAAGCAGCAGGATTTCCCCGGGTAAACTCTGAGGAGCTACCCATGGAAATCTGCCGCATTCTTTGTTTTCGATGGAGACCAATCGTCACTCGGGATGAATGCTCCCCAGCATTCGGTTGGGATTGTGCCTTTCCAAATCTGTCACGCTCGCCTTGGAAATTTTATTTGAGGAAGTGAAGAACCTCATGATTTTTTGAGAGTCGCTGTGAACTGGTCATAGGCTTTCTGCAGACTTTCAGAAGTCTGGGAATTGTCAGGGAAGACGAGAATCCGGTAAGTCATTTTGAGAGGCTCGTCTGGCAACAGATCGGTTTCAAAAAATGAACCAAAGCGTCCATAAGGTCGTTCGGAAAAGCGTCTGGGCTTAGGCAGTGAAGGATCTTCGAAGTAGGCAATGGTGTACTTGTTGTCGTTCACGGGATACGTCATCGCGCACCAGTCGAGATTGGCATGCTTGGGTTCTGCCGGGCCATCGTTTTCCTGAACAGCTTCCGGCTGTTGGGGAAAGTTTGCGGGGCGGATGTAGCGAGCCGAGTTCGCGTCGGCGACCGACTGTGGCGCACGGAACTGAAAACCCGCATGCTGGCGATCGCCAGTCAGGCGAATCTTCCCACGCTCGGAATGCAGCACTGTCGACCAGTCGATCTGCCAGCCAAACTTACCATCTCCGAGTGGCAACTTCTTTACTGTGACAGTTCGTTCTTCGCGGATCACAGGCTTGTTGTCGGCATCTTCCCAGTGAATCTCAGCGGTGGCAGTGGCTTCGACATCATTGGCCTCCTGCTTGAGAAATTTGATATGTTTCTGATGGGCACCTTTCGTACAGTGCCAGAAATCGTAGGAGCCTTTGTCGGTTTGTGTCTTATTCCAGGCGACATACATGCCGCGATGATGGGGAAACGTGCCTCCCGGGCCTTTGGTAATCAGATCTCCTGTTCCGGGGCCGAACACATGATGAAAGACTTTATAGGTTTCGGCATTACGCTCGGGTGTCGAGGGGTCATAGGCGTGCATATATTTCAGCACGGGTTGACCATCCAGAGTGAGATCCGTTTCGGTTCCCGCGGCATTGGTCTTCCACTCAAAACCGGCTGTACTCGTGGCAGCCGAACAGACCATCACCGAGAGAATGGCTAACACGCCTCTAGCCAGAAGTGCGGCATTGCTGATCATCAAATGCATGACAGATTATCCCCGTTGTAGAATCAGAATTGTCGAGTCAAACGTCAGTTGTTCGATTGAAGAATCAGATCCGTGATGGGTACATCCCCAATACACCACAAGATCTCCTCAGGATACTGATCGCTGATTTCTTCATGCAGTGCCCTGCCAGTCAGGAGACAGACCTTTCACTGGCACCTGTTCGAGAGATTAACGCAATCGAGCAGCGATTTCCTGCTCGAAACGCATAGGTGACTCGCCTCAGGATCAAGATGTTGCGTCGGAAACGGGATGATCAGCAGACTTAACTCCACTGTCTTGATTCTACTGCCTCAATTCCACTCCCTTAATTCCACTGTGGATTAGGCGATGTATGGGGCACAATCCGGTGAGATTCAAACACGGCCTGAAGCATTTGCTCATAGATTTCATAAGGATCTTCGGCAAATACAATCGATTTTATGGCAGGTGCGACATGCCAGTCGCCATGGGCAAGTTCACCCTCTAATTGACCCGGAGACCATCCGGCACATCCGCAAAAGACACGGAAACGAACCCCAGGCTGGTGAGGATCTGAGGATCTGAGCACATCTTCGAAGGCCTCTCCCGAATTTCCTAACCACACCCCGGGAATCACTCCCGTGCCCTCATGACTCAATTCTTCCAGATTGTGCAGTATGAAAAGTGCAGCAGGTTCGACGGGCCCGCCCACATGCACCAGCTCGGCAGATTCCGGCAATTGGAAGTGCTCACTGAGGGCGTGGTTGACCAGAATCGATGAAGGCCGGTTGAGAACCAACCCCATCGAACCATTCTCGTTGTCTTCCACAATCAGAACGACAGTCTTGTAAAAGTTAGAATCCTTCAATTGCTTCGAAGCAACGAGCAATTTTCCTCGCAGAGATTCAGCCATACAACATCTTTTACAGCAGCGGAAAAAATCAAAACAACCTGATGAATGGCACGGCATTTAGCCAACACTGTCAATTTTTAGAGATTATGGTCAACCTGCGGGGAGAAACCATCCTCAAGCTCTTGTTGGATATCCACACAAATTGTCACGATAACGAACCAGTTCCGGACTTTCTTCGAAATTCTGTGATGACCATCTGTTTTCGCTCCCTCGAAAAGGGGCGAATGAACCCTCGACCCAAAAAGAAGTTCGATTTCATCAACGAAAGGCGTTCCGAGTGTCTGCATGGCATCCCAGAATTACAGCATTCTACAGTCATGCGACGGTGAGAATCTTAATTCTTTCCGTGATTGTGGGAGTTGTCGCTGGTTTAGGAGCGGCTCTGTTTCAGACATTATGTCAGTTTGTGACCTGGGGAACATTAGAAACGTGGGCGGGGTACTCTGCTCCTGAACCCACCGGAGAACCTCGACTGTTTCCGCCGGGAAGCCACACATTTGTCCCCTGGATGTTGGTTCTGATTACGACAATTGGAGGTCTGATCTCCGGGCTATTGGTCTTCTGCATTGCTCCGGAAGCGGAAGGGCACGGAACTGACAACGTGATTGCGGCCTTTCACCACGGGCGAGGTTTGATCCGAGCCCGGGTTCCACTGGTCAAACTGCTGGCCTCAGCCATCACGATCGGGACAGGTGGCTCCGGAGGACGAGAAGGCCCGATTGCGCAGATTGGAGCGGCATTCGGTTCGAACATGGCGCGTCTGCTACGGCTCTCCGTTCGTGAGCGACGCATCCTGATGGCTGCAGGGATGGGAGCCGGGATTGGCTCGATCTTTCGTGCTCCCCTGGCAGGAGCCATGTTCTCTGCAGAAATCATGTATCGAGATGCGGATATCGAAAGCGATGTCATTGTTCCTTCCGCCATCGCCTCGATTATTGGATATGCCACCTTTTCCCAGTTTCTGCCCGTTGAATTTCAGAATCAGCCCTTATTTGGCAACCAGACCGTCTACGTGATGTCAAGCCTGTGGGAGTTGATCCCCCTGGGATTGATGGCTCTCGTGCTGTCGGGCGCTTCATGGTTTTATGTCCGCACATTTTATGGGACAGTCCGTCTGACACATCAACTTCCACTTCCTCCACATTTTAAACCTGCGATTGGTGCAGGTTTGGCCGCTCTGATCGGTATTGGACTTTACTTTCTGTTTGATCGGAACATTCTCGCATTGGGTGTCCTGGCGACTGGCTACGGTACACTGGAAGTAGCCTTATCGAATGCCTCGACTGCAGGCATAGGCCTGTTGTGCGCCGTCGCCTTCGCCAAGATCATCACGACATCCTTAACCATCAGCAGTGGTGGTTCGGGTGGCGTTTTCGGCCCATCCATGGTGATTGGAGGTTGTCTGGGAGCTGCCTGCGGACTCTTTTTTCATCACTTTTTTCCAGGCATTGTCAAACAACCGGAACTCTTTGCGATTGTCGGGATGGCTGGCTTTTTTGCAGGTTCTGCCCGAGCCCCAATATCCACAGTGCTGATGGTCTCGGAGATTACCGGCGATTATGGCCTGCTATTGCCCACACTCTGGGTTTCTTCGCTTTGTTTCGTACTCTGCAGAGGCTGGACGCTCTACCATTGCCAGGTCGAATCGAGGAGTGAGTCACCAGTCCATCAGTACGATTGGGTTCCATCGCAACTCGCAGAAAAGTTCATCAAAGACATCAAACTTACGCATACTCAGGTTTTGCGGGTCGATGAGCCTTTAACCCGGATCATGCATCTGCTGACGACATCGCATCAGAGTGTTTTTCCCGTGGTGGATCACCATGGTGCGCTTGTGGGCAGAATTTCACTCGATCAACTTCTGCCCCGACTGGAAGATCAAACCAGTTGGCCAAACACTTTCGCCCGCGATCTATCCCTGCCTTTTGCCATGACCTTAACTCTTGAAACCCCGCTGGCGCAGGCCATCAGTGATCTGGCGAAAAATGCGGATGGAGTGATCCCCGTAATCGATCCTGACGCCGCTAACCACTATCTGGGGATGCTGACATCTCAACAGATCATGGGATCGATCCATACCAACCATCGTGAGTAACTCCTCTATTTTCCCGAGGATGCGGCATAGCGTTTGAGATAGTCCTTTACGGGAAGTTTGCGAGCCGTATTATCGGAGCTCATGTACCGGATCGTACCAAATATTGGACGTTCCGGCCCCCAGGCTCGGTCGTATCGACCAAAGACCCAGAAAATTCCCGAATAGGAATTCGGATTTCGTCCGTCGACAGCATATTTATTGTTCAGGTGAATGAGCGTCTCAACAGCCTGCTGCGGTGTGAGCGACCATTCGAGAACTTTTTTGCCCCAGAGCATCCGCAGATAATTATGCATTCGTCCCTCGCGGACGAGTTGTCGCTGGGCGGCATTCCAGAGTTCATCATGAGTCTGTGCTATCTCAAGCTGATGCAGATCATAGAGGGATGGGCGATGATCACCCGCATGCTTTTCTAAAGATTGCCTTGCCCAGGCCGGCAATGACTCATATTGATCATAATCTTCCCGATGCGAAGTGAAGTTGTAGCCCACTTCTCGCCACGTGATCAATTCGTCGAGAAAAGCCTCTGCCGCAGGGGACATCTGCCACCAGCCTTCCCGACTACCTGAAGCTTTCTCCGGGAGATGCTCCGGCTTCCATGATTCCTTGGCCGCAAGTCGCGAAAAGACCTCATGGGCAGAGACATGTCCAAAGTGAAGATAAGGCGATAATCCGCTGGCCGCTTCTTGTTCAGGGTTGTTCCGATCATCGGCATATCGTGGCAAACGCGATTTGAAGAACCGTGCGACAGCTTCCTGAGCAGCCTTGAGCCCACCACGAAACGCAGCAGGTTGAACGGTCTGATCGATGGGCAGTTGAGCGAGAGCACTGGCATCCCGATTGAGCAATCCAGGGGTCGCTGGCGACCACTTTCTGGCAATCTGACCAGGAATTTCCATCGAGAGAATCGGGCCTGCCAGGGAATCGGCCACAGGGAACTCGGAAAGATAAGGTTTGATATTCTTTTGCAGGAAGCGCCGGAAAGCATGAGCTGTAGTAAAAACCTGATCGGTCGCTCGCATCGGGAATATCCCGTTGCTGTCGACACACTCCAGTGGGACATCGATTCTCTGCCCTAAAGTTTGAACCATTCTGGGCAGGAAATAGCAGGGAAAGTCATCGGTAATCACTGCTGCTGCTTTTTGAGCATAAGCTTCAACGAGACCAACGCCATGCCCGGGTTCGGGTTCGACATAAGGATGATAGGCGATCCCCCTCTCTTGACAGAGAGCATGGTGCTCAGCCATCCCTTCAATGACAAAATGATGAAACCGTACAGACGACCATTTCGCCCGGCAGCCAATGGGCTCCAGAATGACCAGTGGAAGATTTAACGTTTGTGCCCTGTGAACGGCCTGCTGCAACCCGAAATTCCATTGGAGCCGCCGGGCCGAAATCATCCAGTAAAGCACATACCGTCCGCTCTTTTTCAAAGGACAGGAATTGAGTTGCCGAACACGACTTGAGGGAGCTTCGGGAACAAGCGCCATGGAGATGACCGTCTTATCGAATGAAAAAACCGGGTGGTTAAATTGAGCCACAACCCTGAAGTGTAGTGCCTCGAAGCCAAGTGGCGAAGGATCCAAAGCTCAACCCATTCTCGATGCACTCGCCAGGTATCAGTGTGGCATATGCCCGGTCACGGCATGCTTTGGCATCAGTCGCTTCAGAAAATCGGAGTGCTTTATTCAACCGAATGCTCCATTTTCAGCGAGCACCCATTAAATTCTCAGCCAATCGATCCAAGCCAGGTTGAGAGCTTCCTTCTCCGCAAGAAACCGATCAGGCAGAACAACGAGAACTCCGCCTTCTGACTGACGAACCCTGATATCCAGAACGCCTGCTGGCAACGGTGGTTTATCGCCTGCCTTGTGATTGCGAGCGGCAGGTGCCGGAGCTAATAGCACAAAAGGGAATTGTCCCGATTGCCGACGACTGCCTGAAGTGGAAAACCGCCCCGATTCCACTTGCAGACTTTCCAGTTCAGTCAACCCGGCAAAAAAAATCTCGACGCGATCAGGCCAGTTGTTTTCTTCCGGAGTGATCGTACAACGTCCAATCCCACGGCTGGAGAGAATCGTTACCCGCAGAACTCCTGCGTCAAACTGAGATTCGGCTAAATCCTCGGCATGCTGGAATCTGGAAAATCGGAGTTTCAGATCGGGTTGATTCTCCTGAGCCCACAGGCACAGCCCAAGGCCCAAAAACATCAGACAGGTTACCGCAGACGATCTGAGCATGACATTTTCCACTGACACAGGAAAACGTGGAGGATTTGAAACTGTTTACAGACTGGTGGGATCCATCAATTCGACCGAATTTCCGGAAGGATCCTGGATATAACAGGATCTTGTTCCGTCTCGATGCGTCTTTAAAGAGCCATACTCTCCGGCCCGATCACTCGTGAAGGCGATGTGTGGTGGGTGTTGCTCAGGAATCACCAGAGCCAGGCTGAGATTTCCAAATTTCAGCAAGGCCCAGGTACTATCCTGATAGGCAATCCGACACTGAAAGTGAGAGGTGTACCACTCGACCGATTGAGCGACATCAGTCACTGAAATGGCAATATGATGCAGATCGTCCAATTTGAGGGACGACGCTTCGATGACGGAAGTTTCCATGATTGACCTGCTTGCTGCGATTTCCCAGAGGGTTGACACAGAGAAGTTTGACTTGAGAGTCAGTTTCAGATTTCGATCATTAATCCTGCCCAGCGACAAGAAGCGAGTTCAAAACGAACTTTTATCCTGACGACGAATAATTCTATCAGGCTGGTGACGATTTACGATGTGACGAAATCAGCAATGGTAGGGAACCTCACGAAATCCAGCAGTCCTGCAACATCAGCAGCGATTGAGTGGAAGCCGCTTTTCTCCCGAAATCTGAACTCCAAAGCCCCGCCGCCTGAGTACCAAATGACAGTCTTCAGCAAAGTTCACGGCTCGAAGTCGATCGCCTCGTGTTGTGCCTCACTTTGAATTGTTCGTACGGCTCGTTTTGCCGCCGCTCGACTTGTCCAATTGATTTCTTTATGATTCATCAACTTGCAGTGCTCACAGAAGCACTCAAAATGAATTGCGGGAACATTCTGGGTTTTGTCAGGCGGAGTTGTGACTTCGAACTCAGACGGATACAGATCCCGTAAGTTCAGTCAAATCAGCAAGTGACGGTTGGATGATCGGTCGATATGACACTCGCGTCTGCACCACCACTTCCGAGAGACGATCGCTCGGTTGGGATCGTCTCGACAAACATGATCGATTTATTCTCTGCCGAGTCTCCGCTGAAACTTGAAAGCGGTGTGGAACTTGGGCCCGTTCGCGTGGCTTATGAGACCTACGGGCAACTCAATGAAGATGCCTCCAACGCCATTTACATCTGCCATGCACTCACTGGTGACGCAAATGTGGCCGGTAAGCACAGCCCGGAGAGTAAAAAGGCCGGCTGGTGGGATGGGATGGTTGGGCCAGGCAAGACCTTCGATACCAACCGATTCTTTGTCATCTGCTCGAATGTTCTGGGTGGTTGTAAGGGAACAACAGGCCCCTGCTCCACCAATCCCGCGACTGGTAAGCCCTGGGGGTCCACATTCCCGTTTATCACCATTGGTGACATGGTGGAAGTTCATGCTCAACTGGTGCGGTCATTAGGCATTCGTAAACTTCTGGCCGTTGTGGGGGGAAGTCTGGGTGGCATGATGGCACTCGACTGGGCCGCTCGATTTCCAGATATGGCGCATGCGATCGTCGGCCTGGCAACATCGGCGCGACTCACCGCACAAGGGATTGCCTTCAATGCTGTTGGCCGACGTGCGATCTACGCCGACCCCAATTACAAGAATGGTGACTATTACGAAGGTGAAGGCCCGAAATTTGGCCTGGCTCTGGCACGGATGATTGCTCACATCACTTATCTTTCAGAAACATCCATTGAAAGAAAGTTCGGTCGCAAGCTCCAAAACAGTGATCAGCTTGGCTATGTGCTTCAACAAGAGATCGAATTTCAGGTCGAGAGCTACCTGCATTATCAGGGGCAAAGGTTTGTCGAGCGATTCGATGCGAACTGTTACCTGTATCTGACACGGGCGATGGACTACTTCGACATTTCTCAGAAATATGGTTCCATTGGTGCCGCACTCGGCCAGACAGCGGCTCGCTTCTTTCTCTGTTCTTACAGTAGCGATTGGCTGTTTCCTCCTTCGCAGAGTCGGGAGATTGTGACAGCACTCCTGGGAGCGGGAAAAAATGTGACTTACCTGGAGTTGGAAAGTGTTAAAGGCCACGATTCATTTCTGTTAGAGCTGGAAGAACTCGAATCACTGCTCAAGCCGTTTCTTAATTCCATTTCTTCGGAAGTGATGACTCTCGCCTCCACACGTTCCGGGGGAAGTCATCGATGAAATATCTCCTTGCCGATCATGCTGCCGCGCTGATTGACCGGATCATTATGGATCAAATCCCGGCTGGCAGCCGCGTGCTGGATCTGGGGTGTGGTGATGGTCGCCTGCTCTGCCGACTCAGGGATGAAATGGGTGCTTCAATCCAGGGAGTGGAGCGCGATCCCAAAGCTGTGATTGCAGCCATCTCGAAAGGCGTTCCCGTCATTCAGGCAGACCTCGATCAGGGACTGGATGAAATTCCTGACCATGCCTTTGATTATGCTGTTCTCAGTCAGACGCTTCAGCAGGTCATCCAACCTGAGAATGTCGTCAATGAAATGCTCCGTGCTGCCCAGCGGGCCATCGTCGTGGTGCCCAACTTTGGACACTGGAGAATCCGACTGCAGATTCTCGTCAATGGGCGAGTTCCGATTACCTCAGAACTCCCCTATGACTGGTACAACACACCGAACCTGCACTTTCTCACGATGATTGACTTCCGGGCATTGACGGAACGTCTTCAACTGCGAATTGTGCGGGAGCTTCCGATCGTCAGTGGAGTCGCAAAAGCAGGCCTGAAACTGGCGAATCTCAGAGCAGAAAGTGCACTCTTCGTGCTCGAACGTATGACGAATGAAGTGATCCCGATTACTATTCCAGAACCTCAAAAGCCAGCGAATGAAATCGAAAGTGATTCAGCCGTGTGAAGCCTGAGAACCTCGCGTCTGACTCATCTCAGGCAGTACAATCATCGACAAGATGCCAGCAGCGACAAAACCTTAGTATTCCATGATTTGTGGTTCTGATTGACAGCCAGGATTCTCCCGCGAAGCCCTTTTCTGACAGGAACATGATTGTGTCGATTGTTGTTCAGAAGTTTGGTGGTACCAGCGTCGCCGATGCTCAACGAATTATGGCAGCAGCCCGTCGCATCGTGGCCACGAAACGGCAGGGCCATCAAGTCGTCGCTGTTGTCAGTGCCCGCGGCGAAAAAACCGATGAACTTGTGGATCTCGCCAAAAGCATTTCGGCCCATCCCAGACCTCGTGAGATGGATATGCTCCTCTCGACTGGCGAACAGGAATCAGTCGCACTGGTGGCCATGGCAGTGCATGAACTGGGTGAAGATGCCGTCAGTCTGACCGGTGCCCAGATTGGCATTCTCACGGACAGTACCTTTACCAAGGCCCGCATTCGGAAAATTACGACTGACCGGATTCGTGCTGCGCTGGAAGCTGGCAAGATTGTCATTGCAGCCGGTTTTCAAGGTGTGGATGAAGATTCCAACATCACAACTCTGGGCCGCGGTGGCAGCGATACGACAGCAACGGCTTTGGCAGCGGTTCTGGAAGCCGATGTCTGCGAAATTTATACCGACGTAGAAGGGATCTTTACCACCGACCCGAGGGCTGTCAAACAGGCCCGAAAGATGGATCGTATTTCTTACGATGAAATGCTCGAACTGACGAGTCTGGGCGGCGGGAAGATGCATTCGCGATCCATCGAATTCGCAAAGAAGTATCGAGTTCCGCTGTTGGTTCGACCATCATTTTCGGATGGTGAAGGGACGCTGATTGCCCCTCAACTTGATGCTGAAGCACCGGTCGTTTCCGGGATCGCTCTGGTGAAGAAAGAGGCGATTGTCCACCTGAGGAACATTCCAGATCGTCCGGGTGTTCTGGCGATTGTCTTCCACTGCATGGCGAGCCGACGAATACCGATTGATATGGTGATTCAGGATATCGCCGAGGGAGGCGTAGCAAATGTTTCGTTTACCGTTCCTCAGGACGATCTTGCCGATACATTGACCGCAGCGAATGAAGCTGCCGAGCGATTAGGGGCCGGTGATGTCGGCAGCAGCACGAATCTGGCCAAACTAAGTGTGGTAGGTGCCGGCATGCGGACACACACAGGTGTGGCTGCTCACCTTTTCCAGTCGCTGGCCGAAGCTAATGTCAGTATCCGCATGATTACAACCAGCGAGATCAAGATTTCCGTACTGGTAAATCGCGATCAATCCCAGGAAGCTCTGGAAGCAGTTCACTCAGGCTTTTCGTTGCATCTGGATCAGTCTCCACAGCCTCGGATTGGCTTTAAGCAGATTGATCCGGAACGTCAACGGGCGGGTGTCTCTCGCGATGAACTCGAGCAGGATGTTGTCCGCCGCCTACAAAGCATGGAAGATATTGTCGTCAGTGATGTCCAACTCGATACGGCTCAATCTCGAATCACTGTCAAGAATGTCGCGGATCGTCCAGGGGTCGCAGCCGAGGTCTTTAAGGCCGTGGCTGAAGGTGGCGTGATGGTCGATATGATCGTCCAGAATGTGGGCCAGGAACAACGAGCCGATCTTTCATTTACCGTCCCACGCCCCGATCTGGAACGTTGCCTGCTGTTGATGCGGGAACTGCTCGAACCGTGGCCGGAAACCTCGCTGCATTTCGATAAGGATATTGCTCTCCTTGCAGTCATCGGCATTGGCTTGCGGAGCCATACGGGAGTGGGCGAGAAGATGTTCACAGCTCTCGCGGAATCGGGGATTAACATCCAGATGGTCAACACCAGCGAAACGCGGATCAGTGTCGTGGTGGGCACTGCTGAAGCGGAAAAGGCGTTCGCAACGCTCAATCGTGTGTTCCATAAGCAAGGCAGGTAGACTCACAGGTTCCGTAGAATCTTTTGGTTCTCAGCTTGTGGTCAAGCAGCCATTCACCTTACTGCAGAAGGGCTTGCCAGTCGGCAGGCCCTTCTTTTTTTTGAGCTCTGAGAAAAAGAAGTTTCTGGCGAGTTGGAGGTGGCTTTCGATCAATTCAAAATTGTGAACCCATACACCTCATGATTCGGGATGGAAATTCTTGCCGCTAATCTTCAAAAGCTGCTGACCTGAATCGTTTCTTCCTCAATGAAACCTTCAATACTGAAGAAATCCATCAACCCGATGTCAAAGCCTGTCGATTTTAACGATGAGTAGAAGTGTCTCTCTCAGGCAACCGGAACACCGGCAATTCTCGCCTGTTCATAAAATGAGTCGGGAGCAAGGCTCATGGCCTGGTTCAAACGATACCCTTCAGCGATTCGATGGTCCGTGAATCAATCGTTCGTGAGAAAACTGTTTCTCCTCGTCGCGATCATTACCGGCACCGAATTCTGTGGCGGCATCACAAAAGCACAGGAGGCTCCTGTTCTCAGTTCGATCCAGCCACCTTTTGCGCAAGAACCTAACCAAAATTCAATACCTGAAGAACCGATACCACTTCTGTCATCACCAGTTACTCCCGCTGCATCTTCCCAGATTCAGCCGGCTCAATATCTGGTTGATCCTGCGACGGACTATCAGTCGGCCTCATTTGATCCGTTTGACCCATTGATTGATTCTGACATCGGGCAGAATTATTCGATGATGGCGTATCAGTCGCTGGCCAGTCATTACGACGATTTGGCGACTGGCCCCAAGCAATATGCCGACTACGCACCAGAGGGTTTCTATCCGCTGGATTATCAGGAGGCCCCCGGAGCATCCTTGTACACCCGGTTATCGCCTGCTCCGGCAATCTCTCCGGATGATTTTGATCGGCTTGTCATTCGCGGGCCTGTCCCTGGTTCGTTCATGGTGCCGGGAACACCGACATCCATCCGTTTGAGCGGATTCGTACGCATGGGGGCCAACTACGACTTTCAGCCCGTTGGTACGCCAGATCTGTTTGTGACGAGAACAATTCCTGTCCCGCAGACTCCCGGGCAGAATGTGAACTACAGCGCCCGACCCACTCGCATCAGCCTCGACACGTGGACGCCGACCACTCACAACGACTGGGTGGTTCACACGTTTGTGCAGTTCGATTTTCTCAGCGGGAATCCGCCGGCTGTGGGGTCTTCCAGCAACCCCCGCCTACGGTTTGCGTTTGTCGATTACGGATATTTTCGAATCGGACAGGATACAACAGTCTTTATGGATGCCAGTGTTTTCCCGCGTACGGCCGATTTTCAAGGTCCGAACGGGATCGTCAATTCCCGCCAGGGGCTGGGGCGAATCACACTCCCGGTCTCAGAAAACGTTTTCGTCGCAGCAGCACTCGAGCAACCATTTTCCGATATCACGACGAATGGCCTGGGCACCAATGTTCAAGATGTCCCGGATTTCACGACACATTTGCGATATCAACGCGATCTCTGGCATTTGCAGTCGGCTGCCATCGTGAGATCCATTGGATATCGACCGACGGGAGAAGAGGTTGATCGCCGTGCTGGCTGGGGTGTGAATCTGACTGGAAGCCTCCTTCCCTGGGCGATTCTCAAAGGCGAAAATCCACTGAGAGACACTGATCCTCAACCCATCACCAGAAGTCGAGTTTTGCTGCAGTTTGCGGTGGGTTCCGGGATTGGCCGTTACATTCAGGATACCAGCGGTATTGGTCTGGATGGTGCTGTGACAGCCAATGGTGGATTTGAAACCTTAGGAATTCGCAGCATGACGGCCTCCTACGAGCATTGGTGGGCAGAACGCTGGATGACCAACCTGACCTACTCGAATGTGCAGGTTGACAGCAGCAATGCGATGCCAGGGAGCAGCTTCGCAGGCTCGGACTATGTCGCGACCAGCCTGTGGTATGTTCCCGTTCGCAATGCATCCATCGGGATTGAGTACCTCTGGGGCCGTCGAGAAAATCAGAATGGTGAATCGGGAACTGCCAATCGCATTCAGACGGTCTTCCAATACAACTTTTAGATTCGATCCTGCTGATTGAATCCATCTCTCCGTTCGATGTCGTCGAGAATTGAAGTACGAGTTCTCCGATTCTCTTCATCCCGCCGAACGTGATCGCCCGTCGAACGTGATCGCCCGTCGAACGTGATCGCCCGTCGAACGTGATCGCCCGTCGAACGTGATCGCCCGTCGAACGTGATCGAGAGAGTAATTCTGAGCTATCGCTCAAACGCCACCCCTCTGGCAATCATTCGCTTCTGGGCCTACAGGGACACACAACCAAGTTTCAGAGTATCGTGAGGCATTTCTAAGCACAGAACGTTCAAAGTCGTCAGCCACATTGCTGTCGGCCATGTTTTCCATCAGCCGAAGAGTCGAAGTACTCACAGGTGATATCTCAAAAGGGGCTTCGATCCCGTTTGATTGGTATCGTCGTGAGGGAGTCGGTAAACTCCTGGTTCCAAGACGGTTCTGACGACTGCTGATGATTGAAGGAGGCTGCAATGGTTCGCCGCGCATTGATTTCGTGTAGTGATAAGACCGGACTTGTGCCATTTGCGCGGCGGCTGGAAGTTCTGGGATTCGAAATCCTCTCCACAGGTGGCACTGCCAAAACCCTCACTGAGGGTGGAGTCCGAGTCACGGATGTTTCAGACTACACTCAATTCCCTGAGATGATGGATGGGCGGCTCAAGACGCTGCATCCTCGGGTTCATGGTGGACTGCTCGGCCGCCCCGATCTGCCAGGCGATCGCCAGTCCATGGAAAGCCATGGGATCACTCCAATCGAACTGGCTGTGGTCAATCTTTATCCTTTTGTCGAGACCATCTCCAAGCCTGGTGTTCTCGCACAAGAGGCGATCGAGCAGATCGATATTGGCGGACCATCGATGGTCCGTTCAGCTGCCAAAAATCACGCTCACGTCCTGATTGTCACCACACCAGATCAGTATGACCGCGTGGCGACGGCGCTTGAGCACAATTCCGTATCACTCGAATTCCGCCGTGAGCTGGCCGCAGCGGCCTTCGAAATGACAGCTTTGTACGACCGGGCCATTGCCGATTACATGAAGGGGCTGCTAACGGATTACGATTCGGAAGGACCCGAAACAACCTTCCCTCGCAAGCTGGCATTGCAGTTCCAGCGCCATGCAACATTACGTTATGGCGAAAACCCTCATCAGCAGGCCGCCATCTACCACGAGACCAGCCCTCACCCAGCGACTTTGGCTAAAGCCGAGGTTCTTCACGGCAAAGAACTTTCTTTCAATAACTATCTGGATCTTGATGCAGCCATGCAGATTGTGCGGGAGTTCTCCAAGCCCGCCGTTTCGGTCATCAAGCATAATAATCCCTGTGGCTGCGCAATTTCTGAGTCCATCAGTGAAGCTTATGTGCAGGCCGATGCCTGTGACCCGGTGAGTGCGTTTGGATCGATTCTGGGATTCAACCGTACTCTCGATCTGGCTACAGCCGAGGAACTTTGTGCTCCGGGACGATTTATCGAAGCAATTATTGCCCCCGGTTATGAGCCAGATGCATTGACCATGCTCACCTCGGCACCCAAGTGGCGACACAGTGTTCGCCTCTTGAAGAGCCCGGCACTCATTGATTCACGTCCACGGCAACTCGAGTACCGCAAGATCACGGGAGGCCTGCTGGTTCAAGAGCAGGATGACCGGCCTGAACAAACTCATGAGTGGCGTGTGGTGACATCAAGAACACCCACTGCGATCGAACGGGCAGATCTGGAGTTCGCCTGGGCCGTCTGCAAACATGTGAAGAGCAATGCGATTCTGCTCGCCAAAAATGGAGCCAGTGTCGGTGTGGGAGCCGGCCAGATGAGTCGCCTCGATTCAGCCCGAATTGCCTGCGAAAAGGCAGCCGATCGATCACGAGGTTCGGTCGCGGCCTCTGATGCCTTCTTCCCATTCCGCGATGGCGTCGATCAACTGCATCATGCCGGGATTACCGCCATCATTCAGCCAGGTGGCTCCAAGCGAGATGAAGAGGTCATTGAAGCCTGCAATGAATATGGCATCGCCATGATCTTTACCGGCCGTCGTCACTTCCGCCATTAAGCGGATTGTCAGTCGTTCCTCACAGTGCATCGACCTGATGAATACGCAGTGGCGTTGTCGGCTGCTGCATGTCCACACGTCGAATGGTGTGACGCTTGGCGGGTGCTGGAGCACCCAGCCATTGACGGCTGAGTTTTAGCAGACTTGTCGAGAAACGGGGACTTCGAAAGTTCGTCAAACGACTCGTCCAGCCGACTCTGGCTCCCCAATTACCGACGCTTGATAGGTATTCCTCTCGAAAAAGAGCCGTATCGTCCCCATATTCGGGAAGTTCCAGCAGAATTCTTCCCAAAAGCCATGATCTGGCAGCCTGCTGGCTGGCTGATCGTGCAGGAGAAATTGCCAGCACTTCATACCGGCCTCCATGATGATGACCAATCACCACGGCCTCGATCAATCCACCTCGACTGGCCACTGCGAGATCCAGCATTCCCAGCTTGGCGGCCCCCTCGACACAGCCTCTTAAGTAGGGCACGAGTGAATCATCAAACTGGCCCTCGACACGTTCCCAAAGCTGACGGGTCGCCAATGTAGATTCTTCCGGACGATGCCGCTCGATTTGCAATGAATCTTGGCCCGTTCGACTGACTTCGATGATTTCAAGATCCCGATGAATATAAGTTGCCCAGTGTTGGTAACAATCGGTTGAGAATGAGGCAAATCTTTGCCAGCGAGTATGACTGACTGGTGTACGTGCCAATCGGCAAGCACTCATACATCGATCCAGCATCCCGGGATCATCCGAGAGATACCGCAAGTCGAGAATATCGAAATCATTTGACCCGTGGAGAGCTCGAAATGTGGGGAAGAGCGTGCTGGTGATATTCCTGCCGATCGGTCGATATCCAACCCCCCAGCTATCCAGCGGCCATGTCAATAACCGGACATTTCCCCAGTGAGTGGGTACTTTCTTCAGGATCAACGGTGCAAACCCAACGGGCTCGTCACCGAACATGACGACGTGGCATTCGAGAAACTTATCGTGGCCAAAGCATTTCCAGTAATTTTCGAGCCACTCCAGAGACTGCGTAAACTGTGCCCGGGGATCTTCCTGTATCAGCCGAGTCCAGGCCTCGCGAAAAGGTTCCAGATGTTCGAGTTCGGTGACAGGAATCACGTGATACATGTTGCTTAATCTCCACGACCCAAGGTTCAATAGTGAAGATCGCAAGGGCTGTACCAGAATTCTGGCCAAACGGCATTCGTTGAGTTACCTTTCAATACTGCAAGAATTGGATTCCAACAGCAGGCGAAATCCCGTCAATTGTGAGGATCGATTTGTGTTCTATGCAGAATTCGACATTTTGAGCCGGTCTATTGAAACATGAGCTGCATGCCAGCCAGTTGCCCAAACGCACCACAGATTGCGTTCATGTTTCATTTCAGCAACATTCGCCACGGTGCATTTCGATGAAGCTAACTCTTGTTCAACAACCAGTTCTCACATTGGATTTTTCACGATTCTTTGCTGAGTTAAGAACTGGCATGACGACAGCTGACTTGATGCAGTTGCCCGTGTACGAAGGGAATCGCCTCACCGCAGCCCGGGAATGGCTTGCTTGTGAAAAAGGTGATCATGACTCCATCGAAATGGAGGGTGACCTGAGCCGTTGTGATGGATTGGGTCATCAATGGTCGCATGGCGAGCTCGTCATCCATAGTCACTGTGGCAGTTTCATTGGCTCAGAGATGTCTGGTGGCAGCGTTATCATTCATGGTGATTGCGGATCTGACTGCGGCGCGGCCATGAAAGGTGGACAGTTTTTTGTTTATGGCAACGCAGGTGATCGATTGGGAGGGCCACGTGATGGTGCCATGGCTGGAATGGAAGGAGGAGAAATCCTGGTCGCAGGAAAGACCGGGCGTCATACAGGTCAGTTCATGCGGCGAGGCTTAATCGCGGCGTGTGGAACAATGGGAGCCCAGGCAGGCCACGGAGCGATTGCCGGTACCATCGCCACGATGAAAGGATTCGGACAGGCATCGGGGTTCGAACTCAAGCGTGCGACACTGATTTCGATGTCAGCTTTACCAATCGATGCTTCATTCAATGAGAATATTGCTCACCCGCTGAATGCTGCCGATTCGTGGCGTTATGCAGGTCTGATTTCATCGAACTATTTGAATCTGCTCTTTCGACGACTGCATCGTCTCTATTCGCAATTTGACCATCAATTGACCGAACAATGGTTGTTCAGCGAACAGAACCCGCCCATGTTTGATCGATATCTGGGTGATCAACTGTCGATTGGTCACGGTGAATGGCTGATCGCTCGCCAAATGTGATGGCTATCGAATGGCTTTGACCAGTGACCTGCGGTTCAGGTAATCGATCAAGGTTTCGGCAACAGGGATTCTTGTATCCATCACAATGTGTTCAATGCGATTTCGCAGGCACATCTGTTTGAAGTTTTCAAGATATTCATTGAAAGCAGCCAGATACTCACGCCGAACATCTTCTGTCTGTGTGAGATACTCCTCCGGAAGTTCAAGACCTTTGAACTTCACCATTCCCGTGAAGTCGAAAGCAACTTCATGGTGATGAAGAACATGAAATAACACGACTTCGTGATTGTTATAGCGCATCCGCTGCAGGACAGGTTCCAGCGATTCCACATCTGTCAAAAAATCACTGAAGATCATGATGATTTCACGACGCGCAAAGCGGCTGTTGAGTTGCGACAGGCAACTGGCCATATCGGTCTTGTCAACCGCATCGCATTCATCCAGATGCCGGGCCATGCGTATGATTTGTGACATCGAGTTTCCTGCAGGAATCGAGCCGCGGACGCGATTGTCAAAAGTAGCCAAAGAGACTTTATCGTTCTGCCGGACTATGGAATAACCCAGAGTCGTTGCCAGCTGGGCTGCGTAAGCGAGTTTTTGTTCGAGTCCGTCGCCATATCTCATCGAAGCACTGATGTCGAGAATCAGATGGGCGACGAAGTTCGTCTCCATCTCGTACTGCTTGATGAAGTAACGATCCCTCTTGTAGTACAAGCGCCAGTCAATGTGCCGGACATCATCACCAAGCACGTACTCGCGATGACTGGCGAACTCAACCGCGAAGCCACAAAGGGGAGACTTGTGAGCACCGGCAAGATTGCCCAGAACCATGCCCCGCGGCTCAATGGTTCGATCCGCCACTCGACCGAGTGTTTCCGCATCGAGGTAGCGGGATAACAGACTGCCAGCCATGGGCCATCCTCAAAGAAATGCAATTCGACGAAACATTGACACTACACCGCGACGGCTGCTGGTTTGGAGTATTTTCGGTCAGCCGGGATTTCTTCGAGCAGCATCTCGATCAAACGATCGCTGTTGATATCCGCAGCCTGAGCAGCATAGTTCGGTGCAATTCGATGACGCAAAGCCCCACGTGCGATTGCCTGAACATCAGCCGTGGTCGCATGATATCGACCGTAAAGGACAGCCCTGGCTTTTGCACAGGTGACCAACGTGATCACACCGCGCGGGCCGGCACCCCAGTTGACCCACTTGTTGACAAACTCGCGAGCCTCTTTGGAATTGGGTCGAGAACCTCGAACGAGTGCCCAGGCATATCCCAGCACCTGATCGCTGACGGGAACTCTCGTAACGAGTTTCTGAAACTCAACAATATCGGCGGCAGTCATGACAGGTTCGATAGTGCCCATTTCGCCGGAGGTGACTCTTCGGGCAACCTCCCATTCGTCGGCCGCCGACGGATAATCAACGCGAATATGCAACAGAAAGCGATCCAGCTGTGCTTCTGGCAAAGGGTAGGTGCCTTCCTGTTCGAGTGGATTCTGAGTGGCAAGGACAAAGAACGGATTCGGCAACTTATGAACTTTTCCACCGGCAGAAACTTGCCGTTCCTGCATGGCCTCAAGCATCGCGGCCTGTGTTTTGGGAGGAGTTCGATTGATTTCATCCGCAAGAATCATGTTGGCAAAGAGTGGACCGGGCAGAAATCGATACTCACGCTCGCGGGTCTGCAGATTTTCCTGAATGATGTCTGTCCCGGAGACATCACTGGGCATTAAATCGGGGGTAAATTGAATTCGCTTAAACGACAGATGCAGGGCCTGGGCTAATGAACTGACCAGCAGGGTTTTGGCAAGACCAGGCACCCCTTCCAGCAAGGCATGCCCGCGTGCAAAGATAGCCACCAGCACCTGCTCAATGACATCACCCTGCCCCACGATCACCTTCGAAAGCTCATCACGAAGTTTGTTATACGACTGCTCACAGCGATGTACGGTGGCAAGGTCGTCAGAGTTCTGGATTTCACTCATGCGATAAGGCCTTTGATTCTGTATCCGACAATTCGGTGTTTGATGTAAGGCAAGTTAGGAAACTGTCAATGAGTCAATCAGTCCTTGCTCTCGAAGTAGCGTTTCAGCTTTTCTTCGTAAGCCCGTGGTGCTTTCTGTTGACTGTTTGCTCGAATGGCATTTCTCAATTCGGGGGGAAGTTTGGCAAACCACGGCTGCTGTTCGACAGGTCTGGTCCCACCAGAACTGTCGCGCCCGGCCACTTTCCCTGCCTGAGTGGGAGGCACTTTTTCAGCATCGGTGGGAACTTCTCCATTCGCCTTGAGGCCTTGATTCTCAGTACCCTCCCCCTGTTGTACCCCTTGAGCAGAAGTGGATTGTGCTGAAGTGGCATTCGAAGCTTGATTTGACATAGCTGCCGATTCAGGGCTGGGAGTTCCCGGAGCATCTCCCGTCGCTTCAGCCAGAGCACTCTGGCTGTCGTTCATCGCTCCCGTTTCAGAAGCTGCCAGATCGGCGAGAGCGGCATTCAAAGCCTCCTGGGCTGCACTCCCCGCCATCATACGGGCGGTGATTTCGGGCGAAGAAGGTACGAAATCACTTCCCAGATCATTCGGATAAGCACCCTCGGTTGAAGATTTCTCGGAACCTTTTCCGGGAGCCCCCTGTGATTGAGCCGGGCTGGCTTTCCCGGTACTTTGACCTGGAGTTTGGCCAGCGGGACTATTGTTCTCACTGGCAGAAGCTTGAGCGTTGCCTGCATCGGCAGGTTGACCAGCCGGTGAATTGTCCGAAGGAGAGGATGGCTGATTCGAAAGTTCGCCAGCAAGTTCTCCCGCTGATTTCAAAGCTTCCTTAAGTGCCGAATTCCCGACTGCCTGCTGTCCAGATAAGCGAGAGACTGCTTGACCAGTGGCCCGCTGTGCCTGGGCAAATTTTTGAGTGGCTTTGGCCAATTCAGCCGCGTTCATACCGGGTGCAGCAGAACCGTTCTCTGCCGCCTGTTGGGCCATTTCCCGCTGATCATTGATCTGCTGGGCAGCCGCCTGTTGGGCTTTGGACTGGTCGGCAATGGCCTGAGCAATGGCGGCTTCCTGCCTGAGCTTCTGCTCAGCCGCAGCCAGATTCGCAGCAGCTCTCGCGAGGTCGGTTTCTACCTGATCCCGTGTTTGTGCCAAAGCTTTGGAATCGGTTGATGAAGGCGAATTTCCAGTTGCTGCCTGAGGCATTGCTGCTTTCGTCGAACTGGCCTGGGCTTGTGATGTTCCTGCAGCCTCCTGATCCGCTTTTGATGAGTTGGCTGCCTGCGCGCTGTCGCTGTTTGATGGATTGGATGGCGATGAATTGCCACCCGGTTGAGAGGTGTCCGTAGAAGCTGTTTGAGCAGATTTCTGGGGCAGGTTGGCGTTATCAGTACCCTGAGTCTGTGCCTCTGGGCTTTCTCCCTTTGAGGCCATGCCTTGACGCGAAGCTTGTGAAGCAACGTCGTCACCTTCATTCGCAGCGTGTGCCAATGCTGCTGCAGCCGCTTCATCGATTTCAGCAGCTTTGGCAACCAGTTCACCCGCCTGATCGGCTGTCCTGGCCAGTTGACTGGCCTGTTCGGCCATAGCCTGTTTGAGCGCCTGCTTCAACGAACTTTGAGCTGCTTGCAGTGCAGCTAAGGCTTCCTGCTGATTCTGGGAAGCCGTTGTTTGATCTCCCTCTTCAAGCTGACTGGCGGCTTTCTCTCCAGCAGTCTTCGCTTCTTGCAGTTCCTGCAATGCCGCCTGGGGTGCAGCGTTCATTTTTTCGCCTGAATTGGCGGCTTTTTGCACGGCCTTTTGCGAAGCCTCAATAGCACGATTCGCCACTTGCTGATCCTGAACGTTGCCAGTGTTCGCTGGTGGATTTTTAGCGGCTTGATTTTCAGCTGCCTGATCGCGAGAGGCTTGTGCCTTCTGACGAGCGGTCTCTTGAGCCTGCTGCATCTGTTGGCTGGCTTTCTGCTGTGCTTCAGCGGCCTGTGTCGCTTTCGATGATGCCAAGGCCTGTGCCGCAGATTCCGCATTGGAAGCAGCCTGAGAGAGTTGTTCCTGCAGACCAGTTTCCATCGGAAGTTCTTTCGCGACACGACTGGCTGCCGCCTTGAGTTGATCAGCAATTTCCTGCTGTCTGGCAGCTTGTTCGACGCGCTCTGCCGCGGAGAGAGCGGGAGCAGTCTCAGATCCTGATCTGGAAGTTTCCTTAGTCGCGGGATTAGCCTCGCTGGCTTTCTGCATGGCTTGCGAAAGTTGATTCAATTCCCGTTCGACGGCACTGGCTGTGGCAGCTTCTTTCGAACCACTGGCCTTCAACTGAGCTTCAACGGCATCGCTGAGCAGTTCCTGAGCCTGAGCAATCTGCTCAACAAGATTGGAACGAGCTTCCATCTCCTGAGCGAGAACCTCTTCAGCAGCGGCTTTTACCTGAGCAGCTTCATCAGCGGCCTGTTCACTCAATTTCGCGAGAGCTTCTGCCTTTTTCTGTACGTCATCTCGTAAGGCGTTCGCCGCTTCTGCCAGTTCTTGTGCAGCGTTTTCAGCGGCCTGTCCCGCTTTCTCAAGTGATTCTTTACTGGAAGGATCGTTGGAGCTTTGATTCTTAGCCTCCTCGAATGCCTCAGTCGACTTCTGAGCAGCAGCCTGAGCTTGCATGAGTGCCGCTTGGGAAGCGACATCGGCCTCTTGTGTTGATTTCTCAATCAACTTGGCGACATCGGCCACATCTTTCGCTCGTTCGGCCAGTTCTGTTGCAGCCTGCGCTGGCTGAGCTGGAGGAGTCTTTGCCAGATCTTGTGCTTTCGCTGCAATAGCCCGTTCTTCTGAGGCCGCCCGTTCCAGAATCTCGGCAGCGCGGGCGAGTTCTCCGATTTCCAGGGCAGAAGCTTTTCTCTCGGCGGCCGACTTTTCCCGCTTGATGGTCGCCTGTGCTAACTCCAGAGCACTTTTGGCTTCAGTGAGTTCTTCGGCGTTGAGCTCGTCCGCTGGTTTGGCGGCTGCAGCTGTGGTTTCAGCAGCCATTTCGATGGCGGCATCAACATTCGCAGGTAACTGACCGATTTCCTTGGCCTGCTGTGTTTTTTCTTTCGCCTGGGCTGCTGCTTCCACTGCACTTTCGGGAGTTGCAGAAGGAGCTTCCGCGACCTTTTCCAAGGCTGTGTCAATTCGTGTTGCCGCTTCAGAAATCAGCTTCTCGGCCTGTTCGAGCCGGGCGACATCGGCTTTCAATTCGGCTGCCGCCTGATCGGTCGTTGAACTGGCGGCTTGACGAGTCAATTCGGCTTCAAGTGCCGACAGTCGTCCAATCACGGAGTTCTGCGAAGCGAGTGCAGAGTTTGTCTCATTTTCCAGCAGCTTGGCTGTGGCCTCAAAAGCGGCCTGTGCAGCTGCTTCGACGTGCTCCTGGGCCGTACGAGTTCCGGTGATCTCGCTCGAAAGCGCTGCCACCTTCTGCTGCAAAGCTGATTGCTGATTGACGATTTCTTCGGGAACTGGCTCGCCTTGATCAAGTTGAGCAACCTGATCCCGCAAAGCCTTTTCGGCTGCCAGCAGCTCTCTGACTTTTTCAATCGTCTGTTGTTCGCGGGAGTCGAGAAGCCCTTGAGTTCGTTCGATCACACGCAACAAATCCTGCAGCCCTGCAATGACCAGAACCTGCTGATGACTGGCGACTTCATAATCTGCATCGCGAAGACTCTTTTCGGCCTGATCGAGATGTTTGCCCACCTGCTTTTCTGACAATAGCGCAATTCCAGCAGTTGCGCCCTCGCCAATTGTGCCCCCCCAATTGCGGACATCTGAAAGTGTCCCCACAAGTTGCACAAAAAGACCACCCACATCCCGCTGATCCTCACGAGTACGAATCGCCAGGCTTTCCTGGAGAGTTTTCGATTCTTCAGGAATACGAACGGTCTGTTCCTGCACTGTGGTCTGATGTTTGATCAACCGCTTGACCTGCTCGGCCAGTTCCGCCGATTTGAGCCTGCGAAGAAGATTCTGCCGCTCGGCCGAGAGACGGATCACGATGTTGCGAATGGTTTGCCGGGCTTCGATAAAGCTGGCTTCCCGTTCTTCGGAATTTAGATCCTGAGCGTCTGCCAATTGCTGAACGACCTGTGCCATCTCGGTATCGACAAGATTACCGATGTTGCTGTGCATCACCTTGATGTCGCGATAGACCGAAATTTCCGTAAGGCCGTTTTCTTCGAGTTGTCGAAGTTGCACATCCAGGACGCTGGTTAACAGGTCGCGTGCCATGGCACGGGCACGCTGCTGATCATCCTGCTTTCGCCGCAGCATCGCGCCGTCGATCGAAGGGGGAGCAGCTAGAGCCGGGGCTGTAAACCAGTCAGCGACGACCCCATTACTGGCCACAACCAGCAAGAGGCTCAAGCCATGACGAACAAAGACGCGATTGAACAGTGACTTCGACTCGTTCACTTGGTACCTCCAATTCCCAGTTCGCGCTGGATAATGGCATCGAGTTGTCTGGCTGACTGCTGATCGGTTTCGAGTAATCCGGCGAGAATGCCACTTTGATCAGTGACCTGAAATGTAAGTGGCTCACTGCGTCCAACCTGTGAAGGGAGATTTCCCCGCTCGTCTTCAGCTTCGACGATAACACGCACTTCGTCACCTTTGGCCAGTCCGAGGCTACTGAGATCGAGAGCGGTCTGCCCTCTTTGCAAAGAACTCTGATCTTTCAGAAGGACAGGCTGTTTGATCGCGCGTTGTTGACCAGATTCCGTGGTGGCCGTCACGTGAAGTGAGACAGTTTTGAGAGCGTAATCATCAGTCGCCCCCCAGGTGATGACGGGAGACGCCTGCGGAAGAATCAGCTTGCTGATCGCCACTGCAGCGACACGCGGTGGTTTATCGAGTTTGATCCGCAGCATTCCCGTCACAGGTTCGGCCAGTTTCAAACCATCAAGATCTTCGACATCCAGCTGAAAGGTCAGATTTTCTTTCAGAGTATCCAGGGGTGAACCCGGATCTGTCATCCAGTGCGTAAACCCTGTTGGTAGTGAACTTGAGGAACTCGACACCTGAGACTGTGAGGTGACTTTCGAAGAGTTCTTATCGACGGGTGAAAGATCAAAAGGTTGCCCATTGATCGTCATCGTCACTTTGCGTAAGGCCTTAACTGAAGAAATGTCGAGTGCCACTTTTGAGCCTTCGAGGACAGAAACCTGCAGCTGCCCTCGCGCTGGTGGACGATTGCCTTCTCTGAGACGGGTATATTCTGGTTGTTCGACAAGAACCGAAACCTCGACGACGGGGCGCATGATCAAGTCGATTATCAATGGCTGGCTCTGGGCATCTCCGGCACGAACGATCCCTCGAACCGATTGTCGAAGTTCAGGAATGACGGCGCCATAAGATTTCAGCTTATGATCAGCACTTTGGCTTAGGGAAGCCTTGGCATCAGCAGGCTGGTGATTCTTCAGACCATCCGCTTTGAGTTCAACGATCAGGGATTCACCAGGAGCAGCCTGCATCTCCCAGCTAGCGATATGCGGATCTTCACCGGAAGTCTGCACTTCGATGGCAAGTGGTTCCCCTTCCACAATACGGAAGAGGCCTTGTTGATCAGCCGTTTTCCCATTAACGCGAATCCATTCGATCTGTGTGCGAGTCGGATAGCTCTCATGACTTAACAGGAGACGACTGAAAAAGACTCTCGTTGCCTGAGGAGCGAAGACTGCCAGTCCGCTCCAGATCAGGAGTCCACATACAGTTGCCAATAAACTGTTTCGAAGAGGTTGCCACGAAAATCCGTCAAAGACATTCAGTGAAGGAGTAAACTCATCGACATACTCGACGACAGCTCGCGCCAGTTCTCGTGAGCCATAACGCCGCTGAGTGGGGTTAGCAAATTGCAGAGCAGCGACCAGATCACTTTCGATCTCGTGCTGCTTTTCCACCTGCAATGCCAGAGATTCGAGATCTTCCCAGTTCCTCCACGCAGGAATGACGTAGCGAATCATCAGCGTAAGAAGAAGTGTGGCCACCACCAGACCTGAGACAAGTCTGGCAACCAACGACAAGCGGAAGGAATAATCCACAGCAAAGAGAAGCAGGCCCACCACTCCTGCCAAAGTGACGAGATATAACGTGGAGCGCAGACCGCTGCGAAGCCACTTCCGGCTCTGCAAACGACGGAGTTCGTTCGTCAGCAAACTAAGTGGTGTTGCAGAATTTCTGACGGACATCGACGGATTCAATTCGAGGATCGAATCGTCGCCGGGATGGGGAAAGGGAGTTGAACTCATGGCAGGTTCACTCCTTTTCTAATGGCCCATTCGAGGCTGAGTAACGTGACAATCAAGCCAAGGCAAAGCCAGGTAGCCCAGATCGGAAGAATCACAACCTGTTGAGCCTGGAATTGCGGCGCTCTGATTTCTTGAGCCAGCTGATCGAGTTCATTCAATTCGCAGGCTTTGCCACCGGTTTCTGTCGCCAGAGAGATCTGGAGTGCGCTGTTCCTGACGGCTGAACGTCTTTCGGCAGATGAAGAAGCCACATGAAATGAGGTCGAAACTGATTGTTTTTCAATGGGATCGAAGATCGTTAACTGATGTTCTCCCCCTTGTGTGACCTGCAGCCTCGTTTCAAAGACACCTGGCTTCAAGGCTGGGATCAATAGCTGCTGAGGCTCCAGCCCGGGCGTTTCCAGATTACTCAACTCGGAACTCAATCGACCATCAGGGATCTGATCTGCCCCAAGAGGATTGAAGTTCTGATCGTAGGCTTCGACAGTCACAACAATCTTTTCATCGGCGCGATAACGGGATTTATCTGTCCGCACGACGAATCGTTTCTGGTTACCGACAGCATGACTCAGCCCTAAACGGTGAATGAGCTGTCCCCAGAATTGGCGGTAATAAGACTCACCATAGAGACGGCGCAGCCGCCACATTTCGTTATGGGCAATGTAAATCACTTCGCCCCGGCCATATTTGCGAATAGCGATTAAAGGCTGATGGGTCTTTCCATCCGCACACAGGGCCGTGGGGTGTTCTGCCAAAACCGTTGTCGAGCGTGGTTCGACTCTCAGAACAGGCTGATACCAGGGCACTTTTCCCAGATTTGCCCACGCCCGGCGATCTTCTTCGGCCGTTTGTCCTAATCGCATGAAGTCGAACTGACTGGCCAGTGGTGTCAGTTTCATCGCGAACTCCTCGCGATCATCGAGACGGCCATCGGGATCGACGACCACGGGGAGCATGTCGGCCAAGGGTGTTTGAGCCAGTTCGCCCGGACCAAAGCGAGGCCCGGCCATCACGACCAGACCACCTCCAAATTGACCTACAAATTCTCGTGTCAATTCGCAGAAGCGACTGGTCAGCGAGGCTGCCGGCATATCACCGAGAAAAATCACATCCGTTTGAAAGAACTCATTTCGAGGAAGAGTGAGCGAAGGAAGAAAGAGATCATTGGTCTCGCGAACGACAGGATCAGCCGAGCGAAGATAAGTACGAAATCCCCGCATCCCCACGAGACGGTCTCGATGGAAGACCTCCTTGATAAACCGCCACTCCCACGTGGGTTCATACTCGACAAACAGCAGTCTAAGGAAATCATCGATAACGTTGACGTCTTTCGTGACTCGATTGTTTTCGACAACAGTTTCACCAGGGATTGCCTCGACTTCTGCAACGAAGACCATTCGTCCCGCCTGATCGGGCAAGTAAGGAAACTCCACGGGGAGACTCGCCGAAGAAAGGCGAATCTGTTGTGACCCGATCAAACTCGGAGGAGTTTCGCCACTGGCAGGCTGCACACTCAACTTCACTTGAACCGTTTCACCCTGGTTTTCGCGTTGCCTGACTGTCACAACGACCGTCGACGTTTCTGCCTTTTTCATCGTCGGAGGAACGAGCAAATCGACAGAAAGATCTCTCGCTGAAGTTGGCCCGACACCCACGGCATAGACAGGAACATTGAGCCGTCTGGCACTGGAAACGGCATTCGGGCCAGAGTTCTGATCAAAGTCACTGACGACGACCAGCCCCGCCAGATGATCGGTCGAATATCTCCTCGCCAGATCGTCAATCGCTGCTCCATGAGCAGAAACCTCGCCTTTGGTTTCCCACAACTTGAGTGAATTCAAGAGGTGGTTGACAGAGTCCTGTTCGTCGCTTTCGCCTGAACCCAGAAGGCCAGCGAGAGCCATGGAGTTCTGGACGGGAGTTGAGTCTTTCTTTTCCGCAGACAGGACACGAACACCCTGTTGATCGACCATGGAAAAGAGTCGAATACGAAACTTCTCAGCCAGTTCCTGAACAGCCTTTCCTCCATCCTTCTCCAAGGCCTGGCGGACTCGTTCAGATCGAGATAATAGTGGCTGAGGCGAAGAGGGAGAGGCGTCACCGGCGCCTGAGGCTTGGTTGACGGAAGGATCTGGTTCCACCTCATTTTCGTCAGCAATTTCCATGCTTTCACTGCCATCCAGCAGCACCCAGAGCCATGGTTTGGGGTAACTGATAAACTTCAGTTCTAAAATCGGCTCTGCAAGAATGAGCACCAGCAATGCCAGGACGAGAGCACGAAACGCTGCCAATAAACCTCTGGTTTTCGACCACTGCCCACCCTGAAAACAGAGATAATAGAGACCACTCAGCATGGCAACGGCAGCCAGCAGGACCATGAGCAGCCAGCCATTGTCCTGCACCCAGGGAGCTGCGAAAGAGATCCTTCCGCCGGAAAGTTCGTTCAGATTATCGATCCCCAGAAGCTGTCCCAACCACTTCATCATGGCTGTGCTCCTTTCCTGCCGGAGAACGTTCGCCGCGAAGCAACAAACATTTCGAGGAGCAAAGACGCGATCATCAATCCAATCGCCAGTTGCCATAAGCTCTGGCCACGATTGCTGCCACCAGTCAGCAAAGGTTTTTCACCTGCGGCAAGAACACGGACATGTGTTGATGAAACCAGCTCAGCAAGTTCATCTGTAGGTAAGGTTTCGAGACTGGATTCGATCGCAGGGGCACTGACAGCGACAGAATAAATGGCACGCTTTTCAGTCCCGGATGCGGTCGATTGATTACCCGTTTGAGAATCATCGCCAGGAGTGCTCTCATCACGAGCAGGATTTGCAGAAGCATCACTTCCTTGTGACTGAAATTCATAGAGCCCCGACATGACTGGCCGTCGAACGATGTAGCCATAGACATCGGAACTCAAGGCTTCCACGGAGACGACATTGACAGATCCTTCGGGCCGTTTGAGAAGCAGAGAATCGCTGGTCGTGGGAGCTAACCACTGGATGCGTGAGCCAGCTTCAAAGTTTCTTTGTGGCAAGGATTGAGACGCCATCTGTGTGAGCAGTCGATGATACATGAACATCGCTGGTGAGAGGCGTATGAGGTTCCAGTCGCTGGTAATGCCGCTGGTGCAAAAGAGGACGCGCCCATCTTCGACTTGCCGCTCAATGAGAAAAGGCAAGTTATCCGTTGAGTACCTGGCGAGAACCTGAGGCGTTTCCCGCCGAGCCAACTGAGAAAGCCGCTCATCGATTTGTGTTTTAAATTGCTGAGGTGATGCCAACAGGTTGCGAGATTGTGGTTCGGACGGTTGTGTCAGATCCGTCGACTTCTGCTGGAATTGATCGTGTTCCGTCCGTTTTAACTCCGCCAGCTGCTGAAGCTCCTGGCGAAGTGGAGTGATGGGTGCTCTCCAGTTCCACCAGTTCACAGTTTGCGCAGCAGGCAAGCGAGACTGCTGATCGGCGGATGATCCACTCCCAAGGCCGGCCTTGAACGCCAATCGCTGTTGGACAGACTGCAGGATGGCATCGATCGACTCTTGACTGGCATTGGCCTTAACGGCTTTAAAAAACAGAACCGATTCAAAGAGCGATTTGATGGCTTGAGGGTCTTCGCCCTCAACCTGAAACAACTCGCTGTTCAATGATTCTGAGGTGATTGCAAATGGCGAGAGCTGGCTGGGTGATTCTTCAGGCGTCGTTCCAAGAAACTCAGTTTCCAGAGGGAGGGGCAACAGACCTTCACCATCCAGCCAGGCATCCTCCATCCAGCCACGGGGATCGAATTCACCGCCGGCACAAATCAAAAGAGGGCCACCCTGGCGGACATATTCGAGCAGTAATTGTGTTGCGACACCGGGTCGTTCAATCCCGGCGATCACGACACAACGAGCCTGAGCGAGAGTTTCCTGATCAAGCTCATCGATACGCCGGCGGATGACCTGATAAAGTGGACGATGTGCAAACTCCGAAGTTGACCTGGGGGCCAGCAGATGCTGTAAAGCCTCGGTCTCGCCAATTTGTCCTTTGGCCGCATTGGCCTGTTCACCCCATTGATCGACAAACACAATCGGGACGGCTGTCAGCACGGGAGCCAGAATCGTACGACGATTGTCTGCCAGGAGTAGATCGGCTTCAGGAGTTTCGGAAGAGATTTCCAGTGTTAATTCGACCCATTGCGGACGCTCTGGATCGACCTGGCCATCGTAACTCCAGAAGAATTCAGCCTCGTATTGCTGATTGGGCAATAGAGGAATGACCTGATTGGCAACCTCAGTCCGGTCGGCTAGCAAGCGGGCATACACCGTTGTGGGAGTTTGATCGGCACCCGCTTCAATTCGAGCGATGATCCGGGCCGGTGTCTCGACACTGATCAAGCCATCTTCAACCGCCAGGCTGGAAATATGCACATTTCCAGAATCGGCAGTTCCACAGGGAACAATCTGCACATCAGCTAACTCTTCAAAACGCTCCTTGAGTGAAGCATCTTTCCAGAGAGCCCCTTGCAGATCGGAAAAGATCACCACCCGCTTGACGGGCAGATCCGTTGAAGTTCGACTCGCTTCTAAGGCGAGTTCGGCAGCTAAACGTGGTGAGCCAATCGTATCGGCCACTCGAATCTGCTCAATCGCCTGCCGGGCATCATCCATCGAGCGAAAAGGATCTGTCGGCCAGGAGTCAGAGCTTCCCGCTAGTGGCAGGACTGTCGCACGGCTTCCGGGTGGTAAACTGCTCAAAAACTCCAATGACGATTTTCGGGCAGCATCCCAGCGTGTTCCACTGATGACACCCGCTCCCATACTCCGACTGTTATCGAGTATCAGGATGGCATGCACAGGATTCAGTGAGCTGGCGAGACCAGCGCCCCCTGTGTTCCCGGCTCCCAGGCTCCACCATAACCCGCAGATTGCGACCAACGAAAACAAACTGACGGTGGCAGCAATGGCGCGGGCCTTGAATCCCTGATTGATCGCCATGGCGGCCATGCCTGCCATCCCAACGAGACCAGCCACAACGAATAAACTCGTCATCCAGGCAGAACCGCCAGATATCCAGGGCCTGGCCAAAGCAAGACCGAGGCAGATCAAGGCACTCATCCGCAGAATCAGCAGCAGCCAGTCTCGTAAATGCAGAATTCTTTTCTGCCGCTCGATCGCCTTGCGGAGAAAATCCATAGCTGCCCACTCGACCTGTCGAAATCGACGGCGATTGAACAAATGAATCAGCAATGGCGACGCAGCAGCGACCAGACCAGCGATTGCGAAACTGTAGGCATCAAAACCGAACATGTGAAAAACTGCTTGCCTTGGTCGAGTACCAATCCATTCAGAGAGAAATTCTGCAATCGTCGCGGGTTCTAACGAGGTTTGTTCGCCGCAGGTGGCCCGGATAACTGATCTTTCAAACCTTCGATCTTCCCTTCCTGGAGAATCGGGAGATATCGATTGGGCATTGCCAGAATAAAGCAGGCGACGGCTGTCCCATAGAGTTGCCCCTGCTTGCCATGCACCCAGCGGGTATCGCGCCAACTGCCATCTTCACCGGGATTCTCCGGACGCTTGACCTGGGAAGCGACGAGATAATCTCGAAGTGCAGGATAATTCTTCTGCCAGTCGGCTCCACCTGTCTGATAAATCGCCTGTCCGACGTAGTAGAGCGTGTAAGCATCAAAAGGGACTTCACCACTACCACGATTGGGGCGAATGCGGCTGACTTCTTTCGAAATCTGTTCCATGTTCTTGGCAATCCGCCAGTCGTCGTATTGGCCAAACTCCTGTAGACAAACAACTCCACAAGCAGCCATCGCGAGCGTGGTGCGATTCCCATCGTAAGTGAACTGACCAGGCCCTTCCTGAGCTTTTTCATCAAAGCCACGAGCACCATTTTCGGCTTTGTAATGATCTCGCACACTCTGTATCGCAAGGCGAACGACATCGTTCCGCACTTCGAAACCACTATCGACAGCACTTCGAAGTGCCTTGGCCTGCATCACGACAAGACTCAGATCATGGCCATGCTGCTGCCTTTTGGCGCGATAATCCCATCCCCCGTCTTCGCACTGGGTATTCGATATCAGCCTTAAAGACTTATCGAGCACGCGGCCAATTTGCGGGTCGCCAGTCATGCCGTAGGCCTGCCCAAGCACAAAAGCAGCGAGCCCGTGGTTGTACATATCGCGTTGGGCATCGGCGGAATTGAGAAGCCCCGAAGGTTTGGCTTTTTTGAGCACATATTTGAATGCGCGATCAACGGTATCCCCATACCGCCCCCGCTGTGGCAGGTGACCTGCCGCTAGAAACGAGAGACCGCCGAGACCCACGAGACCAAGATCTTCCGACTCCCAGTTTCCTTCGGTCCCCTGATTTCGAGCGAGCCAGGCCAACCCTTTCTGAAGTGCTGCTTCGCTCTCTGGAGTCACTTCCCAACCGGGGATCGGCTTGCTGGAGCTGACTTGATTCGCTCCGTCCTGAGCAATTGCGAGCCGCTGACCCGCAACATCAAGACATCGATCTGCCAACAGCAGTAAGCCAACCATACCGCAGCAAAGACGCCAAGACGACTCATGGTGGTGAGGAGTTCGAATTCCAGAAAGCAGTAATGTCCAGCATGTGGCAAGGTTCATAAAAACTGCTTTGTTATATTCCGCTTCAAAGAACCGGGGTCGCGTGTGAATTTCGATTTCTTAGTCAACCGGATGGGATTTCTCACTCGAAACACTCACGTTTCTCGCGATGCATTCCAGATTCTCTGGCTTCACAACTGAGATGGCCGAGTGAATGTCTACAATAACAAAACTGTGGGAAATGAAAGGAATCAGACCGATTGGTTACCAATGTTTCAGAACATGAACAGAGCCATCATTCTTCGATAGGTGACTCTACAACACATTTGTGCCGTCATTGGGGTTGGTTACGCCGGAATCAGCAGCAGACGCGAACTTTTTTTCATTTGTCAGTCTGGACGACAATTCTCGGAAATGATGCCACCTGCGACGAAGGAATCGCAAAAAGACATTCAACCCGCACCATTCAGGCTACTCAGGAAGTCCTTTTCCATTGGTTTCGGGAGCGAACCAGATCAGGATCGCACCTGCGATGTAGACCAGACAGATGACACTGCACGCGACGGCATATCCTCCTTGAACACCCGCAAGAGTCTGCACGTCCTTAAGGAGTGCCAGCAATGAACCGATCTGGAGAGCTCCAATGGCAGCGATGACACGCCCGAAATTGAAAGCAAAACCCTGGCCTGTCGCACGCAGCCTCGTCGAGAAAAGTTCCGGCAGATAGAGGGGGAGCCAGCCATAGAAGGACGCCGTCATCACTCCGAGAATAAATGAGGTGAACAGAAACATTGGGCCATACTGGTTTTGCAATTGGTAGAAACCCAGGACGGAGAACAGCGACAAAATACAAAGTGTAAAATAGCTCACACGTCGCCCCAGCAGATTGCCAAAGTAAGCGGCCAGAATGGTCCCCACAATCGCTCCGGTCGAGGTGGTGAGTTGGGTGTACTCTTTGGGATGCTGCCACAACAGACCCAGATCAGTGCGATCAATCCCTTGTGTCAGTTGACCGGCCCAGGCCATGGCCCATTGTGTGGAGCCCCAGGTACCCAGGAGTGCCACTCCACTCAGGCCAGCACCCAGGAGCATTCGTTGAATCGGAAACTGCAACAGTGGGACTCGCCCTAAAGCACGATCCCGCTGCACAAACCGAATCGCAGGGAACAGAAAGCCCCCTGCAGCAATCACCACACCCGCTACGATCCCGAGAATCCGGAGCGGCATGATGATTCCCGGCATAACACACATGGCAATCACGAGTGCCGGGCCGGCAGTGCCGATGAGAACTCCCCATAGATCCACAGAGGACATGGAGGCCGTACTGCCACCAGCTTTCTCCTCCAGCCAGCGTTCAGATTCAGGGACAAAGATGCGAAAGAAGAATGTCAGGACAGCGGGTAATGTGCCGAGCATCATCATGATCCGCCAACCATCATAGGCCACCAGCATCTGGACGGTCGCTTCCGGTAAGCCCGCCCACAACAGGCCGCTCTCCAGCGACTTAATCACCTGGGTGAGCAGAATTCCGACAATACCAACAAGAAAATAGCCCGCATTGGCAGCAGCACCAATGAGCCCCGCCATGAGTGCCCGCGAACGATTGGGCCAGACTTCCATGACGAGTGCGACCCCCAGCGACCATTCGCCACCCATCCCCAGTGCTGCAATAAACCTCAACACCCCCAGTTGCAAGGGAGTCTGGGCGAAACCACAAAGTCCTGTGAAAATGGCATACGTGAGCACCGAAAGACTCATGGCACGCACTCGTCCGACGCGATCACCCAGCCAGCCAAACAGCACACCACCAGTCGCTGCTCCCACGAGAAAGACGGCGATGATCATTCCGAAAACAGGGCCAATCAACGCCTCCTGTTCTTTGGTGGCAATGAGCGGGATGCCCAACAGATCCTGAACCGCCCGGCGGCCCACCATCGAAAAGACACCCATTTCAGCGCCGTCGAACATCCATCCCAGGAGTGCGGCTGTCAAAGCCATCCACTTGCCCCAGTCTTGCGATCGAGACGAATCCGAATTGGCCTGAGATGCAGCCAGCGGGTCATGGCTCATGAATGGTCTTTCAAAGATTTCACATCAGCGAGGATTGTTGTCAAAGGTCGGCAATTCATTCAAATGTCTGATGCCGACTTCAAATCAGAGTTAAATGATGTGATTCTGGCTACCTGAGTAAGCAAACGCAATTTGCAAAGGAGTGAAAATGTCTCAAAACGCCCCTTCTCAGCCAGTGAAATCAGCGACAAGCACCATGAGATCATGATGTTTTGCATGAAGCTCGATGCTGAAACGAATCGTCAATTGAAAGCCTCATCGCGGATCGCGGAGGACGCGAGCTAAGTGAGCATGCACATGGCACACAGGGGCTCTCAAGGCTTGGAAGGCTTTACTTTCGAATCGACCCTGTATGAGTGGCTTTGAGCCTCGATACGAATTCTTCATCCATCCCTGTTTTGTATCTTGAAGCCTCATCGAGTTGGTGACCGACCGATTTGGACGGCCTCATGGGAAAGTGCAGATGCGTTTCATACGCTTCCCAATCGGTCATTGTGGGTGGCTTGAGTCTGCGGAGCCATTCGAGGCCAAAACGCACGTGCTCGATTTCGTCTTCGTGAATGCGGCGCATGATGGCTGCACTTTTGAGATCACCAACCGATTGAAAAACGTCTTCGAGTTCCAGACTGTGATCGAGATTGCAGCCTTCGAATGTCAAAGGAAGTCCAGCCAGGTAATCCATCACGGATGTGAAGGTCATGGCCTGCCGCCAGATGTACGAGTTGACGGGTAGCGATCCAAACTCGATCCCGAGAGCTTTACAGCGTTCCATGTGCATGCGGGTGTGCCGCTGTTCGTCTTTCATGACTTCCGCCAGCCCCAGACGAAACTCAGTAGGTGCCTCGGGAAATGCGAGCAATACCCACGCCATGACTTCGAGTGCCTGCAATTCATGATTGGCCATAATGTGATGGGCAATTGCACGTTGAGCAGGTTCAGAAAATCGAGGAATGGCCGGCATGGGTGGTGCCGTCCTCCGGGCACCGAAAGTGAGCTTCTCTTCGCGAGCGGGAAGTGTGAGTTTTTCGGCCATGCCAGGAGCCTGATCGGTCAATTGTTCCCGAACGGGCTGAATTTTCTGCATGCACGAAGGTGACTTCAGTACCTGTTCCGCAAACTCGCGAAGTTCCATTTCCTGAATGTTCCGAAATGATTGATGTGCCCACATTCAGCAACAGAATACTCAAATAGGCTGATGGGACGATCCTCAATGGCTGTGGGAAAAAAGAACCTCAGCCGCGCCCTCCTTCACAACAGGTTTCGCAGATCGCATGACATTGCGAGCAAATGAGTTTATGCCGGATTTCTATCAGTTGACCACCGCAAACCGGGCAACCTGGGGAACAAACCGATGCGTGAACATGGTTCGCTTCCTGCTTCTCGGCGGCGGTTCTGGCAGCGAGGTCGCCAGAAGGTGCGAGATCAAAAGGATGGATCGGCAGTGAACTCATGGGACTTCCTTGGATCGAGGAGACAGCTTGTCAAGATATTTGCCAACAAGAATCCTAGCTGAAGAACCTAGAATTGTGGCGGGCGATCTCCAAGGAAACGATGATTGGCCATAGTCAGTCGATGCAAACGATCAGCAAGGTCTTTTGTAAGCACACCGGGTTCGTATTGCCAGATCCAGTTACGAGCTGAAGCGCCAAAAGTTCCTGGAGTATTCATGCGGGCCGCAGCCGGGAGAGAAAGGAGATCTTGAAGGGGTGCAATTGCGATATTCGACCGGCTCTTCCAGGCCACGGCAATCAGATCCCACGCAATGTCTTCACTCGAGAATTCGATTCGTTGACGCAGGCGATCGAAGCGATCGGCAAAGGGCGCCACGTGTGACTGGAACCAACCGACCGTGGTGTCGTTATCGTGAGTCCCTGTGTAGCAAATCGATTCGGGAGGAAATTCTTGAGGCTGGAAAGGATCGTTCTCGGCAATCATGAACTGGAGCACCTTCATCCCTGGTAAACCATAGGCAAGGCGCAGTTCATCAACCTCAGCAGTAATGGTGCCGAGATCTTCCGCAATAATCGGGAGGCGTGTCATCCCTTCGGGTATTCGCAGTTGCGACTTGAGAGCATTAAACAGGCGAT
The DNA here is from genome assembly GCF_000092105.1 of Planctopirus limnophila DSM 3776. Taxonomy (NCBI): domain Bacteria; kingdom Pseudomonadati; phylum Planctomycetota; class Planctomycetia; order Planctomycetales; family Planctomycetaceae; genus Planctopirus; species Planctopirus limnophila. Next base: position 1,802,213 of record NC_014148.1, on the reverse strand, counting down.
GCCCCGGCCCGGGGACCCATGTACCCTGCTCGGCCGTCTCATGGCCTGCGGGAACTGACCAATAGGCTTCAAACCCTCGGAAATGATCCAGCCGTACCAGATCGACCGCTTCCATAACGGCTTGTAATCGCCTGGCCCACCAGCGGTACTCGTCTTCTTCAAGTGCTCGCCAATCGTAGACCGGGTTGTTCCAGAGTTGACCAGTGGCCGAGAAGTAGTCCGGAGGTACGCCCGCGACCTGCAGAGCCTGCCCGGCTTCGTTGAGTTGAAAGAAGCGACGATTCGACCAGACGTCGGCACTGTCGTGAGCGACATAAATTGGGACATCGCCAATGATGAGAATGCCTCTATTTCGGGCATAGGCACGCAATTCGTTCCACTGCCTGAAGAACATGAACTGCTGGAACTTGGCCACGAAGATGGGCTCTTGAAGAACCGTGATGGCTTCGGGCCCAGGGTAATGCCAATGATCGACGAGATGTGTCCAGGTCGTCCAGGGGCGGCCTGCATTGGCACCTTTCAGGGCTTCAAACAAGGCCATCTGATCGAGCCAGCCTGCTTGCGCACTGCAGAATGTTCGAAATGCCACTCGAAGTTCGTGGTCTTCATGAAGCTGATGAAACCGTTCCGCAGCGCGGTGCAGCAATGGCATTTTCCGCTCGAAGGCCAGTTCAAAGCTGGCACTGCCACTCCCATCGGCGCCGGCAATCGCTGCCTGATCGAGTTCCTCTCGCGTGAGAAGTTCGTCGTCAACCAGCTTTTCCAGGCTGATGAGCAGCGGATTGCCAGCAAACGAAGAGGGACTTTGATAAGGAGAATAACCGGCATCGACAGGATTCAGTGGGAGGACCTGCCAGTACGATTGGCCGGCAGCAGCCAGCCAATCGACAAACTGATAGGCCTCATGACCGAGATCTCCCGTACCAAAACGACTGGGAAATGATGTCGGATGCAGCAGCACACCACTCGCACGATCCATGAATCAGTAGTTCCTCAAAAACTTATTAGACAGTGCCCATTCACCAGACGGATTGAACTGTCCATGTGATATCTGACTGGCAGGGCTGATTCGAATCCATCGAACTTACAACTCGTCACGAATGACAAGTGCCCACGTTTTATGCCTTGGCCAAGGCAGCCGAGACAATCTCGCGGGCTTCGCTGACAATTCGATCGAGATGTTGCTTGTCGCGAAAGCTCTCGGCGTAAATCTTGTAGACGTTCTCTGTACCGGATGGGCGGGCGGCAAACCAGCCGAAATCAGTCGCGACTTTCAGGCCACCGATCGCAGCATGATTACCAGGTGCGGAAGTCAAACGCTGCGTGATGAGATCGCCAGCCAATGTCGTGGCCTGTACATCCTCGGGAGAGAGTTTCTTGAGGATCGACTTCTGTTCGAGCGTCGCTGGTTGATCGATGCGTGTATATTCGGGCAAGCCAAATTTCGCCGCCAGTTCGGCAAAATGCTGACTCGGATCTTTGCCAGTCGTGGCGGTGATTTCTGCGGCCAGTAAACCGAGAATCAGACCATCTTTATCGGTCGACCAGACCGAACCATCTTTTCGCAGGAAACTGGCACCGGCACTTTCTTCACCACCAAAACCGAGGGAGCCATCGAAAAGTCCACTGACGAACCACTTGAAACCGACAGGGACTTCGACGAGTTTGCGTCCCAGAGCATGCGCGACACGGTCGATCATCGCACTGGAAACAAGTGTTTTTCCGACACCCGCTGTGGACTTCCAGTTCTGGCGATGCTTAAAGAGGTACTGGATACAAACGGCGAGGTAGCTGTTGGGGTTCATCAGTCCACCCGTCGGTGTGACAATGCCGTGGCGGTCCGCATCGGGATCGTTGGCGAAGGCAATGCCAAATTTGTCCTTCAACGAAACGAGGCTGGCCATGGCCCAGGGGCTGGAGCAATCCATACGGATTTTTCCATCATGATCGACCGTCATGAAGGCAAATTGCGGATCGATGATGGGATTCACCACCTGCAGATTCAGGCCGTACTTTTCCGCGACTGGAGCCCAGTAATCGTGCGATGATCCTCCCAGGGGATCGACACCAATCGAGAGGCCGCTTTTCTGAATGACGTCCATATAAATGATGCTCCCCAGATCGTTGACATAGGGAGTGATGAGATCGACTTCAGTCACATGACCAGACGCCATGGCGGATGATAAAGAGATCCGCTTTACGGCTTTGAGGCCACTGGAAAGAATCTCATTTGCCCGATCCTGAATGACAGAGGTCGCATCGGTATCTGCAGGTCCGCCATTAGTTCCGTTGTACTTGAAGCCACCATCTTCGGGAGGATTGTGGGATGGCGTGATGACGACACCATCCGCCAGACCGGAACTTCGCCCACGATTCTGAGTGAGAATCGCATGGGAAATGACTGGCGTGGGAGTGGCACGATTCTTGGCGTGAATGACCGTCGTGGCGCCATTGGCGGCGAGGACTTCGATGGCCGTCAATTGTGCGGGTGTCGAGAGGGCATGTGTATCGCGGCCCATATAAAGCGGGCCCGTGACTCCTTGAGCCGTCCGATATTCGACGATCGCTTGAGTGATTGCAGCGATGTGTGCATCGGTGAACGATCCGTTTCGGGAAGTTCCCCGATGTCCACTGGTTCCAAAGGAGACCCGCTGGGCAGGATCGCTTAAGTCAGGCTGGCGGTCATGGTAATCCTGCAAGAGGCGGTCAATATCGACAAGAATTTCAGTGGGGGCTTTCTTGCCAGCCAATTGATGCAGACCCATGAAACCAGTTTCCTTCGTTGATTTTTTATCTGTCAGCCACCCATGAATCCATGAGGTTTACACTTCATGCATTCAGCAGGCAAATCTTACCGCGTGAAGCGTACCAGAAAACCATCGAAAATCAGATGACATCTTCAAAACTGAGTGAAAACGCCATTTTGGGAATGCAAACTGCCGACTGAAACTGATGCCCAAATGATGACCACAGCCAAAATGCCTTGGCGTGTGACAATCAACAGGTTTTCTGTGCTATCAAATGAACGCCAGGACGGGTTTCTCATCATTTCTTCACAGATCAGAGTTCTACTCTTCCCAGGCAAAGCACATCAGGGAATTCAAGAATCACCCGATTTCAAGCAGATGTGCGGCAGCCTGTGTGGCCTGGATCATACTGGAAAGATGCGATTGAAATCTGATGACTTTGACTCGTGAAACCTTTGATACGCGCAAGAGTTCTCTAGAGCTACCTAGAACATCATCTGAACCATCGGGCAGCCTGGCCGGTGATGTTCAAAGCAGTTATCGCCTCTGGGTATGGGTGCTACTCATAGTTGTTGCGACGATTTTCGCTCATGGCCAGGGGTTGGCTTGCGGCTACATCTGGGATGATGACGCTTATGTTGAACAGAACAAGACTTTGCGAACATGGCAGGGGTTGTGGCTCATCTGGAGCAGTCCCGAGAGTACACCACAGTACTATCCGCTGGTTCACACAACCTTCTGGATCGAGTACCACCTGTGGGGTTTATGGCCAGTCGGCTACCACGCAACGAACATTTTCCTCCATGCCATCACCAGTGTTCTGATTGGCCGCCTGCTGGTTCGTTTGCAAGTACCGGGTGCTTGGTTGATTGCGTTACTCTTTGCTGTCCATCCGCTGCATGTAGAATCGGTGGCCTGGATCACCGAACGGAAGAATGTGCTTTCGGGACTGTTCTATTTCCTAGCAGCAACACCACTGCTTGAGTGCCTGGGGGTGCTTCCCAAGAAAAAGGACGTCACGCGACAACAAGTGCCGATCGATTCTGGAGTCGAATCTTTCTGGAAGAAATGGATGCTGGCTCTGGTCCTGTTTCTGGCAGCATTGCTCAGCAAGACGGTGACATGCACACTTCCTGCCGCAGCACTGCTCGTGGCGTGGGGAGTTCGCGGCAGGCTGACCTGGCGGGATGTGAAAGTTACTGCACCGTTCTTTGTGCTGGGGATTTCCATGGGCATACTCACGGCTTATCTGGAAGTGACCCATGTGGGCGCAACGTTCGAATATGTGCCTTTGAGTTTCTGGGATCGACTTGTCCTCGCAGGCCGAATTCCCTGGTTCTATGCATTTCAGATTGTGTGGCCGCAAACGCTGATTTTCATTTACCCCAAGTGGTCCATCGATGCCTCCCAGCCCCTTCAATGGCTGTACCCTGTGGCCACGCTGGGAGTTTTGCTCGGCACGTTACTTTTTAGAAGACAACTTGGCCGAGGAACGTTTGTCGGAATTGCGTACTTTATTGGCACGCTGTTTCCGGCGCTAGGCTTTTTCAATGTTTACCCCATGAGATTCTCTTATGTTGCCGATCACTTCGCCTATCTGGCGAGCTTAGGGATCATGGCTTTGGGAGGTGCCGGCTTAACACTTGCCTGGCAAGCAGCTGCGAGACGCTTCCAATGGCCGAGCGTCGTGCCCCTGCTGGGGATGGGATTGATCGTGATGTTACTCGCGTTCATTTCCCGTTCGCAGACCGAGATCTACAAGGATGTCTGGACATTGTGGAATGCGACCGTCCAAGCCAATCCGAATGCGACTGTCGCACAGGCCAATCTGGGAAAATTGTTGCTGCAAAGAGGTGACATTCAGATCGCTCTGGTGCATATTGAAGAAGCTTACCGGCAGGATCCCATCCTGGACACGAATCTGCTCAACTGGATGACAGCGAAGATCCGGCTTCAGCAGTTTTCGGACGTCCGTGATAAGTGCGACGAACTCAACAAACGTCTTGACCCACATGCTGAGTTCCATCGCTTGATGGCCATGATGTTCCTGGGTCTCAATGAGCCGAGTCGAGCTGAGAAGACCTTTGCGGAGGGAGTCGCACGCTTTCCAGAAGATACTTCGCTGGCGGGCGATTACGGTGCGTTCCTGATCCGGCAAGGCAAGTTTTCAGAGGCCGAGTCGCAACTTCGCAAAGCGACGGCGATTGAACCATTGAATGGGCAGTCGTGGTCGGATCTGGGGATTTGTCTGATGCAAGTCAACAGACCCGGGGAGGCACTGGAAGCGTTTCAGATGGCCACTCAGAAATCGCCTCTCATGGCCGAAGGTTGGAAGAATCTTGCTCAGTGGTACTTGCAGCATGGCCAGCCCGGCAGATCACTGGAGACGATGCGGCTCGCCCATCAGAAGCTCCCGCTCGAACTTTCAATCGTTGAGGAGTATGCATGGCAACTGACCCATGGAGAGATTCCTGCAGAGCAGGATGCTGCTTTGGCCAGGCTGATTGTAAATCAGGCATTGGCTGCACCTGGAGCGGGGTCACAACTTAAAACTGGCGGGCTGCCTACGTTGCTGAGATTAGCGCAGGTGTTTCTCGCATCTGGTGACACGATCGCTGCGCGGCAACTCGTCGATCGATATTTGAAGTTACTGCCGGAAAATGATGCAGAACGACTCACAGTCATGGAATTACAGAAAAAGTTGATGCAGTGAGAATCAGAAAACGGATGTTTTGTGCCTGTCATCCAACCTGAGAGTAACCGGGCATTTTCATAAAGGCTCTTGCGTGGGGAGATGCAGCCGGCTATTCAGTCAGCTGCAGATAGGCTTCCAGGTCGGCGAGATCCTGGGCTGAGACGCCATTGAGTAAGCCGACTGGCATCAGAGATGTCGTGAGTGGACGGCGATTCTCGATCTCTTTCGATTCCACACGAAAGACCTGCCCAGTGGCATTTCGCATGAGTAGGCCATCGGTCGATTCATAGACAATCATGCCTGTGAGTGTCCGTCCGTCGATATGCTCGATGAGCGTGGCCTGATACCTTGAGGAAACATCACGACTGGGATCAATCATCGCGATCAGCAGATCGTCTCGAGTGAAACGTTTCGCAGCACCTGCCAGATGCGGGCCCAGAGCACTGGATGTCGAAAGCCCTGCGCCAGAATGGCATTGCTGGCATGTTCGATTGCGGAAGACGATTGCCCCACGCTGTGAATCGCCAGCGAGAGTGCGGGCGAGCTGCCAATTTTCTATCAGCGTCTTCTGCTCTGCTTGACCAATCCCCGCCAGACTCGCCATTCCCTCTGGATAGAGACGAGACAGGTATCGTTCCCAGGCCGCCAGAGCTTCTGTCTGCGGAACAAAGCCAGCTTCCCCTTTAACGAAGGAGTTTTCGGTGTGCTGGAGATTCCGCTCCAGAAGACCAATTCCCTGCTCACGCAAGCGGTATTCCTGAGCATCTGTATTCAATCGGCGTGCGATCGTAAAAAGTGCCAGTTGTGTTGCGGCATCAGTCGTTGGAGTGAGTTGCCCCAAGGCCTGAATCGAAGCTGTATAGACTTCCCGTTGCGGGGAGGCCAATCCCTCCACAAAAAGTGATCGCTCGGCTTCTTCAGGATGTTCGGAAAGTGCAATCGTGGCAGGAGATTTCAATCGAAATTCCTGAGCCTGCTTTCTAATGAGTTCTCGAAGCTTGGCGTCATTCGCAGATGCAAGAAGGAAGAGCACATCGCCCGTCCACAGATAATCGGGATCCGTTTCGATCTGCTTCACAAAACCACCGAGGGCAATTCCAAACAACTCTCCGGGGAACTTGCTCAGGTAGAGTACATGGTGAGACCTGCCCAGTTTGGGGTGCTGTGCCATCACGACGGGCAGCATTTCATCAATAGCACAATGGGCCAGATAAATGTCGCGGATGCGGTCATTCCAGTAAGTATCGCGAGGGAGTTTGCGTTCCATGATCTTTCGATCAAGATCAAGAAACGCGCTGATAATTGCTTCGCGATGGCTACTGGTACGAGCGACTCGCATACAGGCGGAAACCGCAAGCACGTGAATATCGTCGATCGGGTTCGAGGTTTCACTCAGTTGGCTGAGGAGTTTGGTGAGGACAGGTTCGTGCGCGAGTTCGATCATCGCGAGAACTCGTTCCAGTTCGACCTGATTGCCCGATGTGCGACTCAGGTAGATTCTCGCGAGATCAACTCGTAACTGGTCAATCTGTCGTTCGACTGTCGAGAGATTGGCACCGGCGACATATCCGAGAAATGCTGGTGGAACATCCGTTGGTCCGCCGACACCACCGAGAATTTTTTGCAGAAGTCGAATGGCCTCTTGTTGAGCTTCGATGTCATTGGATCGTTCCAGAACTTTCAACGCGACTGAAGCAGCGGAACTTTCGAGCCTGGTTGGCAGAGCATCTGTACGATCGATCCAACCAAATGCATACGCGATCGCTGCTTTGGGACCGCGTTTTCCGGCTTCGCTGGCAATCTGTGGGAGAAGATCCTCAGGAACCCTGGCGACAACTCGTGCTGCCAAAGTACGCACCAGGCGATGAGAGTGAGACAGGCAGGAGATGATGACGGGAGAAAACTCTTTCCAGTCAGAACTCGATATCTGCGAAACTTCGATTGTCAATAAACCTTCGAGTAGAGATTGTTCGACAAGGCTATCTGCATCACGGCCTGCCGAAGACTTGGATTCTTGCTGTATTGCGGGGATCACTTTCCGGATCGCCTCGACCGGTGGAAGTTCACCATTACGGAAGACGGACCAGACCGCCCGGGCCACGACAGGCCTACTGGCTTGAGCATCAGGAACAAGATTCAGCAGTTCGACGGCTTTCAACCCGCCATAGAGTTCGGTCATAGCTTCAATGGCACGGATTCTCTCGGCATCGGATCTGGAAGTCTCCAGCGCTGCCGCCAGAAGTGCTTCCCGGCCAGCCATTCGCGCGAGTGGAATCCACTGAGCCCGCGACCAACTGCTCAAAGGTTGGGGAGCATTCAAAACCGCCTGCATGGCTTTATCGACTGGCGATAACGCCGAGTCTGGCTGCGGGGAAGAGACGGCCTGCTTCGGTCGTAAGCGGTAAATTCCGCCTTGTGTGCCGCGACCACCCACACAGATATAAATGCTTCCATCCGGCCCGACTTCCATATCGGTGGGGGCGAAACCAAAGCCTGGTGCTGCAGTGAGAATCAATTCGGGGGGCTGTGGTTCCTGGCGAGTATCTTTGTCAGTTGCTGTAACCTGATGGGGAGGTATCGCCAAGAGTCGGCCATAGGTCCAATCGAGCAGGAACAATGTGTTACGCCATGATTCACCCATTGCATCGTGCTGATAAGAAAGAACACCAGTGGGGGAACCGCGGCCTGCTGTGGCGAGCACACGGGGCGAATCAAACCAATCGTCAGGACGCTTCCAACTGTTGCTTTCCCAGCCCATATGAAAAGTGGGCGTCAGCTCAAGCACGCGGGTCGGCCGATACCAGGGCAGCGAAATGTCACGTTCATCATCGCTATCGAAAGTGACCGCCCGGCCATGTTGATCAAAGGCAAAGTCGTAGGCATTACGTAAACCATCCGTCAAAACCTCAGCGGCTTTCATATCAGGGCGAATCCGCATCCACACGCCATGAACGGGTTTGGTGATGGGAGAAGATTTGAGCGTGACATAGCGACTGTCGGCCCTGGCCATGTTTCCAGCCAGAAGATACCACCAGCCATCGGCCCCTTTCTGAAGCGAGTGAGCATCATGTTCACCGCCAGTCTTGATCTGCAGGTAGACCTTGGCAGGGCCATCGGCAATATCGTCACCATCACGATCTTCGAAGTGAAGTACGCCACGATCTCCCACCGCGAGAAGGTCTCGCCCATGATAGACCAGACTCTGGGCACCATTGCGAGGCTCGCCGGCAACGGTGATGGCTTTGTCTGCTAAGCCGTTTTGGTCTTCATCGATCAGGATGCGAATGTAGCCCGGGCCGGCAACAACAACCCGTCCTTGCGGGTCGATGGTCATGCAGTAAATGTCATGGGCCAGTTTGTCATCGGCAAAGGGTTCGATCAGAAAGTCGGGATGCACCCTGAATCCATGCATTTCCTGAAAGGGCTGTTTTTCGTCCTCAGCAACCAAGAGGTGTGCAGAAATGCCACCGCCACGGAACAAAAAAAGTGCGAGTAAGCACCACAGAAATCGTTGAACAGCGAGCCTTTGCAAAGCCATTTGTGGTCATCCTTGCCACAGTGCCACCGGCGATTCTTACTCTATTTCCTGCAAGAATCATTTCCTGAATGGTAGTGAGCCAGCGACTTATGATCCAGTTGAACTTTGGCGACGAGAGTTTCAACGAGCTCGACGGTCGGAGAAACGAGACAGCATGGGTTGACTAAAACAAGAACCCCAGGCCTAGAGTCGGCATGGGGTTCTCTGATTCACAAAACATCCTGAGAGAGGTGAACTACTCGAGGATGATGTCTTTCACCGTTTTGCCACTGGGAATCATGGGCAAAACATGTTCCTGGTAAGGTGTCAGCACATCGAGGAGGTAGGGACCTGGGTAGGCCAGCATTTTGGCCAGAGCTGCCGGGAACTCCTTCTTACTCCGCACCTGACTTGCTTCGACACCAAAGCCTTTGGCGATCTGCACAAAGTTTGGATAGGTTTCTTCGTAGTGAGTTCCATCGCCGGCACCCACGGCTTCCGGGTGATCGATCGGCCCCAGATAGGTGTGTGCCCGATTCCCCTCATGGAAACGATCTTCCCACTGAACCACCATCCCCAGGTGCTGATTGTTCAACAGGAGAATTTTCACGGGAAGTTTTTCGCAGGCAAGAGTGGCCAGCTCCTGAACATTCATGAGCATGCAGCCATCACCATCGATATCAATACTTAAAGCATCGGGGAAGGCGGCCTGAACACCCATGGCGGCTGGCAAACCGAAACCCATCGTTCCCAGACCCGAGCTGCTCAACCAGCGGCGGGGCTTGCTGAACTTGTAGAACTGGGCAGCGAACATCTGGTGCTGACCCACCCCCACACTGACGTAAGCATCGCGATCTTTCGTCTGTCGCCAGAGCTCGTCAATCGCATATTGCGGGATGATGAAATCACCTGAATCGCGGTACTTCAAAGGATATTTGTCGCGCCATTCATTGAGTTGCCGCCACCAGGCATCCATCTCAGGGATATCATCATCGCTCACCAGAGCATTCAGCCCATGGAGAACATCTTTCACGTTCCCAACAATCGGGATGTGAGCTTTTTTGTTCTTGTGGAGCTCCGAAGGATCGATATCGACGTGGATGATGCGGCCATGCTTGGCGAACTCGTCGAGTTTCCCTGTGACGCGATCATCAAATCGCACGCCCAGTGCAATGAGCAGGTCGGCTTCAGCGATGGCCATATTCGAGTAGGCAGTGCCATGCATGCCGAGCATGTGCAGCGACTGCGGATGATCACCCGGGAAAGCCCCGATCCCCATCACGGTGGTGGCCACCGGGATGCCCGTCTTGAGGGCGAACTTGGTGAACTCTTCGGAAGCATCTGATTGAACGACACCACCGCCAATGTAAAAAATTGGCTTCTTGGATTCACGGATTGCAGCGAGAATCTCGCGGATCTGAGAAGAGGTCGGCTTGCGAATCTCCGGATGGTAACCGGGCAGATTCATCGGTGGATCGAGATCAGGCTCCTCGTCGATCGTCGCGAGCTGCACGTTCTTCGGGAAGTCAATAAGCACAGGCCCGGGTCGGCCGGTGCGGGCGATATAGAAAGCTTCTTTGACGATGCGTGCAGTATCGCGGACATCGGTGATCAGGTAATGGGCCTTGGTGATCGCTCGACAGATCTCAACGATGGGTGTTTCTTGAAAAGCATCAGTGCCGATGACCGTTGTTGGCACCTGACCGGTAATGGCCACCAGCGGAATGCTGTCCATCTTGGCATCAGCGATTGCGGTGACGAGATTCGTGGCACCGGGGCCACTGGTCGCCATACACACGCCGACTTCACCGGTTGTACGGGCCACACCCTGTGCGGCGAATCCGCCACCCTGTTCATGACGCGGGAGGATCGTGCGGATCTCGTCCGTGTGGAAGGTCAGTGCCTGGTGCAGCGGCATACTACATCCACCAGGGTAGGCGAAAATGACGTCTACACCCTGACGAATTAGCCCCCGCACCAGAATTTCCGCGCCGTTGATGGTTTGCGTTTTGGTCTGCGGTCGCTCGACGATCGCCACGATGTCGTTCCTTCTTGAGAATTCAGTCAGGCACCAGTTCAAAAATTGGGGCGGTGCAAACCCCTTGATCGATCCCTTGGTCGTTCGCGGCCAACTCTCTGTTTTGGCAGTTTCTGGTCGCATGGGACTTTATTCTCTCTTTCGTCACGACTAAATGTGAAAGAGAAAAATGTGTTGCCGCAGGATTTTACGCAATTCGCAACGCGAAAACCAGCACCTTGAGAACTCTCGGACTTTCGATCAGAGTTCTCAGTCAACTGGCGAAGCGGACACCTGGGACGCTGGGCGGGTTCGTGAGACAAATCGATGGAGCGTTATCAGGAGGTCAATTCCTGCCAAAACCGCCCACTCACAGGCGAAATACGAACAACGCAACATCATTCCACAAAAGAGGTTATCGTGTGCCGCGGAGCCTTGGATCAGCCGCATCCCGCAGCGCCTCGCCAATCAGATTGTAGCAGGTGACGGTGATGAAAATGGCGAATCCGGGATACGTCATCTGCCAGGGAGCCTGCAGCAGGCGAGTGCGGCCTTCACTGAGAATTGTGCCCCAGGAAGGTGTAGGAACACGGACACCCAGCCCTAGAAATGACAGTGAGCTTTCAAGCAGGATGGCTCCGGCAATACCAAATGTCGCCGCCACGACCACAGGGGCCAGGGCATTGGGGAGGATGTGTCGGAAAATGAGCCGCGTGGAGGAAAAGCCAATCGACTTGCCAGCCAGCACAAATTCCTGATTCACCAGCCGCAAAAACTCGCTGCGAACTAACCGGGCCACACCTGTCCAGCCGGTCAAGCCGATGACAATCATGATGTTGATGAGGCTGGGTTTCAGAAGAGCCACAATCGTCAATACGAGGAATAGTGTCGGGAAGCAGATGACGACTTCAATCAGACGTGAGATCAGAATATCGACCCAACCGCGGAAGTAGCCCGCCAGAGCACCGAGGACAATCCCGATCGACATGTAGATCAGAACCGCGACCAGACCGACCGAAAGGCTGATGCGTGCTCCCCAGATGAGAAGTGTCAGGAGATCGACACCATTGTGATTCGTCCCCAGCCAGTGCGGGCGATCCCACGGCGTGGCGAGCTTTTGCGGTTCCTTGAGCGAAAAGGCGGGTGGCTTTGTCTGATTGGTCGTGTCGTACTCATCGATGCCAAAAGGAACCAGTGGCCAGACGACAACATCGAAGATCACCGGGGCGGTGCGAGAGAAGTCGTACGCCGTCAGCACACCTTGCTTGTAATTGGTCTGATCGAGTCGAGAGGGGTTGATTTCGACCCAAATGCCTGCAGCCAGTGTGGGAACGCCAGATAGAACGAGCAGTTGCACCCAGCGAGGTTGTCGATAAGCGAACGTCGAGAGTCGCGTGGCAAACCACCAAAGTGGCCAGAAAATGGCAGCGGCAATAAACCAGAAGTCGATTCCATTGAGTTGTGCGAGTGCCGGAAAGTACCAGCGGGAGAGAAGTGGAGGCAATTCGCTTTTCTTCAGCGTTTTGACATCCATAAGAATTGCCTGAATTCCCTGAATCAGTTCTGGCGGCAAGGCCGAGGTCTGGTCGGGAAACGAGCCGAGGGGTTTCTGCATATCCTGAATTCGTCGGATCAAACCCTCAAATTGCCTGCGGGATTCGCTTCCGCCGGACTTGGAAACATCAATTTCTGCGGAGGCTGTCTCCAGCAATGACTGGGCCTTTTCCAGAACTGGATAGACCTTTTTTGCCGCCCCACTCTCCTGGCGACTTTCACCGTTGGCCATTGCCATCAGAGATTCCACAGTCTGAATCAACTGCTGGAACTCGAAGCGATTCACGCCGCGAAAGGCCATCGGCCTGTCATTCGCAATGAACGGTGCAAAGACCGCAATCATGATTTCGACAATCATGAGAATGGCCGCAAAGACTGCGAGTCTTCGTTTCTTGAACTCGCGCCAGATCTGAGCCGCCTGCGACTGTTCACTGCGAGAGGCTTGAACACCCGTAGACGAGGTTGAACTCGTACTGAGAGGTGAGGCCACCTTCTCACCAGCAGCGACTGGAGAGGCTCCATTCTCTGCTCCAAGTCCAGCCACCTGAGGCGAGGAAGGTGTCGTTGTGTGAAGTCGACGATCCGCAGCCATCAGTTCTTGCTTTCGAACGAGACGCGGGGATCGACCAGAACATACATGATGTCGGAAATCAGAATTCCAATCAAAGTCAATACCGCTGAAAGCATCATCGTGACGAGAATCATGTCGTACTCACGCGAAAACACACTGTCGATGGTGAGTTTACCCATGCCGGGAATGTTGAAAATGTATTCGATGATGACACTGCCGCCAATCAGAGCGGGAAGAAGTGAAGCAAATAACGTAATGATGGGAAAGAGGCTGTTGCGAAGAGCATGCACCCAGATGACTCGCGCGGGGCTGCAGCCTTTGGCTTTGGCCGTGCGAATGTAATCCTGCCGGACGACCTCCAGCATGCCCGCACGCATCTGTCGACTGATGTACGCCAAAGAGGCGTAAGTCATACAAAGTATGGGGAGCACCAGATGCAGCGTATAGTCCCATAGCCATTGGAACAAACTGAATCGATCCGCATTGACATCGTGCAATCCGCTGATTGGGTAATTAAACATCCATTCTTGAGCATCCTGGCTGAGCATTGCAGCATTCCATGCGGCATTCGATTCGAGCACTCCCAGCCGCAGCATTTCCGCCACCCAGAAGGACGGGAGGCTGTAGAGCACAAACAGAGTGAGTGTCATGATTCGATCGCCCGTGCTGTGAGGGGCGGTCGCACTGAAAATCCCCATGGGAATTGCCAGGAGATAGACCAGCAAGAACACGATCGAGTTGATCATGAGTGTGATCTTCATTGCCGGGATGAGATCGGGCCAGATGGAGCCTTGCTTGGTGTAGTAAATCATTTCGCCACGGAAGATGCGCCCCACAAACCAGAAAAACTGGACATACAGCGGTTCATCCAGTTTGAAGTTCTTACGGAAGGCTTTTTCCGCGTCCTCAGTCCCACGCTCGGCATTCATTCCGCCTTGCGCCGCAGCAGCACCACCAAAACGACCAGAGGCAGGATCGCCAGGTGTGGATTTAATGACGATGAATGACAGCACGAGAATTCCGAACAACGTCGGAATCATCAGCAGCAGTCGTCGAAAGATATACGTCGCCATGCATTCCACACATCAGATGGTCGGACTATGGATTCAGTGCCTCAGCAAGTCGTCCTGAACGCTTCACAATTCCCGTATTATTCCGACTTATGAACCTGCTCATCCTTGGGGACATACCACTCAGCCAGATCAAAACCGGGCCGCAGACGATACCACTTCACCCCCCGGAAGCGTTTGTGATATGCCCCCAGGTCTTTTGAGCAATAGAGGAACAAATAGGGCTGCTGGGCATCGAGCAGTCGATGGAGTGAATAGTTCAGAAGCGCCCGCTTATCGGGTTCAAGCGTGACTCGAATTTTCTCGATCAGTTCATCGGCCAGATTGTTCGCAAAAGAGCCGGCATTACTGCCTCGCGATTCAGGCGTAGCTCCCGAACTGTGCCAGAGCTGGAAGGGATCACTCTCAACAGGCATGGCCCACGAAAGTGTGACGAGATCGAAATCCTTGGCTTTGAGACGTTCGACAAAAGCTGCCCATTCGATGCGGGTAATTTGCATGTCGACCCCAACCTGCTTGAGTGTTTTCTGCAGGAGTGCCGTACGGTCATCAATAACTGGATTTCCAAAAGGGATCAGAGCTTCGAAGCTGAGTTTCACACCGTCTCGGTCAAGAATGCCATCCCGATTTGTATCGATCCACCCAGCGGTCGCGAGGAGATCGCGAGCCGTTTCAGGACTGTAATCGACCGATTTGACCGAGTGGTCATAGCCGGGACCAAAGTAATACTGGCTGCCACTGACCATCGTTCCCAGATTGTACATCTTGTTTTTCAGGAACGCTTCTTTCTCGAACAGCATAGCCAGAGCCATGCGGACGCGCTGGTCTTTGAAGTAGGGCCGGTTGAGATTCCAGCAGTAGTAGCCGTAGTTCGGGGTGTACCAATCGGCTTTGATGAACTTGTCTTTGAACCAATCGGGCGGACCAGCGAGATCCTTGGTGAACTGCTCGGGGTCCATCCGGTAATTGAAGTCGATTTCACCGGCACGCAACGATTGCAGCGCGGTCGTATTATCGGGGAGAAAACGGAAGATCAGCTTATCAAGGTAACCACTGCGTTCGGGCAGCCAGTAGCTGTCATTTCTGCTCAGAATGACGCGATCGGTCTTCTTCCAGCTTTCGACCATGTAAGGGCCAGTTCCCAGAGGAGTCTGATTGTAGGCCGTGTCGAGATTAAAGAATTTTCCGAACCGCTTTCCGTGCGCGCTCACTTTCTTCTGAGAATCTTCTTCCGCTTCGGTGAGACGATCGAGAGTCAGCTCGTAGCCTGTGATCGCAGGTTCGGTGGTCTGTGTTTTCAGTCGATTCTTGAAGAACTCAAACGGGGGCGTGTAGAGGCCAATCCCGGCACCAAACTCGAACGCTTTAAAGTACTGCTGCCGATATCGCATGCGCACGACCAGCGGCGAAAGGGCATCCAGATCTGTGAGGTCTGAGTAATAGGTCCGAACGGCATCACAGTCGACTGTGTTGTTGTTCAAGACTGCAAAGGCAAACTTGAGATCGGTACTCGTAAAGGGAGTGCCATCAGACCATTTGGCTCGGGGATCGAGATAAAACGTCATCCACGTCTCGCGCTGAATATCCTGGTATTCATCGGCTTTAAGAACGAGCGATGTCTGGCCGGGTGGAAGTGCCTGCTTGAGCGGGTTCTCTTCGGAAAGCGGAGTGACTTCGATGGCTCCATCGGCTAGCGGCTTCACTTTTCCATAAATCTCGCTCCCCGTCAGGACGCGGTACTTGCCGGGAATGATCCCGCTGATGACGAGTTCGCCTTGTTCATTGCTCCAGTTGTGATAGCCAGTAGTTGGCGCTCCCAGAATTTTGCCGATGGGGAAAAGGCCAACCCAGCCTTTGGCAATCGGCTGACCTTCCTCATTGACCGTTTTGACGACGATCTTCATGACCTCAGGTTCGGCCTTGGGGTCTTTTTTGGCGGGCGGCAGATACTCGATTTCAGCTGAAGGAAGTGGGCTGCCGTCACCGAGGACGAGGCGATATTTCTTACCGGGATAATCCGACGAGAGCTTGACGGAATCTTCGATGATCCATTTCGTCGCGAGGTGAGGCACAAACTCGAAGGTCTCGTTGTCCTGCCGCGCCAGAGCTTCCTGAATATATTGGCCCATGTAGGTTTGGACCGCTGACTGTTCGATGACGGGGTTCAACGATTTGGGCTCGGAATTGAACCGCACAATGACCTGATCACCCTTGACCGGTTGGCTGGGTTTGCTCGCCGCGTGCGGGTTCCCGACGTCCACTGGTATGCCTGCACCCAACTCTAGTGTTTTGCCGCTGCCGGCTTTGACACGAGGAATTTCGATGCCATCGAGTTCTTTCAGGATTTCGACACGGGGGACATCGGGGTATTTGGCGTAGAGCTCATCAACTTCGCGGATCAGTTTGGCTTCGGTCGACGAGGCGGCTGTCTCTACTGGCTTGGCCTCTGCTGTCGTTGGTGAAGCCGTTGCTTCGGAAGCCGCGGAGCCCGTCCCTGAACCCACCCTCACTTCCAGCTTCGACAATCGATCGGCTGCGGCAGCGAGTCGATCAGCGGCCTGCTCCATCTTGAGAGCTGCCGCAGTGAGTTTTTCGGCTGCTGCATCTCCCCCGCCCTGATTCGCAACAGGTGGAGACGAAGTGATGAAACATCCTTGAGTTCCGACAAGCAGGCCGACCATTGCGAACCCACTGAAAGAAATCCTTCGTGCGGATCTCCGCATATCACCAATCTTTCGCAAGAGTCTTCTGAACAATTATGGTTGTACCAGCGAGACAGCCCAGTGGATAACAACTCATCTTATAGAGGAAGTATGAGTTACCCCAGGCAGATTTTATCAACCGCTACTTCAGTTCGAGACGGTAGGGCATGACTGTCAGCACGGGCTGATTCGCCAGCATGCGCATCAGCAGTTCATCCTGCAGAGCGGGTTGAAGTGCCGTGGGAATCAGATCTTTAAGACGTTGTTCCAGACGGGCTTCCATGCGAGATTCGGCACCCATGGGGCCCAGCAACGATTCCAGTGGACTGCCTGGTTTGGGGAGTTCCAGGCGTTCGAGCTTGGCTGGGTTTTCGATCTTGGCGAGGGCGATAGCTCCCTTGATCGCATCTTCCAGAGTGCCGATCTCATCCACGAGGCCGATTTCGAGAGCACGATTGCCCGAGTAAATCCGGCCGCGGGCCAGCTTTTCCAGTTGTGCGACTTCCATTTTTCGTCCAGCAGCCGCCTTGCTGGTGAACTGCTCGTAAATTTCATTCATCAGCAGTCGAGTCGCTTCTCGCTGAGACTCCGTAAAGCCTGTAGTGGTCGAGAGTACGCCGCTGTTTTTGCCGCGTTCGAGAACGACGACATTGATCCCCAGTTTGTTGTAGAGTTTTTCGAGTGCTACTTTCCCGCCGACAACACCAATCGAACCTGTCACTGTTCCGGGGGCAGCGTAAATCTTTTGAGTTCCCATCGCGATGTAATAGCCGCCGCTGCCGGCGACATCGCTCATGCTGGCGACGAGTGGTTTTTTCGCTTTGAGAAGTTCCAGTTCGTGCCACATCAGATCACTGGCTAGCGCACTTCCACCAGGGCTGTCGATCCGTAACACGACCGCCTTGACAGTGTCGTCATCTCTCAGTTGACGAACGGCCTTGATAAAGGTCTCGGAACCCAGCACTTCGCCCGAAAGGGGACTGTTCTGGCTGCTCCCGGTGGAGATCATGCCACTGGCATAGAGAATGCCAACCTTGGGAGCCGATGACTTCCGAGAAGCGGGTGTCTGCCCGGAGAGTGCATTCATAAGAGTGATAATGCCATTCAGGCCAGAAAGGTCAGCGTCTGTCTTCTTACGACCATAGTTGCGAGTCAGTTTTGCGGAAGTGACGTTGTGAGACTTTTTGATTACGTCATAGAGACCAGACTCATACTGCACTTCATCCAGAAGGCCAGCGGATTTGGCTTTTTCGCTGGTGAAGACGGCGGTATCGATCAACTCGCGAACTTTGTCTGCGGGAATTTTTCGACTTTCCGCAATGGTTGACACAATCTGGGAGTAGACATCGTCGAGGAGTTCATCCATCTCTTTTTTGAACTCGGGGCTCATATCTTTGCGGGTGTAAGGTTCACCGGCCGATTTGAACTCGCCAATACGCACAACTTCGGGCTCGACATCGATCTTGGAGAGCATCTCTTTGTAGAACCAGACTTCAGCCCGCACGCCGGGGATCATGAGCATGGCGGGTTCGGGCATCACGATTTTGTCACAGGCCGAAGCGAGCAGATACGCAGTGGTGTCGGCGGAATCGAGATAAGCCCAGACGTCTTTCCCGGCAGCGCGAATGCGGGCAATGGCCGAACGAAGTTCATAAATCTTGCCACGACCGAGAGCAAGGTCACCAAACTCGAGGACAACCGTTTGGATTTCTTTGTCGGCTGCCGCTTTGTCGAGGCGAGCAATGAGAGTGAATAAGGTTTCGGAAGTTTCTCCAAATAGCCCTTCGAGTGGTGCTCCCTCAGTTAAGGCACCGGAGATCTTCAAATGAGCAATCTTGAGAGGCTTGACTTCAGCTTCCGGAACTTTGTTACCTGCGGTTCCCGTACCTGCTTTTTCTGAGCCAGGAGTGATTGTCGTTGTGGCCGAAGTCGCTGGTGCATCTTCCGCTGGCTTTTCCTGCGTTGGCTTTACCAGGGCTGTTTTTACCGGGACAGGCTCACTCGCAACGCTTTGAGACAGCTGGTACAGACCACTTGCAGCCAGCCACATGGCGACGCCCAGAACTCGACAGAAAAACGAATGACTCAGCATAGAGACGATTCCTTGGCTCGTTAGAGAAGTCAGCAATGAGAAAATTCGCCCGATCTTCTTTCCTGATGAAGACTTCCTGCAGTTCTACGACAATATCATGCCAACTTGTGAAATGAACAATCTATTCGGACCGGTTTTCGTAAAGTTTTTCCTCAAAATGATTCTCTGCAAGCCCATCAACACTCGGGCATTTAATCAATTTATTTGATTCCATTAGAAGCGGAGGCTTTATCACTTGTCTGCGGAGTAAAGCCGGGGGACCGATCACCGTCAGTGGATACCCTCTCAGTGGCACGCCCGTTTCGCATGTCGATTTCACAGAATGTTCGGGCTGACAGGCTTACACTTCTCTCATGAAGACAACAAACTCAAAGAAATCGGCTTGTTTTGTGCCCTCTGTTCGGGCAAAACTCAAGAACTCGTGGCATCGATGAAGTTGTGACTCGCGTTTGGTGGGCAGCTTCATGGATCGTGAATAGTCACAACCAAATCTCACCAATCATTGAAATGTATTCAAAAGAACACTCTTTCAGAAATTCACTTCAGATGCTTTCACTCCGAAAGTCGATGGCAAAAGGGTTCGTTATGAGACGTTGGCAGCCGCAAAAGCTTGCTTGGATGTTCGCACTGGCTCTGGTCTTCGGGATTCAGGCGCACGTCTCAGCACAAACGTTGATCTGGAATTTGCCAGCCGAGGGAAGTTGGGTTCGCTTTCAGGGGACCTTCGAGCAGACGGAAGCCAGGCCGGGAGCTGCTGGCGGTGATCTGGAATTACCACCCTGGTCAGAGCAGGTGACCATCAAGGCGCTGGGATCAGAGATGGCCGAAGTGGCAGGAGAACAGAAGCCTTGCCGATGGATAGAGATTCGCATCGAGCGTGGCAAAGAAGTCGATGGCAAGCTGGATACTGGTCTGGCTGGGCTGGAGATCTACAAAGTGCTCGTCCCGGAGACTGCGATACCTCAAGGAATTACGAATCAGGAAGGGATTCCGCTCTCCTTCCTGCCCGTAGTCAAAGGTTACCGCAAAGTGGGCAGCGGCGAGATCACTCCCATCGTCTCCCCAGCTTTGCAGCTCTATCCACTCGGCGTGCTGGCCGGATATTTCCGCACCATGACCGTTGGTAACGCTCCGGAAGATCTCTCCACCCCGGCCGGCCCGCAATCGGCAACAAAGTATGAAGGCAAACTCGAAGTCGAGCGAGCTGGCAGCCGAACCCAGGAAGACTCCACCATCTGGCGATCTGCCGAGATTCCGTTTGGTGTGGCGGGCTGGACGGCGAACGTGGTTCGTCAGGTCAAGGATGAACGAGCCCCGCGAGATGACTTCAAGACGGTGAGCACTGTCAAGTCATCAGTTCGCCTCGCTGGAACTGGAACTGATGCGACGAGTGACCTCCCCGATTCCAACTGAGATCAAACTCATTTTGATCCTGACATGGTGAGTCCGTAGCACTTGCCGATGGTTAAAGAATTGCTCATCCTTAGGTGATAACCTTTGAGTCACCTGAGGATGATTGCCTTTATGAACCGATATGCAGCCGCCTGGACGACAGAAGTTTCATTAGTTCGTGCGATGGAACAGGTTGCTATTGAGATTCAAAGCCAGCTTGAGGGGCGACACCCCGATTTGCTGCTGGTGTTTTGCTCCCACCATTATGCGGATGCCTGGCAGAATCTGTCGGCGGGGCTCGTCTCCACAACAGGTGCCAAAGTCCTGCTCGGCTGTTCGGGCGAATCGATTGTGGCCACAGGCCGGGAACTTGAAAATGGACCGGCACTTTCGATTTGGGCGGCCTCGTGGGACGGCGTGGGAATGATCCCTTTTCAGGCAACGTTTGAACGCACGCCGGATGGCATCGTCACTACGGGCTTACCACAGGGAGTCAATGGACTTCTTCAGGGGAATGCTCGCTGTGCGATCGTACTGGCCGATCCGTATTCCTCATTGACAGATCTGATCACAGATCATCTGGCAGAGGATTTGCCGAACCTGCCCGTCATTGGTGGTATGGCCAGCGGCGGTGGACCGGGCGAAAACCGCCTGTTTTATGCTCACAAGGCAATTGAACCGCAGGTTTTCGAAGAGGGGGCGATTGGAGTCATTCTCTCGGGAAATCTGACGTTTACACCGGTGGTCTCACAAGGGTGTAAACCGGTGGGAACAACCTATGTGGTGACGAAGGCTGATCGAAACTTTATCGTGGAACTGGGTGGTGAACCTCCACTGGCCCGTCTGGAACAGCTTTACGCTGACTTATCCGCCACTGACCAGAGGCTGATCGAAAACGGCCTACACCTGGGATTGGCCATGACCGAGTATCGCGATCAGTTCCGCAGGGGCGACTTTCTGATTGCCAATGTGATTGGTGCTGATCGTAATACCGGAGTGCTGGCCATTGGCGGAAAAGCACGAGTCGGCCAAACCGTGCAGTTTCATCTGCGTGATCATGTGACGGCCAGCGAGGATCTGGTCGAAATGCTAAAGACTGCCCGTTCCAGCCATCCGGCACCGCAAGCCGCCCTGCTCTTTACCTGCAACGGCCGAGGGACGCGGTTGTTTTCCGCTCCTCACCACGATGCCCAAAAACTGGAAGAATTCTTCGGCTCCATTCCTGTCGCAGGATTTTTTGCCCAGGGAGAACTTGGTCAAGTCGGTACAAAGAACTTCCTGCATGGATTTACGGCAAGTATTGGGCTATTTGGATGATGGCAAGAAGCGTTTTTTACGCTCATTGGAAGGAACACCCTAAGTGCTGCTTGGGATCCTCTCGGATACTCACAACGAATTGGCCCGCACGCGTGTGGCTGTTGAAGTATTACGCCAAGCCGGTGTGGAGGCTTTGATTCATTGCGGGGATCTGGCCAGTACTCCCATCTTGGAGATCTGCGCTTGCCTGCCCCTGTGGTTTGTATTCGGGAATCATGATGCGGACTCCGCCTCAGAATTGAAGATCGCCGCTGCTGAACTCCATGTAACATGTCTGGGCTGGGGTGATGTCATTTTGCTGGGTGGCCGCAAGCTTGGAGTGGTACATGGCCATTTAACGTTGGACATCAAAAGAATCAGTCGAGGCACCCCAGAAGTTCTCTTCTGCGGGCATTCGCATCTCGCTGGGGAATTAACGATTGATGGTCTCAGACGGATCAATCCGGGGGCACTCCATCGAGCTGCAAAATTCACTGTTGCCGTCTTTGAAACGACTAACAGTCATGTTCAATGGCTGGAAATTCCAAGAAGCTGACAATTCAAGGTGTCATTTGCAAAAATCTTGACTCATGAATTGAGAAGCGGGGTAACTTCGGAGATTGATCTATCAACTCTGGTTGATTGTATCTTGCATAACAGTCATCCCATCTTCATAAGACATTTCATGAACTCCATTGCACGTCCTTTCTTTCAGATCCTGGCCGTTGGAATCACCCTTTCAACCATCGGTGGATTATCTCCCGGACGAAATCAAGCGGCAGAGCCAACCAGCGAGTGGAAGCTCACGTGGAGCGACGAGTTTGCTGGCAGTGAGATTGATCGTAAGAAATGGGATTTCGATCTCGGGAACGGCTTCTACAACTACCATTCCAACCAATGGATCAGTGGTTGGGGTAACAACGAACTGCAGTATTACACCAAAGAACCAGAGAATGCGTTCATTCGCGACGGCATGCTGCATATTCGAGCGGTCAAGGAATCGTATCAGGGATGTGGCTATACATCCGCCAAGCTGAAGACACGCCAGCGGGATGGTTCTCCGCTCTTCAACCAGAAGTATGGCAAATTTGAATTTCGAGCCAAGTTACCCACCGAGAAAGGTGTCTGGCCCGCTCTCTGGATGCTGCCACAGGGCGATTCCTATGGGCCCTGGGCAGCCTCTGGCGAGATCGACGTCATGGAAGCTCGCGGACAGGAACCTGGAAAAGTCTTAGGGACAGTACACTACGGCGGCAGATGGCCTCAGAATGCCCATAGCGGAGATGAGTTTATCTTTCCGGCAGGGACATCGATGGCTGACTTTCACACCTACGCGGTCGAATGGGAACCGGGAAAGATCAGTTGGCTGGTCGATGGAAAGGTTTATCAAACTCAAAACTTCTGGTGGAGTACCAGTGGTGTTCAAGGCACTTCTGGACAGGGGAAGAAGCCAGCCGGAGAACAGGATCTGAATCCGTGGCCAGCCCCGTTTGACCAGCCGTTTTATCTGATCATGAACGTGGCCGTGGGAGGGAATTTTCTGGGCCCACCCGATGAGAAATCCCAGTTTCCTGCAGAGATGATTGTGGACTATGTGCGTGTCTACAGTTCGACAAAGCCTGCCTCGATCGTTCCGCCCCGAGGCGAAGGAAAATTGCCATTCCAGCCTTGAATGAGAACTCTTCAACAAGCGATATCTGTTTCTAGATGACCATTCATTTCGTGTTTTTGGGCAGGCGCGCTCGTTGTAACCGGGCAACTTGCCACATGTATTGCGGGCCATAACCTGCCTCGCGTGCCCAGGTCGATTGGAGGGCTTCGTCGTACAAAGCTCTGGCTTTGTCTTTCTGTCCGCGAGCATCCGTTAACAGAGCCACGTAGAGCGGCAGATAAAAATCGGTCGATTGCTGTTCATTTTTTGTGAGAGAAGCTTGGGCAAGCTGTGCCTTAACTTGTTCGAGTGTCACTTCTCCTTCGTAATAGCGATAGACGAGTGGGAACGGTTGTCGATCCACTTTCTCGTAGCGGATTCGCTTTTGAAGTGCTGTTTTTTCGTCGAATTGTTCCCGGTTACAGAGAAACTGCCAGAGGCCATTTTCGCGGTCTGACTGACTGATCTGCTCATGGTACGCTTCAAACTGAAGTGCCCCGTCTTTCCACTTGCCCAATGCATGCAACACCAGCCCACGCTGCCAGAATGAAGCATAGCGAGCGGGAGAGATTCTCAGGCATTCATCGTATGCCGCCAGTGCCCCAGCACTATCGCCCGCGAAAAAGCGGGCATCACCAGCCTGCAGCCAGAGTACCGGGTTATCGGGCTGATCTTTAAGAGCCATCAAATACGATTCGGCCAACTGAGCGTATTTTTTCTGCTCGCTCTCGTGCAGCTTCTGGAATGCGGCTTCAGCAGGAGTCTCTTCATTCGCAATCGCAGATTGATTCACACCCAGCAGGAATGCCAGAGCGAAAGGGAACATTAGAAGCGTGTTGAGACAACTGCGATGGCTTGTCATTTCAGTGATCACTTTCGCTGGAAACTGAGAACCTACTTCTCAGTTGATTGTGACATGGCCGCCGTGAAGACTTCGGCAATCACATCTTCCAGAGGTCGCTCCTGGACTTCAAGATCCTCGATGGAGTAGCGGGCGAGCAGATTCGAAAGGAGTTCGGGAAGATTGTGCCGGGGAACTTCAAGTTTCACCCGTGGGGGCAAGTGCTCGATAATACGGCCGTAAGTCTGCAGTTCGTCCGCATTGAACTCGCCGGCAAACTGCAAGGAAAGCAGCTTGTACTGGCTGAATTTTTCGACCAGTTCGGCCAGCGGGCCATCGTATCGCAGTGTGCCACCACTGATGATAATGGCCCGTTTGCAGAGAGCCTGCACGTCCTTCATATAGTGGCTGGTGAGAATGACCGTAATCTGCTGTGACTGCTGGTAAAACTTGAGAAAATCCTGCACTCGACGCTGCGAGACGACATCGAGGCCAATTGTGGGTTCATCGAGAAGAAGAACCTCAGGCGCGTGCAGCAAGGCAGCAATCAATTCCATGCGCATGCGTTCGCCTAAGGAGAGTTCCCGCACCGCTTGCCGAATGAGAGGCTTCACTTCGAGCAGCGAAGTCAGTTCATCGAGTCGGCGATCATAGACCGCCTTGTCGATCCGATAAATTTCCTGGTGTAAACGGAAAGATTCGACCGCGGGCAGATCCCACCAGAGCTGATTCTTTTGACCCATGACGAGAGAGAATCGTCTGCGGTAAGCATTTTCCCGCTTCCAGGGAATGTGACCCAAAACGTGAGCTTCACCCGTCGTGGGATGAATCAATCCCGAGAGGAGTTTGAGTGTGGTGGTCTTGCCGGCACCATTCGCCCCCAGGAACGCGACCATTTCCCCTTTTTCAATAGAGAAACTGACATCTCGAACAGCTTCAATCACCTTGTATTCTCGATGAAAGACTCCCTGGATCGAACCGAGCAGACCTTCTTTCTTGCGGAAGACCTTATAGCTTTTGGAGAGCTGCTGTGCCTCGATGATACTCATGGATGCTTTTCAATGATGCCGATGCAGGAGTATGAAAGTCGCCCGCATCTGGTAAGTGAATCAATAGAACGTCGGAAGGTTCTGAAGTCTTTTACTCTCGATGTGAGGATCGCCCTGTCATGACTGAGGGATCGAGCACATGCTGAATCTGCTCTTCAGTCAGCAGTTGCTGTTCACGAACAAGTTGCACAATCCCTTTGCCCGTTCGCATGGCTTCAGCGGCAAGAACAGTCGCCTTCTCGTATCCGAGCAGAGGATTCAATGCCGTGACCACGCCAACACTCTGTTCGATGTACCGCTGGCAAACATCGCGATTGGCCGTGATTCCGTCGATGCAGAAGGTTCGTAACGATCGGGCAGCATTCATAAAGAGCGTTTGTGATTCGAGCAGACAGGCTGCGATTACAGGTTCCATCACATTGAGCTGTAATTGGCCCGCCTCGGCACCCATCGTGACTGTCAGGTCGTTGCCAATGACCCGAAAACAGACCATGTTGACCACTTCCGGCATCACCGGATTGACCTTACCGGGCATGATTGTTGAGCCTGGCTGTAACGCTGGCAGGTTGATTTCGTTAATACCAGTTCGTGGGCCGGAAGAGAGTAATCTCAGATCATTACAGATTTTGGAGAGTTTAATGGCCAGACTTTTGAGTGTGGCTGAGTAGAGCACAAAGGCCTGAGTATCCTGCGTGGCTTCAACGAGATTTCGAGCCAGATGAATCGGCTTTTTTGAAATGACAGCGAGATGTTCGACACATTTGGCGGCATAGCCTCGAGGGGCATTGAGGCCCGTTCCAATCGCAGTCCCGCCCAGATTCACCTCGTAGAGCACCTGTTCGACGAACTGGAGCGCATCAAGCTCATCTTCGAGACTGTTGGCCCAGCCCAGAAACTCCTGACCTAAAGTCATGGGGACTGCATCTTGAAGCTGGGTGCGTCCCATCTTGACGATATCAGAGAATTCGTCGGCTTTCGCGCGGAAGGAATTGATCAGCAGGCGGAATTCAGCCATCAGGTCGGCGTTGCCCAGGAGCAGAGCCAGATGAAGTGCTGAAGGATAGACGTCATTGGTGGATTGAGATTTGTTGACATGGTCGTGGGGATCGCAGAAGCGATACTCACCTTTGGTGTAACCCATATGCTCCAGTGCCCGGTTGGCAATGACTTCGTTGGCATTCATATTGGTCGATGTGCCAGCCCCGCCCTGAAGGACATCCAGTACGAAGTGTTCGTGAAGTTTGCCCTCAATGAGATCTTCGCAGGCTTTCTCAATGCCAGCCAGAATTTCGGGAGAGAGTTTACCCACATCAAAATTGGCTCTCGCACAAGCCATTTTCACCATAGCCAGCGCTCGAATCAGATGCGGGTAATGATTGATCGGCACACCTGAGATCGAAAAGTTTTCGATCGCTCGGACTGTTTGTACGCCAAAATAGGCATCTGCAGGTACTTCTTTGGGGCCGATTAAATCGTGCTCGATTCGGACTTGCGGATCGAGTTCATGTCGTCGGGCATTGGCAGTCATCGGTCTCTCTCTGAAGAACTCTCAGCACTCGACAAAGTTGTTTGGATAAGAGTTTGAGTGAATCCAGACGTGGTTTTCAATCATGGCAAGGCAAAAGATTGCCACCCACCACGGGAGTGCGTGGTGAAGAAATCGCTTCGGTTAATGACTCCGACGATCATTGATTGGCTGGACAGCGATTCTTCGGGGAGCCACCAGCAGCTGAATTGTGCCCATGAACATGGCCAAACCGGCTGCGAGTGAAACCTGTATGATCGAAATCGTCCAGGGAGAAAGTTGCCATCCGCCAGCCATGGGTGTTGCCGGCACGACGCCCGAGGTGCTCTGCAGAAATGTCGTCACCGTACAGATCAATCCGAACAGCAGGAGTAATGGAAGTGCCGTTTGCCGGCTCAGCAGGCGGTAAGCGCTGTGCCAGTCGATACAGAACAAACTGAACCCGCACCAGCAAATCCAGGGTAACCAGGTTCGGCCAACATCCGCTAAAGCCAGCAGCAGATTTCCTGCAGCGAGGAGGAAATCTGCTCCTTTTGAAATGAGTTCTTCCATGAGTTGTCTTTCTTTCAGAGCCGGATCAAGAATATGGAGATGGTCGTAATCGATGTGGGGAATTTGAAAGAGAAATTTTGAAGTGAACTATTCTTCCTCCGGATTGCCCACATCAATTCGATCCCAGTCGATTTGTTGAGCCAGTTTCTGCTGTTGTGCGTAAATCTGCTGGGCTGCCTGATAGTCGAGCTGATCGACCAGTATTGAGACCATGCCGGGAACTTCCGCTCGAAAGCCCGAAATATAACCTCCGAGTGCTCGAGCATGGATTCCAGACTGATCCAAGATGGAAACGATCAATTGAGCCTCGACTTCGGTCGCCACCTGACAAAGTCTGACAGGCTGCCAGATTCTCTCCAACATCTCCGCATGCTCCAAACGATTTAACGGGAGTGCCATCATTCAGAATCTTGCCACTTGATGAATCTCGAAAACTGGCAGGATGTGCTTCACAAACAAATGCCAACACATCTTTCGCAGTGCTTCCGTTTCTCACAAGCCACGAAATCCATTATTGTTTCGACGGACAGGAAAATGATCGTGTCAAAAGTTGACTCTCTATTTTGTAGGTCATTTTTGCGATGCTGATGTTTTCGAACGTGCCATGAAGAGTATTTCACTGGGGAACAGGCCAAGTGCAAAGAGTCGCAATTGTTGGTCTTGGTCGATTTGGAATCGCTGTCATCGAGCAACTGGCCTCGACGCGGGCACAGGTGATCGCCATCGATACTTCGGCAGATGCGGTGGCTGATGTCAAAGATCTGGTGGATGTGGCTGTTGTGCTCGACGCCACCGATGAACGGGCCTTGAGGGGGCAGGACGTTCATAAATGTGATTATCTGGTTGTAGCGATTGGCGAGAATTTCGAGGCAGCACTTCTGACAGCAGTGCTGGCCAAGAAACTTGGCATTCCCAAGGTGATTGTAAGAGCCACCACGTCGATGCACGCACAGATTTTTCTCAAGATCGGTGCTGACGAAGTGATTCAGCCCGAATCGGAAGCTGGCATTGCACTGGCGAGAAGGCTGGCCAACCCTTCACTCGAGGATTTCGTCGATCTGGGTGAAGGTTACACGCTGATTGAATTGAGAGCTCCCAGTGCTTTTCGTGGCAAGACACTTCGCGAGCTGAATCTGCGAGCGAAATATGGCGTCAATCTGGTCGCCATCCGTCGGTCAATCCCAGCCCCGGCAGGGAGTGAACTCGAAGAGACTCGGAAAATGATTGGCGTGCCCCAACCCGACGAAGTCATCGAGGAGCAGGATATCCTCATGCTGATTGGGGCGAATGAGAATCTGGGTAAATTGCCACACGAGTGATCTCTTCCAAATTTGGGACGAATTTTCCCGAATTGATTTGATGGCCTAGGCTCCAGGAGATCCATCAACAAACTGATCTTTCTGGAAATACCCTTTCTTTGGCATGATCACCTCAACAGGAGGTGCCTCAGGCCATGGCCGAAGATGAATCCGGCGACAAAACCGAAGACCCAACCGAGCGCAGGCGTAGCGAAGCGCGCGAGCAGGGGAACGTTGTCAAAAGCCAGGATCTCACCGCCGCTGCACTGATGCTGGGATCGGCTGGTGTCCTCTGGTGGCATGGTCGGAATGTGGCCGAATACATGGCCCGTTTGATGAGAAACAGCCTTTCCGCTGCTCCCTGGACGACGTTTGACCAGAATGATCTGGTCTCTCTGGCATGGGCGCACCTGGGCGAATCGGGCTGGCAGGTAGCGCCACTACTTATACTGCTGGCTCTGGCTGCGATTGCGATTAATCTCCTGCAAGTCGGATTTTTGTTTTCACCGGAAGTCCTTCAACCCAAATGGGAGAGGATCAATCCGCTTTCGGGAATTCAGCGGTTGTTCTCGATTACTTCTGTTGCGAGGCTGGGTGCCAATCTGGCAAAACTCGCCTTACTGGGCTCTGTGGCGACCTGGTTTGTGTACGATGGGCTACACCGCTTTGCCGCCTTGGCACATCAACCTTTGACAGTTGTCGCGGTGGTGGCAGGCTCAGAACTGATCTCACTCATTTTCTGGATGGCTTTGGCGATTTTCGTCGCTGCTCTCGCTGATTTTGCCTTTCAGTGGTGGAAGTACGAGCAGGATCTGAAGATGAGTAAGCAGGAAATCCGGGATGAATACAAAGAGATGGATGGCGATCCATTGATTCGCATGCGCCGGCGCGAAGCTCATCGCAAATTGACTCAAGGGCGTGAACTTCAGTCGGTCAAGACAGCCGATGTCGTCATCACTAACCCAACAGAAATTGCCATTGCGATCAAATACGACGTCGCCACGATGCCTGCACCGATTGTTGTCGCCAAAGGGGCAGGAGAATTGGCTGCCCAGATTCGAAGGCTGGCAGCAGAGAACGGCGTCCCGATCATTGAGCGAAAACCTGTCGCGCGGGCACTTTACAAACTGACGCGTGTGGGTGACCCCATCCCTTCAGACCTCTATGCTGTCTTCGCAGAAATTCTGGCATACGTTTACAAAATCACCGGTCGAAAGCCTCCTCGAAACCTCAAGTAAGGCCCCAGGTCGTTCCTAAGCGAGAAATGAATATTCGGGATCGAAGTTGCTCAAACCTGAATGTTTGGAGATTTCATATACAGAACGGCGAACAACTCCTTGCGGTTGTCAGGTTGGATTGGCAGGATGTTGTTAGGGTTGACCGAGGGTGATTACTGATCATCCGGCAAAATGCCTTTGGTCAGGCAAGTTTGAGTCCCTGAGATGTCTGGAGACTCCGAAATGGCAGATACAGCAGGTCTTTCTGGTGATTCACTCCACGAAAAATCATCCGCTACCAGTGCAAACACAGGCAGCATCTTTGATGATGGAGATACTGCCTGTCCCCCATCCAAACCACGTCAAAAACCGGCCGTCCGCAATGACGTCCTCCAGGTTTATCAGACCGGGGCTTTGACTGTGGTGGGTTTTGGCGGGCAGGATGTTCCCGATGAAGTCTGCATTGCTTCCTATCGCGAGCAATTGCGAAAACTACTCGAAGACAACACTTGTTCAGTCCTCGCATTTGACTGCAGTGGCGTCAAATTAATGCCCAGTGGCATGCTCGGCTTGCTCACAACCTTGCGAAAGCAGGTTGACAGGATCGAACTTTATAATCCGAGCGAAGATATCCAGCAGGTCCTCCGATTGACGAATCTCCTTCCCATGTTTGAGGTTAAGTCAATCACCGTCGCTTCCTGACCACCTGCTCAGTCTCAATTTGAAATGCTTCTGAACAAAATTCGGGCATAACGAAGTCCGCCGTTGGCCAGCTCTCGTGAGCCCGCCGAAGGATCACCTCGTCAGACGTGACAAAGCGGAAGCAACGTGTTATTCTCCCACAACTTACAGAGCCACCCCGGAAGTGTGTCTCTTTATTGATGATCATTGCTTTGCTGAATGGATGATTGAACATGTCTCTGAAAGTTTTGAAGAACAAGATCGAAGTCAAGAAGGCTCTGGCTGCCAAGTATTCGAACCTTGCCAATATTGCTGGTAGCTCTGTCAAGCGGGCAACCTTCATGTTTCACTCCAACCGCTTCAATAACCAAGTGGCTGTCATGAGTGAAACACTTCGCCAGCTCGAAGCTGCCAAGTAATTCGCAAGCAAACAGAATTGGTCGGCTCGCAGGTTGAGCAACACCTGTTTGAGTAACACCCGATTTTTCAGCCAAATCCATCACGGCTTTCCTCAAGAGTTGATGACCACACATCGCTAACTCTAGAGCAAGGCCGTGATTGTCATTATGGCGTTGTCAGTTGCGTCATCTCATCAGTTGTTTCATCTCAAGAGCCAGGCGTCCTCTTCAGGCATTCTGGGCAAGTGCCAAGGCTCCGTGCAGGACAACAGTCTCCCCCAGTGCAGCGGGGACAATGTCATAAGAGTCTTTCAGTTGACCGAAGACGTATGTTTCCGTGAACTTGGCGAGTGGTTCGAGAAAGACGTGCGGTTTCGTGAGAGACACACCTCCGCCGATGACCACTCTCTCTGGGGCGATCAATGTGATCATCTGAGCAATGCCCCAGCCGAGAGCATGAGCCGCCTCGGCAAACGCTCGCAGGGCAATGCTGTTGCCATTGCCAGCGTGAATTCCCAACAGCCGGGTTGTGAGGCGATCAAGATCTCCTTCGCAACTGTCCAGAATCTCTCGAGCATCCGAAGAGAGCGTTTCGGTTTCCGTCAGTACACGCAGCTGGCGGGCCGTGAACTCACTGATCGCCGGCCCTGCTGCCAAAGCTTCAATTGTCTGGCTCGGGCTGCAGGCATCGAGACCGGGTCGCAAATGCCCGATCTCTGCAGCAGCCGGTCGCGAAGTGCCATGAATACGGCCATTGAGAATCAGCCCGCCACCAATTCCTGTCCCTACAGTAATAAAGAACATCGACGATTTGCCCACCCCGGCTCCAAATCGAGCTTCAGCCAGACCAGCCGTGTCACAGTCATTGGCCAGGATAACGGGGCAACCTGACCGTTCATGAAGCCAGTTTCCCAATGGAAAGTGATCCCAGCCACGAACCTGATGTGAGGTCTGCACTATCCCTTGATCAGACCAGACGGGGCCGCCAAAACCCACGCCCACACCACTGATCTGATACTTCTGGCACAGCCTGGGAACTTCATTTTCCAAGAGACCCAAAATGCTGGGGGCTCCCAGAGACCGGTCGATCTCATGCCGTACGACTTCTATGAAACTGGTTTCGCCAGCTTGACCGACAGCCAATTGAAGTTTGGTTCCTCCGATTTCAATTCCCATCTGGTACATTTTCGAATCCTTCAAGTGACTTAAATCAGTGCTTGCGGGGGATTGTGGCTGGCGTATTGAACATTACTCGGATTCAATTCATCAAGAAAATCTTTTATGGAATCTTGTGGAGTGGAATCTGTGCTGGAAGTCGTTTCGTCACGATCGGTCGATGTCCCGGTGCGACTGGTTGTCTTTGACTTCGATGGGACATTAAGCCTCGTCCGGGCTGGCTGGCTACCGATCATGCTCGAAATGATGCTCAAGCATCTTGCACCCACATTTACTCCGCAGGAGCAGCGGGAACATCTGATTCCCCAATTGCGCACAGAGATTCTTTCGCTCAATGGGCAGCCCACGATCCTGCAGATGGAACGGCTGGCCAACTCAATTCTCACCCGTGGTGGAACGCCAGAACATCCCAGATATTACTTCGACGAGTTCGCTCGCGATTTGAGACAAACGATTGATAATCGTCTCGAAAAGCTGAGTCGTGGTGAGAAGACCATTGCTGATCTCGCCTTGCCGGGGGCTCATCAGTTTCTGGAAGCCCTCGCCAATCGAAATGTGACTCTTGTGCTGGCAAGTGGCACTTATCGACCGGATGTCGTTCATGAACTGGGACAACTGGGGCTGAGTCATTTTTTCGAAGATCAAGTTTACGCACCAGATGACGGGCCTGTCGTCTTCAGCAAACAGGCCGTCATGGCCGAATGGTTGGCAAAGACCAACTGTTCACCGCAGGAAATGGTCGCCTTTGGAGACGGAGTGACAGAAATTCGTGCGTGCCGTCAGTTGGGGGGGTATCCCATTGGCATCGTGGGTGAAGAACTCAATCCGTGGGTAATTGACCACGAAAAATCAGCACAGTTAAAGCCTGCCGGAGTTCAACTCCTGACACCAAACTACCTTTCGCAAACAGAACTGCTCAAAACATTAGGTTTACTATAGCGGGTCCATCAACTCGGGCGGTCAGTGATCTCCAGCAGACGATGGGCCTCCGCAAAAATGCTGTCGAACATCGGTTCGGTGAGCCTGCCTGTGAAGGTGTTCTGCTGACTGGGATGATAACTGGCCAGGCCACTTCGCCCGTCATTGAAAGTGATTGAGGCGCCATGAGCGAATTTGACTGGCTGGCTGGAAAGTAGCTCATGAGCTTTGGCGTGGTCCATTAAACTTTTCCAGGCAATCTGCCCCAGTGCCAGAAAAACCTGCGGCTTGAAGAACTCGATCGTCTGGGTGAGATACTCCTGGCAGTTCACAATCTCCAATTTGCCGGGCTTGTTATCAGGTGGTGCACAATGACAGACGGCTGTTATTGCACAGCGGGAGAGAGTTAAACCATCATCGAGATGTCGGCTGGCGGGCTGATTCGCAAAGCCTGCTTTATGCAGAGCGCGATACAGCCACTCGCCACTGCGGTCTCCCGTAAACATTCTCCCGGTGCGATTGGCACCATGGGCAGCCGGTGCCAGCCCGATAATCAGCAGTTTGCCAACATGAGTTTGTGTTGGTATGGGTAACAGATTGGGTACTGGCCGCCCCCAATAGTTGTCGGCCATAAACTCGCGTTTCTTTTCGCGGGCCACATCCTGGCACCATGCGCGTAATCGCGGGCAGCGCTCACAGCTGACAATGTGTTGATTCAAATGTTCCAGAGGCTCAACCATCGGGGATCCATTACCTGCTCTTTTCAGTTTCAGCCCATGCCCAGAAACAACCGACTGCAAAGCCTACACCATGTGCCCAGTTGGCCATCCACGATTCATGATGAACAAACTCACCGGCAATCCCTAATAGTCCCCAGGCAATGGCTAACCCTGCCGATTGCGGGGAGAGCCTGATGCCAGAACCGGGTGCTCTCCGTCCCATGATCCAGGCATAGCCAATCAGTCCATAATTCACTCCGCTGAAGCCGCCAAATGCCGGGCTGACGAAATAAGCCTGAGCAAAGTTCGAAGCAATGCCCGTGATCAACACAAACCCCAACAGCCAAAATGATCCATTGCGTCGTTCGATCAGGGGGCCCAAACTGACCAGCCACATGGCGTTAAAGAGAATATGCATCAATCCAAAATGCAGGAAAATGGGAGTAATCAGCCGCCAGAGTTCACCCTCTTTCAATTCGCTCCAGTTCATGTCAGTCGAGAAGAGCAACCAGGGCGTAATCGTGTTTCCGGCCTGACCTAACCATGTCAGATATCCCACTATCAGGCAGATCGAGAGCAAGAGTGCAGAGACAAATGTCGGGCCAGTCGTGGGAGCAAGACTCCATGATGAGCGGATGTCTTTGACGTTCTTGCGATATTGCTTTCGCCTGGCGAGTTCCTCTTTGCGAATCTGCCGGGCCGCTTTGGCCCCATCGGCATAAACCGGATCGAGAGGGTTGGCTTTGAAGGCCAGCAGATGTTCTTTGGCTTTTGCCACGAGATCATCATCCAGCGCCCACAGCACGAACTGAGATTTGTCGTTATCGATATGACATTTGATGCCTTTTGACAGCAGAAAATCTGCCAGTAGATCGGCCTGCTGAACGTCATCGAGAACACCAATCTCTCTCACGGATCGATCTCTTTTCCAAACTCAAAATCGAACTAAGGGGTGGTCGCCAGCCACTGTTTCTCCAGCCGTTTATCCGAAACGGGCACAGCGGTCGCCATTTCCTGAACAAACAGATGAATCCGATATTCTTCAATCATCCAGCGGAAGGTTTCTAACTCAACATCGACATATTTTCGCCGCTTGTGTTCATTCCATCTTTGGGCATAACGCACAATCCAGGGCTCCAGATTCATGATTCGATCACGATCTTTGGCCGCGTTGCCCGTGAGTCGATCCATTCGCAGCAGGATTGCTTTCAGATATCTGGGGAACTGGGCCAGCCAGAACCACGGTGTCTGCGACAGAAAACCAGGCGTTAACAGCCATTGATACTGCCTCTGCAGATCGCGCTTGGTCAGATCATGCACCGGCGGAATTCGATCCAGCCGCACTCGAATTTCTGCCGTCTGTTGAAAAATGCTACTCATCAATCGCATCACTTCAGTGACAGCATTTCCCAGTTCATCAAACCCGGCATCAATCGCTAACTGGAATTGTTCGGGAGAGCGCGGCAAGACTTTTCCCTCACAGACGGCCCTCATCGCCAGCAGATCGATCAAATGCTCTTTAAGTGGGAAGGGTTGTGGAAGCGCTTTGGCAGCCAGTTCCCAGCGTTTGATCTCTGGCAGGTGGGTCACCTGCATCGAGAGTTCTTTCTGAAGCTTTAGAACAGCCAGTCGCCGCACGCCTCGCTTATGCTCGTGGAGTGCGCGAATGGCGGTATCAAAAAGCTTCAGACCCACTGTCTTCCCCTCATCGACAATGGCAGGAAAACCATCAATTTCGAGCCCGTTCTGCCGTACGATCACCTTTTCGTGGACCGTCGCAAAGTCCCAGGTCTTCAGGCCCGTTCGCTCCATCGATTTGGAAATCAGTTCACTGGGAATGAGCTGCCCGGCATGAGCTTCCAGTTGAGTTTGCTCTCGACTGGAAAGAACTTCCTCACCTGAGTTATCAATCAGGCGGATGTTCATTCGCAAATGATTCGGGAGCTTCGATTCATCAAACATCGCTGGAAGGACTCTGGCCCCGAAGCGACTCCGGACGATCTCTGCCAGTTGATCGACGAGCGAACCTTGTCCCATCTTCAGCAAAGGGAGAATCTGTTTGACAGACTCCGGGATCGGGGAAAGTGTCACTCGATACTCTTTGGGTAATCCTCGAAGCAACGCGACAATTTTTTCCTCAAGAAGGCCTGGAACGAGCCAACCCAATCGCTGCCACTCCAGCTGACGAAACGCCGCTTGTGGAACCTTGATCGTAATCCCATCTTGAGCCGTCCCTGGTTCCAGATGATATTCGACTTCGGCCTGCAGACTCCCCACACGAATCTGGTCAGGAAATCGTTCTCGCCAATCTTCATCAGCCTCCTGGGCCAGCAGGTCTTCCCGCGTCATTTTGAGGAGATCGGGCGAATCTTTAGTTGCAATTCTCAGCCATTTATCCAGTCGCGGGCCGTCGTAGATATCAGGAGGCAATCTTTGAGCATAGAACTTCGCCTGGGTTTCTGGATCAGCAATCAGCGAGGTTTTTCTCAGCCGCGCCTGCAGATCTTCCAGTTCCTGCCTTAATGCCAGATTGTGAGCCAGGAATGCGGGAGGATTCGGATAATCACCTTCCACGAGAGCTTGACGGATAAAAATCTCCTGCGCCTGGGCCGCATTCACTCGTCCGAATTGAGTCTTCCGCCGATTAACGATTGGCAGTCCTTGCAGACTCACCTTTTCATAAGCGACCACACTCCGGCTACGGGCATCCCAGTGGGGATCATGATAGGTTCGATTGACCAGATGTTCGACATAGGGCTCGACCCACTCGGATTCAATCTTTCCTGCAATTCGCAAAAAGCGGCGAGTCGTTTCCACAAACTCGGCAGCCACAATCCAGCGAGGCTTCTGTTTCGCCATCCCGGAACCAGGCCAGATGACACCCAGTGCTCCACCACCCATCTGATACTCACCGCTATCAGTTTTCATGGCGATGTTGGTTGGGAATCCAGCCAGAATCGCCCGATGGATGGCAGAGGTATCCTGCAAACGGGGGCGAATCTTTAACCCTGCGGCACGAACGAGTTCAGACAACTCTCGATGCAGATCGCTCCACTCTCTCAATCTGGTTAATGAGAGATAATTCTGGGAGCACGCCTTTTTAAGCTGGCTATGTGACAGCTTGGCTTTCAATTCGTGATAAAAATCCCAGATCTTGAGATATGTCACAAAGTCCGAGGTTTCGTCCAGAAACTTTGCATGGGCTTCATCGGCTGCATCCTGTTTCCCAACCGGTCGCTCGCGCACATCCTGTGTTTCCAGGGCAGAGGCAATGATCAGCATTTCGGCGAGGCAAAGCTGTTCGTCGGCAGCGAACAGGACACGGGCAATGCGAGGATCGGTCGGTATCCGCGACAGTTTCTTCCCGAGTTCCGTCAGACGATTGTCCAGATCGACGGCACCCAGCTCGAACAAGGTGCGATAACCATCTCGAATTGATTCAGTTCGAGGTGGATCCAGAAACGGAAAACTCGACAGGCTTCCGAGCCCGAGCGATTCTGTTTTAAGAATCACCTGAGCAAGGTTCGTTCGCAAAATCTCTGGAACTGTGAACGGATCACGCGCTGCAAAATCCGCTTCATCATACAGTCGATAGCAGATTCCGGGGCCGACACGCCCGCAGCGTCCTGCCCGCTGATTCGCTGAGGCCTGGGAGACCGGTTCAATGGGCAATCGCTGGATCTTCGAACGTGGAGAATACCTGCTGAGCCTCACGGTCCCTGTGTCGATCACATAGCGAATGCCGGGTACAGTCAATGACGACTCGGCCACGTTGGTTGCAAGAATGATTCTGCGCTGGCTCTGAGAAACTTGGAACACTCGCTGTTGCTCGGCTGCAGAAAGTCTCGCATACAGCGGCAGAATCTCACGATGAGAAGCCGCTCGCTCGCCTCCACGCAAAATCTTCGCTGTCTCGTGGATTTCCCGTTCGGTGGGCAAGAAAACCAGAATGTCTCCAAACCCCTGCGAAGTCGCTTCCTGAACGGCTTCGACAATCGCCTGTTGCATGTCGATATCATTGTCTTCCGCCGCATCCCCCTTACTCAAAATGGGCCGGTAAAGAATCTCGACGGGATAACTTCTTCCGGAGGCTTCTATGATCGGAGCGGGTTTGCCATCCACTTCAAAATGCTGGCTGAACCGCTCGGCATCGATCGTTGCCGAAGTAATGATCACCTTGAGATCTTTGCGCTGTGTCAGCAATCGCTTGAGATACCCGAGCAGAAAATCGATGTTGAGCGACCGCTCGTGCGCCTCATCGATGATGATCGTGTCGTAACGACGCAAGTGCGGGTCCGATTGAATTTCTGCAAGGAGAATTCCGTCAGTCATCAGCTTGATGTATGACTCAGCTCCCACGGCCTCCTGAAAGCGAACTTTGTAGCCAACAGCCTGCCCTAAAGGTGCACGAAGTTCTTCGGAAAGCCGCATGGCGACTGATCGAGCGGCAATTCGCCGTGGCTGAGTATGTCCGATCAGTCCATCGATTCCGCGCTGGGCCTCAAGGCAGAATTTGGGCAGTTGCGTCGATTTTCCTGAGCCTGTTTCTCCGCAAACGATGATCACTGAATGCTGGGATAAGAGTTTCA
Source organism: Planctopirus limnophila DSM 3776 (assembly GCF_000092105.1). Classification (NCBI taxonomy): domain Bacteria; kingdom Pseudomonadati; phylum Planctomycetota; class Planctomycetia; order Planctomycetales; family Planctomycetaceae; genus Planctopirus; species Planctopirus limnophila. The sequence goes on along the minus strand of NC_014148.1, from coordinate 1,763,946 downwards.
GAAACTCTTCCCGCCGCTGCATGATAGGCAGCTCGTTGTCGTAATGAATGGCTGGCCTGCGCGCCAAGCGGTCATTGCGGGCTGTGATCGATTTTTCCAGCCAATCCGTGAATCGATGCAGGTTGCGATCAAACGGCTGGCCGCGCTGGGCCATGCGGGCTGTTGTTTCGAGCAGCTTTGAAAGCCCTGATCGATCAGCGGCCATTGCTTCGGGCAGTCGCTTTCTCAACGCAGCAAAGTCTGGGGCCGTAGGGGCCGGTGAGAGCGCATCCATGTTAAAAAGCGAAATCCAGTCAATGACGAAAACTCAGGAGCGGCCATAGGCCATCTTGCAGCAATTCCCGACAAATCTGCCGCGCCTCAATTGTAGCTGACAGTGTTCATTGGCAGGATGTTCGTGAGAAAGTTCTTTTCGATTATCCAGAACTTATTAATTGAGTATCAAGATTGAACGAGGAATCATCTTTGCCCCCACCGGCAGAAGCCCCCGCTGATGCACCGCCCTTACTTCAGGAAATCCGACATCCAGCCGAGCGATTGCCTCAGACACCACCGGGATTGTTCGAGATTCCCGCCGGCTGGGCACTGGCCACTTATGATGTCGGCGGGCTCAGGCCTGTTCAGCTTTACCAACCGGCTGATCCGGATGCATTTCTGGAATCTGATACTGTACTCGCTCGGCATGAAGCGGATGGTTACATGCCCTACTGGGCATATCTGTGGCCAGCGGCTGTCGTCATGGCGCGCGCTTTGCAGTTCGCTCCTTGGCCGACAGGAACACGTCTTCTTGAACTGGGTGCTGGTGTAGGGCTTGTGGGGGTTTCTGCCGCTGTGCGCGGTGATCATGTGACGATCACTGATTATGACCATGAAGCGATTCTCGTGGCCCGGGAAAACGCCCGACTCAATCTGGTCGAGGCACAGGCCCGGCAGCTCGATTGGAGAGACCCACCCGCCGAATCATTTCCAGTGATCATTGCCAGTGAAGTGCTTTATGAAGAACGCAATCACGCCCCGATTCTGAATCTGATCGACAAAACGCTCGCATGTGACGGGCTCTGCTGGATTGGTGATGCCGGTCGTACGCGGGCTGAATGGTTTGCCGAGAAACTCAAATTCACACCCTTTGAATACCAGCTCTACGACGAAAACTATCAGCCTCTGGCCAAACCTCGATTCGGCCGCTTTCAGCTTTTTGAACTTCGCCGCAAATAGTGAATTCGGGCGCTGAAATCCTCTGACATCTGGATTTCTGATTCACAGAAAAAAGCCAAAGCTCCCGGCAACACATGAGCGTTGCGGGAGCTTTGTTGGTTATCAAATCCTTGTCTCGATCCGATTCATCGATGACCTATTCATGAATCACTTGGCAGGCTCTGCGGCTGCCTTGGCCTCTTCCTGAAGTTTGGCCTGAAGCTCAGGATTCGGCGTGGCATTTCCTTCTTCGAGCCGCAAGGCCCAACGAATTCCCTGATGAGCATGCTCCAGGAAAGTGGGGTTGGTCCAGGTGCCTTCATTATGGCCCAGATTGGTGTAGAACAATCGCCCCTTGCCATGTTCTTTTACCCACGAGACCGGCACCATGTAAGGACGCTTGGTTTTGCACTTGGACATATCGAGGCTCATCAATACTCGGACGTTTTCAGGCCGATAATTTTTGTACTGATAGATTTCGTCCTTGACGACCAGTTCGCTCCCCAGTGGCTTCATCGCGGGAAACTCAGGATCGTGAATCTTGATGGTGACTGTCTCGCCTGCTCCCCAGGGATGTCCATCAAACGTACCACCTACAAAATCAAAATAGGGTTTGTAGTTGTTGAACGTATCTGTCGCGGAATGGAACCCGATGAAGGCATGACCTTCCTGCTTTAGCCAGTCATTGAGAAAGTATTCTTTATCGGCATCGGCAATGGGCAGATTGCCAGTCGTGTAGAAAATCACCATGTCGTACTTGGACAGGTTCTCTTTCGTGAAATCGCTGGCGGCATCCTGCGTACAGGTCACATCAAACAGACCGGTCTGCTGGCCGAGTTGTGTCATCGCGATTTCTGACGCACTCAGCTTCTGCGGTGCATCGCCTTCAGCTTTCGGGCGACGTACCGAGCCATGCGTAAATCCTGCACTTTGAGTCAGCATGAGGGCTTTGTACTTCTTGGCAGGTGCATCAGCTGCCTGTAAAGATCCTTCCTGTCCCGCGAACAGGCTCAACCAACCCAACGCCAGCACCAGAAAACTCTTGCAGATCACTCGCATGGCCAGACTCCAGAGGTCAAAACATCCCAATTTCATGTTCCATGAACAGATTTGCATGTTATCAACTGTCGGGTTCGGGTTCACCTCTTTCCGAAAAAGTTTGTCTCGTCCCGAACGACCACGATTGAAATCGGCGACTTTGAACTTCAAACCGCTGGGAAAGTGGCCTTCGTTGGTACGTCTTAGTCATTTCGGTTAGCGTACCAACTCTTGAGAATCTTCCTGAATGTTCTGCCAAGCCAAAGAGAATTCCCCATGGTGTCCAATCCTGTGTCGTTGCCCAGTTATCGTGCTCTGGAGTGGCAAGCGGACGAACTGACCGGATCACTGAAGCTGATCGACCAGACGGTATTGCCCACGCAGTTAAAGCATATCGATGGGAACACCGTGGAACACATCTGGGAGGCGATCAAGCAGCTCAAAGTTCGCGGCGCTCCTGCGATTGGTGTGGCGGCGGCCTATGGAATAGTCGTCGGCCTGCAACCACTCTTTCAGCCAGGGGCAGATGTCTCGCGAGGAGAGTTCGATCAACAATTGGCCAAGGTGGCCAGATACCTGGCCGAAAGTCGGCCCACGGCTGTCAATCTCTTCTGGGCCATCCAGCGCATGGAGCAAGTTGCCAAAGATCACCCACAAATGAGTGCTGCCGATCTTCAGAAAAGATTGTTAGTTGAGGCACAGGCCATTGAAACTGAAGACCGCGCCATGTGTGCCAGACTGGGAGAATTCGGAGCCTCGCTGCTGCCTGCCAACAGCGGGATTCTGACACACTGCAATACAGGTGGATTAGCCACAGCCGGTGATGGAACAGCGTTCGCCGCTCTGGCTCATGCGCATGCCGCTGGCAAGCAGATTCATGTTTATGCTGATGAAACCCGCCCTTTGCTTCAGGGGGCCCGACTGACCATGTGGGAACTCATGCAAAGAGGAATCCCCTGTACTCTCATTACAGATTCCATGGCCGGGCAGGTCATGAAGGAAGGCCGGATTGGCGCCGCCATTGTCGGGGCTGATCGCATCACCGCCCGTGGCGATGCCGCCAATAAAATTGGGACATACAGCGTGGCGGTGTTATGTCATTACCACAAAATTCCGTTTTATGTCTCAGCTCCATCCTCCACATTCGACCTGACGCTTCTCGAAGGGAAATCAATTCCCATCGAAGAAAGAGTCTCCACTGAGATTACTCATCCTGGGGGTGTCCAGCTCGCCCCCACAGGTGCCAATGTTTACAACCCGGCATTCGATTTCGCACCGGCGGAACTCATTACGGCGATCATCACGGAAAAGGGCATTATTCAGCCGGTTACGGAAGCCAACGTCCGCAAAGTGCTGAGTGCCTGAGCGGTTTGACGACAACAGTTACACACCAACTGACGCTTACGAACCAATTGGTGTCCATTCGTGGAACATGGCGGCCTGTCCCTGATAGGTTCCCTCTGCGTCGATCACATTCCAGACCGTCGCCTGGTGGATGCGAAATCGAGTGCCCGACGCAGAGATGCGGATTCCCTGGTAATCGTCGACAAATCCGTACCTGGTCGTGCGTTCGAGGAGTTGTGCCCGTTCATCACGATGCATCGGTTCGGCCGTATATCGTGAAGGTGTTTCGAGAAACTGAGAGAGGCTCATTTCCCACAGTTTCAGAGCTGTCTGATTGCCGTAGCACAGGACTGGGTCAGCTTCCTTTCCATGCGAAACCAGCACAAACGGGGCATGGAACAGCACTCTGGGAAATTCTTCCGGGCCTGCATCGGAAAGGGATTGTCCCGTCCATTGAGCATATGAGGCTACTACCCACTTGATCCATTCAACCCAATGGGGATGAGTCCACGGCGATTGAGAGGCGGCGACTTCGATACGCCAGTGATCGTTTGACGCCAATGATCTCTCCCTTCCCAACCCGTGCACCTGGAAGGCATGGGCTTATTGCAGTTTCGATTGCGGCAGTTGCACGACATGCTCGACCGATTTTCCACCTTCAAGTCGCATCAACCTGATCGGTATGGCCGGCAATGCCTGGCCTGCCTTCAACACACTGGCTAACTCGCTTTCGGAAGCGACCGGCCACTGATCCACTTCGACAATCAGGTCGCCCACTTCGACAATCCCTTGCCAGACACTGTCGATCGCGACCTCGTTGACCAGGATGCCACCGGCACGAGCTGGCAGCCGGTGCGTCTCCCGCACTTGAAAATCGAGTGGCTTCAATTTCAATCCAGGCGTGAGACTCGTCGTTCGAACGGGCGGAAGACCCATGTCGGGAGTTGGCACGGCACTCTGTTCCCGCATCTCCGCACGATCACCCAGTTGTACCAGGACAGGCACCTTATTCCCTCCGCGCCAGACCACCATCCGCACTTTTTTGCCGAACGGCGTCAGACTGACCAGATTGATCAGATGGTTCTCATCTTCAACATCGACTCCATCAAAACTGAGAATCACATCATCGTAGAGCAGGTTGGCTTTGGAAGCAGCAGTATTAGGATAAACTTCGGTAACGCGCGCCCCGCCCACACGGTCGAGCTTCAGCCGGTTGGCAGATCGCAGATCGAAGGCGGGATCCAGCCGCACACCGAGGTAAGCCCGTTGCACCACGCCAAACTCAAGGAGCTGATCCATCACCCGGCGGACAAGATTGCTGGGAATGCTGAAGCCGATTCCTTCGTTTCCGCCGCTGCTGCTGGCAATGGCGGTATTGATGCCAATGATGCGTCCCTGCAGATCAATTAAAGGGCCGCCACTGTTCCCGGGGTTGATGGCGGCATCGGTCTGCAAAAAGTCCTGATTCAAAACAGCCGTCGTACCAAGCTTAAGCTTGCGACGACCTTTGGCACTGATGATTCCAAAGGTTACTGACTGACTGAGGCCAAACGGACTGCCGACTGCCAGCACCATATGACCAATATCGACTTTATCAGAATCAGCCCAGCGGGCAGGTGAGAGGTTGGGAGCATTGACTCGCAGAACGGCTAAATCTGTGTCGCGATCTGCACGAATGTCATCGGGATTGATCACGCGGCCGTCAAAGAGCGAAATCGAGATGTTGCCTGGAATCGCCCCATCAATCACATGCCGGTTGGTAACGACATAAATCCCTTTGCCATCGCTGCCGCTGACGAGGACTCCCGATCCGGTTTCTTCCACGACACCTTTATTCGGGACATTCCGCCGACTCTCGATATGCACCACGCTGGGAGTCGCTAGATGAGCCACTCGCGCCAGCAGGGAACTTCCTTCCTGTAGGGCGGTCACTTTCTTGTTGAGATCTTCGTAGGCTTCTTCTAGAGCCGCTTTATCGACGGCGGATGCACGGACGGCATTCATGACAGGAATCGAGAGCAGCCCGCCGCCAGCCAGGCAACCCAGAAAAAACATGCTGGCGGGAACTGTCCATTTTGTCAGTTTCGACATTTCAGGCTTTCTGAAGAAACGGCCCTGACATTGGGCGACGCTGGGAGGAGACCAGGCAGAAGTCGCTCGTATGTCTCTTCGGCGGAACATCTCAAAGATCGCAGACAAAGCCATACTTTGCGGGTTGCATCACCTGCGGAGATTCTAGTTGCGACCTTCGATGTGCCGGAGAGTCATCCGATCCGTCAAATCTTACCTGATCAGAACAGATTCACACGAAAAAAATCTCATTGCACAAAGACCTCTTCTGTAGTCAACCGTGCCACATGAATCAGGATGTGTGTCAACTAAGGTGTCGCAGAGGCACTTTTGTTGATGGGACTTCATGTGTTGTGACTGTTGCGGAATCTCGGCAAGGGATTCTGATCACAACGAATGCAATACCTCTGGAAGTTTTCTTCCCTTCTCAAGAGAAACAAGCGAGATCCACATCGCCAGGAAGAAAGCGCCAAACTCTCACCCCTTCCCAAACTCATCACTCGCAAACCTGATGGGTGGTACAGCCAACTGATGCCGGGTCGCCGTGAAGAACGACGACAAGACACCACTCCAAGCTAGTGACATGAAAGGTCTCTCAAACGGAATTCAGGTTGAAGTCATGATGTCTGACTTTGGTAGACATCATGAGAAGTTCAAGGCCTGCCAATATAACTTGACCACCCTTTGAAAACGCGAACTCTTAACCGTTGGCAAAAGTCGGGAGGTGCACCATTTTCGCAGAGAATCCGATCTACTCTTGAGCTGCACTTCGCTTGAGGCCGCATGTCCTCTGGTTTTGGGAGCGTTTCAGTCACAATAGGTGAAACACTGGTTGTTTCAGCTATTTCTGGCATTAGCGACTGGTTTGGCTCAATGTCATTCAGTAACGTGCATCGATTCATAACCCAAGTCTGTTTATCAACGCTTTCTCACTTCACAAGAAAATCGCGGCATAAAGAGCGATACATCGCATTTTCCACAACGAATTCTTGAAGTGGACCCTCGTATAAGGCCATTGGTTGAAAGCCATCGCCATCCCGGAGTCCATGACTAACGATAACTCATTTGACACAAAGGAATTCTGCTTGAGAAACATTTCAAGAATCTTGTTGCTGTTAGTTCTCTTTACCGGCTGTGTCCGTCAGGAACCAGCACCTGTCGCTGGGACGACCGAACTTTCGGGCCGATTGGAAGCTGCGCTAGCCATGAAAGATGGCACTGCCAAGCATAACACCCTCGTAAAGTTGGCAGAAAACGCCGCTCAGGCCGGCGATGGAGAAGTCGTGCTCAATGCAATTGCGGCGGTTGATACTGGGACAGCTCGCGACAACACCTGTGCAATCTGCAGCCTGGTATTAGCCAAACATGGCAAGACATCTGAAGCGACTGCAGTGGCCAAGAAAATTGAGAATGAAACACAACGCAACAACACGCTCACACAAATCGCGACGGGTGGCACTAATTGACGCAGAAGGATCCCCCGGTTGAGATCCCAGTTTCGACCGTGGTGAACACCCGCCGGGGGATCAAGGCTAACCTTCGCCCTTCACAAACCTCATTCGAATGGCACGATCACCTTTGTGGTCTACAAAGCAACGTCTGTCCTCCAATTTTGAACGGCATATTCCGAAAGACGTTCAGCCATAACACGATCGAAGGTGTGATTCTGGAGAATCGCGTCAAAATGCTGAGCGACCATCGCAAGGTACTTTGGATCAGATGGCCAAATAAACTTCAGGTTCAATCAATTCTCAGAATGAGCTCGAAGCCTGTGCCGCATCCAACTGATGGATTGCCTCGGTCACAAGTTGTTCCAGATCGGAAACTTGCACCTGCTCCATGTTCCAGACCACTCGGCGGGGCTTGGGACGCATAAAAATCAGTTCGGCTTTTTTGGGAAGGCGACCAAAAAGCCGCTGCACGGCGAGGGCATATGTTCCCAATTGCAATCGATACGGCTGGAGCAGCAGTTCATCAGTTACTCCAGCCGCAAGGCGACTCGTCTTGTAATCGAGAATGATCCAATCATCCTGAGAATCCTTCATCAGGACATCGATCAGACCATAGATCTCTGTTTCTCGTTTCGGCTCTTCTCCAGTCATTTTCCAATCGAGACTGAACTCCAGTTCTCGATTCAGTTCACTGGCCATGGCCAGTTCATCAATCAGCTCGGTCGATGCAAACGTCTTGAGCCATTGCTGTGCCTGCTCCAGAATCTGGCCTCCAGGTGGTGCAGGCTGTCTCTGGCACCACAGCCACAGTCGATGGAGCAAAGCCTTTTCGGACTCCTCTGCGGCGCGAGGTTCAAATCGCTCCAGTACGCCATGAATCATTTCTCCCAACAGTTCCGCATCGCTGCGACTGAGACTCGCCGAATGTGCTTCCAATTCACCTGCTGGAACGAGACTCTTCAATTTCGATGAACTTTGTTCCTGAAACTCCTCCAGTCGCGAAACACTCAATCGCCTGCGACCTTCCGCACCCCGCTGAACATCCGCCACGAGTTGAGGCCAGGGCAAAGATTCGGCCAGTTCTAGTTCATTCCAGACCTGTGGAAATGACAGCTTGTGAACACCCTGTCGCTGAACTCTGTGGTCGATGAATTGCGGTGGCTGATGATGAGTACGAATGAGCGGAATCTCCTGCGGGGTTTTCACATCCTCATGTCCGCTCGCAAACCAGGGATCATTCCGCAAGAGACCTGTCTCGAGATGAAAGACTTGCTTCAAGACCAGCATCCACGGCGAAAACTTTCCTTCATCAAAACCTTTGATCCCGGCAGACAGGATCAACAGATCCCGGGCTCGTGTGGCAGCGACATACAGCAGACGCTGATACTCTTCGAGGCTGGCAGCCTCTTCCATGATCTCAATGAATTGGCCCACAGGATGTTTTTGTCGTTCACCCAGGGGGTTCGAAGGTGTCACCAAAGCCCCTAACTGCGGATGAAGCGTCGGTGGGAGCGATTCAGTCTTTCGCGGTCGATTCATATCGGCCACAAAGACGACTGGAAACTCAAGTCCCTTGGATTGGTGGATCGACATCAAACGCACCACACTGCTCGATTCGGGATGTGTGGCGGCTAACTCCTCGCGAGATTCCTGATCGATCGATTCCCGCAGCTGAGTCACAAACGCCGCACGACTACCACCCGCCAGGTCAAACTGTCGGGCCAGTTCAATCGCTTTATGAACATTCGCCAGTTTCCGCGAACCGAGAAACTCCTGAGAGACAATGGCCTCATAGCCCGTCAATTCCAGGGCTCGGCGAATGATTCTCGCCAATGGCCAGTGATCCCGCTGCTCCACGAGTGAACCGAGAGTCTGGGCTGCAAACTGAACCTGTGCAGTCTCTTCCGGCGACAGACCGCTGACTACCGAAGCTTCAGCAAACAGCGACTGGGTGATACCACCCGCACGTGAAGCCAGTCGATGAATCAGTGGATCGCTGAAACAGAAAAATGGCGAGCGTAACAGGCCCACGAGACTGAACCCATCCTCAGGGTCATCCAGAAACTGACACAAGTGGGCCAGATCATAGATTTCCTGCTGGGCAAAGAACGCTCGGCCACCCGCCACATAATAGTCGATTCCCGCCGCTTCTAACGCCTGTTCGTAAACCTCCAGGTTCGTCAACGCCCGGAACAAAATCGTAATGTCGCCAGGAACGATGGTTCGCCACGGGCCACTTTTCTCCCGAATTCGCGGTGTTGGATCGGCCAGCAACTCGAGAATACGACGGGCAATCCAATCCGCTTCACGCCGTCTCAGAAAAGGAGCAGTCTGCTTCTCACCGGAATCAGAGCGGGAATCATCATCGATGTTTTCAACATCCTGACTTTCCGCATCAGCAGCATCCCGGGCCTGTTCATCGGCCAATCCTTGCGCCAGGGGAACTGTGCTCGGGATACTTCCCTGAACCGCCTTGTTCTCAACGACATCCGTGGTTGCCCACAGAAACTCAATCCGCTCAAGTTCAGGTTTCTCATCCGCGAAAGAGGGTTCCAAAGCCTCATAGTCTGCTCCCATCACCCGCCGAAACAGAATGTTTACGAAGTGCAGAATCGGGGGCTGACTGCGAAAGTTGATGGTGAGTGGGAGTTGACCAGCCGCTGGAATTTTGCTTTTTAACGATCTGAACACCAGAGGATCAGCACCTCGAAAGCGATAGATGCTTTGCTTCTGGTCACCCACCAGGAACAACTTCCCTGTCGTCAATTCCTTCCCGCAGATCATCTCGACCAGATCGGCCTGAACGGGGTCCGTATCCTGAAATTCATCCACCATCAGCACACGAATGGAGCGCGACAACGCCTGACGCACCGTCAGATCGTTCCGTAGCAAATCCCGGCTCAAAACCAGCAGATCATCAAAGTCAACACATGCTCGCGACTTCTTGATTAATTCGTAATCTCTGATTGACTCACCTGCGACTGAGAGCCATGCCAGGCTCTTCTCGGCGTATGGGACAAACTCCGTTTGAGCGAGTTGAATGGTTTCAATCAACTTTTTGCAATCGTCACGAACCTGCGTAAACAACTCCTTAGCCAGTTCGTGATCATCAGGAGATCCCCAATGATCAGGCTTCACCCCCACCACTCGCGCCTGAAGCGATAACTCCGCAAACAATTCTGCCAGACGCCCCGGCTCTGGAGAGTCTTGCTGACTCTTCAATTGCTCCATGATCTGTCGAAGTATCTTCAGCTTCTCGTCAAGCTTGGGAGAATTGGCTGATGTTCGAGAGATGAATTCACTGAGCCTGACAAACGTCCGCTGGTGCTCGATCTGCCGCACAAACGCTGGCCAGCCGGTCTCTTTCAGCCAACGATGCCAGATCCCTGCCAACTCTTCGGCTGTCATTTCGGCAAAGTCTGCTAGAGAGATCAGTTGCCGTTGTCGAACGAGAATTCCTGACGATTCGAGTAGTTTCTCAATACCATAATCGACGGCCAGCAGCCGAAATGCAGGTTGATCGTTGACCAGCAATCGCGTGGCTGAGGCTTCAATCGATTGCCTCAGGAGCGAATCGGCCACACTCGCTTCGAGGGTGGTGAATTCGGGATCGAGACCACTCGCGATCGCATGCGAACGCAGGATATTTCCGCAAAAGGAGTGGATCGTACTGATGCGTGCTCGATCCAGATCCCGCAGCAGACTCAACCAGTGGTCAGCTTCTTCGGGTGGACATTCTCGCACACGCTGCAGACAAGTGGCCCGTACCCGATCCCGCATCTCGCGAGCGGCTTTATCGGTAAAGGTGATGGCCACCAGCGATGTCAGCGGGTATTGCTCAGGCCCCGGCTTTAAATACCCGAGAAATCTTCTCGTCAGCACAAAGGTTTTGCCACAACCAGCACCTGCCGAAAGAGCGATCGAGACCGATTTCTCAGTCAAGGCCCGCGTTTGTTGAGGTGTGTAGCGGGGAGTTGACATAACGATTCATTCCCTGCGGATCACGCCATCTGTTTCTGGCTGTAGTGAAACTTCGCTGCGACATCTTTGGCGGCAGCATTCCTTTGGTGGAAGGCTTACGGGATGAGATTCGTATCATCCTGAATCCGCACGCAAAACGCGGCCATCAGATTGGCCGCGTGATCCAGATCCTCCAGCGAGACCATTTCCACTGGGCTGTGCATGTATCGATTGGGAATGCAGATCAATCCCATGGCCACTCCATCGCCCGCCAACTGGAGTTGAGCCGCATCGTTACTGGCTGGTGTGCCTAATGAAGCCAGCTGATAAGGGATCCCGTGCTTCGCAGCTTCTTCTTCAATCAGGTCGAAGACCCGAGGATTAGTATTCGGCCCGCGATAAACGACCGGACCCTGCCCCAGCTTGATGCGACCATGCTGATTCTCATCAATCGTCGGACAATCGGTGGCATGGGTCACATCAGTCACCAGACCGATCTGTGGACGGATGGCGGCGGCACTCGTCTGCACACCGCGCAGACCAATTTCTTCCTGTACGGTGGAGACTGCATAAATCGCCGCCTTTGGCGATTGAAGTGCCGCCCGGCGGGCCGCCGTAAATACAGTCCAGACTCCGACCTTATCATCCATGGCCACACCGCTGACAAAGCCGTTTCGCATGGTTTGCTGATGAAGTTCACAGGTAATGACATCGCCAACTCGCACGGCCGCCCTGGCTTCTTCTCCATTCAGAGCGCCAATATCGACCCACAAATTCTTGATTTCGGGAACAGCTTTGCGATCTTCCGGCGACTGCAGATGAATCGGCTTGCGAGCCATAATCCCTGGAATCGGTCCGCTGCGTGTCCAAACCTGCACGCGCTGTCCCAGCAGGACCATGGGATCCCAACCACCAATCGTCTGCACCCAGATAAACCCTTTTTCGTCGATGTTTTTGACAATCAGGCCAATCTGGTCGCAATGGCCAGCCAGCATGATGCGCACCTGTCCTTGAGGATTCACACAGGCCATCACATTCCCATGTCGATCTGTGGTGACAGTCTCTGCAAACCCGGCTGCATAAGCCCGGACAACATCCTGAATCGGTTGCTCATATCCTGAGGGACTGGGAGCCGCCAGGAGATCATCGAGAAACTTGCGATCCAATTCAGAGAGAGGCATGAGCATGAACCTTTAGTGTTTTTAAGACTCTCAGGATAAAACCGAGGGGAGGTGTTCACACAACCTGTTGCAGTCAATAACAGACATTGGCCGGCACTCAAGAAGAGGCTTTCACCCCAGAAATCACCCGGGAGATTCCAATTCGTGAGAATTTACATGGCTGACATTCTTCGACAGCTTATATGAAGCGATGAAAGTTGTCTCTCCACGCAGGATGGATGCTTCAGAAAAAGTTACTTCCTGCTAGAGAAACAGCATGAAAACAGCCATTTTCCAGTACAGAATGAATATCGACCCAACCAGATTTCCCCAGCACATATGCAGAGAATTACAAACCCAGGATTCATACAAAATTTCTTTGACGGATTGAATCGCGAGGGGTAGCTTTTAGAGCAAATGAATTCAGTCAAGGAAGGCTGCATGATTGTCATTGTCTTGTACAACAATCATTCTCAATGCCCGTCGTTTTGACATGGGTGGCTCAAGAATTCACCAGCAGGGATGGCACCATGATTTCTCAACCAGCGAAGTTTGCGGTGATCACAACGGCATGGCCACACGAGCCACGTGAGGCTGATAATGATGGGACTGCTGTGGTCAACCCTGGTTCTTCCAGCATGCCGGTCTTTGAAATGATCGACCCTGCCAACAAATTGGAAGAAGACGATACGGCAGAGATTCTCCGCAATCGTTTAAGAGGATTGGTACATCACCTCGAACTCTGCTGGTCGGATGATCGCGTCATATTGACCGGTGTTTGCCCGTCCTATCATGCCAAGCAACTTGTCTCATCAATGACACAACAATTGGTGACCGACCGACATATCTGCAACCAGATTTGTGTCGAGCGGTAAATGCCGTTCTTCATTGATACACCCCGACAATCGGCCGTGAGGCCCAGCTTTTCGAAGGCTTGGGAATTGATTCAGCGAAAGCTGATCGGGTCAAGATCGACAGAGATTTCCACGGGCACGAGTTCAGGCGCGACGGGTTCAACGTCTCTCCACAATTGACCTAAAACCTCTCCTGAAGGATGAGAAATCTGCAACTGGTAGCGAAAATACTTCTTGAGTCTGGCCACTGGGCAAGGTGCCGGGCCGAGGATCTTTGCCAGCATGCCACCCCTTTCCAACCCCTTCGATTCCATTCCCAAGCGAATTCTTTCGGCGGCTTTTTCCACATCGGCTTCGATCTCACCGCGAAGAATGATCCGCAAGATGCGGACAAACGGCGGGTATCCCAAAGTATGCCTGTGCTCAAGTTCTTGCCGTGCAAAGGCGGCATAATCATGCCGGGCGGCATACAGGATCGCTGGCTGATCCGGGCACGCTGTCTGCACCAGCACTTTGCCGCCCAGCTCACCGCGACCGGTCCTCCCTGCGACTTGAGCAATCAACTGAAAAGTTCGTTCAGATGCTCGAAAATCCGGTTGATGTAGAGACGTATCGGCATCAATCACGCCCACGAGTGTCACGTTGGGGAAATCCAGACCTTTGGCAATCATCTGCGTTCCCAGCAGAATCCGCACCTCACCCTGCCGGAAAGATTCCAAAGCCCGATCGTGGCTCCCTTTTTGCTGCATGGTATCACTATCCATGCGCAACACGCTGACACCGGGGAATCGAGCCTTCACTTCGTGTTCCAACCGCTCGGTCCCCTGCCCGAGAAATAACAGGCCGGGCTTTCCACAATTCGGGCAACTGGTCGGTGGATCGATGGAATACTCGCAGCTATGGCACAGAGCAATTTGCCGCTGTTTATGATATGTGAGTGTGACATCACAATCCGGACACCTCACGCTCTGCCCGCAGGCCCGGCAAAAGAGTGCTGGCGAATAACCCCGAACATTCAGAAACAGAATAATCTGCCCCTTCTTTGCTAACGATTCTCGCATCGCCACGAGCATGGCTCGCCCCAGAGAAGCTCCTTTCTGAAGTGACTGATCGTTGCGGGTATCGACAATCATCACAGGTGGCAATGGCCTTTGAGCCACTCGATAAGGCAGAGAAAGCACGATCTCTTCTTTTCGAATCCCGCGAAGCCAGGTTTCGAGAGTCGGTGTGGCAGAACCAAGAATCAGTGGTATCCCGGCATCGCGCACTCGTTGCCTGGCAACCTCCCGAGCATGATACCGAGGCGTCGAATCCTGCTTGAAACTCGTTTCATGCTCTTCATCGATCACCACCAGACCCAGGTTCGGAGCCGGTGCAAAAATCGCACTTCTGGCCCCGACAATCACCTGCACCTGGCCTCGTGCGATCTGCTGCCAATAGCTATGCCGCTCGGCATCACTCAAATGAGAATGCAATACAGCGACCGAAGCAAATCGCTTACGAAAACGCCGGATTGTCTGCGGAGTGAGACTGATTTCCGGCACCAGCACAATGGCCTGCCGACCGTACCTCACAACTTCTTCAATCACGCGGATATAGACTTCTGTCTTGCCACTGCCAGTGACGCCGTAGAGTAGAAAAGTTTCCGACTTCCCTGATGCCAGCGACTCGATGACCCTGGTGACAGCCGAGTGTTGATTTCGATTCAGGAGAATGGCCGAAGTATCGTTCTCTCCTGCGCTGGAAACCGACTTTGACCAGGTGCGAATTTTGGTGGAAACGACAATCCCTTTGTTCCGCAGGGTTTGCAGAGGCGAGAGCCCACATTCCGCCAGAGAGGTCAATTCATCTCCGGCCATCGGCTCCGTTGTTGATCTCAGGACATCGACAATTCGCTGCTGAGTGGCCGACAATTTGAGAGTTGTCAGTCGAGTTTCATAGCCTTCGGCAAGTTCGAAGTGCAAAAGTTCACGAGTCCCGGCTTTCGATTTCACTCCCGCCGGGATTACCGAATCGAGCACCTGACCCCAACTGCACAAGTACTCTTCACTGATCCATCTCGTCAGTCGCAACATGGCGGCATCGACCAGTGGAGCGACATCAAGTAAGGATTCGATCGATTTAAAGTTTCGATGTGCAGGTCGAGTCCTTGTTAAAGAGACACAGTACCCTTGAGTCAACTTCTGGCCAGTCCCAAAAGGAACTCGCACTCTCGAACCGGGGCGTATGTTGTCTCTGAGCCCCGAAGGGACAAGATAGTGGTAGGACTTGAGCATGGGCAGGTTGAAAACCACTTCAGCGTAGAGTTGATCTTCACTGTCCACGATCTCCCAGGGGGTCGAAACCTCAGGAAGGTCTTCTGGCGTAAACAACGATGGTTGCTGGGCACTGGACTGCATGCTGGTTCGATGTACTTTTCCAACAGGCAATAAGACGTTCAATCCATACGCTTAACCGAGCCCGATTAAGGGGCCATCGGCGCATCACGATCATGATCAACAATGCACAGAAAACCAAATGGTTCATCGGTTGGATTGGACAATTGATGCACAGCCAGTGGCGGAACGTAAGCAATATCCAGGTGCTGCAAAGGAAAAATCTGTCCCTGGCACTCCAATTGACCCTGGCCGCGAACGGGAATTACGACATGCGTATGGAAATGCTTTTCACGACTCGAATAGCCACCGGGCGCCAGTTCGAAGTATCGCACATCAAATGCCGTTGACTCTCCAAACTTCCCAATCAGTTCCTGTCGATCCACATGCGCAAATGGCAAGCCAGCATTAGGTTTGTAAACCGAAACTTCGCGTTTTTCCCATCGATAACCAGGCAAAAACTTGAGCAGTTGAGTCACGATCGAATTGGCAGAATCTAAAGACGAGATTCCTGACTTTTCATTTCCCTGAGCATACTCGGCGATGCCAGAATTTTGAGCTCCTGGTGGATACGCTGCTGGCAGTTCACACGAAGAAACATACTGGCCACGAGGATCCGGATTGGAATTCTGAGACGCTTGATTCGTGAGGAACAGTTCTTCGATTCTGGAGCGAAATGCCGCCGTGCTGTCTGCGAGATTTTCTGAGTAACCGAGTAGTCCGCCTCCGACCAGAAAGATCGTGTCCGGGCCGTAGTCGCGAGCCATTCCTGGAAGCGATGCATACGACATGCCTCCCGCCGGTGCCGGGAAACAACTCTTCAATCGTCCGAGAGGTTTTCGTGCCGCGTCTGCGATCGACAGACAATCTGCCTGTGAGAAGGAAAACCTTCCTCCCGTATTGGGGAACACAGTTCCATCACAACCGCACAGACGCATCATGGTCGAAAGCCAGAATGCATGCGATAGGCCCTGCCCTTCCTGCAGGAATGAACCGGACATTGTCGGATGGGCAAGTATCGCCAAGGGAAAAGATTCCGACAGATGGCGGATGGTTTCGAGACCGGCAATCATAGGTGCCACGAGGACACCCCGAATGCCGGATTCCACACAAAATGCTGCCTGCCGTTCCAGATCACGCAGCGTCCCGGAAAGATTGGGAAAATAAAGGCATTTTTGTCCTGGAGGAGTCTTTGAAAGCACGGCTTGCTGGCAGGCTTCGACACGAGTTCGGAAGGCGTCGAACGTGCTCTCTGCAAGATTGTGATCATCCTTGACGAGATCACCGCCCCCAGCCGCAAACTCTCCCGCGATCTGTGCCAGTTGCGCGACCGACGACCCCTTAGGCTTGATGGCGGTCGCCAGCAGAGGACGCTCCCAAACGCCGCAGGCTGACCGGAGACCTTCAATCCCAAGTTTAGGCCCAGCCAATCCACTGAGAAAAGATTCCGGAAACTCGACATCTAATAATCGAACCCCGGGTTTCAGACTGACATTTCCAAACAGCAGGTTCATCAACTGCGCCAAGTGTCCACTCGCCAGATGAGCGTGGTATTCAATCGAAGCCACCTGAACATGCTCAGAGACTGATCGAACAGAGACCACCTGGCCAGCGAAGTTCTGCCAGATCACTTCATCCGTGATCAATGACTCTGGCACCTCGACCGTCTGTTCGAGTGCAATATCTCTGGCAACAGCTTCTGCAGAGTTCTTGGGACAATTCAGTTGATAGAGAACTCGAAACACGCCCTGCCTGCAGCTTGGCAATGAGTCGTTGGCCTGGCCAGACAGCCACTGGGGCCCGGGTTGACCGTTGGCTGAGAAATGCGACGAAAAAGAGGTCATGGACTCAGTCACGCAGGATACTTTTCAAATAATCTCTTCACAGTATTTCGTGAAAATCTACTTGAAAGTCTGCCAAGATGCACCCCAGTGACCAAATCGCCCATGAGGGTATTTGTTGGGGGAAGTTCAATCTAAGCGGCTGTTCGGCGACGGCGACGGTAAGTCACCCGCTCACCACTGTTGAGATCTCCGCCATCGACCGCTTCCACAATGAAGTACGAGTTCGACAGAATCCGGTAAAACAAGAGGAGGGCAAAAGCTCCAGCAGTAGCGGCTATAAATCCACTAACACTGATAGGCGAGATTCGCAGTGACGAATCCCACAACAGTAAAGATCCGCAACCAATCACACTCCCGGAAATCCCGATACAAACAGTCCCCACAGCACCGCCGGGATCTTTCCCGGGCATGATGGCTTTGCCACACAGCCCAACCAGCGTGCCAAAGCCTACCCACATCAACATTTCGTGGGCCGCCTGTTCAATGGCGAGCATAAGTTCGGGACTGAGCATTCCCATCGGACATCCATCTCCGCACGAGCTAACAGCCCGATTCCAGACCACATTCGAGCGGCAAATTTCGCCGGTCATCCTGACCACGAAATCTCCCCCGTACTTTTGACATCGGGAATTGACTGAAGAAACTTGGCGAAAAGTTGTACTTTCGCCACTTTCGCCTCCAATTCGGCTGAACTGCATGGGGTTCCATCAGCAATTTTTTTGACTACAGCCAGTGATGAACCGCTGGGAATGATGCATTTGACCAGGATATCACCGGGCGGACTGATGACGGTGAGATTCACGAACGGTACACTGCCACACTGCAAAAGATTATGATGTACTAAAAAATCGCCAGTTGATGCTCGTCCAGAAATTCACGACTGAGGAATGAGGTTTACAGTGCTTGAGTTTGCTCCCGGAAAGACACGTATCGGCTGGATCGGCACTGGGGTCATGGGCCGCAGCATGGTCGGTCACCTGATGAACGCCGGCTATACCGCCACAATTTACACCCGCAGTCCGGAGAAAGCGGCTGATCTGATTTCGCGAGGTGCTCAGTGGGCAGCCACACCTGCGGAAGTCGCCGCCAATTCCGACGTCGTCTTTTCAATTGTCGGTTTTCCGTCGGATGTCCGGGAAGTCACACTCGGGACCAAAGGTGCTCTCGCCGGGGCAGCGGCTAACACCGTCCTCGTCGATATGACGACCAGCGAACCTTCTCTCGCCGTTGAGATCTATCAGGCAGCCAAGGCGAAGCATGTCCATGCTGTCGATGCTCCTGTTTCCGGTGGAGATATCGGTGCGAAGAATGCAGCCCTCTCCATCATGGTGGGAGGAGACGCAGAAGTGGTCAACGCCTTGCAGCCATTGTTTTCCGTCATGGGGAAAACAATTGTGCATCAAGGGGGGCCCGGGGCTGGGCAACATACAAAAATGGTCAATCAGATTCTGATCAGCACAGGCATGATCGGTGTCTGCGAGGCCTTGTTATATGGTTATAGAGCCGGCCTGGATCTTAATACAGTGATGCAATCGGTCGGGCCAGGTGCAGCCGGAAGCTGGTCGCTTTCGAATCTGGGCCCACGCATGATTGCGAATAATTTCGACCCGGGATTTTTCGTAGAACATTTCATCAAAGACATGGGAATTGCACTGGCCGAATCCCGCCGGATGGGTCTTTCCTTACCTGGTCTGGCACTCGCAGAACAATTGTATCTCTCAGTGAAAGCCAAAGGTTTTGGCCGCAATGGGACTCACGCATTGATGCTGGCACTTGCAGAAATGTCCAATATCGATTGGCGCAACCGTACCAGCAATTCGTAAACACAAAGGGCCTGATGATCCCGGATAGGACTGGTCATTACGGGGTTTCTCTCGGACAATTTCACTTTCAGGCCCGATCGTTACATCGAGATTTTTGGTTTCACTTACTACTGATACCCGTCCTCGAATGTCATTGACTGCGAGTATCAGGCTTTCTTGAGGGTTGTTGAAAATGCCTCGCAAAGGCGAACAGTTTGCTGGTTTGACCGTCGCGATCGTGACTCCGTTTCGAAATGATCGTCTGGATGAGGTGGCTCTGAAGAAGGTTATTGATTTTCAGATCGAAGCAGGCACCAACTGCATTTGCCCGGTAGGTACGACTGGCGAAAGCCCCACTTTGACGCATGAAGAGCACGAGCGTGTGATCGCTCTCACCTGCGAACACGCGGCTGGACGCATTCGCGTCATGGCGGGTACTGGTTCAAACAGCACACAGGAAGCGATCCAGCTCACAAAGTTCGCCAAGTCGGTCGGTGCCGACGGAGCGATGATGGTCGCCCCTTATTACAACAAGCCGACCGGTGAAGGCTTTTTCCGTCATTTCGAAGCCGTCGCCACAGCCGTCGATATTCCCATCATTCTGTACAATATTCCCGGCCGAACCGCTAAGAATATGGAGCCAGAGACGATTGCCCGCATGGCCGAGATCCCTTCGATTGTGGCTATCAAAGAAGCGACAGGGTCGATGGATCAGGCTTCGCGACTCCTCGCGGAAACAAATCTGACGGTGCTTTCAGGAGATGACAGCCTGACTTTGCCTCTCCTCTCGATAGGGGGCAGCGGCATTGTGTCGGTCGTCGGGAACATCGTTCCTCAGGACATGCTCAAACTGGTGGCTGCCTGGAAGGCTGGCAAGATTGCTGAAGCCCAGGCGATGCACTTCAAGCTCTTTACGTTGTGCCGCGATCTGCTGGGGCTGGCGACCAATCCCATTCCCATTAAGGCTGCCATGAAGTTGCTGGGGCGCGATACGGGTGAACTCCGGCTGCCGATGACACCCCTCGGCCCAGCCGAAGAAGCCAAACTCGTCCAGACTCTCAAGACCTACGGCTTGCTGTCGTAGAGCTCTCCAAGACTTCAAGAAGTCTGCGTGATGGAAATTCTCGATGATAAATGAGCGTGTGATTGGTTACCCCTGTCGTTTAGAATGAGCTGGCAACAGCTCGCCTCCCGTTCTGGCTGCCAGCTTCTGACATACGTGCGTTTGATTGCGTGTTTGGCAAAGGATCGTCCATGATTTTCGGCATGTTCGGCAAAAAACCCGCAGACCAGGGTGGGGGTGAAGATCATGACGAAGACGAAGAAATTGAACTGGTCTCATTTCAGGGGGCCCTTAATGGAAAATCAGCCGATCTGCAGGCCAACGCCAAGCTGGCCCAGATTGGTTTGATTCCTGCCAAAGAATTCGTGACCGATGCGCTTTCGCGTCGAGCGGAAATGGTGCGGATTGACATCAAAGGTGAGCGGGCCCAATCGACACTTTCGGTGGATGGAGTCGTTTATGCCGGCTCCCGTATGCCCAGGCCACAGGCAGTAGCCATAACTCAGATTATGAAACTGCTGGCTGGGCTAGATCCCAAAAACAAAGCCACGACTCAGCAAGGTGGTCTCAAGAGCGACTACGAAGGCCATCCGTGGGAAATTTCTGTGGAAACTACTCCACAGGCGGAAGGTGTCGAGAGGCTGACTCTTCGATTTCGCGACTTGAAAGCCAAGCTCAATACGCTCGACGAACTGGGCTTTCCAGGCATTGTCCGTCAGAAGATTCGCGAAAAAACACCCAATCGAAAAGGTCTCGTGATTATTGCCGGCCCTCCCGGGAGTGGTGTCACAACCACAACCTTTGCCGCCATTCGCGGCATCGACATGTACATGTACTCATGCATGTCCGTTGCCAATCTGGGCTCACGCGAAATCATCAATTGCACGAAGTTCGAAAGCCAGGAAGGGGATTCGATCGTGCAAACGATCGCTCGTGTCCAGCGGGCCGAGGCTGATGTTCTCTTCGTCGATCCGATTAAAGATGCCGAATACGCGAAGACCTTGGTGGATAACTGCGATACTTTGACTCTGATGGCAGAAATGCCTGCCAAAGATGCTGCTTCTGCCGTGGCACAGCTTTGCGCCTGGGTCGGTGATCCCGCCAAAGTGGCCGATGCTGTTCAACTTGTTATCAGCTCAAAACTCATCCGGCAATTGTGCGAAGAATGCAAAGAAGCTTTCCGCCCTAACCCTAAGCTTCTGGCAAAAGTCGGCCTCCCTCCCGAAACCAAAGTGCTTTACAAAAAGGGGGAAGCTCCTGTCGATGAAAAGACTGGGCAGGAAGGCGAGCCTTGCGGCAAATGTGGCGGTATTGGCTATTACGGCCGAGTCGCCATGCTCGAAATGCTCGAAGGGACTGAGGAGATGAAGGAGGTCATCAAGCAGTCCCCCACTGCCGACGCCATTAAAGCTCAGATGCGGAAGGAGGGAATGCAGACCCTCCAGAAAGATGGTCTGCGTCTGGTGGTTGAAGGCAAAACCTCCCTGGAAGAACTCCAGCGAACTTTCAGCAGTGGCAACCCACAGTAAGCCAGCACCTTCATGCTCATCTGTTGATGGCATTAAGTTGCGGTGACACCGCATGAGAAATGATGATTCGACAAGAGTTCAGCCACTGCTAAGTCGGATCGATCCGCCGGCTGTTGCGGATGTTGGCGCGGTGCTTTTTTTCCTGCAATCGGCGGGCATTGGAGGCCTTCGAAGGCTTTGTTGGGCGGCGAACCTTCGGTGGAATCGAGATTGTTCTGAGAATCTGCACTAACCGCTGCTCACACGCCAGGATGTTCTGCTTCTGATCTCGGTGCTCATCGCTGGCAATGACAAGTTCGCCTTCATTATTCAAGCGATTCCCAAACTCGTGACGCAGCCTCACTCGAAGCTCCACAGGGAGCGACTTGGATATCATCGCCGGCCAGTGCATCGTTGCTTTGGAATTCACCTTATTGACATTCTGCCCGCCCGGGCCCGAACTGCGGCTATAAGTCCAGCGGAACTCAGAACGTGGAATGAGCAAGCGATTGGTCACGCGTAACACATCGCCTGCCTCCTGCTCCCTCGATAATGGGTGATCCATCACAATCTCTTTTCTGCAGCAAATTCTAAAAACAAGTCGACGATCTCAACTGTCATCGACTCTTCACTTGAGGTGATCGCCCGTTTTCTACACATCGACGATCGCGATTCACATCAACAGTGCCGCCTTGGACAATCTCAACGAACGCAGGTTCGCTTCGATCGAGAATGATTCTCACCTTCATGCAACTCCTTTCAAGTTCCTAAGCATCTTGATCTTACACTACCGAACGACTCTGAAGATCAGTGACGCCCCATGCAGCTGATTTTCAGTATGATGTTTTCTCTCGGGACGAGAACGCTCTTTCCCTGAGAAAACTGGTCGTTTACTCTTAATTGCGCATCAGATTGAGCCCCATTGAAGAAACTGCATCATGCGAAAAATCACCACGGGAGGCGGCTGGCCCGCAGTCCTCTACACTCTTCGCAAAGCCCGGGAGATGGGTGGCTTCTGGAAGATGTGGCAGGCGATGAGGTCCAAAAATGCCTGCAAGACCTGCGCTCTGGGCATGGGCGGCCAGAAAGGGGGCATGGTTAACGAAGCCGGTTCGTTTCCGGAAGTCTGCAAAAAATCACTTCAGGCGATGGCCTCGGACCTTCAAGCCGGCATTCGTTCTGAGTTCTGGCAGAAATACAGTATTGGTCAGCTGAAATCCCTCTCGCCGCGAGAGCTGGAATACTGCGGCCGACTCGTCGAACCTGTGATTCATGAAGCGGGCAAAAGCCATTATCGCCCCATCAGCTGGGAAGATGCATTTGCCAGAATTGCTGAACGCCTGAAATCGGTTCAACCGGATGAAACCTTCTGGTATTTCAGTGGCCGCAGTTCGAACGAGGCCGGTTTTTTGCTCCAGCTCTTTGCCCGCATTTACGGCACAAACAACATCAACAATTGCAGCTTTTATTGTCACCAGGCCAGTGGTGTGGGCCTGACCAGCGTGCTCGGTACAGGAACAGCCACACTGACGCTGGAAGATGTCGAACATGCCGACTGTATCTTTCTCATCGGTGGTAACCCGGCCAGCAATCATCCGCGGTTGATGTCCACGCTCAAGCACATTCGTCGCCGTGGTGGTGAGGTGATTGTCATTAACCCGGTCATTGAAACCGGACTGGTCAACTTCAGTGTCCCCAGTGATCCCTGGAGCCTGCTCTTTGGTACCAAAATCGCCTCGCTGTATGTTCAGCCACAAATTGGCGGAGACCTGGCTCTACTTACAGGGATTGCCAAAAGAATTCTGGAACTGGGCCAGCACGATCCTGCATTTCTCACCACGGCCTGCGATGGCTGGAGCGAATGGAAGCAACATCTGGAATCGACTCACTGGAGCGAAATCTGCGAAAAATCGGGAGTTGGCATCGATGAAATCAATGCCATCGCCAGACGATACGCCAAATCCAAAAACACCGTCTTCGCCTGGACCATGGGCATCACTCACCATGCACACGGGGTGGAAAACGTTGAGGCCATTGCCAATCTGGCCCTCATGCGCGGCATGGTGGGCAGACCCCACGCCGGCCTGATGCCCATCCGCGGACATTCCAATATTCAAGGCATGGGGACGGTTGGTGTCACTCCCAAACTCAAAGATGTGATTTTTGAACGACTCCAATCGACCTTTCAGATTTCTCTCCCACAAACTCCCGGGCGGGACACAATGGCCTGTATGGATGGCTCGCTGAATAGAGAACTCAAGTTCGGCTTCTGCCTGGGGGGCAATCTCTTTGGGTCAAATCCCGATGCCGCTTACGCCGCGAAAGCGCTCTCGAAACTCGATCAGATCGTTTATCTGAGCACCACACTCAATACCGGACATGCCCATGGTCTGGCTCAGGAAACCATCCTCCTCCCGGTGCTGGCACGCGATGAAGAACCTGAACCCACGACTCAGGAATCGATGTTCAATTACATGCGACTGAGCGATGGGGGATTGCCTCGGCATACCGGCCCACTATCGGAAATTCACGTGATTGCCGAGATCGCCCAAAGAGTTCTCCAGAGGTCGGGCCCGATCGACTGGCAGGAAATGAAAAGCGCCCAGAAGATCCGCGAATCTCTGGCGAAAGTCGTGCCAGGCCTTGAAGCCCTCGCCACGATTGGCGAGACAAAACAGGAGTTTCAGATTCCTGGCCGCACCTTTCACACGCCTACGTTTCCGACGCCCAGCGGCCGTGCACAGATCAAAAGCCACGAGCTTCCTTCTCTGATGGGGGCACCCGGTGAATTCCGATTGATGACAATCCGCAGTGAAGGCCAATTCAATACCGTGGTTTACGAAGATTACGACCTGTATCGCAACATCGACCGGCGTGATGTGATTCTCATGCACCCTGAAGATCTTCAGTTGGCTGGCCTGTTCGACGACCAGCGAGTAGTCGTGAAAAGTGCTGCTGGTGAGATGGTGGGTATTCGCACGAGGGCCTTCAAAAATATTCGCCCCGGGAATGTCATGATGTACTACCCGGAGGCCAATATCCTTGTCCCACGCAGTCTCGATCCACGCAGCAAAACGCCAGCCTTTAAGGCCATCCCTGTGACAGTTAAGGCCTTGTGAGGCCGAAAAACGCTTAAAAAATCAGCGGTCAAAGACCCACAGGAAATTCAAAAGAGTCTTCGCAGTTCATCTTTGCGATTTGGAGCGGATTGGCTAACATCTTCAAGAGAGTGTGTTTGCGCTTAAACAGCTTCCAGGGACGGAATCAGAAATGCGCCGGATTGCAGTCATGAATCAGAAAGGTGGCGTCGGCAAGACGACCACAAGTGTCAACCTGGCTGCGGGCCTGGCTCGTGCCGGGCAGAAGGTTCTCCTGATCGATCTCGATCCGCAAGGCCATGCTTCGATTCATCTGGGTGTCGAAGCCTATGGCCAGGTTCCCACGATCTATCAGGTCTTTACTGGCCGTAAAAAGCTGACTGAAGTTCAGCAACTTGCTTGTGAAAATCTTTGGCTGGCCCCCGCGAATCTCGATCTTGCAGCGGCTGAACTGGAGCTTGTCGACGCACAGAATCGCGAAGTCATCCTGCGAGACGCCATCCTTGCCTGTGAAGATCAGGGGGCGTTTGACTACATCGTGATGGATTGTCCTCCTTCACTGACAGTTCTTACGATCAATGCGCTCACGGCAGCGACCGAGGTTTTTATTCCTCTCCAGCCTCACTTCTTTGCCTTGCAGGGGCTTTCGAAGCTGTTTGAAACGACGGCTCTGGTGAAACGCCGTTTGAATCGGCAGCTCAAAGTCGCCGGGATTGTGCTTTGCCTGTATGAGACAGGAACTCGACTCGCGGCAGATATCACCGATGACCTGACTCGCTTTCTCGAAGAGAGTGATCCACAGTCTCCCTGGGCACAGGCCAGAATCTTCTCGTCTCGCATTCGTCGAAACATTAAACTGGCGGAAGCACCGAGCTTTGGACAATCCATTTTTGATTACGCCCCCAAATGTACGGGAGCTGAAGATTACCTGGGATTGGCCAACGAAGTGTTAGCCACTGCCAATCAGGCAACTCGCCCGCATGCTGCCTGACAAGATCAATTGCCACGACGAACCTTCAAGAGTCCATTGCCGCTCCAGCTTCCTACGGAATGAACGTCATGCCGAAAATTCTGACTTCACGCTGGGCAGCGGCTTTTATACTCTGTGTTGCAATTCTCGTTGCCGATCAATGGACAAAACTCTGGGCAGTCGAAGTCCTCAAAGGTGAAGAGGCCTGGGTCTTTCTCGGTGGCATTTTCCGCATGCAATTCGCCTACAACCCGGGTGGATTTCTTGGCCTGGGCGGAAATCTCTCCAGTGAAATGAGGACGGCTCTATTCATCGGCCTGAATGGCGTGGGTCTGTTGGCACTGGCGATCCTGCCCTGCGTTAAGCGATTGTCGCTTTTGAACTTCTTTGCCTGCTGGTTGATTTTTGCCGGTGGTATTGGAAATCAGATCGACCGGATTCGCCTGGAGAATGGCCACGTAATCGATTTTTTGAATATCGGCTGGGGTTCCCTGCGGAGCGGAATCTTTAACATTGCCGATATGGCCATCACCGCCGGTGCGCTCATCCTGCTGGTGGCAGCCATTATGGCACCAGCACCTCGCAAATCACCGGCAACGAGCGAAGAGCCTCAGGCGATCATCCCCGATCACACTGAGCCAACCCCCGCAAACTAAGCCGGGTTTCCCACTGAGTGGGAATTGCAGGATTGTGGGAACTCGCAGCATTCCAGAGAGATATGAATTACGCAGCTCGTTTCAATGAACAGAAATCTGCCGTGATTGATATCTCAACACAAGGCGTCATTGCGGCAGCGATAGCTCGACAGACAGAAACTCATGTGGATGAGTTTTGTACCGATTCGCCAGTTGCCTGAGAGTCGCTAATCGAGTGCCGCCGCGAGAATTCTCGGGAGTAATCGTCTCCGTTCCATTGAGAGCTCCCAACACTTGCTCGCGAATGATCATGACCCGGATCTTGCGAGTTCGCAGTTCACCGGCACATTCACATGTCAGGCACACCACATATGGAATCGTCCGCGTGGGTAATCCCATTTCCCGGCGAAGATTCCCCTCAGCAAACCGCTCCGAAAGTTCATTCAGAACTGCATTGAGGTAGTTCCAGTAATGCTCTTTGGGAAGTGGCAAGACCGAATTTTCTGGAGTGGTCGCCTTGGCTGCTGCCCGAATCTCCTCAGCAGCTGTCGCATTCAGAAAGACCTCTTCGCAACGCTTCTCAGCCAGCGTTCGATAAACCAGCTTGCCGTCTTCGATCCAGTTGAGTGAAAAATTCAAACGGTCGAAAAATTCCTGACGCTTCCAGTCATGCCGTGCTCGACGCTGGCCGAACCACCAGCCGACACCGACAAAAATCAACCCGATGAGAATCTTGACGAGATTGTCCTGAACGTGAACCCAGATCTGTTGCAACACTTCCTGCACGGCCATGCTCCATAGGATTTCGACATCGATTCGAACGTCAGAAACTTAATCAAGACTTGAATACGACTGCTCTAGTCTTTCAAAAAACATTACGGGATTCATTTCTGGAAATCCCTTTCGTCCGTATTCGATTTTTACCTCGCGTTCAGCATCTGTCGTCGAGAGATATCACTCATCACAATCGATCTCTAGCCTGACGTCCTTCAGGCAAGACACACATCTCTTTACTGATGATCCCGACGGCTGACCGAAGATCGCAAACCACAGTCCTTGATCATTCTGATTACGCAATCTTGCCCGCAAAACATCCGCATCGGGAAATCTCAACGCCACAGGCAAACACACCCCATCTTACGCACTCAACCAAATGTGAAGTACGCCTCCTTTTCTGTGAATGACGCTCAGCGACTTTGCCGATTTCTCCTGCTGTAGCGAATGTGACGGGAATCGGAGCCTGTCCATGAGCTATGGGGGGAAGTGATTCAGGCATCAGAGCTCGCTTCACTGGCAGTTATGGCCAGTGAGTGCTCTGGCGCACCTGTAGATCGATGGGCCATGGCCCACTTCAGGTGCGATCGGCGCGATCACTTTTCCCCCACCAGAAATTCTGAAGGGGGGCCGCCGGATGAGAGATCTCGGCGTGGGATGCTGCTTGGCCATGCTGAGCACTATGCTGCTGTTGCATGATGCAAAACCTTTGACTGCCGATGAGATTCCTGCGGATGATGCAGGCGTTGTGCAGACTCAATTTCAGAAGAACAGCGAGCTGGAATATTTTGAAGAGATCGGAATCCATCAGCTCAAGCCAGGTTCCTCTACTTCTCAATTGCGCAAAGAGGCTATGGCCGATTTGCCGATGCATCGACTGACTGCCGAACAGCAGAAGAAGCTGAATAGCCTGATGCAATCCGTGACGTTGTATCGCCGTCTTCCGACTCTCCAGTTTGAAGTGGATGCCGACGCTTATCGCTTCTTTATGCAGCATCCGGATATTGCTGTCAGTACCTGGAGAGCCATGGATATCTCCAAATTCCAACTCAAAGAAACATCCACAGGCATCTATCATGCCGACGCAGGTGACGGTTCGATAGGAAACGTCGAAGTCCTTTATCGCGATCCCGAAGACACACTGATTATCTGCGATGGTCAGTTCAAAAGCCCAGCTGTTGTCAGACCCATCACTGCCCGCTCAGTCATGAGATTTCAGGCCTCATTCGCCACTCAACCAGATGGCCGGGTGATCTGCACACATCGTGGAGATGTCTTCGTCGAGTTTCCACAGCATATGGTAGATGCCGTCGCCAGAGTCATTTCCCCAGTGAGTCATTCGATCGCGGATCGAAATTTTCGGCAGATCACGCTGTTCGTCCACATGATGTCTCAAATGATGGAAAGGCAGCCTTCGTGGGTCGAATCCTTGAGCAAGAAGATGGATGGGATCAGCGAGGGCCATCGCCAGGAGTTTGTTCGTCTCACCAAAACCGCTTATCAGAATGCTCAGGCCCGCTGGCGCATTGCCAACTTGCCCACCAGCCCCATTTCGATCGACAAAATCATTGAACCTCTGAAAATCCAGGATTCAAACTCCATTCCTGCACAACCCAGAGTTTTGCCCGTCGATGGTAATTCTTCCACGACAGTCAGTGGGCGAATGGTCAGTGAATCATCCAGTTCCATACGGACGACTCAGATCACACCCGCCCCACTCCACAAGTAACGCTTGATATCGCTTCAAAACTCAGGACGCACTGGCAGTGCGAGTTCTCTTTGCGACGGAGAACTCCTGCCGGTGCGTCCTCATTTCTTGACAAACTTCGATTCACATGCAATTCTATCCCAAGTTTTGATTAATCAAAACAGTGGATACTAACTTGCAAAACCGGAGTTTTCAATGTCCGTAACCCCTCGCAGAATTGGCTTTACGCTCATTGAGCTGCTGGTCGTCATTGCGATTATCGCCGTGCTCATTGCGTTACTGCTTCCCGCAGTACAACAGGCACGCGAGGCGGCTCGGCGTACCCAAAGCCGCAATAATCTCAAACAGATCGGGATTGCACTTCATAACTACCACGACGCCCACAAGGTGTTTCCCGCGGCTTATCTCGGCAATACGAGGCATCCATCGCGGGATCCCAATACATTCGATGGCCCCAACGGGTTTGCCTGGGGCACCATGCTGCTCCCCTATCTCGACCAGGCTCCACTCTACAATTCCATTCGAACGGACCTCCCCTGCTGGGCACCGCAGAATGCCTCAGCCGTTGCCATCAATCTCCCGGTCTTCATGTCTCCCTCTGCCTCCAATTCCAACGGACCGATGATTGTTCGCGATGGATCTGGCAATGAACTGGCCAGATTCGGTCGCGCCCATTATGTGGCGAATGCCGGCCAGGATGAGCCCTGGGGGTATCAGATCGAGGATTACTCACAGATCGCCAATGGCCCGATGTACCGCAACTCGAAAATCCGCACTGCTGATGTCACCGATGGTCTGTCCAACACGATCTTCATTGGAGAGCACAGCATTGTCAGTGACAAAACGTGGGTGGGCGTGGTCCCTGGAGCCGAGGTCTGCTCCATCGATCCAGCCAGATTCCCTATGACCACATGCGATGCTGCAGCGACGCTGGTCAATGTTCACTCGGGCCCCGCTCAAGATGAGATCGATCCAGTAACAGGGTTCGCTCCCATACATCCACCCAACAGCCCGCTGTGCCATGTCTGCCAGATGTACTCTCCTCACGCAGGCGGGGCTCATGTGTTGCTGGGCGACGGCAGTGTCCGCTTCGTTTCCCAATTCATTCATCAGCCCACCTGGGCAGCACTCTCAAGCTGCCGAGGGAATGAAGTCGTTGCCGAATACTGATTGGCTTCTACTCTCAGTCGGCCCCGCTCTGTGATCATCACTATTTCTTAGAGAGAGGGCTCGATTTTTCCTGCCCCCCTAATGTCCGAGAACTGGTAACTGCCATTCCATTGCGCGGTTGCGCGTTTGGTGATGCCAGGCGATTCGAATAGTCATCAAGTAAGGGCGATCGAAAAAATGTCCGAACTATCGTTCAGTGAAATGATCCGCGATCTTCGAGTCATTTGGGGGCTGTCGCTTTTATTAACGATTGTTGTATTGATGGTTCTCTGGCGATGGTGGGCTACGCCGGCAGTCATTGAGCAGAACAACCTCAAGTACGTTCAACTTCTTTGGACCGCCACGTCATCTCGCAATCCCTCGCAACTCAATAAAGTCGAAGAGGCCATCCGGCAGCGAGCCACTCAGGGGGAGATGTCCCCAGCCGCCCTGGCAGAGTTCGAGCGGATCATCCGACAAGCGCAATCTGGGGCATGGGAAGAAGCCTCTAAAGCCTGCTACCATCTCGCCGAAGGGCAACAGAATCGCTGGCGTTCTCAATCGCCAGATCATTCGCACCAGCCACACGAAACACGGCATATTCACTGAATCGGCCCAAGTGATCCACAGCTCAAACGCCAGCAGCACTTCGAAGACCTGATTGGCTCCACTGGGATTCGAACCCAGAACCAAAGGATTATGAGTCCTCTGCTCTAACCGTTGAGCTACAGAGCCTGCCGGAAAATAGTTTAATCAACTCCTTTGTGCTTGGGCAGTCAATCAGATCCGATTCACGAGATGTTTCGGAATGATTGGCCGATTCTCCGACCTCTTTTTCAGCCGAAACGACGCCCTGGTGACATAGCAGTTCCATGAAGGTTGCTGCAAATCCGCTACAATCTTTGAAGCAGCAGTTGTTTGCCCATGGCCATGCGGTCTTGACCAGAGCATTGGAGAATATGATCAATCCACGAGAAGCACATGACTGGCGTCCAGTCGCTTATGAACTCGCTGCCTCGTGGCAACTCAGCGACGGCGTGCCGAATGGGTCTGCTGTCGAGTCACAACCACAGGCAGAATCATATATCCCACAGTCTGGCTTATCGGCAAAACCATGGGTTGTCGATCGCTGGCGGCAGCTGGATCGGGCTTGTTTTCTCCAATGGTTCGTCCCTCAAGATATGGGAGGAAGCCTTGAAGTTCACACGGAAGCCGACCGTCTTGAACTCGGCATGATTCTCGCCTCCGGTTGCTTAACCACCGCATTTTTACTCTCGCAGCGCAATGCTTCGGTGTTGCGTCTCGCAGCATCGCCCAACAGTCATACGAAGGCCAAATGGCTCAAACGCAGCACGCAAGGAGCAACCTTCTCCACCGTGGGCATTTCTCACCTGACGACTTCACGTCAGTTTGCCACCCAACCGGTGGTTTCCGCTACGATCTGCGATGATGGGGGATATCTTCTGAACGGGATGATCCCGTGGGTCAGCTCGGCTCAACGTGCCTCATCGATCCTCACAGGGGCCACAATCATGCCTTCCGAGGCTGATGCCGACCAGATGCTGGTGATGATCGATCCTGAGCAATTGGGGGTTGATGTTTTGCGGCCGCTGCCACTTCTGGGGTTAAATGAGACATCGACAGGTTCTGTCGAGCTGAGAAATGTCAAAATCAGTGTGGATGACATTGTGGCAGGGCCACAACCCCAGGTGCTCAAAGGGAGCAGCCTCCCCTCGTCTCAAAACAAAAACACGCCAGCCACAGGCTCACTTTCAACAACTTCACTCGCTTTAGGTGCCACCCTGGGAACCATCGAGCGATTGTCTCACGAAGTCGCCCAGCGGCCCGAACTGCAGCCCATTTACGAGGCACTCCTCGCGGAAGCGACTGACTTCAGATCTCAACTTTTTGCCTGCGCTCAAGGAACTCTGGCCACATCGCCAGAGATCTTGCGACAGCAGGCGAATTCACTGGTTATCCGTGCGGCTCAGGTTTATCTCTCAGCCTGTAAAGGAGCCGGGTTTATGCAAGGCCATCCCGCCTCGCGTGCCATCTGTGAAGCGATGTTTTTCACAGTCTGGTCGTGCCCACAATCGGTGGTCATGGCCAGTTTGAAACAACTCACCTGCACATCCAGCGACACCTGGAGCTGAACCGACATTACTTGTGTCACAACCAGTTACCAGCCGATGTCTGTTCGGGCGTTACTTGACCGGTTCTTTGGTCTCGGGGGCCTTCTCGATTTTTCCCCACATGTGACCACCCACTGCATCATGCTGCCAGGTTCCCGCATAGCGATCTTTGTAAATCATCACCCGAGCAGTGAATGTGCCCATGAGCGGGATCGTCGTATTGGTCAGTTGAATCATGGGAGTATCGCCTGCCCAGCGAACCTCCACAGGCACAGGAATCTTGACATCTTTATCACCATACTTAATGCGGGAAGTGATCAGCCACACAAAGTTGTCTGCCTTCCCTGGTGCGACTTTCCTCACTTCGGAAATCTCATAACGCTCTTCTTTCGGTGCCCCCGTCCGGCCGTCAATGGAAAAAACACCTACTAACACTGACCCTGTCATCTGCTTCCGGAACTCCTCTTCAGCCGGTGTCAGTTCCCCAGCGGTTTTTACTGCTGGCGACTTTTCATCCTCGGCGTGAAGATTCCGCAGAATGCTTGCCGTGGGCATGGAAGTAAAGAACAAGAAATTCCCCAGACCAATCACAAACAACAGAATGATCTTCGTTACATGAAATCGGGCGTTCATCTGGGCTATCCTTCACCAAATTCGATGGACGAGGTCGCAAGCTCAAGCAGACGACCCTCGTTATGATGTGCCGTTAGCGCAAATGATGCAATCCCCGGCCACTCGGCAGGTGGCTGGTATCACCTCGAAAGCCTCGTTGAATCCTCGAAGGAAGCTGATTTTCTATGACTGCTCATTCGCAAGCTTCACCATCATCGAATGGGAAAACGGTCACTGGTCAAGCACTTCCTTTAAGTCAGGTCTCAGGAGAAACTCCTCCCATTGAGATCCTGCTGCCCGAGTTCCAGAAGTTTGTGGAAACGATTGCCCGCCTGCGTGCTCCTGATGGCTGCCCGTGGGATCGTGAACAGACGTTAAAATCGGTCTGCAAACATACGCTGGAAGAAACTTACGAACTCATCGAAGCCATTGAGCATGACGACAACATCGCGATTGTCGAAGAGTTGGGCGATGTCCTGCTTCAAGTGATCCTTGATGCTCAGATCGGCCGCGATGAACAGCGTTTCGATCTCATCGATGTGATTCGCGGCGTGACCGCCAAGATGATTCACCGCCATCCGCACGTCTTCGGTAACGAATCAGCGAGCACGGCAAATGATGTCAAAGTTCATTGGGAGAACGCCAAACAGCAGGAAAAACAGCGGGAATCGATTCTCGATGGCCTTCCAAGAGAAATGCCCGCACTCGCCCGTGCAGCGCGGCTTTCCGAGAAAGCCGCCAGAGCGGGCTACGATTTTCCTCAGCGTGAAATGCTCTTCAGCAAACTCAACGAAGAGATTGAAGAATTGCAGGTAGAACTTTTTCCTGCTGGCATTCCTGAGTTCCCTCCGGCGACCGTCGAAGCGGAAGTCATGCCCGATCGCTCAATCGAGCATGCGGAAGCTCGCGAACGTGTTCAGAGTGAGTTAGGCGATGTGCTCTTTGTTCTCGCTAACATCGCCCGCAGATGGCACATCAATCCCGAAGAAGCTCTGCGTTCCAGCAACCAGAAATTCGAGCGCCGCTTCCGTGCGATTGAAACTGCCGTTCAAGCTCGCGGCAAAAAAATGTCTGAGACTTCGTTGAAAGAAATGGAAGAGATTTATCAGCAAGTCAAACGGCAAGAGAAAACAGAGACACACGGGTAGTTTTTCCTTGAGCCTTCGAAGTTTCTGACCTGTGACCGAACTCACTGATTTCATCATCAAGTTTTTCGATCCATCGTGGGCCTTGGCGATCTCTGAAACTGGCCCTCTCTGGCATCAGTCAACTTAAATATGTAACCTGCAGATCAGTGAAGGTGTTCGTCTCTTCCATGGATTTGTTCTGCTGCCAAAGGTTCCGTCGTGCCAGTGATTGCTATTGAAACCCTCTCCTCTTACGCACAAAAACTCTTTCTGACAGCGGGAGTCTCCGAAGCGGATGCCAGTTGCATGGCCACCAGTCTCGTGGAGGCCAACCTGCGAGGACACGATTCGCACGGTGTGATGCGGGTCGCTTCCTACATCGAACAGATCGAACAGGGCCGCATCCTCCCGAAAAGTCAACTCGACATCGTCAAAGAATCAGCCTCTTCGATTGTGGCCGACGGGAACTGGGGTCTGGGACTCGTTCTCGCCCATCATCTCGTGGACAAAATGATTGCCAAAGCCGCCTCATCGGCTGTCGTCATCGGCACTTTGCGACGTTCTTCACATATTGGTCGTCTGGGTGAATATGCCGAAAAGTTTGCGGCTCACGGCCTTGTTTCGATGGCATTGGCCAACACTCACGGTGCTGCCCAGCGCGTCGCACCGGTGGGAGGCAAGCGCCCTCGATTAGGAACAAATCCTATTTGCATTGGTGTGCCAGGAGGCGCCCAGGGCCCCTTCATTTTCGATATTGGGACCAGTGCGACAGCAGAAGGCAAAGTCCGCGTGAAGAAAATCGCTGGCGAGCCGGTTCCACCCGGCTGGATTCTCGATCCTGAAGGAAATCCCAGCACCAATCCCAACGACCTATACGGCAATCCTCCAGGGACCATCCTGCCCTTAGGCGGAGACCAGGCTTACAAAGGCTTCGGTCTCGCATTCATGATCGAAATGCTATGTGGTGGCATGTCCGGAGGACAATGTGCCTATCCCAATCCACCGGCTCCCATTGGCAACTGTGGCTGGTTCATGGCCATCTCTCCCGAATTCTTTGCCGGGACAGATCATCTGCTTCAGGAAGTACAGCAGTTGGAACAGTATGTTCGCAGCGTTCCGAAGATTGATGAATCCAAGGAAATTTACCTTCCTGGAGATCCTGAACGATCGACCCTCAACAGCCGGCAGGCCAAAGGTATTCCCCTCGATGAAGGGAACTGGAAGGCTCTTGTCGCACTGGGTGATCGACTCGGCGTCGCTGCACCAGCTCTTGCGTCCTGATGACTCGGCTCAATGGAACTTTACTCGGACATTCGACAGAGACCAGCAATGAAACCATCCTTGCGCTGTTGATACCGACTTGATCGTTAAAGGCTACCTGCTGATGAGTGCTCAATGTCTTGGTCTTTCGCCCAGTTTTGGATTTGGTGATCGCACGGGTTTGGCGACGCCTGGGCATATTGCTGCTGTCAACGCGAGTTCATCGGGAATTCTTCCCATCTTCGCCCAGCAGTCGATCCGGGAAATGGCACGCACAGGTCGAACGGCGACACAGGTCATGGAAGATGCCTTCCGGGCGGTTCGAAACGCCCATTACGAAGGCCCTGTCGGGGCTGATGCTGATCATTTGAAAACCGAGGCTGATGTTGAAGTCACTGCGGAAGCCGGGTTCGTCTTTTTTACGATTGATCCATCGGCAGAAGTCGATCAGAAAGCCGATAACTACTCCTTCGACGAACTGAAGTATCGCTTTCACGATGTCCGTGAGCTTTCCCCATGGGTCGAGACCTACCTGGGGAGGACAATCTCGCTATCAACTGGTTCGACAATCGAAATGACTGAGCCTGTGCTTTATCGCGCTGCGGTCAAGTACGGTCGTGCCATTCAACTCGCAATTCGTCTGGGGCAATACATTCAACAGGTTCAAGACCGCGCGGGCCGACCATGTGAGATCGAACTGAGTGTCGATGAAACCGATCAGCCCACCACGACAGCCGAACATTTCATCATTGCCCAGCAACTCCTGAATGCTGGTATCCGGCTGGTGAGCCTGGCACCGCGTTTCATTGGAGAATTCGAAAAAGGGGTGGATTTTAAGGGTGACATTTCCACCTTTGAACGATCATTGGCTGATCATGCAGCGATTGCCAAGGTTGTGGGCCCTTATAAGCTGAGCCTGCATTCCGGCTCTGACAAGTTGACAGTCTACCGACAACTGGCGGCATACACCGGTGGCATGTTCCATGTCAAAACCGCCGGAACAAGCTATCTTGAGGCGCTTAGGGTCGTGGCGACGGTCGCACCGGGAGAGTTCCGCGGCATGATCGATTTTGCACGCGAGCGGTATCTGACGGATAAAGCCACTTATCACGTTTCCGCCACACTCGAAGCCGTTCCACCTCCGCATGAAGTCAGCAGTGATGACCAGCTTCGCCAGCTCTATCTGCAGGATTGGAGCTCTGTCCTCCCTGGACAGGGCTTTACTGCACCGGGACGGCAAATCCTGCATTGCACATTTGGCAGCACCTTGCAGCATCCTCACTGGGGCGCGGTGCTCATGCAGATTTTAAGAGAACATCCAGCCGTCTATGCCGACATCCTGAAGACGCACTTCATGATGCACCTGGCGGCATTAAAAGCTGGCTTGTAATAGACCATCGACTCCCACAGTTTTCGCTTACTTGTGATAGCCCAGCGAGCTCATGACGTTGAAGAGTTCTTCAAACGTAATGAAGCGACGGCGATGTTCCATCTTGTAACGGTCAACAGCGTCGGCCAGTTCAGCAACCTCGGGCCGCATGAGTGATGGGGTCGTTGTGAACTGGCGACGCTCAGGGCCGCCACTTCGACCTTCCGGTCGAGGAGCACGGCGGTCGGAGAAAACGTTTCCAGTCTCGGGATTGATGCCAGCCTGATGGGGGAGAACACCTGCCGAACCGGGAGTGGGATAAGTCGTGCTCATCTTTCGATCTGCCCCTGAGGAAACTCTTACTCGAAACTCAATCGTGACCAGGATTCGAATCCGTTAGACAGCCAATGGACCGATGGCTGGCAGGAAAAGCCCAAATCGACGCCCCGTCCACCGGCACAAACTCGGTGATACATATGGCATCTGACGCAACCCGAGCGTATGGATACGATCACGGGATAAACACCAACACTTTTTGTAAACCTAGGTCATGCAATTGCGAAAGCAAGCTGTCTCTTCCAAAAATCGCTTTTCATGTTCAATTCTGTGATCCTGAAGCAGAGACTCCATCTTCAGGGTGGGCATTGGTCGTGGAAAAAAGAAGACATTTCATCGGCAGTTTCAGGAAGCGAAAATCGCCGTCAAATCCACGGAGAAATCACGGGATTCTCAGCCCGACACTTTCCCCCACGATCGATTTTGTGTATCACGCGGAAGTCTAATCACCGTATAGAAATAAGTTTTCCTGTGACCTGCCTGGCTGGCCCTTGCCGATGGATCGGAACTCTCCTATGACCACTCGATTGACCATTCTCGGCGGCGGTGCCATGGGAACGGCCTGTGCCATGCTCCTGGCAGAACAACCGCATCAGCAGGTCTCGATCTGGGTTCGGGATCAGGATCAGGCGGTGGAAATTCAATCCACGCGAGAAAATCGACGTTTCCTGCCGGGCTGCAAACTGAACGACAACATTTTCATCACGTCTGACATCAATGTCGCCATCCATAACTGCGACTACCTTGTCCTCGCCATTCCCTGCCAGTTTTTAAGACAGTCACTTCAACTGGTACGAAACTCGCTTCCCGAATCTGTGCCTGTGATCAGTGTGATCAAAGGGGTCGAGAATGGCACCTTCCAGCGTCCCAGCCAGATCGTGACGGATATTCTCGGGCCACGATCTGTCGCGATTCTCAGTGGCCCCAGTCATGCCGAAGAGTTGGCCCATCGCTTACCAGCAACTGTCGTCGCTTCCAGTGAGGATCTCGAACTGGCCTGCCGTGTGCAGCAGATGTTCTCGACCGAACGATTTCGCATTTACACCAATGCCGACACACTCGGTGTCGAGTATGCCGGTGCCCTCAAGAACGTCATTGCCATTGCCTGTGGGATCTGCGATGGATTGGGATTTGGAGACAATGCCAAATCCGCCCTGATGACCCGCGGCCTCGTCGAGATGCAGAGGTTTGGTGTCTACTTTGGTGCCAACCCGATGACATTTACCGGTCTGGCCGGCATGGGGGATTTGATCACGACCTGTGTCAGCCCTTATGGACGAAACCGTAAGGTGGGCTTTCGTTTGGGAATGGGCGAATCCATCGACGATATTCTGCATTCCATGGAGGGTGTTGCCGAAGGAGTAGCCACGTCGAAAAGTGTGGCCGAGATTGCACTTCGGCATCAACTCGACCTGCCGATCATGCAACAGGTCTACGAAGTCCTTTTCTGCGGCAAAACACCGCAAAAAGCGACGATGGCACTTCTCGAACGGCCCCCACGTTCGGAATCAGCCGAAATCGCAGCCATTGTCGAAGCCACGCCAGCACTTTGAATCAGCCTCCCCTTGGATCATGGGAGCAAACTCTTTACCGGGCAGATTCCTGTAAAGGTTTCAGCTCTTGGACTTATTCGAACGTCTGGGGCGGAAGAACCGTTTGGATTCATTGACCACACGCCAGCGAGTCGCGATCCGTACCAGGCACGTCAAAAGATAGTTCCGCCAGCCGGTAACCACATACTGACGACCACGATCCAGCGATTTCAGGGCCTGACGGACAACTTCCTCAGGTGTTTGCGACGAATGTTTCTGCAGCCAGCCCGTGGCACCAGCCACATCGAAAAAATCGGTCTGGGTCACTCCCGGACAGACAGCCATCGCGACCACACCGGTATCCGAAAGCTCGGCATGTAAGGCCTCAGTAAAATGTAGCACAAACGCCTTGCTCGCAGCGTAAGCTCCCATGTAAGCCACTGGTTGGAAAGCAGCAATCGAAGCCACGTTGACAACGGCACCACGATTTCGGCGAATCATCCCTGGCAGAAACTGGTACGTCAAAGCTGCTAAGGCCTCGATGTTCAGACGTAACATTTGACGCACACGGTCAAAGTCTGTCTCCAGAATTTCGCCTACCATGCCAAAACCAGCACAGTTCACCAGCAAATCGACCTCGATCCCGGCAGCAGAAACTTTGTCAGCAATCTGTTGAACCGCATCAGCCAACGTCAGATCAATCGAAAGAATTTCGGTTTTGGTTCCATGCAATCGATCGAGTTCCGCAGCCAGCCCCTGCATCATCTCCGTGCGGCGTGCCACCAGAATCAGATGCATCCCCCGGGCAGCCAATTGACGTGCGAACTCAGCACCAATGCCGGACGATGCACCAGTGACCAGGGCCCAGCGATCATTCATGTCTGCCAGTCGCGGCACGTTATCTTTCCAGCCCAGAGACTCATGCAGGAGTTTTCGTCACCGCTTTACTGACTGAAGTCTATAGACATAACATGTTTACCATTCAGACGATAGCTCTACTGAAAAATTATACTATTCTTCCAATGAAACTGCAGATAACCATGCTTCACGAGAGATTCACGCCTCAACCCGGCACACAGTTACGAAGGATCAATTGACGCCTGTGTTCGCCAGATTCGCACGCATCCTTGAAACATCGTCGAAACAGGCTTCGAGACATAGCGAAAGGTTCACATTCTGCAACACCTGGCCACTCGCCTCCATCACCCGGTCGCACATTTTCGCGAAGCACTCGATCGTTTCAGGATCTGGCGAAAGTGACTTTGCCATCTGAACGATCTCGTTATGTGAATCTCGAACGAGCGAGTGATTTTGCTCGCGAGTCTCGGCACCACAAACCACCTGGATGACCCGCCTGAGATCATCGATCACAAATCGGAAGATATGCTGAATCGACTCCCGCTGAGCGGATGTTTCCGATGAGTGGCTTTCAAGATAACTGAAGATCATCTGAGCCGTTTTCTGCCCAGGAATTCGCCGCTCGCAAAGTGTTTTTCGCAGAGTTTTTCGCAGCTCCCAAAGTGCTGGATCCAGCATTTCCTTCGCCATGGAAAGACTGCCATCACACATCTGGCTGACTTCCTTCACCATCCCGGTTTCAATCGATCCCTCGGCACTTAACAGGGCCTCAATATCCTCGTAGCCGAGCTGCTGAAACCTCACCAGATGACAACGCGAGCGAATGGTGGGCAAGACGGTTTCGAGTGTCGATGCCACCAGAATCAAAACAGCGAGTTCGGGTGGTTCTTCCAATGTCTTGAGAATCGCATTCGCACCGGCATCATTGAGCAAATGCGCGTCGTCGATAATCGCGATCTTGCGGCTGCCACTCAGTGGCTTCAGTGAGAGACCATGGCAAAGCCCCTCCTGCCCGCGATTCTCCTTAGACCCCACCAGCAGATCGATGGGAATCTCCCGCTTTCCTTCCGGACATTCCACGACTTGAAAATCGGGATGATTTCCGGCCAGAAACGGCCGGCAGCTTGTACAAGTGCCGCATGCCTCAAGCTCATGAGGCTTACGCTCTTTGCATAAGATGGCCTGGGCGAACTTCTGAGCCACAAGCCGCTTCCCGACTCCCTGGGGTCCCACAAATAAATATCCATGGGCCAATCGGCCCCGCTCGACCGCTTTTCGTAACTGCTCGATAGCCATCGACTGCCCGCGAACTTCACTCCAGACCGACATCAGCAGCGTGCTCCTCAATCTGATACGGGACGGGATGAATCATGCAGGTCTTCATTTAAGGAGAGGCTCAAAAGAACGTCTCCGGCGGAAATACTGCTCCCCGCATTAACCAGCCGCTGTTTGACGACACCACGGGCAGGGCATTCAAAATCACGGCTCACTCCCTGAATGCCAATTTCAGCCACCCGGTCTCCAACAGCGACGACATCTCCCACTTCGACCAGCCATGCAAACAGAATCATCGGCTCACTGGTTGACCAGTCGGGTGCGACAATTGTCTTGACCGCAAGTTCCGAATCCACGCGACCCCTCAACCGATAATGCCGCTACTGATCAATCTTTCCAGAGCACTCAATGGAGGAAATGTTAGTCGAATGCCCCCGATTTTACTGCCCAGAAAACAAAAACCGCCCCCGGCTCGAAAGCAGGAGGCGGCTCAATCATCTTTGACTTTAACTCACATTCATTGACAAAGCCGCTTTATCAGGCTGTGACCTTGGCAGGACCCGACTTGGCCTGCTGTCGACTCACCAGCCAGTACAGCACGGGGTTGGCAATGAAGATCGTACTATAAGTACCCGCGATGGTTCCGATGATAAAGCTGTAGGCGAAGGTGTGAATCCCTTCTCCGCCAAAGAGATACAGAATCACCACGACGATCAAAACAGTCGTAGCAGTTAGAATCGTTCGCGACATGGTCTGATTCACGCTCAGATTAATCATATCGTAGGTGACATTCGGGTTTTTGCCGCGAATTTCACGGATACGATCAAAGATCACGATGGTGTCATTCAGCGAATAACCAATGATGGTCAGAATCGCCGCAATGAAGCCCATGTTGATCTTGAAATCTTCCAGCCCCAGGATCGGCCCGATGGGTGTCTGTGACAACCATGCGCCCAAAGCCACACTCCCCAGCACAACGAGGGCGTCGTGTGTCAGTGCCGCAACGGCAGCAAAACCGTAATAGAGCTTCTCAAAGCGGAACCAGATGTAAACCACAATCGCCACCAGACTCAACAAAATGGCCAACAGTGCGTTCTGCTGAGTTTCTGCTGCAACCGAGGTCGTAAACGAATTGAACTCATCAAAGATCGGCTCGTTAGCCAGTTGTGTTGCCAAGGCCTTCAGTGCCTCGGCCAGATCTTCATTCGAGACATCCGGAGCCACACGAGCAACCAATTCTGTGAATTTTCCGGTCGTGGACTGACCACCGGCACTCACACCATCGACCAGCACCATCCCAATCGCCGAGTCATACCTAGGCTGAGAATCTTTTCCAGGGAACTTCTTGAGTTGTTCCGCCAGATATTCAGCGACAGTCGCTTCAGCCACCGGACCTGTAAACGTCAGTGGAACTCGATGCCCACCGGTAAACTTGTCGATATTCGTCCCTGGCCTGATTCGAATGGTCTTCGAGTCATCGGCCGTCACAGGCGTGATGTCTCCAAAACTCAACTGCACTCTCGTGAGTGCGGTCTCAGGGTCTGCAAACGACTCGTTGATCAATCCGCGAACCTGTTCTCGATCAATCAAACTTGTGCGGATGCGGAAACGAGTCCCTGCAGTTGCAGATTCATCGTTCAGCCGCAGTTCTTCCAGAGAAATTGCTGTCGGGAACTTGGCATCGAGTTTCTCGCGAACAACGGCCGTTTCTTGTGACTTCTGGAATTCCAGAGTCACCATGGTACCGCCAGTAAAGTCGATATCGAGATTGTCTTTGCCGCGTGAAACCAGAGCGAACATCCCGACCGCGATCACCACCACTGAAAACAGGATGGCTGGTACTCGCATCCCCAGAAAATCGACACCGTTCAGCTTGATGGTCGGCATCATCGACAAGGATTTGACCAGCCGCTTGCGTTCAATGATGTCGAAGCAGATGCGACCAAACACCAGAATCGCGAACATCGACGCACTCAAACCAATAAACAGCGAAACGGCAAAGCCCTTCACGGCATCGGTGCCAATCATGAAGAGAATGACCGCCGTAATCAGAGTGGTCACGTTACCGTCGACAATGGCCGAAAGTGCCTTGTCGAAGCCATTCTGGATAGTCAGCCGGAGACTGGCGCCGCGGGCCATTTCTTCGCGGAATCGTTCGTAAATCAGCACGTTGGCATCAACCGCCATACCAATGGTCAACACAAGACCAGCCAAACCAGGCAGTGTGAAGGTGGCATCGATAAACGCCATCGCTCCCACCACCATGATCAGGTTCAGCACCAGACACATGTCGGCCACCAAACCAGAGACCATGTAGTAAACCGCCATGAAGATGAAGACGGCAGCCGCCGAGAGTGCAATCGCCAGCAAACCTTTCTGCTGCACAT
This sequence comes from Planctopirus limnophila DSM 3776, assembly GCF_000092105.1. Lineage (NCBI taxonomy): Bacteria > Pseudomonadati > Planctomycetota > Planctomycetia > Planctomycetales > Planctomycetaceae > Planctopirus > Planctopirus limnophila. Next base: position 1,721,061 of record NC_014148.1, on the reverse strand, counting down.
CAGCCCCAAGGAGTGGACTGATTGTAAATTCACTCACAGGCGTCGGAATCAAAGGGACTTCCAAAGCCCCCGCATTGAGGACTCCAGCGAGTTCATCGACTTCTTTACGATCAAAATCGCCCGTGATCTCACCGCCGCCAGATGACAAGCGGTCTCGGAGGTTAGGTGCCGAGTAGACTTTTCCATCGAGAAGAATTGCCAGACGACGCTCGAACTTATCCACTGGATCGGGAGCATATTTGGCAGTGAGTGCATCCAGACGAATCGAACCTGTCGTCGTCATGCGGAATGAAACCGCAGGACGTCCCTGCTGATCAGGACGATAACCGGCATCCTGCAGTAGCTTACCCGTTACCTGCTTGTCAGGGGTTTCATGAACGACGAGAAACTGCTGGACATCAACCAGTTCACCTTTGTCATTCCGCCGCTTGACGACCCGCAACTGCGTCTGATCATTTGCGTTCTGGCCCACATTCTTGCCATCAGCAACGGTGCGCCAACTGGCAACCAGCAGTTTGTCGTCACGAAGATCATCTGTTCCATCCGGTAACTGATTGGCCCGGCTGATGATCGAAGCATGATCACGGGCATTGGCCAGAATGGCAAATTCCAGACTTCCCAGCCGGGTGATCAATCGCTTCTTCTGTTCGACAATGTCTTTGTCGGCACCGGGAATGATGACTTCAATACGATCTCGCCCCACGCGACGAATCGTGATCTCTTCCGCACCCGAAGGATTAAGTCGCTTGCCAATCGCCTGGACGAGCTGTTCGACGGTATTGATATCAAGGTTTTTTCCATCCTTTTTGGCGGCATCAACATCAATCTGATAAACCAGATTGGTTCCACCAGCGAGGTCAATCCCCAGTGGAATGGCTTTAAGTAGCCCTTCACCACTCACACCACTGTAGATAAATGGCGTTAGTGACAAGGCCGTCACGAAGAACACCAGGCTCAGGCGGAAAGCGATGTCCTTCATCCGCAGAGCACCCGCAACCAGGGTTCCCAGCAGGAAGGGGATCGTCAGCACGCACAAAGCAATAATGCCCAGCAACCAGACGTTGGCCGTCGGGGCACCTGGTGGGGCGTCCGCGACAGCCGGCGATGCCTGAAGCAATGTGAAACCTGAAAACAAACCTTCCATTCCGTGTCTTCCTGTCACTTTCGGGCGAACTCAATGTTGCCAGATCGGTCGATAAGTATTGTTGATCAAGCCTGATCACTGGTTGGGAACAAGTCAGAAACTGCATTCACTTAGTAAATCAAATCGCCTCAGAATTCAGGCAACTCACGTTTGCAGCGCCCGGCATTCAATAATTCTCGGTGAGGGATAAATCGCTGTGAGACCAGAAGAACTATTGAATTTGAGTGAGGCACGACCTCAAACAGGTTTGGCATCTGTCGGAGGAACTTCCTCACCCAACACTTCATGAATCGCACTGCGGCGGAAAGGAATCCGCACGTTGTCACCGAACTTCAGGGTGATCTCTTTTCCATCCGCCGAGATGTTGGCCACGTGCCCGATCATCCCGCCGATGGTGACCACTCGATCGTTCTTTTTCAGCGCCTTGATCAGAGCATCCCGTTTGGCCTGCTCTTTTCGCTGAGGCACAACCATCAAGAAGTAAAACAGGCCCACCACAATAATCATGGGGACAAACATGCCCCAGATCTCAGTGGTCGGATTGCCCCCTTGTGCTGGTGCTGCCTGTGGTGCTGGCTGTGCAATCATCAAGCCCGACTGCCAATTCACTCCGTCTCTCCCTCGAACTTGAGCACCACTCTCAGTGCATCAAATCCGTCCAACATGCCACCTGATTACATTCACAAAAGTCGAAAATCATAAATCCTAAGGCTGACCAAATGCCCCAAACTCTTATCAGATAAGAGCCAACGGAACATGGTCGGCCTCGGATTGAAGCTGGTATCCTAGCCAGACTCACCCCACCGGGCAAGCTGACTGGCTCGGAACTCAATCCCACGTCCTTCAAGAATCGCTTCTCGCAGCCCCTTCATCAGTCTCTGATAAAATGTGAGGTTGTGTAACGTCAGGAGAATCGGGCCCAGCATTTCACCACACATGAACAAATGTCTCAGGTACCCCCGGCTAAATCGCTGACATGCCTGACAGGGACATTCAGCATCCAGTGGGCTCGTATCTCGAAGATGCCTGGCATTTTTCAGCCGCACAGGCCCAGTACTGGTGAATGCCATTCCATTTCGACCGTTTCGAGTGGGCATCACGCAATCGAACAGGTCAATCCCGCGTAAGACCCCTTCAATCAGGTCAATAGGGCGCCCAACCCCCATGAGATAACGCGGCTTCTGCACAGGTAGCACCGGAGTTGTGAATTCCAGTGTCCGGTACATTTCGGGAGGAGGCTCGCCCACACTCAGCCCGCCGACGGCATATCCCGGAAAATCAAACGGCAATAACGCTTCAGCCGAGCGAATTCGCAATGATTCGATGGTCCCCCCCTGGACGATCCCAAACAGCGCCTGATCAGACCGCTGATGTGCTTCCCGGCACCGGGCAGCCCAACGCGTCGTTCGATCAACCGCCCGCAGGATATGCTCCTCCGGCGCATCTGCGGGAGGACATTCATCCAGACACATGATGACATCCGCCCCCAAAAACTCCTGGATCGACATCGCCTTCTCAGGTGTGAGATTCAGTGCAGATCCATCCAGATGAGAACGAAAAGTGACCCCCTCTTCTGTCATCCTGGATAGTTTCGCCAGACTGAAGATTTGAAAGCCGCCAGAGTCTGTCAGAATCGGGCCTGACCAGTCAAAAAACCGATGCAGACCACCTAAGTCGGCCACAACCTCGGGCCCAGGTCGTAGCGCGAGATGATAGGTGTTTGCCAGAATCTTTTTGGCTCCAGTCGCCGCCAGTTGATCAGGAGTCAGTCCCTTGACCGTGCCGGCTGTGCCCACAGGCATAAAGGCTGGAGTTTCGATCGTGCCGTGAGGAGTCTCCCAAAGTCCGGCACGAGCCATACTCTTCGGATCAGTCGCCAACAGCGAAAAAGCAAACTTCGACAAACCCTTATCCTTCACAAGGCGACGATTACGGTCTCTGATTCATTGGAAAGGAGGCTTGGCAACGCTTCGCTCCAATCTCAGCCTAATTTCTTTCCACCATCACCTTCGAAACAATCGCGCTATCAGGAAGATTCGTTATCTTCCACAACTCGTAAAAGTGCCACATATCGATTGCATGGAAAAACCTCAACTCATGCTCTGAACTGGCCTACGTTCACAAAAGGGAACATGGGATTAGGAAAGAACACAGTTCTTCACGGCCCTGCTCGTCCCGAAAAATGAACAAAAACGGATAACGTGAGCCGCAGCATGCGATTCGACATCGATATTGGACAGGCTAATCAACTTTTCCGCCAGCATACCTCGCGGGTTCACTCCACAGTTTCTCCAGCCACCCCCCTGGAGAGTCAGTTTTCATCTGACGCCAAGCAGGTTCTCCGCTGGGTAGCGATTTCAACCATCGCCATGCATGGTCTGGCAGTCCTGAGCCTTCAGGGCACCCCACATTGGACGCAAATTGTTACAATCGCACACTGCCTGCACTTCGTCATCTGCCTCCTGATGATTTCACTCGTTCGATACGAGCCGAAAATCCCCAGACTGACTGGCCCCCTGGCGATTGGCCTGATGTCCCTGCTCCTCACCATTTCTCTTCGTGAATATACTGAACACGAATCACCTGTGGGTGGCCTCGAACTGGCCGTCAACTGCCTGGCTCTGGTAGCAGTTTTCCGAAATTGGAAATCTTTTATCGCTTGTGGATTACTTGGTCTGGGCATGACCGTGGCCTATCGCCAGCTGTGGTGCGGAATCTCTCTTCAGGAAGATGCTGTCAGTTATTTAGCGCCGATTATTCTCTCGACTGGCATCTACGTCATTCGAATTCGTCAACTACACCACCAGCAGCGGGAAGACGATCGTCGATCACGCGAACGATCCCAATTGGAAGACGCTTTGCAACATCTGCGGGTAAGTGAAGTCCGCCTGAGGACTCTGAGTGAGTCAGTACCGATTGGTATCTTTGAAGCCGGCGCTGGAGCAAATTGCCGGTACACGAATAGTGCCTGGCGGGCGATTGCCGGGATGTCACTCGAAGAAAGCCTGACACACGAATGGTTTGAATTTGTGCATGAAGATGATCGCGAAGCCGTTCGTATCGGCTGGCAAAGAGGACTGGATGAACTGGAAGGTTTCTCCGGAATCTTTCGCAACAAAGCTCCTGATGGTTCCACAGGCTGGGTACAGATTCGCTCTAATCCTGTCTTTTCGGATGAAGGGACAACGCATGTCGGCACCATCGAGGATATTACCGAACGCATCCACGCGGAAGAATCTCTCAAACGATACGCCGAAGACTTGAAGCGACTCAAAGAAATCGAAGAGCAGAACAGCGCTCATCTGGCACGGGTGGTTGAGGAACTTGGTAAAGCCAAAACTCAGGCGGAAGATGCAGCACGGACGAAGAGCGAGTTCCTGGCCAACATGAGCCACGAAATCCGTACTCCCATGACTGCGATTCTTGGCTACACCGAACTGCTGCTCGAACAACCTGACATCGCTCCACACGCTGCCGATTCCTTGCAGACCATTCGCCGCAATGCGGATTTTCTCCTGGAGATCATCAACGACATTCTGGATCTGTCGAAAATCGAAGCTGACAAACTGACCATCGAAAGCGTTCGTTGTTCACCGATTCTCATCGCCAATGATGCCTGCGCTCTCATGCGGATTCGAGCTCGCGATAAAGGCCTTAAACTCGTTGTGCAAACCGCTTCTAACGTCCCTGAGTTTGTCGAGACCGACCCGACCCGGCTCCGCCAGATTCTACTGAATCTGCTCGGCAACGCCGTCAAGTTTACCCATGTCGGCAATGTGCAACTGCGAGTCGAATATGTGAACCCGCAAGGAACACAGACGGGAAATCCTGATGCTTTGGGTGGTCTACGATTCAGTGTTTGTGATACCGGGATCGGTATGACCAAAGAGCAGATCGGACGACTCTTCCAACCCTTTACTCAGGCGGATACCTCCACCACTCGAAAATATGGTGGCACTGGTTTAGGGTTAACCATCAGTCGTCGGCTGGCACGCATGATGCATGGCGATATTGAAGTCACCTCACAAGTCGGTGTCGGTTCGGTCTTCTCGCTGCATATCGATGCCATCAAACCTCAATTCAGTACTCCACAATTCCACGATCTCCAGCAGGCAGCAGTGGAGTCTTCATCTGCCGTTTCGACAACATCCGAAAGCCCGGCACCACAATCCATTGCCACTACGGCTCCTCTGCAGAATCTTCGAATTCTGCTGGCGGAAGATGGCCCGGATAACCAGAAACTCATCTCTCTGATTCTGAGAAAAGCCGGTGCAGAAGTCATGGTCGTCGAGAACGGAGAACTGGCATTTCAACAGGCCATGGATGCTCAAAGATCAGCCAGCGGTTTTGATGTGATCCTCATGGATATGCAAATGCCTGTTCTCGATGGTTATCAGGCATCCGCAAAACTACGCGCCGCAGGCTATCGGGCACCCATTGTGGCTCTAACAGCTCACGCCATGAGCAGTGATCGCGAAAAGTGCCTGGCAGCCGGTTGCAGCGACTACACGACGAAACCCATCAACAAAGTGCGCCTCATCCAGTTGATTCTCGAACAGGTGGCGACCCATCAAAACGAATTGTCAGCAAGCAGCAATCTGGAACTGGTTCACTCCGACGGTTGATCGACGAAAATCATCGACCCGATCAAGCATCAACCATTTAGAACTGATCAGAGACATCTTTCTCCAGATCAACTGGAACTGACGACTCTTTGTCAGTTCGAGGAAATGGAACTCGGGGAGCGGACAAACGTTTCTTCGACTCTTTACCAAAGGGATCACTCCAGCTTCGAGTCGCTGACTGGGAGTGAGTAATCGAGCGGATTTCGTTTTGAGTCGAGCGGTCATTCGGTGCCAGCTCAAGACCAAAAAATGGAACTCGCGAGTTGCTATCCAAAGAAAAACTCTTTCGCTGAGTAATGCAGCCCGTGTTGCCACTCCAGAGCACGAGAATCAGCCCCAAGCCGGCCATAAACCTGGTGTGAATCCTCCGCCCCATGGCCAGTTCTCTCTTTAAAATTCAACCTCAACTGCATGCGGTTCAAAATCTGCAATCAAAACTCAAACTCACATCATTTCCCGGCAATTATTCAAACCCGAATCCATCGTCTTGCGAATCCTCTTCCAAGGCTCGGGCGACGCGATCTTTTGCCGGGCTCGACTTCTCAACCACAGGCTGATCAAACGATTTGACGGGAGGCTCAGATTGCGATGGCACTCCAGAAAGAGCCTGACCAACAGAGCCCATCTTGCAACCCGCAGCAGCGATCACACATATCGATAAAACAGCTAAACATTTCAAATGTTTCACGGTCTGCTGCCTGTAGGGAACCCGGTGAGTAGCCAGCATCAGTCTGGCGCCTGTTCAAAATGGGTATGGAGGCCCTGATTCTTCCTCCATACTGCGGGAAGACTCGCATTCGATCGGTGACGGGAAGTTCGGAAATGCAGTTGTTCATCAATTCAAGTTGGTCTCATAGCACTCCCTGCCAATATTCAGCAAGGTCAATTTCCATTCAAAAACCTGAACATCAGATCTTTGAAGGACACTCCCTTCCACATGACCACGTTCTTTCCAATTTCAAGCACTGAGCAAGCAAAAGCTTCATCTCCCTGGCATCTGGTCATAGAGAAACAAACATCCCTTTTCGATTTTTAGATATGCACTTATGTTCTTCGAGCTATGCTTTGAAAAACCATCTCATTCCAGCGGAAGCAATGCGCGCATGAAAGTTATCGTAACAGGCGGGGCCGGCTTCATTGGCAGCCATATTGTGGATGCTTTGATCGCCCGTGGACATCAACCATTTGTGATCGACGATCTTTCGTCAGGCAGTCCGAAAAATCTTCCTCAGGGCGTTCCACTCTTCGTCACTGATCTGCGCCATGGCTCTCGCATTCGAGAGATTTTCGAAGAAGTTCGCCCTGACTGGGTTTCTCATCAGGCGGCACAGATGTCTGTCAGTCGCTCTGTCCGTGAGCCTGTTTTCGATGCCGAAGTCAACGTTCTGGGATTACTGAACGTCTTCGATTCAGCCGCCGCTGTCAGTGCAAAACGAATTGTCTTTGCTTCTTCCGGAGGCGTACTCTACGGGGATGTCTCTGTCCCCACGGCCGAGGATTACCCCGCAGCACCCATCTCGCCTTATGGAATCAGTAAGTGGGTTGGCGAAAAATATCTGGAATTCTTCGCCCGTGAGCGAGGAATGCAGGGCGTCGCCTTACGCTATGCCAACGTTTATGGCCCCCGGCAAAACCCTCACGGTGAAGCGGGTGTCGTCGCCATCTTCTGCCAGAAACTGCTCGCTGGTCAGGCACCCACCATCAATGGCGATGGCAAATACATTCGAGATTATGTCTACGGGCCAGATGTGGCTCTCGCCAATGCCCTGGCAATGGAATCGACATTGCCGACACATTTCGACGCTTTCAACATTGGCACAGCCACTCCGACAGATGTCAATCAACTGGCTTCGTGTGTTCGCGATCAGCTCATTGCACTGCGTGCACAGGAAGGGATCCAGCTCAATCTACCGGAGATGAATTACGGGCCAGCCCGAGCCGGTGATCTGAGATCCAGCCTCGTTTGTCCCGCCAGAGCTGCTGCCCATCTGGGTTGGAAACCAGGTTTTGACCTCGCCCAGGGACTCCAGGAAACTGTCCGCTGGTTTGCGACCCATGCGGCCCAGACATAGCACATTCCACAAGGTCAGTAGACATCTCCAGGCAACGACGTAACCACTTTGCCAAAACTGATGTTGCCACAATTGATCATCTGCATAAAGCTTCAGAAATATCCAGAAATCCGGTTTCATCAACCACGTTCCAAATTTGTTCGTTTCACAGTTCCTTTCGGGAAAATCAGATGTGCGGAATCGTCGGCTACATCGGCGCCAAGCCAGCGTCAAACTACCTGCTGGAAGGTCTGTTTCGTCTTGAGTACCGAGGGTATGACAGCGCAGGAATCGCAGTTCAATCCGGCGATACGATTGCTGTTCGCAAAAAGACGGGGCGAGTCGGTCAACTTGCTGAACTCTTAAAAGCGAGCCCGGTGACTGGCACTCATGGCATTGGCCACACACGCTGGGCGACACATGGTCAGCCTTCAGATAACAACTCTCACCCGCATACCGGCGGAAATGGTGAAGTCGTCCTCGTTCACAACGGTGTGATCGAAAACTACGCGACCCTTCGCAGCCAGCTCCAGGAACTCGGCTACGTCTTCCACTCACAGACCGATACTGAAGTTGTTGCTCATCTGGTGGCGCACCAACTGGAAGAAGAACTCAAGCTCGGTGCAGATCCCGACTCAAACGCAACCTATCTGCGAGCGGTTGAACTGACCCTGAAGCAACTCAAAGGGACTTACGGCCTGGGTGTTCTCTTTCGAGATAAACCCGGTCTGCTCATTGCCGCCCGCCTGGGAAGCCCATTAGTCGTGGGTGTCGGCAAAGACGAACATTACCTGGCCAGCGATGCCAGCCCCCTGGTGGGATACACCGACAAGGTGGTCTACCTCAATGACCACGAAATCGCCATGATCACTGCAAATTCTCTGGAAATTCTGCATCGCGATACCGGCTCTCAAACTCCTCACATTCGTGTGCTCGAACAAACCGCATCGGATACCGAGCTCGGGCAGTTTGAACATTACATGCTCAAGGAAATCTTTGAGCAGCCGACATCCATTGAAAACGCCTTCCGTGGACGACTCGACGATGATGAAGCCACGGCACGATTTGGTGGCCTGAATCTCGACCCGCAGGAACTCCGCCGCATTGACCGAATCGTGCTCACAGCCTGTGGCACGAGCTGGCATGCAGGTCTCGTGGGTGAATACATCATCGAAGAGTTTGCCCGCATACCTGTCGAAGTCGAATATGCCAGCGAACTGCGTTATCGCAATCCCCCCATGTCCGAGCGAACAATGGTCTTCGCCATCACTCAAAGTGGGGAAACTGCCGATACTCTGGCGGCCATGCGTGAATGCAAACGCAAAGGACACCCGACTCTCGCCATCTGCAACGTTGTCGGGTCGTCAATCGCCCGCGAAGCCGACGGTGGAATTTATCTGCATGCCGGCCCGGAAGTGGGTGTTGCATCGACCAAGGCCTTCACATCCCAGGTGACAGTCCTCACTTTGCTCGCACTCTTCATGGGACGCATTCGCCACCTTTCTTATCCGGCGGGCCAGCGCATGATTGCCAACCTGCGAAAAATGCCCGACAAGATTCGCCAGACGCTCGAATGCCATAACCGCGTCAAAGAGATCGCTCGAAAGTACTACACTGCTGAAAACTTCCTTTACCTGGGACGTCTGCACAACTTCCCCGTCGCGCTGGAAGGGGCTCTCAAGCTGAAGGAAATCAGTTACATCCATGCCGAGGGCTATCCTGCCGCCGAGATGAAACATGGGCCTATCGCGCTGGTTGACGAACAGACGCCCAGTGTCTTCGTCGTTCCCCGTTGTCAGATTTACCCCAAAGTCATCAGCAACATGGAAGAAGTCCGTGCCCGTCGTGGCCCGATTATCGCCATCGCCTGTGAAGGTGACGACAAAGTCGCTGAACTGGCAGACGACGTGATCTATGTGCCCGATGTCGATGAATACCTCCAGCCGATGGTGACATCAGTCCCACTGCAGCTTTTGGCCTACGAAATCGCCCTGCTCCGCGGCTGCAACGTTGATCGCCCCCGCAATCTCGCCAAGAGCGTCACGGTGGAATAGATCTGATTGATACGACATCTATAAGTGCCCGGCTTCAAAGTGGAGCCGGGCATTTTCTTTTGCTTTGTCATTTCCAAGAGGAAATTCACAAACGCTCTAAAACTCAATCACTTCACCCGGCTTGGGAACTATTGGCGGCTCATCACAAACATCGGCCAAAAGGGAGGCAGTCGCTGCGGCTGGCCCTTCCTCGCTGTGCACCACGACGGCTTTTCCGCAACCTCCACTCTTACCAAGTTCGCCGAACCACCACTGGAAGTCGGCCGCATCGGCGTGAGCCGAAAGGCCAGTCAGACACTCGATGTCGGCTCGAATTTCCACTTCCCGATTCAGCACTTTCACAGGGGATCGGCGTTCCTGTAGACGCCGCCCGAGTGTTCCTTGAGCCTGAAACCCCATCAAAATCACGGTGTTCTTTTCATCAGCGAGGCCATGCTTGAGATGATGAACCACGCGACCGCTTTCGCACATGCCGCTCGAAGCAATGACCACAAATGATCCTTTGCGATAGTTGAGCGAGGCACTTTCCTGAGGTGTTCGTATGAATTGCAGTCCCGGAAAGCTGAAAGGATGCTCATCAGCCTGCCGGACACGCTGCACCGCCGCATCCATTTCGTTCAAATGCCGCAGATAAATCTGCGTGAGTTCCCTGGAAAGCGGGCTATCGACATACATCGGGATCCGCGGAAGCAGGTTCTGATTATTGAGATCATTGAGGTAGTACAGAATGTTTTGAGTTCGCCCCAGCGCAAACGCGGGGATAATCACACGTCCTTCGCGGGCGGCAGTTCTTTGAATGATGCGCTGGAGTTCAAGTTCCTGAGCACCCGCTTCCGGATGAATCCGGTTCCCGTAGGTTCCTTCGGTAATCAGCAGGTCGCATCGATCGACCAGTTGCGGATCACGCAGAATCGGCAATCCGCGCCTGCCAAGATCACCCGTGAAGACCACGCGCTTCCACTCCCCCTGTTCTTCCAGATCGAGCTCTACAATTGCCGAACCGAGAATATGGCCGGCTTCTCGAAATAGCATGCGAACATCTTTGCCCACATCTTCCCGTTGACCATAAGGAATCGTTTCAAAGAGATCACAGACGGCTCTGGCATGCTCTTCGGTGTATAACGGTTCGATGGCTCGTGCGTCGCGAGGATCCACATGCCGCCGCAGATGTTCCGCATCTTCCGCCTGAATCTTGGCGGCATCCCGCAACATGACCGCCGCAATCTCAGCAGTGGGTGGCGTGCAGAAGATCGGCCCTCGAAAACCCGCTTTATACAAACCGGGAAGATTCCCGCAGTGATCGATATGAGCATGCGAAAGAATGACCGCATCAAGCTCTTTGGGGCGGCAATGAAAATGACTGTTCTTCGCACGGGATTCAGCACGATGGCCCTGGAAAAGACCACAATCGAGCAGAAGCCGCCTCGTTGACGTCTCGATCAAATGCTGGCTGCCAGTCACTTCACCGGCAGCACCAAGAACAGTCAGTTTCATAAGAATGTTTTCAAATGGCGAATAATTTTAACTTTGACAGAAGATCTTTCCCGCACTTGTGAATCATATCAATCGATCGCGTCAGAAGTGATCCTGCCAAAAGTTCGATGAACCCGTTGGATTCGGGCAGTGTCATCAAGATCCTGTCGACCTGAGTTTGGCCCGCCAATCCGATTTGAAGTGTCATGCGGATTCTATGATTCAGCTGCGATTTGCGTGCCATGCTTGCGGCTCGGAGCAAGCATGCTTGATGGACTCTCCACTCGCCATTGATTTCTGGGATAGGTGGAATCAGGTTTTCAGTTGAAGAGCTTTGTTTTTAAGCCCTTTATTGGCTGTTGCTTGCATCAACATGACAGATCAGCGACGATATCAGCATAATCGATTCACATAAGAAACAGTTGATCAACCTGTCAGCTATTGAGAAATACCAGTAGTCACTCGTATCGGCTGGCTGCCAGGATTGATCAACATTTTGCCTTTTCGCCTCTGCAAGAGCTTGAGTTCATGACATCCACGAAAATTTATGACGAGACCACCTATCAGCAGGAACTCGTACTGCAGCAGCAGGATTCACTGAAGAATGCCTGCCATTGTGCCCGTCTGGCGGAAGAATTCCGTTGCAAAGACGTCGTACTCCTCGACCTGACAAAAATCACGCCGATTGCCGATTACTTCGTCATTGCCACTGCCACAAATCTCAGGCAGACAGCGGCACTTATCGAAGAAGTCAGAGGGATTTTCAAAAAACGTTATCAGGCACTTCCAGCTCTCGAAGGGGGCGAAAGTCAGTCGTGGATGCTGCAGGACTTCGGTACAGTCATCCTGCATGTGTTTGTCGCTGAGGCCCGTGAACTGTATGACCTCGAAGGTCTCTGGTCTGATGCGCCGCGACTGGACTGGAAAAAGCTCCTCTCCAGTGGTGCCGTCCAGATCTCTTAAATGCCATTTTGATGACACGAATCGTTGCCTGTCGAAAATTGCTCGATCAACAATGATGTCAGCCTCTCAGTGAAGTGAACCTTCCCCGTGAATCTGCTCCAACTCCTCCGACAGCGACTTCGCGATGCTCTGGTTCCATTAACACCTGAGCCTGAAAATTTTGTCGATATGCTCCGGCCAGCCGGAGACACCCGCTTTGGCGACTTCCAGGCCAACTGCGCGATGCCGATGCAGAAGTCGGTCGGGAAACCCGCGCGCGAAATTGCCGAGCAGATCGTGCAGGGGTTGAAGATCGATGACATCTGCGAACCTGCCACCGTTGCCGGGCCCGGGTTTATCAATCTGAAATTGAAAGAGTCGTGGCTCGAACAGGCAGCCACAGAATGCGCCCATGATGTGCAGTTAGGCCTCGAGCCGGCGTCACCTTCACGACGGTACATTGTCGATTTTTCTTCGCCGAACGTGGCGAAACCCATGCATGTCGGCCACCTGCGTAGCACAGTCATTGGCCACGCTCTTTACAAAGTCCTGAAAAAGCTGGGGCATTCCGTCCAGAGTGATAATCACATTGGAGACTGGGGCACTCAGTTCGGCATGATCATTTTCGGGTACAAGAACTTCCGTCATGAAAAGGCGTTTGAGGCCGCCCCCGTAGCGGAACTCGCAAGGCTGTATCGACTGGTCAATCAACTTTCCGATTATCACGCCCTGAAATCGACTTTCAGCGAGATCGAAGCCCGAGTTCCCACAGCGACAAAAAGTCTGGCAGAAGCCCAGGAACAATTGACGTATGCCGCGAAATCGGGAGTCAAAAAATCTCCGGAACTTCAGCAGCAGGTAAAAAAAGCGGAAGCTGAACTCAAAGAAGCAACAGAGGCACTGGAGAGTGCCACCAAAAAAATCACGGCTGTCGAGAGTGATCCTGAACTCCTGGAGATTGCTGCAAAACATCCCCGCATTGCTGAAGAAGCCCGATTAGAAACGGCGAAGCTGCATGCCGGAGATCCCGAGAATCTGGCTCTCTGGAACCAGTTCCTGCCCGATTGCCTCAAGGCTCTCGAAGGACTCTACGCTCGATTTGATCTGAAGTTTGACATGACACTCGGTGAGAGCTGGTACAACCCGATGCTCCCCGGAGTGCTCGAGCGACTCGAAAAAGCCAGACTGCTGACAACCAGTCAGGGTGCGCAGTGTGTGTTCATTGAAGGATACGAAGCTCCGTTCATTGTTCGCAAAAGCGACGGCGCCTTCACGTATGCCACAACCGATCTCGCCACCATCGAGTATCGTGTGGATTCTTTGCAGGCCGATGCCATTCTCTACGTGGTCGATAGCCGCCAGAGCGAGCATTTCGACATGCTCTTTGCGACAGCACGCAAACTAGGCTACAGCAATGTCGAGCTGACGCATGTCAAGTTTGGCACCATCCTCGGTGAAGACAAGCGGCCATTCAAAACGAGATCTGGCGACACTGTTGGCCTCGAAAGCCTGCTCGATGAAGCGGTTGTGCGGGCTCGACAGATTGTCAATGCCGGTGATGATGGCAAGCCGACAGGTGCTGAACTCGATGATACCACCCGGCAGGCGATTGCCGAAATCGTGGGCATTGGTGGGATCATTTACGCCGATCTGCACCACAGCCGCGAGAGCGATTACACGTTCAGCTTTGAAAAAATGCTCGCCACCAGGGGAGACACTGCCACCTACATGCAGTACGCCTATGCGCGAACTCATGGCATCTTTCGCAAGGGTGGCATCGACATCGAACAGTTGCGAAAAGGGAAACATCCCCTTCGATTGACGCAGCCATACGAACGCATGCTCGCTTTACAGCTGGTTCGATTCGGTGAAGCCCTTCACGACGTGGCTGCCGAATATCGACCCAATGTTCTCACGCAGTATCTGTTCGAAACCGCCAACAGATTCAGCACGTTCTTCGACGAATGCCCGGTTCTCAAAGAGACCGATGACTCGATCCGCAATAGCCGGTTGCTGTTATGCGACTGGACAGCCCGAGTCATGAAGGAAGGGCTTGGTCTACTGGGAATCCGCGTTGCCGAAAAGATGTAGTCGCTGTCCCGAGGGTGATTAACGATCTGTCTCTTTTGTCGTGTGTTTTGCTGCCAGTCGCCGGTAGATTTCGGCAACTTTGGGTTTGCCTTTGGCCTCGGCTTCATCGGCCTTGCGAAGATAATCATTCGCGGTCAATGCTGGCTTGGGAGCATCGGGCTCAACGGCTTCGGAGCTTTCTGCCGGGGATAAAGCCAGAATCTGACGATCCATCTCCTGCAGATCGATGATCCGCACACTGGCCGTCATCGAGCCACCACTCAGTGAACGACCGTAGGCCGGCCCACCAAATAGCGGATTTCTGGTCACAGGCCCGCGGGAAAGGGGAAAGGTCGAACGGGAAGGCATCGTGGTCAAACCACGGGAACTACCACCAATGAGAGTTCGACCACCATCCGGCACACTGATAGATGTCGCAGCACTCGACTGCCCCACCGAAGGAAGTTGCACAGCCTGATTCTGAGCCAAACCAACTTCGGCACAGCCGATGATGATGACAGTCAACAGGCCCGCTCTTGGCAAAATGGCAACCATGTGTGGCTCCTGGGAAAGACTTTCAGGGAGTGAAAAGCTGGTCTACGGAGACTCCCATCGTCTCTTCAAGACAATAAAATAACCATTTGTCGTGTCCGGGAGGAGTTCCCATTTCTCAGGATACTGAGCAAATTCTGGAATTTGCGACGGCTCGTGGATCGCACTGTAAGGGCCACGCGCGTCAATCACGATGTAATCCGTATCCTCGGGAACACGCAGTTCGTACCCACTCACCTTCCGCGGATACTTACTGTAATCATACGATCGCTCATAATGAGTATAACGCGGATGGACATAATCTGTTGAGGCAACTTTTGCAGTGGCCGGAATCAGATCTGCAATTTTTGAAAAAGCGGCTGCCCGCTCCGTGGGACGATAGAGCTGCTGCCACGACCAGTTCGAATTGGCATCCCAGAACGTGACTCCCATAGGCGAAAGAGAAAACCAGAGACCAGTTTGCAGGGCACAGGCCAATCCCCAGACCGCTAATCCTTCGGGTTGCCAGCCAGCGTAATTCTCATTGGGACGAATGGGGATCGACCAGTCTCCTGCCGCTGTCAGTCTTGCTCGGATGCGTTGAATCCATTCGCGACCGGAAACAATCCCATAGGCACTCGCCCACAAAAGAATGGCCACCAGCGGTGCATGAAATTGATGCCGGGGGTCTTGAGCAATGTTGTTCAGGCACAACAGACCAAACAACGGGACTCCCACCAGCAGGCGGCTGGGCGATAACAGAGGAAGAAATCCCAGTGGGGCCAAGAGAGAAATCGCAAACATCAGGGTCTGCAGGTTCAAAAGCCGCCCCAGCACTCGATCGGGACGAGTGGCCATATTCCAGGCAATCTCAGTGAATGATGAGCCGAATTCAGCATAATACCGGGCATAGTGGACGCCTTCTCCATCGCGGAAGAATGGAATCGCCACCTTGACCGCAAAAAGGAGATAAACCACAGAGCTTACCAACAGGATCCCACCAGCGATTCCCTGAGGGGTTTTGACCATTCTCCAGCACGACTGCTGGCAACGCTGCCAGAGACTGCTTGTTGCCTCTTGTGGAATGACTGCCGATGACTGCCAACCCACAGTCACCATGAGCCACAGGCCCAGCGGCCCAAAAATCAGCGAATAGTCTTCTTTAACCGTCAAAGTGATCAGCAGGCAGGTCAGCCAGCGCCATATGGGCGCCTTGCCAAGCCGCCATAATTCCAGTTGCCAGAGTGTCAGCAGGAGGAGCGGGATGCCAAATGCTTCGGGCCGGAAAGTCTTGAGATCGATTTCGATATCCAGAAACTGCATGGGGAAATACATCAGATAAGCCAGCCCCAGCCAGAATCCCGCGCGACGGCCAGCTCCTGAAACCAGGCACAATTGAAAGACGATCAAAGCACCACTAGCCAGTGCCAGCGTCTCGCACATTTCCAGCAAAAGGTGCGATTTCCAGATCGAGTAAAGAGGCAATAACCCCAGGTGGATCACCTGCAGATGTTCACCAAGAAAAAACCCTTGATCGAGGTAACTGCGGAAGCCTTTTCCGTGCAGAATGTTCCACAAATGCTCTTCGTACATGGCCGAATCGCCATGTGGAATTCTCAGATTGAACCAGAGAGCCCAGTTCATACTGATAAAGACCAGACTGTAGGCAAGTGTCAAAGCCAACAACGAACGCCAACTCGATTTCTCAGCAGATGATGCGAGCGAAGCAGTGTCGTTTGGCGGCACGGCCGGTTGTGCCGACTGTTCATGGCCCCGAGACTGCTCAGAACCGAGTGACCACCAGGCCCACAGAGCACAGGCCAGCGAGAGTGCCAAGGTCATGGAAGCATTCGCCTCGACCACCCCAACCAGACTTTCCCAACCCGTCAGCAGGCCGACTGTCCAGCACAATTGCCACACGAGCAGCCACGATAAACTTTGACCGAACTTTTTCCCCCAGAGTGAGTATCTTCCGGGCTGGGCATTACCTGTCGATTTTGCCAGAGGTAAACTTGTTTCCGTTCCTTCCAGAGTCTGAGGCAACAGCCAGCCACCAACCAGCCAGCCCATCACGACAAACAGACTGCTGATGATCATTGTCGAGGCAAACGGCACATCATACGAGACTTTCAAACCACTGGGATCAATGAATCTTTGCAGGCTCCCTCCCAGCGCCAGACTGATTTTTTGTGCGGTCACCAAACTGACAAATTGACTCGCCATCTGCTGGCTGCCAAGCCAGTCCCGCAGGCACATGGCCAGGCCAATCATCCCCAATCCCAGCCACCCCCCGGAACTTCGCCACGGCAAACGCTGCCAGGTTGCTGCATTGCCAGTCAATCGGGAGGAATCGACAGATCGCGCCGGTTGAGGCGAGCGTGAACCACGGTTTTTCTTCGACATTCGCTCAATTGCCTCGGCCATCGCAGGCTCTACTCTTGCTGATACAAGACCGCCCGCCAACAATCGTCATCAGTTTCAAAAACATCTTTGTTTGCACCGTCAGGTGTTTTACACAGGATAACGACTTGCCACTCCAGCCAACATCACCAGATGAGAATCGCCGTAAGACTTCAACCCTGGTTTTGAATTGAAGCAAGGTATTGAATCGATCAACCTGTATTCTCATCAGAAACAATTTGCGAAAAGTCTGTCGATGAATGTGCTCCCGCGAGTTTATTGTGCCGGTCCTCTGTTCAACAGTAGCGAACGCGAGGAAATGACCTCGATCGCCAATCGACTGAACGCAGCTGGCTATCCGGTCTACCTGCCTCATCGCGATGGCATGGAATTTCGCCTGGTGCTGGATGTTTTGATCGCTCGGGGATACGAAAAAGCTGTCGCTGGTCAGTTCCTCCACAGCGCAATCTTTGCACTCGATGTCTATCAACTCGTCTTTGCCTGCGATGCGATCGTGTGGAATCTCAATGGTCGCGTCCCGGATGAAGGTGCAGTTTCCGAAGCGGCGATGGCTTGGATCCTGGGCAAACCGATGATTGCCTTCTCGGATGATGCCCGCTCGCTGATTGAAGGTCGCATCAATCCACTCCTGTTTGGTCTGGTCGATTTCCAGAAGGTGACTCTTATCGAAGAGATTGTCCCCGCACTTCAAGCGGCTCTGCAAAACTATCGAGCTGCGGGCTGGGTTCCTGCTGCGGAAAAACCTTTGCACCATCTGCCACCACGAGTGAGCCGGGCTGTCTCGGATGGAGCCGCATTGTGGAGCCTACTTGAAAACAAGCCCATCGAAGTCTCTCAGGCACAGCACCATGTCCCCGATGAACAGCCCCAGTTTGTGGTGGGTGCTCAGCCTGTCTCGGCTGTTGATGAGATTGATAACGAACGCATCGCCGACTGCGTCATCAAACTCTTTGCTCCGGAACGGCTGTTACCAATGACTACATCTTGAGCGATTTTGTCGCCAGTTTGTTTGCTAATCGGATGGCTGCATAGAGGCTGCCAGGATTCGCCAGACCTTTCCAGGCGATGTCCAGAGCCGTACCGTGATCAACACTGGTGCGAACAATCGGCAAGCCCAGAGTGGTATTCACTGCGGAATCAAAGGCCAGTGCCTTGACGGGGATATGTCCCTGATCGTGATACATACAGACCACTGCGTCAGAAGTGCGTCGGCGTGCTGGAACAAATGCGGTATCGGGTGGGAGTGGCCCTTCGACCGAAAACCCCTGCTTTCTGGCCATGTCGACAGCCGGTGCAATAATGCGTTCTTCTTCCCTCTGTCCAAATAATCCATGTTCACCCGCATGCGGGTTCAGCCCGCAAACAAGGATTTTTGGCACTCGATCACGAATTTTCAGTAACGCTTCGTGAGTGAGTTCAATAACTTCCAGAATTCGCTGAGTGCTCAGCAATTGCGGCACTTCAGCATACCCACAGTGGACTGTCACGAAAGTGCACACGACTTCTTCCGAATACTGCATCATGCACCAGCGATTCGATTGAGTTCTGCTGGCGAAAATCTCGGTGTGGCCGGGAAACTGATGTCCCGCCAGATGAAGTGCCTCTTTGCTGATGGGAGCCGTTGTAATTGCCGCCACCCGTCCAGCAAGGGCAGCGTCAATCGCTCGCTGAATGTACTGAAAACTGGCATCACCCGTGGCAGCATTCACAGTTCCGGGCGTGAATTGGCTCAGCTCAATGGCCCCGCAATCAATCACGGTCGGCCCGGTGACAGACATGCCCTTGGTAAATTCTGATAATGAGATCACGGGAGTTGCCAGCTTCTGCCCCGTACTGGCTGCGGCCGCCTCCAGCACCTCAGCATCACCCCAGATGATCGGCAAACTATCTTCAAGAACTGAGGGCTGAGCCAGTAATCGGACACAAAGTTCCGGGCCAACTCCAGCCGGGTCACCCATCGTGATGGCAATAAGAGGTCGGGTGGTGTATGAGTGCTGATCCATGACCTGTGCCAATCATCGACTTCAAAAAGAACTGCGGAGTGACTCCTTCGTCAACTGAGGAATCGTTTGTACCGCAATGTCTTTCGGCATAGTCGCACTTTTGGACATTTGTCGCAAATGTCGCGAACTTCTAGTGAGTGAGAAATCTCTTCATTGGATTGAGAGAGACTGGGGGAAATGATCCTGACCTTGCGACAGTTTCTCACTGGCCTATAATCATCTGGTGAGCGATGGCTGGTCGGGCTCAAGGCGGTGATGGATGCGAATCTGGTTACAAAATGTCTGGCTGGCTGTCAGCAGTGTGATTCGGGGACTTTGGCTCACGTTGCGAGTGTGGCTGAAGACTTACCGTCGCCCGACCTTCACTGAAGTCTATGAGTATCCCGAGCAACCCATCCCGCTCAAGGCACGGTACAGGGGCTTCCATCGTTTTGATCTGACGACATGCATCGGCTGCGATAAATGTGCCGTGGCGTGCCCAGTGGATTGCATCTACATCAACAAATCCCGAGTTCCCGGAAGCAAGGGCTTTCAAGTTGATGGATTCGCAATTGATTACACCAAATGCATGTTCTGTGCGTTATGTGTGGATCCGTGCCCTGTCGATTGTATTTTTATGGGCTCGAATCACGACTTGAGCTGTTACAACCGAGACGGTTGTGTTGTCGACTATGCCAAGCTCCCCCTGGAAATTGCGTGGGGAAGAGCCACATTGACACCCAATGCAGTAGCAGCCTCAAAAGTGATCGATGAACCTGTGTGGATCAAAGGCGAATCTTCAACGACTTAGCATGAACATTGTCTGCCAATTTGCTTACGCGGCAGAGCGATGAGTGACACTCGGGTCACTTCTCAAAACAAAATTGAATTCTTTATCATCTGGAAACTGAATCAAACAGCACGACATTCCTAAAAACTTCGACAAATTGGCTCAGGCACCGCCGACGACACGAGAAGACTCAGGTACAATTCCAAGAAGCTTTTCGAAAGAATGAATATTGATCGAACTGGCCCGACGGACATTTTCGGGCAACTGATCAACGAATGAATTGGACGACAGACGACATTTCTGGTTTTCCTACTCCCTGTCTTTAGAGGGTTAGCCCGTGCAAGCACCCGCCACACGTTCCAGGCGATATACATTCGCATCTGCGAAGAAGTCGATGCCGCTGGTGCAGGCCATCACGAAGGATATTGTCGAACTTCATCGAGATCTGTTGGCTCGACATAGCCGACTGCAAGAGATGAAGTCGCGGCACCGCAGGGCCAACTCCTCGGCTCCACTGGCCTATCGGGAAGAAGTCGAGCAGATTCAGTACCACCTCGCTCAGGATGAACAACGCCTGGAAGGCTATGTTGCCGAGCTGGAAGCACTGGGTATTGTCGTTCGTGATCGCTCGGTGGGTCTGATTGATTTCCCGACGAAAATTGATGGTGTCGATGCCACACTTTCGTGGAAAATTGGTGAGCCCGAAATTGCCCACTGGTATGGTGTCGGTCATCTGGCGGACATCCGTTCTCCACTCTCTGCGGAACAGAAGGGAGAGCCTCAGACTGAAGAAAAAATTGCCACTCCCTCTCTTTCGACAGGGCTGACAGATCCCACAGTCATAATTTCAGCTTCTGGAATATCGCCATCAGGCATTTCCTTACCAGCTAGAGATGCACTGAGTCCTGAAACTCAGCAAAACCCGGAAGGCCATGGCAAAACGGGTGCAGGCAATACTGGTTCCGGTGATGCCTCCGTTTAGGTTGAATCCGTCTTAGATCGAATCCGGCTGAAATCCTGCAGTTGATGACAGGCAGTTTCTCCACTGACGAGTGTTCTTATCTGATATGACAGACGTTGCTGGCCATTTATTGATCTTCACTCTCTGCGGCGTTGTGCTCTTTGTCATCCCGCTGGTCATCGGAAGATGGATTCGACCTGACCGACCTTCTGCTGCCAAAGACGATATCTACGAATGTGGTGAACCAACCATCGGATCGAGCTTTATTCAGTTTGATCTCAGATTTTATGTCGTTGCACTCCTCTTTATCGTGTTCGATGTGGAACTGGTTTTCTTCTTCCCCTGGGCACAGGTGTTCGGCTCAGCCATTCATCTGGCGGATACTTCAATCTCTGCCGACGCTGCCAATCATCTCACTTCGACACTCTTTCCAGAGATACTTTCTCCCTCAGCCTCTCAGCAAAATTCTGCAACCTCAACAACCAGCCTGCATCCCAGGGCAGCACTGGCATTAGGCTGGATGTCATTTGTTGATGTCATCATCTTCTTTGCAGTGCTCCTCGTCGGGTTTGCCTACCTCTGGAAACGGGGGGACCTGGATTGGGTGCGGGCTGACGAATTGAAATCCATTGCCAATCCATCCCACAGATAATGCACATCTTGAATGTGGTACGAGTGACCGATGTCCAGCCCGACTTTTGAATTCGCTCTGCTAGAGCAACAACTCCCCGGTGGTTCCGTCCGCCTGGTTGAAGCCGCCACCGGCGACTCGTGGATCGAACTGAAGAGCCATGCCCTTCGCCAGGCCTGCCAGATACTGCGAGATCACCAGGATTGCCAGTTCAATGTTCTTTCGGATCTGACAGCCGTTGACTGGTTCAGCCCGGCAGGGAAAAAACCGGTCATTGCCGACCCACGTTTCGAAGTCGTCTATCACCTGCTTTCACTCTCTCGTCGGCAGACACTGACTTTGAAAGTGATTTTGCCTCGACCAGGTGGAGATGAACTGTCCAAGGACGCTGAACTCCCCGAGATCCCGTCGATTGCCGACCTTTGGCTGGCGGCCAATTGGCACGAGCGCGAAGCCTTCGATATGTTTGGAATTCGTTTTAAGGGTCATCCCGATTTACGGCGGATTCTTTGTCCAGAAGACTGGGAAGGGTATCCACTTCGCAAAGATTATGAATTCCCGCTGGAATATCATGGAATTCGCGGACGATGATCTGGCCAATTCGCGTTTTTCAATTCACCGACTATTCGCATGACATGAAATAGACCATAAGCCATGCCTCAATTTGCCGACCAGAGGATTATCGAACTTGACGTTCGCACCGACGAAATGCTGGTCAATATGGGGCCACAACACCCCAGCACGCATGGTGTTTTGCGACTTGTACTCCGAACTGACGGCGAAATTGTTCACGAAGTCATTCCTCACCTGGGATATCTGCATCGCTGTGCCGAAAAAATCGGTGAGCATCTCGCACCTCCCCAGTGGGTTCCTTACACAGACCGCATGGATTATCTCGCGGCCATGAACATGAACCTGGGTTTCTCCCTGACAGTGGAGAAACTCATGTCGCAGGTGGCTCCTCCAAAAGCTCAGTTAATCCGGGTCTTTGTCGCTGAACTCAACCGCATTGCCAGCCATCTTCTCGGGATGGGTGCCTACGGGCTCGACCTGGGTTCATTTACCCCCTTTCTTTATGGGTTTCGCGAGCGCGAAATTATTCTTGATCTGCTCGAAGAGGTTTGCGGCGCTCGACTGACTTACAGCTACGTCACTCCGGGTGGAGTCACTCACGATCTCCCCGAAGCCATCCCGATTCCACCTGGTCTGGCGATGCTCACCGGCAGGCCAGCGGGTGCCACGATCTCGTGGGTCGACGCCGTGATTCTCTTCCTCGATTGGCTGGGCCCCAGAATCGATGACTACCATACACTTCTGACAGAAAATCATATCTTCGTCCAAAGGACAGCCGGCCTGGGAGTGTTGACTCGCGAAAAAGCCATCTCTTACGGCTGCTCAGGGCCCGTGCTTCGCGGGAGTGGAGTGGAGTTCGATCTTCGTCGTCATGGAGATAAAATCTATACGTCCCTCTACGAAAAGTTTGAGTTCGATATCCCCACGGCCCCTTTTCGCAATGCTCCGCGCGAAGTCATTGTGGGGGATAACTGGTGTCGTTTTTATGTCCGCATGCTGGAAGTCACACAATCGATGCGCATCTTGAGGCAAGCAGCCGATCTTTGGACGATTGGCGGAGTTTCTCAGGATCCCGCCGGACACAAAGTCCCCTATCGGCTGACAACCAAACTTCCTGCTGCAGAAGTTTATCTGGAAACAGAATGCCCTCGCGGCCAGATGGGTTTCTACGTCATCGGCAATGGAGCTGCCGAACCTCTCCGGACTCGAGCAAAAAGCTCCTCGTTCTGTAATCTCTCGGTGATCAGCGAACTCTGCCAGGGAGTCCTCCTGGCAGACATCCCCTCAATCGCCGGCTCTCTCGATATCGTGATGGGCGAGATCGATCGATAAGAGAAGCAACACAAACTCCTTCCGTCACACGAGTTGCAAGTTCGTCAACAGCCCATTGTCTGACCCATTTGAGGTTTGTTATCGGGGTTTGCAGTGCGTGGAGAGTGCATCGTATTGCCGTCTTCGTCGCTCGAAAGCCGTCCCACTCGCTTTCCTGGTCAAGGGTCATCTGGAACAAGCAGTTCAGCTTGCTGGTGAACGCCGCAATAACCGAGGTGAGTGATCACTATGGCGAGCGTTCTGGTCGAGATGGCGGTTACTCCGATGCGATTGGGACGATGCATTCGCTGGATTCATTCTTCGGTGAATTGACCAGCGTGCTGACGGGATAAGCCTCCATCTCATCGTCGGGATAGGGGCCGAGCAACGACAGCAGCGGCTCCGGTTGTTCGATGTCCTGATCCAGCCAGATATCAGCAGCAGCCTGGGAAAGGATGACCGGCATGCGGTCGTGCAATTCCGACATGAGGGTGTTAGCGTTCGTCGTAATGATCGTGCAGGTCTCGATGGGCGTGCCGGATTTCGTCCAGCGTTCCCAAAGACCGGCGAATGCAAACGGTTTTGCGTCCTTCATGCGAATGAAGAGGGGCTGTTTTATTTTGCCTTCCTGCCTCCATTCGTAGAAGCCGTCCGCCAGGACGAGACAGCGGCGGCGTCTCAGTGCGGTCTTGAACGACGGTTTTTCGGCGAGAGTCTCCGCACGGGCATTGATCATGTGGTTGCCGATTTTGAGGTCGTCCGCCCAGGCCGGTACCAGTCCCCATCGCAACAGCACCAGTTCCCGTGAAGTCGAATCAGGGATGGAACGGACAGCAGCGACCTGCTGTGTGGGAGCGATGTTGTAGCGTGGCTCCCACTCGACCTGCGACTGGGCAGCATAGAGCTGGAGCAGTTGGTTGAGATGAGTTCTGAGGGTGTACCGACCGCACATTGGTTTACGTCATTCCGATTTCTTGACCGAACATCCTTACGCTACGGTCGTCCGCCGACCGACCTGCAGCTTGACAAAAAATATACACATGTATAGTTTTCAAGCAAGGAGCGGAACATGGGGAAACTGAATCTTTACGATACCCAGAAGCAGACAATTGTCGAACTCCAAAGCCGGATTCGGGCTTGGGAACGAGGAGCTTCATTATACTCAACACATTATCTCAAAACAGGTTGTGGTGCCTTGGACACCCTGTTTCCCGGCCAGGGAGTGCGTCAGGGGAGCCTTGTCGAGTGGCTGGGAGATGGTAATTCCAGCGGTGCTGGCACAGTTTCCCTGATAACTGGTTGGAGGGTCTGCCCTGCAGGACGTCCGCTGGTGCTGATCGACACTCGCCACGACTTGTTTCCACTGTCGCTTTCGCTGCTGGGCTTTGATCTCTCCCGGCTGATCCTGATTCGACCAGCTTCCAAGCGGGAGGCTCTCTGGGCGTGTGAAGAGGCATTACGCTGCGAAGCGGTCGGGGTCGTCTGGGCGAATATCGAGCAAATCACCAGCACCAGCTTTCGACGTCTTCAATTGGCAGCGGAAGATTCAGCAGGGATCGGCTTTCTCGTGAGATCCGCGAAAGCCGTGCATCAACCTTCATGGGCAGAAGTCCGGTTCAAGGTTTATCCACGCCCTTCTCTGCGTGGCTCACCCGGCTTTCAAGTGGAAGTTATTTCCCATCACGGGAAACCCCATCACTCCATGGCGGACATCATGATCGACAGCTGGAAGGGAACGCTTTATGAGAACAGGCACTCAGCGAATCCTCTGCCTCTGGTTCCCCGAATGGACGCTCCAGCGACTTATCGTCGCTCGACCGGAACTTGACCGATGTCTCCTCCTGCTGACCGAGCGGATGCAACGGGGAGAGTTCGTTCGCTATGGCAACCGACTGGCACAGAAACGTGGCGTGCGGGTAGGAATGCCGGTCTCGGAAGCCCGGACGTTTTTCCAACCTCGCGACCGCATCATTATGGAAGCGGTCCAGTCTCCACAGGATCGACAAGCATTAATTGAACTCGCTCTGCGTTGTGAGCGGTTCAGCTTTCGTATTGGACTGGAAGATACCGACCGCCCCGAAAGCATTCTGATGGATGTGACCGGGGTCGCCCAATTCTTTTCCGGTGAGCAGGCACTCGCCGAGGAATTAGACCGAGCACTCTCAAACAAGCGTTATCACAGTCGGATCGCCATCAGCGAGACCATCGGCTCAGCTTGGGCAGCAGCTCATTTTCTGGCAGGTTCGCATCAGCCAGTCGTTATCCCTGCAGGAGAACTCCACCGGCTGGAACCGCTGCCTGTGATGGGGCTGCGGTTAGACGACTCCACGCTGGCCAAACTGCAGCGGCTGGGCATCCAGACCATTCGTCAGGTGCTGGATTTGGATCGTGCTTCGCTGACACGCCGCTTCGGAGCAGAAATTGTCACTCGCCTTGATCAACTCAAAGGACGACGCCCGGAGTCGATCACCCCTTGCCATCCGCTGCCAACGTATCGGGTCGAGCGAAATCTCGAAGAGGGCATTTCTCACCCGGAAGCCATTGAACATCTCTGGTCTCTGCTGCTGCGACAACTGCTGGACTTGCTCACCCCGAAATGCCTCGGCACTCGCCATCTGGAATGCCGGTTGATCATGGAAGACCGTACCTCACAATCGTTGAGCCTTCGTCTCTGCGAAGCAACCAGCGATCAGCAGCACATCACCGATCTGCTGCGGTTCCAACAGGAAAAACTGCGGCTTCCATCTCCGGTTATCACTCTGATCATGGAAGCGCTGGACGTATCCCCTCTCGAAGCTGCCCAACAGGAGTTGTTCGATGGAGGCACACGAGGTCATGCACGGCAATTCTCGATGCTGGTAAATCGTCTCAGCAGCCGTCTGGGGGCAGAAGCTGTCCTCGTCCCCTGCTTGCTTCCCGATCCTGTTCCCGAACGAGCGGTGCAAATGCATCAGGTATCCGATGTAAACTCTGCGGAGTCCACCACGTTCCCCGCACGATTTCATGGGGTTGATCGTCCCACGGCCTTATTTCCTGAGCCAAGACCTGTTGAGGTCATCGCTATGTTGCCAGACGGGCCTCCCGCTGTGCTGTTCTGGCAGGGAATACGGTTCGACATTTCCTATTCGACGGAACCGGAGCGAATCGAATCCGGCTGGTGGGATGGTGAATACGTCTGCCGGGACTACTACCGTGTCGAAACAGCTTCAGGCCAATGGCTGTGGGTCTTCCGACGCCTTCAGGATCATTGCTGGTTCTGGCATGGGGAGTTCTTTTAACCATGTCTTACGCCGAACTGCATTGCCTGACCAACTTCTCGTTTCTGGAAGCAGCGTCTCATCCCGACGAGATGGTTGCCCGTGCTGCCGAACTGGGCTATTCCGCACTGGCAGTCACTGACATCAACTCGCTCGCGGGCGTGGTACGAGCCAACACCGCCACCAAGGATCATCCACCACTCAAGCTGATCGTCGGGTCCGAAATCCGCCCTGTCGATGCCTCGCCGATCGTGGTGTGGGTCAAGGATCGTCGAGGTTACGCCAACCTGTGTCGGCTCATCACGACCGGTCGACGACGGGCACCGAAGGGAGAGTGTCACCTCACTTTAGACGACATCGCTCAGCACGCTGCCGGGCTATTGGCAGGAGTGGTTCCGCCTTTGCACTGTGAAGAGTTTTCCATCAACGACGCTTACCTTTATCGAGACATCTTCGGTGAAGCATTTCTACTGGCCGAACTGCATCGAGGTCCGCACGACCACTACCGACGTGGCTGGCTGCAAGACCTGTCTCGACAAACGAACCTCCCGCTTGTGGCAGCGGGAAACGTGCTGTTTCACGTCCCTGACCGCAAACCGCTGCATGATGTTCTGACAGCGATCCGGCTTGGCACGACGGTTGCCCAAGTCGGAGAAGCCCTTCAGACCAACGCCCAGCGTCATCTGCGTCCACTGGATTCACTCAAGGCGATCTATGGCGACATACCAGGGGCGTTGGAACGGACGTTGATGATTGCCGAACAGTGTACGTTCTCGCTCGATGAACTCCGCTACGAGTACCCTGAAGAACTCGCTCCACCCGGCTTCTCACCGATTCAATACCTGCAACATCTGACGTGGCAGGGAGCCGAACAGAGATATCCGCACGGGTTGCCGGAGAAGATCCGACATCTTTTGGAACACGAACTGAACCTGATTGAAGAACTCCGCTATGAGCCGTACTTCCTTACGGTTTGGGATATCGTGCGTTTTGCCCGATCCCGTGACATTCTCTGCCAGGGACGCGGATCGGCAGCGAACTCGGCGGTTTGTTATTGCCTGGGAATTACTGCCGTTGATCCTGAACGGATCGATGTGCTCTTCGAGCGGTTCATCAGCCGGGAACGGGACGAAGCTCCCGACATCGATGTCGATTTCGAGCACGAACGCCGGGAAGAGGTCTTGCAGTACCTCTACAATAAGTACGGAAGGGAACGAGCGGGGATCGCCGCCGTCACAATCACTTACCGCCCCCGTTCGGCGATTCGGGATGTGGGCAAGGCCTTAGGGTTCTCGCTCGATCTGGTGGATCGACTGGCCAAGAACGCAGACCACTACCGGGCTTCTGACGATTTCCGTCTGCGATGTCAGGAAGCGGGACTCGACATCCGGTCAATCACCGGTCGGCAGTTCGTGCATCTTGTCGGAGAGCTTCTCGGATTTCCACGGCATCTCTCACAGCACGTCGGTGGGATGGTCATCACGCGAGGTCCGTTGCATGAACTTGTTCCCATCGAGAATGCGGCGATGGATGGACGCACGGTCGTGCAATGGAATAAGGACGATCTTGACGATCTTGGCATCCTCAAAGTCGATTGTCTGGCACTAGGGATGTTGACCGCTATTCGCAAGTGCTTCGCTCTGGTCGAATCGACGACCGGCAAGACCCTCACGCTGGCGAGTATTCCCGAAGGAGATGAACGTGTCTATGACATGATCTGCCGTGCCGACACGATGGGAGTGTTTCAGATTGAGAGCCGGGCCCAGATGTCAATGCTCCCCAGGCTCAAGCCGCGCTGTTACTACGATCTCGTGATCGAGGTCGCTATCGTGCGTCCGGGTCCCATTCAAGGTGACATGGTTCACCCGTACCTGCGACGACGTTTCGGTGAAGAAGAGGAAACGTATCCCAATGAAGCTATCCGGCGAGTGCTGAAGAAGACGCTTGGCGTCCCGCTCTTCCAGGAGCAGTGTATGCAACTGGCGATTGTGGCGGCGGGATTTACTCCGGGGGAAGCCGATCAATTGCGTCGAGCAATGGGAGCATGGAGACGCCCCGGCGTCATCGACCAGTTCCGTCAAAAGCTGCTCGATGGCATGAAGCAGCATGGACTGGAAGGGGAGTTCGCCGAACGGGTCTTTCAGCAGATACGTGGTTTCGGGGAGTACGGCTTTCCAGAAAGCCATGCAGCCAGCTTCGCCTTACTGGTCTACGTCTCGGCATGGCTCAAGTACCACTTCCCCGCTCAATTCACGGCGGCGGTCATCAACAGTCAACCCATGGGGTTCTACGCTCCATCTCAACTGGTGCAGGATGTTCGCAAACATCAGATCGAGGTTCGGCCTGTGGACGTGAACCGTAGCGAGTGGGATTGCACGCTCGAACAAGAGAGTCTTCGTCTTGGTTTTTGTCTCATCAAAGGATTACAGGAATCTGCCGCTTTGACCGTCGTGGAAAGCCGACGTGATGGCTCCTTCACGTCGATGCATGATTTCGTTCGTCGCACATCACTCCCTCAAGCCCAGGTTGAACGACTGGCGGAAGCGGACGCTCTGGCCAGCCTGAATCAGACTCGCCGGGTAGCGGTCTGGAATGCGTTGTCGGTCTCGAAAAAGCCTCGGCAAAGAACGCTCTTCGACGATCTCGAACCGGAGGAGGAACCAGAGGCGACCTTACCGACGATGGCCCCCGAAGAAGAAGTTCATGCCGACTACCGGATGACGGGGCTCTCTTTGCGGTCTCATCCTCTGGCGTTCCACCGAGAACGGCTTGAAACGCTGGGAATCATTCCGGCAGAACGTCTCGCTCAAGTTCCTGATGACACGCTCGTAAAAGTCGCTGGGATCGTACTGATGCGGCAGCGTCCCAGCACTGCCAAGGGAATCACCTTCGTGACAATTGAGGATGAGACCGGCACGGCCAATCTCGTTGTTCACATTCAGACATGGGAACGCTTTCGAAAGATCACCCGCCATTCTCAAGCCTGGATTGTCCACGGACACGTCGAATGCAAGGAGACCGTGATTCACGTCATCGTCCGCCGGATCGAGGATCTTTCGACTCGACTTTCCTCACTTCCACTAAAGTCACGGGACTTCAGGTGAAGCCCAGTTGATGCCGGTTCGATGAACAAGGATTGATCAATCTTTTGTCATCAGATTCTGCCGGGCTGTGATGACAGCTTGCCGAGCTTCGGCAACGGAAGTACCTACAGTCGTGAGATGGCCCATTTTGCGGCCCATTCGAGCTGCTTCTTTGCCGTAAAGATGCAGCTTGATGGTGTGGTTAGCCAGAGCTTTTTCCCAGCGAGGGGTTCCCTTGGCCTCGACCCAGACATCACCCAGCAGATTCGCCATGGCACACGGGCCGTGCGATGCACTCGACCCCAGAGGGAGACCACAAATGGCCCGCACCTGTTGTTCAAACTGGCACGTCACATGCCCGTCGATGGTTAAATGACCCGAGTTATGCGGCCTGGGTGCCACCTCATTAATTAACACATCACCCGTCTTGGTGATGAAAAATTCAATACAAAGAATTCCAACGACATCCAGAGCCAGAGTCGCCTGCACGGCCACCTCAATCGCGGCCTTTTCGATCTTTTCCGAGAGAGCCGAAGGGAAAGTGGTGATATCCAGGATGTGATGATGGTGCTCGTTTCGTAGCGGGCCATAAATGGCCATTTCACCATTGAGTCCTCGGGCGACGATGACAGAGGCTTCACATTGGTAATCGATAAACGCTTCGAGAATCCCTTCGTCAGTCTTCAGCGATTCCCAGGCTTTGGGCAAATCGGATTGCTGTCGCAGAATCACCTGCCCTTTACCATCGTAACCCCATGATGCAGTCTTCAGAACCGCTGGTAGCCCCAGTTCAACAGCCGCTTGTTCCAGATCCACTAAAGAACGAACTGCTCGAAAAGGCGTGACTGGCAACCCGCGTGAGGCAAAGAACGATTTCTCCCTCAGGCGATGCTGGGTGGTGTGCAGGACATGGCCACCGGGTCTGACTGGACAGATCTGGTCAATGGCAGCCGTCGTAGCCGATGGAACATTTTCAAACTCAAACGTGACCACCGAAACACCACGCGCGAACGCAGCGACCGCGTCGAGATCTTCGTAAGCTCCTTGAATTTCCAGATCAGCCACCTGGCCAGTCGGCGTGTCATCATCGGGAGAGTAGACATGCACTCGATAACCCAGCCGACGAGCAGCGATGGCAAACATTCGTCCGAGTTGCCCGCTGCCGAGGACTCCCAGGATAGAGCCCGGCTGAATGATTGTCGTCGTCGGCGATGCACTCATGGAAGCGTCTCAGAGAGGACTTTCGTCCGCTGTTCGTGATGGAATTGATGCAGGCGTTCTGCCAGCGAAGAATCGTAAATGGCCAGTATGCGGATTGCCAATAAGGCGGCATTGCGTGCGCCCGCTTCGCCAATCGCCAATGTTCCAACAGGGATGCCACCCGGCATCTGCACGATGGAAAGCAGTGAGTCGAGCCCCTGCAGCGACTTGCTCTGAACAGGAACTCCCAGCACTGGCAATATGGTTTGGCTGGCCACCATCCCGGGTAAATGGGCTGCACCTCCAGCTCCGGCAATGATGACCTTGATGCCACGTTCCTCGGCTGACCTGGCATATTCGCACATCCACTCCGGAGTACGATGGGCAGAGACAATCTTCGATTCGAACAGTACACCAAAACTCATGAGCACTTCTGTCGCCACCCGCATGGTTTCCCAATCGGAGCGGCTCCCCATGATCACGCCAACCAGTGGAACTGAAGGAGGTGTCTGCATAGCTTCCTCTCTTAATGCGTGGCGTCGTCTGCTGGCCCATCATTATCTGGAACTCATCATTCACGGTGATGACCTGATCTTCCGCAGGAAGATTGCTCAACCCGTTACGCCGTCAACCGTTTCAAATCGTAACGGCGACAATCGGTCTGTCCAATCGAACTCCCTGGGCGATTCGAGGAAATTGACCAATCTGCTGGACAATTTCTCTTCACGGTATGAGTTCAGGGGCTGAAGAATGCGCCATGATCAAAGGGATCGATTGGCACGACGGTGAGGTCGTCGTTGGAAGAATTCAATCGCCTTTTCGATGGCAGAAGCGAGTTTTTCCACTTCATCTGGCGTGTTATAGAAAGCGAAACTGGCCCGTGCTGTCGCAGCCACACCAAAGAGTTCATGCAAAGGCATCGTGCAATGATGATTTGCCCTAATTGCTACACCTTGCTTATCCAAACGGTCGGCCAGATCATGGGCATGAATATAATCATGCGACATGCTGATAATGGCGCCCTTACTAGACAACTGCGGCCCGAAAATCGTAATACCTTTAATATTACTTATTCTTGCATGCGCTAGCTCAAGTAGCGAATGCTCGTATCTGGCAATCGACTCCATACCGATGGATTCCAGATAGTCAATTGCTGCGCCCATCCCTGCACATTCGACAAAGGCCGCGGTCCCCGCTTCGAGACGTGCCGGAAGATCGGCCCATGTTGAACCCCACTTTGTGACCTCACGGATCATGTGCCCGCCACCAAAGACCGGTTGAATCTCTTCAAGGGCCTCAGACTTCCCGTACAGAATGCCAAGACCTGTGGGCCCGAGAAGTTTGTGGCCTGAGAACGCTAGAAAATCGATGTTTCCAGCTTGCACATTGGTCAGGCCATGGGCAGCACTTTGAGCGGCATCGACAAAGATACGTGCGCCAACGGCGTGAGCGGCATCAGCCAATTGAGTAACTGGATGGATTGTGCCAGTGACATTCGACATCCCCGCCACGGCGACAAGCCGTGTTCGGCTGTTGATATACTCATCCAGCCGAGACAAATCGAGCTGCCAATCTGCTGTGAGAGGGAGAAACCTCAGAGTGGCTCCAGAAGCTTGTGCTGCCATTTGCCAGGGAACAAAGTTCGCGTGGTGCTCCATCTCATTGAGCAGAATCTCATCACCGGGCCGTA
Organism: Planctopirus limnophila DSM 3776; assembly: GCF_000092105.1. Lineage (NCBI taxonomy): Bacteria > Pseudomonadati > Planctomycetota > Planctomycetia > Planctomycetales > Planctomycetaceae > Planctopirus > Planctopirus limnophila. Next base: position 1,688,272 of record NC_014148.1, on the reverse strand, counting down.
GATGCTTCGCTGCCCATCCGTGCGCAACCAGGTTGACAGACATCGTCGTCCCGGAGGTAAAAATCACCTGCTCGGCTGTTGAAGCACCGATGAATCGAGCAATCTTTTCGCGTGCCGACTCCATTTCGGTCGTCATGCGATCGCCCAGGGCGTGAATGCCCCGATGAACATTCGAGTTGTATTTCTCATAGGCTTCAACAAGCTTGTCAACCACGACCTTTGGTTTCTGAGATGTGGCTGCCGAGTCAAGATAGACCAGCGGAAGATTGTCATGCACTAGTTCACTGAGAATCGGAAAATCTTGGCGGATCTGTCTGATTCGTTCCATACTCAGGTCGTTTGTCGTCTGCACATCTAGGGGGAACTCATTAAAAGTCGGAGAGGCCGACATAATCGATTACCTGATTTCTATCGCAAAGGAAACGCTGGCCAAATCAGGCCGACGTCTGGTTCAGACTATTTAAGACTTAACGAACTCTATTGGTTAGCGAGGATGGATCGTTACCGGATGAATCGGCAGACCACTTTTATGTTCATCCTGTGCGTAAACGAGAGTTTTGAGAACCCTGAAGGCCAGCAGTCCACACTTCTGGCGACTGGCAGTCAGAGGAACCTTCAGCAGGTCCAGCATGTCCTGACCTTGCATGTCCCGCAGCTCTTCGAGCGTTTTCCCCTCGATGTGCTCACATAGAATTGACGCACCCGCCTGACTGATGGCACAGCCGCGTCCCTGAAACCACGCCTCTTCGATGGTCGATCCATCGAGCTTCAATTCCAGCTTGATTTGATCACCACAAAGTGGGTTTTTATCGGCATGGGCGCAACTGGGGCACTCAAGTTTCCCACAATGATAGGGAGACTCAAAATGATCGAGAATATAGTCGTCGTACAACTCATCCAGTCGATCCGCCACAGTTCACCTCTTAGATATTCCCCACAAATGTCTTTTTCACATTGTAGAATGCGAAAAAGTGGCGTCTAGGGTTCATCGGCACTTTCTCCTGGATTCAGAACCAGGAATTCAAGATTTTTCAGTTAACAGCCCCTGGGCGAAACATCAAATCCATGATCCTGACGATCGGCGGGCTCTGCAAAACCTTGACCAAAAGACCTAAATCGTTATGATTCCAGTTGTTGCATCAAAACTCGGCACACTCTTGAACAGATCGAATGTGGCTGCCCGGTCGATTTGCAAATCAAACCCCAGCCGGACGCAATTACGGCCACCAAAACTGGATCTCATCGCTCTACGAAAAGTGGCGGAATCTTTCGTGCGATTGCGATAGGAATCCAGCACAAGTTGAAGCTGGTCATCGGTACGGTCGAACAGCTCCTGCTGGTCTTTCTCCAAAAGCTTCCACGCAATTCCACCGGCACACAAGGCATCTTCGAGAGTCACTTTCCCCCGAGTTCCGGCACAGACAAGATGCACCGGCCCGGTGGTCGCATAGACCTTGTCGACCACGGCGGACAAATTCACAAAGGCTCCGATTAATATCTGTCTGGCAGCTTTCGCACGCTCAAGCGCGGCTGTGCCATTAGTAGTTGTGAAGACAATCTGCTTACCAGCCACAACATCGCGGGTATAGGCCAGGGGGTTGTTATCGAGGTCAAAACCAGGGATCAGCAGTCCATCTCGTTCTCCGCCCAGCAGAACCTGTTCGGGGGTCAATCTGGAAGCCACTACGCGAGCCTGCTCGACGTCAGCGACTGGGATCACACCCTGCGCACCATTCTCTAAAGCATGAATGATCGTCGTCGAGGCACGTAAGATGTCGAGAATGACTACGACACCCCCTTGAACCTGCTCAGGATCAAACAACTGAGGCACGAGATGGACAAAAAGTGGTCGAGTCATGCAGGAAGTTTAGGCAACTGATCCAACTTTTTCATCAACAGGCGATAACCTTCCTGAAGAAACTCAGACTCTTACCGCTTTTTGAATGAGAAGAGTTCTAGAATTTTTGAAGCCGCCGCTGATGACTCAAAGGCATGGAGAGAAAACTTTTGCGAAAGCTCCTGACAGGCTTTCACACCACGCACGCTGTTCCCCTTGATATCCAGCAATGGTGAATACAGCCCGATGCCCAGCACTCCAGGAACCACAGCGACGATCCCACCCGCCACACCGCTCTTGGCAGGAATCCCTACGCGAAAGGCCCACTCCCCTGCATAATCATACATTCCACACGACATCATGATACTCAGCAGATATTTCACATTTTCGCTCTCAATGGCCCTGATCTTTGTTAATGGATTAAGTCCGCCATTGGCCAGTGTGGCCCCCATCACTGAGAGATCATGCGCATTCACGAGAATCGAGCATTGCTGAAAGTAAAGTTCAAGTGCCTCCTCGAACTTCTCACTCATCATGTCAAAGTTTCGCATCAGATGGGCCATCGCCCGATTTCGATGACCTGTCATTCTCTCAGACATAAAGACTGTGTTATCAACAAAGACTTCACGCCCGCAATACCGACTGAACATCTCCAACATGCGTTTAACGCGCTCCGGGTAATCTTTCCCTTTGACGAGATCAGCCGTAGCAATTGCACCCGAATTAACCATCGGATTATATGGCCGATTCGACACCTCATCGAGCACAATGGAGTTAAAGGCTTCGCCGGTTGGTTCTACGCCCACTTTCGATAAGACATGATCGAGGCCGTGATCTCCAATGGCCAAACCAAACATGAAAGGTTTCGAGACAGATTGAATTGTAAATGACGTTTTGTAGTCGCCATACTCGACGACCTGCCCATCCGTCGTACAGAGTGCGATTCCAAAGGAATCGGGGCTGGCTGTCGCCAACTCTGGTATATAGTCCGCAATTCTTCCTTCATAGTTAGCCACGAGCCTTGTATGAAGATCCTTTAAAACATCGCGAATCGGTGCTGCGGCAGATTTCATCCGCCCCAGCAGCATGTCGATTTCCTGTGAAGAGTCACCAGACACAGTTCAACCTCTTTCATCCACTTGTGTCACATGAGCCAGCAGAACTGCGATATCAATCAATACGATGACTCAACAGTGTGAGTTCACAATGATAGAATTTGATTCCACTTGTTGAATTGTCCCCACAACGATCACAGTATTCCGATGGGTTTAATTTATTTCTGCGATTTAATGATCCGCTCAGCAAGCGTTTTCAAACCTTGAGTAAATGGGTGATTAGGATACTGATTGGTAAACAGACCACAGCTTCCCAGACGCGACATTTCGTTATTCAGTGGCAGCATGACAGCCACCTCGGCCTGATAGCCATTCTCCACCTGCTCGATAATCAGATTCTCATCGACACCTTCAGGAACTTTATTCACAACGACGAGCAGTTCAGGGATATCCAGACGCCGAGCGAGCTCAACAGTCACTGCTGTTCCTTGAAAATCCTGATTATCAGGCCGAAGGATAAGTACCAGCACATCCGAGATAGCAATCGACAATAAGGTCTCTTCATTCACACCCGGGTGGGTATCAATGAGCAGGTAGTCCAGATCAAGAGTTGAAATCAGTTCCTGTAATCCGTCATTTAATTTGGCGACGTCGTAACCTTCTCTCAAGATGCGGGCAATCTCACCACTGTTGAGGCTCGACGGAATGATATAAAGCCTTGGCCGAAGCGCGCCGGGAACGACATTTCCAATACATTGCTCGGTGATATCGTAGGCAGCATCATGAATACTACAGCGTCCCCAGAGATAGTCATTCAGAGCGTATTTGGCCTTCTTCTGGTCGAACTGAAAGACGACGTGAATTCCCGGCGATTGAATATCCGTATCAATCACACCCACCCGATACCCTGCTTTGGCAATCAACGTGGCCAGGTTCGCTGTGGTGTTCGATTTGCCAGTGCCTCCGCGGAAGGAATGTGTCGAAATAATCTTTGCCAATCTGAATTACCTCCGCCTGCGGCGACTTCTAAATCGTGTTCATCATTGACTGCTCAAGCCTGTTGTTGACCTACTGAGCTTTCATGAACTGCCGGAGGATGCCTGCTTGCCTTGTCGGCGGGCTCGCAGTTCCTTGGCCTTTTCGTTCAATTTCTGAAAATAATCTGTGGATGCCACATTCTCGGCTTCACCTTTCACCGCCTCACGATCAAAAGAGAGCACGATAATCGACTCGGGATCAAAGCTGAGTGTGGCTTGAGCGGTCACTTCCTGCGCCTGATCAAAGCGGAATTGCGGGCCATTAGCACCCAGCCGAAATGTCATCCCGGGTTCGAGACGAATCTCAGTGATGCTTTTGCCATTCACCAGGATGCCGTTACGACCTCTGGAAAAGAGCTGCCAGACACTCCCGGCACGAACAAGCTCCGCATGCGTGCGGGAGACATAAGGATCAGACAATGAAACGTCCTGCTGCGGATCACGCCCGATGGTGATGCGAGGCGATTCAAACGACCAGGTTTGCAAAGTTCGACCGTCACCGGGATCAACCAGATGGATCTTTACAGCAATTTCATTGACCAAAGACACAAAACATCCCAACTCATAAGTCTACTGTTGCACGGCCCTCTGGCAACCAGAGACACATCTGCCAAATAATTTTGCAATGCGTATGCCAACATGTCGATTTATTGATCGCAATCGGCGAAAATACTGGGAAGGATGATTCCTGATAAACTCCACAACAACACATTTGCCCACAGAAAACGCATAACTGCCCACTATTCGCGCAACGCTCTTCGAGTGGCGAAACCGTTGACATCAAGGAACCGTCTTAACCATTGACGATTTGTGCCACGACAGACTTGGCCCGATCGACTAACTGTTGAGCATCGGCAGCCTGGGGAGCTTCAGCAATCATCCGGATGATGGGCTCGGTATTGCTGGCACGCACCTGCACCCAGCGATCGGGCCAATCGAGCCTCAAGCCGTCGCCCTCAACAATCGATGCGTCGGAAAAGATTTCCTTAAGACGGTCACATGCTGGTTGCACAGATTCGCGACCGCAGGTGATCTTGTCTTTCACAATCGTGTAACTGGGAAGGGTGCTGACCCACTCGGAAAGCCGGCACTTTTTCAGCGCCAGCGCATGAAGCACGTAAGCCATACTGACCAGGCTATCGCGAACATAGCCTACCTTCGGCTCGATTACACCGCCGTTCCCTTCGCCTCCAATCAGCGCGTGGACTTCGATCATGCGAGCAACCACATTCGCTTCGCCCACAGCCGATCGAATGAACTCGCAGCCATACCGGGCCGCAATATCGGCTGTCGTCCTGCTGGTCGAACCATTGACCACCACCGCCCCTTTGGCTCGGGATAGGACATGATCGACACATAGGGCCAGAGTCAACTCTTCACCGATGTAATGGCCTGTTTCATCGACAATCGCCAGTCGATCGGCATCAGGATCCTGAGCAAACCCGACATCCGCATGATGTGCTCGAACAGCATCCATGAGTGATGTGAGATTTTCCCGCAATGGTTCAGCCGGATGTTCAAACCGGCCATCAGCCACTCCTCCTAATACGACGACTTCGCAGCCGAGCGTTCTCAGCCACTCGGGTGAGAGGATCGAGCCCGAACCGTGAGTGCAATCGAGCACCACTTTGAACTTCCGGGCTTGAACCACGGGCAGATCAATCAGTGCATTCACCCTGCTCAAGTGAAACATGGCGGCTGAAGGATCTTCGACGACAGACCCCACTGTTTCCCACGACCGATAAGTCGGGCCCTGCTTTTCAAGAATCTCCAGAAGTTCCTTTCCTTGAGTGGCATTGAGTACGGAACCACGCGCCGAAAAGGGCTTCAATCCATTCCATTCAATCGGATTATGACTGGCGGTGATCTGTAAGCCACCAGCGGCCCCCAGTTGCTGAACAGCGACTCCACAAGTGGGAGTAGTCGCAATTCCCAGATCCGTGACTCGGCAACCGGCAGCCGTCAACCCGGCAATGGCCGCATGCCGCAGCATTTCGCCTGTGGTTCGACCATCTCGGGAAAGCACCACATGCCCACCTTTGAGCCATGTTCCCAAAGCCGCAGCAAAGCGAACAACATACTCGGGATCAAGCCCATCACCTACGACTCCACGCAGGCCCGAAATACTGAGAATCCGTTCTCCCATAATGCTCACTCCCTTTGCTGTGATTGATCTTCGATGTCGTTAAGTGGATTTGCTTGAGTCTGCTACTGTGACAGCTGGTTCTGTGGATGCTTGATGAATTTTACGGAGACATTCCCGCTGCAGCAGGATGATCCATGGCCAGATCATGAAGACCAGAGGGATTAAGTATCCCAGGACGGCGCCAGTTTCTCCAAAATAACTGCCCCACATCCAGATCAATAGTCCCGAAACCGGATGGGAAACAAAACTGACTTTGAGGAACGGATCGTACATGTGGCAGCGCACGAATAACGTGGCCGAAGCACATTGATGATGCACGAACAGTGCCATCGCCAGGAGTGATGCTGGCAAAAGTGGTGGCAATCTTGGTTCGAGCTTCTGTGCCAGCCAGCCGATCGTCCAGGGACGCACAATCTCGGGTGGATCGGCCACAACAGGTACCAGCCAGATCGCCAGCAGAAACAACAGCATCATGGCGGCAAGAAAGAGATTGGACTGCCGGAATGAGCGAGAATATAGCTCTCGGAAAGCAAAAAAGTTTTTCTGGGTAGCAAGAGTCGTGAGTACGGGAATTCTCGTCTGTAACCAGGCTGCTGCTGCCGAATTCATCGAACTGAGGACCGAATGAACCAGTCCCAATCTTCCCGCTGCAGCTGGCCCCGTATAGGCAAACACCACCGGAATGAGCGGTGCTGTGGACAAGGTGACCAGTAACCCCTGCAAGCCAGCTCTCAGTTGCAAAGGCCAGGCAGCACTCCACCAGTTGTACCGCGTTGTAATCTTCTGCCGGAGGATCATGAGCAGGAAGGCGCGCTGAATAAAAGCGAGATAACCGAACTCAAAGACGACGCGGGTCATCGCGACGGCAGCAGCACACCATAGTCCCAGCTGAAACCACAACGTCAACCACATGCTGGTTGTACCGGCAACTGCCATCAGAAACCGCATGCGTTGAATTGGCAGGACTTCTCCAGCACCTTCCAGATACGTCAGAGGAATGGCCTGTACCTGAGAGCAACCAGCACAGAAAACCACAGCCAGCCAGGGGTAGAACCAGTTGATCGAATAGGAATCGGCTTCCAGTGAAAAAAAATAGATTCCCAGACCTGACACCATGACCAGAAAGAGACTGGCTTGCACCAGACTCCACCACAAGCCTTGATACAGCAGACTGGCAGCTCTCGATTTTTCTTCGTCGGCACCATTCCATTCCCAGTTGCCATTTACGGAGCTTCGGGAAGGGCGACAATTCGCAAAGCTATGGCTGGAAAGATTGAGAAAAACGATCGTCAATCCCAGTTCAAACATGTTCTGGAGATTGAGCAAACTGCTGAATGTAAAGAAGTATCCCTGTTCGTCCTCGGTCAGTTGCGAAGCCACCAGCAATACAGTGACAGGGCCCGTCACCAGTTGCCATAACCTGGAAGCGACAGCAAAAGCCACAGCCCGGCTCACACCCCACTGACGGGCGAGCTTTACCCACAGGCCTGCACTCGACTCCTGCGACATCCTGCCCCATCCTTCGATGTCACCACTTTGCTGATTCCAATGAAAGCGTCGTAATCGAAATCAGGGATCGGTGTAAAGCTCAGGGGGAGAGTTTAAGGGTCAAGACTTCAACTTCATACGGATTCCAGACTTAAACAGCGTCTTGTGTGCCATGCCTGCGGCTCCGAGCAAGCAAGATCAATGACCGTCAACTCACGGTTGATGCCTGGGATGTGTCTCAGAAGTTGCAAGCAATTGAGACATCCCTCAGAAAGGAAAAACCTCACACATTCCGACCAGTTCAGTCGAGTTGTGTGAGGCATGTAGATGGCGTTTATCGATGGTCGATCATCACCAGACAAGATCTTCGGCTGCAGGAACCGGCGGGGCCGCCGGAAACGAGAGGGGCAATGGGGCCTGATAAGGTGAAAGATACTTCAGGGCCGTGGTTCCGACTGTTGGAAGTGTGTAGGCATCGCTCGACCATCCCGTTGAAGGAGCAGGAATCTCACCGGCATGGACGGCGTTCAATTCCGGCTGTGAGCAAACGGCAGCTTGTGGCATGACGGATACCGAAGTTCCTTCCCAGTTGAACGGTACCGGCACCACTGGTACAGAATCGGCCCAACTGGCTGCACCATAGGTCACTCCGTCAAGGGCCTGCTGACAACCCACGGGAGTCCATTCGGGAGCACTGCAGGCCAACGGTTCACTACAAACGAGCGGGCGACGGGCATGATGCCTGCGGCGACCACTGCAACTTTGGCATCCAGAAGTGGATTCCCACACCGGCGATGAACAGACACTTCCAGCACATGCAGGCCCAGAACATGCAGGCCCAGAACAAACGGGTCCGGCACAAACGGGGCCAGAGCAGACCGGCTGAGCACAGGTATATCCAGGGCCACCATTCGCCCAGACCAGTCCAGTTCCTCCCGAGAACGAAGAGCCGGCACAGGTGGCTCCGCTGCATGTTGGAGCAGAACATCCCGAACAATTCGATCGGTGTCGATGGCCCGCTTGTAAAGATTCTGAGGGGTGAAAAGATAACGACAGCAAAAGAGCACTTGCCAAAGTCGAGATGGCAGCCATGCGAAACATTTCGAATTCCCCGTTATGTGATTCAAACGTGTTGGTATCGGTCGTAGCGAAAATCAAAGGCACGGCTGAAGCCACACATCTGGAAGACTTCGCAACCATGCCTCGCTGGAGAATACACGCAATCGAGGGTTTGGCAAGATGCCCGTCATGCTCTCTGGTTCAGAAAAGAGAAGGCTCCTGCCAGCAGGCTTTCAAAGTGTAAAAGACTTTGAACACCGCGTTGCGATCTCGCATCAAGATCAGCCAACCTCACCACTTGTTATTGAATGGCGAAGTCTGCGGCCGCCTGGATTTGAGTGACCAGTCGGTGGAGATCTTCGACGGGAAAGAGGCACCAGGGATACTCGCGCGACTTGAGAATTTTGTTCGCAGCCACTTCCTGACGGAGAATTTCGATATCCTCACGAACCTTTTGGATCTGCGGAGAAACGATCGTGAGTAACTCTCTGCGAATCTCATTCAATCGAAGGTAACGTTGACGATTTTTTTGACGGCGCGTTCTTCGCGGTAGATTTCGATCTGCTTTCTGATCACAGATCTTTTGCTCCATCAGCAGTAAATCCCGCTCTTGACGAAGCTGGGCCAGTTGTCTGCACAGCATCTGGTGATTGAGATCTGCCCGCGACGAGAGTTCTTCACATGAAGGGAGATGCCTCCACGGGTTCTGCTCCAAATCTCTCAGTAAGGCCTGATGTCTGCGCACATCCGCCATCGTGGCCGAAAAGCCTTCACCCAGTGGCAGATGTAATGTGGCCGTTACGACAAGAAACTGCGGGATGTGCTGACCATAAATTGTTTCAATGAGCCGATCTGTAATCTGATCGTAAATCGCGCCACCGATCCCGTGAATGAACAGATCGCAAAGATAGAGCCTGGCAAACAAGGTCGTCGTCAATGCTCGTGAGCGGATGCGTAGCCCCTCCTGTGCCCAAATGCTGAGTTGTTGGATTGCCGCCTCTGCATCATCGGGTGAGGCAGGCAGGTAGCCAATGATTTTTCGGGAAGTGGAGAGTTCGAGCTGCTGGTCAACATGCCGCACAAAGAGTCGCTCTCGTTCGACCGATGCTGCCTCTTCAGGCTCATTCCATACCCAGAAGGGGATCTCCACTCTTTCGCCATTGAGACTTTCGGGGAATGCGGAATGATCAAGTGCCGATACTATTAAGAGATTCGGGACGGGTCGCTGTTGCCCCTGGATTCCATATTCATCCCGGAACGCCTGAACGATCCGATTGTAGGCATGGCAATGACTGACTGCGTTTCGCATCCAATCGAGCAGAAAGAATTGAAACGATCTGGTACTGGCAATCTGAGAAAGGGGAATCTCCAGGTTCTCGATCTGCTCGCTACGTTCCCACTGCAGCCGGACGGAGGCAATCAGATCACACAGGCGGGCATCATTCGGGCTGAGCGAATCCTGTTCATTGCGCTCCACGTCGGCATGCTTTGAAGGATGATCTGCAGAGGGCATTTTGAGAGCAGAGATCGCGGGTACGACTTGCCATGGCTTTAACGCTTCGAAAATGTTCTGCGAGAACTGATCGAATTTCAGATGATTCTGATTACGAACTTCTTCCCAAGGGGTTCGTTTCGTCAAAGTGAAAAATGGCAAGGGATTGATCTGCGGAGCTTCCCGGGTTCCTGTGGGAACGGGAACAGTGACATCGTCCAGCTCGTCACTGTCGACAATCAGATTGATTGCGATGGCATTTTTTCCCGATTGACGGAGCTTTTGAGCAATCGCATGGGCGGCAATGTTTTTTGCCAGAACGCCGGGATGAAACCACTCCGGTTGATGGCCTGTCGCAATGATCAGATCAGGATTAAGTTCCGCCGAATTCAATCTTGCTGAAATCTGACTCGCAGGCACCCCTGCCCATTGAGCGAGCTTCCTCGAGTATTCGACTGCGAGGGTCAGAACTTCATTTCGGGCAACGTTCTGGCCGGGAGTCCGATACGCGGGGCTGTGCTGAACATCCTCAAGCAAAGAATTGATGACCGAGCTGATCGATGGCTCAATCAGAAGCTCGCCATCCCCTTGCGGGGCACGATAGCGACGAACGGTCATGCGAGTTTTCTCCGCTGCTGAAACTCTACTTGTCCGATCTGCAGTTGGATCGGCCAAAGGACGACTGGAAACTGGCATTGGCCTTACCCTCTGACACTTCCCGCGAGTCGCGCATGAATCACTCTTCGCCACAAAAACCCATAATGCATCTTAGCTGTCAGCTCCCACTGGCAACAATCAAACCCGCAGAAAGCCCCCAAAAGTATCCGCAGCCGCCTCGCGAGCATCCATCAGATCGGGTTCAGCAGCGTTGCAATGGGTCGTTTTGGAATCCATGCGCTGCCATTCAAATGCAGCCTCGATGCTCAGATCTGATTCAAAACGATCTGCTGATGATCACTGACACCCGTTTCAAACAGTCCCGTCTCGATCAGCGCCTGACGAATCACTGCCTCATAATGAGCTTTCCTGCGGACGGAGTCATCCAAAGATCCACCAAACGAACGCTCTTCTTCGAGGTACACTAAAGGTACTGGAAACTCCACAATCTTCATTCCAGCAGCGGCAGCCTGAACCCAGAGCTGCAGGGGCATGGCATACCCGAGATCCGTGATTTGAAACTTCTTCAGCGAAGGAACTCGGTAAGCTTTAAAGCCGCAGAATGTGTCTGTCAGATTCCAATGGAGAATTTCATTCAGGTACGCAGTGATCTCCATGTTGATCCGCCGGCGATCAACGGGAGGAAGGCTATCACCTGGGAATCTCTGCAGATACCGACTCCCGGAAACAATTTCGACGGCGTCTCCACTCGCGGGATAAAGCGCAGCAACCAGTTCTGGAATCAAACGAGGTTCATGCTGCCCGTCACAATCAATGGTTACCAGGGCATCATAATGGTGAGCCAAGGCATAATCGAAAGCCGTTCGCAAACCGGCTCCATAGCCCTGATTCTTCGAGTGGTGAACGACGTTAATCCCGGCAAACTCGGCAAGAACCTCGGCAGTTCCATCCGTTGAGCCATCGTTCACCACGAGAATGTCATCGCTGTACTTTCGAACGACAGAGAGCACCTCGTGAACGTGCCTGGCTTCGTTGTAGACCGGGAGTGCGGTCAACACGCGGTGTTTCTCGAAAATTGCTGGCTTCACCATTGTCGTCTCGATCTTGAAAGCAGAGTTGCTTGGGCAGGTTCAATCAGGGGGTGTTCAGAACCAGTTATCTTGTCCAACTGTCACCAGATCCCCATCGGCAGTGCATAGAAATGACGCTTACCGCCCAATTGTAGCTGGCCCCAGAGGAAGATCCCCACTCATGATGATCATGTTTCCCACACCGGGGTGACTCCCGCATTTCACAGCTTTCCAACTGCTTGGTCATACTTCCGCGGTGGTGAGGCAAACAAAATCAACACATCTGTCATTACCCCGGTCTGTTAACGAATCTTACAGACAGCTGCCAACCTTGCATTAAAATAGTAACCTCACGATCACTATTAATTGTGCCGCCGGCTTGAACTGGAAAAAGCCGATTCTCATGGTGGGACAGAGACCACAACAGGGCAGATGTTCTTTTTCTACGCAAATTGAAAAAAAATCCTCGATTCTCGACTCAATTCTTGACCATTCCCAAAATGACGCCCTAGTCTGGAGGAAGAAATACTGTGCATTAGCACCAGACTCACCAAGACGCTTCTGGTTTCAAGCGTCAACCGGTGCTCATCTGCTGACACATTCACTGACGGCAAAGTGCCATTATGAAATTCATCCACCACCTGCCAATGCGTGCTTTCTTCTGGGGAGCTCTGATCGGCCTTACTCTCCTGGGCTCTGTGCCTGCCGAGGCCGGAGGGATTGCCAGCACAGCAAGCTCATTGGCAGCATCCTCAAGCAACACCTCTTCGGCCGCGACAGGCTGGTACTGGGGTTGGGGTCGATACGGCTACCGCGGCTATGGCTGGGGTTACAACCATCCTTACCACCGCACACCTTATCTCAACTTCGCCTACAGCAGATATGGCTGGGGCAACACCTATGGTTATGGCCCGTATTACAATTATTACGGATACGGCTTCAATGGCCGTGCTCCCTACGCCTGGGGCTGGCCCTATCGATACACCTATGGCTGGAATGCAGCCATGTATGCACGACCCTTGGGCGTTTATTCGCCAGGTTATTACTCCTACCAGGGAATCAACGGCTACGCTTACACCGCCTCAAGTGCTTACTACGCTCCTGCTGTAAGTGGTGTTGCCATTGTGAATACAGGATTCGCAGGAGATTATGCGCCGTACGTCTATTACGGCGAATCTCAGTACGCTCGCCCGGCACTGATGGGCTTGCAGGGCATCAACGGTTCCTGCTGCCAGGATCAAGGTACGCCGGTCATCAACAGTACAGGCTCTCAACCCATCCAGTAGCCGACAAACAGGTCGTAGCCAATGTGGCAACCTGCAGCGATCCCAATGCCGCGAAAGACCAGCAGAGCTCCGAATAAACTTCCTGCCAGGCAGCGAAAGCTGAATGCGGACCAGACATCACGGTGCTGGATGATGTAGTCGGCTGTAGCCAGCAGCGAAATTCTCCCGGTCTCAAGATCCACCTGAAGATAGTGGGCAGCAGCAAAAAGTAACGAGCTGGCCCCGATGGCAATCACCAGTGTGATCACCCGCGGAATCCCCAACATTCGCACAAGCCCATAGAGAACTGGAATCAGGCCCAGCCGGAAGAGAAACTCTTCATAAATTCCCGCACCGAGACAGGTGACCCAATGCAATCTGGGAGATGGATTGGGCCATGCATCCGCCACAGGCGTCGCCAGCTTGCCAGCGATGTTTCCGACAGTGTTCTCAGAGAGCAACAGAGCTTCTCGTGAATGAAGCAGCTCCATTTCTTGAGGAAACTGGGGAATGTTAGCCGAGCTCCAGGGAATTAACTGACCAAGAATCACCAGCAGGGCGGCAAACAACGCCGCTTCGGCCATCATGCCACCGATGACTGAAGGTCGAATGTTCCAATCCTGGCAGGACAGAATGTGCCTGCCTGCCAGCGTAAGGAGGACTAATGCCGGGACACACCACTCATGATCGAAACCCAGCCATCCCATTTGCGTGCGGAGCCAGATGTCGACACCGTTACGCAGAGTGATCACAGCGGATGAATCTTGGCAGGCGGCATGCCATTCATAGATCAACAATAACGGCGCCAGCAGCACCAGACCTGCGAGTGGTCGGGAAGCTTCATCCCAATACTCTCGATGTGAAACAGCTTCTTCTCGGGAGTTCATGAAGCATCAGCCTCCACAGAGGCCGTGATGTTCTGCTTCCACTTCCGCATCGCGTGCAAACCCGCATGACGTCGTCTGAGCTGTTTTCGATTTAACCAATGAGGCCCATTCAGTAGCGCTGCCGCAGTCTGTCCCTGATCGACCCGGTAGCGTCGTCCTTCGAAGGAGACCGTTCGCAACTCCCCGAGTTCCTCAGGCGCCAGGGATTGTGCGAATGTACGAATCAAATCTTTGGAGAGTTTTCCCCGCAAAGCATCTTTCCAGACATGTCGGATTCCCGCTCGCCAGGGATGATTTTCTTTCCCCTGATCACTAATGGAATTGACGAGCTGACAAACTTTCAGCACAGCCATCAGGTGCTCCATCCCTGGTGCAATCGTCAATCCTGCATAGGTTCGGTGAGTCTCGCGAGTCACTCGGTTTCGATGACGATCCAAAGTCAATTCATGGTCTGCAGGAACTGCATCATCAACGCCATGCTGACTTACCCACGATCGAAGTCTGGGAGTGACGGACTCCACCGACATCATCATGGCGGCACTGATTTGCCCATGCTGATGCTGGTAGGCTGGCCATTGTGAGGGCTGAATTTTTTGATGTTGGAAGTGAACTGCCAGTAAAGACCAATCACAGACCAACAGAGCCAGTGCCAGTTGATACTGATCTCGCCTGGTGAGTTGGATCTCCCGTTTCGAGAGTTCGCATAACAACTGCCCACACTGCAGCGCAGCGAGAATGATGTGAACTGCGTCCTGATCCTGTTGAAAACAATTTTGAAGCCCGACATCCGCATGAAGGCGATTGAGCATCAATAGCGGTAATCGACCTTTGGGAATGGCAGGGCTGGAAATCCATTCCAGGACAATTTCGCTGGCGACCTGCACATACTTGTGAATGGAGTGCCGGGCTGCATTGAGGAGTTCTCGGCACCAGCCTTCGCGCTTTGTCCACTGGGCTAGAAGTGCTCTACCAGCCTCCAGTTGCAGTGATAATGGCTCCTGAAATGTCAGATGGCGAATGAGCCGAAAGGCCGGAAGCATCGAAACCGGGCGAACAGCAAATTGATCCATGGCAGAAAAGAACTCCTGCCGCTCAAGATCAAAGGCTTCCTCGCGATCGCCAGAAGAATGCACATTTTTTGGGAGAATGTTTTGAGTGAACGAACGAGCATGCCAGTGATCATTCCCTTTGGGCTGTGGAATTTCGTTCCAGGGCTGGTCAGATCGTATGGGCATGGCACATCATTTCCCTCGGGAAAACTCTCGGTGTCAGCAATCTCCAAAACCGCTTCTTCCACAATAGAAGGGCATGGGTGCGTCGCTGATCTCGTCAGGTTTCATCGACGGACGGGCCTGCTGCTCCAAGAAACAGATCGAACTCTGGAATTGATGATAAGTTCCTTGCTCAATGTGACTTACAACATACAAGGGGTGCCAGTGGCAGAATTGACCAGACGATTTTTTGGCAGAAAGTGCGGAAGGTAAGTTTTACGCGAACTTCTCCAGCAATAAGCAATCTGACACTGGCAGGAATTTTTCACGTCCGGAAGAATGTATAGCCGACCTAGCATGGTGGTAGATGCAGATTATATGGGAGAATCATTCGACCACTCCGGATCGAACGAAACCCAGGTGTCCCTGACAGCAGCAGAGACTGAAGTTGCTGTGGATGCATTTCCGGGAAGAATTAGGGACTTTGTTATGGCTACGGATCTTCGACTCAAAGACCAGTTGCCGGAAATCACTGATCGGATTGTCGAATCGTATCGCGATTTTGCGACGACCCACCATCTGGGACATTGCCCATTGCCCAGCAGTGAAGCGGTTTACGAGATCGCGCAGGATCTGCAGGAGATTCTCTTTCCGGGATATCGCCGTCGGCAGAATCTGCACATGGGCAATGTGACCTATCATGTGGGCGATCTGGTCGACAGTCTACATGATCGCCTGACCCAGCAGATTGCCCGTGCACTAAGGCATGATTATCGCCGCCAGCATGGGATTTCCTGCGCCGATGAAGTCTCACACGATTTTGAAGCGTTGGCCCAGGCCAAAACCATCACGTTACTGGAATTATTGCCGCGTTTGAGAAGAACACTCGCGCTGGATGTGCAGGCGGCATTCGATGGTGATCCTGCAGCCGGAAGCCTCGATGAGATCATCTTCTGCTACCCGGGACTGCATGCTGTCACGATTTATCGCCTGGCTCATGAGCTATATCTGCTCGATGTTCCATTGATTCCCCGCATGCTGACGGAATGGGCACACAGCCAGACCGGAATTGACATCCATCCCGGTGCCACCATCGGACATTCTTTCTTCATCGATCACGGGACGGGGGTGGTGATTGGAGAAACCTGCGAGATCGCCAATCATGTCAAGCTGTATCAGGGTGTAACTCTGGGCGCACTCAGCTTTCCGAAAGATGAACAAGGAAATCTGCTCCGCCGGCACAAGAGGCACCCCACGATTGAGGATCATGTGGTTATTTATGCCAATGCGACTGTCCTCGGCGGAGAGACTGTCATTGGCTCGCATGCCGTGATTGGATCAAGCGTCTCGCTCTCGCACAGTGTGCCACCGAACACGATTGTGACCATTGAAAAACCATCGCTACGATATCGCGAAGCGAGTTGAATTCGATCAGTGGGAGAGTCGCTGGAATGGATTCCCACCAGCGGCTCACCCTTTTCGATGGCTACTCCTGGCGGGCTTCTTGCACAGCGCTACGGCCTTCAAGTTCTGCGGAATGAGCCAGAGCGAGTTGTAATTGAGCCGAAGTCTGGACTCGACGAACTCCCTTGATGGTTTCCAGCAACAGGTAGATCCCGACGACAGTCACCACCAGACCCTGCATCAGTTGTGGCTGGCCATTGGCAAATTTACCCAGGAGCAGCACACTTCCTGTGGCCAGTGCCCCTGCAGCGAGCATCCCTTTCACCAGCACCTGCATGCGTGAACGTTTCCAATGACTGCTCTTGACGGCCGTCCGTGCAGAGACATTGGCGACTTGCCGCATCGATTCCAGATGAGCACGGAATTCGTCTTTATCGACTTTGTGCCGGGGTTCTTCACTCCAGGTAACGGGGACTTCCGGAGCTATTGTCGCGACTTCCTGCACAGGTTTGTGACTTGCCTGTGATAAGGCTGAAGATTCCACTGATCGGCTTGTTTTGGCAAGTGCATCGGCCTTCTGTCCATAACGTCCCAGCAATCTGGCCATGTACGAAGCGACCGAATCTTCTTCTTCATCTGCGGTCTGCGTGGCGTCGTTCTGAGTTGACTCGCGACTTACGGAACTGGCCGAATAGGTATCCGCAGTGTCCATCGACTCATTGGGCGTAGCCGATGAATCTGCTGAGAAATTGCGTGTTTCTGGTTCCTGTATCTCTGCATCCAAAACTGGTTCGGAATAAGACGCGGCTGAGACTTCTGCATGGGCAGCCGTCGAGTCTGGTTGATCATGGGTATGGACAGGTGCTGGATATCCAGCGGCTGAGTCGTCGTGGCTCGCAAGCTCTGCTTCCTGCGATTCAGACTCTTCCACTGACGATCGACTGGCACCCAGATCCTGGATTCCAAAGAGTTGAGCCAGTTCTGCCCGAAGACTGAGTGCCGGATCTGACGCGGCAGAATCGTTCGTCAAATGGTCATTTGTCGTATGACCGGTCTGCTGAAGACTGGATCTCTCCAGATGGCTCAACGAGGTGAGGCTCGCAGGTTTCGCTGCCGGGATTTCGTCATCGGGCTCATTCCACAAGCGGCGACTGGCTAGAGGTTCTCCAAAGGTCGACTCAGCGGGTTCTTCAAGATGCGACGCATCAGCCAAGACTTCATTGGCCCAGGGGTTGATACTGGAGATATCAAACGCAGGCAAACTGTCCGCCTGATCTTCTGCTTCGAAATTGCCATCCAAAGATTCATGCAAACCCGAGGAGTGACCAACCGGAGTAAACTCATCTGTCGGGTGATAAGGCTCCAAAGGACTCAAATCACCAACAGGCGAGAATTCCTGTGAAGCGGCAACTTCCAAAGCTGCGGCCGGGTCGACCGGCGTGGAGATGGTTTCTGAATGATCGATTTCAGGAACATACGACTCACCGGGTGTCACCGGCAGCCAATCGACAGTACCAGGCATGATCGTCTCGGTATCACTCTCGATCAGGGCGTTCGGTTCGATAATCAAGTTCTCTGGAACAATTTCAGAGTGATCAACAAGAGTGTCTTCCGCCAAGGCAGGCTCGGCTGTATGGCCACTAATCTCAGTATGATCAATGGCAGGGTTCTCAATCTTTGAATGAGATTGTGCCTCTTCCGTATCTGCACGCTCGGCAGGTTCATCCGAGATTGAGAGAGCTTCAACTGCTGCTGCGATGGTCTCCAAGGCAGCGGCAGCCTGCTCGGACGCAGGAATATCTGTTATGGGCTCCAAAGTCGATGCGACGATCGCAGGGTGATTTTCAGCCTGGGTATCGAAATTTTCATCGACCGCATCAACAGCCAGTTCCTCTACGGATTCAGGTTCTGAGAACGGAGAACTCAAGGTTTCTGGCGTCATCTGAGGGCCAGAGGCCATGGATTCGAGTGAAGCCCGCTCCTGTTCGAGGGCTTCCATTTGCGAGCGGAGATCGGCTGTCGCCTTTCTCATCGATTCATCCCAGCGACTCCAGGTCTCTTCCTGTCGGGCCTGCTCTTCCTGAAGCGAAATTCTGGCGGCTTCAGCAATTTGTTCAATGCGGTTTTTCTCGTTGACTAACGCCCGCTCACGAAGATCTAAAGCCTGATGACACTCGTCGATCGCTGCTTCTCGAGCTGCCTGTTCACTTTGTTGAATGGCCAATTGTGCCAGATCGTGCGAGAGTGTTGACCGCTGTAAATCCACTTCATGCCGGGCACGCTGAAGCTCTTCTTCCTGCTGGACAAAAGCGGCTTTCAACTGTGACAGTTCAGAGTCTTTGGATGCGACTTCCGCCTCCCGGCGGCTCAACGACTGCTCCAGGAGTGCTAACGCTTCACTGCGTGACTCCATGTCGGCAAGCTGCTTTTCGATCGATTCCGCTTCGCTTTTCTGTGCCGCAAACTTCACCTGCCAGATCGCTTCGTCATCGCGAAGTTCGGCCTCGCGCTGTGCCAGTTGCAGCTCAAAATCAGTCAATGCCTGTTTCTGGATTGCCAGACTCTCGACTGCCTGAGCATGTTCGGCCTGGCTTTGCAGAAGGTTCCGCTCGAGTTGCTGCAGCGAGGCTGATTTTTCTTCGACTTGCTTTTGAAAACCTTGTTCCGCTTCAGCCAGTTCGACTTGCCGCTGCAGCAGCTTGATCTGAGTTCTTTCAAGTTCTTTACGCAAGGTCTGCTGGGCAGACTCTGTCGTCTCAATGGCCTGCATTCGCAACGAAAACTCGGTCTCCCTTCGGACAAGTTGAGTGCGCAATCGCTCCAGTTCGGTACGTTGCTCAACGAGACGGCTATTTTCTACAGCCAGCGTACGGGTTTGATCGAGGGCCGCTTGTTCAAGGTGCAACCTCTGTTCCATAACGGAGGCCAGCGTGCGCTGCAATTCCTGCTTGATCACTTCCCGATCAGCGAGTGCTGACTCTGGTTTTTGTTCGACTGGAGCTGAAATTTCTGCGGACTGAGTGACATCGCTCGCGAGATCTTTCTCCAGCCGATTGTCGGAAATCGACAGACTGGAAGGGGAAGAGCTGGCAATTCCCGCAGTGAGTTTTGATTCTGTGATTGGCAAAGAGACTTCTGGCACTGCGATGACAGGTAAAGCTGCTGTTACGTCGCTAACGACCGATGGATTGGCTGCTGTTACGTTGGACCCAGAATTTTCGGGTACAAACTGGAGGAGTTCATCAGCCGTGGCCAATCGAAAGCGGAATGTCCATGGCCCGATGGTGAGCCGATCATTCGGCTTGAGTGTTGCTTCCCGGACGGGCCCATCATTGATCCAGGTTCGGGAATCCCAGGCTTTCACAATAGCCGATGAGGGCCCCACAATCAGCAGGCAATGCTGAGCACTGATCCCTTCACTCGATAGCTGCAAGGTGGCTTCTGACCCGCTGCCCAGCACATGTCGCCCTCGACGAAGAATCCATGGTGCCCCACCTAATGTTGGCACGAGCACAAATGCGCCAACAGTTTCCGTTTCACGAGGTTGAAATGCGATCGGGGCCATCAATGTCGTCACTCTGGAACTCCTCAATCAAGAACCGCTGGGAAGTATGCGCAATACAACCCACCATGAGCCCTATAGCTTCTGGATGTCTCGCTGCGCGCGTCATGTTGCCTGTAAGCAACATTTCCAGTTTCAGCGAGAATGACTTTTCCGGTTGTTCCGATTTTGACGATTCACAGATCGGCCATTGAACCACGGACTTGGTCGCCTAATAATGCACTCAATGAATGGATGACATGGCGACTCAACAGGTGGAACGCAAACTGGGCAACTCAGCCTTTTAAGAGTGTGAGTCTATGGCAGGCTGGTTCAGCCAATCTTCGAAATCTGCTCAATCGGTTCCACCGGTCGCGGTACCCTTTGAAATTGCCTGTGGATGTGGCAACACAATTACGGGGGAACGTTCCTCTTCGCATCAGTTCATCCCTTGTGTGCAATGCGGCCAGAAGGTCTTTGTCCTCCCGGCAAACGTCTATCCACCGGTGGCGATAACAAAGACTCTTTCGAAAGCCCAGCCGGAGAGTTCGCAAAACTCAGGCGATGATCCGGAACTGAACGAAGCCCTAATGGCTTCGACCGCTGGTGAAGCCCCCATCGTGAAAGGTGCCAAAGCGATTGGCCGGAAGGTGAAGCCGCTTCCAGTGCCGATCACCTTACCTCAGGATGCAGCACCACCCGAACCTTCGGCTGTCGAAAAGTTGATTGCCAGTTGGGGAAAACGCCTCCATCAGCTGAAATCGTCCTGGCGCATCTGGCACTCAATCGTGAGTGCGACAGCAGTCGTTCTGGTACTGACGGGACTGGTGCTCTGGAGACAGTCGGCCATTGCCTCCGCCAAATTGCGAGTTGATGTGGCCACTGAAGCCGGGATCAAAGCTCTCAAAGAAGGGAATTTCCCGGAAGCCAATCGCCAACTGACAGATGCCGTCACAGCACTCAACTTATTGGGAATTCAAACAGACACATCGCGAATGGTGCGGCAATATGCTGCCGAGGCCAGAGCTGCAGCAAATCTGGTGGAGATCCCGTTTGAGGAGGGATTGCCAGACCTTCGCGGGCCGCAGTTTTCAAGAGAACTCAAGGATAGTGTCCGTCGAAACTATGCCGGCAAGTGGCTAATTTTCGACAGTTCCGCAGAGCGTGACCGGTCTGAGCCTGAGACAAACGGCTGGAAATTTGATCTCCCGTTGCAGGTTGCCGGCCGAAAAACGATTGTGCTGCTCAATCCGGATCGGATGAGATCGAGTTTTCCCAATGGTGATGAATCGCAGCGAATGATTGTGGCTGGGCAGATACAGGAGATTGAAGTTCCCGCAGATCGGCCTGAACTGCGTATTCGACTCAGAGGCGATACGTTTTCACTGTGGGCACATGAGGAAGTGCTGCAGACGCTGGGACTCGATTCCATTGATCCAGATCTGAAAAAAGAAACTCAGGAGATTCTTGAGCGTCAGATGGCAGCGATGGGCTTCAAGAGCACCGGACAAACGGCTCCCGGAGCTGATCAAGCTGGCGAGAACAACTCCGGTAAGAAGGAGTCATCGCCATGAGAATCGCTCATTTCATGAAGGCCAGACGTACCATGGCGGGATTGATTGGATCGTTACAGGCTGCTCGACTGTCCATCATGTTTACGCTGGCATTGTTTTGCCTCGTCACGACATGCCAAGTCGAAGCGAGTGAAGAAGCCTGGTCTACCCAGCATTTCAATGATCTGAAAGATCGCTGGGATAGCCTGGTCGATGTTCCGGTAACGATCGAAGGCAGAATCACCTCGCTATCGAAAAATTCGATGCGACTGGCTCGATGCGCGATGCCATTCGTTCTCAAAGAGGAAGATGCCCGGCAGGTTTCAAGTGGTAAGAGTGTGGTTGTGCGAGGGACAGTCCGCAAAGAGAAAAACACGGACAAACTTCTGTTTGATGTTTCCAAAGTCAGCGTGGTTGCGGGCGATGGGGAAAAGTATCGCATTCGAGCCGGAGAGATTCGTGCCGGCGAAGCACAGCCGTGGTATGAACTGGCTGACTGGGCTGAGAACCGAGCCACTTTTTTTGCTGATAGCGAGCTTAAGGTATTGGCCGACAGTGCCCGCATGCGGGGGTTGCAGACAGAAGCTCGAATTCTCAACCCGCGAACCCCCGAAGCCCTGGAGAGTTTGGCCAGAAAAGCCCGCGAATTGAAGCTCGATGAACGCTTCGCGATGGAATTGCAATTCGAAGGCATGTGGCTCCAGGTCACGACCATGATCCGCGATGGACAGCCAGATCCGGCAGCACTGGCCAGCACCGTTATGCAGATCAGTCGCAAGTTTTCCGGTGCAGAGACTCCCTTAGCGAAATGGATTCCGGTTGATCTGCAGAAAGCCGAGGTTCTTAATGATTATGCTGCAGCCGATGATGCAAACCGAAAACTATGGCATCGCCAGTTGATGATTGCTGCGACAGCAGCAGAAATTCAGGCACGCTTGTTGTCTGATGGCAGGAATGGCGTTGAGCTGGCAGAAGAATGGCGGATCCGTCTTCCGGAAAGGGCAAATGAAAGCCAGAGTTTCCTCGACCGCTATGATGCATTTCGAATGGCACGGCTCAAGACGATGACTCGCGAAGAACTCCTGGCGTTTACCAAGGATCTCGAAGCGCGGAAAAAAGCCGACGTTGCCACTCAAGCTCGCCGGGCATGGATGGAACATCGAGCGGAACTCTCCATCCCGCAAGGTGGTGCAGGTGTCGTCCGCATGGCTGAAAATCACCGCGCAATCTACAACGATGAACAAGGTACGATTGCCATCCTGCAAAACGGCTGGCTCAAATTTCCTGAGGACAAAACCCTTCGTGAAGCATTTGAAGGACTAGGTTATCGGCTCAGTGGAAATCGCTGGACGAGAGAACTCTCAACAGCCAATTCACCCGCAACCACTTCAGCGAAGGCTCCTGGTGAATTGGCGAACGGCATGACAATGGAACAGGCCAAGAGCCTCCTGGGTGCTCCGCCTCGACGAACACGGCTGATTCTAGGCAGCGGGCCGATTGAACACTGGATTTACGGCGAAGGGGCGAACCGTCTGATTCTTGAATTCAAGTCGGGGCCCGGCAGTTCATTTCGTTTGAGTTCGTTTTACACAGATGCAAATCGATAATTCAGCTATCTGAATTTATTCAGTTATGATTCGTTTGGCCTTCATCTCGAAACGTGGCAGAACTCCCGGTTCGACAAGTTCGATGCTGGCTTCGAAGTGATGCCGCTCTTTGATCTGCTGGCGAATTTTCATGGCGCAACTCTGACATGCTGCCTCACTGAGACCGCGCCGGCATTCGATCCGTATACTCACTTCCTGCATCTGCCGGTGAGAATGAACACGAAGCTGGAATTCCTCCACTTCCGGTATCGAGCGAATGATTGCTTCCAGACTCGAGGGGAAGACGTTGTTGCCACGGATAATCCACATATCGTCTGTGCGGCCCTGGATTCCACCCATGAGCCTGACAAAAGGGGGATCGCCTGCGACCCGCTGCCAGGATGGTGTCACGATATCACCTGTGGCGTAACGAAGCAGTGGTGAGCCGACTCGCCCCAGATTCGTGATGACCAGTTCTCCGGATTCTCCTTCTGCGACGGCACGATGAGTCTCAGGATTGAGGATTTCAACGATGCATTCTGTCTCAAGCACAGATAACGAGCCGGGATCATGTTCGGTTTCCATGGCCAGCGGGCCCACCTCAGTCATGCCCCAATGATCAAAAACCCTGGCATTCCAGGTGGTTTCGATCAGTTGTCGGGTCGCTGGGATATTTCCACCGGGTTCACCAGCCACGAGAATCGCGCGAACAGATGACTTTGTCAGGTCGATCCCCTGCTGCCTGGCCACCTCGGCTAACCGGAGTGCATAGGTGGGAGTACAGGCGAGAATCGTGATCTGATTTTCATCGATGAGTTTCAGACGAGCTTCACTGCTCATACCGCCAGCAGCCAGACAAAGATTTCCCATCTGTGCAGCCCCTTCGAAGCCTGCCCAAAAACCGAGAAACGGGCCAAAAGAAAAGGGGAATATCAGGCGATCTGTCGCTCGCAGCCCCATAAGTGCATAGATCTGCTTCCAGCACGACATGATCCAGCCCCATGATTCCGGCGTGTCGAGCCAGCGTAAAGGCTTCCCGGTGGTCGTGCCGGAGGTCTGATGTAACCTCGCGTAGTCTGAAAGAGGAAACGAAAGATTGGTGCCGTAAGGTGGGTTTTGTAACTGATCTGCCACCAGCTCGGCTTTGCGAACGATTGGCAGCCGATCCAGCAGGGCTCGCAAGTTTTCCGCAGTCGGAGGGATGGACGAAAGTTTGTCTGATGTCCACTCCGCTGATTTGAGCCTGGGTTGCCAGAAGGCGTTGTGCTCCAGTCGACCGACAAGTTTGGCCAGACGCTCGAACTGCTGATCGAGAAGTTCTTGCCGATGCGATGGAAAGGAGACGTTCATCCGCTGGGACCTTTTCACGGTTGTCAGACGATGGGCTTACCAATCTTTCACAGGAATCTTGCAAAGATCTACCACACAGTCTGATTTCATCGTGCGTAGCCCCTAAGTGATGGACTCGAATCAGCCAATAACCCATCTCACCCAGTACCAGCCAACACTTCAACACCTCTTCAATCGTACGAACACTAAAGTTGCTTTTGCTTTCAGAAACCTCTTGCAAGCCTATTGCATTAAGTGTGTTGCATGGTAGGCTAATGTTATCACGGGATTTGTTTTCATCATTTTCATTACCCACTGAGAGTCAGCCCATGTTCACGATAAATGCTCCAGGTTTATCGAAGATTTGTCCTGCAAAACATCATACCCGCAAAGGATTTACACTGATCGAACTGCTGGTGGTGATTGCGATTATTGCCATTTTGATCGCTCTTTTATTGCCAGCAGTTCAGCAGGCTCGTGAAGCGGCCCGGCGATCACAGTGTGTCAACAATCTCAAGCAATTGGGATTGGCACTGCACAACTATCATGACACACACGGTGTTCTGCCACCGGGCTGGATTGGAGTGGATGCAGCCACTCGGCAGCCACATGCCGAAGATGGTGTCTCTGGGTTCTCGTGGGGAACGATGATTCTTCCAATGCTGGATCAGACACCACTTTATAACCGTATCAACTTTTCTGACTCATGCATGAGTACTGCAGGCAACAACAACCAAACTCTGCTGCGTACGATTCTGCCAGCCTTCCGCTGTCCATCGGATAGTGGGCCACAAACGTGGCAGATTTTCGATGAAGCGACTGGCGCTACCCCATTGGCAACTCTGGCAAATGCCAAC
Organism: Planctopirus limnophila DSM 3776; assembly: GCF_000092105.1. Lineage (NCBI taxonomy): Bacteria > Pseudomonadati > Planctomycetota > Planctomycetia > Planctomycetales > Planctomycetaceae > Planctopirus > Planctopirus limnophila. The sequence goes on along the minus strand of NC_014148.1, from coordinate 1,662,837 downwards.
TATGTCGGAGCCTTTGGAAATTCAGTTCAAGGATATACAAACTACTCATGGGAAGATGACATCGAAGATAACGGGCCAGATCATCAGATTCGTGGCAATGGGATGTTCTGGCACAACAGCAATGTTCGCTTCCGTGATGTCAGCGATGGACTCAGCAATACGGTACTGGTGGGCGAACATAAAACTGACTTGCTTCCAGATCCCTCAGAGCCTGACGAGCAGTGGTTCAGCACCTGGGGAGCCGTGATTCCTGAAGGGGCCGAAGCGATTGCCCGCGTGTTGGGTCTGGCCGATCACACGCCGAACCATCCTTCAACTCACCTGGACGATTTTAGCAGCCCGCATGTGGGCGGGGCTCACTTTCTCTTCGGAGATGGTCGCGTGCGATTCCTGACCGAAAACGTCGATCTGGGTCTGTTTAAAGCCATCAATACTCGCGCAGGCGGTGAAGTGGTCGGCGAATACTAATCGCCAACAGTTAAGTCTTTACATAACGACTATCACCAGGAAGCAGACCATTTATGGTTTGCTTCCTGCATTTACTGCTACCCTAAAAGCAATGAAAACAGTGCTTCAAGGAAGTCTGGTGAGAATCTGATCAGCAGTACGCTGACGGCTGCCAGGTGGAACTTTGGCGGGATAGCCGTACCAAATCAGGCCCACGATGCGGTCGTTTTCTGGATTGAGACCACAAATCGTGGCGAAGTCCGCTCGCTTTGTGATGTCGCCTGTGGACCATTTGCTGGCAATGCCTCGTGACCACAGACTTAACGTGAGATTCTGTATTGCACAGGCACAGGCTGCATAATCTTCTTCGGCAATTTCCGGGTTGTCCGAGACTTTACAACCGACCACCAGCCAGCCGGGGATTTCAGCCCACTGTTTTCGCTTCGTGGCAGCAAATTCGGCCCCTTTACTGGCTGTGAGAATCTGATCGTTCAAGGTCAGAACTTTTTCGATCGTCTCAGGCCCCAGATTGACAAACAGCCATGGTTCTGTCCGCCGGTGGTTCGGAGCCCAGCGGGCGGCTTCAACCGCTTCGAGCAGAGCATCCTGAAGCCCGTTGGCTTCAGGCAAAAACGCACCAATTGTCCGGCGAGTCGCCATGAGTTCCTGAATCGACTTCGACACATCAGATGGAGGCAATAAAGACTCTGTCATAACGAACGCAAATCCTGCAAAAAACGGGAGAACCTGATCCCATATCAACAACCAGCCATATCACTGGCTCAGGGCTTTTTGGCGGCTGGTTCCGGGAGTGAGTCGACTCGAATCTCAAACAATTGAGGCCAGTTTTTCCCGGTGACAAACAACCGGCCTTTCACTGGATCATAAGCGATTCCATTTAGAACTGCCTCCTGATGAGGACGACGATTGGAAGGAAACAGATGGCTCAGATCGATCCAGCCAATCCCCTCTCCTGTTCGAGGATCAATTCTCAGGATGAGATCGCGATGCCAGACATTGGCCCAGATTTCGTTTCCCACAGTCTCGAGTTCATTGAGATCGGAGACCGCTCGACCATCCGCGCGGACCGAGATTTTTTTTAATACTCGAAAGGTCTCTGGTTCTAAAACCTTGAGTACAGATGAACCATCACTCATGACCAGATGTTCGCCCCAGCGAGTGAGACCCCACCCTTCACCCGCATAGCGGATCGTCGATTTGTATTCCAAAGTTGCTGCGTCAAACACAAAGGCTTCGCGATTCTTCCACGTGATCTGAATCAGTTGGTCACCCCGTTTGGTGAGCCCCTCACCGAAATACTGATCGTTCAAGCGAACAATCTTTTGAACTTTCCCGGTTTCCAGATCCACAATCCGCAACGAAGAACTTCCAAACAGGCCCGTACTTTCGTAGAGAGTACCGCCCTCGACCACCAACCCCTGGCTGAAGGCTTCTGGATCGTGTGGAAAAGCGGCCACAACCTCGGCCTTTTCGACAGGCAAGACTCGATCTCGTGAGTGAGCCGTCGAGTGATCGCAAGCGACCTGAGACCACATGCAGCACAGGACAACAAAGAGCGACCATTCCCTGGAGAATTTGATTGGCATGTGAGCTCTCATTGCTGCCGCCAGTTGGATTCGAAGACTGATTTACCTCTTTGGTCATACCCGAAACACCAAGATCAAACCAGACGAAATGAGCCTTCGGGATAGCCGAGGTTTGATCGACGGCACGGTCATCCAAGAAATTTATCTCACCAGAGGTGGATGATGGCCACCTGAAAACTACTGGTCGAGTTGGCGAATAAAAATGTAAAATTCCGAAGCAACACGTTTTCTCAACAGAAGTAAAATCCAATATCTCGCTTCCTTCCGTTCATTTTGACGGACGACATAAAGAGAACCTGATGGCTGAACTTGATGCAACGATGCTGACCAAGGGTGAACTTTCACACATGCTGGGTGAAAATGTCGTCCTCGACACTGTGGCCAATTATGTGATTGCCGGTCGCCTGGTGAGTGTGAACGGCGTTTTTGCGACATTAGCCGATGCTGATGTTCACGATCTGCGAGACTCGAAATCGAGCCGAGAGTTATATGTGATTGAAACCAGGCGGTTGGGAATTCGAGTCAACCGCAAACAGGTCCTCGTTCGGTGGCAGGAGGTGGTGGCTCTTTCCTGCCTGGCAGACGTTGTAATCTAGCCAGATTCCATCTTCACAAATGCACAATACGCAGAGATTACCGGGTTCGTTTCTGTTCCTGAAGTCCGAGGACCGCATAAGTTTGATTCTAGCGATTCAGAGGCCACGAATTGCGGTAGAATTCAGGCATCGACACCCCACGACTGGCAAACCGTAGTCAACCGAAATACCATTAGGTGCAGAAAGATGATGAGATTGTCTTTGACGAAGCGATCCATCCCCTGATGGAGATAAGGACTGTCGGAGACGATTCTGGTCAGCATACCTGGCCATCATCGATCGTTGTATTCACCGTATGGCATCCCTGACGAATTTCATCCTTTGACGATACCAAAGCTATGCTGCTGATCATTATTCGAATTCTGTACGCGGTCATCTGCGCGGGAGCCATTGCATCCTTCGTGGCACCCTCCAGCAATCCTCCGGCGTTTATCGGAGATTATCCATTCGTCTGGTTTGTGGGGCTGATGCTCTTTACGCAGGCCTTTACGCTGGCTGACTTACTGATCCCCCGCAAACGGTTGGATCTGATTTCTTCGATTTACTTCGGACTTTTGATTGGTGTCCTCCTGTGCTATCTCCTTTCGGTGGCACTCGAACCACTCAGCCTGTTGCCATATGTGAAAAGTGCCGTGATTGGCTTGGGACTGATTGTGCTGCCCTATGTCTGTATTTCGCTGCTGTTGCAGACGCGCAACGATTTCCGCTTCGTGATTCCTTATGTCGAGTTTGTGAAGGAGATCAAAGGGGGCCGGCCTCTGGTGGTGGATACCAGTTCGCTGATCGATGGCCGCATTGCCGATCTGGCAGAAACAAAGTTATTCGACACAGAGATGATTGTCCCGAGCTTTGTCCTGGAAGAACTTCAGGAGATTGCCGACAGCAATGACAAATTGCGACGCACACGCGGGCGTCGCGGTCTGGATGTGCTGACCCGTCTACAGCAGAACTCAAAGGTCGACATTCGTGTCGAAGAGGTGAAAGAAAAGAATCCCGAAGGTTTGACAGTCGACCAGAGAATTGTCGGACTGGCCAAACAGCGTGGTGGCCGTGTGCTGACCAACGACTTTAATCTGAATAAAGTTGCCAGTGTTCAAGGTGTGGATGTCATTAATCTCAATGATGTCGCGAATGCATTAAGACCCAGATACCTCCCAGGCGAGCAGTTGCGAATCAAGATCATCCGTGAAGGTGAAGCTTACGGGCAGGGCGTGGGATATCTTGATGATGGCACGATGGTGATCTGCGAACAGGGGGCAGTTCATCTGAACCGCGAAATTGAAGTCGTGGTGACCAGTGTGCTGCAGAACAGTGCCGGCCGTATGATTTTTGGACGTATGCAAGGCACCCCTGCCCCAGCACCAGCGAAAAGCGTCTAGAAGATTCCACCTGTGGTTCGAGGCAGTCTCTATCCCTCTGAGAACATGCCAATTGGTTGAGGATCTGCTGGATATCGATCGGTTTTGGATAAAATCAGGATACTCAACATTTGCAGGATGTGATCCAGGCTCGCCATGCTCAATGTGAGTGTTTTCTGCATCTTTGCCAGCTATCTCGTGGCCTTTGGCTTTGAGTTGACACGATTACGTGGCCAGGGCTGGTTGGCACGAACACTGACTCTGGGCTTCGCGACTGCCGGGCTCCTGGCTCATACCCTGTATCTGCTGGCAAGAGCCAGTGCTGAGAACTTGCCGCCCTTACTCAGTTCCTCACATGACTGGCTGCTGGTTCTGGCCTGGCTGCTGATGGTGCTATATCTGGTCCTGACAATTGTCGATTCGCAACTGGCTGTCGGGATCATTTCGTTTCCGTTGATTATTGGACTCGTGGCCACCTCATGGCTGCTTCCAGAGACATCGGCCCGGAGTTGGGATCCTTTAAGATCGTGGGCCATGCTGCATGCCAGTTCGCTAGTACTAGGGACAGCAGCAGTCCTCGTCGGATTTGTCATCAGCCTGCTCTTTTTGTGGCAGAATGAACGCCTCAAACAGGGGGCCATTGCCAAACGCAGTTTGAGCTTACCAAGCCTCGAACAACTGGCGCGACTCAACTTATGGGCGATTTCGACAGCCGTTCCACTTTTAAGTGTGGGAGTCCTTTCAGGCATCATCCTCACGAACTGGACCTCCGAAAATGTATGGATCGACCCTGTGGTTCTCGGCGGCACGATCGGCTGGGCATTGATTTGCGGCTTGCTGACATGGCAACTCTCTCGAACACGCACACCGGGCCGGAAGGTGGCTGTGGCCACGGCGTGGTCATCGGGGCTGTTACTGCTGGCTTATGTCGGATTGCAGGTGCTGACATCGGCTGCCGGTGTGAGTTCAGTGCATGGAGCAAAACCTGCCAAAGAGGCTCCTAAAGCAGTAACTCTTCCCATAAAGTCTTCAAACGAGGAGGGGCAGAAATGAACCTCCATGTCGTCTCCTGCAATCATCAATCCTCAGGATTGGCAATTCGTGAAAGACTCGCTTTTTCCAGTGCCGAAGATATCCAGCGGGCTTATCAGGAGTTCCACGAGCGCTTCCCGACATCAGAAGTCGTGTTCCTTTCGACCTGTAATCGTGTGGAAGTCTATGCAGCGAACACTGAAGAAGATCCTGCCGTCGTCAGGCAGAATCTGGCTTCGTTTCTCTCCGAGTTTCATCATGTTCCTCTGGAAGAGTTTTCCGAGGAACTGACGGAACATACTGGCCCAGAGGCGGTGCAGCATTTGTTTCAGGTCGTGTCGAGCCTGGACAGCATGGTGCTTGGTGAGCCGCAAATCGTGGCTCAGGTGAAAGATGCTTATCGTAAAGCAGACGAAAACGGCAGTTGCGGTGCTTTGACGCATGCTCTGTTTCAAGGTGCGATCCGCACATCCAATCGGGTGCGGACAGAGACCAGACTTTCCAATGGTCGGGTATCGATTGCCAGTGTCGCTGTTGGAGAATTCGGGAAGAGCATTTTCGATACGTTTGCCGACAAAATCGTCGTGGTGATCGGTGCCGGCGAGATGGCGGAGGAGACACTCCGATACCTGGCGGATGAAGGTGTGCAGCAGGTCATTGTCGTCAATCGCAGCCGAGATCGTGCCGAGCGTTTGGCAGAGAAGTACCGAGGACAAGTTGCCGACTGGCAGCAACTGGACGAATGGCTGGGGAAAGCCGACGTGATTGTGAGTACCACTGGTGCGGATGAACCTGTGGTGACGATGGCTCGTTTTGAATTGGCTCGCAGAAAGCAGAACCGCTACAAGCCTGTGTTTATCATTGACCTGGGTGCTCCCAGAGATTTTGACGTGAAGATCGCTTCGCTCGATGATGTTTATCTGTATGACATTGACAGCCTGCAGAAAACCTGTGACCGCAACCGCAAGCTGCGTCAGGCCGAAGTTGAAAAAGCGAACCGCATTATCGAGGAAGAAACTCAGCGGTTCATGAGTGAGTTTTACAGCCGGGCGGGCGGTGCGATCGTTAAACGCCTGCGCGATGACTGGCATTCGATCAGCCAGCAGGAATTGCAGAAGCTGTTTTCAAAACTTTCGCATCTGCCTGCCGAAGACCGAGATGCCATTGAACGTACGGTCGCGCGAATTGTGAATAAGCTGTTGCACCCGCCGCTGGAAGCCTTACGTGACGAATCGAAGGGTGGCTCGCCCAATGGCTTGCTCGATGCTTTATCGAGACTCTTCCGCTTGCGATGAAATTGGGATGTCCGCTCATCAAAGCCGGGTGGCGTAATGATCGCTACCCGGCTCATAGGAATTCCAATAAACAATTGCGCGGCGGGTGGCTGGGGTTGAGTCTTCGAACCCCCAGCGATTTTCGGCACGAACTGGGGGTTCGAAGACTCAACCCCAGCCAAGAAGCGTAGCGGAATATTGAAATCCGTATCGAAAGACCCTGCCAATCGTAACCACAGACAACTCGAAGAACGAGGCTCGATAAGTGGCTCCAACTCTTGCTTGAAGACGACTATTCGTTGTGGAACTTCTCATGACAGGCTTCGCAGCGTTTCATCCCTTCAGCGAAGACTGTTTTGGCTTTTTCGAGATCTTTTGATCGCATGGCGGTCGCAGTCTCAGTCATTTCCTTCTGGAAATTTCCAGCCAATTCCTGCCAGTAAGGTTTGTCGGCTGCGTTTTTCACTTCGTGGGTATCTGCATAAGTGGCCACAGCCAGTAATGCAAGAGCAGTGGCATCGCGGGCCTCTTCCTCGGGTTTACGGAGTCTCTTGAGAGATCGGCGGACGGCGGCAGCTCGCGAGTTCATTTCTTCCATCGAGGGGTGCATTTTGGTGAGCTTAGCCCAATCGGCCTCAGGCTTCGCGTCGGCAGCAAAGCGACCAGCGACAGCTTCTGAAATCATCTTCTGGCCCGCTTGAGCTTCAGCCAGTGTTTTGCTGCGAGCAACTTGTATGGCCCCCTGACGAATGGAAGGTGCTGCCGACTTCAGTGAGCTGGCCTCGGGATGTTCGACAATCGCCTGCGAGACGACCGCTAACAGGCTGGCCCCCTGCTTCCAGACTTTGGCATCCTTCTTGTAAGTTTCTTCCGATTCCAAAGTTTTACCAACAGCAGCAATCAGAGCTTCTGCTTCCGCATTGAGATCGCTGACGGGAGCGACGTTGGCAATGGGAATCGGACTTTCTGCTGTAGCGAAGGTAGAAACTCCGATGATGCAGCCCAACACCATCGTGCTCTGCAGCAAACGACCGGCAATCACTGAAACCACTGGGTTCGTAAAAGACTTCGGCAGCACGGGTTTCCTCCTCACTGAGATTTAACTGAGAGTTTTCTTAGAGCGGTTTGTTAAAAGAGTCCTGGACTCAGGTAAGATTGTGGGGGTGTAAGTGCATGTCCGCAAGTGCCGGTCAGAGAGTTCACCGGAAAAGTGAATTTCCATCGATGGCGTAACCCGCAGGGATACCGAACGAGATGATCTTCGGAAAACAAATGCCACTGAATATCGTCGCCATCTGGTGCAGATCACTCAGTACACTCCTGCACTCGGGTGTGGCTCTGATTCGAGCCTTGGAACTTGCCGGCAAGCGGGCAGGCGATCAACGCTTCGGGCCTGTCACTCAACGATTGATTCAGGAAGTGCGGTCTGGCAATGGATTATCCGAAGCCTTGATCGCTGAAGGTTCCACATTTCCGGCTCTGCTGGTGGATATGGTCAGTGTGGGTGAACAGACGGGGAATCTTCCCGAAGTTTTGACATCACTGGCTGGGCATTTCGATCATCAGGTGCAAATGCGGCGCACCTTTATAGCCGCCATCACCTGGCCTGTCCTGCAGGCCGTCGCTGCCATACTGATTGTGGCCATTCTGATTGTCGTTCTGGGGATCGTAGCTCAGGTAACCGGCTCATCACCACTGGATGTTCTGGGTGTGGGATTGACGGGAACAACCGGCGCAGTGGCATGGCTGAGTGGTTGGGCCATGCTGCTGGTGGCCGGTTGTATTGGCTGGGAGATGATCAATCGCATGGGACAAAGAGGGGCCTTTGACCGATTACTGCTGACGATCCCTGTCGTGGGCCATTGCCTGAGATCGTTTGCTTTGTCTCGTTTCTCCTGGGCGTTTGCCATTACTCAGAATTCGGGCATGATGATTGGCCCAAGTATTTCGGCCAGTCTCAAAGCCAGTGGTAATGCCGCTTTCGCTGCGACGGCACCAGAAATCAACGCAATGGTTATGTCGGGCGAGGAATTATCGGATGCCCTGCAGGCCACGGGGTATTTTCCCACGGATTATCTGGAAATGATTCGCGTCGGTGAATCTTCGGGAACTGTTCCCGAAGTGCTGGAGAGAATGGCTCCCCAACTGGATGATGATGCCAGACGCAGCCTCGCTCAATTGACGATGGCCTTCAGTTCAGCCATCTGGGCAGCTGTGGCCATCATGATCATCGTCCTGATCTTCCGCGTCTTTTCGATCTACCTCGGATTGATCAATGGCGCACTCAAGGACATCTAGGCTGAACACTCATCGTCGATTGTCACCAGAGTTCCAACTAAACCTTAGAAGCATGTTGACGCTGCCGGTTGGTATCGAGCAGGCTCTCAAGACGATCCAGCCGGTCATCTAATGACTGAGCCGTCGCGGCATCAACGATATCATCCCCGAAGCGGACTTTATAAAACAACTCGGTCAGTTCTTCAGGGAGTTTCAACACAGATTCGTCGTGGAGTCGGTGCGAAAGTTTGTGAGTCACCTGCAGTGCAAATTCTCTCTGGGTCTGAGCTTCATCCCGCTTAAAGCCAGCCTGAGCGATGACTTTCTGGAATCGCTCGTAAAACTCGACAACCTTGCGTTCAACTTTTCGCTTCTGGGAATACTTCGAGAACCCCTTCAGTGAAAGTTTGATGCCGTATCTGAGGACATACAACAGGCCCGTGAACAAGACGAGAATAATCAGCAACCTCAACATACCACTGACAGTGAGCCACTCTTTGGGTGACGCCAGAATCGAGAAGAGGCCGTACAGGAGGCTCTGAATGCCACCGGTGCGATCCTTTAACTGACCACCCAGCGATGCCACCCAATCGCGCAGCGGGCCGTAGACCCCCTGCTCCTGATCATTCAGAGTGACATTCACCACATAGCGAGACCAGAACATGGAAATCTCACTCGACATGGCCTGCCAGAAAGTCATTTTGCCACCGATGGTTTCCAGTTCTGTATTCCGCTCTGCGACAGGCGTGGCATCAAAGGTGCCCCAGAAGAACTTGCCATTAGGCTCAGTTAGAAATGCCTCCACCCAGACATGAGCATGCCGCTGCTGGACTTCAAATCGGCCATTCAAAGGATTCGTATCTCCTCCTTTGAATCCACTCACTAAACGTGAGGGAATTCCGGCAGCCCGCAGCATGAGTGCGAGGGCTGTATTGAAGTATTCACAATGCCCTTCCTTGCGGTTGATGAGAAAATCGATCACGGGATCAACCGTCAGATCCACACGCGCCTGTTTGAGCGTATACTTGAAATTCCCACTGTCGCGCAGCCACGATTCGAGCGCGACTGCCTGTTGTACAGGAGTCAGTTTGCTGCCCACCTGTCGGGTTTTTTCTTCAAGAATGCGCTCGACAATCGGCCGAATCGCCGCGACATCATCATTGAGGATCAGCAGGTCTTCCAGATAATTGCGCGAGAGATATTCCTGCCAGAGCCTGGAGGAAACCGGCATGATGGCAAAGGGCTGCACAACAGCCGGCATTGGTGCCGAGTACGCAGTATAGCCAATCCGTTCCGCACTTCCCGAACGTCCCACGCTATCGCGTGTCAGCACAGAGGTTGTGGTATGCTTCACAACCCGACGGCGTTCGGAACCATCAAGATCGCAAGCCCTCACATCGCCAATGACAAAGAGCAGATCTGTCCCGACTGGCTCCAGAACATACTCCTGGCGCACTGCCGGCTCCGCGAGAATGCGTGGTAATGGATCTTGTGAAGAAAAGACCACATCGGCCAGCCATTGGCTCGATTCGTAACGGCTCAGCACAATGCCTCGAAAGAGAGGCTCGGCATAACCAAGTCGCTCACAATACTGATTGACATCGATTTCCCGATCTGTTTCGGAATCGAACAACCTGACCTGAAGCACCGGTGTTGAATTTTCCAGAATTTCGCCCAGTGAGCCCAGTTTCACCTGAGACGTGAAGCCTGTCATGGTATTGCGGCCCAGACTGCCCACCGGACCATCGGCTTCATCACCTAATGATAAACGCGGGCCAATCCACACTCGCGGCACAAGCGTAAAGAACACGCCACTGAGCATGAGCGACATGCCGGCAATGGTCATGACGCCCAGGATGAAACGCGGCGTGACCCACCTTGCCGAACCATCGTGACGAATAGTGCTCCAGGTTTCACTGGGCATAATCACGGAAGCGGTCGTCATGGCGATCGAAGAACCTGCCATCGGAGATCGAGACACCGGTTCGCGTCGTCCGGATTCAAATTGCTGATTGGCCTGATGCAGCGAAAAGATCGCCAGCGACCACATCGCCACTACGGAATAAAGGACGAGCATGCCACCATACCAACTGTCGTTCGTCAGAACGGAGGCGACAGCCACCTGCAATAAACTCAGTGCCGCCATAGCCCAGTATTGTCGATTGGTTTTCTTTTGCAGCAGCACAATCCAGTTCAGATAAACCACCAGATGCGCACCAGCCAGAAGCTTTCCTTCACGGTCACCCACAGTGAATTCAATAGCTGCGACGAGAAAGGCCACAAGCCCCAAAGCATTGGCGACAGGAACAGTGACCATCCATTTTTTGTAATGCTCAGTCAGCATGTAGCCGACCATGGCCACAAGAATCGTGAGATAAGGGATAAAGTTGCCCTCAGCTCGGCCCAGAATAAAGCCCGCCAGACAGATCGTGCCATACAGACTGGCATGAAAGACAGTTGTCAGCGGCATTGAAACATCCTTTGCAATCCCTGCGGAACGTTGTGCAATACTGATACGAAAAACAGCTTGAAAAGGCGTGTTAAAAATTGAGAAAGCCTGATTGCCCAAAGCGGCAAGCATGGCACAGATCGAATCAAAGCGACAATCGGCTTGCCGCCGTCTCAGACGGATTCCAATAACAAACTACGCTCCTTGGTATGGGGTGGCTGGGGTTGAGCGTCTTCGCGAACCCCCAGTTGGTGCCGAAGACTGCTGGGGGTTCGAAGACTCAACCCCAGCCACCCGCCGAAGAAAAGTCGTTGACGACCTTCCCTATGAGAATGCACAATTTGCCCGGGGCAATCCACCCTGTTTCCCCAGAGCAATCAGGATGACGTGCGGGAACCGTAATATCCTTGAGCGGTCAGCGATGTTTCCTGCTGCAAACGCTTCACAATGTGATCAACCTCGGCATCTGAGAGCGGTGTGACAATCGCTTCGGCAGGTGGTCGTGCGACTGTGTAAACCTGGACCAGAGAAATCTGGCCACCTGCGGAAAGAATGTCTTTTAAGCGGCCCAGCCAGGCGGAGATTTCGGCGTCTGTCGGAGGCACACCAGCCACATTCATAAAGAGGGCCTGGATCACGACAGGCCAGCGCAGCGAGACATCGAGAATGTTCTCCAGAATTCTCGCCAAGGGAATGCGAGTTCGTTCAATCAGGTGGTAATACTCTTCAGTCCCGGCATCGAGCTTGGCCCAGATCTCTCCCTGATGAGCCATCAGCACCACCAGCCCGCGCTGGCAGGCTGGTCGATGGAACATACTGGCATTGGTGATCAAGACCATCTTTACCTGGTCGACCCCGGCATTCATCTTCCTTTGAGCAACTTCATTCACAATCAAGTCGAAGTTTCGAAACGTGGTGGGTTCTCCATCACCGGAAAAGGCTATGTCATTGAAGCGACGAAACGCCTGAGGGGTGGCTCCGAATTTTTCATCGTCCCAGAGCCTGCCGCTAGTCACCAGTTCAATCACTTCATCGAGTTCGGCCAGAAGTTGTTCAGTACCGACAAAATTCGTCTCGGCTTCACTTCGCCGATCGACCTGACAATAGATGCAATCGAAGTTGCAGACCTTATCCGGATTGAGATTAATCCCGACGGAAATGCCACCGCTTCGTCTGGAAACAACCGGATAGACGTAGCGATTCTGATGAAACAACCTCGAATGGTCGCGATGAAGTGGAATGATTTCCGCCATAGGCCAGCCTGTTTGTTCGAAGTTCAGCGCCTATTGAAGACATACACTACTTAGGCGGGGATCAAAGATCACGCCTTTTCGCAGAACCTCCGAGGCGTGCCACCCATTTGATAGCCCGCTCGGTTGGGTACGCCAACAGATCAAGTGGAAGATCAGCCGGGGAAGTAATCAGGATTGTTGCCTGGTTTCCACTTGATGTTACAGCCAATCGATGGTGTCTGTTCTGCTGCAGGGCTTTGACCTTTGAGAACCGAGTCGATCGCTGCCCGCAGATCGCTCCCTGTGACGGGGATTTCATTCCCGGGTCGTGAGGCATCAAACTGGCCCCGGTAGACCAGCCGGTGGGCTGCATCAAACAGGAAAAAGTCTGGCGTACACGCCGCCCGGTAAGCTTTGGCCACTTCCTGACTCTCATCGAGTAGACAAGGAAAGGTGTAGCCCGCTTCGGCTGCTTCGCGTGTCATGGCTGCGAGATCATCCTGCGGATAGGCCACGACGTCGTTGGAACTGATGGCCACAATTTTGAGTGCTGTTTTCTGGTAATCACGTCCGAGTTGAGCCAGTCCACTTCGCAGATGCTTCACGAACGGACAGTGATTGCAGATGAACATCACCAGCAGAGGTGCACCGCTGGCAAAAGCACTTTTTTCAACGATTGTGCCATCGATATTTGGCAGTGAAAAACCGGGAGCAACTGTTCCCAAAGGGAGCATGGTCGAAGGGACACGAACCATTTTTGCCTCGCTGAAGTCGATACCAATGAATTGCAGAGCCAATAAACGACTCTTTGGTTATAGCGAGGTCGAGGCTTGCAGACACGCGTCGAGAGCAGGGAATCTGGTGCCAACAGCTGACAGTCACCAATAAGATGGTCACTTTCGCTGGCTGGCCACCTGATGGACTTTTTCCAGAAGTGGTTGAATCACAGCTTCGGGAACAAACTCAGAGAGTCGATTGGCAGAATTGCTATTCCCCAGCAGTGCAATCTGCTTGATCAACGAACTCGAAATGTGAGCATACCGCTCACCAGCCATGAAAAAGATTGTCTCGAGTTGTGGTGCCAGCACTTTATTGGCGAGCCCCATCGTGAACTCGGACTCAATATCTGAAAGGGAACGAATCCCGCGTAAAATGGCATTCGCCTGAGAGCTGCGGGCGAAATCAATGGTCAGGCCGGAGAAGCATTCGACGGAAACATTCGGGAGGTCAGCCACAACCTGGCGGGTGATCTCCAGCCGCTCCTCTGGTGAGAAGAGAGGTCGTTTATCAGGATTGACGCCGATCCCCACAGTCAGATGTGCAAAGAGCGAGGCCCCCCGTCGAATGATATCCAGATGCCCCAGCGTCAGGGGATCAAAACTCCCCACATAGACCACTCGCAGTGGAACAGAGGTCATGGGTATCCATCCGTGAAATGACGAGGAGAAATCAGGGCTGTCGGCTGGCAGTTTCCTTGGCTGCACTGGGCAATCGTTTCACAAGAGAGACGTTCTCTTCCTGAGTTTTGCCCAGCTCGCTCGAAACCTGCCGCAATTGCTGGCGAAGCTGATCGACATCGATGAGGAGTTGATTGCGCATTTCTTCCACTTCCTGAAGTGCTGCGACTAGACCGGCCTTTTCTTCTGTGGGTCGGAAATCTTCTTTGGGCAGGCTGGGGCCACCGATGATTTCTTCTCTTCGTCTCATCAGTTGTGCGGTGGCTTCTTTCAGGAGTTTCTGCTGCTCAGTGACATTCGCCGTGCGATCGACCAGGAGTTCGTCGTTCTTGACGAGTTGGAGCTGGAGATCGCTGTGGCGGGCGGGAAATGCTGCAGGAATCAGCGTACGCCAACGCCAGTTACCACTTTTGAGGCTGGCGATATCTTCCGCACGCAGACGGAAGGTCGGCACGAGTGCCGTCTGGTTATCACCCAGCTGGGCAATCTCAAAAGCCCCTCGATAGACAGGTTGTCCATTGGCATTGAGTTCAAAACCATAGAGCCATTGTTTGTCTTTAAGGCCGTTCGCCCGACCGAGATTGACGGTAATCCGCCCCTGACGAGGATCAATAACAGAAGTATCGCCCTGCAGCGGAGCACGATCCCAATTGAGCAATTCCCGTGCAAGCTCGGCCTTGAGTGAATTCAGTTCGGCCTCGGCCTTACCGAGTTGATTTGAAACGCGGGCAAAGTCCGCATCGAGTTTTTCGGCCTTGCGAGTGTGGCTGTTACGCACTTGAATCAGCTTGGCAGTCAAGACGGTTCCCGCACCTGCAGCCAGCACCACCAGCCAGATCAGCACTTTACCAACTGTATGCATGAGCACGCCTCTATCGGCTTCGTGATCGAAATCCGTCAATATGACTGACTCGATCACGGTTCATCGAAATAAGAAACAAACGAGATCGACCCGGCACAAACTCCACAGCCGCCTGTGAATAATGATCGGCAATGTCCCCTCGACTGGCAAAACTTCCTTACCAGTGGAAGAGTCAGTGACCCACACCTTTCTCAGACTTCCAGTCATACCGGGAATAACTGGAAAAAACGGTCCGCGATCAACCCAATCCTCTGTGCAAACTGACCAGCAATGAGCGTAAACTGCCTCAGGGAGTGTGGTCAACATGCTCCGGCGAGGATTGCACTGAACATCAGAAATTCTCCCATCGTCAAACTCAACCTCAGTCAGCCAGCGTTTTTAAAACAGAGCTTTGGATCGATCATATCACGAGCACAAGAGCTGATGATGCTGGTGATTGCAGCGACTGTATGCTTTTGGCAGGAATTAGCGGATGTTCTCGCGAATCTGGCAACAACTGTCAGCGGCTTCACCGGTTGCGAAAGTCACAGCCACATTGTGGCTCTGCCTGCTCGTACTCCTCGAACTTCTGGGTCGAGAGACGAAGTCGGACTGGTTTGACCTGGCCTCATTCGTGGCTTTGATTATAGCGTTCATCCTGACAATTCGAGTTCATCGCAGGCAGCCACTGGCCATTGTTACATGGCTGATACTGAAAATTGACCGGGGGTTGAAGCAATTCCGAAAAAGCCTGATGAACTTTGGTGTCGACTTTCGCCCCCCAGCCCAACACAGACTTTACGGTCTGCCTCGGCTTTGGGGTGCGATTGCGATCGCCACATTTCCGCTCACGCTGCTGGCAATCGTTACCACATTTTACCCGGCTGCCTTCTTAAGAGAGTTGGCCGCAGGGAATTTTTACCTGCCGTGGCTTGGCCTATGGTCACTGATCGTGATCACTGGCATCTCAGCGATGCTGATCCATGGGGTATTTTTCTATCTGGGTCTGCATGACATGCTGATGGAGCATGCGGGGAAACTGTTGAATAATCCCCGTCAGGCTGATGCAGAGGATGACCAGATCCGCCGCCGAATTCATCAACTTTCGTGCCTGGCGGTGGCCTTCGTATTCGTTGCTGCACTGCTGCTTCCATGCCGATGGGGAGTCAACCTCATCCTGGGCATGTATGCGCTGATTCTGCTGTCAATTCTCTGTTGCGGTCAGGGTTTACTTTTCACTTGCCGACAAGCCGCCGGAACACGACTGATGCATATTGATGGCCGCTGGTTAATGGCGATTCAGTGGTCATTTCCCATCTCTTTAGCTGTTCCGGCACTCATTTTTGCAGGGACGTTACCAAACGCGACAGCACATCAATTGCCGGCCCTGCATCTGCTGCAAGGATTGATCACATGGGTTGCTTGCCTGGGATCGCTGATGATCACTGTCATCAATCTCAGATATTTGCTGCTGGCAACAGTTTTTCACCCAGCGAGAATTCCTCACGAATTATCTGTGAAGCCAGTCGCGACTGTTCGCTGGAAACGATACGCACGACCTGTCGCACAACTCTTTTCCGCGACGTTGGGACGAATTCAAAAGCTGGTCATTTCCCAGAGGGTCCACACAGCGTCAGCAACCAGACCAACAGACTCTGCAGATTCGATGGAAGCGAATTCAAGTCTTGCGCCAACGGGCAGTTTGTGGCATGACTCGGAGACCTTTCTGCGCGTGAGACGATTTGAAATCGCTGCCCGGAGAGAGCTACTCCGTGGTCTGGAGAAACTCATGAAACCACTCGCCAGGCAGAGCGAATCTCCACCAACCGGGATTCTGGTGGGATTGCAGCACTGGTTCATGCTGGGTCTGGCTGCGGATGGTGACCGGGAATCCCGATTTCTCCGGGATCGAACCATTCTCGACCCGATTCTTTCATGGCCTTTTTACCGGGCTATTTCTATGCGTGCGAGACATCATTACTACCTGCTGACGAAAGCCCTCGATATCGATCTGATCTATCTTGAGAAGGGAATTTCCTTTCGTAAGTTTGTCAAAGTCTTGCGGGTGATGTTCGAAACTTACGACATGCATGGGGGCAGGCAACGTGCCGAAGAACACCAGTTTACCGGGCTTCGCGGGATTCGCGTGATCGTTGCCGAACTTGATATTCATCGCTCCCCGAATCTTGGTCGGAAGAACTATCCCGAGCCGGAGTACGATGAAATCAGCCGTGCCCGGATCCTGCATGTCTTTCGAGACCGGGGGATGGACGAAGCCCTGGAAGAGGTGCCGACAGATTTTGAAGGAGCCCCTGTCTTTTCGGGTTGGTAAGTTTTCTCTAATCGGTGAGCCCGACCCGTTGAGCGTTTTTGGCAAAATCACAGAATTTCAGCTCAGCCCGACCAGTAAAAAAACACGAATCCTGCGAGAAATATTTCATCAATGCTCGTGGATCTGTTTTGTGTCCAGCCTCAGTGGTAAACTTCGCGCACTGCAGAGCGATGGCCGCTCGCACATTCACTCATTCATGCCAAGAAGCACTGCTCATGTCGTACTTTCCTGAAATCTCGAAGATCGTCTACGAAGGCCCAAAGTCTAAAAATCCGCTGGCTTTCAAGCATTACAACGCGGACGAACAGATCGAAGGGCAATCCATGAAGGATCTGCTCCGGTACAGCGTGGCCTACTGGCACACCTTCCGCGGCACCGGAAGTGATCCATTTGGTGGAGCCACTTTGCAAAAGCCCTGGGATGACGGCACAGAATCCGTGGCCAACGCCATCAAGCGAGTCGATGTGGCCTTTGAGTTCGTCGAAAAGCTGGGAGCCCCGTTCTACTGCTTCCATGACCGCGATGTGGCTCCCGAAGGGGCCACACTGGCTGAGTCGAACAAGAATCTCGACGCCGTGGTCGCTCGACTGAAGGAGAAACAGCTGGAAACCGGAATCAAGCTTCTCTGGGGCACTGCCAATCTCTTTTCGCACCCACGGTACATGCACGGAGCTGCGACCAGCCCCAATGCCGATGTCTTTGCATATGCCTGTGCACAGGTCAAAAAAGCACTGGAAGTCACCCACGAACTCGGCGGTGAAAACTATGTGTTCTGGGGTGGTCGCGAAGGCTATCAGAACCTCTACAACACCGATATGAAACGAGAACTCGACCATCTGGCCAAGTTCATGCATCTCGCGGTCGAACATGCCAAGGCCATTGGCTTCAAAGGTCAGTTCCTGTTTGAACCTAAGCCGAAAGAACCGACCAAGCATCAGTACGATTTCGATGTGGCAGCCTGTATGAACTTCTGCCGGGCTTATGGCCTGACAGATTACGTCAAAATGAACATCGAAACGAACCACGCCACGCTGGCGGGCCACACGATGATGCATGAACTGGCGTATGCCTCAATGCAGAATGCACTGGGAAGCATTGATGCCAACACTGGCGACCTGCTCCTGGGCTGGGATACCGATCAATTCCCGACAGACATTTACCTGACGACACAGTGCATGCTGGTGATCCTCGAACAACAGGGACTGGCACCGGGTGGGATCAACTTCGATGCCAAGGTTCGTCGTGAAAGCTTCGAGCCGGTGGATCTCTTCTATGCTCACATTGGCGGAATGGATGCTTTTGCCCGTGGTGCAAAGATTGCGGCCGCCATTCGTAAAGATGGCGTGCTCAAGGATTTCGTAAAGAATCGTTACGCCACCTGGGATGCAGGGATTGGCAACAGCGTTGAATCTGGCAAGATCACCTTTGCCGATCTGGAAAAGTACGTATTGGAAGGTAAAGCGGTTGCCAAGAATCAGTCGGGGCGACAGGAACTGCTGGAAAACATCATCAATGATTACATTCAGTAATCTTTGGGCATGAATGTCGGCATGAGAAAAAGAGCTTCGTTCCCTGCAGGACGAGGCTCTTTTTTCAATCCGGCACCTCTTATACGGTTCCCAGGAAACAACTGTGTGTTGTTGGTCGCGAAGACATGCTTGCACAAGGCTGCAAGCATGGCACACGGAGCCCTTTGTTCTCATGGAAAGTGTATTAGCAGAAAGATGGTGGGCCTGGACTGCCTGGCAACCATCACGATCGTCCTTGCCTGCTGGCTTTTGCACTTGGGCTGTGTTAGAAACACTCTCGAAATGAAACCATAAGCGATGGGATGAGTGGCTCTGGCAACTCACTTCTGGCTTGTAGAAAGCTTGGATATTGAGCAGGTTGTAAACGTATTGACGGGAGCGTCAAGGCAAGATCGAGTCACCAGGCTCATTGATCTCTTGACCTGACTGCTCCCCGGAACCGTCCTGCTTTGATCATATTCCTTCGAATGCGAAGAACGGACGAAAGGCACATCTCATGTCATTTTACATCGGTGAAGCACTGGCTGGCGAAGGCAACGAAATTGCCCACATCGACCTCATGATTGGTGACAAGAACGGCCCCGTCGGCGTGGCCTTTGCCAATGCCCTGGCCGACCAGAAAGCTGGACATTCAAACCTGCTGGCTGTCCTCACACCGAATCTGGCTGTCAAGCCAGCCACCGTGATGATCACCAAGGTCACGATCAAGGGTGCCCGCCAGGCTGTCCAGATGTTTGGTCCTGCCCAGTATGCAGTAGCGAAGGCTGTGGCGGATTCTGTTGCCGAAGGGGTTATTCCTAAGGATCAGGCTGAAAAGCTCGTGATTGTTTGCGGCGTCTTCATTCACTGGGAAGCCGCCGATGATCGCAAGATTGTCGACTACAACTACGAAGCAACTAAGCTCGCGATTGCTCGCGCCATGAAGAACGAGCCGAGTGCCGATGAAATGATCGCGAAGAAGGATTCCGCCAAGCATCCATTCTCTGGCATCTAGTTTTCCAGTGCCTCAAGCACAACACAAAAGCAGCCCTCGGTTCGAATCGAAAGATTCAGCCGAGGGCTGTTTGCTGGAGTGATCAAGAAAACATGGTCGACCGAAGTCTTCAGACATAGCACTTAGCCAGTAATATCATTCATCCGGCCCGCAGCTCCCATTATGCAACATTCGTGTTCAGATCATCGGATCGTCATGGGAGATAGAGCAGCGAAAATCGGCGATCCGGGGGCAGATAACCGGGGTTCGTTGTCCCTTGCTGGTTGTTCCAGGAGTTAAAGGCCCAGGGCGGAGCCACCTGATAAGCCGCATCATTCCGCAAGAGTTGCCTGGCGTAGCCGGCTTCCAGTTGGGGAATCCCCTGTGGATACCAGCGCGCTGCCTGCTGTCCATACGCTTCCAGCGGGTCCTGTCGCACGCCGACGACCACTCCTGCTGAAGGCCAACCGGCAAACTGCTTGATGCTCTGAGGTGCCTGAGGACTTCCGACGAGATACCCCGGTTGCTGAATCATCATGCGATTTTCCATCCAGAGCACCTGTTCAATGCCGGGCTGAATCTGCCGTGGATCGATGGCAGGATCAGCCTGGGGCCGCATTGAGTCTGCTGGAGGCTCCATGATTGCTGCGGAGGAGACGGCCACTTGTCCAGGCGCAGGAACATCATCCAGTTCCAGTTTAGCGACTGTTGATCGATTCAAAGTTCGCCGAATGACCAGACCATCGCGTATCGTTTCAAGAATCAGACTCTGTCCATTGCCCGAAAATTCCGCCGTATCGGCTTTCAAAATCCGTCCATCGACCAAAGTCACCACAGCGCCAGCTTGCGCAACCTCTAAAGATCCCCAGAGGCATGTTGCAAGAATGCCACAGATGATTCGCTGGTTGACCATTGCGTTGCCCTTTGTCATCAAAACGAGGAGTCGTCTCCCCTGGTTGACAACAATCGCAAATTGAACGCCGGTCGAAAGGAATTCCTGGCTAGTGAGAACCCGGTTCCTGAGAACGATGGTCCAAGTCACCACCACGGAAAAGTAAAAACCTTCTCAACAGCAGTTGTGTTGAGAAGGTTTTTCATTCTGTCAGAATCTATTGATCAAAGTCTCAGACACTCACATTGATCTCATAACCCTTACGCTGTTCGCGCGAGAGCCACTGGTTCAAAGCGGGGTCGTTGGTGATGGTTTCCGATTGTGAATCCCAATCGATCTTCTTGCCTGTACGAATCGCGATGTTCGCCAGATGGCAAACCGTCATGGCCCTATGATGCGAGTAGACATCCGAGATGGGATCTGTTCGATCCTTGATGCATTCAAAGAAGTTCCCCATGTGATTACCGGGGACCTTCCCTTTGTAAATCTTCACGAGTGCTTCTTCGGTAATCGGGTTCTCTTTCAGATCTTCCACGGGTTTGCCCTTCATGGCACCCCGGCTGACGTGGAAGCGACCTTCAGTTCCTTCAAACAGAATTCCGTTGCCGTCTTTGGACTTGCTGACGATGTGCATTTCGACATCGTTCGGGCACATGACCTTGACGTCGAATTCCGTGGCAGCGTTGTAGCGATCGACCTGCTGAGGCCAGCCATCTTTCATTTCGCATGGATGTGTGGCCGAAATGCCTTCAACTGAGGTGGGGCCGCTGGAATCCATTTCGATGGCCCAACTGGCAATATCGACGTGGTGAGCACCCCAGTCGGTCATCTTGCCGCCCGAATACTCGTACCACCAGCGGAATTCATAGTGGCAGCGGCTGTTGCCCCATTTGCTGCCTGTCTGTTTGAAACGGAAATCGACCATTGGCGCCTGGCCCAGCCACATATCCCAGTTGATATCGGCGGGAGTGGGAACAGCCGGAATTTCTCCACTGGATGGAGCACCACCAATATCGCAGGTAATTTTCTGCACTTTTCCAATACGGCCATCGCGAATCATCGCGACCGCCTTGAGAAAGTTCAGCCCCATTTCACTGCGTTGTTGTGTGCCAACCTGGAAAACACGTTTGGTCTCTTTGAGGACCTTGACGATCTGCTTGCCTTCCTGGATGGTCAAAGTGAGTGGTTTCTCACAGTACACATCTTTGCCAGCCTGCATGGCTTCAATCGCAATCTTCGAGTGCCAGTGGTCAGGGGTGACAATCGTGACGACGTCGATATCCTTGCGATCAAGGATCCTGCGGTAGTCTTCGTAGGCCTCGACATCACGCGTGAGATTTCGTTTGCCGTGGATTTCGAGGACCTTTTCGCGTCCCTTGCCGACGTGGGATTTATCGACATCACACACTGCAGCCCCATCGGAATAGCGGAGTGCTCCACCCACAATCTGGTACCAGCGATCCCCTGTCCCGATACAACCCAGCACTGGTCTTTCGTTGGGACTTTGCATGGCGCGAACTGAGTTGGTCATCGCCCAGTAGGGCATCGTGGCACCGGCCAGAGCAGCCGTGGTTTTGAGGAAGTCACGACGATCGACGCCGGTTTTCTGAACAGAACGCTGAGTCATAGAGAGGTTGCTCCACAGAAAAGAGGGGTACAGACGAGGGCGACAGTATGGCCAGTTGAATCAACGTCATCAGATCACACACGTTGTTGATCAATGACTCCTCGAATGGTGACGAAAGAATCATAACGATCAACGATCATTGATGTAAACAATCTCTGTTCTGTTTGGATGAAGATCGAGACCGGATTCTTTGCATAGAAGATTTTCCAGGAGAAGGATTTCTGTTCTGCGAAATCAGGCAACGCCAAAGCTTGTCGTCAGTTGGAAAAATCAAAGGGCAGGACATCGCCTGGATGTCCTGCCCTTAAAATGGATCACAGCTATGTCTTAAAAAGACGTCTCAGGTGACTGAGGACGCTTCTCAATTCACAGATCATTCGGAAGCGAGATCGAAATCCTGAACACTGTATTCGGCTGTGTTGGAGCGCCGCTCATGATCGTAAGCTTTACGCCAATCGACCGAGTAGGCGTCTTCGTCATTGTCTCCCAGATCTTCCTGGCGACGTTGACATTCGACACAAACCGTGGTGAATGGGACAGCCTGAAGTCGGGCCAGAGGAATAGCTTTGGAGCATTTCTGGCAGACTCCGTAATGACCTTCTTCAATCAGCGCCAGGGCGCGGTTGATTTGCATCAACTCACGTGTTTCCAAGGCGGCTAACTGAGTATGAAGCTCGGACTGCTCCACCAGTGCAGCGGTTTCACCAAGGTCATTAATGCCATCGTCTGGCGAATAGGCCAGACCCATTTCTTCTGCAATTTTCGACCTGAGATCTTCACGTTGCAGGAGCAGGTGCTTCTTGATCTTGGCGACAGCGTCATTGCGAGACATGGTGCACCTCCTGCTAAATTAAAGCTCAATACTATCCGGGCACGAACGATCGCCCGGTTCCTTCTTTCCAACGCAGTTATCATGCCAGTCGATTTCAGCATTCGCCTCAATTATTTCGCTTGGCGAACGATTTTCCGCTGAAACAGCATTCACAAGATGTACCTGCGTAGAGCATCTGCCTTTCAGGCAAACTGGTTGAACGCTCGATGAATACTACGACCAAGACCAGAAAAGCGTGAGGAAAACTGATTTGTGATTCATTTGAATTTGCAAGTTTTTATGTCTGTCGCT
This sequence comes from Planctopirus limnophila DSM 3776, assembly GCF_000092105.1. Classification (NCBI taxonomy): domain Bacteria; kingdom Pseudomonadati; phylum Planctomycetota; class Planctomycetia; order Planctomycetales; family Planctomycetaceae; genus Planctopirus; species Planctopirus limnophila. The sequence continues at coordinate 1,639,791 of NC_014148.1, read as the reverse complement.
GGATTTTAGAGAATCTTCCACTTTTGCAACTAGCTTTTCATGGACTGAAAAAAGCTCCCGCATCTCAGAGATGTCACAAAAAATGGACTTAACCATTGACTGCATTTAAACTTCTGTAAACAGATACCCAGCGATCCACCATTTGAGAAATCGTAAATTCACTGGAAACTCGCTGCCGCGCCTGCTGGCCCAGATGATGCCGCAGTTCGGGCTCATCAATGAACCGCCGCAGCCCTTGCATCAATCCCACAGCATCCCCGGCATTGAACAAAAGACCACTTCTGGCATTCTCGATCAACTCTGCGTTCGCTGGAATTGCACTTGCCAGGCAGGGAACTCCCCAACTCATCGCTTCTAACAGGCTATTGGACATCCCTTCAAAGCGACTCGGCAAACAAAACGCATCGATATGTCGATAGATCTCATCTGTTTTGTTCACATGTCCCGCAAAATGGACATGGGCATTGGCATGCACGGCATGTACCAATCTCTCCAGTCGACCTCGTTCCGGGCCATCTCCCGCAATGTAAAGATGACACTGAGGACGAATCTGCCTTAAGGTTTCAATAGCCCAGATCAGGTCTTGAATGGCTTTTTGCGGGGCCAGTCTGCCGACATAACCCACCACAAAACTTTCTTTGGGAATCCCCTGCTCGCTTCTCCAAGTCTCTTTGGAAGCCAGCGAAACTGGTTCGATTACAGGCAACTCAATGCCATTGGGAATACAACCCAGCTTGCTCTCTGGAATGCCCAACTTCCGATAAAACTCCACCACGCTTTTCGAGTTACCGATGAGTTGATCGGTCCCGGCGATGAGACGCCGATCAAGGAATGTCTGCCAACCAGCTTTCCAACTGTCGACGCAACGCTCAGAAACGACCACTTTGGCGCGAGGAACGGCTCTGGCAGCCAGACGACCATAAGCATTGGCAGCAAAAAGCCAGGTATGGACAATATCTGGATCAAACTCGATCAATTCGCGTCGAAGCCGTGAGTAAGCCCAGGGATCGAACTTCCATCGCTTGTTTAGAATACGCACTTCGATGTCGTGCTCTTGCAGAATTTTCTCATAAGGGCCGCCTCTGGTGAGTGCCAGGACTCTGCAGGTAAAATCCGCTTTCGACAAATGAGTCGCTAACAGCGTGAACTGCTTTTCAGCCCCTGACTGATCCAGCGTCGGAATGATCAGAGCAATCCTTTGTGGCACAAACACGTCCCTTAGCGAGCCTGACAGTCAATTTTCGAAAAACGAGCGTCGATTCCACTCAATTGGCTTCAATGACTGACAGACAAGATCGTCTTTAACTGAAAAAGTTGCAACAACTGGCTCACTTCACAACCCATCAAATCCATCTGTTCGACGGCAAGGAACACAGCTATCTTGCCGACGAACCAGCAAATGGCAATCCTCAACAGGCTTTCAGAGAAGCCGATCAGCTTGTCATCCCTTTGGGGTTGGGCCACATTCCCCCTGCGACCCGAAGGATCATCACCTCGGAACCATGACCTGAGCATCCCGTCACACAAGATCGATAACCATGTTGCCAGGCCATTTGATGAGCGATCCGCAACCGGCACTTGCCTCTCTTCCCGAACCGCGGCAGTTGGTCATGTCCGATGGCTCTGTGCTGAATTATCGCCTCTGGCAACCGACCCAACCGACTGGTCGTGCTCTTATTCTGCTGCATGGCATACAAAGCCACTCGCTCTGGTACGATCGATCCTGCTCCCATTGGGCTCAACAAGGCTGGCTGATCCTGGCCCCTGATCGACGTGGATCAGGACTTAACTCCACCCATCGAGGTGATGTCCAGCATGCCGATCGCTGGTTATTCGACATTTCCGCTTGGATCAACCTTGCCAGAAGTCTCACAACAGGCTCACTGAGGCAGTCATTTCGTGATCAACCCTTGGTATCATTCCAACCTCAGATTGTGCTGGCAGGAATGAGTTGGGGTGGTCGCCTGGCAGCCGCCTATGCAAGTTTGTGGCCTGAAAAAATCTCAGCCTGCATGCTGTTGTACCCAGGGATCTGTCCCCGGATCGAGCCGAATCGATTGCAGAAATTACTATTGAAATTCGTTCAAAACACCTCAATGAGCCCAAAGCTCAAAAAGATTCCCGGGCTGGAACCTGAGCGATTCACCAGAAACATCTCAGCTCAGGAATTTATTGCGCATGACTCTCTCGCCCTCAGAGAAGCCACATTACGATTTTTCTGGCACCACCATCAATTAGGGCCGCTGGCGCTCCAGGGGCTGAGCCATCCTCAAAGACCCGTCTTCCTCGCTTTGGCCGGCCAGGATCAGATAATTGACAGCCATCGCACTCAAGCTCTTTTCCAGAAAGAACTTCAACATTCGCCACTTCCCCACGAACTCCAGTGGTATGCAGAGGCGGCTCACACCATCGAATTCGAACCTTGCCACGCGTTGTTCCTCGAACAGAGTACAAACTGGCTCAACCGTGTCTGCCCTGCCTTCTCCCAAAGCGCATGAAGCTGCTTTCTGCCATACCTCATCACCGGCATAAACTGCCGATCATCGCCATAACCTCCTGAATTGGCAAAGAGTTGCATTGACCCATTCCAAGTGAGCGGCATATATCTTGCATGTTATGTCCTGTGCGAGAAGGAGTCTGGCACGATTGCTCGACAAGCCAACTCAACTGATATGAATTCTCGATCTGGTGTCTCCAACGGAATGGCTCCATGGCGGGCTTTCAGACACATATTGGCGTCGCAGCAGCAGTAGGCACGGGGTATGCCTACTGGGGCTACTACACCTTGCAAATGCCAGTTCCCACCTGCCTGCTGGCTGGTGGCTTCGTAACCATTGCGGGAATGATGCCCGATCTCGACAGTGATTCTGGAATTCCTGCTCGGGAAACGATCACCTTTGCAGCCGCCATTATTCCGATGATTTTGATGAATCGCCTGATCTCATCAGGGCTCTCAGCCGAACAACTCGTTCTGGTGGGCATTCCTCTTTATCTATTTATTCGCTTTGCCATCGGAACACTTCTGAAGCGTTTCACGATTCACCGGGGAATGTTCCACAGCATCCCCGCGATTGCCATTGCCGGAATGATTGGTTTTTTGATCTGCGATGCCGATATGCATGGAGCTCGTATCTATAAAACCATCGCCGTCATGCTGGGCTACACCACTCATCTGGTGCTGGATGAAATCTGGAGTGTCAATCTGAATGGTGCTGTCCCGACTCTCAAAAAATCCTTTGGCACAGCTCTCAAATTCTTCAGCAACGACCCCACAGCTACATCAGCCACTTACGGCATGCTCCTGCTGCTGGGACTGTTTGTCCTGCGTGATGCGTCTCCCGAAGTGAAACAGCGTATGGCTGGCTTCGTCCCGTCCATCTCGGCTTTTGCAACAAACGAAACAAACCAGAAATCCGCGGCGATTCCTCCCAGAAACTCTCCACAGAGCCGGAGTTCACGCGAAATATCTCCAACCATAGAGCAACCACCTGTGAGAGACTGGGCGAGAACTCCCTCTCGATCAACCGGGGATCAGCCAATGGACCCCTGGTCACAATCCGCGCCTTTGCCTCCATCGCAAAGATGGACACCTCCCCGCGATCCAACAAAAAATCGAAGTTCAGACTCCTGGTCAGAAGTTCGCAAGTCTGATGAATTCGCTCCGGATCATTTCAGTAACGGTTGGCGCTGAAACTGCTGTAATTGGTGCAAACTGCTCTGTATCAGAAGGACAAACTCTGTCAGATTCCCTACAGATTCCAGCTTTCAGGTTCATCGCCGATAACGGGCGACGACTCCTCGGTGCAAACCAGCAACGAAAGCTGGAATTGGTTCGCCAGATTCAAGGGCATTGCTCATGACCACTTACGACATCGTGATGCTGCTGATTGTGGTCGGTATGGCCATTCAGGGTGCCTGGCGCGGTCTCGCATGGCAGGTGGCTCCCGTCGCCTCATTAATTCTGGGCTACATGGTCGCAGGGCCAGTTTCTCCTTCACTGGCTCCTTTGTTTGGTGACCCACCTTTGGCCGATGTTCTGGCACTCATTGCCGTTTACGTGGCAGTCTCACTGGCCGTCTACCTGATGATTCGCTCGGTCAAGGAGTCACTCGAAAAACTCAAGCTGGCCGAGTTTGACAAGCATCTGGGATTCCTGCTGGGGGCCGTCAAAGGGGTGATTCTCACTGTGGTCGTGACTGTCCTGCTCATCACAGTTTCACCCGCTGCTCGCCAAATGATTCTGCAGACGGAATCTCATTCGATTGCTCGACTCATCATTGGGGAAGCTTTGCCCCTGATGCCCGAAACATTTCGCAATACCCTTTCGCCCTATCTCCGCGAATTCCAGACTGACTCAATTGCGTATCGAAATGATGACAGCAATGCCTACTCTGGGAACAGATCGCGCCCTGGAGTTCGTCCTTCACCGGCTCGCCCAGAGCCTGGGGAACTGACGGATCGGAGTCGCAGATCTTCCAGTGAAGTTCCCACGCAACCAGTCTCTCAAGGCTCATCGAGCAGCCGGCTGACACAGATGTGGGATCAACTTTGGGGGCAGACTGCTAATCCTGGTTCTGAGCCTCCTGCTGCCCAACCTCGTCAAAACCTTCCTGCAAACAACTCGCGGGATCGCTTCCGGAATTACGATCCTTATGGCGGTTCGAATAACACCCGCGAGAACCCCTACTCGGCCCCCACTCGAAGTTCTGCAGATGATCGCTTTGCACCGCCCCGCAATTACGAATCAACAAGTCAGTCGAATTATCGCAGTGAGCCAGTCCGTCCTTATTCGCCCGTTTTGTGGGGCGATAATGCGGAAGGTGGCGATGCCCCCCTGTTCGATGCCTCCAGTGTGACTCGCGATTTTGTCCGCGATCAGGTGATTGCTCCTGCCGTCGGCCGCATGCGTGACGAACTGGATCGCAGCATTCGGGAAAGCTGGCCCGACTCATTCAATCGCCCCACCTCTGGCAACTATCCCGGAAGCAGCTATGAGAGCAGCAGCTATCCGAGCGACAGATATCCGAGTAGCAGTAATCCTTCTGGCAGCAACTCGACCGCGAGTCCGGCACCAAGACGATCCTCCTCGGGTGGTTACTAGAACAATTCTGATTCACCGGGAATAGTTCACTTCTCGCAATCAGGCTGTTGAGAAAACTCGCTTCAAAGCCGCGGCGTGTAGCGATAGACCACAATCCCCGCCTGTGGATCTTCGAAGCAAATTTCGGTCTGATCTCGAAACAGGGCGATCTCTTTCCAATCGTTGACCGGACAGACACTGGTATCGATCACCAGATATCTTACTCCCGCCAGAGTCAGCAGCCGCATCGATTCTTCGCTGGGGAAAGTCTCCATGGCATCTCGCAATTCCAGATAGGCATCTGGAAAGAAACCTGAGTAACCATTGACCATGGGACGGTGATGCCGGGTTTGCCAGTACATCCACAGCGTCGTGGATTCATACGCACTGGCATCGCTTCCATTAGCAAATGGTAAGCAAGCAAGCACTTCATGCGGCTCCGTCGTCTGCCGGAGATCATCAATCCACTGAGGTGTCGGATGAACCTGCGGCACAGGATGACAGACCTGTGGCATCGGCCAGACCTCATAAACAGCCAAGCCCAGTACGAGGATGGCTGGCGAAGTCAGCAGCGCCTGAAGGCTGAGCTGTCGCCAGCCGAACTCATGATCTGGCCCGCTTTCGACCAACTTTCGGAACCATCTCCAGCGATCCAATGAAAATGCTTCCGCACCTTGAATAGCCAACAAGTGCCAGCCCAGTTGGACAAAAGCGCCAAATCGAAACGGGCTGCGCAAATGAGAAAATCCAGGATAATGATCGCGCAGCCATAACGATGGCGACCAACCGAAAATCTCGTACTCCGGCCCAAAGGAAAGGAGCAGCGAAACCACACTGAATGTCAGCACGGTACAAGTCAGCAGCCTTCGATCCTGTCGATAGAGACCCACGACCAATCCCCATGTGCCGAGGATCGTCACGACAGCACCACAGCCCATGCGCCAGATGTTTTGCCGGGCTGGCTCAATCGCTGTGGGATAATCCCCCAGTCGGGCTGTGAGTGACCAGGTGTAATCACTCCACCGGGCCGAGAGATTCTGCACGAGTTCTAACGGCCGCTCGGCTTGCCACTTTTCTTCTCGGGCGGCTTCCTGCTGAACACGCGCCATCGGCCCGATCAAACAGGCCGCCAGTATTGCTGCTGCAAACAGGCTGGCCCAGACTTTCCAGCGTCTCCAATCGGGGAGCAGAAACCAGCCAGCGGTGAACAGCAGCAACCCACTGATCCCAATCGATAAACTCAGTAGCAAGCCAAAATAGTTACACGACCAGTACGTCAATCCAAAACTCAAGCCCAAACCCAAAGAGGTTCTCCAACCTGGCTCCCGGCAACATTTCAAAATCCAGTAGATCGTCCAGAGGGGCCCCGCCAGTGCCAATAACTGCAACACACCCATTTGCCAGAACGAAAAGGGAAGTCGCTGGATGAGTAAGCCACCTAATAGTGCCAGAGGAGACGAAACATGGACCAACCGGAGCAATGACCAACTCGCATGTCCACACATTGCCAGTAAAATCAGCACAGCCAGGTTGTAGCAGAGAATCATGGAGTCAGTGGCGACATAGACGGGGGCTAAGAGCATCGTGGTGGGCTGTGGCTCTGAAAGTGCGAATGTCAGCTGCGCCGGTGAGAAGATCGGTGCATGCCAATACTCCGCAAAACCGTGTCCTAACTGATCAATGTTCCACCAGATGGTCCAGAGATTAAACAACGGTACCGTGGCCTCTCCTTCCAGTCCGATCGGGATGGCCGTCAAGAGCGTTGCCGACATGGGCCACGTCAACCAGATCGCCGTCAGTAGAAAAAACAACCCCGGCCACAGCTTGAGCAGCCATGGCATGAGCTTGGATCCCGCTTGTAAGGAAAGTTCTTTTTCAGTCACAACGAGGTCTGTCTGAGAGGCATTGATCGAAGGTCGTCCACAGGTGAACTGGCTGAAATGCAGCAAACGGAACATCGTCCATCGCAATCAGCAAGCGAGCTGAAACATGTGCAAATTGTAAGCATACACACAAATCATCGTTAACGATTCAAATCCCGCTACTTGACCCGCAGCGAGACATCGCTCCAGATCAATTGCATCCCCTGGTCGCCCGCCGGGCCACTCTTCGCTCTGAAAGTCAGCTTTTCTTCCTCAGTCACGATGAAATCTAACTGGAACGCTTCCGATTTGTTTTGGAGGTTCATTTCCTGGCTGCCCCAGAGAGTTTTTCCATTCTGCTCGATACTGGCCTTGGCAGCAGCGGAAAGTGTGGTGGCCCCCGGAACATGGACTCGGCCTGAGAGTTGATATGCCCCTTTTGCTAACCGCCAGGTCACCTCGGCTTCTGGAGACATACTGAGTGACCAGAAAGCGGTTTCGTCAAATCCTTCATGAATCCCCGTGAGACGATTCCTGCTTGTCTGTCTGGTGAGAAGAATGTTTTTGGTCGTTGAGGAGCCTTGAACGGTCGCCGGGAGCCAAGGGTGCCAGGCATGAGATTCCAGTGGCAGATCATCGAGCCATTGGAGCGAATCGGGAGCAAATTCGATGGTCAGAATATCCTGCATAGGAACTACCAGTCGAGTTCCCGTCATCAGCAGAAATTCGAGCTTTACTGGAGGTTCCTTTTCGCCATTGACAGTTCGAAGTTCTCGCACCGTAAACGCCGAACCGTCATTGGTCACCACGCGCCAGCGCTGCTTCGCAGGTTGAGGTACGACCAGTAGCTCTTCATTAAAGACCAGTGCCGCCATGCGAAAACGAGGAACCTGCACCGATTCTTTCAAACGCATCAATGTCGCCTGCTCAGCACCGAGTTCTATGAACTCGCCAGGGAATTCGTCGCCATTGGAGAGAAGTGCGACATCGTCCTTTCGAGCGGCAGCGTCTCTCAATGATTGGATCCGTCTGCGAAAACTGGCTCTGGCAAAGGAACTGGTCGGAGCTTTCAGGACAGCCACTTCGACCGATTCCAGCGGGATTGGCTCAGCCTGCCATTTGGTCTGCTCAACCCAGCCAATCTGGAGTTTTTCGTCTTGTATCTCTTTGACAAATGCGGCAATCCGGTCGCCGTTGGTCAACCAGATTTCGTGTTGAGGGACAGGGAGCCCATCGTAAGCTGCCTTCGACTCAGAACGAAAATCGATGCGAGCGATTTCTTTCCATGGCCAGCGCGATGGAGTCCCATCAGCCGCAGTGATCGCCAGCTCATTTCCATCCATTCGCACCTGATGCGCTGTAATCACCTGCGCATTGACGAGTTGAATACGAGCTGGCAAGGCGGGTTCGTGATCAGCACTCCAGACTGGTATCGAGCCCAGCAGATAAACGGGCATCAAAGCATTGAAGATCAGGAGTCGAGTGTTCACAGGCGGGCCCGTTATCGCTGAAAGATTGGCAAATAGTTATTGGGCATTTGCAGAATCAGACAGGCCATGGCAGTGCCATACTCGGCACAAATCAGCGAATCGGGCCAGCTTCCATCGGGGAGTTGCCGCTCGAGGAGTTCATCTCGAATGCCAGAGTACCAGTTTTCCCAACCCTCACCACCGCGATGCCACATGACCTGCACTGCGTAGTAATGGCCGTAATAGAAATGATTCTCATAGCGAAAGAGTTCTGCTCTGGGTGAAAACCTCAGCAGGTACTCAATCCCGGTGCGAATTTCCGGCCCTTCATAGATACCGGCACTGTTCAACGCCACCAATGCTGCAGCAGATCTCGGAAACTGGCTTTGTGGTCGGGGCTCCAGTCGATACCGGAATCCGCCATCACCATTCTGGCACTTCTTCACATATTCGGTACAGCGATCGACTGTTTCCCGAGGGACGGCAATCCCTGCATTTCGGGCCGCCCTCAAGGCCATCATCTGACAGACAGTCACCGAGATATCGGCATCTTTTCCATCCGGGTCATAACGCCATCCTCCTTCGGGATTTTGCGAGCCTACAATCAGATTCACGGCATTTTTCAGGGCTGTGCGCACATTTTCCTGAGGAGTCATGCCATAGACTTCCGCCAGATAAAGTGTTGCAAAGCCATGCCCGTACATGGGCCCATGCGAAGGACTCTCCTCGCAAAGAATGTAACCTGAGGGCTTGGAGTGCTTGAGAATGAAGTCGATCGACAGCTTGATTTCCGTCGCATACTTGCCGCGGCTGGGAGTACTGCCGGCAGCCAGCATCGACATCCCTGCCAACCCGGTGACTGCCACATTTCTCCGATAAATTGACCCGGAACCAAACGAACCATCGGTATGCTGGCGGGCAGCAAGAAAAGCCAGCCCTTTATTAATGCTGGCGTCTGTCGCGGGTGTCAGCAGCTTACGGGCATCGATCTCGATGGTATCCCGACGTGGGAGAGGTTTTTCAATTTGAACATCCGCTGGTGATCTTTCAGGCACTTGCGCTGAAGCGACTCTTCCCCCAAAGACCAATGAGATCGCCAGCAAATAGATCATGACTGCCGGCGAAAAATCTCGCTTCCGGCCACGCCCCTCAGAAAGGATCAACGGCCATGCCATTCGCAGTTGTCGCCACAGGCGGAGCAGCAACCATGGCCGCTCGACTGGACGGAAAACCACCGTCAGGCCGTGCGACCATAGTGGCGGCACCATCAGGCCCGGGAAACTGCCTTTGTTCGTAGACCAATCGAGGAGTTGCTTCTGGTTTCTGATAGGGCACCGGCTGCTCAGCAAAGGGAGAACCTGGGCGTGCCTGGCCAACTGTCGCCTGGATCGAACGGAGATCGAATGACTGGCGTTCGTCGGTACGCGGAGCAATGAATGCTCTCGGGCGGTTAAAAGTATCGGGGGCGACATACTTTTCAGGGTAAGGGTCATGTATTTCAGACGCCTTCCGTTCTGTGGCGATAGGCCTGGGCATCAGCGTGAGATAGCGGCCTTCACCAGCACAACCAGAGAAAAGTTGTCCTGACAGGATGAGTAAACCAATCGTCAACATCGAAAACAGTTGCGGGCGATCCATCGGGCAGTTCCTTCTGCACAGGGCTTCCTGCCATCTCCCTGAAGAACTGAGAAAGCCTAAACGCGACTATAGGCAATTTCTGCCGCTTTGCCTAGAACGGCTTTGTGTCGAGATTTTCCGATAGCACCGGCAACAGGAACGCTTGCCAACAGCCGTAGACCTTCGGCGAAAATGGAATATGCCCGTCACGGAACCATTCCGAGACGGGCATATCATTTTTTCATAGCCAGCTTGACGCAGCAAAACCTGAAAAGGCAAAGCCATGAGCCATGCTGATTAATAGCGATTCATCAACATCATCACGATTGATGACGCGTGGCTGATTCGATGTCACAGGCTGCTTCAATGTGAAAGCCGTCGCATGTGCAAGCCGAGGGCAAAAAAGCCTTCAGCATACGGCAGTCATCAGCAGAGCGACTTTAGAATATACCGCCATGGGTGCGATACGGTGTCGCCAGATCAGGCATATCGAGGCCCCAGACGCGATCCCAGATTTCCGGAATATGGCGATAGCCTTCCGAAACGTAGATCAGCTGGCGGGCTCGAACGTCTGGTGAAGACGAATAAATAGGAACTATGCATCCCACCTGAAAGGTGGTGGCTGCAAGCAGTAAAAGTCCGGCAAACAATCGAGTCCGCATGTTCCCCTCCCTGGGAAATTGTCCGACACACCGCGTGCATCAGACAGCCTGCAGGGCAGCTCCTTACCGCCCTGAATGGCTCTCGTTCTGCTGGGAGTTATCGACGCAATTCCCCGTTAACTTTGGAAAAGTCGTCGTATTCGCGCAAAACGTTTATCTTTAGGCATTCTTTGCTCTTACGTTTTCACATTGATGCAGTTTCTGCCTGTTGGAAGCCTGTTTCGACACACGATCTCCCTAAGCATCAGTGCTCGAACGCCACTGGCAACTGTGGCTTGATCAGAAAACGAAAAAACCGCTCTCTCGAGCGGTTCTCTGTACTGATGACAGGATAAGGCAGGAAACGTCAGGCGTCTTTAATTACGCATCAGACCTGCCCTGAGTCTTGGGAAGTGCCGGGAACTGCGGTCTCGCTGATACCCGATTCATGCCCATTGACTGAAGGCAACGGGGCTGGAACTGGGCTGATGGCAGCAGCAGGTTCGGCATAGCTCGGTGGAGGAGTTGCTGCAACTGGAGCAGGAATTGCCGCAACCTGCTCAGCGGCGCGTTCAGCAGCCTGTTCCTGTTCGTGGCGAGCCATGGCTTCACGGGCAGCAGCTTCTTCCAGCTGCCGCACCTTTTCTTCCATCTCTTTCCCGGGCTTGAAAGTGACCACGAACTTTTCGGGAACAAAGACCTTATCGCCCGTCCTGGGATTTCGAGCCTTACGGGCTGCACGCTTCTTCACTTCGAAGACACCAAAGTTGCGAAGTTCAATGCGTCCGTCCGCCACCAGAGTCTCCACAATGGCGTCGAACGTCTTCTGGACAATCTCTTTCGTTTTGAGTTGGGTCAGCCCAATCTCGTCGGAGATCGCTTTGACAATTTCTTTCTTTGTCACGTTCGAGGCCTCCCGAAGCTGGAAACGGCTAATGTGAAGCGGTTGTCAGTCCATGACACGGACGCTCAAAATGTAGTTCGCATTATGACGTAAAGTCAAGTGGTTCTTGAATCTGCCGCTTCTTCAAGGTTGACTTATGTCAAATTCATCACTTCCTGCCTATTTCGAAGTCCCCAAAGATATCTTCCCGGAAACCCTCGTCTGGAGTCGGTCAACTCCTCTCAATCCGTTAAGATTCTGGAAACAATTCTTTGGGCTAAGAGAACATTCCTCGTCGTCGAGAACCTGTTCCTCGCGGGGATCTCTTCATAGAAACCAAGCTCTCAACGAACATACTGGAACTGCATGAGCAACATCGGCCCCATCGAACTCGAAACCAAGCGGCGGTACCTGGTGGAGTTCGATCCCAAACGAATTCCTCACCTTTTCACCGATGTACTGATCATTGGCGCAGGCATTGCCGGCATGCGGGCGGCCTTGGCCATCGATCCCTCATTACAAGTCGTTGTGGCGACCAAAGACCAGGTCTACAACTCGAATAGTGCCTGGGCGCAAGGTGGCATTGCCGGTGTGTTCGATCCCTACGACGACATCGCGAATCATGCGGCAGATACCATGACGGCTGGCAAGGGACTTTGCGATTCCGTCGTTGTCGATACAGTTGTCCAGGAAGCCTCTGAGCGAATCCTCGAGCTTGTCGGCATGGGTGCCAGGTTCGATGAAGTGGCCGGTGGTGGGATTGCCCTGACTCAGGAAGGTGGCCATAGCCACAGGCGCGTCGTCCATGCCTTAGGAGATGCGACCGGGAAAGAAGTGATGCGGGCACTTATTGATCGAGTTCGTGCTTTACCCAACGTCGATATCTGGGAAAAAACCTTTACGATTGACCTGCTCACCAGAGATCGCGAATGCCGCGGTGCCCTCGTTTGGAACCCAAATCACGGCAAAACCTTCGTCTGGGCCAAACAGACAATTCTCGCGACGGGTGGTGCGGGCAGACTTTTCCGCGAAACGACCAATCCGGATATTGCCACGGCGGATGGACAGGCCATGGCCTTCCGTGCCGGTGCTGTTCTTCGGGATATGGAATTCATGCAGTTCCACCCCACGGTTCTTTACATCGCGGGTGGCTCGCGCCATCTCGTCTCCGAAGCGGTTCGAGGTGAGGGAGCTTACCTGCGGGATTGTCATGGATATCGCTTCATGGCCGATTACAACCCGCTGCTCGAACTGGCACCACGCGATGATGTCAGCCGGGCCATTACCCGACAGATGGAAAAAACGCGGCACCATTGCGTCTACCTCGACTTGAGTCACCTGCCCGTGCAGCTTGTTCGCGAACGGTTCCCGCACATCAGCCAGGTCTGCTCCGATTTCGGCCTCGATCTGGCCAAAGATCAGATTCCTGTTCGTCCCGGTGCCCACTATATGATTGGCGGTCTGAAAACCGACCTCGAGGCACGAACATCTCTGCCCCGGTTATTCGCTGCCGGCGAGGTTTCCAGCACGGGTCTCCATGGAGCCAATCGATTAGCGAGTAACAGCTTATTGGAAGGACTGGTCTTCGGTCTCCGGGCTGGGCGCAATGCCTCGAATGCTGCCCTGTCTGAGTCGGATGTCTTTACGGCCCATACGATTGATTCGTCGCCTCGTTCGCCGGCGGAAAACATCGAAGAACCTCTCCGCGTCGACGACCTGCTGAATTCACTCACCAGTGAAATGTGGCGTAACGTGGGGATCGAGCGAAATGCAGCCGATCTGCTGGCGGCTTTGCATCAGGTCGATTTCTGGGATCGGTACGTGGGCCGCAGGGAATTCTCGACGGTTGCCGGTTGGGAACTGCAGAACATGCTCCTCGTCGCCCGGACGGTGATTCATGCCGCCATGAAGCGCGAAGAAACCCGCGGCACACACAGCCGCAGCGACTTTCCGCTCACTGATCCTGAACAGGCAGACCATATTGAAGTGGTGCGAGCCAGCTAATCTGTGATTCTGCCGAGTTGTTGAGATCAAAGAGGGTAACATGTTTCCTCACCCTGCCTGAAACTGCTCAAATGGAGTGAGTCAATCCGTGAACGAACCTGACTGGTTTCGTGGAATGATCTTCGGATTCCTGGGCCTGATCATTGGTCCTGTCATCGCATGGCTTGTACTGGCGATCCCCACGCAACTCTTCTGGCCACGTGGTGGAGAAGCAACAATTGCTGCCTCGATGATTTATCTCTGGAGTGCTCCCGCTTATCTTCTCTCGGGTCTTGTCCTCGGGCCATTGGCTGGTCTGATTTGGGGCTTGTATTCACCAAACATCATCAGCCTGCTGAATCGATTGATCAACTGGATGATCAACTTCTTCCGACGTTAAAATGAATCAGCACATCGCGGAGATCATCGATCATGGCATTTTCTGGCCGCTCACCGAAGGCCTCAAAGCCAGCCCTTGCTTCATTGGAAAGCAAGCTCGAACCCGAAAACTCGATCCATTGCGAGAACCGCAATGCGTGGCGAGCGTGGCTGCAAACACATCACCTCGCATCGACAGGCGTCTGGCTCATCACCTACAAAAAAGGCCGGCATCACGAATGGCTGGGCTATGATGCCATCGTCGAGGAAGCGCTTTGCTTCGGGTGGATCGACAGCCTTCCACGAAAACTCGACGAAACCCGCACAATGCTTTATGTCTCTCCCCGAAAGCCCAAAAGCGGTTGGTCGAAAGTCAACAAAGAACGTATCCACCGTCTCGAACAACAGGGACTTCTAGCTCCAGCAGGCATGGCCAGAATTCAAGCGGCCAAAGAGGATGGCAGTTGGGATAAGCTGACGACAGTCGATGAACTCGAAGTGCCGGATGATCTTGCCGAGGAATTCGCCCGCTGGCCTGGTTCGTCGGCGAACTTTGCAGCTTTCCCTCCTTCGGCCAGACGCGGCATTCTCGAATGGATTCTCAATGCCAAAAGGCCACAGACTCGTCATGCGAGGATTGTCGAAACAGCGAGTCAAGCAGCGCGTAATGAGCGTGCCAATCAGTGGAAACCCAAATCATCGCCTGGGGCCAATTCCTGATGAACGTCCTGTTCTTTGCCTCAGGCCGAAATGTACCATCAACTCGCTTCCGCGTTGAACCTCTCGTGAGCATATGGCGTAAAAATGAGACCTTTTCATGTACACTTGGGCTCATTCGATTTTGGCTCCGCGGCATGCAATTTCATTAAAATTCCCTTATTAGTAATGAACGCTTGCCGTCAACTGCCCCGTGACCTTCCATATTGAGAAGAGTTGCTGTTTGCTCAAATTCAATTCTCCTCATCCTAAGCTGTCGTCATGCCTGCTAAAGCACGAATCATTATCAAACGTTTACTTGAGTGGTGTGGCCTGAAAATCCGGCGTACCGATAACGATCAGTTCTTCGATTTTGAAGCTTTGTTGTGGCATAGAATGCACCGTTCCAAGCTTTTTCGTTTCATTCAGATTGGCGCCTGCGACGGAATGCGATTTGACCCGATTCATGATTTCATCAAGGCCAATTCATCCACAATTGAGGGGGTGGTTGTTGAACCTTTGCCCGATCTTTATGCCGCTTTATGTCGTACCTATGCAGCTTGCCAGGGAATTCGTCCAATCAACTGCGCGATCCATAATTCTGCCACAACCATGCCCCTGCACCGTGTCCGCAGCAGCAGTTTAGGAACACTCCCCGAATGGGCGATCGGGATCTCATCTTTCGATCGTTCACATCTGCACCGACTGGGTATTCCCGACTCTGCTATCGAAGAGGTTCCTGTTCCGTGTCAATCGTTAGCTGAACTCGTCGAGAAAACGGGTTTCTCCTCGGTGGAACTCTTGCAGATTGACACAGAAGGCTATGATGCCGAAATCATCCTCTCCATCGACTTCTCCTCTTTTCGTCCCACCGTGATTCGTTTTGAACACAGTCGAAACAGCCAGGGCATGCCGGACAATATCTACCATCAGGTCATCGACCATCTGCATGCTGGTGGTTATGAAGTGATCCCCGTCGAGTCGGATGCCATCGCATTTCAGCGATCAATTCTTGAAACTTCATCGCCCCCTGGGAATCTCCGGGTATGAGCAGCGAACAATCTCGGATTCGTGTTCTGTGTGTGATCGGCTCCATGCATGGAGGAGGAGCAGAGAAGCAACTTTTCGAGATCCTGCATCGACTGAACCGAAATCGATTTGAACTCGAACTCTATCTCTCCCACCGTGAAGGAGAACTCCTGGAAAAGCTCCCGACTGATATTCCGATCCACTCGTTCTGGGATGGGTATGCAGGCACGATTCGCTCGAAGTGGGATCATCTCTGGGGAAGAACAGAGCAATCAAGAATCGGCCACTTGGCTCAAACAATTCATCGCAGGAAAATTGATCTCGTTTACGATCATTGCTATCTGGCGACACTTGATGCAGCACAAGCCTCTTTCAAAACAAAAGTTCCCCGCGTTTCGGTAGCAGTGATTGATCCTCAGAGTGAAGTTCACTTCTACTCAGGCGGTCATCCGGCTGACGAGTTGCAGAAAGCAAGCCAGGCCTATGCATCTGCCGATGCTGTCATCGCTGTCTCTGACGGAGTTAAACGTGGCTTAATCGCTGATCTCGCGGTTCCTCCCGAGAAGATTGAAGTCATCTTTAACATGATCGACGTCGAGAAGGCTCTCGAATTATCGCTTGCCCCCGGGCCAGATTTTGAAGTCGATCATTTCCATGTCGTGACTGTCGGACGCCTTGTCGAACAAAAAGGCATCGACATCGCGTTGGCCGCTATCGACATTCTCGTGAATCAACGAGGTTTGAAAAACTTACGTTGGCATTTTGTGGGCGATGGCCCACTGAAAAATGAATTGCATCAACTCGCTGTTAGCCTTGGTCTCGAACAGTACACCAAGTGGCATGGTTATCAATCGAACCCCTACCCGTTTTACCGAGCAGCAAACCTGTTTGTGCTCCCCTCGCGGTACGAAGGTTTTGGGTGCGTGCTCATCGAAGCACTTGCCTGTGGAATTCCAGTTGTGGCGACCGATTGCCCTAGTGGCCCGCGGGAAATTCTCGAAGATGGGCAATACGGCACTCTCATACCTGTCGAAAGCCCCCTCGATATCGCAGATGCCGTTCAGAAAGCGGCCTCACTTGCTCGATCGCCAGAAATGGAAGCAGTATCACAGCGAGCCTACGTCAGCAGCAGATTCTCATACGAAGCAGGGATCCCCCGCATTGAGACATTGTTCGAGCGTGTGATCGCCAGCCGACGGTGCATCTAATGTCTCAGACGCTCAGCGGTTCGCTTCAGAAGTCACCACGATAGTTCCCGTCATCTCTACCTTCCAATACTTCCCGAACGCGACATCCCTCGGCGTTCGGCTACCAGAGAGACACTTCCTGCGCCCAGTGCATCATTCAGCCCTTCGCGTAAATCCTGATTGCACGAAACCTTGATTGGTAAGGGCTTAAGGGCCGTGTATCTCAACCGCTGATCAGGATCCGCCTCATCGATGGTATCCACCACAATGATCACTTCGGATTTGCCAGGATATTTGCCCAGGAGATCTTTGACTCGCTGAATCACAGCCGCATCGTGAATCCCCCGCTGGAACTTGATCGCCAGTGCTTTGGTAAAATCCCGCTCCACTTCGGCCATCGTCCAGATCTGGTCAATCACCACGTTCGGCTCACGGCTCCGCTTATCGACCTTTCCCTTAACGAAGCGAATCTCATCCGCAACGACTTTTTCGCCCGCCACCGCATACTGCTCAGGCCACATAATGCACCGCACCACACCTGTCGGATCTTCCAGATCGAAGTTCACATACCGGCTGTGCCCATTACGGCTGGGCTTCTTTGTGGTGGCCTTCTTAATAGAGGAAACCATCCCTCCCAGCATCACCTCGACACCATCCTCAAGTTCGGCCAGTTGCATCGCCTGATAAGACGTGTATCGACCGATCGTTTCGGCCTGCTCGGTGAGCGGATGAGATGTCAGGTAAAATCCCAAAACTTCTCGCTCATAAGCCAGTTTTTCTCGATGTGACCATTCAGGCACATCGGGAAGTGTCGCCGACGAAGTGCTTTCACCGGGCTGAGAATCCGCTTCATCACCGCCAAACAGATTCTTCTGCCCCCGGGCTTTGTCTTTCTGTAGCGACTGTGCCGCCTGCACAGCCCGCTCAATACACGCGAACTGGGAAGCGCGTTTCGGCGAAATACTATCAAGTGCCCCAGCCTTTACGAGAATTTCCAATGAACCCTTCGACAGGCTCTTGGCATCGACACGTTCACACAGATCAAAAATGCTGGTGAAAGGGCCTTTCAACTGTCGAGCTTCGACAATTGCCTGCGTGGTCGCCTCACCAACACCTTTGATGGCTCCTAATCCAAAGGCCACCTGACGTGGCCCGCGAACCGTGAATTCCACATCGCAGTGATTGATGTCGGGCGGCACAATCTCAATGTTCATCCGCCGGCAATCATCAATATGCTCGTTAATCCGGTCGGTGTCTTCCATTTCGCACGAAAGAAGCGCTGCCATGAACTCTGCGGGATAATGCGCTTTCAAAAAAGCGGTCTGGTAGGCTACTGCGGCATAGGCCGTGCTGTGAGATTTGTTGAAGCCATAGCCGGCAAACTTCTCGATCATTTCGAACAGTTCGGTGGCTTTCGCCTCCGGCAAGCCGTTCTTCTGCGATCCCTCCACAAATTGAGCTTTATACTTGGCAATTGTCTCGAGTTTTTTCTTACTGATGGCTTTGATGCACTGATACGACTGAGGCAATTCGATGCCACCCAGCCGGTTCAAAATTCGCATCACCTGTTCCTGGTAAACCATCACGCCGTACGTTTCATCCAGGATGGTATCCATGATGGGATGAACACGCGGCAACGGTGCCCGTTTATGCTTCACTTCGACATAAGTCATCACCATGCCACCTTCCAGTGGCCCAGGGCGATAAAGCGCCGATGTTGCAATGATGTCGTTAAAACTATCAGGCTTCATCTTGGTCAGCAGGTCGCGCATGCCGCCCGATTCGAGCTGAAAGATCCCCTTGGTTTCACCACGCTGCAGAAGCGCGTAAGTCTCCTTGTCATCGAGTGGCAACTTCACTGGGTCGATGGTTACTCCCCGATGAAGAGCAACGTTCTTGACGGCCTTATCAAGAATTGTGAGATTTCGCAGGCCGAGAAAGTCCATTTTGAGAAGACCGGCCTTCTCGACTGTGGGCCCTTCCCATTGCGTGACAAGGTCTGTCTTGCCACTGATGGTCTGCAGTGGCACGTAGTCGGAAATCGGACGATCAGAAACCACCACACCTGCGGCATGAGTGCCAGCACTGCGGGCCAGGCCTTCGAGTTGAATGGCGTAATCAAACAGCTCGCGAATCTGCGGGTCTGTATCGTAGGCCGCTTTCAGATCACTGCTTTTCTCTAGCGCCTCTTTTAACTCAATACCCAGTTCTTCGGGGACGAGCTTGGCAATCTCATCCACACGCTTCAGTGGGACTGCCAACACGCGGCCGACATCGCGAATGGCGGCCTTGGCCTTCAATGTTCCAAAGGTGCCAATCTGTGAAACATTCGCTTCGCCGTATTTGGCCTTGGTGTAGTCAATCACGTCCTGCCTTCGATCCCGGCAGAAGTCGATATCGATATCCGGTGGCTCGGTACGACTGGGATCAAGAAAGCGTTCAAAGAGGAGATCGTACTTGATGGGGCAGACATGACTCAGCCCTAGCACATAGGCGACGAGAGCACCGCACGCCGAACCTCTCGCACTGGCGGGAATCCCTTTCTCGATAGCAAATCGAACAAAGTCCCACACAATCAGGAAGTAGCTGGGATAGCCCATTTTCTCGATCACACTCAGCTCGAAAGCGAGTCGATCGCGATGCTCCTGGCGGATATTCTCTTCGCCATAACGCCATTTGAGACCTTCTTCGCACAGTTCTCGCAGATAATCGATATCCCGTTTGTTTTCAGGCGTGGTAAAGACAGGAAAGTGCCTGGTCTTCAGGTCGAGATCAATATCGACCCGATCAGCAATTTCCTGTGACCTCGCGACGGCATCTTCGAAACCCTCAAATGCCGCGTACATCTCCTCGGGTGTGCGAACGAAGAGCTGGTTACCCTCCATTTTCATCCGCTTCGGGTCACTGCGTTCCGACTTCGTATTCACACAGAGCAGGACATCCTGAACAGCGGCATCTTCGGTATTCAGATAGTGGGCGTCATTGGTGGCGACGAGTGGTAAGCCCATTTTCTTCGCCAGATCGACCGTCCGTTCGAGACAATCCCGCTGGATCTGATATCCCGCGTTCTGAATCTCCATAAAAAAGCGGTCGCCAAATGTCTGCGAATACCAGTGGCACAGCTTCTCGGCCTCTTCGAATCGCTCACCTAGTAAATGCTGCGAAAGCTCTCCAGCCGCACAACCGGAAAGACAAATCAATCCTTCGCTGTGAGCTTCCAGAATTTCTTTATCGATGCGGGGCTTGTAGTAAAAGCCCTCAATGAATGCCTTGGACGAAAGTTTGACAAGATTCTGGAATCCCACTCGGTTCATGGCCAGCAGTGTCAGATGGTAACTGGCCTCTTTCATACGAGAGGCCCCGGACTTTTCGAGTCGTGACCCGGGAGCAATGTAAGCTTCCATCCCCAGGATGGGGTTAACGCCAGCCCCTTTGGCCATCAGATAGAAGTCGAGCGCGCCATACAGATTCCCATGATCGGTAATCGCGACGGAGTTCATCCCCGAAGCTTTAACTTTTTTGATCAGACCGTCGAGTCTTGTCGCACCATCCAGCAGGCTAAACTGTGAGTGACAATGCAGGTGTGCGAAGGGGCGTGATGAAGTCATGATTCGGGACACTTTCCAATTCGAAAGACAGGCCCCAGCCTGCCGATTCCACAATGAGAATACAAAGTTTCAAAACCTTGAAACATCCTCATCGAAAGAAAGATCACTCACCGACGGCAGGAGACAACAAGCCCAGACAGGCGGAGCTCAACCTCACGGTTGACCGTCTCCATCGTCAGGGAGAAATCTGCTCCCATTGACGTGTGGCGATGTCGATCAACAAAGCAAGTCTTAGTTGGTCGAACAAGCGACAACCTGGGTCTGTTCGTAAGTTCTGCGAGGGGCGACGTGGATCCCTTGTCGCTTCTTGGCGGCATCATCCACAGCCAGTTGATAGAGCTGCTCACCCATCGGTGTGGGGTATTCACCCGTCAAGCAACCCCGGCACAGCTTCCCTTCCGACATGCCCAGGCTACGAGCAATGGCAGGCAATGGCAGATATCGCAAAGAGTCGGCCCCCAGCACGCGAGCCATCTCTGCCTGAACTTCCGTCGTCAGTTCGGCATTCGACTGAATAAATCGAGGTGCGAAGAGCTCGCTGATCGATGACATATCGATCCCGTAGAAACAAGGCGCCACAATGGGGGGGCAGGCGACGCGAACATGAACTTCTTTGGCACCGCCACGCTCACGCAATTGCGAAATCAGCACCTGCATTGTCGTGGAGCGAACAATGGTATCTTCGACCAGCAGCACCCGCTTCCCTTCGAGAACTTCACGAAGAGGCGTGTACTTGAGCCGGGCTTTATCGGCGCGATCTTTGCCTTCGATAAACGTCCGCCCGATGTATCGATTACGAATCAGCCCTTCGAGACTGGGCACCCCCAGTTTGTAAGCCATTGCGTCAGCGGCAGCTTTCGAAGTATCAGGAACAGGAACCACGATCAGGTCGTCACCACGCTCGATATCTTCGAGGGCAGCAAGTTCTTCGCCAAGAGCTTTCCGCGAGAGATAAACACTGCGATCATCAAGCGTACTGGCCACGTTGGCGAAATAGATCCACTCGAAGAAGCAATGCGCCGTCTTGGGTGATTCGGCAAATTTTTTCACTTCGATCTGATTGTTTTGAATAATGACAGCATGGCCAGGGGCCAGCGTGTGAATGTTCTCATTGCGAAAGCCAAGATTCGACAGGGCCACACTCTCACTGGCGGCGGCGAACATGGGCCCTTCGATGGCGTAGCACAGTGGCCGCAGCCCCAGTGGATCACGGGCGACAAACATTTCACCCAGTGCATTCAGAAAGACAATGTTGTAAGCCCCATCCAGCTTTTTGGAGAGTTCAGTCAACAGCTCGACCAGCGAGGGGCGGCGGTCACCGGAAAGCTGCTGCGAAATCAGGTGCATCAGAATTTCAGTATCGGTCTGTCGGGCGAGATGAAACTCCCGCTTGGCCTGAATCTCTTCCATCAACTGTGTGTAGTTGGCAATCTGCCCGTTGAAGGCAAACGAAAACCACTTGTTCTTCTCGATATGCGTCCGCTCGAAAGGATGGGCATAACAGCGGTCTTCTTTGCCACAAGTCGCATAACGAACATGCCCGATGGCTGCCGGCCCCTTGAGCCTTTGCATCAAGGGGAGATATCGATCCTGATGCTGAATGTCAAAAACTTCTGAAACCGTCCCCACATCTTTGTGGGTTTCCAGAATCTGGGCACTTTCGGGATCGTACGACGTCATCCCGGCGGCCAGTTGCCCTCGGTTTTGAATCTCCAGCAAAAGTCGCGGCATATGCCACGAGGTATGACTTGCTCCCTGTCGCGGTGCCAGCGGGCTCTCCACCAATCCAGGCAAGTGGTAGATCGCCGCTACACCGCACTCGTGATGCAATTCCGCCATGTCGCTGGATTCCCGTTAGAAGTCAACCAGACATTTCGAATCATCAGGATTATCCACACTCAATCGAACAAAGATTGAGCCGACAAACCTATTACTGACAAACCTTGTACCGTCAAAACATTATCAAAGTCGAATCTCGAAGCACTCGAGCAATTTTTCCAAATCACAATTGAATTGCCATTGAGAAGTTTGCAGCTTCAAGTTTCCCGGCTGTATTCACACAGCTTCAATCCATAGCTCAGGCTCAGCAGCTGATGTGTTCAACTCATCAACGAAATGAACCGACCAACTTCAGTCTTTGAGCATGATCCAAGCTTCATACAGCCTTCATCATTCCGATCTTACAGGAAACCTGCAATCACTTCAGCCATGGTTTTTCCCGGAAATGAACTTCTGGCCATGCAGACGATCCCTTTCAGTTCTTCTGAGAGTAAACTGCACACTTGCAGGGTCAAGGCGTTTCAGCATCACATGCGTGGTTATCGATATTGGTAGAATTGTTTGACATTCCTGACGGCATCTTGGGTGAGTGAGAATGCGAAATCAGTCTGGGCATGCCTTGACTTTCGAAATCTTCGATACCGGTAAAACTTGATCCATTGAAACTTGATCTCACGAAATTCAACTTGCAACTTCGACCATGTCGGTTTGAAGTACAGATGGTCTGTCATTCATTGATTGACTATCCGCCCAACGGCAATTTGGAAAACTGATTGCGGGAAGACGCCGGATATCAACTCGTGATCACTTCGAATCAACGGACGATTGCCACACGAAAAAGGATTCCCTTTGTGATGACCCATCAACGCTGGCTGCTTTGGCTCATTGCCGGATTCGGTGTGATGCTCTGCGCCCTCGAAACGCAGGCTCAGGATCTCCCCACCATCAAGCTGAAGTCGGTCAAAACGGTAAAACTTGATGGGCCAGCCTATTCTGTCGCAGCACATCCACACCAGCCGTGGATTGCAGTGGGACTCGATAAATCGATCCTGCTGACCCATCTGGACGGTTCCAAACTTCACACTTGGAACTGGCCCGCAGGTCAAGTGCGTGGACTCGCGTTTTCACCAGACGGATCGACGCTGGCGGCTGGAAGTTACCAATCCGTACAGCTATTGAAAGTTAACGCAGGGACAGATGGAAACCCTACTCTGGAACCGCTGAAAACACTTCCCGGCCACCGTGGTTATGTGCTGGATCTGGCGTGGAGCCCGGATGGGAAACAACTGGTAACGGCCTGTGACGATGAAGCCACCCGAGTCTTTCTGGTTGAAACGGCCCAGCGCCAGTTAATGCTGATTGATCACGGTTTCCCGGTCACCAGCGTGGCCTGGTCTCCCTCTGGTGAATGGTTGGCGACATCGGCAGGCGATGAGACTCGAGCCTTCAAAGCTGGCGAAGTGTTTCTTCGAGAAGCGACCACTGGTGAGGTGCTTCACAAGCTGACGGGATTTGAACGCCCTGTCCTGGCGATTCAATTCACACCTCAAAGTGATTTCCTGATTTGCGGTGGTCTCGATGAGAAGTGTTTTGTCTTTCAGACCAAAGACGGACAGCCATTAGGCTTTTATGGTGGCCATGCCCGACCAGTTCGAAGAATTGTCACCGCGACCAGTCAATCTCCCCGGCTCCCTATTGCCATTACAGGTTCAGGGGGGCGATTTGCCGGTAAGAACGAAACTCACATCTGGACTGTCGATTCGGGCGACCAACTGGCCCTGGATGAATCCCACACATCTCAGATTACCGGAGTGGCACTGAGTCCATCAGCCAATCGACTGATCACTGTCAGCAAGGATCAATCGCTATCGATCTTTGAAGTGCAAGGCCTGGAAACTCAGCCACCGCCAACTTCCCCGCAAGACAAGGATGCTACTCAGCCTGCCCCCAGGACTTGGCCACCTGCACCAGCAACTCCTCGTGAATGATCACGAGCCGATCTTTTTCAAACTCCCTGGCAGACTCTGTTGCGAACTGCGGGGGCCATTGTTGTGACCCGACCATCCATTCAAGCGAAGAGTTCCATCACAGGTTGGGCTTGGCCATCGACCAGAGGAAACGACGATCCATCTGGCCCTGGAAGTGGATGCTCAATATCAATTCCCAGACTATGGTAAATCGTCGCGAGAATTTCTGGCGGTGAGACGGGCCGTTCGATGGGAGACCCGCCCAATGCATCGCTTTTTCCGACAATCCTTCCGCCCTGCACTCCACCACCGGCAAAGCCCACGCTCCAGCACTTCGTCCAATGATCTCGCCCGCCAGCCGAGTTGATCATAGGCGTTCGGCCAAACTCAGCCAGATTGCAAACCAGAGTGTCATTCAGCATGCCCCGTTCTTCGAGATCTCGAATCAGAGTGGCATAGCCTTGATCGTACATGGGTGCAATCAGACTTTTCATTTCCTCGACTGAGGCAAACGGGTGTGTGCCGTGAACATCCCAGGTGATTTCAGTTTCGATATTCAAGAACGTATTGATCGTGACAAAGCGTACTCCCGCTTCAATCAAGCGACGGGCAAGCAGGCACGACTGACCGAATCGACTTCGGCCATATTGGTCTCGCACCGCGTCTGGCTCATTGGCCAGATCAAATGCGGCCCGAGCCTCCGGACTGCTGATCAATCGAAAAGCCGCTTCACCATGACTGCCCAACTGAGTGGCCGATTCACTCTTTTCAAACTGAGAAAGCGAACTTTCCACCACTGAACGCAACTTCTGGCGACGATCCAATTTCACAGTTCCGAGCGAAGGAGGAACGTTCCTCTCTGCTCCGCTGAAATGGGGAAGTGAAGGGTCATCATTCAAGACCAATGGATCATAAGCTTTGCCTAAAAAGCGACCGGTTTGTTGATCAGCACGAGGATCTCGACCAGCATCCCTTCTTGCGGGAAGTACGACAAATGGTGGCAAACCAGCCCGCTTTTCCTTCAGGTAGCTTGCCACACTCCCGACATGTGGCGACTGCCAACTACCTGTTGAATATCGTCCAGTTTGGAGATATTGCCAACCGACATCGTGCAAGGCAGGTGCGTTGTGATAACAACTGCGGATGATCGAAAACTTCTCTGCAATCGCCGCATGCTGAGGCAGAATCTCTGTCAAAAAGATCTCGGGAGAAGCAGTCTGAATTGTGGAAAATGGGCCGCGAATTTCGCGTGGTGCCTCTGGTTTTGGATCGAAGGTATCCAACTGACTGGGAGCACCGAGGTTGCAAATCATGATCACGGATCGGCGATCACTTCCTTGATGACGCTCATCGCGAGAAGCAACTCGATCGTTGGTGGAAATGGCTTCCATTGAGATCAGATCAGCGAGGGTAAAACCTCCAGCCCCGAGAGATCCCACCTGGAGGAAGTCGCGGCGGGTGAATCCGATAGCAGGCCGGGCATATCGATCGTCCGTTACGGTAAGCATTAATGACTCCTGATGGATCGATTCCGCTCACGACCAACACTGCCACCTGGGGCGTTTGCTCCAAGTCAAAATTTGAAGCAGTCTTGAGAATAATCAAAACTCACGAGGAGCACATCAATTTCTGTTGATACCAAAAGAATGCCTGAGCACTTGATGTTTAAGGAGATTCGTGGGATGTCATGGATTTCCGTCGGGTTGAACCGCCTGAATCTCGTTTTGAAACCGGAAAACGCACTGGAAAACAGAAATGTCAATCCAAAGAGTGTGAAACTTGGCAAAACGGAATCTTTGTGACTTCCCTGAACGAAATGTCTCTGCTATGATCTCTGTCGAAAGAATGCATGCTGGGCAAGTCTCAGTCTGACCTCATTAGAGGTGAGTTACCTTGATTGGTAACAATGTCTCGTGGTTTGGCTGTCTTGGGTTTGGTGATTTGCTCTCATTTGATGAGAGATTCCCAAAAATTTGGAAGGCGGCCTCCAGTTTCGCACATCATTTTGACGTGTTTTGTATTTAAAGCACCAAAACTGATGGCGAGGTGTAGTCCTGAGCAGTTCCTGCCGCGTTCGATCGTCCCCTGCCATTTTAGCTGGTCATCATCTGATTCCTGAGTGAAGTTTTTCTTCATTTTCGAGTCTCAGATGTTGCAGCGGCTGACAATGGTATCGGTTCGAATGATGGTCCAGACGAATGCTCCCACAATCGATGCAACACATTACGTTGTCATCGCTGAATCGTAGTGTGGTTTTGGCATTTTCTGCGGGCAACATCGAGTGGGTAGTCATGTGTTCTCACATTTGCGGTAGCAATTGTGGATCGCCAGGGGCCTGAATTTTTGTGAATTGTCCAATCTTTTTGCCAGAACTTAACTTTCGAAATCGAGACACATGACTGAATTGCCCGCTGACATCGAAACCACCACGACTTTTGCTGATTTGAACATCAGCCCGCCGATTCTCTCGGCTGTCACTGCCTCCGGATATGTGAATCCGACTCCTATTCAGGCTCGGACGATTCCCCTGTTGATCGAGGGCCGAGATGTCCTTGGTATGGCTCAAACCGGGACTGGTAAAACCGCTGCTTTTGCCATCCCCATGCTACAGGCCATTGATCTCTCGTCATCGGCCACGCAAGTGCTCATCCTGGCACCGACTCGAGAGTTGGCGATGCAGGTGGCTGAAGCCTTTGAAAAATATGCTGCCAACCTCAAAGGGTTGCGTGTTGCCGCCATTTATGGTGGTCAGGATTACCAACTCCAGTTCCGCCAGTTGAACCGTGGTGCCCATGTGATTGTGGGAACCCCGGGCCGAGTGATGGATCATATTCGTCGTGGCTCACTCAAGCTCGATTCACTCAAGGGTCTGGTACTTGATGAAGCCGACGAAATGCTGCGCATGGGGTTCGCCGAAGATGTCGAGTGGATTCTCGAACAGACACCTTCCCAGCGTCAAATTGCACTCTTCAGTGCCACCATGCCCGATTCGATCCGTCGCATCGCGCAGAAACACCTGAAAAATCCTGCCGAAATCACTATCAAGCGTCGTACGGCGACTGCCGAAACGATTCGCCAGCGGTTTATCACCGTGCCGCCTTTCCAGAAGGAAGCGGTTCTCGCCCGCATTCTCGAAACGGAACCCATCGACGCGGTCATTATCTTCGTCAAAACCAAGAGCACGACAGTTCCATTGGCTGAATTTCTCGCCAGCCAGGGCTATCGAACAGCTGCCCTTTCGAGCGATGTTCCTCAAGCTCAACGCGAGCGTATTGTCGAACATCTCAAGTCAGGTCGGCTGGATATTGTCATTGCCACAGATGTCGCTGCCCGCGGACTCGACGTCCAGCGCATCACGCACGTCATCAACTTTGATCTCCCTTCGGATAGCGAAAGCTATGTCCACCGCATTGGCCGAACAGGTCGTGCGGGTCGTCAGGGCGATACCATTCTGTTCCTGCATCCCCGCGAACGTTTCCAACTCCGCCGCATCGAACAAGTGACTCGCCAGCCCATTGAACCGATGCAGGTGCCTGCTGCTGCTCAGGTCAACGAACGGCGCATTGAACGTTTCAAATCCAAAATCAAAACAGCACTCGATCACCGAGATCTGGAAGCGTTCTCTGGTATCATTGAAAGTCTGCAGAAAGAATCCGACACGCCGATTGAGCAGATTGCCGCTGCCCTGGCTGTGCTGGCTGCTGGCGATGCACCGTTGCTGGTGAAGGACGACATCCGGGATTTCAACTCGATTGAAACTCGAAATCGTGAACCAGCACCCGGGCGTGGCAATCCGCGGTTGGCACGTGCTCAGGATGCCGAGCGCAGCATGCGACCTCGAGGGCGAGAAGCGGGACGCGAAGAACGTGCTCCCCGTTCCGAAGGTCGCTCCTTCCGCCCGATGGAAACCTTCCGCATTCAGGTCGGGCAGATCCATCAGGTCAAGCCGGCGAACATTGTGGGTGCCATTGCCAACGAAACTGGTCTCGACAGTTCATGCATTGGGCGGATCGAGATTTACGATAACTACAGCACTGTCGATCTGCTGGCCGGTATGCCGGACGATGTGTTCCATTCACTCAAAGCCGTCGAAGTGCTGGGCCAGCAACTCAACATTTCCCGGGCCACAGAGCACCCTGCCAACGAAGAATTTTCCGCTCGGAAATCCAAAGGACGCTTTGACTCCAAGCGAAATCTGAAACCCAATCAGCAGCGATCGTAGATCATCTTGATTGTCAATGGATGACCATCATGTGATCCTGCTCACCATCAAGAAGACCGGCTTGGCATGCAGCCCAGCCGGTCTTTTTTCAATTGGTCTTTGAGCGATGAATAAACGCATCGACGATCATTCAATTCGACTTCAGTCGGATCGACTTCGCAAATTCCAGAATCGCTTCACGATGCTGTTGAATGGTGGCCTGGGGTCCGGTGGCTTTAATAAAGAAGTTTGTGTTCTCCAGCGGTAAGACGATGCCAACCATCGCTGCATTGGGGATCACAGCGTTCTCTTTCGCAAAGCCGTCGGTAAAAGTTCCCGCCAGATCGAGCACAATCGCCTGCTTGCCGGCAATCTCAATTTCCGTCCGCTTCGGGCGTACATCGCTACCGGCCGTCTGGAATTGTCCTCGCCAGCGATCCAGATTCATTTCGACATCGCCACCGGCACCGGAACAGGTCAATCGCCCGACCCCTTCTGTTCCGGGAAGCTGGAACTCAGCCATGAGGACATCGCTTCGCGGAGGGATTTCAAACCAGCCTGTGGGGACTGTGATTTTGAGCAGCCCCAGGTCTTTTTCGTACGGCTCAATGATCTCGGCCTGATCGCTGGTTGACCTGGAATCGCTTGTCGCTGTGGCATCCGGGGGTGTTGCCACAACAGGCGCAGCATTTTCACCACAACCCGAGAGCAGGAATCCGGCTACGGGCACAACCGTCCAAACCACTCGGTTCCATTTTGAAGGCTGGGCAGCGTCAAATTGCGTCAACATGGTTCCCCCTGAGGACAGGTCTCAAAGTTTCACTCCCGACGGGCCAACTCTCCACGAGTTTTCAACCATCGGGAATACCATGTTATACCTGCAAACTGCCATTTGCCCTCTATGATGAAATGTCGAAATTTTCTGACATGTTTTCGTTCTGATCGGCCTGCATCGTCGAACAAAATCACTGTTGCAACCAATGGGCAGCACAGCTTTCGATCATCATGCAGGAAGGGGATGCACGAACCAGCTCTTAGAGCCCACCCCAGATCAGATTCACTTCGCGGAACTTCTTTTGAAACTGCACGAAGTCCGATGGCTTCAGAATCTTTGACATCTTCGCTTCCAGTTCGGCGTTCCAACTTTCCATGGTCGGTGCATGCTCACCACGCAGATTCTGTACTCGACGATGATGCTCAGAAATGATCTCCAGCACAGTGGCTTCCTTCGCCGGAGAGAGCCCGTAGTCATACGCCATGATTTCTGCAATTCGCTTCGGCATATCATCTGGATTCTGCTTCATCTCCAGCAACGTTGCCCGCAGCCAGTAGGCATGAATGATGGCGCCCGTGACCCCACCAGCCAAAAAAATCCCCAGCCAGATCACACTCATCAACAAAAACCGCCAGCCAGATCGCTGGCGCGATGATGGCTGTTTACCACTTATCACCAGCATTTCCGCTCGATCGTCTGAACGAGCAGAGACATCTGCTGAAATCGCAAGGTCTGCGGATACTGGAGTCGTCATTGGGTCTTATTCACTCTGGATTTTGTCACGTTCACTAGGCACGAAGAATCCAATGTTTCGCCCGATCGGGACGACTTAGCTCATAGTGAAACGAGGACATTGGGGAATGAGAACTTCAAATATCAATGGCACGCCAGGCAAGGCTGGGTGAACGAATCCACATGCCCGTGGGATCGGAGAGAAATTGCAGCGAGGAGTAGCCCCACCAGATGCTGAACAGCATCAAGGCAGCCGAGGCTGCTGCAGCCCAGATCCCACTTCGCAGACCCGCATCGACCCTTCCCCACAAGCCGTCCGTGTGGCTCTTCAATGCGAAGGTGGCATTTTTCGTTGCGTAACGGCTGGCGAACTCTTCCTGATGGATCTGCTCCATCACGGCATCGACCACCTGGACTTCAGGAATCTTTTCAGCCCTGGCCAAGTGCAGCAGGCCTTCGAATTCTGCGAGCGGGGATTCACTCCCGAAGTTTGAACGATCTGGTTTCATGATTGAGCCCTCTCCAGGACCTGGGCCAGTTTTCTGCGCGCTCTGAATGCCTGCACCTTGACCATGGCCAGCGACCATCCCGTCAGCGCTGAGATTTCCTTCAGCGAACGCTCTTCCAGATGCAGAAGCGTCAACACCAGTCGATCTCGTGGTGGCAAAGTGGACAGCACCATGTGGACTTTGGTTGCGGCATCGTGGGCAGCCTCAGAATTGTCTTCCCGGGCGACGGGCTCTGGTAAAGCCTCCAGGCGGGCATGGCGTTGCCTCTGTTTGGCCTGCTGCTTCCAGAAACGGTACCCAGTCCGGGTGCCAATCACAGTGAGCCAGTGAAGGAGAGGAGCTTCGCCACGAAAGTTATGAATCTGCCGCCACGCTTCGATAAAGACTGTCTGAACGAGTTCTTCAACAACGGCCGGATCGCGAGTAAAGCGGCTCATTAATCGCGTCACAGACCGTTGATGCCGCTCGACAACAGCCCGATAGGCGGCTGAATCTCCCTGCTGAACCCTGTTGACATCCGCCCAATCCAGAGCCGCATCCGCCGTAACCTGCACGTTTTCAGCAGTAACTTCGGCAACTGGCATCCAAGCCCAGTTCCAGACGTCCCGAGTGAGCTTCGGAAGCCGATCAACAGCAACAGCACCGCGACAATGAGCAAGAAGATTCCAGTCAAGAAATCGACCACTCCACAATTCGGCAAAACCACTTTTTGCACACGACGGCATGCTTGTTTCCCAGGCTCACATTTTGCGGGAAGTTGAGAACCTGACAGCGTGGGTCTCGTTTTCTCAGGAGAACCTCGGTTCACTCGCTGACATAAATCTCAATATCCGCGTCGAAATTCTACCCTTCTTGTGGGAGAACATCGACAGGAGGTTACAGCCGTCAGCGACCATCGAGAATTTTTCACGCCAATTCAACTGGCATGATACTCTGCTCAGATGGCTTGCAATTCCTGTTTTCCTCTAAAAAAGGCCTGCTGCAAGTCCCACCAGCCCGCAGCTGGTGTCATCACAGTTGACGATCAGGCAGCCTGGGACTGGCTCGAATTCTCACTGTTATGAGCCTTCGCACGAGTTTGCCACTGGCGCAAATCCTCAAGATCTGGTGGATGCGAACCTCGCAGGAGCCTCTCGGCTTCAGGGGTTGTCAGAAAGTTATCCACGAGATCCCAGAGCGTTTCGATCTCGGCTTCGACAAATTCATCTTTCGTCTGAATTCCAATAGCCGTCAGAATCTGAGCCATATAGCCCCGGAACTTTGGAATCTCGCAACAGAGCCGAGCCTGACACTGCCATTCGTAAAGAGTGACAGAATCAAGCGATTTCTGGCTCAGTTTTCTGGCGAGTTCATGAGGTTCGGCATTCACAAACTCGCCAACCGTCCGAATCCCGGCGCTGGTGAATTTTTCGGCTGTTTTTGGCCCAATCGAAGGCGCCTTTTCCAGCGGCATATTCATCGCCAAATAGAATTGCGACTCATGCTCTTGAACCATTCGCCCGGTCGCTGGTTCTGAAACTGCTTGAACTTTTCCTGCTGTTGGCAAACCTTGAGGCTGAGGTTGAACACGATTCACCGAAGAAGGTGATGGTGGAGTCGAAACAGGTGGCTGCGCATGGATCACAGGTTGTGGCAGAGGTTTTGCCGTTGGCTTTTCAGCAACTTCCTGAGATTTCGTCTTTGCCTGTGACTTGGTTTGTTCTGCTTCGACTTTTAGTGCCTCTGCATGCTTCGATCCCGCTAAGGCCACCGATTCCTGCCCAAATGTCTCGACAGGAACTTTGCAGACTTCAGTAGCGTAGGCTTCGCGAACCACTTTCTCGTCAGCCGAAAGTGTCTTCTCACAGCGGCCAGTTTTTTCAACTTCCTTTGCAATCGCCAGAACTGCGGCCCGTTCGCTGGAATTGGCCATTTTCTTAGTCACAGAAAAAATCGGTACTGTCATGGCAGCCAGCACGCCATAAATCGTGACCGGGCTCGAAGGTGGTGTCACCCCGGATTCCTTGAGGCATTCCCCCAGCACCAGAGCGTACCCGCGTATCGTTTCTCCAAGGATGCGGGCGATCGCTCGCTTGCCGGTTTCGTCATAACCTTCAACCGGTTTCTTGGAACCAATCGCCAGCGAGTAATGCGAAATGGCCAATTCATACGACTGATTCGCGAATTGTGCACCCTGACGAATGATCTGAGGCAGCCACTCAACCCCTTGAGGCAAGCTCTTTGCTGGTACACCACCCAGTTCCTGGTCGAGCAAGAGCCGCAATTGATCGTAAGAGCAGGCAATGGTCCACTCGGCGGCCCGGTGAACAATCGTTTCAGCTTCCGACTGCCCCGTATGGAATGGCTGAAACGGATCGGTCACATAATGACTGAGGACACCCGCACTATAGACCCCTTGTGACCAATCCTTCTGACGGAAGGCTGTAACCGCTTTCTCGTACCAGATTTGTGCCGTCTTGATCGCACCGCCCCACTCGCGATCCCGCACATGCAGCACGTGGTTTTGAAAGTCTTTGAACTTGTCATCGGGAGCTTTCGATCCATCGAGATACTGATCGATCCGCGTCAAAAACAGATCGCTCCATCTCTCCGCGTCTGGTATTTCAAGATACCTCAGTGCATCAAGGGCCAGTTTGTGGTGCGTGTTCTTGCACTTGTAGGCAAAGAGGACTGAAAACAAGAGGGACATGTCAGCCACTTCCCGATACCAGGCGAAGTGTTCAGGCTTCGCCAATTGACCCATCTGCTTCTGAAACTGTCTTTTTCGCAGATTGAAGGCATGCTGACGAGTAATCTTCTTTCGGCAGAAACCGCTTATTGAACGAAGCGAATCCCTTGCTCCTGGGCTGCCCGGTGAGCAACAGAATTATTGGCGTAGTGCTTCCACGTGCGTTCAATCCGCCAGGCAAGTTCTGGAGAAACTTCACGGATCTGTCGTGCGGGAACTCCGGCCCAGAGTGTCCCTGGGGGCACAATCGTTTCTTCCAGCACCAGTGCGCCAGCCGCAATGAAGGCTCCCCGTCCGATGACAGCCCGGCTCAACACGTTCGCACTGATGCCAATAAGCACATCGTCTTCCACCGTGGCCCCATGCACCAAAGCACGATGTCCCAGCGACACCCGGTTTCCGATTTTACAGGGAGAATGTGGATCCACATGCAAAATGGCTCCATCCTGCAAATTGCTGTCTTCCCCGATGTCGATGCGTTCGTGGTCGCCGCGAACGACGGCTCCAAACCAGATGGAACTGCGCGCCCCGACAGAAACCCGGCCATAAAGCGTTGCCCCAGGGGCAATCCACGCAGTGGGATCAATCACCGGATTCTCGGTAATCGCCGAAAAATCCCAGTGAATCTGTGGAAAAGGGACTTCAGGGGGCTGGAACATTCAAAACCTCTTCAAGAGTAAGGCTTCGGAAACTTGGAAGTCGCACGCAACTCCTCTACTCTATCGGCTGATTCCGTCATTATCGAAACCGGTGTTGAAACCACATTTCACAGGGCGACAGTCAGCCAGACTGACGCACCGCATTGTTCCTGGATCAGGGTAAATTTTCATGGCCAAAAAGACCATTGCCGATGTCGACGTTCAGGGGAAGGCCGTTCTCATGCGGTGCGATTTCAACGTCCCGCTCGATGACAATCTTGTCATTACCGATGACCGCCGCATTACAGAAGCTCTCCCATCGATTGAATCCGTCCTCAAACGAGGTGGTCGTGTGATTCTCATGAGCCACCTGGGACGTCCGGAAGGTGTCGATCCTGCGGCCGATGCGAAGTACAGCCTCAAACCTGTGGCAGCCCGCCTGAAGGAACTTCTGGGAGTTCCCGTTCACTTTGCCAGCGATACGGTGGGTGCCGACGCCGAAGCCAAAGTGAAGGCTCTCCAGAACAATGAAGTTCTGCTCCTTGAAAACGTACGTTTCAACAAAGGAGAGAAGAAAGGCGAAAACAGTTACGTCAACATTCTCGCCACCTTTGGCGACATCTACTGCAACGACGCTTTTGGCACCTGCCACCGTTCCGAAGGTTCGATGGTCGGTGTGCCCAATGCCATGGGGAACAAACCCAAGGTCTGCGGCTTCCTCGTCGAGAAGGAAATCAAGTTCCTCTCCGATGCCATTTCGAATCCGGCCCGTCCATTTGTGGCGATTGTGGGTGGGAAAAAGGTCGATGATAAAATCA
Organism: Planctopirus limnophila DSM 3776; assembly: GCF_000092105.1. NCBI lineage: Bacteria > Pseudomonadati > Planctomycetota > Planctomycetia > Planctomycetales > Planctomycetaceae > Planctopirus > Planctopirus limnophila. The sequence goes on along the minus strand of NC_014148.1, from coordinate 1,605,211 downwards.
ACGTTATCAAGAATCTGCTCTCCATCTGCGATACGGTTTTGATTGGCGGGGCGATGGCCTTCGCCTTCTCGAAGGCTCAAGGGGGCCAGATTGGCAAGAGCTATCTGCCGAATCCGCCCGAAGCCAGCCTCGCGCTCGCCAAGGAACTGCTGACAATCGGCGGAGAAAAGCTGCAACTTCCCGTCGATACCCATTGCGGCGATGCCTTCAAGGGTGACTGCAACAAGATGATCGCCAAAGCCGGCCAGATTCCCGAGAACTTCGAAGGTTTCGACATTGGCCCGGAAACTCAGAAGAGATATGCCGAGATCGTGAAAGCCGCCAAGACGATTGTCTGGAACGGCCCGATGGGTGTCTTTGAAATGCCTCCTTTTGATGCTGGGACTCGAGCGGTCGCCGAGGCGATTGTTGCCAGCGATGCCACCAGCATCATCGGCGGTGGCGACAGCGCTTCTGCCATCCAGCAGTTCGGTCTGGCCGATCAGGTCACGCATGTCAGCACGGGCGGTGGAGCCAGTCTCGAAATGCTTGAAGGCAAAAAGTTCGCTGCTGTCGAACTTCTCGACGACAAGTAGACTTTGCCAAGCTGCATTTTGCTTGCTGTCATGTCACGCATCGAAATGCGACGACTCTTCCCCCTTCTCCCATGCCGATGGGAGAAGGCCGGGATGAGGGCGAACCTGCCGAATAGGATACGTACGCAACAACTTGTTTCCGCAGAAACGAGCAACTGATGCTCTTTCGCAGTCGTCGCTATGCTCAATCCATCGTTTCCAGAGAGCCGCCTCTATGCCAATTCTCTCAGCCGTCACGATCAGCCTGGTCGAAGAAGCACGCGGCGGCCCCTTCGTGTTCTGGGATGATGTCGAGGCCAGTTGCCAGGTCGCGAGTGAACTGGGCTTTGATGCCGTCGAACTCTTTGCTCCCGAACCAGGCTTTGTCCCTGTCAAAACCTTCAAAGAAATCCTCTCGCGATACAATCTCAAGCTGGCAGCTGTCGGAACAGGGGCCGGCTGGCTTAAAAAGCAGCTTTCACTGACCAGCCCAAATGCGGAAATCCGTCAGGCCGCCAAAAAATTCATCACCAGTATGATTGAATATGGTGGCCAGTTGGGTGCCCCGGCGATCATTGGCTCCATGCAGGGAAAAGCCGCCTCGTCTGCTTCGATTGCTGAGTGCCGGATGTTGCTGGGTGAAGCCCTGGCGGAACTTTGTCATCACAGCCATAGCCGATTCGGCCTGCCGCTGATCTACGAACCGCTCAATCGTTACGAAACCAATCTCTGCAATACTCAAGGAGATGGTGCTCATCTTCTACAGACTTATGGTGCCCCGGACTGCAAACTTCTGGCCGACCTGTTCCACATGAACATCGAAGAAATCAACATCACGCAAGGGCTGCTCGATGGAGGCTCATGGATCGGCCACATCCATTATGTCGATTCCAATCGGAATGCGGCTGGAATGGGCCACATTGACTTTGCCCAGGTGATCGCGACATTAAAACAGATTAACTACGAGGGTTATCTTTCGGCAGAAGCCCGCAGCCTCCCAGATGCGAGGACAGCCGCCCAAGCGACCATCGACAGTATCCGCCAGCATCTCGGCAAATAGCCAGCCACCGGATGCAGACGCAAAAATTCGCGATTTGTGACTTTGCTGGCTATCCTTAAGAATGCAGGAAAGACGGTGTGATTACTAGTAAGCCATCTCTTGAGGACTCCCCATGACTGAGGAATTCCCCATCGACCAGCCAGCAGAATCCCAGTCCACCGCCATCACGACAACTTCCAGTTTTCGAGCGTCTCCACAACCAGATACCAGGCTGTATATCCCCAACCACGAAAACTGGCAGGCCCGCATCAAGGCCGACACTGAGAAAATTTACTGCTACTCAAAATTGCCAGGGGAAGACTTCTTCCATCTCATTCTCAATGGCGAAATCTACCTGATTGGGGAAACCGAAAAGTACTGCCTCCGCTGTGCTTTGAGGCTTGGTATCGCCACACAAGATCGACTCTTCTGGCAGAACCGTGTGCTCAAGCGGTCTTCTTCCAAGCTGTAAGCGAGCCTCTCAAAACCCGAGCCGGAATCATCGACTTCTCTCTGGAGGATCAATCGCCATGAAACAAAGACTTCTCATCGTGCTCGTCGTTTTACTGTGTCTAACGGCTTTCTTTGCAGGCATTGTGGCCGTTCAGCCCGAAGAATTTCATATCACTCGATCGGCAGTCATGAAGGCGACACCCGACAAGGTGGGCGAAAGAATCGATCACTTCAAAGCCTGGGCAGACTGGTCACCGTGGGCCAAACTCGACCCCAATTCGAAAGAGGAATTTGAAGGACCGGCACAAGGTCCCGGTGCCATCATGAAATGGTCGGGTAATGACGAGGTCGGCGAAGGGAAGATGACGATCCTCGAAACACGCCCCGGCGAGTACATTAAAATTCAGCTCGACTTCATCCGCCCCATGGTCGCCTCTAATCTCGTCGAATTTCAGTTAGAACCTCAAGGGGAAGAGACCAAAGTCACCTGGTCAATGTCGGGCAAGAACAACTTCGTCGGCAAAGCTTTTCACCTGATTGTCGATTGCGACAAAATGATCGGTGGTGACTTTGAAAAAGGGCTCAATAGCATGAAAGCTCTTGTCGAAGCCCCACCAGCACTCACAGAAGAACCTCAGTCAAAAGCAAAACCAGACGCTGATGCCGTCCTGGAAAAACCGGCTGAAGTGAACAAACCCAGCGAACAATCAGCCCCCGTTGATAGCGTGACCACTCCACCTGCTCCATGATTTCCCGGAGTCTCAACTACCGTAGTAACGATCAACGATCGATCAAGCATAGGCAGTTCCCGATATGACGTGGGCCATCGACAGAATCATATGCGGGATTCGTCTAATCGATTGATTGCTGGTCACAACTTGACTAGCCTGCAAGAGCGTTTCTGGAGAAGCCAAGGAACCTCTGACGATTGAAACGATCAGAGCAAGCTGTTTGAAGTTTCCACCTGCCCCGGCAGTTCCCCAGGGAGGATTCGAGCGAAGTTCTGACCTGCTCTCGGGTCGATAAGCTCTTCGGGATGAGGAAAACCGATTGGAAAGTTCAGACATCCCATTCACTTCGCCTATCCAGTCTGCGATTCTCTGTATTCGAACCGGTTCACGACCGGCCTTGGGTCACTGCCATTCTGACTTGCGGGATTGTTCATGACGGCGGCTTATCGCACAGCACCAGACCAGACCTTAACCACCATGCCTCCGGGCATTCCGTATATCATCGGGAACGAAGCCGCCGAACGGTTCAGCTTCTATGGCATGAAGGCCATCCTGTATCTGTATCTCACAAAATACATCGTGGATGCAGCGGGAGTATCGGCGGTCTATGACAAAGAAGATGCGACGGCCTTATTGCATCTGTTCGTCGCGGCGGCTTATCTGTTCCCGATTGTGGGTGGCCCACTTGCCGATTTTTATCTCGGCAAGTACCGAGTCATCCTGTGGCTCTCCTGGGCCTATTGCCTCGGTCATCTTTCGCTCGCTGCGATTGATGGGCGAAATGGCCTCTGGCTGGGACTGGCACTCATTGCCATGGGTGCGGGTGGTATCAAACCCTGCGTTTCGTCCCATGTCGGTGATCAATTTGGTCAGGGAAATCAGCATCTGATCAGCCGCATCTTCCGCTGGTTCTACTTCGTGATCAATGTCGGTGCTTTGGCGGCGATGTTCTGCATACCCCGCACGCGAGACATCTTCCTCTCCCCGGAGAACGGCCGGGCTTATCTGAAGTACATTGTTCCTGCCGACTGGCTAAACGCGATTCTCCCTCACTTCAGCCCGACCTTGGCACACCACGTGGCCTTTGGGATTCCGGGGGTCTTGATGCTTCTGGCCACGATTGTCTTCTGGATGGGCCGCAACAAATTCGTCCACATCCCCCCATCAACCGACGAATTCATGAAAGAACTCGAACCGATCCTGGAGCGAGCGCCGTTTCTCAAGTATTTTCCACCCATCATGTTCGTCGCCATTTTCATGAATCCCGAAAACCGGCGGGCGATCTTGAAACTGCTGCCGCTTTTTGCATTCATTGTCGTGTTCTGGGCGCTGTTTGATCAGACGATGTCCACGTGGGTCGAGCAGGCGACGCATATGAATTTGACTGTTCTCCGCTGGCGCGACTGGGAATGGAAAGTTCTGCCTGATGAAACCCAGACGTTGAATCCTCTCTTCGTGCTCATGTTCATACCACTGCTCGATTTTGTGGTTTTCCCAGCCCTGGCAAAAGTGGTTCAACTTTCGGCATTACGCCGTGTCTCGGTCGGTTTGTTTCTCGCCTCGATGGCCTTTGCTGTCAGCGGCTTTATCCAGATGGAGATCGATCAGAACTTTACGCCCTGGGTGCTGTGGCTTGTCTTTCCCTATGCCATCATCACGGTTGCCGAAGTTCTCGTTTCGACAACCTGCCTCGAATTCTCCTACACACAGGCTCCCAACCGACTCAAGTCGATCATCATGTCGCTCTACCTGCTCTCAGTGTTCGGCGGCAACCTGCTGACCTCCGGCGTCAACTGGATGATCTCCAGGGATGATGGGACCTCCATGCTTCCCGGGGCCAGCTATTACTGGTTCTTCTCGATTCTTATGTTCGTGACGGCGGTCTGCTTTATCCCTTATGCAGTCCTGTATCGCGAATCGCGATTTATTCAGGGTGAAGACGCACCCACGGCTCCACAAGGCAAACGTAAATAGTCAATCGACTCTTTCTCCAGCCACTTGAATGACTCACTTCCAACCTGTTAGGTTCATGGACTGGAAGTTTGTTTCAATTCGACTGGAGAACCACAACATGATCGCATTCAACCGCGCCGTTGCCTTATGCCTCACCCTTTGCACCTTAGGCCTTGGGGGAATCTCAGCTTCCGCTGCCGACCTCAAGGTGGGAGACAAAGCCCCCCAGTTTGAAGCACTGGATACGCAGGGCCAAGCCTGGAAGTCGGCCGAACATGTGGGCAAGAAGCTGATTGTCGTTTACTTCTATCCTGCCGATATGACGGGTGGCTGCACCAAGCAGGCCTGTGCCTTCCGCGACGATCTGTCCAAGCTGGCGGGCCAGGATGTTGAGGTCGTCGGTGTCAGTGGTGATTCTGTCCGCAATCACCAGTTGTTCTCCAAGAAGCATAATCTGTCATTCACGCTGCTCGCTGATACCGAGGCCAAAGTCGCTGAGGCGTTTGGCGTTCCCTATACCAAAGGGGAAAAGTCGGTGAAGGCCGAAGTCGATGGCAAAGAAGAAACGTTGCTTCGCAATGTGACCATCCAGCGCTGGACTTTCATCATCGACAAGGATGGCAAGGTCGCCTACAAGAACACGAAAGTCGCCGCCGCCGATGACAGCAAAGCTGTTGCAGAAGCCGTCGCGTCGATCAAGAAGAAGTAACTCCTGTCCGATCAAGATGTGAATCACTCTACAGCCAGAGTCAGGTCTTACGGCCTGTCTCTGGCTGTCTTCTTTTTTGCAAAGTCTCAACTTCCCGGAGTGACATCACTCCAGATCATTCGGCTTTCAGTGATCACGAGATCGACTGGCAGATCATGTTCTTCGACAGGAACTTCCTCGACCATTTGAACCTCAAAAGCCAGGCCCACTTTAATCGCATGGGGATTCAGCTCCATCAGCAATCGATCAAAATAGCCCCGTCCCTGCCCCAGTCTTCGCCCCTGCTCATCGAAAGCCAATCCCGGCAAGACGACCAGATCGATCTCCGCAAGATTCGCACAGCGATCCGGCTGAGTTCTCATTTCAGCGCGTGGCTCTGGAATCCCAAAAGAGCCAGCCGATAACTCATCGAGACTCTGCAGCCAGAACAGCCTCAATTCATCGCCGTCACACCACGGGACGATCAACTTCCGAGTGCATCCAGCGGTCTGTTCAAGCTCCTTCAGCACTTTCTCGACAAGCGGCCAGGTCATCACTTCGCTGCCACTGGAGAGGTAAACCAGAGGTACCCGGCACTTCTTCCATGGTTCTGAACTTTCCAGTTGATCGAGGATCCGATGACTCCGCTCAGACCGATCTGTCATTGCCAAACGGGCCGACCGCACACTTTGGCGAAGCTCTTCTTTTTGAGTGATAAAGCTCTTCTGGAAATTCTCAGATGACATGACTTTGCCCTGCCTCGATCATGCCGATTCCTCGTCATCGATCTCTAATCCGTCGCCAAAATTGTCCTCAGTCGTCGTTTCGACCAGAGGCAACTCTTCGCCATCGGCTTCACCAAAACCGGGTGGACGAGGTGGCAGTTCAATTTCATGTACCACGGGAACATCGTTGGTTTCCCCCTGCAGGACATCCCGTGCAGCATTGGTCGCCAGAGCCTGCTCCGTACTTTGGGGATCCACCGCCTCGCAGCTCCACGAAATCCTGGTTGCCAGTTCCAGAAGCTCATCTCTCCACGCTTGCGGATCTCGATGGGGAGGAGGGCAATCTGCAAATTCTTCTAATAGCAGCACCATTCTCAACAGATGCTTAAAAACGAGCCCTTCCTGTTTGGCCAGATCGCGACCGCCAATCAGCTTGTAGAAGTTGAAACCAAATTCTTCGAGATCGGCCACCACATAGACTGGTGTCATGGGGATACTGATGCCGGGATAATCGGATTGAAACAGCATCAACAGCTTCTCAGGCAACGTGGGTGCATACTTTCGCTCTTCCGGCGGCAAGGAGGGATCAAACTCGGGATACAAGTCTCCGGCAGGCAAAATCCCTCGAGCGATAATCTCCGGATCAAGCACCTCCAGAGCCAGTCGTCCCGGTGGCAAAAATCGGGGAGGCGGAATGCGGACAGACCTCACCAGCGATTTGGGGAACTCCAGGACACTTTCGAGTGCCAGCATCCATTCGATGCGATCAGCCTTTTCGAACTGATCCGCGAGAAACACTCCATAGAGCGGATGAATGCTGCGAAAGGCAAACATGCGATCCATAGCCGCCGTCGGTTTTGCAAGAAGTGGTCGATAGACGCTCTTTTCGGTTTCATCCTGCCGCTTCAGTTCTGTCGCCGATTTCTTCCCCTGCTGGGCGCGCTTCTCATCAATCGATTTCTGCAGATGCTGCGACAGCCAGCTCAGCTTTTCAGGAATCTCTTCAGTTATTGTTTCCGTCGTTTCAGGTTTTGAGGGTTCGCTGGCGACCGGTGGTGGAGGATCGAGTTCCACAAACCCGGCATGATGCAAGGCCACCAGCATCTGCTCAAAGTCACGTTCGCACGCATTGAGCCGACCAGGATCCATCAATCGTTTCCGCACGAGGACACGAATTCGATCCACTTCGGGTGAGAGTTTGAGCAGATAGGCCACCAGCCGAATGGGAAACTCGCCCTGACTCACCAGGTCTCTGGGTGGAGCCGTTTTCAATTTCTCGAATTGTGCATCGTTCCAATACTGTTTGGCAGGATTCCGCGTGGGCATCTTCTTTTTGAGTGCTTTTTTCGCCTTAATCAGCAGAGGATCTTTCGTATCCTCCGGTATCTGGTCGTACTTCTCCTTCCAGCGGGCAATCCGCACATCATCCTCGTGGGGTAAGGCGTAAACAAATCCCTCTTTATCAAATTGAGGCCGCCCCGCGCGCCCAAAAATCTGATGCGCCAGGCTCGCGTCGATCGGTTTCTTTTTGCCGGGTGGCCCTTTCAAGAGACAGGTCATGACGACCGATTTTGCGGGCAGGTTGATGCCTGCGGAAAGCGTTTCGGTGCAAACACAAATCGACAGCAGCTTCTCTTGAAACAGTTCCTCGACCAGCCGCCGATGCTTGGGCAATAACCCCGCGTGGTGGACGCCCACACCGCGATGCAACAGCTGCTTCAGCTTCGGCCCCACGCCATGTTTGAAATCGACATCTTTCAATCGGGCGGCCAGCTGCTTCTGCTGATCACCTTGAAGGACAGATCGCCCCTTCAACTCTTCTGCGGTGCTCCAGCACAATTCCCGATCAAAACAAAAGACGAGTGCCGGTGTCCTGCGAGCTTCCCCTTCCCCCTGAGCCATAAACTCCAGATGTTCGGCAACGAACTGATCACCAATCCAATGAAACGTGAGAGGAACCTTTCGCTCCGTCCCCACCACAAGTTCCAGTCTTCGCCCATGGCAGCGATGCAGCCACGTCACAAATGGATTGGCATTCCCGATGGTCGCAGAAAGGAGCATCAGCCGGACATGCGGCGGCAGCAAGGAGAGCGAGAACTCCCAGACAATGCCTCGCTCAGGATCAGAAAAGCTGTGAAACTCATCCATCACGACGGCGAAGACATTCGCAAAGTCGAAAGCATCCGGGTGCAGCAATCGATTGAGGAGAATCTCCGCCACCACCACCAGTACACGGGCATCAGGATTGACCTTGCGGTTGCCTGTCACCAGCCCCACATCGTCGCGCGAGAAACCCCAGCGTTCCGCAGCATCTTGAATCTCGGAAAACTTCTGGTCGGTGAGCGCAATCAGAGGTGTCGTATAATAGATGGTTTTCTGGTTCTTGAGGGCTTCAAAGATCGCCCCCTCAGCAATGAGCGTTTTCCCCGTCCCCGTCGGAGCCGAAATCAGCACACCAGTTTCAGAAGTAAACCAGGCAAACAGCGCTTCCTCTTGAACCGGATAAGGTGTGTAACCAAGCGTGTCGTAATACTGTTCGAGAACCTGGTCTCTTCGGAGTAATTCCTGATCAGACAACGACATCATCCTCAGCTTGCAGCCATTCAAATCGCGAAACAGTTTCAACCAAAGCGATGGACATAACCACCGGGAACCAGTTCTTTTGACTCTCCCGTCTCGCTGACGATCCTGCAAGCCTCTTCAGAAACAATCGTGCCAATTTTTGTGAGGGCAATGGGCAGCTTCCAGTTCTGCCGCAATGTCTCCCACTGAGCTGGGGAGAGCGTGAAGAGGAGTTCAAAATCTTCACCATCATGAAGGGCATGTGCGAGCGCCGGTGGAGAACTCAGGTTCACGACGTCGGCATGATGGCGGACATCCTCATGGACAGGAATCCGCTTCTGTTCGAGTACAGCACCCGCATGGCTCGCTCTGAGGATGTGCCACAAATCGGAAGACAGTCCATCACTCAAATCGATCATTGAGTTAAGTTTGGCCAGCTTCAATAGCTCAGCAGCCACATCCAAGCGGGGTTCGAACTTCAGATGCCTGCCATAGATCGAACCACCCAGAGCACCGCTCACAACAATGACGTCACCCACCTGCGCACCGGCTCGACGAATCGATGTCGCTTCAATCGTTTCGCCCACCACTGCCACATTGATCACCAGGCGACCATCCCAACTGTTCGTATCTCCTCCAGCAACAGGACAATCCCATTTTGCGGCCAATTCCAGAACGCCGCGCATTAATTCATCCGCTTCGTGGGCGTTCCAATTACGCGGGATGGCGATCGAAACAAACGAGGCGATGCACCTCCCACCCATGGCTGCAAGATCGCTCAAGTTGACAGCGAGTGCCTTCCGACCAGCCCAATAGGGGCCGCACTCCTCGACGACAAAGTGTACACCATCCAGGAGCATATCCGTGGCGACGAGTGTCTCTCTGTCTTCTCGAGAACCTAAACCGGCGGCATCATCACCAATTCCCAGAAGCACACGAGATGAACCCCCGGCTGCCTTTCGGATTCGCTCAATCAGGGCAAACTCGGGTCGAAAAGTCATTCTGCCGCCTGTCGCCTGCATACACTGTTCAAGATGGTTCTCGATTGAAGATTAGCAACCTGCTCCTTCGACAACCAAGCCGTCGCGAAAAAGATTAAGCCGCAAGCTCTTTCCGGACATCCGGTGAAAGCTTGCGGCATCGTCTTCACGCATGGTTCAAGTTAAAACGCATTCAGTCGACAGTGATCAGAATCTACTGGCGGCTGGCGGTCTGCAGGTGGCCGAACAATGTTTCCTGACCGCGTACAATGTAAAACTTGATTGGGTTCAGCTTGATTTCGTTCGATTTGTTGACGATCCAGGTCACGTTCTCGACAGAGAGTGTTTCCCAATCATGCAGACCGACGAGAATATCGCCCTTGGTGATCCCGTTCGAAGCAGCCGGGCTGTCCGGGCGGACATCGACGACTCGCAATCCACCACGGTAACGTGTACCTGTCAGCAGCTTTTGATCAGCAGCAATCGGTGCCAGTTTCAAGCCCAGAATCTGCCAGAACCGTTGAGCTTCCGTCTCATTGATTCCGGTGGATGCAGGACGAAATGCCTGATTCTGCACAAGAGAGATATTGGATTGCCCGAGAGCAAAATTCAGTTTTTCATCCCGATCATTACGCCGAACAACCAGATCCAGATTATCGCCAGGCTTACGGCCCAGGAGCGATCGTTCGAAATCGACAGAATCACTTACTTCCAGTGAACCGGCCTTGAGAACCACATCACCAGCCTTCAAACCGGCGCGTTGTGCAGGGCTGTCGGAGAGCACATTTTCAATAATCAACAGCTTTTGTGTTGCCGTTTTCAGATCTCTGAGAATCGCGCCGTGATAACCCAAACCCATCTGCTCAACAGAGATCAGTCGAGCCACCACCTTGCGAGCGTCGTCGATGGGAATCGCGAAGCCAATTCGCTGCGCCCCGGCCCGGATAGCAACATTCACACCGATCACATCACCGTCCATATTGATCAGCGGGCCACCGCTGTTGCCCGGATTGATGCTGGCGTCGGTCTGAATCAAATTGCGGTATGATTGCGTCTCATTGACTTCCACATCGCGGCCCAGAGCACTGACAATGCCTTCTGTCACGGTGTGGCGATAACCATAAGCGTTACCAATCGCCAGTACGCGTTCAGCAAGGTAGATATCGCTCGATGTTCCGAAGGGAGCGACTTTGAATGTCTTGGTGCCATCCACCTTGATGACCGCCAGATCCTGTTCTTTATCGACGCCGATGACGCGGGCATCGTAATCGCTGCCATCTTCGAATGTCGCACGAATCAGTTCGACATCAGCCACCACATGGTGATTGGTGACGATATACCCGCGTTCGTCAATGACGATGCCGGTCCCCATGCCGTTAATCTTGCGACCTCGGCTAGAGGCAAAGACAGAGTCCCGTTCCTGAGCTGACTTCTCAGTGTGAATGTTCACAACGGAAGCCGATGCCCTTTTGTAGGCCCGGACGGCTGGGGTTTCACGAAGCTCCGAGGCACTGGACAGCACTGCTGTCAGGCAGAGAACTCCGTAAATCGCTGGCGTGATAAGCCACTTAATCATGGGGAAGATCACTCGTGGTCCGCAGGGTTGCGTTGTGGTCAAACGGCTCAGGCTGCCACGATCCATCGTGTTGTATTGGAGCAATCCTCCATGGCTCCGCCGGGATGGCATCGACCAGTTACCCGGCAGGGTTGAAATGCACTTGCGTCATGGCGTACAGATTGCCAAGTCGTTACTCGTGAAATGGGGTAAACTCTTCGGCTGTGCGGCCGCTGAGTTCGTCCAAAACCAGAGGGTTTAGAGACTTTTGTTCAAGAGTGTCTGTGAAACTTCACCAAAGACCAGCAGTAGTAGTACGAATCGGCAGAGATTGCCGAACCGCCGGGATCACAACGAAATAATTCACTCCAACTGATAGAACACAGCCGGGGAGCAGTCATGTCGCGTTTAGAGAAATTGAAGCAAATGTTGCAGGAAACTCCTCAAGATTCGTTCCTGCGTTATGCGCTGGCCCTCGAGCTTGTCAAGTCGGGAGAAACAACCTTGGGGCTGGAAGCGCTGGACAGCCTCATCGCTGATGATCCTGATTACGTCGCAGCTTACTTTCGAAAAGCACAGGTTCTGGCCGAAGACGAACAGACCGCTCAAGCCCGTGATGCCTGCCGGGCAGGAATTTTGGCTGCTAAGCGTGTGGGAGATGCTCATGCCGCCGGAGAAATGACAGCTTTTCTGGAAACTCTTGAAGATTGATCGTTTCTCTGGCGAGCGAGAAATCTGAATTTTCACCTGGTGACAACTTCTACGGAATCCAATAAACAATTTCGCGGCGCGTGGCTGGGGTTGAGCGTCTTCGCGAACCCCCAGATGGTGCCGAAGATCGCTGGGGGTTCGAAGACTCAACCCCAGCCGCCCAAGACCAGGGAGCGCGGTCAAATACTGGTATCCGTATTAGTTCTGTGATGGACGGCTTTCTGGAAAGATCACTTTCCAGTCGCGCTGCATATCAATCACGATCCACCCTTTGGAAGTGGCGTCTGTCAGTGCCCGATCCAGCCGACCAAACGGAGACTGTCGATCGTAGGCAAATTCCCGAACAGCATCTGTATGGTGCACAATCAGACCCAGACCATTAGCCGGGCCCGATGTGACATATTCCAGCATTTCGTAGTCGCCATCCGAATTTCCTACCGCCATCACCGGTCTCCGACCAATGACTTGTCGGATTCCCACCGGTTTTCCCGCCTGATCATCAATGAAATTCAGTTCGGCAAGACGTACGAGCACAGGTTTTCCATCGCGCAGTTCGTACTTCAGTTTCACACTGCTGCCAATGACCTGTTCAGGAGGAATCCCATAGACTTCTTTTGCCCAGGGCCTCATGAATTCGATGCCTGCGCCCGAAACGATGAAGGTCTTGAACTCGTGCTGGCGCAGAAAGGCCAATAGCTCCAGCATCGGCTGATAGACACATTCGGTGTAGGGTCGATGAAACTTCGGGTGCCGGGCCTTGCGAATCCACTCGGTCACAATGTTTTCAAACTCGTCGTCTGTCATACCGGCATGAGTCGCCATGGTCAGTTCTGTCAGACCTTTGGCACCCAGCTTTGCCAATGCGGGGAGATCTTTTTCGATCACTGCGCGAAAAGGCTCTTCTGTCCGCCACTCGGGATGTTTGTCTGCCAGCAATCGCACTCGATCCAGCGCAAAGGCCAACTGCACATACATGGGCTGCTCGCACCAGAGCGTTCCATCGTTATCAAAAGTGACAATTCGCTCAGAGACAGGCACAAACCTGGGCGAGCCCTCAGTCGTTACCGATTTCACATATTCCAGAATCGCTCGGCGTGCTGCACTGTCATTCCAGGAAGGTAATGGTTCCTCTGCCAGCAAATTTGTCGCCATCCCCACCACCGCCAGTGCCATGAAAAAGATGTGCCTGGATTGTGTCATCGTTACTCGCTTTGAGTCATGATCTCTGAATTGCTCACGATTCAAATACACTCAAATCATGGCTGCTTCCCAACACTGTTGCAGAATAGCCATGCACTAACCCATCCTTCAAAGGAAATCGTGATTCTGTGTTGAATCACAGAGACGTTCTTGAATCACGGGCACGTTTCGCTGGTGATCTCTGGTTCGCTATTGCCGAGTCATAGCTTCCAGCGGCAGCGACAACTCCGCACTAAACTTTTCCAGAGCCTCGGGACTCACACTCCGATTTCGATCCCGCAATTGACAAACTGCTGATCGAACGGCCAGCAAATGCGGCTCAAGTTTCTTGAGAACGGGTAGCATTTCTTCTCGAATCTGGCCGGCAATGGCGAGCAGCATCCCAGCAGCGACCAGTTCATCTCGACAAGCACTCAATTGTTCCCAACTGTAAACGTCGGTCATCGTTTGACCCGTTTTCTCATAACTGTCAATCAGCACGCCGGCCAACTGTTGCTGGATGGCAAAAGTCTTGACTTCTTCCAGATCGGGGGCTCGTGCCGCAGAGTCAAAATAGGCGACTGCCATCCAGCGGAAACTGCGTTTTGACAGAGCTTCTGTTTGCTCTCGGAACTGGAGCCATTTTCGAGTCCAGCCTTCTTGATCTTCCCGTTGGCCTGCACACTGTTGCCGTCCACACTGAGCTAACCCCACTTTTAAGACATCAACGCCTTCCGGAATCGCACACGGTTCAACTTCTAAAAGTTCCCCGAGTGCGAGTGACGTCACCAAACCAGAATGGACACGAGTCGGCCTGCCTGAGGACTTTTCTGAGACCCCAGGCGCAACCCGATGTTTTCCGGCAACAGCCAGAATTTCTCTCCAGACAGATTCGTCGGCCCTGCCCAGGGCTCCCCGCGCAGGGTCTTTAACGTCCAGCACAGCGACCCCGGAATTGACCACCAGCCTGGCCTCTTCGGCATTCCGGACACTCACCAGAAGCTGGTTTCTCCTATGAAGGAGCTGATTCCAGGAAGAGGCCATCCCCGAACACATCAACAAGCTCCAATCTAATTGATCCAGAATCAGCCGATGAAATAGGTACGATCAATCGAAAATCCATATTCTTCGCGAGATTATCACAAGTCCCGGGCCGTGACAGGCTTTCGAGTCGGGAACTATGAAGATAGACTAATACCTTGGCAAAACCGCCTCAGGTTATTCAGTCTCAGGCTCATAGAACATCGGAACTGGTTGAAACCAGTTTCCGCGTCCGGTCTGGCTGAGTTTTGCGCGTCGACCGTAATGGTGGACTATGCGATGACTCAAAGACCGAGTTGCCAAACTAAACGCTGACAAGGTTGTCAGCCCCGTATTTCCTTGCGGTGAACTTACTGTTCGACCCGCCCAACTTTTTGATTTGAGAACATGAAGCGACGAAACGACATCCGCAACGTGGCCATTATTGCTCACGTTGACCATGGCAAAACCACTCTGGTGGACAGTTTGATCAAGTTCAGTGGCCAGTTCCGCGAGTCACAACTCCAGCAGGAATGTATCCTGGATTCTAATGACCAGGAACGCGAACGCGGCATTACCATCCTCGCCAAAAACATCGCCCTGACCTATGGCGATACCAAAATCAATATCATCGATACTCCCGGCCACGCCGACTTCGGTGGTGAAGTCGAACGCGTCTTGCGGATGGCCGATGGCGCCCTGGTACTCGTCGACTCGTTCGAAGGTCCACGCCCACAAACTCGCTTCGTGCTCCAAAAAGCACTGGAAGTCGGTCTTCAGCCACTCGTGGTTGTCAACAAAATTGACCGTCCCGATGCCCGGCCTCTCGATGTTTTGAACGAAACTTTTGATCTCTTCGTCGAACTGGGTGCCGACGACGCGACTCTCGATTTCCCTTATGTGTTTGCCAGTGGCCGCTCAGGTTATGCCTCTCATGATCCAGCGACACGCAGTGGAGATATCCGTCCACTGCTCGATCTGATCATTGAGCGGATTCCCGGGCCGGAAGTTGATGAAGAGGCTCCGCTGCAGTACATGGTCACTTCGCTGACCTACTCGGAATTCGTGGGCCGGATTGCGACGGGTCGTATTTCGTGCGGCAAGATCAAGACTGGCCAGACGATTTCGCTGATGAAGGCCGACGGGTCGATCAAGAACGAAAAAGTCGTCGCCCTGGAAGTTTTCGACAAACTGGGACGTACTCCCGTTCAAGAAGCGACCGCTGGTGATATTGTCGCGATTACCGGGCTATCCAAGCCTGAAATTGGCGATACCGTCGCCGACCCGGCCTTTCCTAAAGCCATGCCTCGAATCAGTGTGGATGAACCCACCATTTCGATGGTATTCACAATCAACAGTTCTCCCTTTGCCGGTGCTAAAGAAGGTGGCGGGAAGTATCTGACCACTCGCCACTTACGGGATCGACTGGATCGTGAACTTGAATCGAACGTGGCTCTGCGAGTGACAGAAGCCTCTGACAAAGAAGCCTTCAACGTCTCCGGACGTGGCGTGCTTCACCTCTCCGTGCTGATTGAGCAGATGCGACGCGAAGGCTACGAACTCTCCGTGGGCAAGCCACAAGTCATTCGCAAAAGAATTGACGGCAAGATTTACGAACCATTCGAAATTCTTGTCGTCGATGTCCCTCAAAACGAAGTTGGCCCCGTGATGGAAATTGTGGGGAATCGCCGCGGCGAAGTCACCAATATGACCACCAACAGCACCGGGATGTCCCACCTCGAGTTCTCGATCCCGGCCCGTGGCCTGATTGGGATTCGAACCCGGATGCTCAATGCGACGCGTGGCGAAGCCATTATTCACCACCAGTTCGACTGCTATAAGCCAATCGAAGGCGATGTTCCTCGCCGGGCGAACGGTGTTCTCGTTTCTCAAGAGCGTGGGAAAGTGGTCGCTTTCGCCCTCGGGAAACTCCAGGAGCGTTCGGAACTCTTCGTGGCCCCGGGCGATGAAGTCTATGAAGGGATGATCGTGGGAGAAAACTCACGAGATACCGACATGGTGGTCAACCCGATTCGTGAAAAGAAACTCACGAACATGCGTGCCTCAGGTTCTGATGAAAACATCATCCTCAAGCCACCACGCCGCCTCTCTCTCGAAGCGGCTCTCGAGTACATTGAAGATGATGAATATGTCGAAGTGACTCCCTCTATCATTCGTCTCCGCAAAATCCGCCTGACAGAAACCGAGCGCAAGCAGCACTCGCGAGGTAGTGTGACCGAATAGCTGCCATTTCCTGATTGATGTGCACTATGAGACTTCCATGGCATTTGCCGTGGAAGTCTTTCTTTGTAACCACTATCGAGAATTATAATCGTTTCAAGAATGTCACTTTCCCGATACCGTCCGAGTAGTAGTCAGGAACAGTCGCCACGTCGTTAAAGCCGTGCTTTCTATAAAATTGCCGGACTGGTCCGAAGTCGTCGGTGGAACTGGTCTCGATGAGAAGCAACCTTCCGCCCATTGATCTGATGTGCTCTTGGCAGGCCTCGATCATAAGCGAGCCAACCCCCTTGGTTTGGCGTGTTGCACGCACCATAATCATCAGAAGTTCCCATGTTCGATCAGTCAACTCCCTGGGTAAGTAGTAAGCCACGGCTATGAGTTCATCTTCGTCTTCACAAACCAGCGCATGATGTCCTAATCGCGATTTCGTCAAGTGATAATCATCAAACAGGAGTTGTAGCGTCGGAAGATCTTCGATCGTGAATAGACCTGTAGTCTCACAAATCGCCAGAAGTTCGGGAGTATCCTCAGGTCTAATCATTCGAATCATTTTCCCATCCTTGTCGAGTGCTGTTCCCGATCGCTACGGACGACCTCAAATACGATTTCATAATGCGTCCTATTCAAAATGGATACGAGGAAACGCATGAGGGTATCAGGAAATCTTTTGCTGCTTCCCCTTTTCACAAGTCGAAGGAACTTCAGGGCGCTACAACTCACTGGTTGTGAAAGTCGTTCTCTTCTTCTTGCGACCGGGTGGCTGGGGTCAAACGTCCTCGTTTGCCCCCAATTCGTTGAGCGTTGATGTTCAAGGTCATCATGATGAGAAGGAACGTTACCGGTGCAGTCATACTTGCGAATGGTGATGACCAGGTGGCGGATGAAGACATCCGACCCCTGCCACCCCGGCGTGAAGGCATGCTTGCCCAGAGCTGCAAGCATGGCACACAAAGTAAAGCAGAATCGTCGGATGCGTATCATTCTCTGAATATAGAATTCAAGATCTGGCCTTCGCAGCCTTTTCTTCTGCAGCACTGAGCCTTGCGTAGAAAGGCTCGAGCGTCCAGGGATCTGAAAACTGTGCCTGGTCATAGAGTTTCTGTGCCAGGCGGGCAATTGTGGTCGCGGGAGGAGCTGCCACGCTGGCTTCGATTCGCTGAGCTGCGGTCGATAACTCCACAATTCGAGACAATCCCGGGCCGATCAGCACATCTGTGGTCGTCAGGCCCGCGAGCCATTCCCGCGATTTAACGATCTGAATGGCATCACTCCGTGAAAAACCAATTGAACTTCGCTGGTAATGCCCCACGAACAATTCACCACGCTGGGCATCTTCAATCGCCCAGACTTGACGATGTTCGCCACTCCAGGCGGTCGCGCTCGCCAGCAGACTATCGACCGCCAACAGTTTCGCTCCCGTCGTATAGCAAATGGTCTTGGCGACAGTACAACCCACTCTCAGTCCCGTAAAACTTCCGGGGCCAATACTCACGCTAACAGCCGTGATCTCGTGAGGTTGCACTTGCGCCTCACGGCACATCTGTGCCAGCTCAGCCACGAGTGTTTGCGCATGCCGGCGGCCCGTCGTTTCGAGCTGACGGTGACCGACAATCTCGTCCCCTCGAACAAGTGCCAGCGAACCTTCACGGCCTGAGGTTTCGATCCCCAGAATCAGAGGCAGTTGATCGCTCACAACATTTCTCCATGTGGGGCGGGATGGCCGGTTCGTCCGCCGCCGGTTGTCCGGGATCGGGCCGCTGTATCAATACCCGCTCCCTCCGGAGCGGCAGTGGTTTCGATCGCAGTTCGCATTTCTTTCAAAAATCGCGACGGCTTGGTCTCGCGTTTCTTGCCCCATTTCACCCGGCTCTGCGAACGGGTAATTGTCAGAAAATCTTTCGCCCGAGTAATTCCCACGTAACAGAGCCGCCGTTCTTCTTCGACAGAGGATGGGTTTTCAAACTCTTCATCGACACTGCGTTTATGTGGCAATATCCCCTCTTCCAACCCCACAAGATAAACCCGCTCAAACTCCAGACCTTTGGCACTATGCAAAGTCATCAGAGTAATGGCATTTTCATCGGGTCGTTCGGGGGCAGCAAAATCAGATCCTCCCAAAGAGATCTCATCGAGATATCCCTCCAGTGAAGGGGACCTCGACTGGGCCTCATATTGCGAGACGGCATTTGCGAATTCACCCAGAATCAGATTTCTCATTTCCTGCTGCTCGGCTGATTTATAGGTTCGCTCAATTTCACGGGCGTAACCAGTGGTCTCGACCATCCGCAGGAATGTTTCGCTTAACTTGACCCCGGGTTGTTTAAAGGCTTCTCTCAAACCCGACATCTGCTTTTCAAACTGTCGCAGGTTATTGAGTGCCTTGGATGTAATCTCGCCAGCGGCAGCCGCATCCGGAATCACATCCCAGAATCGACGTTTCTCTTTGACAGCTCTGGCCAGTAATCGCTCGCAGGTTGCGTCACCAATCCCGCGCGGAGGTACGTTGATAATCCGCAGTAGCGAAAGATCGTCCCGCGGATTCACAAGCACTTTCAAATAAGCCTGCAGGTCTTTGATTTCCTTGCGATCAAAGAAGGATTGTCCACCGACAATTCGATAATGAATCTGCTTGCGGCGAAGTTCATGCTCAAAAATTCGAGGCTGCTCATTGGTGCGAAAGAGGATCGCGATTTCGCAGGGGCGAACATTGAGCTGATGAATCAGATAAGCAATATCCCGCACCACGCCTTCGGCTTCTGCCTGCTCATCGGGATATTCCCGGAACACCACCGATGTTCCCCCCCGATGAGCAATCAATCGCTTCTCATGACGACCACGATTATGGGCCACAAGTTGATTGGCCAACTGAATGATCGACTCTGTGCAGCGATAATTGTCTTCCAGTCGCACCACTTTTGCAGCAGGAAATGACTGCTTAAAACCTAGAATATGCTTCACCTCGGCACCGCGCCAGCCGTAGATAGACTGGTCATCATCACCCACCACACAGAGATTCTGGTGCCGCCTCACGATGGATTCGATCAATCGAAACTGCAGTTCATTCGTGTCCTGGTATTCATCAATCTGCACAAAGTCGAATCGATTCTGCTGTCGCTCAAGTGCTTCCGGATGATGTTTGAACAATTGAAATGTCAGGAATAGCAGGTCATCAAAATCGACTCCGCCAGCCGCCTTGAGCGCCAGTTGGTACCTGCGGTAAGCCATGCCGGCGAGTTGTTCATGATCCGAATCGGCAATCTCCTGTGCGAGATCGGGCATGACTCCCTGCATCTTCCAGCGACTGATCTGGGCGAGAAGATCTCCAGGTTTCAAAGCCGTATCGGTCATCTTAAGGACTTGCAGAGCTTTTCGTGCCGCTGACTCCTGATCTCCGCGATCATAAATCACGAACTGTTTGGGATATCCCAGTGAATCAATTTCCTGTCTCAGAATGCCCACACACCAACTGTGAAACGTCGAGATTGTGGGCCGCTTTTTCATGGTGCGGCCTAAGAGCAATGAGGTTCGATCCAGCATTTCCCGGGCCGCTTTATTGGTGAACGTCACCGAAAGAATTCGTTCAGGATCAACGCCAGCAGCGATGAGATCGGCCATGCGATAGGTAATGACTCGTGTCTTGCCAGTTCCAGCGCCGGCCAGAACCAGAAGTGGCCCGCGATGTGTCCGCACGGCCTCCTGCTGTGGGCGATTCAAATGCGAAATATCCAGCATAAGTCCCAGGAATCCATCGAAGACTTGATGAGAAACTGCCTGACCACACTCAAGACGGCCTCGTCAGACGCCGAGGTTTGTGGTCAGCATAATCAGAAGGCCCACTGCTTTGAAAGCTGATGGATACCGTTCATGAGTTCGCTGGATCTTTGGCACTCTGCTCCTGATGCACAGATCTTAGAACCTCAATCATTTCGCTGATCCTCTGCCAGCGATCATTCGTCTGGATAGCCAATCCCTTCATGACGGCCTGAACAATTCGATCATCAAGATCGGGGCAATAGGTTTTGAGATCGGCTGGTGGCGAATTTAAATGGGAAAGAATCGATTCGAGTGTCTGCCCAGATTCCCAGGGTAACTGGCCGGCAAACATTTCAAAGCAAGTGACGGCATACGAGAAAACATCAATCCGCTGATCTGTCCGTTGCCGGCGGATCAGTTCAGGTGCCATGTAGTTCGCAGTGCCTGTGCGATTACCAGGAGCCTGAAAATGCGGTGTATTGGGAACCACCAGTCCAAAGTCGATCAACTTGATGCGGTGATTTTCATCGAGCAGGATATTTCGTGGACAGATATCGCGATGGATCCAGTTCTGCCGATGGAAATAATTGATCGCCTCTCCCAATTCGATGGTCATTCGCAAGCAGTGCTTTTTCATGACTTCGTTCTGAGCACTGATCAGAAAACTCAGAGCGACCCCTTCGACAAACTCCATCACGAGATAAGCCTCGTTTTTGGTCGTCACCCCGTGCTCAAACGTCTTGACAATATGGGGATGTTTGAGGGTGATGGCAATCTCACCTTCGGATGGTTTTTTGAGCCCCTTAAATCGAGCCTCCAACCGGTTGGTCTTGTCGATGTCGAGGACTTTCAGGGCCACAATCTTGCCGAGTTTGGAATCCCGCGCTTTCCAGACTTTGGACATACTCCCCTGACCGACACGCCCGTAGAGTTCAAAACGACGGCCGATATCGACCTTCTGAACACGGGGTTTGCTTTGGAACAGTTTTTTTAGAAAGTCCATCACGAGAACGACTCTTCCACAAAGCGATTCAGAAAGGGTTCAGTAAGACACTCTCTCGATGGGCCCAAAGAAGTCTGCAACAATCTCAGTATAACCGGGAAACTGGCTCCGGACTACTGGCCATCAGGACCTGTTCAACCAGTCGACCACCGGAAGAAACAACGCACCACAGATTGGCACCTCAAAAGTCTCGTCAAACGGAAGTTGCCAGTCCCTCCCTCGATGACTCCTGATGGGAAATTGCTAATCTCGAATCGGCTTTACTTCCGAATCGAAGGCGAACTCGGTCAAGAAACAGGTACACCACAGGTGTTGTATACAAGGTTAAGACCTGGCTGAAGATCAAGCCGCCCACAATGGCAATCCCCAGTGGCTGGCGGATCTCGGCTCCGTTGCCAGAACCCACAGCTAATGGCAAGCCCGCAAAAAGTGCGGCCATCGTCGTCATGGTGATAGGACGAAACCGCATGAGACAGGCTTCAAAGATCGCTTCTTCCGGTGATTTCCCTGCGGTGCGTTCAGCTTCAATGGCAAAGTCGATCATCATGATGGCGTTCTTTTTCACGATCCCGATCAAAAGCAGAATCCCGATCAGCGACATGACATTCAGTTCATAACCACATAACAGCAAGGCCAGTAAGGCGCCGACTCCCGCTGAAGGCAAAGTTGACAGAATGGTCAACGGATGGATGTAGCTTTCATAGAGAATCCCCAGCACGAAATAGACTGAAACCAGCGCCGCCAGAATCAGGAGTGGTTGAGTATTTAACGACGATTGAAAGGCCTCGGCGGCACCCGCAAATTTCCCCTGGATATTTTCCGGCAAGCCGAGTTTGACCGAAATCTGCTCGATCTGAGGGACAATCTGACTCAACGAGACACCCTGGGCCAGATTGAATGAAATCGTCGCTGAGGGGAACTGCCCCGAATGATTGGCAGATAGCGATGAGTTCGTTTTCGTGATGGTGCATAACGCCTGAAGTGGAATTTGTGCCCCTTCCGGCCCCTGCACATACAGCCCGTTCAACGCATCCGGATTCTCAGCAAACTCCTGCTCGACTTCCATCACAACGCGGTATTGGTTCTGGGATTTGTACATGGTTGAAACCTGCCGCTGACCAAAGGCGTCGTACAGCGTGTTATCAATCTGCGCAAGCGAAACTCCTAACCGGGCCGCTGTTGTTCGATCGATCTCCAGCCGGGTCTGCAGGCCGCCATTCTGCTGGTCAGAATTTAAATCGACGATGCCCGGTATCTGCCGCATCTGGTCGAGAAGTTTCGGCGTCCATTCATTCAGCTCTTCAATACTGTCTGCCTTGAGGCTGTATTGATATTGAGCACTGCTTCCGCGTCCACCGATCCGAAGATCCTGCACGGACTGCATCAGAAGTGCAGCGCCGGGAATCTTCGAGGCTTTTGCACGAATCCGTCCCATGATCTGTTCGGGGGTCGCTCTTCGTTCACTCAATGGTTTGAGCATCACAAAGATTCTCGCTGAGTTTGTGGCGCCACCAAAACCTCCTCCAATCGAAGCCTGAACGGTCGCGACAGCCGGATCGTCTTCAATAACAGCGGCAAACTGATCGAGCAGAGCCGTCATGGCTCGAAAGGAGGTGGCCTGATCTGCCACAAGATTGGCAGAGAGACGCCCCGTATCCTGCTGAGGGAAAAACCCTTTGGGAATCACGGCATACAGGTAACCTGTCAGGGCAATTGTTCCCATGGTCACAATCAGTGTCATCCACTGATGCCGCAAGACGACACGCAAGCTTGAGGCATACATGCGAATCCATAAATCAAAAATCGCTTCGGTCCAGCGAAAAAACCAGCCGCGATCTTTGACTTTACGATGCTTGAGCATCCAGGCACACATCATGGGTGTCGTCGTTAAGGAGACCACCATTGAGACGCCAATCGCCACGGAGAGTACCACTGCAAACTCACGGAACAACCGTCCCACGAGTCCGTTCATGAGCAGGATCGGAATGAATACGGCGACTAGAGAAATACTGATCGACAAAACGGTAAAACCAATTTCGCGGGCCCCTCGAATCGAAGCCGCCATGGGCGACATACCCTCTTCCAGATGGCGAGAGATATTTTCGATGACCACAATCGCATCATCGACCACAAATCCCGTGGCAATGGTCAGTGCCATCAGCGAGAGATTATCAAGACTGTAATTGAGTAAATACATGGCCCCAAAAGTTGCCACCAGTGAGACAGGGACCGCTACCGAAGGGATAATCGTCGCCCGGAGATCTCTGAGAAAGAAAAACACGACGAGAATCACCAGGCCCACTGACAACATTAAAGTAAACTGCACATCTTCCAGTGATGCCCGAATCGTGGCCGTTCGATCCATCGTGACTCTCAATTCCATTTCAGCCGGAATCTGAGCATCTAACTGAGGCAGCATCGCGTTGATCTTGTCGACAATTTCGATGATATTCGCACCGGGCTGTCGGAAGATGAGCAGGGAAACCGAACGAACTCCGTTGCTGATGCCGTAGGACCGGCTGTTTTCGACAGAATCAGTCACACGGGCGACATCCCGCAGTCGAACAATTGCCCCATCCTGTTGATAAAGTATCAAAGAGGCATATTCTTCCGCCTGATAGAGCTGATCTGTGGCATCTAACGACCACGCTTTCTGACCATCGTCGATCAATCCCTTGGGTCGGTTGGCATTTGCATTACCCAACACTTCGCGAACATCTTGTAATCCGAGGCCAAGATGATTCAGCAGTGCTGGATTCACGTCAACACGCACTGCCGGTGCCGAACCACCGCCAATAATGATCTGCCCCACTCCGCGCACCTGCGACAATTTCTGCTGCAGAATCGTTGCAGCCGCATCGTACATTTGTGCTTGTGTGTAAGTATTAGAAACAATACTGATTCCCATGATCGGGGCATCGGCAGGATTCACTTTTCGATACGATGGGTTATTCGGTAGATTCGTGGGAAGCTGGCCTCTGGCAGCGTTGATCGCTGCCTGAACATCACGGGACGCTGCATCGATATTGCGATCCAGATCGAACTGCAACGTGATCGATGTGTTTCCCAGCGAACTATTGGATGTCATCTCTGTAACACCAGCGATTCGCCCAAACTGTCGCTCGAGAGGTGTCGCCACAGCCGATGCCATCGTCTGAGGGCTGGCTCCCGGCAGATTGGCACTTACCGAAATCGTGGGAAAATCAATCTGGGGTAAAGGTGCGACCGGTAAAAAAGAATAGCTGAGCGCACCCGCCAGCATGATTGCCATCGTGAGCAGCGTCGTACCGACGGGCCGTAAGATAAATGGTGTCGAAAGATTCATGCACGCTCTCCGGAAAGAGCGACAAAACCACTCTCATGGTCATCTCGATCGAGCTCTTGTTGCAGAATTTCTGCACGAGAAGCCGAGAATCCCAATCGTTCGCCGAGGTGTTCAAACCACAAGAAGATCACGGGTGTCGTATAGAGAGTGAGCAACTGACTGACAATCAGTCCGCCGATAATCGTGATCCCCAGCGGGCTGCGGAGTTCTGAGCCAGAACCATGACCTATGGCTAAAGGGACTGCGCCCAGCAGTGCCGCCATGGTCGTCATCATGATCGGACGGAAGCGTAACAGACAGGCTTCAAAAATCGCTTCTTCTGCCGACTTACGATCAACCCGCTGCGCATCAATCGCAAAATCGATCATCATGATCGCATTCTTTTTCACGATGCCGATCAGCAGAATAATCCCAATGAGACCAATCACACTGAGATCGACCCGGCAGAGCAGCATGGCAGCCAGTGCTCCCACTCCAGCGGAAGGGAGTGTCGAAAGAATGGTCAATGGATGGATAAAACTTTCATAGAGGACTCCCAGGACGATATAGACCGTCACTAAGGCTGCCAGTATCAGCCATGGAGTACTGCGCAGTGAAGCCGTAAAGGCCTCGGCTGTTCCTTGGAATCCACCGACGATACCTGCCGGCATATCCAGTTCCTCGTGGACGCGGTCAATCGCTGCGACCGCCGCTCCTAAAGAGACTTGCGGAGCCAGATTGAACGAAACCGTCACAACCGGAAACTGCCCTTGATGGTTGACCGTTAAGGCTGTATTCGAATCTTCCAGAGTGGCAAAAGTGTTCAATGGGATCGGCTGGCCGCCCGGAGGCTGGATGTAGATCTCACTGAGATCTTTCGGCGAGTTGCGGAATTCGGGAAGAACCTCCAGGATCACGCGGTACTGGTTCAGCTCTGTAAACATGATCGAGATCTGCCTCTGGCCATAGGCATTATAGAGAGCCTCATCGATCATGAACGGAGTAACTCCCAATCGCGAGGCAATATCACGATCGATTCGGACTCTCAGTTGCAATCCCCGATTGAGCTGATCACTGGCGACATCCCGGAGTTCAGGCAGCTCTCGGAGTCGCTCCACAAATCGAGGTGCCCATTCTTCCAGATCTTTGGTATTGGGGCATTCCAAACTGTACTGGTATTGAGTCCGGCTTAATTTCGTCTCGACTGTTAAATCCTGAACGGGCTGTAAATAAAGTTGAATTTCCGGAATGCTATCGACTCGTTGCTGAATCCGACTGAGAATCTCACTGGCACTGGCGTGGCGCTCTTCGAGTGGTTTGAGATTGATCTGAATTCGGCCACTATTGACCGTGGTGTTCGTACCATCAATACCAATAAAGCTGGAGAGACTGGCGACATCTTCATCTTCCAGTATCGCACGATTGAGTTCGAGCTGTCTCTGGGACATTGCCTCAAACGAAATACTTTGCGAAGCTTCTGAAATCCCCAGGAGCACTCCTGTATCCTGCACCGGGAAAAAGCCCTTCGGCACAATCATGTAGAGGTAGATCGTGGCGACGACGGTGGCCGCAAACACCAGCATTGTGGCCAGTTGATGCCTGAGAACCACTTTGAGTGAATCGCCGTAGCGGGCAATAATCCACTCAAAAAATGCTTCCGACTGGCGATAGAGCCAACTCTGCTGAGCCTGATGAGTTTCTTTGAGCAGGCGGGCACACATCATCGGAGTGAGCGTTAAAGAGACCACTGCCGAGACGAGGATTGTCACACTGAGCGTCACGGCAAACTCACGGAAGAGTCGTCCGACGATATCTCCCATAAACAATAGTGGAATCAGCACTGCAATCAGAGACACACTCAAGGAGATGATCGTAAAGCCAATCTGGCGGGCACCTTTGAGGGACGCCTCCAAGGGGGAATCTCCTTCCTCAAGGTAGCGGATGATATTTTCGATCATCACGATGGCATCATCGACAACAAAGCCTGTCGAGATCGTCAGCGCCATGAGCGTGAGATTATTTAGGCTGAAGCCCAACAGATACATCACGCCAAAGGTCCCCACTAAAGAGAGGGGAACGGCGACACTGGGAATGAACGTGGCGCGAAGATTTCTAAGGAACAAAAAGATCACCAGCACCACGAGTGCAATGGTCAGGAGCAGTTCAAAATGGACAGCTTCAACCGATTCACGTACCGTCTGCGAACGGTCTGTCAGGATGTGGATATCAATCGCTGACGGGAGTGATTCTTTCAGTTGTGGAAGCAGGTCACGAATCCTGTCCACCACTTCAATCGTATTCGCACCGGGCTGTCTCTGAATGTTCACCAGTACTGCGGGGGTCGTATTCAACCAGGCGGCCAGTCGTTCGTTTTCCACACCATCGATCACCCGAGCAACTTCCGAGAGTAAGACCGGCGCACCATTGCGATAGGCCACAATCAAATCTGCGTATTGGCTGGCGGCGTAAATCTGATCGTTCGCTCCAATGGTAAAGGCCTGCTTCGGGCCATCAAAACTTCCTTTGGCCTGGTTGACGTTGGCGCCCGCCACGACATTACGAATGTCATCCAGACTTAAGCCCAGATGAGAAAGGGCTGCAGGATTGGCCTGAATTCGCACAGCTGGCTTTTGGCCACCACTGAGACTGACAAGCCCCACGCCACTGAGTTGAGAAATCTTTTGTGCCAGGCGGGTATCGGCCAGATCCTGCACTTTCGACAAAGGTAATGTCTGCGATGTCAGGGCTAAGGTGAGTACCGGGGCATCGGCGGGATTGGTTTTGGTGTAGATCGGCGGATTCGGGAGATCTCGGGGAAGAAATGTCGAAGCGACGTTAATCGAAGACTGGATCTGCTGAGCAGCGACATCGATATCGAGTTCCAGTTCAAATTGTAATGTAATGACAGAACTGCCGTCGGAACTGGTCGATGTCATCTGCTGCAGGCCTGGCACCTGCCCGAACTGCCGTTCCAAGGGTGCGGTCACGGATGACGCCATCACATGGGCACTGGCACCCGGATAGAATGTCACCACTTGAATCGTGGGATAATCGACCTGTGGCAATGCTGAGACGGGTAACAACCGATAAGCGATCATTCCCGAGAGGAGAATCGCAACCATCAGCAGGACAGTGGCGACGGGCCTGAGAATGAAAATCCTTGAAAGATCCATTTCGATTTTCGATCCTCACCAGTCCCAAGCAATGTACAAAAACAAGTGATTCCGTTGATCGGGACTTCAGGCGGCATCGAGAGGTCTGCTTTGGCAAAGCCACTTGATGACTCACTCATCAATGCCCGGCACCCCGTTGAAAAGACCTATCTGGCTGCAGGCGGCGTGACATCGCTGGACTTTTCCTTGCGACCTGCCGGTTGATCGCGAAGAGTGATTTGTGCTCCCGGTTTGAGCTTATCGATTCCCTCGATCACCACGATCTCACCGACTTTCAGACCTGACTCGACAATCGTTTGATTCCCTTCAGATGGCCCGGTCTGAATCGGTCGGAAATCGACCTTCTGATCGGCATTCACCACATACACAAACG
Organism: Planctopirus limnophila DSM 3776; assembly: GCF_000092105.1. Taxonomy (NCBI): domain Bacteria; kingdom Pseudomonadati; phylum Planctomycetota; class Planctomycetia; order Planctomycetales; family Planctomycetaceae; genus Planctopirus; species Planctopirus limnophila. Next base: position 1,577,211 of record NC_014148.1, on the reverse strand, counting down.
AACCCTCGGGTCCCTGTTGAATGGCTGCTGAAGCCACGGTGATGGCACCGATCCGCTCATCGATCAGAAGACGAGTATTCACAAACTGATTGGGAAACAACTGGTCGGCATCGTCTTCCACAATGGCTTTGAGCCTTAATGTCCCGGTGGCAGAGTCCACCTGGTTGTCGGCCGCCAGCAACTCCCCTCTCGCCAGCAGATTGGAAAAGTCTCGGTCGTAAGCGAGAACTTCAAGTGATTTCTGCTCGCGAATCCTCTGTTGAATGCGTGGGATTTCATCTTGTGAGACAGTGAAGACAATCGTAATGGGCCGCACCTGATTGATGACTGCAATCCCAGTCGGATCATTCGCGCGGACGATGTTTCCCAAATCGACCAAGCGCAACCCAATACGCCCTGAGACAGGTGCAGTAATGCGGCAATAGGCAATCTGCAACTCAGCGTTGGCAATGGCTGCCTGATCCGACTGAATGATCCCCATCGTCTGATCGACGATGGCGCGCTGCTCCTGTACCTGCTGCAAAGGAATGATTTTTTCTTTCAGCAATTGCTCGTAGCGATCAAGTGTCAGCCGGGCAGAAGCGAGTGCCGCTTCGTCGCGAGCCAGTTGCCCAATCGCCTGGTCTCGCTGCAATTCGAAGGGGCGCTTATCGAGCTCGGCCAGAAGTTCGCCTTCCTGAACCATTTGCCCTTCTGTAAAGGCAATTCGAATCAGTTCACCCTCGACTCGCGCCCGGACTGTGACCGTCTTAAATGGCGTGACCGTTCCTAATCCATTGAGATAAAGTTTGATGTTCTGTTCGCGAACTTCGGTTGTCCCGACGGGGATGATGCGGGACGGTGGCTTTTGAACTTCCGATTTCAGACCGACAAATGCCTCCACGCGGGGCCACCAGTCGTCTCTGAGATACCAGACCAGAAAGGCCATCACAAACAGACCGGTGAATACGAAGAATACCTTCTTCGAAGAGCGTGTGGTGGAAGGTGATCCGCCGGGCTGCTCGATTTGAGTGACCGACTCGACACGCTTTGCAGATTCTTGGTTGATCGTCATGAGAACTCACTCCTGAATGCAGGAGCACTCAAACTGGGGGATGCGGGGCAGGATGACAGACAGAGCTTCTTCGAGGACCGCCTGAATTTGCCAAAAGTTAGCGCGGCAGACAATCTCCTAAGAGCATACGTCTACCGGGGGTACTCGACCAGTTTATTGCGTCTTACAGACTGAAATTCATTGAAAATCAGAATTCAGGCTCACTTCAGTTTACCGCTAAAACTCGCAGAACGCCCTAACCGTTGAGGATCTTGTGTGAATCCCCTTCAGTGGATTGTGCATGTCATCTTCAAAGTCACCAGTGAGTTCATAAAAATACGACCTGGAAATACAAGAAGGCCCACAGAACTGCGGGCCTCCGTAAGAACTGAACGGCAAATTTCCCATTGAATCCGTCACTCAGGCAATGAGCTATTGATTGCCGCTCGTCAAATCCTGATTGACCATTCCCATCTGTGATTGGCAATTGCCGGTCGATTGCAACGTCACTCGGAATGGCTTGGCGGCTTGACTCTTGGGCAGCTTGACATGCAGCACTCCCTGATGGAGAGAGGCTTCGATCTGCGCCAGATCCACTGCTGCGATCAATTTGACGCGCTGTTCAAACTGACCATAGACCCTCTGATCGTTTTGATGCTTTTCCGCAGGTGCCTTGCGTTCGCCCTTCACCACGAGATGGTCTTCATGCACTGTGATCTCAAGATCCGCTTCGTGGATGCCAGGGAGATCCATTTCAAAATGAATCGCTCCTTCATCTTCCCAGAGACTGGAGGGAAAACCAGTCCAAGACTGGGACGCTGGAGCGAGAAAGTCTTCGAACAATCGGTCGAAGACTGGGGACAGCCGATGCCCTGGCAAAGCTGCCACCAGATGTCGGCCATTTGAGTTTTGAACTGCTGGAATCATGACGATCTCCTTGACTTGTCCACGGGCAACTTAGAAAAGAAAACCACTCTTGATTTGATGTCTGATTGTTGGTGCCCGTGCCCCCGGAACTCAGACGTTCCAGCAAAAACGCAAACGGCATTCCCAAAAATTCTCCGAAATGTATCCTGAAATTTGATGAACACTTACGACAAACGCCATCTTGGCAGGACGTTTCAAAGCCGCCATTTTGACAGCCAAAATGTCAGTTTGGCAATGCCCGATCTGCCCGTCTTCATTCTGAATCCTTACGAATGAAAATCACTTGGGCCAGTGGCCGCGATTCTGCAGGCAGGCGCGCACGACTCGCAATTTTTCGTAGGTGACCTGACCATTCAGCCGGTCAAACGCGGGCTTCAATCGGCGGTGATCCTCTGCCTCGAAAGCTCCCTCAATCTGAGAGAACTCGCTCTTTTCAACCCACGGGAGACCATCCTGCAGTCCCCGATCCAGAATGTATTCTTCCAGATATTGCGCGACAGTGGATCGGCTTCGCTCTAGAACTTTTGCCACAGCCTCAAGCTCCTGCCCGCTGGAGAACAATTCATATGCTCGCTTCTGGATCTCTCCGGGCTCTCGCTTGATCGGCGGGCTTTGATCGACAGTTGCCGGTGGAGAGTTTTGACTTTGTTCTCTCACGGCAAACTGATCGCCAGCCAGATTGCGTTCGTGACAATACCGCGAAATCACAGCGACAAAGACCTCGCCGTACAGGCTGGTCTTTTTATCTCCAATCCCACGAATCTGTCGAAAACTGATCGTACTCAACGGACGGACAGCCGCCATCTCCCGCAGTGGAGCATCTCCGAAAATGATAAATGGGGGCACTCCACGCTCTGTTGCCAGTTGCCTTCGCAAATCACGCAACTCTTCGAAGAGTTCACGATCAACACCTGCCCACGCCACTTGAGCAACACCTGTCTGTCTGAACGAGGTCGAATTCGCGACGAGTAATTGCGGGCTCTGGACACCCTTCAAAACAAGCCGACCTGCCGGCGTGACCCGCAGGAGGCCGTACTCGCCATATCGTTCGAGAAAACTTTGCGAGATGAGTTGCTCGATCCAATGGCGCAGGACTTTCAAGTCCACGCCCTTCAACAATCCAAATGTGCTCAGTTGGTCATGCCCACGATTAAGGATGTTTTTGGCGCGCGATCCCACCAGCACTTTACAAACATGATCTGCCCCGAAACTTTGTTCGACTCTTACGACACAAGAGAGAATCATTTGCGAGACCACCAACGAATCTTCAACTTCCGTCAGTTCGCCCAGACAGATATCGCAGGCACCACATTCACCCGATTCCCCCGCCTGTCCAAAGTATTCGATAATCGCTCGATGTCGACATTTTGTCGATTGGCAGAACCCTTCCATTCCAGCCAGGACCTGCTGCGCTGTCTGTTGAGCCTTCTCTGGAAGATTAGCCTGCAAGCTACGCCATAAAGCAAAATCCCCCTGGGCATAAAAGAGCCAGCACTCGGCATCGAGTCCATCGCGACCTGCCCGACCACTTTCCTGCTGGTAAGCTTCTAAAGATTTTGGTGCACCGGTGTGGATGACGAACCGGACATCCGACTTATCAATCCCCATGCCAAAGGCGACTGTCGCGACGATGATCTCGACATGATCATTGAGAAATGCATGCTGGTTGGCATGCCGCTCTTCATCGGGCAGACCGGCATGGTAAGGGAGTGCTCGAAATCCGGCCTGCTTGAGCATCGTCGTTACATCGTCGACATCTTTTCTGCGGAGACAGTAGACGACACCTGATTCTCCGGGATGCCGCCGGATGGTCGAAATCACCTGCTGATCTCGATCTTCTCTGGGGATGACCCGGTAGATCAAATTCGGTCGATCAAATGATCCGACATGGAATTGAGGATTGGCCAGGCCGAGTTGCCGGGCGATATCCTGACGAACTTCCTGTGTGGCGGTTGCCGTAAATGCATGGATGGGGAGTTGTGGAAAGCGATCTTTCAAGCCCGAAAGCATCCGATATTCCGGGCGAAAATCGTGTCCCCAGTCACTGATGCAGTGAGCTTCATCAATGGCCAGCATGGAAAGCGGGACTTGCTCGAGAAAGCCCAACATCCGGTCGGTCATCAATCGCTCAGGAGAAAGGTAGAGCAATCGAAGTTCACCCGAGCGGATCTGACCGGCAATCTGCTGCCGCTCCTGATTGGACAACCCGCTGTGAATGGCCGCAGCTGCAACACCTACTTCCTGAAGTGACGACACCTGATCAAACATCAGTGAAATCAACGGTGAAACGACAATCGCCAGGCCTGGCTTTAACAGAGCGGGAACCTGGTAGCACAGTGATTTCCCGCCGCCCGTGGGAAGCACCACGACACTTTCCCGCCCAGCGAGCAAAGCTTGAATCACCTGTTCTTGAAGAGGCCGAAAATCTTCGTATCCCCAAAGTCGTTGAAGTAACAAACGAGCTTCATTGAGGCAGGAACCTTGAGCGACGAATTGAGAACTCGAAGCTTGATCGAGTTTTTCACGGGTGATTTCGCAATCAGCCAAATCAGTAACGTCCACCATACTGACCAAGCTTTCCTCCCTGAATGCTGAACTGAGTGGCTGCAACCCGTGCATGGATTACAAGCCCTATATCCCGTAAACAGCCTACAAATGATTCACTCGATCCCCAAGTCACTGGCGGCTTTTCAATCACCGGCCACAGTTCCAACCAAATGGAACTTCAAACAACGGGGAGCAGCATGATCAATTTTAACGGTCATAAGTTCTTTTTCGGCATCGTCAAGCGTCAGGCGGTTTTTGCCACTGATCGCCCAGCAAAGGTTCTCACTCGCTGATCGAAGATCCGATGTTCATTGCGAATCAACGTTGTAGAGCTTGGCGAAGGTCTCGAGCATGCATCTTCATTTCCAGACGGAAAGAGAAACATCTGTGTTTCAGGTCGGCAGCACATCACAAAATGAGCCTATGTTCAAGCACTCATCTCACCTCGGGTTCCCTGGCTGCTCACAAAAAGTTTCTCGAACTTCTTCCCTGTGCACATTACCAGCCATGCTGCTGATGCTGGTGGGGACAGCCTCCACCGCCCTGGCGAATGAAACATCACTCGAGGAGCCAGGCTGGCTTCCCGTTGTAGTGGCGACCGGCCCATTGAGAACACAGATCGATGCGACGCCTATCGAGCTGAGGCCTTACCGTCCCTTGCACTTCTACGGGAATACGATCCGCCGGGTGTATTACCGCGGGACGCCCATGCCTCGCGTCGGCGAGATGGCAGCACTTCCATTTCGCACCATCGGTGTGGGCAGCCGTACCCGCCGTGAAGAATTTGCCACGGGTCAGCTCACTTCGAACCGCAGACAAACTTCTGGTTCCCGGAAGAAATAACTTACCCAATTGCTTTCAAAGCCCTCGGATCGCTGTTTCAAGCTACTTTAATGCCTGTTTCCGCATGATGAGGCTTTTGATTCATCCACTCGTGGATCTGTGCCTTGTCAATCAATGCGCCGCGAGGCATGCCTTTAATCTGATTGAGAATGAACATCACATGGGCATCGGTCGCCTGATACCCCAGATTCTGCAGATGATGAGCCACGGCACCTTTGCCACTATGCCTCCCCAGCACAAGTTCAATCGCGGGACCTCCGACGACTTCCGGCCGATAGGGCAAATAAGTATCCGGATGCTTGAGCAGGCCGTCCTGATGAATTCCGGCTTCTGTCGCAAAAATCGTGCGGCCTGCCACGGGTTTATTCAAAGCCATCGGTACGCCAGTCTTTTTCGCGACCAACTGGCAGAGCGGAAAGAGTGACTCATAGTTGAGCTTCACTGCACGGCCATACTGCTCCTGATTGACATAGAGCGCCATGGCCACTTCTTCCAAGGCTGCATTTCCGGCCCGCTCACCAATCCCATTAACTGTGCATTGCACAATGTGAGCACCAGCCGTTAATCCAGCCAGGCTGTTCGCCACCGCGAGGCCCAGATCATTGTGCATGTGCACCGCAACCAGAACTTTCCTAATCGATGGAACATGCTCCATCACATGACGAATGGCAACGTACGCCCTCTCAGGTGTCAGAACACCGACGGTATCCGGATAGCCGATGGTTGTCGCACCGGCCTGGATGGCTGTTTCGTAGCATTCCACCAGAAAGTCTGCTTCTGTCCGACTGGCATCTTCCGGGCTGAAGGCCACAATATCAAACTTTTTCGAGGCGTACCGTACCGATCGATCAATGATCGAGAGAACCTCAGTGCGAGATTTTCTGAGCTTATATTCCCGATGCAGAGGACTGGTCCCAATGAACAGACTCACCCCTCTTTTATGAGGTGCCAGACCGGCTAAAGCCTCATCCGCGGCGTCAACATCTCCCTCGACTGTTCGGCAAAGGGCCGTCATCACAGGCCGTTTGATCACCTGGGCCATCAGTCGAATCGCATCAAAATCCTGTTGAGAACTGGCGGGAAAGCCTGCATCAAGCGAGTGAATCCCGGCAGCTTCGAGAGCCAGAGCAATTTCTCGTTTCTCTTCGGGCTCCAGGGTCGCTCCGGGCATCTGCTCACCATCGCGAAGGGTGGTGTCACTCAGCATGATCCGGCCAGAGCGCCGATGACTCTGAATGATCGCCTGCTGAATCGGCTTCTTGATTGGTCGAATCCATGCTCTCAGCCAATCCATGGCATACCCATTTTTAAAAGCCTGCGGAAACAACCCAACGAAAATCTCAACAAGAAGAGAGTTCGATATCGGCGTTACCAAGTCTTGTAGAAAGTCTCGCGTCGATACTTACTTCAGGATCTGGGGTAAAGTCGTCTTCAAATCCTGAACTGTGGCTCCACGGTTCACCACACGACCAGCTCGATCTGTCAGAATCATCGTAGGCAATGTGATGACACCCAGTTGGACAGCCGCCGGACTTTCCAGACCACCTCGCTCGTAGATCTGCGGCCAGCGCATCTTGTTTTCCACGCGGAATTTGTTCACGTCCTGAGGTGACGTATCCACATCAAGGCAGACGCCTACAATTTCAAATCCCTGTGCGCGATACTGTTCGTAAAGGGCTCGAATCTGAGGGAGATCGGCTGCACAAGGCTGGCACCATGTGGCCCAGTAGACCACCAGAACTGCCTTCCCTTTCAGTTGCGATACATTGAAACTCCCACCCTCAAGCAAAGTTCCCGAAAGCTTCAGTGGCTGCCCATTGAGTTGAATTCGAGTTACTGCACCAGCGGCCCTTTTCCCCGCGATGGATTGAGGCTGTGCCGCTGCCAGCTTGCTGTACCAGGCGACGGCTTCTTTGATACGGCCATTGAACTCTTCGGTAATCGCCAGTTGCAGCATCGCTTCGCTGGCATCTTCTGAGTTCGGATAGGTCGTAATGAATCCTTCGAGGCTTTCCAGCCATGCTTTCTGAATATCCGCCCGCTTGGCCTCATTCGCGGTATTCATTTCGACGCTGTACTGGGCCAACATGCGACGGTAAGTGACATAAGGCACCAGTGGGGAAGCTGCTGCATCTTTTTTGAGCTTCGTTTCCATATCCTTTAATCGATCCAGACTGTCTCCACCCTGGCCCGTCTGAATAGCAGCGGCATAACCATCGGCCAATTGCTGCATCCACTGCTCTTTGTCATCTTCAGAAGTGGTGGCATTCACGATCTGCAGGAGCAGTTCAATGCGAGCATTGTTGAACTTCGCCATGGCTTCCGGTGTGCCAGCCAGGGAAGCCGAGGAAGCATCCAGTTTCTGTAGCTTATCCAGCAAAGCCTGCATTTCCGGGGAGACCGAGGGAGCCGCACTTTCAGCGCTGGCCAAGAGTGGCTGCATCAACACACCACCTGCGACGGTAATCGAATCGCTTCCAATCGGTTCAGGGATCTGAGTCAATTTCCAGGCATCGCCCACGCGTACCAGTTCCCCTAACTGAATCAGCGCGGTCTTGCCCCCACCGTTATCAACAATGCACATCGCATTTTCGTAAACCTGAAGATCGGTCTCGGCTTTTCCGTCGTCCGCAGGAATGGATCCGGGCATTAATGCATCAAATCGCACCCAGACAGACTTCGGTGTGAAATCTCTGGACTTGGAGAAAATCTGCCGCACTTTGGCTTCCGGCTGGCTGACATTCTCGAGCATTTTCTTTTGCAGTGCGGCGTTAACTCCCAGAGTTCGCAAATCAGCCGCATTGATCAGCAACGTCTCCAACAGGCCAAAATCCCCAGTTGTCATCGACTTGATGGCTTCTCGAGAGACTTCTGCGGCAGAAATGGATTTCCATGAATCGACTTTACCATCTTCATTCTGATCGATTCCCCAGCGACTTCCGCCCAGATTCACATAACGAAACTGATCGGGTTTCTCGTTGAAGTTGGAATCGACGTCGCGGTAGACCTCAATTCCGTGATTGTAGTAGCGCCACTGGTCAACTTTGTTATCACCGTTGGTATCCATGAAGCGACGAAGTAACTGGCCCTGAGCACCCAGCACCACGTATCCAGAGACTTTGCCCAGCCGTTCGACAGTCACCTGGCATTTTTCCAGATCAGCGGGCGTTGGCACCTCATAATCGACATCCTTTTGTCGAGGCGAGTAAGCCTGGAGAATCTGCTTGGCAGTCACCTGTGCTTGAGCTTCGCGGCCCGGGCACATCAGGGTAATCATCAACGCCAGCGCCAGGCTCGTTCGGAGTTGAATACTGGAGTTACTGAAAAGTGAACCTGTTGACCGCCCGGAGTAAGTCGCGCGATCCACCACGTTCTGTGAGTGAGAACCTGAGCCATCAACAACGGGGCGCACCCGTGAACTCCACAGCCATTGTTCGGACATCCGTGTCAACTCCATTCCAGATGAAGCTCAAAAGCCTCATTTTCTCGACTTTATCTGAGACCTCTCGTTCTCACCCCCGAGTCAACATCAGGTGCAGAACAGGTCATTTCCGATCAATCGTGTGACCGGATTTCGTGAGACTACCAGAAGTCCTCCAATCCGTCATGCCAATTTTCTCCTGGGCCACTCTTGCTGGAGTCGTGCCTGTTTCGCTTGACTTGGCCGTTGTGATGAATGAATCACGATCGCAGTTGCTGAGTCCACGATTCTGTAAGGTGACCCTTGAAAACGGTGACTTTTGAGCACTGATCTAGTGGCTGACTGGCGGCTTCGATAATGTTGATGCGTGTTCTGGCGAAGCCTTCGAACGTCGGCACCGCTCACTGCAGTATTTGACGTCGTTCCAGACGGACTCCCATTTCTTCCGCCACGCAAACTCCCGCCGACAAACCTCGCAAAGTTTTGTGGGCAGATTTCGATGATGAGTCATACTGACGCTTCCGGAAGTGTTCGACTTACCACCAATCCCAGGCAATTACCTCCAAATTCTATCCGAAATCAGACCAGCGACTGGTCTCGATCGCCTGCAGAGTAATGACCGCCAGCAGACCTCAATCTCATAAACGCTTCGCTCCCTTGCCAAATCGACGAATTCTCATTGCAATACATGCAGATCTTGATCCTCGATCAAGATGACTCGCGCCCATAGCTCAGCTGGATAGAGCATCGGATTTCTAATCCGACGGTCTGTGGTTCGAATCCACATGGGCGTAGTTTCGTTTCTCACAGCAACGGCTCGCACGGGTTCGCATAATTCGTTCTCTGGCAATGAGTTATGCGGACTGTCGCCACGTGCTGACTGGTCAGCCTTCTGGCACACAGCCGCAACCTTCCGCACTGCTCCGCTCTCTGACTGCTGTAATTTGCGCTGTAGGTCGTCGTCGGATTTGTGGCCGATTTTGGCTTTTTGGTACTCAGTCACCAGATCCACAAGCCCTGCCTGCTCTCCAGGCAGCAGATGACCGTATGTATCCATGGTTAAGGTAATGGTGCTGTGGCGCATGATTGCCTGGATGGCTTTGGGATTCGCTCCAGCCTGACTCAGCCAAACTCCGCAAGTGTGCCGCAATGAGTGAAAGTCGAGAACTCCCTCCGATGTCGAATCACAAAGGAATTCATCTTGCTGACGTTTTTGTTTCTCTGGGAGATGGATTTCATCAGATGACAGATAGGCTTTACGTGCAGCCAAAAGATCAGCACGCAACATTTTGGGAATACGTTCGGAGCGTGGCATGTCAAAGGCTACTTCGTTGTCACGCTTTGATTTCAGGAATTCATCCAATCTTGCTGCCAGATCAGATGGAAGGTATTGGCGGCACTTTTTCCGATTCTTGGTGGCATGAGCCAAACACAACACGTGCGGCTGATCAGTCTTCAGCACAAAGTTAGACTTCTTCAAGCTGCGAAGTTCTGCCGAACGGAGCCCCGAAACGATGGCCAGTTCGTACAGCAAGGCTCTGGCGTAACCAGACATCCCGAAAGCTCGTGGGCTGGCCTCAGTGACCGCTTTTAACCAATCAAACTCTTCAACCAAAAGAAATCGGCGGGTTCTCCGACGCTCTTTTCTTGGATCTGGCAGACGGATAGACGAAAGAGGGTCAACAGAAAGTTTGTGATTTCTCCACAGCCAGAGCGTGAATGCCTTCATGGCAGAAAGATGGGATTGAATCGTTCGTAAAGAACGTTTGCCTTTCAATGAGGAAGCGTACCGGTTGACGCCTTCCGCAGAAATTTCATTGATGCGTCCAAAGTGTGCTGCTGCTGAAATCTTGCGGACAACTCCCACGACATGTTGGACATGCTTGTCCGTACGATTGGAAGAGACCATGGAAGCCTCGAAGTCTTTCAAGTGGCTTTCCACTGAAAGCTGCCCTTGCTTTGTCAAGGTTTCCATTCTGGGATCAATCACATTCTCACGACGAAGTGCAGCCTGTGCTTCCCACTGCTTCACAATTCTTTCAGCCGCTGCTTTATCAGATGTTCTCGTGGATTGAGTCATGCGGTTTCCCAGATGGTCAAACCACGTTGCGTAGTAATTGCCTTTGCCATTTCGTTTGAAGACGCTGGACATATAAAAAACCTTCCTGGATGCTGATTTTCTGGATGATCTCTAAAATCGGTCTGATTTTCTGGGAGATAGTACCTTAATCACCTCACCGGGGTGCAAATCATACGATTTCGGCACTCAAACAGTGTGGAGAAATTGAAAAACCATTTCGTGAAAGAGGGGGTGAAACCCTATGTACATACCCCTAAACCGTGGGGAAAATGGCCTGCACTGGCAAAAACCTGAACAAACGCACCACACACCCCCCCTGGAGCGTGGGGAAAATGGACAGCCCCTCACGTGCGTGCGTGCGTTAATTACACAACCATAATAAAGTCTCTTAAAGAGCCTTATTATCTTCTCTGGGAGTTGGTTATTAGATAATAACCAACTCCCAGAGAAACTTCAGAAATTGTAATTATTAAATATATAATATAATAATTACGCACGCGTGCACGTGAGGAGGCTAGCCAGGGTGCCCTTCGTTGGCTTTTGCTGAAAAAGCACAAGATTTGCTCACTTTCCGGCCCTTTTCCTGGTGACTTTTCGGTGCGGCACATTTCAGGCACCGGGGGCGGTATCTTGGACAACGTCAGGTTCGGGAACCTCCCCCCCGGTACTGACTCTGGGTGGACTGCCGAATCCACTCTTCCAAGCCAATCACGGAATAACGAACACTTCGTCCGATTCGAATAGTGGGAATTCGGCGTTGGTTCGTTAAAGACCATAGACTACGCTCACTGATAGATAGCCGCCGAGCTGCCTCCTTAGCAGATATCAAAAGTTTCTCGTTAGGGTTGCTGTGGAAATCATCGGCTGGGCTGGCTGCGGTTACACTGGACATGCTTGGAATCTCCCTGAATGGATTGAAGTGTTTGAATCAGTTCCAAATGACGGTGTAAGCGTTCTGATAGCTTGAGCATGGAACGCAGGAAAGCGGCCTCCCTGGTGATGGCTCCCAGGTCACGCCGAATTTCGGCAGGTGGTGGAAGCTGGCGTAATGAAGGAGCACGAATTAAGGACTTGGACATAATCACCTCTCTCACAGGTCATGTTCTCCGCTCGTCGTTGATGCGGTAGGGGAACTATGCCACGAGAGGCCGACAAATCAGGGGACAGCCATGTCCTAAAATTTGTCCGCTGATTTGTCCGGCTGCTGGGAATTGCCTGAATGCTTCAATAGCTCGAACTGAACTCGGTCTGTGCTGGGATGAAACGAAATTGTCAGGTTGTCTGCAAATTTCAGATTGAGCCGCTGAATTGCCTTTTTCACAGTTTCAACCGAAGTGTCTGGCTTATCTCCCCAGGCAGCATCAATTAGACTTTGAATGTCGGATGCGTGCTTTCTCTCCCAGAAAAACCTGATAATCCGCTGCTCAAGAGGCGTTGCAGTATTCAACAATTTTTCTTTGATTTCTTCAGGCCATGCGTTGAGTTTGCTGGCTGGCGTTGCTTCTCCACCTGCTGGAGCACTGCCTGTAATGATTGGCTCCAGGTTTGTGGCTGGCTCAGGCGGAATGATTGCCACTGCTGAAGAGCTTTTGCCAAATCGTTCCGCCAGCACATCCAGGAAGACCACAGAAGCTGCTGCCAAATCCTTCAGGCCACTGCACCAACAGATGGGGATTCTGTCAGCAGGAATTGAAGACATTCCTGTTTTCTTCTGGGAGAGAGAAGACCAGAGTTTCCGTTTGATGTTGTAAGACGTCTGTGCAGGAATCCACTTCTCAATCACATAGGGTGAATGCACAAATTTCGATTGGCTCACCCAGTAAACCAATTCGGCCCACAGATGAGCCTGTAAAATGGGAGTGCACGAAAACTTCAAGGCTGGGCAGAACTCTCTCAGAATCTCTGAAGCTGGCCACCAGTTCTCCAGAGCCTTCAAAACGTTTTTCTGAAGCTTCTCCAGTTCAAAATCAAAACCGTGCAACTGTCCGAAAAACCTCAGTTCCATAACTCCACCAGAGAGCTGATGTCTGGATGTTGTGGAGGAAGTGGAATTTGTCACCTGCAAGATCTGGCCATCTGGCGTGGCATACGATCTTGACTGTAATGAGCTGGTGGCTGGGTTCTCTGGGAGTTGGCACTCCGACAGCTCATCAGCAGAGCTGGCCAAAATTTGCAGTTGAGCCGAACGTAATCCCGCTCCCTGAAAAGACTGGTCAGACCGGCCATCAAAACGAATAACGCGTTGAAATGGATCAGCTTCTGTGTCGTTTGGCTCGGGAGCACGACTTGGAAACTCTCTGGCCCACAAAATCTTGTCTTCCGTCAAATCCCAAACGTGATCTGGTGGTGAGCAGCCAGTGGCTGGGAACTCTATACCGGCAGATTTCCAATCCAACTTGCAGAGAATGACAACTCCCACTGTTCCATATTTCCCCCGGAACAGCTCGAACTCCCGACGATAGGCACGCAAAACGGCTGGCAGCTCGGACATGAAACCTCATGTGTCTGGAAGAAACTCACAATCAGGTCGTTGTGAGCATAACAGCAGCACTGGAATTTGACGCAACTTAAAACCTGCACTTGGGTTGTGAATTTCACACAAACATGAACAAAAGAACACACCAAGCATCGATGACTGATCAAAAACCGTTCATCCCGGACACGCTCTCATCGTCATTAAGGCCTCTCGCTGGCCCGGAAATCGCCTCTCGTGGCCCAGGACGAACAATCCATCATCCCGGCAACCAAAGCGATCTACGAGCGATTTCTGAGGCTCGGCCAAACTTACCCAAAAGCGCATTAAAACTGAACACAAGAACACACCCATGAGAGGGTGCCATACACCCTTGGAGTATGGGGAAAATGGAACACACTCTTGCCTGACCTACACAAACCGAAAATCAGTCACCTGGAATAAAGGCTGATGAATCTCTCCCATGCAAACACCCTTTCGAAGGGTTCACCAATCATCTACTCTTTTTCACTGGTACAACATTTTTCTAATGACGGCTTCCCCCTTAAGACTGCTCCTCTATCCATGGCCAACGGACACACCGAAATAGAACGCCGCTTGTGGGCTTCCGCAGATGAATTGCGGGCTAACAGCAAACTGAAATCGTCCGAGTATTCGGTTCCCGTGCTGGGGCTGATCTTCCTGCGGTATGCCGATCACCGGTTTACCCAGGCCGAACGAGAACTGAATGTTCTCTTTGCGAAAAAGAGCGGCAGCCGTCGGGCTATTGGCAAAGAAGATTTTCAAGCCAAAGGGGTGATGTTCCTCCCGCCAGAATCCCGCTTCTCCGCTCTGCTGGAACTTCCCGAAGGTGAAGACATCGGCAAGGCCATCACTACGGCTATGAAAGCCATTGAAAAAGAGAACGAAGAACTCAAAGGCATTCTTCCCAAAACTTACAGCAAAATTGAGAACACCACGCTGGTCTCTCTGCTCAAAAATCTTTCCTCCATCCCTGTGGATGCCGAAGGAGATACGTTCGGGAAGATTTACGAATACTTCCTGGGGAACTTTGCCCGAGCCGAAGGTCAAAAAGGGGGTGAGTTCTTTACTCCCACCTCATTGGTGAAACTGATTGTCGAAATCATTCAACCTTACCATGGCCGCATATACGATCCTGCCTGTGGTTCAGGCGGAATGTTTGTGCAATCGGCTGACTTCATCAAAGCTCACCACAACAACCCTGCTGTCGAGATTTCGATCTACGGACAAGAACGCGTGGATGAAACCCGTCAGCTATGCCAGATGAACTTGGCAGTTCACGGCTTATCAGGAGACATCCGCCAGGGGAACACCTATTACGAAGACCCTCATGAATCCGTGGGCAAGTTTGATTTCGTGATGGCCAATCCTCCCTTCAATGTGGACAAAGTCGATAAGGAGAAGCTTAAGGAAGATCCCCGGTTTCCTTTGGGAATGCCCCGAGCCGACAATGCCAATTACCTGTGGATTGAGTTGTTCTACTCGTCATTGAATGCCACAGGCCGGGCTGGCTTTGTCATGGCCAACAGTGCCGCCGATGCCCGGCAATCCGAAATGGAAATCCGCCAGAAGCTGCTCAAGGCTCATGTGGTGGATGTGATGATTGCCATTGGCCCGAACTTCTTCTACACGGTCACGTTGCCCTGCACGCTCTGGTTCCTCGATAAAGGGAAAAGCAATCTCAGCGGGAAAGGTTCCCAGCGGAAAGAGCAGGTGCTCTTCATTGATGCTCGGCACATCTTCCGGCAGGTGGATCGTGCCCACCGCAAATTCAGCCCGAAGCAACTCGAATACATTGCCAATATCGTGCGGCTCTATCGTGGTGAACAACCCGAATTCACCGCTGGAGACGACCTGGAGTTTCCTGGAGTCGAACCAGACCTGAAAGCCACCTTCCCGAAGCTGAAGTATGCGGATGTGGCTGGACTCTGCAAAATCGCCACACTCCAGGAAATTGAAGCCCAGGGCTGGAGTTTGAACCCAGGCCGGTATGTGGGAGTTGCCGACAAAGCCCCGGACGATTTTGTGTTTGCCGAACGGCTGGAAGAACTGAGTGAAGAACTGGAAGTTCTCAACAGTGAAGCCCGTGAGTTGGAAGAACGAATTGCCGTTAACGTCGTCAAATTGTTGGAGGCAGCATTATGAATATGCCTCCAAATGGCTGGACGACAGACGCCCTTAGCAATCTAGTGACTTTCAAGACGGGCAAGCTGAATTCAAATGCTGCTGTATCAAACGGTGCATATCCCTTTTTTACATGCTCGCAAGAGACGCTTCGCACAAACACTTTTGCCTTCGATACAGAATGTGTGTTACTCGCCGGAAACAATGCCAACGGCATATATCCACTAAAGTATTTTCACGGACGATTTGACGCGTATCAACGCACGTATGTTGTTACGCCACAAGATTGCACGCGACTCAACACGCGTTTCCTTTACTACTCTATGTGGCCCTTGCTTGAACATTTGCAAAGTATATCCACAGGTGCCGCAACCAAGTTCTTGACTTTAACAATTTTGAACGGTTTACAGTTGACATTTCCATCCGAGCCAGTCCAACGCAAAATTGCGGGGATTCTTTCGGCGTATGATGATCTGATTGAGAACAACACCCGGCGAATTGCCATTCTGGAAGAGATGGCCCAGGCCATTTACCGGGAATGGTTCGTCCACTTCCGCTTCCCAGGCCACGAAAACACCCTGCTCGTCGATTCCCCACTCGGCAAAATCCCTGAGGGTTGGCAGGTTAAACGATTGGATTCAATTTGCGAAAGAATTACTAGCGGAGGGACACCAAGAACTAATGTCAATGAATACTGGGATGGTGATATTCCGTGGCTATCATCCGGCGAAACCGGAAACACCTTTATTACAGAGACTGAAAAGAAAATCACACAGGAGGGCGTGACTAATTCAAGTACCCGTTTTGCACGATCTGGCTGCACTGTTATTGCAAGTGCGGGCCAAGGCAAGACTCGTGGCCAAACGTCGATGCTTTGCCTAGATTGCTACATCAATCAGTCAACAATTGCTGTAACGGCTGATGGTAAGCAAACTACTGATAGTTTTTTATTTTTTGATTTAGTGCAAAGGTATGACCAGTTCCGGCAGATCTCTGACGGTAGCTCTCGTGGAAGTCTGACAACAAAATTGATAGCGGATCTTGAAATTATTCTTCCGCAACCATTTTTAATTCAGAAGTTTGACGTTCTTACAACCCCCGTAGTAAAGCACATTGAAAATATCCTTAGAAAAAACAAAATCCTTCGCAAAACCCGTGACCTCTTACTTCCCAAACTCATCAGCGGTGAACTGGATGTTGAGTCTCTGGAAATCGATTTTGATGAACCGACCTTTCAACAGCCGGAAGTAGAAAAAGTTATCCAACCGCCAAAGCCGCAAATTGTTTCATCTCCGACTGCCGAAACAGGTACACCTTACAAAGACGATGCGGCGATTCTGTGCTTGTTACTGCAAGAGCTTCTTCATCTGGCACCAGATAGACCAAACAACGAGTTTGTCATTCAGAAGCACATGTTCGGCCTGAAACATCTCCGCAGGCATGCCATCAATTCAAAATTTGTCGCCCAGAAGGCTGGCCCCTGGTCACAGGAACTTCGCCATAAAGCGGTCTTTGCCGCCGCTGGCTTTGATTGGTTGCGATTTGATAATCAGGGGAAAATTCTGCTTCCCGGTCGGAAATTCACAAAAGGTGTTGAATACGCAAAATCTCTTCTGGGAGAGAAAGCAGCCCTTGTGACGGAGTTCGTGCAGGATCTCTCCAAATTCGGGAAGAGTGGCCTGGGGAAATGGATGACCATTTTTAAGGTCGTCTGTGATCTTCACGACGCTGGCCAACCCATCACGCGGCAGAATATCCAAACTGGAATCGACAACTGGCCCGGGAAGCGAGACAAAAACAATTTCTCTGTTGAGAATGTGGACGACACGATTTCAAAGATGGTGCGTCAGAAGTGGTTCACGTTGCAGGCAGGATCGTAGGTATGCAGCCACCACGCCAACCCGTTA
Source organism: Planctopirus limnophila DSM 3776 (assembly GCF_000092105.1). Taxonomy (NCBI): domain Bacteria; kingdom Pseudomonadati; phylum Planctomycetota; class Planctomycetia; order Planctomycetales; family Planctomycetaceae; genus Planctopirus; species Planctopirus limnophila. The sequence continues at coordinate 1,559,835 of NC_014148.1, read as the reverse complement.
TTGAAATTCTGGAACCTGTGATGGTGGAGATTCTTCGTCAGAAGACTCCCGCCGAACGGTTGACTCAGGCATTTCGGATGTGGGAAACCGCCCGGGAAATGATCCGGGGGACGATACGTCAGCAACATCCGGATTGGAGTGAAGAACAGGTTCTGCGGGAAGCTGCCAACCGACTCAGTCACGGAGCCACTGAACGTGTCCCCCGCTGACCTGACACCTTTTCAACTGTTGCAGAAGACTGCCAACTGCTTTGAACGGCTGGGAGTGCCGTACCGGGTCGTCGGTTCCATGGCCAGCATGGCTTACAGTGAGGCCCGCTTTACGAACGACATTGATTTTCTGGTGGATCTGCAAGAAAGCCACATTGCTGAACTGGATCAGGAATTTCCGTCTCCAGATTTCTATCTTTCGACCACGGCTGTGGCAGAAGCCATTCGTACCCGCCACCAGTTCAACATCATTCATGTTCCGTCAGGCCTCAAACTGGATATTATCCAGCGGAAAGAGACGCCTTTCAGCCAGTTGGACATCAGCCTGGGACAAAGGCTGTCCAATCCCGGCTTTTATGATGCCTGGTTCGGTTCTCCGGAAAATATCATCCTGATGAAGTTGCGGTACTACCAGGAGGGGGGTTCCGAAAAACATCTGCGGGATATTGCCAGCATCCTGCTGATCCAGAAAGACGCCATTGACCGGGATTATCTCACACAATGGGCTGAAACTCTGGGAGTGACCACAGAATGGAAACTGGTGCTTCAAAGAATCCATGAGGCAGCCCCATGATCAATCCTTACACTGAAGATGCACTGGTTGAACAGCCCACGATAGCCCTGTTTCAGGAACTGGGTTATGCCACGGTGAATGGCTTTGCCGAGAAAGTGGGAGCCAACGCCACGCTGGGACGGGAAACCACCAGTGATGTGATTCTCTGGCCCCGGCTGAAATCTGCATTAGAGAAACTGAATCCCAGCCTGCCGGATGATGCCGTTCAACTGGCTATTGAGGAACTGGGAAAAGACCGCAGTGCCGCCGCTCCTGCTCAGGCCAACCGAGACGTTTACAAACTCCTCAAGGAGGGCGTGAAAGTCTCTTATGCCGATGAGAATGGAGACGATGTGGATGAAACCGTGCGGGTGATCGATTGGAATCAGCCCGCCAACAACGATTTTCTGCTGGTCTCTCAGTTCTGGATTTCGGGAACAGTTTACAAACGACGGACAGACCTGATCGGCTTTGTGAATGGCCTGCCACTACTTTTCATTGAGTTAAAGAAGACTCACGGCAGGCTGGAGCAGGCCTTTTCAGGCAACCTTCAAGACTACAAAACCACCATTCCTCAGCTCTTCTGGTACAACGCTCTGGTGATCCTCTCCAACGGGAGTGAAGCCAAGATTGGCAGTCTGACGGCAGGGTTGGAGCATTTTGCCGATTGGAAAAGGATCAACAGTGAAGGAGAGAAAGGGATTATCTCTCTGGAAACATTGATTCGGGGAACGTGTGAGAAAACGAAGTTTCTGGATCTCGTGGAGAACTTCACCCTCTTTGATGAGTCGAAAGGTCAGCTCTATAAGATTACTGCCAAGAATCATCAGTTTCTGGGAGTGAATAATGCCACATCAGCTCTCAACCAGATTCAATCCAATCAAGGACGGTTAGGGGTTTTCTGGCACACTCAGGGAAGCGGCAAATCGTATTCCATGGCTTTCTTTGCGCAGAAAGTCCTTCGGAAAGTTCCCGGCAACTGGACGTTTCTGGTCATTACCGACCGCACGGAACTGGATGGCCAGATTTACCGCAACTTCCGCAATACGGGAGTGGCCACTGAAGAGTGTCAGGCCCAGAGTGGAGAACATCTGAAGCAACTTCTTCAGGAAGATCACCGGTTTATCTTCACCCTGATTCAAAAGTTCGGCACCAAGAAAGGTCAGACGTACCCGAAACTTTCCGACCGCAGCAACATCATCGTCATGACTGATGAGGCTCACCGCTCCCAATATGACACGTTGGCTTTGAATATGCGGAACGCCTTGCCGAATGCGGCGTTTATCGGGTTCACCGGAACTCCGCTGATGGCTGGTGAGGAGAAGACCAAAGAAGTCTTTGGGGATTATGTTTCCATCTATAACTTCCGCCAGTCCGTGGAGGATGGTGCCACTGTCCGGTTGTTTTACGAAAACCGGATTCCCGAACTGCAACTGGCCAATGAAAACTTCCAGGACGATCTGGACGCTCTGATTGAATCGGCTGAACTCAATGAAGAGCAGGAAGATTTGCTGGAACGGGAATTTGCCCGTGAATATCACCTGATTACCCGAGACGACCGCCTGGAAAAAGTGGCGGAAGACATTGTGGCCCATTTTCTGGGACGTGAGGGTGGCGGCAAGGGAATGGTGATCTGTGTCGATAAGCTCACCGCAGTGAAGATGTATGAGAAAGTCCAGAAATACTGGGGTGCGTTTCTGGCAGATCTGAAGTCTCAATTGCTGGTGGCCGATTCAATCCGTCAGCCTGTATTACAAGAGAAAATTGCTTACATGGAATCCACGGATATGGCCGTGGTGATTTCTCAGCAGCAGAACGAAATTCAATACTTCCAGGAGAAAGGCTTTGATATCACCGTGCATCGGGCACGCATGGTGAATGAGGATCTGGAAAAGAAGTTCCGGGAACCCAAAGACCCTTTCCGTCTGGTTTTTGTCTGTGCCATGTGGCTGACGGGCTTTGATGCTCCGTGTGTCTCTACGGTTTACCTGGATAAGCCGATGAAGAATCACACACTCATGCAGACGATTGCCCGAGCCAATCGGGTGTTTGGAGAAAAAACCAACGGTCTGATTGTGGATTATGTGGGCGTTTTTCGTGACCTGCAAAAAGCATTGGCCATTTTCGGTACAGCAGCATCAGGGCAGGCCCAGGAGGGTGAATGCCCGATTGAGAAAAAGACGATGCTGGTGGAAGCTCTCCACGAAGCCATTGCGGAAGCCAGAGCGTTTTGTGATTCACGCGGCGTGAGCTTGGAAAGAGTGATTGACGCCAACCCGGAGAGTTTTCACAAAGCTGCGGAACTGGCCCAGGCCGCTCATTTGCTGGTGGAAGCCGAAGTGGTGGAAGCCGTGGATGATGCTGTTGAAAAAATCATCCTCAATGATGACCTGAAGAAGCAGTTTTTGTTTCATGTGGCCCAGGTGGTGAAGCTTTACAAAGCCATATTGCCTGACCCCAGAGCCAACGAGTTTGCGGCAATCAAAACGTGTCTGGTGGTTCTGGCAGAGAAAATCCGCAATCTGACCGACAAAGCCAACATTGATGATTTGCTGGATCAAGTGGGAGAACTGCTGGATGAATCTATTTCCACTGTTGGCTATGTGATCCATGCCACAGAAGAGACTTCATTGATTGATTTGAGCGAAGTTGATTTTGAGGCGTTGAAGGCTCATTTCAGTAAAGGCCGGAAACATACGGAAGCAGAAAAGCTGAAAGCATTGGTGAGCCAGAAACTCACCAGAATGGTTCAACTCAACAAATCCCGCATTGAGCTGTTGGATAAGTTCAAGACGCTGATTGAAGAGTACAACAAAGGAATGGATGTTGAAGCTTTCTTTGCCAAGCTGATGGCGTTTGCCAAAGACTTAAAGGAAGAGGATAAGCGGGGTGTATCCGAGCAACTGACTGAGGAAGAACTGGCCATTTTTGATATCCTCATGCGGCCCGAGTTAGACCTGACACCAGCCGAGCGGAAGCAAGTAAAGCAGGTGGCGCGTCGGGTACTGCAATCTCTAAAGCAAGCCAAGTTGGTTCTGGATTGGCGAAAGAAGCAGAGAACGCGAGCCGACGTGTACTCCACTGTAAAGGAAGTGCTGGATGATCTTCCGAGGCCATTCACACCAGAGCTTTACAGCCAGAAGTGTGACAATGTCTACCAGCATGTTTATGACAGCTATCAGGGAGAAGGATTGAGCCTGTATTCGACACTTTGAAATGTACGGCAGGATTTTCAGGCACGCTTGGCAGTGTGTTCGGCGCAAATGGTGATTTTGCGAAGATCCTGCAAACCATGACGAAATCCTCGGATCAGTGCTGAAGCAGTGAGGAATGCGACAGCCTGGAGGAACCCAAACAGAAGTATGACAAACACTGAACCTTGCGTTGCACGCTCGTTGTTAGCCTCTGCAAAGCTGATCATGATCGAACTCACCATGATCAACACTCCCAGGATTGCTGATAGCCAGCCGTAGGTTTCCAGTTCTCCGTATTTGGGAACGTCATCTTTTGCAATCCCTGACCACTTTGGGAGTTGATTTCTTACTGGTTGTGGAACAGATGCTGTTGGAACCTGTGGAATTGGTGGAGTGACTGAAGCTTTCTTCGCAGGAGTCTCCGAGTCTGAGGGAGAGTTCTGGGAGAAATCCTGATCCGACAATGTTGTCGGCGGAGTTGGCGTTGATGTCCCCAGGACGTTGTCAATCAAGGCTTCTATGGGATCAATGGTATTGGTTCCCTGATCCAGAATCTGGATTGCTTCAGCAGCAGTCATCCAGGCACCACCACTTTCTGGACGCACTTCAGTATCAGGTTCAATTCGTCCCATCTTCATGAGTTTACGAATCTGCAATTCGTTGAGTGGCCCTTGAGCTTTTCCATCTATTTTGACAAACCACTGATTCGACATTTTGGCCCCTTTGATTCTCTCATCTATTGCCAAACGCGTTACCACGAATGAATGCGCTTTGGCCAAAACACCTGACCACTTTTAAGAGCTACCAGATCAGTGAAGCTGATCGATTGATGAGCAGCCTATTACTGTGAATTCTGGCGGAAACTGGCTACTGTGAGCGCCAGTGATTTCCGCAGAAACTCAGGCAGGTGCGGCCATTCAGAAAGTATGTATAGAAGTGAAGCGTCGTCAATTGGCAGTGATTGTGGATTAATCGGCAACCATGCTGTAGTTTCCGAAAAACCTTCGTTTTCTAACTGGTTTTCCGCAGAAAGCATCGGATTTCTAATCCGACGGTCTGTGGTTCCAATCCACATGGGCGTAGTTTCGTTTCTCACAGCAACGGCTCGCACTGGTTCGCATAATTCGTTCTCTGGCAATGAGTTATGCGGACTGTCGCCACGTGCTGCCTGACCAGCCTTCTGGCACACAGCCGCAACCTGACGCACTGTTTTGCTCCCTTCCGTTAACACCTCTGCCGCAGGTTGCCGTTCGATGGATAAAGGCGTTCCTGGCTGGATGTTCTCAGCTTCCAGGTTGGCGTCACAGGCTTCAGAGCTTGAGATTGAATTTGTTCTGTGTTGAACTCAATGCAGGAATTGTCAGCACGTCGAATTCAAAACCATGGCTTCCCCTCGCCAACCAGTGATTGAAATTCTGGAACCCGAAATGGTGGAGATTCTTCGTCAGAAGACCTCTGCCGAACGGTTGGCTCAGGCATTGCGTATGTGGGAAACCGCCCGGGAGATGATTCGGGGCACCATACGCCAACAACATCCCGATTGGAGTGAAGAACAGGTTCTGCGGGAAGCCGCCAACCGACTCAGTCACGGAGCCACAGGACATGTCCCCCGCTGATCTGACATCTTTTCAACTGTTGCAATATCTTCGCGAGTCCCAAATATCATCGATTAAGAGTGACTCCAGAATGATGACCAACCATGAGTCGAAATTTGATAGGCTCTCTTTGCTAACTTGCATGCGATACAGAGCAGCGAATTTCTCAGAGCACCGGAGATGATGAGTCATGAGACAATGGTTGTACGGGCAATTGGAAGCAGGCTGTTCACAGATCTCTGCATTCGCTTTCTGCATGCTGGCTCTGGTGATCACCCCAGTGATTGCAGCAGATCGCCCCAATATCCTACTGATCGTCGGGGATGATATGGGATATGCAGACGTAGGCTTCCATGGCTGCAAAGACATCCCGACTCCCAACCTCGATGCCTTGGCAAAATCGGGAGTTCAATTTACCAGCGGATATGTCACTGGCCCTTACTGCTCACCCACCCGGGCCGGTTTACTCACGGGGCGTTATCAGCAGCGATTCGGACACGAGTTCAACCCGTCAGGTGCCAATACCGGTCTTCCATTAACTGAAGTGACGATTGCCGACCGATTGAAACAGGTCGGTTATACAACGGGCCTGGTAGGGAAGTGGCATCTGGGTTCGCAACCCGCTATGCACCCACAAGAACGTGGGTTTGAAGAATTCATCGGCTTTCTGGGAGGGGCACACAGCTTCTTCGACGCCCAGGGAATTTTGCGCGGTCACGAGCCCGTCAAAACCATCGATTACACCACGGATCTCTTTGGTCGAGAAGCCGTTTCATTTATTGAAAAACATCGGGACAAACCATGGTTTTTGTACCTTTCGTTTAATGCCGTCCATACTCCCATGCATGCCACGGAGGATCGCATGGCGAAGTTGGCCAGCATCTCTGATCAAGAACGCCGCACTTATGCGGCCATGATGCTGGCGATGGATGAAGCGATTGGCAAAGTCCTCACGCAACTGGAAACCACCGGGCAGAAGCAAAAAACGCTGGTCATGTTCATCAGTGATAACGGCGGCCCGACAATGCCCGGCGTCACCATTAATGGCTCAATCAACACCCCTTTAAGGGGCTCCAAACGTACTACTCTGGAAGGTGGGATCAGAGTTCCATTCGTCGTCTCATGGCCCGGCAAGATTGCACCGGCGGTCTTCGATTCACCGGTTATTCAGTTGGATCTCACAGCGACTGCGCTCGCAGTGGCAGGTGTAGAAAAAGATGTTAAATCGGATGGCGTTAATCTGCTTCCTTATCTTCAAGGAAAGCAAAGCGAAGTTCCACACGCCGCACTCTTCTGGCGATTTGGGGAGCAGATGGCTGTCCGTGCCGGCGATTACAAACTTGTCCGTTACGATTCCAATGCTGACACGCTGACAGGCAAAGGGAAACAGCCCGTGACCGCTGCCAGGCTCTATGACCTCAAAGAAGATCTGGGAGAAACCAGAGATCTTGCGGCTTCCATGCCCGAAAAAGTCGCCGAACTGCAAGCGCAATGGGATCGCTGGAATCAACAGAACATGCCCCCACTTTGGGGTGGTGGCAACAAGGTCGCAAGCGATGGCGAGCCCCGCTCTGGCCAATCGGGAAAAGCGTCTCAAAAATTTGAGAAGTCAGAAAAAAGAGCCAAACAGTCGACGAGTGGCGAAAGTCAATAACCGACCACGATCTGTTCGAGAAACCCGTCTGAACTATATCCTCGACTTTTTTACATTTTTGGGCGAACTTCTGTGTGTGAACCTCTGTCATTCCTGGCGGCAATTGTAGGCATCGCGTGATTCCTCCAATTGATTCACTGAGCATCGAGAGTAGCAGAGTTTCATCATGTCCCAACAGAGCGGATCTCAAGCCATACAACTGGTAGATGCCCAGAGGAAACACAGCCCCGTGGCATGTTTTCATCAAGTCGACAGCCAAGTACCGCATTTTTCAGGCTTGATCGTTTTGATCCGTGAAAAGTATCCGGCTAATGCAGAATCCGAGTTATCCAGTGAGCTCTATCGACTCAGGTGACAACTGCGGGATGTTCGCCCGGCTGATCAAGCCCGGCATCACCTGCTGAACAGCCAGTGTGATGCCGGGCTTGCTGTTGATATTGAAGCTCTATGCAACGAATTAAGGGCTGGTAGCTGAGATGGTGTAGCGTCTGGCTGAAGACCAGAAGACAAGGATTCGAGCGCCTTCCAGCCCAATTCATTTCCAGTTCAGAACTGAATCACAATTCACGAAAAGACAATCTGGCTCGTTCGACTTCTGGTGAGGTTACCAGCCTTTCACGCTGGGCAGGTTGGGTTCGAATCCCACACGAGCTAATGAATCATTCGGGATGAAGGGCACCGGCCGCCCGCGTGTCTTGGGCACACGACGAAGTCAGTTCGATTCTGACCTTCCCGACTCTTTCGTTCAGATTTGTTCCGCAACCAATTCATCTTGATTCAATAGTAAAGACTCCCTGATGACTATCGATAATCCCGATAAACGCCCCGCCCCTCCCTATTGGGGTTGTGGTGTAATGGTAGCACATCGAGCTTTTAACTCGTTCCGTGGGGGTTCGAATCCCTCCAACCCCATCCAGCATCTCAGGGTCTGAATCCTGAGAACAGATATCTTCGAATTTACGAGAGATCGACCTCATCCACACAAACTACGCACTCATGATGTAGCACCAATAACCCGTCTTGCCATGACGGAAGAGCTGGTTCAAATTCCGCTGAGTGCAGTGCATGATTTCAAGCGTCGGCTGAGTATGGGCGTACTCAAGTGGCTGTAACGCACCCGCCTGCGGGCATTGATGGTTCGAATCCGTCCCGACGCAATCATAGAAGCGGCTCTATATGAAATAGAACTCACTCGTCACGCATTCCGGACGATTTTCAGAAATGGGTTGAACAGGAAGTTCGATGACCAACCTTCAATGAGCCGAATTACACGATCAAGTGGTGCAACTGGTAGACACGCGACGCTCAAAACGTCGTGCCCGATTCGGGCTTGGGAGTTCGACTCTCCCCTTGATCAATTATCGAGAATCGATTCGCGGAGACGATCAGATACGCAAACTGGAAAAGCGGCCATGTCGAGAACGTGGTGAGTTTGTGGGTTCAACTCCCACTCTGATCAATGGCGCTGCGCCCTTCGCCTCTTCGAAAGACTCCAGCCCAACCTGCTGAAGAAAAAGGTACCTACCTATTGGCGATGATGACGAGATCGACCACAGGCGAGGGCCGGAGAGTCAGCATTTCGCACTAATAACTATCGAAAGTATTTTAGAACTTTCGATTCGACGACTTCTTCAAGGAAAGGAGCAGACATTGTGGTTGCCATGTTGACAAGACCCACTCTGGTGCTCAATCGAAACTGGCAGCCGGTCGGTGTCGCTTCGGTCGCACGCTCATTATCTCTAGTTGCCAGTGGCAGAGCGCGCATTGTTGACCCTGCTGATTATCAACTCTATACCTGGCAAGACTGGTCGAGACTCATCCCTCAGCAGGATAAGCCCTTCGTACAATCGGTCACATTCCGCCTGCGCGTCCCTGAGGTGATCACATTAACCGGGTATGATCGAGTTCCCCGCCAAGTGGTGACATTCAGTCGGCTGAATCTCTACAAACGGGACCAGTATACCTGTCAGTATTGTGACGCAAAACCTGGTTCAGAAGAACTGACGATCGACCATGTTCAACCGCGGTCGCGTGGAGGAACCAGCACCTGGGAGAATTGTGTACTGGCGTGTATTGCCTGTAACAACAAAAAAGCGAACCGCACGCCTCAGGAAGCCCATATGCCCCTGCGGAAAATGCCAATTCGCCCCACATGGCAGCCACTCTACTCCCGGCACAATCTGAAGATTCAAAGCTGGAGAAAGTTCCTGAGTGAAGCCTACTGGACAGTCGAACTGGATGGTTCGTAACTCATTGCAACCAACCAGCCGACGAACGCGGAAACGAATGATGCTGCATAGGCATCAAAAAAAGCTGGCGGTTAGAGAATCTTCTCTAACCGCCAGCTTTAAGTCTTCAGGCAACTTCAAATGGTGCGATCGATGGCACGCATGGCTCGTCGATGAACCAACACCTGTTAGCGACGAACGTCTGAGTAGAACTTGGTTTGTTCTTCGATCAGCAGTGGTTCTTCGATCGAGTTGCTGGTGACGCGGGCCCGGAAGCGGAGATTCCCTTCCTGTGTGCTGCGAACATGAACTCGGAAGATCGCTTCGGTTCCTGGAGCCAGACTGGCCAGTGGTTTGAAGCCGACGATGCGACCATCGCTGATGCCTTCTGTCGCACCCCGGGCATTGATCAATTCCAGACCGGCGGGCAGATCACAAGTGACAGTGACACCTGTCGCGGCCTTGGTCCCTTCGTTGGAAACTCGAATTTCGTAGGCTGTTTCGCCACCCACTTCGACAGGATCATCCAGATCGATCACCTTCATCGAGAGTGCTGAAGAACCTTCGACGTTCGTTGTTGTTGAGGCTTCCACCATGGAGGCGGTGTCGTTGGCAGCCTGAGCGGTAATGGCAAACGAACCCAGAGCATTGGCAGTCAATTCGCAGATCAGATTGACAGATTGATTCGGCTCAATCCGACTCACGAGCCAGGAAACCTGATTGCGGCTGGAATCGAACTTTCCACCCTTATCTGCCGATACAAATTCAAAGCCTTCAGCCACATTCTGAGTGACACGTACATTGGTGGTCGGGACACTTCCGTCGTTCTTGACTGTCACGACATACTTGGCATTACGACCTTTGTATCGCAAGCCAGGCCCCTCGATGGCGACCTGAAGTGCAGGTGCGAGAACATTGATGACAGACGATGCGGTATGACCTGCATCCGAGGTGCTGGTGGCAACGACCGTCACAGTTTGACGGCCACCTTTGACAGCAGCCACAGGGAGTCGAATCGTCTGAGATTCACCCGCATTGATCGAACCCACATCCATGACAAACTGACTACCCTTGCTGCATTCGAGCCCTTCGCTCAACGTGACGTCGAGCTTGACATCGTGAGCAATACCGCTGCCAGGGTTAGAAATCACCACTGTCTGTGATGCAGGATCACCGACCATGATGTCTGATGGCCCCTTGAGTGCGACCTTGAGCAAAGGCTCTTCCACGCGGAAGGCAGCGGAAGCCGAACCTGTCAGGCGGACAGTGGCGTTCGTTGCGAGCTCGCCACGACGGCTGGGAATCATCTTGATGGTAACTTTGTACTCACTACCGGCAGGAATCGCTTCGATGTTCCAAGTGAGATGATCGGTAATGGTCGCTGGTTTTGGCACAGCACTGGTCAAGCGAACGGTTGTCGGGAAAAAGCCATCAACCGAAACTTTTGACGCTGTCGTTGTCCCCGTGTTGCGAACAATCAGATCGACCGTGCATTCTTGACCGACGTTGATATCGGATCTGCGGACCCACTCCACATTCAGTGAAGGAATCTGTGGAGCAAGATCGACGCGAGAGGTGCTGTTCGCTTTAGGAGTGCTGCTCGCGGCTCGTTCTTCTGTATGACGCACAGGCTGAATAAAACTGTTATTCCCTTCGGCCTTCTTGAAGGCCGCTGTACCTAATGGAGCGTCGTTATCGGTCTCACTGCTCCAGGCAGCGGTTCGCTCTCCACCGGCACGCATCGCACCGGTTTTATCAGGTGCTGCGGATTTGGCTGAAGCTCCAGTGACTTTACTATCTTTAACAGGCGTCGCCTTGGGAGCTTCACCAAATAGCTCACTATATTTGCTAGAACTGGTGCTGCTAGTACCAGCCCCGGCCTGTGCAGGCTGAGTTCGCGAGTACTTCGTCGGCACATCGGCCGATGGTGTCGCAGCAATCCGTCCGGCTGGCTTGGTTGTTGAAGTTTCAGCAGCCGGGCACAGGCTGGGAGCGAGTGCAGCCGCTGCAGACATAGCGAGAACCCACACTCTTCTAGGCATCGAAACGCTCCTTCCATGAGCCGGTCAACGGCGATTTTCGCCGCAATTTGCCTCGTCATTCCGGAGGGGCTTATCTCCGGATCCATCCATCATCTCGTATCGGCGCAAATAGAACTGCGGATTGATTCGAATAGAGTGACTGTAACGATTTTTCTCAAGGTTCCAGATGTTTGTGAAGAATTGAAGGAGATGATGAGATTGCAGAGATCGAAATCCAACTCTCTAATTGTTCGCACCCCAGCGAACAATGGCGTGTGGAGAGGCTGTTAAACATGCTTGCTCAGAGCCGCCAGCATGGCACGATAAGGGCTGTTGAATCCTCGAATCAGTATTAAAACCTATTGATCTGCAGCAAAAAAAAACAGCCAGAGGTTGCCATCTCTCGGGCGAACCTCTGGCTGAAAGGAACTGGAACTTAGGGGGGGCTTATTCGTTGGGAAGTTCCGGCGCTGGTGTCGTATTGGCAGGAGTTGTGGCCTCATGTTCTGAAGGCAAAGCGGGAGCCATCGACTTGGCGGCAGCCTCTGTCTTTGCTGCGACATCGGCAGTACCGAGATGAATGGTTCCCCGACCAATTTTGGCCGAGACGGCTTCAGTGATTTCGACACCGGGTGAGATCGCCAATAGTAAACCATCATTTTTGGGAATGATGACGGAGTAGCCTTTCTCTTTGGCGATTTCAGCCATGACCGGCTTGATCTGCTCACGGAACTGGGCCACCAATTTCAGTCGCTCCTGGTCGAGCAGAGTTTTGGCGGTGTTACGAGCACTCGCCAGAGCACGATTCGCGCTTGCCTCGAACTGTTGCAGTTTCTGGGCTTCTTCACGAGAAGGCAATTCACCGGCTGCTGTTTTCCGGTTCGCCAGTTCCTGCCTCAATTTTGCTTGAGCAGTCAGCAGTTCACCATTGAGGGTCTGTTCTTTTGCAGCGAGTTTGGTTTTGATTTCTGCCGTGACGCCTGTCAGTTCTGCCACCTGATCCAGATCCACCACAGCCACGGCACCACCTGCTGGCTGCTGATTGCAACCGGTCGAAAACGGAGCCAGAAGGCTGAATCCGAGGAGTGGAGCGAAAAAATTCCAGCGTTTAGATGTTTTCAAACCGCACATAATCTTTGACATGGTCTTGGCTTCCCGAAACATAACTATGGGGCCCAATCGGGCAATGGGCGTGGGTTTCGCTCCTTTCGAAAAGCATGTCCAGAGGGAAATCAAACAAGTAGCAATACGTTCCAAAGAAAAGCGGCCAATCCTGCCGATCGGCAAGAGTGGCCGCATGTTTCTGCCATCCATTTGGTGCCTGTCGCCTTCAGCTTGCCCAGAATTCAGATTTTATCTGATCACGGGCAACAAGGTCAGCTTTGCCAGGTCGCGAAGATTTTATCCATACGCCCCGAGATCTCTGTCAGGCGTTCTGCACCACCGCCGCCCACTTCGGCAGTCGCCCAGCCCGAAAAGCCGACTTCCTTCAGTGCGGCAAGAACTTCAGGCCAGTCACAGTCGCCTTCCCCAATCTCGACGCCAAAACCAGCGCCCTTCCCCTGGGTATTGGCTTTCGACCGGCTGAATTCCTTGATATCGATTTTGCCAATCCGCGGGCCTAATGTCCGAATCCAATGTTCAGGCCAGCCATAATGGACAATATTGCCGACATCAAAATAACTGCCAACGAGAGGCGATTCGAACTCGTCGATGTAATGGGCACATTCGACCGGGCTGAGCAGGAAGTTATTCCATACATTTTCAAAGAGGATCTTAATCCCCAACTCTTTGGCTAAAGGCAACGCCTTGCGAATCTCTGCCTGTGATCGTTTGTAGGCGTCTTCGTACGAGATCTTTTTGTTGACGACTGCTGGAACAAGCAGGACGGTATCACCGCCATAGAATTTTGCGTCGTGCAAGGATTCTTCGAGTGCTGCCAACCCTTTGGCACGCACTGCTTCATCTGGGCTCGACAGCGGCAGTGACCAATGGTCGTAATCCACAACGCCATGAACAAGCAAGCCAGTCGATTTGGCAGCCTCGACGACTTCATTCTTGTCTTTAACCCGGGCATCCATGTCGATCCCCTCGAAGCCAGCGGACTTCACCGCTGCAAACTTCTCGGCGATTGTCCCTTTCACACCCACCATGCTGTATTTGACAGCTTTCCTGAGTGGCCCTTTGGGTTGAGGGGTACTCTGTGAGGCGGAGGGTTCCTGGGTCATCGCAAATCCATGGTTTGCAAGGAGGGATGTGGCACCATAGGCACTGGCGGCAGTCATCAGAAAGTCTCGTCGATCCATGGGGCAGTTTTCCTCTTGGTTGGCTGGGCACAGAGTTTGATACGTCCATCAAGGCAGGTCTGTGGGCTGGCAACACTGTGCCGAAGGGTGATGGCAGATCTGCAGACAGTCTGATCATCATCTTGCTGAAAATCTGTTCCCACGAATAAGCCAAGATTTTCGTAAAGATTTCTCGCGATTCACAGTCTCTATCTGGTACAGTGTTGCGGGCGGAAAAGTCAATCCGCTTGGTAACTTCCACACACGCCTTTTCAAATCCTGCCGAGGTATTGATGACAGACACCCCCGCCACACACCCATCAGCACAAGCCAATCGTCGAGACTTTTTGAAGACCTCTGCCGTCGGGGCCACTGCCGTGGCACTGGCTTCACAAATTGCCACACGGGCCTACGCCGCTGCTGACGATACGCTGCGGATTGGACTGGTCGGCTGTGGTGGCCGTGGAACCGGTGCGGCAGCACAGGCCCTTTCGGCTGACAAAAACACCAAGCTGGTCGCTATGGCAGATGCCTTTGGCGATAACATCGAAAACTCACTGAAAAATCTGCAGTCCAACGACAGCTTTGCAGGTCGCATTACCGTCGACGACGCCCACAAGTTCACAGGCTTCGACGGCTGCAAGAACATGCTGGCTGCGGGCGTCGATGTCATCCTTCTCTGTTCGCCACCACACTTCCGGCCAGAACATATGAAGCTGGCTGTTGATGCGGGTGTGCACATGTTTGTCGAAAAACCGATTGCGGTTGATGCCCCTGGCGTTCGCTCGGTTCTGGAGACTTCAAAGAAGGCGGCCGAAAGAAACCTGGCTGTTGTCTCGGGCCTCTGCTGGCGCTATGACTACGGCATGCGAGCTACGTTCGAGCAGATTCATCAGGGAACGATTGGTGATATCGTTGCCATGCAGTGCAGTTACGACACACGCGGTTTATGGCGTAAACCCCGCAAGCCCGAGTGGAGTGATATGGAGTGGCAGGTTCGCAACTGGCTCTACTTCACGTGGCTTTCGGGTGACCATGGCAACGAGCAGGCTATCCACAGTCTCGACAAGATGGCCTGGGCGATGAAGGATGTTCCACCAGTGGTTTGTAGTGCCACGGGTGGTCGTCAGGTGCGTGTCAGCCCCGATTTTGGCAACATCTACGATCACTTTGCCGCCACTTACGAGTATGCGAATGGCGTCAAAATGTTCTTCCGCAGCCGCCAGCAGGATGGCACCCAGGTCGATGTCAGCGATCACGTTCTGGGAACCAAGGGCCGTGCAGATATCTTCAAGCACCGGATTGTGGACAACGAAGGCAAGGTGATCTGGAAGTACGAAGGCCCGAAGAACAATATGTATCAAACCGAACATGACGAACTCTTCGCTTCGATTCGCAAGGGACAGCCGATTAACAATGGCGAATACATGTGCTACAGCACCATGCTTGCCATCATGTGCCGCATGTCGGCCTATACCGGTCAGAAAATCACCTGGGAGCAAGCCATGAACAGCCAGGAAGTTCTGGGCCCCAAGGCTTACGAGTGGGGTCCACTTCCTGTGGAACCAGTGGCCATGCCCGGCTTGACACAGTTCATCTAGTCACACGTCAGATGATTGACTCAATGCATGCTTTCGGGGCTCAATCAATGATTGAGCCCCGTTACTTTTCGACGTGGTTTCAGGCTGATACTCCAAATTCAAAGAGAGTTATTCAAGCGCCATTGAGAGAAACTCAGCCGTCCTGACGAGTCACTCGCAACGAGAGATCCATGGCGAGTTGAGGTCAATGAAGCATGCTTGCTCCGAGCCGCAAGCATGGCAAAATAGCGGTGGGGACCGACTGACTTCAGAAGAGATCAAATCGGGTTGGCGAACTTACTTGTCAGATCCCGATTTTTCTGGAGCGACCTGATCGAAGTAGGACTTGATCGACTCATGATAACCCGGGGGAATCTGCTCCTGCTGGATGGCTTCGGCAACGCCCTGCTTCACTGCCGTGGCGGCTTTTCGATAATCTTCGCTCGCCTGACCTTTTTCGCCCAACCCTTGAGTTTTGATCGAGAGGAGCATCTTACCGGCAGTGACCTGAGATTGTGACTTTTCATCAACGAAGGATGTTTCCACCGAATCATCCTCCTGAGCTTTGCCACCTCTGCCGATCCCTTCTCCTCCTAATCCATTACCATTCCCTTTTCCTTGTCCATCACCTTGACCATTGCATTTGGCCAGCATTTCCTTGTAGAGCTTCTCATAATCAGAAAGTGACTGGCACTGCTTGCACTTTTCCCCATCGAGAGGGTCAAGCTCGTTGAGCTTTTTGGCAGCCTGAATTGCCTTAAGGGCTTTCTCCAGATTCTGCATGTCCTTCAGATTCTCCATGGCCTGGGAGAGTTCCATCTCAGAGAGTTCCATCGATTCCATCGCAGCCTGCATGGCTTCGCTGGGATTTCCTCCATCTTTCTGGGCCAGTTGAGCCTGTTGCCGGGCTCGTTCGAGGGCTTTGGCCATTTCCTCAGAACCGAACTCTTCCCGAGCGAGCTTTTCGAGATTTTCCAGCCGCTTTTTCAATTGTTCCAGCTTCTCTGCCCGCTCGACAGGGTCTTCTGTCTTGGCCAGCTTTTCCAGTTCGTCCTTAATTTGCTCCATCGTCTCTTTGAGAGGTTGCATATTGCCCGAGCGCAACGCCTCTTTGGCCTTTTTCCTCAAGGTCTCGGTCTCTTCATCTCCAAATTTCTGACCTTCTTCAGAGGGGGATGATCGACTGGCCGAAGGTGAACTTTTCGAAGCGGCTTTGACCTTCCACTGCTGGCTGATCTCTTTCTGCTGCTTCAACAATTCTTTGCGGTTTTCTTCTTTGCGGGATGGTTCCATTTTCTGGAATGCGAGCTTGAGATTTTCCTCAAGCTGCTGGTCTTGAGTGGTGTCCCGTGATTCCTGGGCCCGCTTGAGCTCGGTCTTGCGAACTTCTGTCATCTTGCGAGTGAGGTTCAGTTGAGCCGAACGCTGCTCAATAACGGCGGCCTGTGCGCGATTGCCAAAGAGATCCCACTGGGGAAGAAAGAATTGGATTCCGCCTGCCAGCAAAATTAAGCCGAGCAGTGGACGAATTCTTCGTGAAGGATTCCAGGGTGACACTTTGGCTGGCACCACGGATTGGGCTTTGGCATGGGCCACAGCCAGGACGACAGGCTGATACTCTCCCACGGATGACGACAGACGAGATACTGTCAAAAACAGATCTTTCTCGCCCAGTGCACGATCCACCTGATGGGCCGCTTCCGAAAGTGTGGGCCGCTTCAGAAAAATGGCAGCCAGTAGTGCTGCTGCGGGGACAATCGCCAGCCAGACGTACATGATCATCTGTTCCGGCGCAAATGCCGTTAGTCGATTCACAATGGTGAGTACAGTCATGGAAGCTGTGAGCACCAGTAGATTGAGCATGGCAAGCTCAGCCCATTGGCCCAGTGCCATCCGTCGGCGAACTTTTTCGAGCAGGTGAGTGGTCACATCATTCATGGACATATTCCCGCCAGACTGAACAAAAACTTCATAACGAAGTATAGCCAGAAGTTAGCACCGAAACGAGAGGGGATTATTCAGCGAATCTGATGCAGATCTCGGGAAATTCGTTCCCGATTTCTCGACCTCGAACCAGAATCTCAGGTTTTGGAGATATTTTGCGTCAGAATCAGTCGCTACCTGGAACTGAATTCGTTCCCGGTTGCTGGCGAATCCTGGCCGGTCTTCACGACCCAGCGGTAGTTCAGAATTCGTCGGCCATTTTCCTGTTCAAGCCGCAACCAGAGCGTCTGACCATCAAAACGTGCCCCGTCGGGAAGATAAAAAATCTTCTTGTCGAGGCCCTCGCCAAGTCGAGGGATATTCACGCGTTGCCTGCGTTCATTGGGGATAAACAGGCTGCAACGGAAATCGACAATCTCTTCGGGAACTGTCCGATTCGTCACCCGCTGCTCGATTTCGAGTCGTCCATCGGGAAGGAGTCGATCAATCACTTCGATGGTAATGTCATCCAGCCCCACTCGATAAACCAACGGCATGCGGAATTCGTAGTGCTGATCTGCATCGATTTTGAAGACGATCTCGGCCTCGTGATCACCCAGACTGGCGGTGGCCGGCAATAGAAAGCGGAAAGGAATCCGCCAGGGCTCACGAGCTCTCAACTGAAGATTGCTGCTGCGTGGCTCCGCGTTCCATTCTTTAGGAAGCAAAAGCTCAACTGTGGCAGAAGCCCCTTGTGGAAACGTATTCGTGCCAACCAGTGCATCCTCATGCATCCCATATTCACTGCGGCATCGACCCCGTTCAAAATGAGTGGCTACGCGCCATTTCGCCAGTGCCGGCGAACATTTTCGAACAATGATCGGGACTGGGCCTACCGGGAGAAGCTGCTGTCCAGTGACTTGATCAATCAATAGTTTTCGCTGGCGTCCCCATAGATCGACGAGTACGGCCTCATTTCCCAGATGCGCTTTCTCGATGGTCTCCCGTTGGTTCCAGAGAACCACGCAGGCTTCATGCTCATCAATAAAGACCGCATTTTCGCTGCGCTGAGGCAAAGTGAAGGCCCCTGCAAACTCCTTTCCCGACAACGAGATCGCCAGAGTTCGCCAGGGGAGAAACATGTTTCCTGGCGAACCATCTGGACTGAACACTCCGGACTGTGGATGAAACGGATCTCCATGCAGAATGGTTTCGATACCAGCTTTGCGCTGCTCGATCATTCGTTTGGCCAGTTCGCCCGCAATCTGAGGGGGAGTTGTTCCCTTCAAATCGGATGCTTGCAGAACCACCCACTGCTCAGCAGTCTCCGCGGAATTCCGTTTGGGCAACTCGAGACTTGCCGGACTGATGACAAAGTCGATCCCGCGAGGAAGTTCTTTGCTTTGAGGTGTCCAGGCAGTTCCCACCATTGAGCCACGACTGATCGACTGAATTTCACTGCGGGCCACGCGAAAGCCAAGGACCGTATTCAGGCCATCAACAAAACTGTGATCGCGATCACTCCCCAGTTGCCAGCGTCTGATATGCGAACCATATCTGGCCAGGGCAGGATGCATCGAATCTGCCCAGATTTCTCGCGGCAGCGAAAAGATCTCGGCAGAGCCCTGCCACTCCTGGCTGGTCATGGCCTGTAATGGTTTGGGAGGCGCACCAAAGACGCCCACAATTGTGACACCCTTTTCGGCCAGATCTTCAAAGAACTCTGTCGTTTCACTCATCAGAGCTGGATCGTCGGCTGATTCCCAGACAGGGTACTTCACCCAGGAAGTCGCTGTCTGATCGACCATGGCCGAGAGAGTATTCAAAACTCTTTGTGGCATGACGGAAGGGACTGACCAGCCAAACTCGCCTGTGGTCAGTGGTTTTTCCAGAGTTTCGAAACGCACGAAGGGCCTGGTCTTCTGCAAGACCAGCACGCCAGCATGTGTCAGCCGGGCTTCCATCTGGTAGTGACCATACTCCAGTTGATCCAGATTCCACGTCACTCGCCTGGGTTCCGCCACAGTGGTGGGCTGCGCGTTTGCACTTTGATCGACAGGCTTTGACTGCTCAGGCTTCAAAGTGCGTTGATCTCGGGCAATCAAGTTGCCATCCACATCGCGCGCCGTCAGATCGAGTTGATACTCAAGAGTAGGTTCCAGCCCGGTAAATGCCATATCCAGATTGAAGTTCAGGTCTTTATCCTGAAAGCAATTGAGAGGCGAACTGCCCCAGTCGATATTGGGAAGTCGCACCACCTGCAGATCTGCAAACCAGACATCCCCGCGGACGTCGGTTTGAAGTCCATCCACTACGTGACAACCGACAACCACAAATGCTGCTTGAGGCGGGAGGGAAACGGGGCCAATTACAGCCGCTTCCCATGCCTGACTGCCGGAGACGGGCTGTGATAACCAGCGTGCCAATCGCTCTCTTCTGGCATCGAGAACTGAGATCGAAATGAGACCCGCAGAATGATTCAGCCCTGAGGTCTGAATACTCCCGGTCACCGCCAGATTGTAATTGGGATCGACTCGCACCAGTGGACTGTAAAAGACCGCCGGGCCACCGTTGACTCGAAATCGCAGTGCATGATGATCCAGCCCCGGCGGACTTCGATCAATCATCGATTCGACATAGCGTGGAAAAGGTGCCCCTTTGCGTCGAAGCCAACCATCCGGCAGGTCATCCTGATCAAGATCCTCCTGATCATCAAACCGAAATTCCTGAACAACCGTGGCTCCGGAAAAATGCCGAGCGATCTTTGGCGCCGAAAGTTCCTTGCGGAAAGTCTCAGCAACTTTTTGAGGAGCGATCACCGGCTGGTTGGCGGGAAGATTTCCTGAGGGGAGAGGTTCACTATGGGCGTTATCCAGATGAATATCGCTGGCGGATGGTTTACCTGCTGCCTGATTCTCGGGTGGTGCCGCTGGTCGAGATTCTTCGGCGAGCGTCTGAGTGTGTAAAACAATAAAATAGACCCAGACATACCAGCATCGAAAGATGACGGGCCATGTCTTGAACAAAGACCTTCGCAAGCTGGTACTCAGGCGGAACCTCAGCATATTGGCCCTGACGGCGAAAGAATCGCCCGCCAGACTCCCCTGGAAACTATGAATCTGCATTCTTGGAAACCTGGACATACAGATTCATCGGCAGAAATTGCAGCCCGAGCCGACGAGACAGTCCCTGATTGATCACAGGAGACGAAGGAGTTTGCCGAATGATTGCAATCTGTCGATTTCGAAGAGTTTCGGGGACGTCCGTGTTCCCAAATTCCCGTGTTCCCCAATACCACTGCGCACGAGTTCGGCTTTTGAGCCGACCGGAACAATAGCAGCCCGGCTTGCCGAGAAATTGCTCGTTCGACGTGAATCTGAACCCGGCTTAAAAATCCCAGTTCACACGCATGCCGACAAAATTGGCCGAGCTGGTACCGAAGTTTTGTTTGTAAAGGATCGGGTGAATGTAGTTGAACTGCACCTTCGTGTAAGGGTTCAGATACCAGTTGACCCCAAAAGTGAGGTCATGGAGATTGCCTCCCTGAATGTTCTGGTCATTCAGATCAAGCCAGGACCAGCGAGCAGCCAATTCCCAGGCACCCGGCCCCGAAGGTGTCTCTGTTGATCCCGGTGCTGGCAAAACATTAGTGAAAGGAATCGGGCGCCCAAACATGCCAATTGGCCTTGAGTTTTTGTTCTGGGCGACGGCGTAGGGTCGATGCTCACCAGTGACGAACCAGCTTACAAATGCATAAGCTCCGTGGAAATTCACACGCGGCCCATTGATCTGATCGACCTGCACATAGTTGTATTCGGTCTGAAATGAAAGCGGCCCACGCACAAAGGCCATTTCAAAATTGATCAAGTCGACCGTACTGGCAGGAATGTTCCCCGTGTTCACAAAGTTCGGAATGCTCGCCCCACCAGATTCGGACATACGGATTTCTGGTGTCGAAGCAATGCTGTAAAGACGATCATCCGGCCGCCGGATGCTGTGAGCAAATCCAAAGTGATTCAAATAGCGTGTGTTGGCTTTATCCAGCCCCGGTGCCCACACAATACGGTGAGAAAAAGCCCAGTCAGGAGAGTCTCCTGTGTCATCGCCGTAGTTGTCGCTGCCTGACTTGAAAAAGCCATATTGCCACATCAGACGCTGAGATTCTGTGGCGTTATGGACAGCGATTCCTGTGTTGCGTGCCGGAGCAATCGCATCGGCCAATCCTCGCTCCATAAAAGTGCTGAACCGATTGGCCGAGAGCCTTTCGAGGCTGAAGGGTTCAAAGAAATGCCCAACACGGATGGTCCCAAAATATTTGACATTATGATGCCCCACCCAGACATCCAGAAATGAGGGTCTGCCGGGGAGAGCAAAATCCATTTCGATGCGGTACTCGTAATACTCCTGATATCGTCCGACGGCTCCCAGCCGGGCTCTACGAAAATCGGTACCATTGGGTGCGTTGCCGACGGCCAGACGATTTTCCTCGGATTGATCGGAGAAGACCGTGTCGACCTGAAGTTGGGCAGTCCAATCGATGGAGGGAAGTTTTTGCTTGGCGGCCTTGGCTGCGAATTCAGACTTCTTCTGCTGTGCTCTTTCTTCCGCCAGCTCGTTCTCAATGAGATCCAGACGTTGTCTCAGGAGACGAAGATCCTCCATCAATTGATCATTTGTTGAATCCGATTCATCGGCGGCAGGGGCAGGCAGCAGCTCGTCGGGAAGCTTCAGAAAATCCTGATCGCTCTGTGTCAGTAACTCCGGCTCAAAGTGAACCGGTGCCTGAGAGTGCTGGGCAAGAACCGGGTCTGCACCTAGACAGAAAGTCCAGGTCGTTACCAGCCCAGCAATAAGCATCACTTTGGTGAAACGTAAAGTTCGCTGAAATCGGGCAGATGAATTCAAACCAATACGATGGCTCTTACGTCTTCGCTGAACCTCTGGCAAGAATATTTGCTGAGCAAACATTGGGAGGAGTTCAATCAGTGAAGAGGGGCAGGCAGGCTGAACTGGTGCCAAATGGCACGAACAGTTCAGATGAATGAAAGGCGGGATTAACGATTATATCGACTGGCGAAGCTACGAAAGTTAATCCACTGATATTCCATTTTTTGAACAATTACTGCTCAAAAGCCTCCATTATCCTCAATCCCCTGAGGCTTTGGCAGATTCTGCCTGTTCAAGCCCGGTTCCTTCCTCACGAACTCCAAATCAAATCGCGAGTAAACGCATCACTTTTCAATCGAACTGATGGCCTCTTTCAGGACGAGAGCGCTTTTTCGCAATCCCTGATGCTCCTCCGGAGCCAGATGCAACGGAATCGTCGATTGGACGCCAGAACCTCCCACAACCCGGGGCATCGAGAGTGTGACGTCCTCGACACCTTCAATCAGCTTTTCGCGCGCACAGACTGTCAGCACGGCTCGATGGTCATTCAGGATGGTTTTCACCAGTCGCGCCAGTGCTGAACCGATCCCATAGTAAGTCGAGCCTTTTCCTTGAATAATGCGATACGCGGCACCACGCACCCGGTCATCGATAATCTGCTTCTGATGCTCATGCAGACAGATTCCCAGCGAATGGCAGTATTCATCGAGGTGCAGCCCGGCCACTGTGGCCAGCGACCATGTTAAAACCTCGGAATCGCCATGCTCACCAATCACATAGGCATGGACATGGTGAGAATCGACCAGTAAGGCTTCTCCCACCAGCGTACGAAACCGCGCGGTATCCAGCATGGTTCCCGAGCCAATGACTCGACTCGAAGACATGCCGTAACGCATGGCGATATTCGCTGTGAGGTGTGTCATGACATCGACAGGATTTGAGGCCACCACAATCATGGCACCCGGCGCATATTTGAGGACCTGAGGAACAATCTCTTCAAAGACCGCCTTATTGCGGCCCAGGAGTTCGAGACGAGTTTCCCCGGGTTTCTGACTGACACCTGCTGTGAGAACAACAACACTCGCATTGGCCAGATCTGAATATCCACCAGCTTTTACCCGCAGATTATGGGCAAAAGGGACGGCATGAAAAAGATCGTCGGCTTCCGCTTCGGCTCGTGCGGTGTTGCGATCGACCAGAACAATTTCCCGGCCAATACCACTCATGATCATGGCAAATGCAGCCGAGGAACCGACCATACCACAACCGACAATTCCAACCTTCATGTGATGTTCCTATCTGTTCCGAAACGCCATCTTGCCGATGGACGCACCAGCAAATCTCCGGGCAAACACAGACTTCCCCCTCATGAGGTGAGTCTCTTCCCGAAAGAACTGCGAACCTGACAAATCGCATTAGACTCTGGCAGGGATCCACAAACAAAGAAGATTTCACTCGAACCTGTTGGCTTTGGGGAAGTGTGTCTTTTTCGCAGGTTCAGGTCAGCTCGACTGACGAGTTCCAGTCAGCTCAAAGAAAACATCAAAATGAAGTGAAATTCATGTGACCACAGGGAGCAGAATTGTTCTGATCGCAACTAGGGAATTGCCGCAGGATTTTTTGACGGTTACAATTCGCAAACCAATTGTGGATGACGACTCTCTGAAATGTGTACTGATTGTTTGTGGTTAGTATGTGACGGGTCTTGATTTACAGTTTGTGTTTTTGTCGAGCCACCAACGTGATGGATGATCCAGCCCGGAGCAGGAAAGGAATCAAGTCGCGATGATTGCGGGTCGAACGACAGGTCTGCATGCGAGCGTCCTGGCATTGAATCGCCATTACGCTGCCGTGCAGGTGATTTCCGCCAAGCGTGCCTTTTGCCTGCTGGCGAAAGAATTGGCAGAAGTTATTTCCGTAGAAGAAGGTTCCTACCAATCCCTTGATTTTGGACAGTGGCTGGAAATCAGCCAGATCAAGGCCTCTTTGGGAGATTACGAAGAGGATGCGGACTGGGTGCAATCGGTCAGCTTTGCAATTCAAGTTCCGAAAATCATTCGTCTGTTGTCTTACGATCGCATGCCTCGCAATGCCGTCAAATTCAATCGTCGCAACATCTTCCTGAGAGATGAGAATCGCTGCCAATATTGCGGCAAGAAGTTCAGTCTGCACAAACTCAGTCTCGACCATGTGATGCCCAAAAGTCGAGGCGGGCCGACCTCCTGGGAAAACATTGTCTGCTCGTGTCTGGATTGCAATGTACGCAAAGGTGGTCGTACTCCTCACGAAGCCGGCATGAAGCTGATGTCAACTCCTTCCAAGCCATCTCGCAGCCCGACTATGCAGCAACACCTGGATTCTTCTAAGTATCGTTCGTGGAAGGCATTCATCCATGGAGAGTGATTTCTGATCCGGGTAACTCACGGTCAGTTCATGCGTCTTCCAATTCTGGTCAATCAATGTGACGAGGTCTGAAGTCTACGCATTTTTTGATTGGCAGAACGACCTTAGGGTGCCTTCTTTTTGGGTCGAGCAAACCACAATAAACCCACGAATAGAGCGGCCGCTAAAACAAAATAAACCAGTGGAATGCGCACGCGGGACATGACGACGATGGCCAACGTCGTGCCACCGATCAGCCACCATGAGAATTTCGACCGGAGACTGAGATTCCACTGTTTCGGGCCCAGGAGCCAGAAGGCACCCACCACGATCCCGATGCGGATCAAGATTCCCCCCAGGCCATCCGCCTGTTCGCGATCTGTCAGAATCAGAAAGATCGCCGTCCCTAGAATGCCAATGGCAAGCCACCCCAGCAGTGTGCGATTCACTGAGGCGGACGGTGCCATTCGATTTCCTGGGACATGAGAATTTGCAAAGGGATGAATTCAAACCCGGAGGTGTGACCTCGCCTGATCGAGCTCGGATTACGTCGCAGGTTTCAGTTCACCCGAGGGGCCAGATTCTCCCGGTGTTCGCCAGCGATGGCCAGACTCCCACAGGAGTTCATCGGCTTCACGCGGCCCCCATGAACCTGCTCGATAAGGTTCCGGAACCACGGTTTTCTTCTCCCAGAAATTCAGGACCGGATCTACGAATTGCCAGGCGGCTTCCAGCTCGTCGCTGCGCATAAAGAGTGTGGAATCTCCGCGGAGAACTTCCAGCAAGAGGCGCTCGTAGGCCTCTGGCAAAGCCTGAGTGAAGGCCTCTTCGTACTTGAAATCCATCTTCACGGGGTGAATCTGGTACTGCATGCCGGGTTGCTTGGTCGAGAATCTCAGCGAAATGGATTCACTGGGCTGAATGCGGAAGATCAATGTGTTCGGACGAGCCCCCACGAGGTCACAGATATCCCCTTCACATTCCACCGTGCTGAAGAGATTCAGGGGTGGAAGTTTGAATTGAATGGCAATCTCGGAAACTCGTTTAGGAAGCCTTTTGCCAGTTCGCAAATAGAACGGGACACCGGCCCAGCGCCAGTTGTCGATTTCCACTTTCATGGCGACATAGGTTTCTGTGCGGGAATCCGGCGCGATGCGATCCTCTGAGAGGTAACTGATGGCGGTCTGACCATCGACCATCCCTGTGGAGTATTGGCCGGGAACAACCCAGGACGAAATATCCCCTTTGGTGCCTGGTCTCAAACATTTCAGGACTTTCAGCTTTTCGTCGTGCAGATCGGCAGCCAGAAAGCGAGCGGGAGGCTCCATGCCAATCAGGCAAAGAAGTTGCAGCACATGGTTCTGCAGGACGTCGCGTAAGGCACCCGATTTGTCGTAGTAACCGCCACGACCTCGTTCCATTCCTTGAGATTCTGCCACCGTAATCTGCACATGTTCCACGTGACTGCGATTGAGGAGTGGTTCAAAAATCGAGTTTCCAAATCGGAATAGCAGGATGTTCTGGACAGTTTCTTTGCCCAGGTAATGGTCAATGCGGTAAATCTGATCTTCACGCAGCAAACGCTTCAGATTGGCACTGAGTTGCTGGGCCGATTCGAGATCGTGCCCGAATGGCTTTTCAAAAACGACGCGCAACCAGCGCTCGTCGTCACGATCCGGGATCATTCCCGCCAATGACAGATGCTCCACAGCTGGTAAAAACAGATCTGGCGATGTCGCCATGTAAATGACTCTGTTAGCACCCTGAGCGGCTTGAGCCTCCAGAGCTTTCAGATCTTCATCCAGACCCGCATACTCGTTGGCATCTGAAATGTCTGTCTGTCGGTAATACAGCCGTGCGGAAAAACTGGCCCATTTTTCGGCAGGAATTTTTCCGTCGCGCACAGAGGATTGGATAGCATCGAAGATCTCGTTGCGAAATTCTTCATGCGATTTTTCTCGGCGGGCCACCCCCACAATCGGTGAGGTATCGCTGAGGTAACCATCGTTCCAGAGATCGTACAGAGCAGGAAGCAGCTTGCGTGCTGTCAGGTCGCCAGAGGCACCAAAAATCACCACGGTCGCTTGAGGTGTCGTCGTCGACTGACCAGTCATTTCTCTTCCTTCAGGACGGCTTGTCGCCAGAATCGTTGATGCCAGGCACTGCTTCAATCTGCAGAAGTCCCAGTGTTGGAGCATCCTGCCATGGGCACACGATTTGAGCAACTCCCCATGGGCGGTTTCAGACAACCACTCAATTTCATGAATATAAAATCAATAGCAGAGCCAATCATTCCAATGGAAGCAGTATTTCGAGTGAAAACTTGTTAGCCACAGAGATTCCAAGGAAATCGCCCTGGCAAATTCAACTTTCACCAAATGGAACGGGATGCTGAATCAGTGACTATTTGCACATGCAATCAACGGCCGTAAAAACATTAGAAACCATTGCGTTTCTACCAGCCCAAAACGGTGTAATTTCTGTAAATTCAGTGATTGTGTCGGGCCAGAAGTCGGATATTCTGAATACAGTCAAAATATTTGACATAACAACTTTGTCAGTTTTATCAACATTTAAATGCTCTTGCGAATCGTTCGCAGGCGAAGTCCAATCATTAACTGTCGATTCGACGACCATTCAAAGAGCATCGTTCGTTTGCTCAATGACCGACAACTTGTCTGATTTTCCGACACACTCATCTTTACAAATCCTTCTTTCAAATTGGGCCCATCTTGAGACAGTATGATTTTGAAAGCAGTGTGGGGTATTGGTTAGGGACAGCCACACAGAGTTACCAACGAGCACTCAATGCCGAACTCGAGAAGTATGGCATCACCTATCGTCAGTCCCATGTGATTGGATGGCTGGCGAAGGATAAGGAACTATGCCAGACCGAACTGGCCGAACGGATGATGATCGAACCTCCCACACTCGTTCGAATTCTGGATCGAATGGAGCAGGCAAAACTCATCGAGCGGACAGAAGCCTATGGCGATCGCCGCAAGAAGATCATTCGACTGCTCCCAGCGGCAGAGCCCATCTGGGAAAAGATCGTGGATTGTGTCCTCGATGTCCGCGCCATGGCTGTCGAGAATTTCACAGCCGAAGAAATTCAGTCTCTGATTGCCGGGCTGAGAAAACTTCACGACAACGTCGTGGCACAAACTCCGGAGGTCGTTCAGCCTGTTTCCTGAGCGCCCTCTTGAAGCAATTCCTTTGGTTACTTCATATGGAATTCGATGATCTTCAACTCATGATCTGTGCAGAAATTTTTGATTACCATGGTTCGAGCCATACTCACGACATTTCTGTTGTCAGCCGCATTGCTTTTGAGTGCTCTGCTGATCGACGTCGCCAGAAATCGTGGCATGACTCGGAACAGTGAAACCTATCGCCTGCAGTCGGCTCTGCGAAGCACAGTTCAAGAGTTTGTAGAATCCCTGCGCAGCCGTATCCAGCAGAAAGATTAAGGCAGGGCTTTGATCTTTCGTGAAATGACGAATTCTCACAGGGATTATCTCTTCCGCCTTAACGGCCCCCATTCAGGGATCAGTGTAAAATAGGGACCAGTGCAAACAGTGATCATCGACGAACTCGCGAATCAGCACTTTTACTCTCATTGCCACCCGGCCATTACCAGAGCCTTGCAATTCCTCGCCTCGCCAGCGGCCCATGAGTTACCAACGGGAAAACATCGGCTCGATTCGGATGCTCTGATTGCCATTGTTGAGGAGTATCAGACGAAACAGCCGACGGATGCTGTCTGGGAATCTCATCGAAAATATGTCGATGTCCAGTACATCGTCCGTGGAGAAGAAGCGTTTGGGCTCGCACGGACTTCCGACAATCTTGCCATTCGCACACCCTATTCGGATGAGCGAGATGTCGTCTTTTACGGCCCGGGAACACAACGATTTGTCGCATCAGCCGGGATGTTTCTTGTCTTCTTTCCGCAGGATATTCATGCTCCGGGACTGGCGGTCAATGAACCCAGTCCCGTTCGCAAAATTGTCATGAAGGTGCGCGGCGACTGGGGTTTCAACCAAGACTGAGCTGATCCGGCATCCACAAGGATGCAACTCAAGCAGAGTTGCGGAAGTTGTTCGATTTCCCCGAGAAAGTCGATGGTTTTCCGAGCAGATTTTCCTGTGGGGTCGATCAGCCTGATAACACCTGGGGATGACACGCGGAGTAACCATCCTGTTTGAGCGACGATTCGTCACCAGGCTTTTCTGTGGCGGCACCATCTGATGACTTCTGAGGTGCGAAAACACTCGGAATCTGGCATGATAGCAGTTGCTATTCTGGCCGACTAAATCAAACCTGCATAATGGGCACACTTTGAGTGTCTGCTCGTAAGTCAACCATGGCCAAAATCACTCGAACTCATGGCTATGAGTTACCAAGGAGACTGGATGCTGGTTCCTGAACTGTTCTTGCGGGTTGCCAAAGTCGAAACCTATGGCCAAGGCCAATTATTGACAAATGCCAGCGGTTTCTTTTTCGAATGGCAATCCGAGCTTTACCTCATCACGAATCGACATGTTTGCTTCGATCAACTGGCCGGGCATCGGCCCGATACTCTTAAACTTCAGTTGCACACTGTTCAGGACGATCTCACGAAAAGCGGGCCTCTGGAAATCCAGCTCTACAAGCAGGGCATGCCACTGTGGAGGACTTATCCCCGTCGTGAGAACGATATCGATGTCGTGGCTGTCCCTTTACCTGGTAAACTGCTCAAACAGAATTATGTGATTTCCAGTTTTGGAGCATCGGATATTCTGGGCCCTGAGGAAACGTTACCACCTGGCCAGCAAGTGCTCATCACCGGATTTCCTCTCGGATTCCACGATACATTAAACAACTTGCCACTTGTCCGGCAGGCCGTGGTTGCGAGCGACTTTTCGAGGCCCTTTAAGGGGAACCCTTACTTCGTCACCGATGCGCGGACGCATCGCGGCACCAGTGGATCTCCTGTGGTGACGAAACTGCTCAGACCCACCCCGGTCGCTGGTCAATTTGAGGAGCGCTGGTGCCTGTTGGGGATTCATGCCGCCACATTAGATGTTTCCAATCGAGACCCGATGTACGATGATCGACTCGGGTTAAACGTCACCTGGTTTGCCAGCTTGATCCCGCAGATTATCGAAGGAATACTTCCAGCAAATCCAAATCCAACGCCGACCAGCGATTCGGTTTGCTTCAATTAATCTCGAAGCTCAGAACTCAAGTCTCGATCAAAGGTAACAGTCTTAAGAAAACTGACATTGTCAACAATTGTTTGTCATGTTGAACTCACATTAAGATCATGTGGGGCAAGGTAAGTCATTGACTTACCAGATTGAAATCCAGAGGAGTCCAAGGATGGACATGCTGATTATTCGGGGAGGCATCCCACTGGCCGGCAATGTCCGCCTCGCTGGCGCCAAGAACGCCTCTCTCCCGATTATGGCTGCATCGATTGCAGTCAGTGGCTTATCACAATTGCGGCGTGTGCCTCACCTGGCGGATGTCTCGACGCTAACACAAGTGCTCGAATCATTAGGAGCGGTCGTCACCCGAGATCTCTCGACTGGCGAACTTGCCATTTCCCCTCCCCACGCAACCACCGGGATTGCCGATTACGATCTGGTCAGGCGCATGCGAGCCAGCGTCTGCGTCCTGGGCCCCCTTCTGGCACGCTGGGGAAAAGCCGTTGTTTCACTTCCCGGCGGGTGCAATATTGGTCACAGGCCCATTGACCTGCATCTCAAGGGATTGGTGGCACTGGGAGCTCGGATTCGTATTGAAAGAGGCTACGTTCACGCCGAAGCAACACGGTTGCATGGCGCAGAGATTTATCTGGGTGGCCCATTTGGCAGCACGGTCACGGGGACGGCGAATATCATGACAGCCGCCAGCCTGGCACGAGGGATGACCCGAATTTCTGCGGCAGCCTGTGAGCCAGAAATCGTCGATTTGGGAAACTATCTGAATGCTGCCGGGGCCCGCATCACCGGGCACGGCACACCCGTCATCGAGATTGAAGGTGTTGACGAGTTGCATGGCGTGGAGCATGAAGTCATTCCCGATCGCATTGAAGCCGGCACAATGATGATTGCTGCCGCAGCCACTTGCGGCGATGTGTTCATTGAAGATGCCCAGCCGCGTCACCTTTCGGCAGTGATCGATATCCTGCGTCAGATTGGAGTCTCAATTGAACCCTCATCAACGAATGATGGCCGGATGGGTCTGCATATTTCAGGTGCCGCCCACTTGAATCCGGCTGATTGCACCGCATTACCTTATCCGGGAGTGCCCACCGATCTTCAGGCACAACTCACCGCTCTGCTTTGCCTGGTCCCGGGGATCAGCGTGATCACTGACAAGGTCTTCCCCGACCGGTTTATGCATGTGCCTGAATTGTTACGGATGGGGGCACAAATTCGCCGGGAAGGGGCGAGTGCCATAATTGCCGGGCCCGCGCATTTGAGTGGTACGAATGTGATGGCTTCCGACTTAAGAGCCAGTGCTGCCCTCGTGATTGCTGCTCTCGCTGCAGAGGGCGAATCCGTCATTCGTCGTGTGTATCATCTGGATCGTGGCTACGAAAAGCATGATGAAAAGCTGCGACAACTGGGTGCACAGATTCAAAGAACAACCGACCATCCCGAAGCACTGCCGGATAGCCTCCGCATGACGGGAGAATCAAGTATGGAACAACACAAGGTCCAGGAAATCCCGGGCCGGTTCACTCAACCCATCCAGAATCCGTTGGCAAAACCACACTTTCTCAGCGACGGTTATGCGATTGCCAGGCCTATGGTTTCACAATCCGATGATTCTTCAGGACCAGTTGCCGATCTTTAATCGTATTCATTTCTCGGGTTATTGAACCCCTTATGGACTCCGCACCGCTCCCACAGACCGAATTGACTGCGACTGCCTATCACGAAGCGGGGCATGCGGTGGTCGCACTTTTTTTGGGTAGACCCGTTCACGAAGTGACCATCGAGCCCAACAGCTTGCGCCTGGGTCAATGCCGATTGAACAAAGGAAACTTCAAGCCCAGCAAAGATGTGCTGGAAGGAGAAATACTGATTCTCCTGGCGGGTGTCGCGGCTGAAGCCAGGTATCGAGGCGATTATCGCTGGGAAGGCGCCGTGAGTGATTTAAGACAAGTCAGACATTTTTCGAGTATGCGGGCTACCAACATCAAGCAGATGGAACGTCTGGAACAGCGGTTGCTCAATAAGGTCGAGCATATTCTTTCCCAGGCAGGCCCATGGCTGGCCGTTGAGGAGATTGCCCGGGAACTGGTCAGCCGTACGACCATCAGCGGTCGCTCAGCCAGACATCACTTCGATCTTGCGATGGAGCGTTTTGCGGAGTAGGACAACCCGCCTGGCATCTCATCTGATAAAAAATCGACCCCGATTGCAGCGAGTACAACCGGGGTCGGTGAATGAGATTGCGAGAGATTCCTGAGAATCGACGCTCTCGATGTTTACGGCTTAAAACTCTTTCGCATTGATCCACTTCATCATTTTGCGAAGATCGCGGCCAACCTTCTCAATCTGATGCTCGCGTTCACGACGGCGGACAGCCTTGAAGCTGGCCTGATTCACGCGGTTTTCGAGCAGCCAGTCACGAGCGAACTGACCCGATTGAATCTCACCCAGAATCTTCTTCATTTCCTGCTTGGTTTCAGCCGTAATGATTCGTGGGCCACGCGTGTAGTCCCCATACTCGGCTGTGTTGGAAACACTGTAGCGCATGTAGTTCAGACCGCCCTGATAGAACAGGTCCACAATCAGCTTCATTTCGTGCATACACTCGAAATAAGCCATTTCGGGCTGATAGCCAGCTTCAACCAGAACTTCGAATGCCGCCTTGATCAAGGCACTGACACCGCCACAAAGAACGACCTGCTCACCGAAGAGATCGGTTTCGGTTTCTTCGGCGAAGGTGGTTTCGATCACGCCGCCGCGTGTTCCACCAATCCCTTTGGCGTAGGCCAATGCCAGTTTACGGCTGTTATCGGAAGCACCTGGCCACAAAGCGATAAGTGATGGGACTCCACCACCCTTTTCATATTCGCTACGGACGAGATGTCCCGGCCCCTTGGGAGCCACCAGAGCGGCATCCACACCTGCGGGCGGTACAATCTGACCGAAGTGCAGGTTGAAACCATGTGAGCAGAGCAGCAGAGCGTTGGGCTTGAGGTTCGGCAGAATTTCCGCCTTGTATGTATCCCCCTGCACTTCATCCGGGAGGAGGATATTGACAAGATCGGCCTGCTTGACTGCTTCAGCAATTGACAGGGGCTTGAAACCATGGCTGACAGCGAGGTCGTAGTTCTTACTGCCAGGACGCTGACCGACGACAACATTCAAACCACTGTCACGCAGGTTCTGGGCCTGGGCATGCCCCTGGCTGCCGTAACCTAGAATTGCGATGGTTTTCCCTTTTAACAAAGAGAGATCAGCGTCATCGTCATAATAAACCTTAGCTGCCATGGTGCTGTGATTCTTTCGTAGAGTGTCAAAAAGCAACGAGTCTCGCTCTGTTGATTAACAGACAGAACAAACCAGGATGCCCCTCAAAAGTGGTCGAACCTTCTTAGGCATCAACTATGAGCAAGTGAGTTTAATCAATTTCCGCAGATTTTCAGCCGAGTGGGCACCAATTGCAAGAAAAGGTGCGATAAGTTCGCAGATGGCCGTCAATTCCCGCGCGGTCGAATTCCTGTCAGAGGAGTCATTCCATCAGAAAGTGCGAACCCGCATCGATTCGGCTTAGACGATTCCCAGAAGATAAGAGCGCGCCGGTGGTTGCGAAAACATGCTTGCCCAGAGCTGCAAGCATGGCACACAGAGCGCCCACATTGCTTGGAAAGCGACTTAGACTTCGATTTCGACTTCAGAAGTGTCGAAAGGGGTCGGAGGCTTCAGAGCATCTTCGACAGAAAGTGATACTTCGCGAGCCAGTGCAATCCGTCCGGTACGCACCAGTTCGAGGATGCCAAATGGTCGCATCAGATCGATAAAAGCGTCGATTTTGCGTTCCGGCCCCGAAAGTTCGATCATGACATGGCTTTGGCCCACATCGACGATCTTGGCGCGGAAGATTTCCGCCAGTTCCTTAACCTTGGACAGTCCACTTTCAACCGTCGAGACCTTCAACAGCATGAGATCCCGCTCAAGAATGTCCTGATCCCGGTAATCCATCACCTTGACCACGGTGACAATCTTTTCCAACTGCTTACGGACCTGATCGACGACCTTATTGTCGCCTGCCACAACAAACGTGATCCGGGAAAAATCAGGCCGTTCCGTCTCTCCGACAGCCAGACTTTCAATATTGAATGCACGGGAAGCCAGCATCCCGGAAATATGGGCGAGAACACCCGGCTGATTCATCACCATGGCCGACAAAACATGTTTCATCATCGACTTGATCTCTTCATTGATACGCTTCAAACAGGACGTCGTGAGGCGAATTGAAACCATTCAATCCCGCTCATATCCTGAGGCCAGATTCCGTCCAAGCCTCAGCAATCATTCAATTGCCAGTTTTGACACTGACAATCCTGACACGGACAATCCTGTCTGTCGAATGTTCACCTTGTAAGGAGGCAAAAATCTGCCACCTCGGAACTTCCTCTGTCCGAAGGAAGTCTACTTCCGCGCTCAAGGATCTACAACCTGGCACGTCAGCGGAGAGTTTTGACGCAACGTGCAGAGATGGACTGCGCCATATTAAGTCAGAGAAAGCGGAGAGAAGGATTCACTGTTCATGCATTGAACAATTCTCTGCGAATGTCTTTTCGGCAGCATCCAAGCTGGAATCTGGAGATGAATTCTCAGCGCATCCCACCAGAAATCTGTGGAACCCGCCCGGTATCCGGACCAGTCATGCCGTTCTGCGAGACCTGAGAAAAGGTGTCTTTTGTGGGAAAGCGATCTGCTTTGAACCACTTCTCAAACAAAGTCGCATGCCGAAGTCTGGGATCATTCATGGCGACTTGATGCTGCTTGCCTCGACGAGTCACCAGTTGCAAGGTGCCATCAGGAGAGACTGAGCGAACTGTCCAGTACTTATCAACGTAGTAGTTGTAAGTTTCGCCATAAGGGGCAGGGCGCACATCCTGGGCACGCGGCCCAGGCTCAGTACTGAACTTGGTGATTCGAAAAACCACATAGTCACCTGGATGAAACTGCGCCATCTGTACACCTTCAAGCCATTTACCACCAGCCCTTACATGAACCAACAGTCACCATGTCCATAAATTATTACGCCATCTATCGATTCGAGACAAGTTCGGAAATCGACTTAAAGTTGACTGAGAGTAAAATTCACGAAAAAAACAGCATTTCTCAACACTTTCTCAACCTGCTCGTTTCCTCTCACCACTAACGCACCTTGCCTCTCCAGAGATTTTTGATCGACTGCCGAGAAAGTGAACTTCGCGAATTTCGTGGGGTTGGCACAAAATCATCTCATGTTTATAACTACTGATAATCACAGAAGTTGGGACATTTGATGAAATCAGTTACAGTCAGCTTCCGGGGGTGATCATCGTGGATCTGGCAGACCTGGTCAGTGGAATCCGGATTGTCGAGTTGACTGCCAAAACGCGTCAGGGAGCGATCCGCGCTCTGGTTCAGGCCGCCAACTGGGATGATGATGGAATCAATCCCGAAAATGTTCTCGAAGCCATCGAGGAACGTGAGGCCGCCGCACAAACTCTTGTGGCTAATGACTTTGCATTACCACATGCATTTATCGACTGGGATGGTGACTTCCGCATCGTGCTTGGTCGCAGCAAAACCCGTGTCGATTATGGCGGGCCTGCGGGCGTTAATGTCCAACTGATTGTGCTCCTGGTCATTGGGCGCCGACTGCAACAGACACATGTGGAAGTCCTCGCTGCTCTTGCCGAACTGCTGAAAAGTCCCGACTTCCGACAAAACCTGATTGACGCCAAAGACATCAAGGCCATCGATCTGCTCCTGATGACACAAGCGGGCATTCAACCCGAGAATCGTCCCGTCCGTGGGCCGAGCATTCCCCGCCTGACTGTCAATATGGTGAAGACTGCCATTCAACTGACAGAAAGCCTCGCCGCCCAGGCTTTGCTTCTGGCGGTCGAACGAGTGGAGAACGTTCCGTGGGAGGCACTGGCCAACTACAAGGGCCGCCTGCTCCTGGTCACTTCGCAACACTCTGAAGAGTTCGACCACAAGCGAGAAGATCTGCATATTTTTGATGTGGCACACGCATCGCTTTCCCGTGCAGATCGCGCCAATCTGGGCTTGCTATTAGCTGCATCCAGCGGTTTACTCACCGAAAAAAACAGCGTGGTCTGTGTGACAGGCCCCGATGGTCGCCGGCTCGACAGCATCAATGTCACAAAACCGGAAGTCCATTTTCGGGCGATGCTCTCAGAGAAAAATCGACGTGGTGCCGATGTCGTCCGTCCCGCCGTCATGCTGCGCGTCTTGACTCTCGCGATCGAGATTGCCGCCGAAGGTCGCGAAGCGCACCCTATTGGTGCCTTGTTCGTGATTGGTGATTCCCGTCAGGTACTAAGGCACTCACAGCAACTCGTGCTCAACCCTTTTCATGGTTATGCCCGGCAACTGCGAAATGTCCTCGATCCGAGCCTGGCAGAAACGATGAAGGAGTTCGCTCTCATCGACGGGGCTTTTATCATTCAGGGCGACGGAACTGTGCTTTCTGCGGGAACCTACCTCACTCCCAAATCGGCTTCGGGAAGTGTGGCCCATGGGCTGGGGGCACGTCATCAAACCGCAGCCGCCATCTCGGCTCACACACAAGCGATGGCGATCACAGTCAGCCAATCCACCGGGACAGTCACCGTCTTCCGCAATGGGAGCTCTGTTCTCTCACTTGAGCGTTCCGGTCGCACCAAGTGGTAGTGGGTGGTTGTGGCAATATTCTTCAACTTGATCGTGCTGCGGGAGTTGCCTTATGCCCAAAATCTCCGGGATTCAGGCCATTGATCTCCGTTTTCCCACCTCGCGTCTGCTGGATGGTTCCGATGCCATGAATCCGGATCCTGATTATTCAGCCGCGTATGTGATTCTCAAAACTGATGATGCTTCGCTCCCTGTGGGGCATGGCATGACATTTACCATCGGTCGAGGAAATGAACTGTGTGTGGCGGCCATTGAATCGCTGGGCAAACTCCTCATTGGTCGAGATCTGCGCGAGTTCACCGAAGCTCCCGGCCAATTCTGGCGCGAACTGACGGGTGACAGCCAGTTACGCTGGCTGGGCCCTGAGAAAGGTGTGATCCATCTCGCCACGGCGGCTCTGGTCAATGCGCTCTGGGATCTCTGGGCGAAAATCGAAAAGAAGCCCCTCTGGAAACTTGTCACGGACTTCACTCCGGCGCAATTGGTCAACTGTATCGACTTCCGATACCTGACCGATGCGCTGACACCCGCTGAAGCGATCGAACGTCTCGAACGAAAAGTGGCTGGCAAATCGGCGCGCGTCGAGCAGTTGCTGGCCACAGGCTATCCCGCCTACACCACCAGTGCCGGTTGGCTGGGATACTCCGATGAGAAACTGAGACAGTTGTGTCGCTCCAATCTGGCGCAAGGCTGGGAAGTCTTCAAAGTCAAAGTGGGGCGAAACCTCGAAGACGATCTCCGTCGCTTAACGATCATTCGCGAAGAGATTGGCCCTGAGCGCCGCCTCATGATCGATGCGAATCAGGTCTGGGATGTCTCGACGGCAATCGACTGGGTACGTGAACTCGCGAAATTCCACCCTTGGTTCATCGAAGAACCCACCAGCCCGGATGATATTCTTGGTCACGCGGCCATTGCCAAAGCGGTGCATCCGATTGCCGTCGCCACTGGCGAGCATTGCGCCAACCGAGTGATGTTCAAACAGTTTCTGCAGGCGGGGGCGATTGGCATCTGTCAGATTGATAGCTGCCGCCTGGGAGGTGTGAACGAAGTTCTGGCGGTCATGCTGCTGGCAGAAAAATTTGGGATCCCCGTTTGCCCCCACGCCGGTGGTGTCGGGTTATGCGAATACGTACAGCATCTCTCGATGATTGACTTCATTGCGATCAGCGGCAGCTGGGAGAATCGCTTCTGCGAACATGCCGGTCATCTGCATGAACATTTCATGCATCCGATATCGATGAAGAATGGGCGCTACCAGGCTCCTTTGGCACCGGGTTACAGCATCGAAATGCTTCCCGAGACCATTGCGGCCTATCGATTTCCAGAAGGTGCCATCTGGGCGTGACAACTTCTGTGGAGACATTGCCGAATTGTCCATGTGGTCATCTTGCTGATTCTTCCGGCGAACTGTGGCTGGCTGGTTCGCTTGCCGGTTCGACGTGAATGATCACATCTCTCAGCATGGGATGCTGCTGCATCAGTTCGGCTTTCACCTGATGAGCGAGAGCATGTCCTGCGAAAACGGTGATTTCCGCAGGGAGCCGCAAGTGCAGTTCGGCAATCTGTTCAATCCCTGATTTCCGAACGCGAAACTTTTCAATGCCCTGCACTCCGGGAACTTTCTGGACAGTGGCGCGCATGGCATCCACTTCAGTTTCATCGATTTGCAGATCCAGCATCTCGCGAAGACTTTGCCGAAAGATGCTGGCTGCGGAAAAACCGACCACACATACCACCACGAGCGAAGCGACCTCATCTGCTGATCGCCAGGCCTCGCCGCCGATGCGCACGACACTCAGGCCAATGAGTACGGCCACAGAACAGAGAGCATCGTTGCGGTGATCCCAGGCATGGGCGAGCAATGCGGTGCTGCCAGTGCTTTTGGCAATCTTCAATTTGTACCAGTAAAGCGACTCTTTAATGACCGCATTCGCTGCCGCCACCGCCAATGTCCACCACGGTGGCAAACCGTGCTGGACTGTGAGCCTTTCGATCGCTTCCCATCCGAGAAGAAAGCACGAAATGAGAATTGCCAGAGCGACATGCGAGCCCGCGAGAGCCTCGGCTTTCGAGAAACCATAGGGATGGTTTGAGTTGGCAGGCCTTTGCGAATAGTTGAGTGCGAAGATCACCGCCGACGAAGTGACACAGTCACTCAATGAATTGAAGGCATCGGCCAGCAGCGCAAAGGATTGACCGATAATCCCGGCGATCAACTTGATGATTCCTAAAGCCAGATTGATCCACAGGCCCAGCCAGGCTCCAAAGAGCGCATCTCGATATCTCAACTGCCGAAAGGTATTCGACGTTGGTTTTGATGCCTCAGGATGCACTTCGGGTAATTGTTCCAAAGGCTCATTCCTGATCATGCTGCGGCGGGATGACGAGCGGTGACCAGTTCGCCTCGGCTTGCATGAGCTGAGCTCGACTGGTCAGATCAAAGTGCAATGGAGTGACAGTCACATAGCCATCGACCAGGGCCGCCACATCACTCCCTTCAACCAGCTCATGACCATGAATAGGTTCCAGACCTGTCCAGTAATAAGTGCGTCCTCTGGGGTCGATCCGTTTTTCCAAAGTCTCCCGTTGCCTGCTGACTCCCATCGAAGTCAACCGGACTCCCCTGGGCCAAGGCTCATCTGAGGATTGGTCTTTTGTAGACCACGTGGGAAAGTTGATATTCCAGAGCGATCCTGTGGGTGGATTTCGGGCCATAATCTGCTGGATGAGTTGAGCCCCCAGGCGCGCAGCTTGGGGGAATCTCGGCGCACTATTCCCCAGCCATTGCGACAGTGCGAAAGAGGTCACTCCGAAAAAAGCCCCTTCAATCGCAGCGGCCACCGTCCCTGAATACAGAATGTTGATACCCACATTCGCCCCGTGATTGATGCCACTCACCACCAGATCTGGCCGAGGCTGCGCCAGTTCCATGATGCCGAGTTTCACGCAGTCAGCCGGGCTCCCCTCGACTTTCCAGCCAAAAAACTCGTCCTGCCGATACTCACGATGGGCCAGAAGTGGATGCAGATAAGTGATCGAGTGCCCGACCCCACTTTGTTCGACAGCCGGAGCCACAACGGTCACCTGGGCGAACTTCACCAGTTCGGCATGCAAACTATTGAGGCCGGGCGCGTGGATGCCGTCATCGTTGACTAAGAGAATGTGCATTCGCGGAAACCAGTGGTTTTTTAATGGGAGAAGTTGGATATCTGACAATAGTCTCTGCCGGCTTCACAGACTATCCAGGAGCATCTTTTCAGAATGGCTGCTGCGCAAAAACCATTTTTTCCCTGCCCCGCATCGAGAGCTTGCGGCACGGTATTTCCCCATAACCTCCGATTCAAACAGCTCTTAAGGAGAGCCCTCGACTCAACAAAGTCCTGAAAAATCTTCGATGACGGTCATGGCGATTTCAAACCGTCCAATCGAAAGTCCGCAGAGCCCGACAATTTTTCCATGTTTTTTCGGCTCGGCACGTTACCCTGTGATTGGGCGATATGATCGTCATGATGACGATTATCTGAAGACCACATGACGTGGAGCATCGTCTTCTGCAAAGAAGTGGCTCTGCTGGCATGAATTCGATCTATCCTTTGGCAGTGACCCGGCACCTCATCTGTGGTGTTCGGGTAAACTTGATCGCCTTTGCATACGGTTTTTGCGGACGGCCCCCTCCCTGCAGAACTATTCCTTTGCAACTGGTGTGTCAGAATGCGCATAATGCCGGGCTGTTGGAGTTTTAGGGAATCCAGCGATTCGGCGGCATTGAGGAAATTGGTTAAAGTCGGGTAAACGCGGTTTCTGTCACTGCACACCCACCCACTCATTACCAAGTGATGCGGACATTGAAGCACACCTGAAACATGATTTTCCAAGTCATTTCCGGTTGTGAGTTCTTCAGTGAACTTCGGGATTGAGCGGGACGACTGAACAAACATGACGGTAAGTATTCTCCAGGGGGAACGGAAATGAAGAATTTTTGGATCAGCGCAGCGATCACGCTGGTCACGATGGCGAGTGGACAGTTTGCCGAAGCGGCCAGGTATTGCGGGGCAGCCAGCTATAGCTGTTGTCCAACCACAGCGTGCCAGCCGACGGCCTGCTACACCACCTGCCGCGTTGAACGGCAAACCTGTCAGCGAACTGTGTACGACACCGTTCAAGAACCACAGCAGTTTACAGTTCAACGCACCGTCTATGACCAGACATTCGAAGATGTTCAGGAAACTTGCTACCGCAACGTAGTTGAAACCCAGTATCGGGAACAATCGTACCAGGTCTGTCGGCCCGTCTACGAAACCAGTTGCCGCGAAGAGCGTTACACAGTTCAGAAGCCAGTCTTTGAGACCAGCTTCCGCGACTGCAGTTACACGGTTCGCCGCCCGGTTTATGAAACACAGATGCGCGAGTGTCGTCGCGTCGTGCAGCGCCCAGTCTTTGAAACCATCGAGCGTGAGTGCCGCCAGACGGTCATGCGTCAGGTGACAGAGACTGTCAACCAGGAACGCTGCTTCAATGTCTGCGAGCCAGTGACAACCTTCCGCACAGTTCGCCAGGATTGTGGCCGCTGGGTGACACAGCAGGTTCAACTCCCTGGTCGCTGCTGCCCGACACTGGTCCCAGATGCCTGTGGATGTCCACGGTTGACGATGGTTCAAAGACCAGGTCCCGTGGTTTGCCGTCGTGTCTGGTGCCCACAAGTTGTGGAACGCCAGATCCCCTGCACCACTTACGTGACACGTCAGGTTCGTCAGTCCTGCCCGGTGACAGTCTGCCGCCTCGTTCCCGAAGTGGTCGTGACCAAGGTTCCTCAGCGAGTTTGCCGCATGACCTGCGAAACGGTTGTTGATCAGGTGCCTGTGCAGGTTTGCCGCTGGACGGAACAGGTTGTCAGCCAGAAGGTACCCGTTCGCACCTGCAAGATGGTGAGCGAAGAATGCGTCCGCAAGATTCCTGTTCGCACCTGCAAGATGGTTACCGAGACCAAGACTTGCCGCGTTCCGTTCTGCGTCACCCGTCAGGAGCCATTTACGGTCACTCGTCGCGTGGCACGCTGCGTTCCTCGCACTGAGAACGTGAACTGTACTCGCTATGTGACGCGTTGCGTTCCCCGCGTCGAAAACTACGAAGTCTGTCGGTTAGTGCCACAGACTGTCTGCCCAACGACCGCCTGCAACAGTTGCGTAACTGGAGCTTGTGCCGGCGGCTGTGCTGATGGAAGCTGCGGCGGAGTTTCTGCTCCGGCTGCTGGTGTGCCGACACCAACCGATACCGCCAAACCACCGATCGCTCCGATTCCGGAAACAACTCCTGCTGCTCCGGCACCAGGCGTGTAGTCGAAGTATCCACTGAGCGATGACTTTTCAAGACCTGCATCAACCTCACGTTGGTGCAGGTCTTTTTCTTTTACCCGCGGGGGTGGCATTGTTTGTGGATGGCCTTGAGCCGGGAATGTTCGACATGGGTGTAGATCTGAGTTGTGCGAATACTGGCATGCCCCAGCAGTTCCTGCAGTGCACGAATTTCGGCTCCATTGGCCAGCATATGGGTGGCAAAACTGTGCCTCAAAGTATGCGGCGTGACCGCATCGCTTAATCCAATCCGTGAGGCATACCTCTTGACGAGTTTCCAGACCTGAATGCGGTCGATGGATCGACCAGATCTCGAGGTAAACACCGGACTGTCGAGGTTCGTTCCCGCGCGAGCGGGGCGCTCTCTGGCCAGATAGGTCTTCAGTGCTGAGACTGCGACTGGATTCAAAGAGACTAGACGCTCCTTATTCCCTTTGCCCACACAGCGGCAAAAGCCTTCGTCAAGTTGCAGATCGCGCATTTTCAGACTGCAGACTTCACTGGCCCGGCAACCCGTCGCATACAACACCGCCAGCAAAGCACGGTCGCGATAAGGATTCAAATCCTGATGCATCGGGGCATCGAGAAGACGATTAACCGCATCTTCTGAAAGCACCTTTGGCAAATGCTCCCAAAGCTTGGGAGAGTTCAGCAGATCGGCGACACTCTCTTTGAGAATCCCTTCCAGCATGAGATACCGAAAGAACATCTTCAGCGAAACCAGATGCCTGGCAATTGTGCTGGTCGCCAGTTTCAACTCGTGCAGATATCTCAAGTAACCCGAGAGATCCTGTAGCGTGATGTCTGTCACACGCACCACACCGGATTCATGGAACCAGTCGCTGAATCTTTTGATATCGCGCTCGTAGGAAATGACCGTGTTCCGCGCGAGCCCGCACTCCCCCTGAAGATAGGCCACAAACCCTTCGACATGAGTCGATGGCAAGGCCGTTGGTAGAGCACTGGCGACCGAATTCTGCACTGGCTTGAAGCGTGGTGGCATGGCGGTCTCCCGAAAAAGTGTCGCTCCCTCCTGTCAGTATCGGCCAGAGAGACTTTCAGAAGAGACACATCCGCACAGTTCCCGGTCGATTTCTGCCAAGCCGGCGCGAGCTCAGCGATCAGCGAAACTTTGACTGTTCGTTTGCGAGCCGGAAGCGGGGATTCACCGAAATGAACAAATGATTGCCGCATCTTATTACTTAAAAACACCTTACGTCGTAACCAATCTGGCGAATCAATGAGATCGGGCCAGCCGACACCAGCCCCTGGGGAAGATTTCTTCAAAGAAGGGATCGCTTTCGTCAATTTTCTGAAAGAGAACTGCACAGATCCAGTAACATAGTTCGACAGGTTCCTATATTTCAAACAGTGAGGTTGCCATGACGATCCCCACCATCCTGCCCATCGAACTGAAAACCCGCCTTGATGCTGCAGAACCAGTGACCATTATTGACGTTCGCACGCCCCTGGAATTTCAGGAAGTGCATGCTGAAGGTGCAGTCAACATTCCTTTGGATGAGCTCGAAGCGGAGAAGCTTTCCCGTTTTGTGAATCCTGAGAGCAAGACGGTCTACCTGATCTGCCGTTCTGGAGGTCGAGGCAAGAAAGCCTGCGAAAAACTCTTGGCCACAGGCCCTTGGCAGCCCATCAATATCGAGGGGGGAACTCAGGCCTGGGAGGCAGCCGGCCTGCCGGTTCATCGTGGCAAAAAAGTCATGTCGCTGGAGCGACAGGTTCGCATCGCGGCTGGTTCGCTGGTCGTTCTGGGCTGTGCCCTGGGAGCTTTTGTCACTCCTTACGCCTTCGGACTGGCTGCCTTTGTCGGAGCCGGTCTGGTCTTTGCCGGTGTGACCGATACCTGCGCCATGGGATTACTCATCGCTCGCATGCCCTGGAATTCGACTCCCCGCTCGACGCCCTCATGCAGTTTGAATCCCACGAGCCCACCGGTCACCTCTCATTAAACAG
Organism: Planctopirus limnophila DSM 3776; assembly: GCF_000092105.1. Classification (NCBI taxonomy): domain Bacteria; kingdom Pseudomonadati; phylum Planctomycetota; class Planctomycetia; order Planctomycetales; family Planctomycetaceae; genus Planctopirus; species Planctopirus limnophila. The sequence continues at coordinate 1,516,075 of NC_014148.1, read as the reverse complement.
CTTTCTGACCTAGCGTCTTTCATCCCGCTGGAAGCGGGAACTCGGAGAAAGTGCGTCCATTTCGAAGTCGCTTTCCAAATCTCAACAGGAGACTCACCATGCTTCTGAAATATTTTTATGACCCGGCACTCGCCCATGCTTCCTATCTCGTTGGTTGTCAGCGCACGGGTCAGGCCCTTGTGATTGATCCTGGTCGCGATGTCGATGGCTATATTGCAACGGCTCAGGAGCAGGGCCTGAAAATCGTGGGGGCGGCAGAGACACACATTCACGCCGACTTTGTTTCCGGTTCACGCGAACTAGCCGATCGAGTTGGGGCGACGCTGTATCTCTCTGACGAAGGCCCTGCCGACTGGAAGTATCAGTACATCTCAAAACATCAGGTGCAACTGCTGCACGATGGTGATGTTTTTGGCGTCGGGAACGTGCAGCTTAAAGTGATGCACACGCCGGGCCATACCCCGGAACACATCTCCTTTGTGCTCACAGATGGTGGCAGTGGTGCTACCGAACCCATGGGAATCTTTACGGGAGACTTTGTCTTTGTGGGTTCAATTGGTCGACCGGACCTTCTCGAAACCGCCGCTGGTGTCGTGGGAAGTGCTGAAGTCGGCGCTCGCCAACTCTTTCACTCCATCAGCAAATTCATGTCGTTACCCGACTTCCTGCAGGTCTGGCCTGCCCATGGTGCCGGAAGTGCCTGTGGCAAAGGGTTAGGAGCCATCCCATCTTCCACAGTGGGTTACGAAAAGCTCTTTAACCCGGCACTGCAGATTCGAAGTGAACAGGCCTTTGTCGATTACATTCTCGATGATCAGCCCGAAACACCTCCCTATTTCGCCGTCATGAAGCGTGTGAACAAAGTGGGCCCTCAACTGATTCGTGAACTTCCTGCGGTTTCGCGTCTGAACATTGAACAACTGGTCGATGCCCAAAGCACCAGGCTGGTCATCGACACTTCACCGGCTGCGCTCTACGCCCAGAAATCGATTCCTCAAACCATCAACATTCCGGCAACCCAGTTGGCCCAATGGAGTGGATTCTTTGTGGACGATGGCGAACCAGTTCTGCTGATCTCCAACGCAGAAGGTCTGTCTGCTCAACTGAAAGCTCTGCGATCTATCGGCGTCGACAATATCCAGGGTTACGTCGATCGCTCCGATCTCGAACAGAATGATTTGGCAACGGCAGCCTATCGGTCGATTTCTCCGACAGAACTCAAAGAGCTCATGGAGAATCACTCCATCGAACTGCTCGATGTCCGCTCGGCACACGAGTTCGCAGAAGAACACATTGAAGGGGCCACGCACGCATTTCTGGGTGGGCTCCGAAAGTCCTCGAAAGAGTTGTCACCAGACGAAACCTTCGTCGTGCAGTGTCAAGCCGGGGGACGTTCAGCGATTGCGGCCAGCCTCCTGAGCCGCTCTGGTCTGAAGGTGATCAATCTGGCAGGTGGCCTCAATGCCTGGAAGCGAGCCAACCTCCCGGTCGTTCATCAGAGCGTGGACCAGCACGTTGTTGGTGCCTAGGGAGGAATCCCGTATGAGGAGACCAAGCCATGTTGATGTCGTGGCCTGAATGGATCGAGTTCAGCCTGCAGTTCAATCATGTTCTGGCCATCATCGCCGGGAGTCTGGTAGGGCTTTCACTGGGCCTGACGGGAGGTGGTGGAGCGATTTTTGCTGTTCCACTGCTTGTTTACGGGATGGGTGTGGATCCCCGTGAGGCCATCACGATTTCGCTGATCGCTGTCGGATTAACTTCTTTTACCGGATTTTTATCCCGCTGGCGGATGGGAGAGGTGGATCTCAAGACAGGATTCCTGTTTGCCCTTTCGGGCATGATCGGGACACCAGCCGGAACGTGGATTGCCAACCTGATTCCGGAGACCGTGTTGATGCTGGCCTTTGCCGGTCTGATGCTCATCGTCGCCGAAAGAATGTGGAAAAAAGCGACAAAGCCTTTCGTCAAAGATTCACTCTGCCAGCCGACTGGTCATGAAGAACTTGATGACCAGATGACATGCCAGCGCAGTCTATCGGGGCAATTGATACTTACTTCCCGATGCGCGGCACTGCTATTGATGGTCGGTGTGCTGACAGGTGTGATTGCCGGTCTGTTTGGTGTCGGCGGGGGCTTTGTCATTATCCCGGCCCTGGTGCTTTTCAGTGGTATGCCTATTCATAAAGCGGTGGGGACATCTCTGTTTGTGATTTCACTGGTGAGCCTCTCGGGAGTGATCTCTCAAACGGTTGCCGGACGAACTGTCGATCTGCAAATCACTCTTCCATTTGTCTTAGGCGGCCTGGCGGGTGTTGTGGCCGGACAGGCCTTCGCCAAGCGACTCTCGGGCCCCGCACTTCAAAAAACGTTTGTCGTGGCGATTGTTTTGGTGGCGACGATGGTCATTGTCCGCAATCTGACAGCTTGAAGAATTTCCTTGAACTTCGAAAATATGCTCAAAGCAGATACTCAGTTGGAAAGTATGACTATGAATTCACTGCGATATTCACTCGCGAAAAAGCTGCTGATTCCGGGCCTGTTTGTGGCGAGTCTGTTGATCAACTTCTCAACAGCCACTGTGGCTCAGGAGACGAGCGTCAAGCCCGGGATTAATCGCTCGTTTGAAAACGCTAAACCGCAGGAGTTCATCGAGAAGTTCGAAATCGAAAGCCGCGAGGTGTTTCACCAGCGTGAGGAGATTCTCAAAGCCTGTCGAATATCACCAGGTTCGGTCGTCGCTGATATTGGTGCCGGGACGGGTCTCTTCACCAGAGCCTTTTCACCGCTTGTGGGAGAACAGGGACGTGTGATTGCCGTCGATATCTCGAAGAACTTTCTCGAGCACATCCAGTCCACCAGTGAAAAACTTCGACAGCAGAATGTGGAAACAGTGCTGGGCAAGGACGTTTCTGCCAACCTGCCCGAAGGATCGATTGACCTCGCTTTTATTTGCGACACCTACCATCATTTCGAGTTTCCTCAAAAAATGATGGCCTCGATTTTCAACGCACTTAAGCCCGGAGGACGCCTGATTGTGGTCGATTTCCGCCGTATTGAAGGACAAAGTTCGGATTGGACACTCAGTCACGTTCGCGCAGGTCAGGATGTCGTCACACAGGAGATTCTCACCACGGGATTTCGTTATGTTGGTGAACGCTCAGGCTCACTGCGCGACAATTATCTGATCGAATTTCAGAAACCTGCCGGTGTGCCAGATCTCAAGTCGTCCATCATTCCTGGTATTGGCGGTGTGGCTGAACTGACTGGTGCCCCGGAAGCGCCGCGAACCGGCGCCAAAGTGATCTTCGATGTCACGGCATCCTCAGCTGCGGGTGAGGTCAACGCCGGACTGGAACGTGCTGCCCGCCTGCTGAATCTTTATGGGGCAGCCGGTCTCAAAGCGACCGATGTCAACATTGCCATTATTCTGCACGGTGATGCAGCACTTTCGATCCTGACGAATGACAAGGGAAGTGCAGCAGCAAGTCTTCCAAACCCGAATCTTGAACTGATCCAAAAGCTGAATCAGGCCGGTGTTGAAATCATGGTCTGCGGCCAGACCTTAGCCCGCAAGAAAATCGCTCACATGCAGGTCGGCGAAGGAGTGATCATTACGACATCGGCCATGACGACTCTCATAAACCGCCAGACCGATGGCTACAGCCTGGTACCGGTCAATTGATGCTGATGGTACTCATGCCAGATACTTTTTCTGCTGAGTTACTCATCTATGCTTTGTGCCAGCCCTTTGAGTCGGGCGATGATTGCTGCTTCCCCGACCACGGGGAGCTGGCAGACTCCCTTTTGACAGACATAGAGCACCGGTTCACTGGCAGGAGCCAGGCGCCCCTGCACCAGCCCGGCTGCCAGTGTCCCCTCCCATTGCGCTCTTCCTGTGAGAAACAGGACGTTCGGCAGGTACAGCTCATGAGCCACTCGCTGAACCGCATCCTGTTTCAAAGGCTCAGAATCCGTTGTTGATGTCGTCTCAGCGGGTACATACACACATTCGTAACTGGGACCCAGCCACCAATCGAGAGCGGCCAGCGAGTGGGCTGTGGCCATTGTGGATTGCTGCATCAGGCCCGAGGCAGCCTGAAGAACTTCATGTGCCAACTCTTCACTGCGGGCGTCTCCCGTGATTCGACCGAACTTCAGCAGTGCATTGGCCACAGCCGCATTGCCAGAGGGTGTCACGTTATCCTGAAAATCTCGACTGCGACTGATCAGTTTCTCGGCTTGACTGCTCGTAAAGTAAAAACCGCCCTGTTCATCATCATGAAACTCATTCACCAGGCGGTCGATCAGTGGAACAGCCCGTGATAACCAGGAGGGATCACCATCCGCCAGGAACAATTCGATCAGTGCTTCCAAAAAGCATCCATAATCATCCAGATAGGCACCATGCTTGGGCTGCCCCTTTTGAATCGAATGAGGCAAGCCATACGGCAGGCTCTCCGCCATGTCGAGAATCACGCGGGCGGCCCGTTGAGCGGCCTGAAGTGCCTCTTGATCATCGAGCACCAGTCCGGCACGGGCCAGTGCAGAAATCATCAAACCATTCCAGGCGACGATCAATTTTTCATCACGACCTGGGGCAATCCGGTTCTTTCTGTGCTCAAACAACTTCGTCCTCAGCAGAGAAAGCTTTTGCTCGAGGGCAGTTTCCGCCATGCCGAGTTCGCGTCCGAGTGCGGCGATCGTCTTCGGCAAATTCAAAATGTTATGACCTTCCCAGTTCCCTCCCGAGGTCACACCGTAGGCCCGCTCAAAAAGCCTCGAATCGTCATTCCCCAGTTCACTTCCTGAGAGGACATCGCGAATTTCGGACTGTGACCAGACGAAAAATCGCCCCTCTTCACCCTCGCTGTCAGCATCCTGGGCCGCACAGAATCCACCAGGTAGTTCGGCTCTGGGAACCTGCATTTCCCGTAATACATAATGCACGATCGACTGGGCCGTCCGGCGATAAAAATCAGTCTTGTTAAACTGCCAGCCATCGAGATAAGCCTGCAGCAACAACGCGTTGTCATACAGCATTTTTTCGAAGTGCGGCACCAGCCAGATTTCGTCTGTCGAGTAGCGGGCGAAGCCGCCTCCCAGGTGGTCATGAATCCCGCCTTTGGCCATGGCCGTCAGCCCCAACTCAGCCACTTCGGCTGTTTCCGTCGTATCGAATCGATGCGCGAGGCGCATGGCGAGCCGTAAATCCATCGCATGAGGAAACTTGGGGGCATGTCCAAAACCACCATTCACACGATCACAAACTCGCACCAGCGTGCGGCCAGCCTTCTCCAGCAGATTCTCATGGAGAGTCGTTGGTTCCTGTCGTTCAGAAAGTTGATCGTGGACAGTCATGGTTAATTGAGAGGCCTGCTCAGTCACCACTTCACGACGGTTCTCCCAGGCGTCGTGAATGGCGGCGAGGACTTCAGCGAATCCCGGTCGTCCGTATCGGCTGGTCGGCGGAAAATAGGTTCCTCCGTAAAACGGATGTCCCTGGGGTGTGAGAAAGACCGACATTGGCCAGCCACCCTGCTGAGTCATGGCAATCACGGCTGCCATATAGATCTGATCGAGGTCTGGCCGCTCTTCGCGATCCACCTTGATACTCACAAACCACTGATTGAGCAGTTCGGCAATGCGTGGATTCTCAAAGCTTTCGTGCTCCATCACATGACACCAGTGGCAGGCACTGTACCCAATCGACAGAAAGACTGGTCGATCGAGCTCGCGCGCAAGTCTCCAGGCTTCATCATCCCACGGCTGCCAGGCGACCGGATTCTGAGCATGCTGATTGAGATACAGGCTGGTCTCTGCCGCAAGGCGATTCACAAGATTCATAAGATTCACAGACCCTGATGAGATTTCACTGGCGGACAGAATGCTTCGATCGAGAGAGCATGCCACTCGTCACGCAGCACGACGCTTATCTTGCAGTATTGTATTACGAATGCACTGAATCTGCCTTGAAAGCCTTGGAATTCGTCTCGGGCAGAATCGTGATCTTCCAGCCTGAGGCAGAGTTCAAGAGCTGCATCTGACCGGCTATCTGTTGCTTCCCCAGATGATCTTGAAAGGCTATCTGCAGGAAATCTGGTAAGACAGGCGGCCCTTCCAGCGGCGAGAATTCGAATGGATCAGTCCATTGAAATTCCCCTTGAAAGACAATCGTCACGAAGCCGCGAGATGTGCCATCGGCGGCAGGAGTCACGGCCCCCTGATAATCGAGATAATGGGCCCTGTGGTCGGTATTCCGTTCGGCTTCAAACAAGCCACCCTGCCGGAACAATGTTTCCCAGGCCTTTCGATCGCCCGGAAATCGCCACGTCCAGCACAGCTCAAGACCATCGCGAGACTTGAGCCCGGGGACTTCGAGAAGAAAATCTCCATGATTTTCCGGCCAGTCATGTTCCAGCAGTGCGAATCGCGGCATGGCATCTCTTCGTCACTGGCAAACACAGCGTCTTTTGTCAGTACTCAATCTCAGTGTGCTCAACATGGATCTGATGCCGATTCCAATAAACAACTGCGCGGCGGGTGCCTGGGGTTGAGCGTCTTCGCGAACCCCCAGTTCGTGACAAAAATTGCTGGGGGTTCGAAGACTCAACCCCAGCCACCCCAGACCGAGGAGCGCAGATGAATACTGCAATTCGTATGAGTACCGGCATCATCCATGAATTTGGCTCTGTCATTATTTCTTGATGGGCATTGATAAGCCGCGAATCCAGGATAACCGCTCGGTGGCCTGTGGAAGTGTTTGCAGGTGAGTCACGATTTTGGCGGCTTCTCCCAGATGATGGGCAGCATGTGCCGCGAATATCGAGGCCTCTTCCCTCACGCTCAAATCGCTCGTCTGGCCGACCAAGACCAGTGCGGGCTCAACCATGCCTGCATCCTTTAGTTGACTGGCAAGAAGACTGGTCATCAAGGCTCGTGTGGGAGCATCAGCCTCTTTGAGCACAGTCGCAGCACCAGAACCATCTTTTGCCCCAAACCGAGAAGCGGCCAATAATGTTGCCGAGGGTGTAATCGCGCCAATTCTCGTGATGCCGGAATACCAGTCGGTCACTGCCTGGGCCTGTGTCGGTTCATTCGCTAACTGGAATGCCGTTGCCAACGAAGAAACCAGTTTCATCGAGATTTCGCTGGGAACCTGCTTCTGGACAGCATTTGTGTCAGATGCCAGCTCCTGTAGCTTCTTCCAGACGATCGCTTGACCGCCGGCTTGTGCTAATCGATCCAGAGCCTGGAGTTCGAGATCATATCGAATGGCGGCATGTTCTCGATAATTCAAAGTTCCCCGGCGATAGCTGGAGAAAGCTTGCCGGGCCGCATCTTCGGTTCGAATTCCCAGTTCATCTTTGAGTCGATCGCGAATACTGGCCACATCCGGGCCATTGAGCTGTTCCAGAAATTGATCGACGTAGTTCAATGCCGGGCCAACTCCTTGCAGTGTCGCTAAAGCTTTACTCAGTGCTGCATCACAACCAGCGGCATCTCCCGCCAACTGACAGGCGATGGAAACCTCTGCCCAGGCCACGAAGAGGCGTTCTAATGGCGCGATCGCTGGCAGCTGTGGATTAATCAGCCCCTGGGTATTGGGCCAGGTGACGGGTGACGGAAGTTCCACAGATTCAAGGAGTGCCTGGGCCTCCTTGATGAGCCCCAGTGCTGCGGGCTTCGAAACGGCAGCGGCGGCAGCTGCTCCCCGCGCGAGAATATAGGCTTTCGAAGCTGGTAATTTCATGACAGGAGCGTTGGCACCCCAGCTTTCGATTTTGGCCTTTAGTGCTTCAGCAGTGATGTCTGGTGCTGCGGTTGCGCCTTCGAAAGCAGCGATTTCACCCAGAGTTTCCAGCTGTCGAACTTCGGGCTGGCTGATGGCCCAGGAGATGGCCTTCTCGCTGAAACCATGCGCTGCAGCCGATCGAGCCATTGCTGCAGCCTGCGGCTCAAACCAGACAACTCCGGGTCTGGTCGATGTCACCTGTGCAATTGAGCCTGCGAAGTCATCCAGACCTGCCTGAAGTAAACTGGCGACCTGACCATCCTGGCGTTCCAGTCGTTCGGCGACCTGATTGGAATCAATCAGCCCCGGCTTCCATGTGGAAGCGTAGTCATTCGCCAATTGGGTAGCTTTATCGGCTTCCCCCGTGGCAATCAGCAGGCTCCCCAAGCGCGATGCAAAAATCAGCCGGGCTCGACCATTGCCAGGCAGTTTATTGACAAGATTGTAGCCTGCCAGTGCTGAAACTTTGGCTGCTTCGCTGTTTCCCGCTCGAAGTTGTGCCCAGCCCAGTTCTGTGAGAATCGAGATCTTGTAGAAAGGGACATTCTGCCCCACACGATCAAAGGCCACGGCCTGCTCTTGTGCTTTTTCAATGTTGCCGAGAAGCGCATAGGCTTCCGCAGCCATTTGCCGAGAAAAGGGCAAGCTGCGATTCTGGCTCCCCCTGATCAGGACTGTCTTCTCAATGAGAATGGGCAGCTCTTTTGCAAGATCAACAGTCGAGCTGGCCGCGGTTTTCGTATCGCCCGGGTTGGGTTTTGTGTCTGTTGTGGTCTGTTGGTTTCCGTCGGGTGTGCCGGAATTCTTGGTTTGATTACTTGTGTTATTGGCGGCAGGTGCGGTTTCGGCCAGCAGGCGAGCAGCTTCCTCCGGAGTCATCCGGTTGACTGCCACAGGACTCGCAGCTGGCTGGCCTGCCACAAAGAAAGCTACGATGCCGCCAACGATGCAGATCGCGGCAGTTCCTCCACCCAGCAGAATATAGTTTGGCTTACGTGGAGGTTCTGGCGGCTTTTCGGGTTCGGGTGGAGGCAATTGCGGGGCATCAAAAACAGGAACCAGACATTTGGGATTCGCGCACTTGACTCTTGTGCCCGCTGATTTTGGTGAGATGTACCCGACAGTCTCACACATCGGGCAGACGATCCGAAATGATCGCTGCTTGGTCGCTGTGGCCACCGCAACGGTCGTAGCGGCTCCCGTATCCGTTTCGAACGGAAGATCATCTGCCCCCGAAGTTTGACCAGCAGAAGCTGAATTGCTGGAACTCTTGTTGACAGCACCACGATTCACTGTGTTGGTGGCACTTACTGTATTGGCGGCACTGGCAGAAACAGATTTTGGAGACTGCGCAGCTTTGGATGCAGCCGGTTTGGCCGGTGCGCCACCAGGTCTGGGGCCACCTTTCATCGGTGCACCACAAAAGGGGCAGTCAACGGCATCATCATCCAGGACCGACTGCTTGCAACTGGGACAGACAGCGAAGTCCATAGCAGAATCTTTCAGCGTGGTGACCTGGTACCTGAGAGGTACCATGCGGAACATCATCCGCAATACAGGAAAGGATCAGCGATTGGAAACCAGACGATGGTTTGACGACAGTTTCAACACCAGTACGCCTGTTAAATCAGATTTAACTTCATTTTATGCCTTGAACCCTGTGAAAGCGAGAAGACAACAACATCATCGACTCGATTTCACCAGTTCCGCCGCCACGAGACGCCGCTGGCACCCGGTGATATGGCGTTCGTTGTGTCCGATCGATTCCACTTGAATCCAATGGGACACAACTCACAACGCAAGCACACACCATGCATGGCCGAAACCCAATCATTCGAGGCAACGAAGTCTAATCAACCAGCAGGACACTTCGACCTGAAGCGGCTCGAATCACCTTATCGGCGACACTGCCAATCAGGTTTTCGGAGAGATGTTTGGCACCACGGCGACCAATGACCACCAGGTCGTAGTTCCCACTGGTCATCTCTTCGATCAGGCCGGCAGCGGCGGCCACCTGGCGAGATTCAGGAGTGGCATCAGCGACGTACAGCTTGATATGAATGGCTGATTCCGGCAGACCACTCTCCAGCAGCTTGGCCTTGGCTTGAGCCAACGCCTCTTCTCCGGCCGAACGCGATTTTTGCGACCATGCCGAAGCAAGCTCATTGGCGTGCATGCCCACTTTTTCGCTGATTTCGAAGACATGCTCAGGAAGTGATTCGCAAACTGTAAAAAGTGTCACTGAGTTTGACTTGGAGTGGCCTAAACCAAGTTCAGTCACGCGGGAGATCGCTCGGTCTGATGATCCCGATGCATCGACACAAAGCAGCAGTTTCACGGTGTCATCCTCAGGCTGTAAGTTGGAGATAAAGGTCACGATCGCCCGGGCCTCACGATCCATCAGCACTTTTTCAAGGCGACGGCGCAAGCCCCTGCGGCGAATCATATCAATGACAGTAAAGATGTTACCCCGTGAGGCTTCCATTCAGCAAACGTCATTGATGAATCCTGGCTTGAGCCTCACGTTGAAAAGTTGAGTGAATTTGTCGCTCACCCGACGGCACGATTTCGAGAGGGGGAGATCTCCCTCGTTTAAGTGCGGGCTATTTCTCTCGAATCTGGCATGGAGTAGGCCGGTGAGCAGGCGAAATTCAGCATCACTCTGAACCTGCCATAGTGGCAGATGATTTCGAGCGGAATTCCCTTTTCCACCGCCAAAGGCCTCGCTCGGCATTTGCGCCCTGATTCTGGTCTTGCTCTATAACTCAAATTGCTGAATACCTTTGTGTCGAATCAAAGATTCGCCCAATGAATCACACCTGACTGGCATGTCAGTTGCGTCTTCAGAGATTTGATGTGGATTCAGGAGTAAAGCAATATGGCCATCTTTCGATGGGGAAATGCCTGGCAGGCCATGGAGAACTTCGAGCAGGAGGTCGATTCCCTGCTCGCTGGTGTTCTTCAAGGACTGCGCGTTGTCAGACATTACCCTGCTGTGAATCTCTATGAACTTCCTGATCAACTGCTGATAACCGCAGAGTTGCCCGGAATTCGTCTCGAAGAACTCGATATCAGCGTCAACGAAGGTTCCCTCACGCTTAAAGGGCGGCACCTCGGCCCGGAAGGTGTTCCCGACGAAGCCTTTCGCCGGCAGGAACGACCTCGCGGCAAATGGCAGCGTACTCTCAAGCTGCCCGATGGTATTCGTGAAGAAGCGGTCTCGGCACAGTTTTCCAACGGTGTGCTCCTGATTCGTCTGCCTAAAGTGCCTCCCAAACCCGCAAGGCAAATTACGGTTACGGCTGTTGCCGAAAATCCTCCTCCCGTCGAGTCGGTCCCAGAAGCGATCCCCACACCGGCGCGGAGAATCGCGACTGAGCCAGGTCAGGTCTCCGGATTGATCGAACCCAAGGAAAGGGAATCTCATGAGAGCTGAACAACCTGAGATTCCGTCCGGTCGAGCATCACTCCGTCACCCGGGAGATGCCGCTATTGAGCAGCCGGTCGAACAACAAGTGGTCTTCACACCGCCGATTGATATTTTCGAGCGGCCGGATGGCCTCATTCTGCTGGCGGATCTGCCGGGTGTCACGCTGGAAACATTAGAGCTGCAGGTTCAGGATAACCGTTTAACACTCTACGGTCGTGTTCAGACTCAATGGCTGGAAGGGGTCCAGACTCTTCATCAGGAGTATCCCATCGGGCACTTTTTGAGATCATTTATTCTCAATGACGAAGTGGACCACGAGAAAATCACAGCCAGACTCGCCCACGGCGTGCTGGAGGTTTTCCTCCCCCGCGCGACGAAGGCCATCCCCAGGAAGATCGAAGTCAAAACCGACTGATACTCATCCCGAAGATCAACGGCGCGTCAAGAGTCGATTACGCATGCCTGCTCCGCAGGGTGGAAGAGGTTGCCCGTCTGCGAGCTACCTGTGGGCCGGAGGCAAACGAGGTTTGGCTGGCGTAAGAACTGTCATGTGAGTCTCCGAAGATCTCAGATGCGACTCTGCCAGTGCCCTCTTGTGGCTTGGCTACCCCGGTAGAAATCGGAATTTCCACCGGGGCCACCCTGCGAGATTTCCTGAATTCTGAGTTGTGGGTAATGACATAAACATTTAACAGGTGCGACCCGGACTTTACGTATCTCAGTTCAAAACTGGCAGATCCTTGCGAATCCCATCACTGACGAGATCCTCAACAGAAGTCATACCTGAAAACTGAAAATTTGCTACATCAAGGTAACCATCAACCTCCATGAGAGGAACCTCTTCAACGTCATGAACCCCCTCACAATTAACTACAACAACACATCCTTCCCTATTTCTATAGCTGTCGTTCAATGATTCAACAGAAGCCCGTGCTCTCTCAAAAGCCATATCTCTACTAGACGCCGTTGTGAGAAAAGACTTAATATGCGTCACATTGATGTCTGAGTTTTCGACATGCACAGACAGGACGAAATGAACAGTAAATAATTTCTCACAAAGACTGTCAAGAAATTTAACTACTTGCTCCACAACGCACGCTCCAATCTACACACAATATTACACTATGATTCTCAATTGTTTCCCACCACTGTAACTAGCGCCTTAAACATCATCAAATTCTTTTGTTTGGCGGTTGTTGACTAACACGAAGTGGGTCAGCAATAACAATAAATCCATCATACCCAATAAGAAACTGCAAATCGCAGAGTGGCACAGGTTGCTCGTCTGCGAGGTACCTGTGTGCCGGAGGCATAAGAGTTTTGGCTGGCGCAAGAACTGCCATGTGAGTCTCTCAGGATCTCAGATGCGACTCTGCCAGTGGCTTCGCCACCCGGGTAGAAATCGGAATTTCAACCGGGGCCACCCAGCGACTGCTGGTCGGATGGCTGCTGAAGAGTTGGTTCTGTGGTGACGCCTGGCAATGGGATGGCACCTGCCGCTGGTTTTCCGTGACCTGCCCGGATATAGGCCGCACGAGAGGTCGCATACTCTTCGAGGGTGATTTCCGGGGCTTCTTCTGCGTGGGGATCCAGTCCACCCGATGTCGAGTGCATGCGCCCTTGTGACTCCTCAAAGTACCTTTTGAGATACTTACGACACCAGCCGCAACCCGTCCCTGCACCTCCACATTCACTGACCTGGCTGGCCACACGGGGGCGGTGGACACGAATAAAGTTCATCACCTTCCGCTTAGTGATATGGAAGCAAAAGCAGATCGTATCGTCCAGTTCCATCATCAACCTTTGAGTACTCAATCTGTGCTGCGGATCCTCCATTGATCAGTGAGGACCCATCGCAAAAAGTCCGTCAACTTATGGAACCGCCACTTCGCGAGGTTCTTCCCCTGTTGCCGGGGGCTGGCCTGGGACGACCTCGCTGCTGAGTTGTATCAGTAACTGACCATCCTGAAGACTCCACCGGGCCTGAGAATCGCGAAAGATCTCATGGAGCAGATTCTCGATCGAAACTTTTTCGAGATCGATGGTGATCTTCTGATCAAGAATCTCCACGAGTTCTGCCGGGAGAGGTCCCTCTGGAGTAACGACTGGAGCCCCCAGAAGATCAGCGGCTGACTTCACCAATCGTCGGCGAGCAACAGGTTCATCCGTCCGAAATCTCAGGAGCGACAATCCCAGATTAATCTTTAAATCCTGCTTCTGTACGACCATCGCGGGGGGCAAGGGAGCCTGAGCCGCAGGTGGAGCGATCACTTCGGCCGTTGAGGATTTTTCCCCATTGCCATGCGGTTTTTCAGCAGCAGGATCATCCTTTTCTGGACTGATCCCGGTGGGAGCTGAAGAATGACTGTCGGCCACAGATTCACTGCCGCCGGGAGAATCTGCCATGGGCACGGTCCGACGAGATGCGGTGCTGGCGGGAAAAAGTGGAGCATCTGGAGAGGCGGCCTCTGCGAGATCAATCCCCTCAGCCATTGTGAACATTCGCCTCATGATGACTGGATCTGTCAACTGGTTCAGTTCTTTGACACTTCCATCCGCCATGAGGAGCAATTGTCCCGATTGCCCGACAATTCCAAAGCCATCCGGCCCGTCAATCACAGGTGCCGCTGTCAGCGAACGAATACTCCCCTTGCCTCCGCTGGCCCAGGAGGCAAGATCTTTTTTCACGGAAGCGACCATCGCCGTCTGACTCAATCCATCGAGAATGTCGCGCTGACGGGTGGTTCGACCGTACGCAAATATCCCCGCATACTCAGAACTTGCAGGTAAGTGGGGGCCATCAATGCCGACTCCCGCCACACCGACCAGTTGAGTCGCTGGATATCCATCACTGCCCATGAGGCCCTCCTGCTCATTGATCAGGAGGGAATTCATACGACGACGCACAAATCGATCGTGAGTCGGGCCGCGCCATGAACCATCAAAAGGTGGTGGCACGATTGTCGGCTGAGTCTGAGCGACGTATCGGTTCAGCCAACCCCAGGCATCCTCCGGGTTCTCACTCTTACCAGTGGTGGCAGCAGGAAATGCTCCCTGGCTGGCCAGTTGGCCAGAGAGCCACTGTCCCAGGCCAGCGAGCTTTTCATGCGAGGCAGGAGGTGGCTGCGGCACGAGTTCTTTTTCACCCGTTGTTTGACCGGGATCGGAATTCTCAATTGGCTGGACAGGCTGTTTCTGTGAGTCTTCATTCGGTTGCTGAGTCACTAACCCGCGGGCCTGGTGTTCCCGACGCGAAAAGGACTGCACGATGACCATCACGATACAAAATGTGATGACTCCTGATCCGATCCAGGCCATGACAAATGGCGAAGGTGCTTTCAACTGCCGGCCGCCCACACGCAGGGTACCAGCCCCCTGTGGTTTGACGATTGCCGGGCCTGTTGACGCATGCACCCCTATCGTTTGCTTTTCCAGATTCGATTTCGCTGAATGGCTTGTCGCTGCGGATTGTCGGGCGTACTCCTCTGGAAGGATGACTTGCCATTCATCGTGCCCAGTCACGAGCGGCACAATGGGCGCAGCACAGCTTGGGCAGGGAATCTCCCGACCGACAAACTTCCGATCGCGAATACGAATCGGAGCCAGGCACTTAGGGCAGGCAGGAAATGGCATTGAGCCCACCAGATCAACAAAGTTTCGCCAGATCGAAAATCAACACGCTCAGTACAAGAGACGCTAACGCCTTGAGTGAAAATTACTTAACGACATGTTCAAGGAGTCATTTACTCCTTGGGGAAGACATAAGGGGTCAGCTTCTGCGTTTCCGCGACAGGATAGGTCGTTACCAGGACTCGATTCTGCTTCTGATCAATCACCAGGCACATTTTGTCGTATTTTTTCAGAATTTCAGCCAGGGCTTTATTGGCACTCACCTGAGTCAACTGAAACTCTTGAGGCATGTTTTTGGTGTAACCTGAAAGCTTGAGAGCATCACCATCGATATCGATGGTGATCTTCAACTCATCGGCCACATAGGCAAATGCTTCCTGGAGAGGCGTTCGCCGGAAATCAACATCAATGACCTTACTCAAAGCCTCAGGAAGTTTGGGGCCTGCTGCGGGAGCGTTCGTTTGTGCCATGGTCTGGGCTGCAGGCTTACGCGAGAAATCAGTGCGGGTCGATTCATCCCACGCCAGCAGTGCTGCTAGCGCCAGGTTGGGTGCCGCTCGTTCGGGTAATGGTGTAATGACTTCGACATGATGCGAGCCGACTTTGGTTCGACTGGCCATACTGAAGGCTCTGGCCATCGCTGGAAATCGGCCAATCAACTGACGCTTACCCATCTCCCGCGGTGACATGGACTGAACGGCACTCAGAAAAATCTGCGGCAACGCATCGAGCTTCTGATCGATCAGCTTGGCCAGGCGATTGGGCTGAATGACATTCGAGTTTCTCAGCCACATGTGCGAGAACAAACCTTTCTCACTTAAATGCAGGCTCCATGCGGCTGCTTCGACATCATCACCCAGCCAGTCCAGCATTTTGTCGAGCATCGGGCGGGCGGGAGCGGGGACCAGAAATTCGGCATCGAGCCGGACAGCCAGAGGTTCAAACACAACTGTCATCTGCCGACTGGAATCGAGTAATGGCAGCAATTCTTCAATTCCGCCAATCGTCGGATTGGGATTGGTCGAAGCCTGAGCCATCTCGGGGGCGAGTTCAATCGGAGCAATGGCCATGGTTTTGGCATCACTGGAAAGCAGGTAGCCTAATTTATCGGTGAGATAGATCGGATACCCATTCGTGTCATCGCGCTGACCGCCGTACTTTTCGAGAAAGTCGCTCTTTTTAATGGGCTCCACGAAAGTAAAGACGGCAGCGACACTGGGGGCCATGCCTCGTTGTGTGGGTATCAGGCAGAACGTGGCCTGCTCGACGTTGGCAGGTTCTACCCCGGAGTAGAGCTTGATCTGTGCTGCGGCGAACTCGGCAATGGGCCCCAATGAGTAGCGAACCTCTTCTTCCAGCGTATTCGCTTTCCAGAGATCAGCGGGACGCAGATGGACAATCACTCGTGTTCCCGCAGGGACATAACGGAGCACGAGTGGCTGCTTCGTGGTGGGTGGCTGAAACTCGATGGAGTCAATTGTAAATTTGGGAGCTGCCACAGGAGTGGTGGCGGTGAGATTCACGGCTGGTTGTAACTCGGCGGGATTGGGCGAGAAAGCTGCTGGCTTGCCGACAGCGGACGACCCGAACGAAACATAAGCAACGGCGGCACCACCAGCCACCACAGCAAGTGCCAGGATCGGGCCGACCAATCGGTTGACTAGACTTTTGGGCTTACGCTTGGATTTCATCGAGCGAATCGAAGTCGGTTCGACATCAAGACCGGGAAAGGCCCCTGGAAATCCCGCCGGCTGGGTCATTGGCTGGGTCATCGGTTGTGCCTGAGCAGCTACAGAAGCTGCCGACCGGATGGGTTCAGCCGCTGGGGTTTCATCAACGGCTTCTAACACCACTTCCGGCGGTTCTTCCATCACGAAGACATGCTGGCATTTAGGACACTTCCCCTTGCGGCCCAGCATACGACGATCATGAATCTTCAGTTCCCGCTGACAGGCGGGACAAGTGATAATCAGGCTGGCTGACATCGTGAATTTATCCTTCTGCAAGCCGGACAACGATTTTTCCGAGCCTGCAATAACCATTGAGCTGATCGCAATCGCGGATGAGGCCAGAGCCGTCGTCGGCAATGAGTTCCAGTGAATGACAGTTTAACAGAACCCAAACACGCTGACGACAAATCTTTTCAATATCTCAACTTCCAGAAATTCTTCGCCTGGCCCATGATCCGTCGATCAACCTCGTCTTGACCTGATAGACCCCCGGAAACTACTCTTCAGAATCAAGGTCTACCTTCCTCCTGCTCACGTCAATTCTCATTCCCCTCTCTTTCCATAACGTTCCAGCCTGCCATTTGAGTTTTCACCTCAAGTTTTTCGCCTTCAAACTTATCGATTTTCGAGTGGCAAGACCCTTTGCCAACACGATTGATCCGTTCTCGTTTGCATAAAAAGCGTGCCAACAGGCCGCTTCCCGCCGGGAGTTCTCCATGATCTCTGGACATCGATTTTGCTGGTCGCTGATTGTGCTGTTAGCCACCACAGGCTTTTGCGCTACTCACATGGCGATGAATCCCTTCAAGTTCGGGAAATCTGAGAAGTCCAAGGCCGCATCGGAATCGAAATCTGAAGAAGAGATCGAGGATGAATTCGCCACAAAAACCGAAACTCCTCTGATTGGAACTTACGCCAGTTTCGCAGGGCTTGAGCCTGTGATCCTTGAAGGTGTCGGTCTGGTGGTCGGCCTGAATGGAACTGGTGGAGACCCTGCTCCTTCGCAATTCCGCTCGTTGCTGCTGGAAGACATGAAGCGGAGAAATGTTCCCAATCCCAACCAGATTCTGGCTTCGCCGAACACGGCACTTGTGGTCATTAAGGCTTACCTGCCACCTTTGATTGAAAAAGGGGCCACCATCGATGTGGAAGTCAAAATTCCCGAAAGTGCACAAGCCACCAGTCTTGAAGGTGGCTATCTGCTCGACTGCGATCTGACGGAGCATGCGTTTGTTCCTGGGCGTGGTGTGCTCGAAGGACATACTTTTGCCAAGGCCAAAGGCCCGATCCTCACTTCGTCTGTCCTGGGTGGCTCGAAATCGGAAGTCGAGCTGCAAAAGCGGATGGGGCGAGTTCTAGGTGGCGCGACTGTGCTGCGCGAACGCGATCTGGCGATTTTTCTGCGGAACGATGTGCGGTCTGTCCGTAACTCTTCGCGTATTGCCGAAGCGATTGGCATTCGCTTCCATGATTACGACAAATCGGGCATCAAAGTTTCGATGGCTGAGGCCAAAACCGATCAGAAAATCATTCTGAAAATTCACCCCACCTACCGCGAGAACTACCCCCGCTACCTGCAAGTGATTCGGAGCATTGCCTTTCGAGAAACAACGGTCACTCGCCGGGTCAGATTGCAGAAGCTGGCGAAAGATATCTTTGAACCAGATAAAGCCGAGAGTGCCTCGTTACAACTGGAAGCTGTGGGTAAGGATGCAATTCCGACATTAAAGGGAGCACTGGAAGCCCCACTCCTGGAATGCCAGTTCTATGCGGCTGTCGCATTGGCCTACTTAGGGGATACCTCAGGCGTGGATGTGCTTGAGAAGTGCGTTCGGGAAGAACCAGCATTTCGCGTGTTTGCCCTTTCTGCACTTTCGACGATCGAAGACGCCGAATCGTATGTCAAACTTCGCGAACTCATGAGCGAACCAACGGCAGAGACTCGATATGGCGCCTTCCGGGCCATGTGGACGGCTTCTCGCGAGGAGCCTTTCATCCGCGGAATTCCACTCAAAGATAAGCAGTATCAACTGCATGTCCTCAAAACAACTGGCCAGCCGATGACACACGTCACGCTACGAACACGACCGGAAATCGTGCTGTTCGGTGCCGATCAGGAGTTTATTGCCCCCATGTACGCGACGGCTGGTCGCGGCATTATGGTCACGATTCCCCCTGGCAGCCGTACGGTCTCCGTCGCGAAGTTTGCTGTTGGCCAGGCCGACGAACGGAAAGAAACCTCTCTCAAAGTGGCTGACGTGATCTACGCTGCTGCCGAGATGGGCGCCAGTTATCCAGATATTGTGCAACTTCTGGTGCAGGCGAATCGTCAGCAGAATCTTCCCGGTGAGTTTGCTATGGATGCACTCCCGAAAGCCGGGCGTTTTTATAGTCGCCCCGATGCTGATGGATCGCTGCCAGCCAGCCGTAAAGCTCGCGTGGGCCGTGAAAATCTCTCACCCAATATGTTCCCCATCTCCCCCGAAAAGGCTATTGGTGAAGAATCCGATCCCCTGGCACTCAAGACCGATGCAGAGAGTCTGAAGGCCGTCTCGCAGAAGCCTGATGCCAGCGAAAAGAGTCTGGCAGATAAGAATGCTGAGCCTTCGATGGCGAGTGTGAAAACCGATGGTTCCGAGAAGAAACCGGCCTCCAGAAAAACACCGGAAAAGAGCTCGGAGAAGAACGAACCAAACTCGGGGCTGCCTTCTCAATCTGAGCCGGATGACTCCCCACGAGCTGAGAAAAAATCGTCCTCAAAACCGACAGCCGATCGCTCCGCTGCCGATGATGAGCCAGATTCATCGTCAGAGAAAATCCAGTCTCGCTGGCTCCCTGCGTTCAAACGTACTCCTGTGAAATAAGACAATTCCTCGGGGTATGTGATTCCGGTTGTTGATGTTCCATTGTTTCAAGTGTTCTTCCCATGCTCAAAGCGCTGGAACTTTTCGGCTTCAAGAGCTTCGCGGATCGAACACGTTTCGATTTCGCCTCGGGGATCACGTCGGTTGTTGGCCCCAATGGCAGTGGAAAAAGTAACGTCGTCGATGCTCTGAAGTGGATTCTTGGCGATCAAAGTGCCAAGAGCCTGCGCGGCAAAGAGATGACCGATGTGATCTTCAACGGTTCGGCTGGACGAAAACCCAATGCCTATGCCGAAGCCACATTAACCTTTGATAATTCCTCGGGCCTCCTGCCGATTGAAACTCCCGAAGTGACTGTCGGGCGGCGCATCTGGCGAAATGGAGAAGCCGAATACTTAATCAATCGGCAAAACGCGCGGCTCAAAGATGTTCGCGATCTTTTCATGGGAACTGGCGCTGGTGCGTCGGCCTATTCGATCATCGAGCAGGGGCGAGTCGATCAGATTCTTCAGGGAAACCCCTCCAGTCGGCGTGCTGTTTTTGAAGAAGCCGCGGGGATCAGTCGATTTCGAACTCGCGAGCAGGAAGCACTGCGCAAACTCGAGCGTGTCGATCAGAACCTGTTGCGACTGACAGATATTGTTGATGAAGTCGAAGGCCGGTTGAACTCGACGCGCAGCCAGGCCGCTAAAGCCGTCAAATATCGGGAACTCCATCAGGAACTCACTCGATGGTGGCTGGGCCTGGCGGCAGACGATACGCGGGCTTTGCAATTCCAACTGAATGAACTCGCTGCAAAGATTGTGGCTCTCGATGCCGAGCGGGAAAATCTGACCAGCGAGCATCAGAAGATCGAAGCCGATGAAAAACTGACCGAGCACGAGTTATCCGCACTCGATGGAGAGATTCGTCAGGTCAACGAGAAGTTGAACGGCCTGCGACAGGAAGTTGCTGGGGATCAGGCGACTGTTCAGTTTCTCAAATCTCGGATGAGTGAGCTCGAAAGCGAACTGACACGTCTCTACCGCCAGCGGGTCATGCTCGCTCAGCGATATGATGCTTCATTCCAGGAAATTCAGTCTTCTGCAGCTCGATCTGCTGAAATTCAGACAGAATATGCCCAGCGCCGGGAGAGTTTTGAGAAACAGCAAACACAGTTGGTTCATCTCGATCAGCAGCAGGAAAGTGACTCAATTCAACTGCAGTTACAGGAACAGCAGTTGCGGGAACTTGAGCGCAAGACCCAGCAGATCGAGAGTCAGTTAACACAACTGGCGGCACAGACTGACAGTCAGCAACTGGCATTGCTGATGAATGAACAGCAAATCGAAGAACTTCGAGAAAAGCTGCATCACGCTCAGCAGAAACGGACAGTGCTTCACGCCGAGATGAATCTGGCCTCGACGCATCATGCACAGACGCTGGAACATCTCAAAAGCGTGCAATCTCAGAGATTCCAACTGATTGGTACTCAAGACAGTGCTCGCGAAAGATTGTCCAGCCTGCGTGAACAGCGCAGTGCTGCCATGGCCAGAAAATCAGTACTTGAAGATCTCGAATCGCGCGAAGAGGGTCTCGGGATTGGTGTGCGTGAAATTCTGCATCGAGCCCGTACGACAAGGCAGGCTCCGTGGGATTCCGTCGTCGGAAGTCTGTCCGATCTTCTGGATGTCGATCTCAATGATGCCGCTCTGGTCGAAGTGGCACTGGGCTCGCGCGCCCATATCATTGTGCTGCGAGAATACCAGCCACTGCTGGATTACCTGGGACGCAGTCAGGCTCAACTTTCGTCGCGGGTTCAGTTTCTGGCGATCCCCGAAACAGAAGGATCTGATTTCCGTCAGCCAGCGTGGCAGGGAACCCGATTCATTCACTTCCCACTCGATCACCGTCGGCTGGTTTCTCTCGATGGACAGCCGGGTGTTGTCACTCGGGCCGATCGTCTGATCCGTCAGGAACGTGGTGTCCATGGACTGGCGGCGGCTGTCCTGGCAGATACATGGATCGTTCATGACCTGCCGACGGCAGTCAGACTTTCCGCAGGGGAAGGGCAAAGCTGTCGGTTCGTCACTTTGCAGGGAGAAGTTCTCGAAGCCAACGGCGCGATTGCACTGGGAACACTACGCACAGATACCGCGGTCATCCCGAGAAAAAGCGAATTGCGTCAACTGCGCATCGACATTGCACGCCTGGAGCGGGAGATCGAGCGGCAAGAACAATCGGTGAACATCACTTACACCCAGTTGTCTGCTGCTGACGCCTCTCTCGAAGCCGCCGCAACTGAAGCGGACACGGCAGCCACACGACTCGCCGAGGTGCGTTCACAGGTTTCGTTGGCCGAACAGATCGAACAACGACTGCAGTCTGAACTGGAAAAAGCCCATGCCAACCGTGCTGCCGTAGAAACTCAATTACTCCATTTACAGACTTCTCAAACCGAATTCACTGAAGAGAAAACTCGTCTCGAAGAACAGCGCCGTTCTCAAGAGACCGCACTCCAGAAAGCTCGTAACCTGCTGGATCAGACCGCGCTGGCGCGCAGGCAACTCATCGAGGCCATCAATCGCGAACAACTGGAACTGGCGACACAGGCTGAACGCCTGGCTGGCTGGCAAAAGCAAAGTGCCCGTCTGGCCGAAGAGGTGCAAAGCCGGTTGGCTCAGCGCGATGAAGCCGAACGTCGGGTTCAGGAAGCCTTGGCGACGCGATCCGAGTTGACGCTGCAGATGCTGAATGCTTCCGCTCTGACAGACGAATCGATGATCGAAATTGAAAGCCTGGCGATCACTTCCTCCAGACTCGAACACCAGAAGCAGTCGCTCCGTTCCAGCCGCAGCCAGACACTGCAATTAGAACTCAAATTACGTCAACAAGAGCGAAAACTCGACGATGAGCGGCAAGCGATCGTCATGCGGCAACGCGATCTGGAACATGCGTTAGCTGCCATTGCCGAGCGACTTCAGGAAGAGGGGCATCCGCAACCTGCGGAACTGGCGGCTTCGGAACATAGTGCGCTGAAAAACTATCGGGAGCAGCGTTTATCAGCACATCATGAAACCGCCTCAAGCGAAGAAGAGACAGCACCGTTAACGAGCTCTGATCTGGCTTTGGAAGACATTACTTTTGAGGCCATTCGCCCCGAAGTCGATGCACACGTCCAGCGATTAAGACGAAAACTCAAACTGCTGGGGAGTGTGAACACAGAGAGCCTTAATGATCTCGAACAACTGGAGCAGCGCTATCAACAACTGGCGGCACAACTTCAGGACCTCGTGGAAGCGAAAGCAACGTTAGAAGACATCATCCGGAGGATCAAACAGGAGAGCCGTAAGCTCTTTGCTGAAACCTTTGCCACGATTCGCACCAACTTTCAGGATCTTTTCCGAAAGGTCTTTGGTGGCGGTGAAGGAGATATTGTTCTCGAAGATCCCAATCAGATTCTTGAATGCGGCATCGATATCAAGGCTCGGCCTCCAGGGAAAGAACTGCGCAGTATTTCGCTGCTTTCAGGTGGCGAACGCACGATGACAGCCATCGCGCTGATCATGGCGATCTTCCGCACCAAGCCCAGCCCCTTCTGCATCCTGGATGAAGTGGATGCAGCCCTGGATGAAGCCAACGTCGAACGATTTACGGCTGTCATTCGCGAGTTTCGAGAAGACACTCAGTTCATCATGATTACTCATCACAAGCGATCGATGGTCGTCGCTGATGTGCTGTACGGTGTCACGATGGAAGAATCTGGTGTCTCGAAACGAATGTCTGTCCGTTTCGAAGATGTCTCCGATGATGGCCACTTCCGCCCAGCGACATCTTCAGGTGCGGCCTAAATCGGATTTCAATCAACAACTGCACTTCTGGTGGCTGGGATTGAGTCTTCGAACCCCCAGCCACTTTGGGCAAGAACTGGGGGTTCGCGAAGACGTTTGGCCTCAGCCACCCCATAACCATCTTCAGGTGCGGCCTTAGTCGATTTGAGTTGCGGTCATCGAGCAATTCTCTGCGAAAATACGACAGATAACGCTTCGCAAAGTTCTGTTGAGAGAATTCAATTCAAGGTTTTGAGCCGCAAACGTCGGTATTCCATCTGGCCACGGTCTCCTTCGAGGCCAATGGGGCCTGTTTCAGGAACAGTGAGTGCCGCTTCCAGAACTTCACCATTGCAGGTGCAGTAGGCCTTGCCGTCTTTGACCACGACGACGAGTTCGTTCCAATCCTGAGGCTTGTAGTTTTTGAGATTTTTGTAGGGCCCGGCTAAAGGATAATCGCGACATTGAAGCTGCGGCTTGCGAATAAACACACCACTGTCGGCATTGGGTGTAGCTCGAAATTCCAGTCGCAATTCAAAGTCTTTGGGGAACTCAGCGGTCGTCCACAATTGCTGGACCCGTCGGCCTTCAATGGGTGTGGTAACTACAATGCGACCATTGATCACCTGATAACGACCGTCATCGGATGCGGTTTTCCCATCGAAGGAAACGATGCCTGCGGGATTGCCGGGAGCGGTCTCACCCTCGGGTTTTTTTTTGCCACGCCAGCCCCAACCTGTCAGATCTTTGCCATTGAAAAGGCTGACGAATCCTTCTTCGGGTACAAAAGAATCGACTTCAGTCTCGACCAGGCCAGCAGTGGCGAACAGTGGCCGCAGAGCCTTGGCCCACTTTTCATAGCCTGCATCATTCGGATGCAGCAGATCGGGGAATTCAGCGGCTTTGGCATCACCCGTTTCATTGGCAAAGAGTGTCCAGGTATCGAGAACTGTCACCTGGGGAAAATCTTTCGCCATCTTGGCCAACCCTGCGTTGATCGCTTTGATTTGAGCAGCGGGGCGTTTTTTCGTTTCTGAACTCGGGAAGACGAGTGAGAGGATGACGGGCATCTTCGCGTTGGAAGCTTCGATCGCCTGCAGAATGAGTTGCACGTTGGCGACGATCACCTCCGGCGAGGCCCCTTCTTCGAGGTCATTTGTGCCCATGAGGAGCACCATCCCCTTCGGAGCAAGCCGCAGGGCATCGTCATTCAGGCGGAGGAGCATGCCACGGGTCGTGTCGCCGCTGATGCCTCGATTGGCCGTCTTTAAGCCGGGGAAAAACTGGGAGAAGCGATCACCCCAGCCCTGGGTAATCGAATCGCCATAAAGGACGACGGCCCCTTGATCGTTAGCCGCATCTTTCACCCACTGACCGCGTCGCTGTTTCCAAAGATTCTTGAACCAGTCATACCTGCGAATGGGTCCGGCACCAGGAAGTCCTTCATCCGTTTCCGGGATCGAAAGATGCTGAACGATTGCCGGTGGTTCCTTAACCAGCGGTTTGTCTGCTGCCTGGCTGAAGCCGGGAAGGCAGAGTGTACTGAACAGGGCAAGAGCGATGGTGGCGAAGGTATTTCTCATACTGAGAATCCTTCCCGATCGAATCAACAGATGCAAGTGTGTTTCGTGAAATGTGTGATCAATCGATCACAGCCATCAACTTCAAAGGGGTCAGTTGAGCGACCAACATCGGGACGTCCAATAACAAACGGGGATCGAAAATCGATCCCCGCCTATTGCTCACGGCTATGTCTGAAGACGATCTTCGCTATGCAGCAGCGCGATCGTCATCCCAATCCGCCAGGCGATTTTTCTTCTCGCGATCCATGCGCAGTACATCGCTTCCAAAGGGCGAGTAAGCCATCTGGTAAGCATCTTCATCGGTATCGACGTAATGACCGCGCAACACATCGACCGCCTGGCAGCCACGGCTCTTGAAAAAGAGCTGGGCAGCGAGATTTGTTTCGCGGACTTCGAAAGTGATTTCCTGCCGGCGCTGCATGGCCAGTTTGCCAACCAGCTTATCCATCAGACGAGTCCCTACGCCTTGGCGACGATGACCCGGAGCGACTGCAAAATTCAAAATATGAAGCTGGTCCTTCAGCAGTTCGTAGACCATATAGCCCACAATCTGCTCATGATGCTCGGCCACCATGCCAATGCAGTTTCTCTGGCGAAGGCAGTTCAGAAAGTCTTCTTCAGACCAGGAGTATTCGAAGCTCTTTTTCTCGATTTCGAGCACTTCCGGCATGTCTCGGCGGATCATCCACCGAATCTGCATATCACACAGCCAGGCCGAAGGATTGCTGCTCGTGGTTTTGCCGGTTGTCACCATGGCCTCCTTGCCAATCAAACGTCGAGTCTATCGAGGCTCGTTGTAAAATACGAAAACCTTCAGCTCATCCATAATCTATCACGACATCCTGTCGGAGAGTACGGGAAAGTAACAAAGCTTTTGATGGACGAAAAGAGAAAATTCAGGATTTGGCAGCCGTTCCCCACTTTTGCCTCAAGTTCCGGGCAGCAGCCACATCATCTGGTGGCTGGAAAACGGGAAAGCCCAACCTGTCTCGCCTGTTCCGGGAAGACCACAATCGGATGACTCTCGTTTTTCCACAGTTCATTTGGCATTCGACATCATGCCCCCCTGCCTATAATGTGGATGAGTGGGCGGATGTGGGTCGCATATGGCCTGGAATTTCATTGTTAGAGGGCAGGTAATGGTGGATCGTCCCCAGACAGTTGGTCAACTTCGGGAATCGGGTTATCGACCACAGAGCGTTAAGGACGAAATGAGAAAGAACCTCATTCGTAAATTGCGCTCAGGCGAAAATCTGTTTCCGGGAATTGTCGGCTACGAGGAAACCGTCACGCCGCAGATCGTCAACGCGATTCTTTCCCGTCACGATATGCTCTTTCTGGGTCTGAGAGGTCAGGGCAAAACTCGCATTCTGAGGTCGTTAACGTCACTGCTGGATGACGCCTTGCCCATGGTGGCGGGATCGGAAATTCATGATGACCCTTTGGCACCACTTTCGAAGTATGCCCGTGATCGAATTGCCGTCGAAGGCGACAATTGCCCCATTGATTATGTGGGGGCCGCGGATCGATACTTTGAAAAGCTGGCGACGCCTGATGTGACGATTGCCGATCTCATCGGCGAAATCGATCTCGTTAAACATGCTTCAGGGAAAGAGCTTGCCAGCGAAGATGTACTTCACTTTGGACTGATCCCGCGTGCTCATCGCGGAATCTTCTGTATGAACGAAGTCCCCGACTTAAGCCCCAAAATTCAGGTGGGATTGTTTAATGTGCTCGAAGAGCGAGACATTCAAATTCGCGGATTTCCGATCCGCCTGAATCTGGATGTCTGTATCGTCTTCAGTGCGAATCCGGAGGATTACACGAACCGAGGGCGAATTGTCACCCCTCTCAAGGATCGAATTGGGTCTGTCATTCGCACACATTATCCCCTCACGCGTGAACTGGGAATGTCGATCACCGATCAGAATGCCTGGACAGATCGCGATTCCTCTACTCAAGTGATTGTGCCGACATTTCTCAAAGAAATTGTCGAAGAAACGGCTCGCCTCGCACGCCAGAGCCCCCATGTCAATCAGGCATCGGGAGTCAGCGTGCGGATGTCGATCGCCAACTATGAAAACCTCGTCTCCAATGCGGAAAGACGAGCCATTGTGCAGCATGAGAAGCTGGCTGTGGCCCGGACTTGCGATCTCAATTCGATGGTGAGCAGTTCCCGCGGCAAGCTCGAACTTTCGATGTCGGATGAATCGGGTGAGGAAGATAAACTGCTGGGACGCATTATTGACGAGGCCACCAAGAACATCTTCGACCAGCATTTTAATCCCAAGCAGTTTCGAAACGTTGTCGAACATTTCGATCTGGGAGAGTCGATCGAGCTAGGCGATGGGCTGTCGTCTGAGCAAACTTGGCAGAAATTGAGTGCCATTCGCGGCTTCAGCGAGCAAGTGGAAGCTGCTGCCAAAAAGCTCGAGCCAACGCTGCTGGAGGGTGCCACAAGAACAGCAGTGCTCGCGAGCGTGGCCGAATTTCTGCTGGATGGCCTGTACTGCAGCAATCGATTGAGCCGCCAACCCCGCGGGACTGGGCTCCATTACGGCAAGTAATACGGTTCGCAGGAAACGTGTTTCAACGAGAATCTGCCTCCCGGGGAACTCTCCATTGCGTTGGATTCCCGGGAGGCAACGTCTTCCCTTTTTCCTTCTTTCCTTCTTTCACACAGAAAAATGTAGCAGCAACTTGCAGCAGCAGGATCGAGCACAACTTGCTCTATCCCGAAATCCACATCGCTGATATATCACGTCATCCTGCCGCTCCACCTCCCCTTTGACGTTCTGTCAAACCGCGTATTCCCGTCAATTACCGCTGAATTCGGAGACCGTCCGATGTTTGCCCAGTGCCAACGTCGAGAATTTGCCATTGTCGGGCCATCCCGTGTTGTGCTCGCCATCACCATGCTGATCCATGGTCTGAGCAGCGTCACCAGCTCCATGGCCCAGACCGAAACCTCAAACATTCGCAATCAACAACCAGCACATTCCCAAAGTTTGTCTGCCGTGCAGGAGCCCGTCGTTTTGAATCCCGTGGTTCCCCTCGAAAAAGAGGTAGAGCAGCGTCTACGAGAAGTTGCCAAAGCCTCGGCTGGTCGCTCCTCGTGGAACAAAACCGAGCTGGAGCGAATTCGCTGGTCAACGAGCGAACCACTTCCCGGGCACGTGGTTGATCTTCTCGAAAAACTTTCGGGCGAACTCCGCTTTGAAGAACTCCATCAACTCTGCCAGTGGCGGGTGGATCACCAGAAGTCTCTGGTCGGCATACCGAGGGACGAAGACCTTCGCCTGTTTGTCCGCCAGATTGAAGTTGCTTCTTTGTCGAAAGAACAAACGTTCCCGAAAGTGGTGCTGCACACGCGAACTCGCTCGGGCCCGACACTGCTCACATTGGTTCCACCAGCAAAACCAGCAGCATCGCTTCCTCCCCAGAATCGAGTCACTCCAGCCGGTGGCACCTTCTCGAACGATCACCAGACGCTCATGCCCGCAGGCTATGTCGTCGAGCAGGCCTTATCCACTGAGCCTCGCAAGAGACCCTAATCAATATCGAGTCTCCTCTGAACCCTGCTCACGGCACTACACGTTCAAGAGCCTAGGCGAAGGCGCATGTCGCATTAACATTGCGGCAAATTACCCGAAGCACTTACTGCCTGTGACAGCCATGAACTGTGTCCGGATTGTCGAAGCAAGTCTTCATGGCAGATCAAGGTTTTCGCTTCGCCATCCGGCACAGGGCTCACACTTTCACGCCGGCAGGAAATCTCGTCGAGGTCTAACCAGCCGGGCATTCTCTCGTTATGATCAAAATGCTGATGGATGACATCGCTATCGACCTGCTGATCACGCGCGAGATGAATATCGGAGCATCATGCCCCCATCGAATCGACCCACAATGCACTTTCTTACGGCGTCTCTGAGCACTCAAGTAGCCGTCCTGCTCTTCATTCTCGCCTGTGGTGGCTGTGCTCAGAATTCTCCTCCTGAAAAGCCTGAACGCACTCAGTCTGCGGAAACTCTCCCCAAAGCTTCGCCTTCTCAGCAATTGCCCGCACCAGTCATCGAACTGGAACCTGACGAGCAGCGACTCGCCTTAGCCGATTTTCTCACCTTCCCCGAAGCCAGCGACGATGTCGCTACCAGTGGTTGGACTGAAGAAGGCGTCATTATTCGCGGCACAGGCACCCCCAAAGGTTACCTCTACACGCAGAAGACCTTTGAAAATTTTCGACTGCGGTACGACCTGCGATTTCCTGCCGCTTTGTTGTCATCCGCCTCACCACTCAAAGAAAACACAGGCGTTCTCGTCTATATCACGGGCGATCAGAAGGTCTGGCCCCTCTCGATGGAAGTGCAGGGAAAGTATGTCGATCTGGGCTCCGTCAAAGAAAATGGCGGTGCTGCCAAAGCGACACAAACCTTCGATAAGGAACTGCAGCAGAAGGTGATTGGACCAGCCCATGAGTGGAATTCGCTGGAGGTCATTTCTCAAGGCGGCGCTCTGACGGTGCTGCTCAATGGCGAAAAGATCACCACGTCCGAGCCCAATTTTCTCAGCAGTGGGCCGATTGGATTGCAGGCGGAAGGTTTTCCTGTCGAGTTCGCCAATCTCCGCATTCTCGTGTTGCCATAATCCGGCATCTCCGCTGCTGGCTCGTGGATTCCTAATTCGGATTGCAGTATTCAACTGCGCTCTCTGGTATGGGGTGTTTGGGGTTGAGCGTCTTCGCGACCCCCCAGATTGTGCCGAAAATCGCTGGGGGTTCGAAGACTCAACCCCAGCCACCCGCTGCATAGGAATCCGCGTAAGAACGCTAAGACCTTTTGCGGTAATTGTCGGCATCGATCCGATAAAAGGTGTAGTCCACCAGGATGCCGCTCAATTCTTTGGGAGCTTCATGGGAGAACACCGCTCCCACCTTTTCTGTCGCTTTGCGTGAACGCCAGTTATCGCGACCAATGTGGAACCAGACCACCTGGGCCCAGGTAAACGCATGGTCGAGCATCAGTCGCTTCATTTCGCCATTGGTCATAC
Source organism: Planctopirus limnophila DSM 3776 (assembly GCF_000092105.1). Taxonomy (NCBI): domain Bacteria; kingdom Pseudomonadati; phylum Planctomycetota; class Planctomycetia; order Planctomycetales; family Planctomycetaceae; genus Planctopirus; species Planctopirus limnophila. Next base: position 1,486,188 of record NC_014148.1, on the reverse strand, counting down.
CACCCCAATGGCTGCGCGACAGAAATGTGTAACCGATCGCCACTTCCCTCGCTTCCAGATTCCATTCATAGAAGCGGGACGAACCGACGAGTTTTCCACTCGCCTGGTCAACAACGACATAGGCACTCCCGGAAGCGATCGCTCCCTCAAAAAAACGCTGTCGAAACGGCTCCCGCTGATAGCGCTGACGATCCGGATGCTGCTCCCAGATCAGTGGATCGGCCGCAGCCTCATACAGCGGCTCAAAATCCTCCGCACAAATCGGCCGCAGCACCACCGTGGGCCCCACCAGCGAACAGGTCATATCGATCGGAAGCAAGTTCTTATCCATCAGACAACCACATGTCACATGAATTCCAGTATTCAACTGCGTCACTTGGTATGGGGTGGCTGGGGTTGAGCGTCTTCGCGAACCCCCAGGTCGTTCCACGCAACTGTTTGTTGGAATCCGTATAACGAGGTTACGGCAGTTTTAACTCTCGGGGACACGGACGAATCGGAAATGGTTCGCTGCACTTCACGCCTCATCTGGCAGCCATTCTCTAAGGCAGAAACGGAAACAGTTGCTTTTTCGCTTCTACCGTGAGTGGTGCGCCGTATTCGCACGGTTCAAATGCTTCAATGAACTGAACCTGCCAGGCTTTCTCGGGTCCATAGGTCGCTTCGATCTCTTTGTGGAAACGACTGGCCAGCGGCCCGTTGAATCCCTCGTAAAAATCCTGGGCCGCCTGTCGAATGGCGGCTGCTCCCTCCACTTCGGGTTTGAGCATCGTGTAGGGCAACCATTGACCAAACTGACACGCATGGCACGCGAGCTGATCCAGAATCGATTCAAATACAGGCGTCACATCGACCACCACGGCGGGCTCAAAAGGGGTCGGCTTCTGGAAGTTATCCGAAAGGTACATGATCACCGGATTCTCGCGCAGTGCCGGTACTTCGGGAACAATATTCGGGACAATCAGCAGGTACGCCGCATCAGCCACCACCTGCGATGTCCCTCGATGATCCGGATGATAATCATTGGGCCGGTGTGTCAGGACGAGATCAGGCTGCTCACGCCGGATCAGCGCAATCATCTTCTGCCGCAGTTCCAGCGTGGGCAGAATCTCTCCGTCATTCTGGCCCATGATGATGTAGCGAATGCCCATCAGCCGGGCGACAGCGTCCGCTTCGGCTTTTCGCACTTCGGCGAGTTCCCGGGGCTGTAGCCGATGATGTCCCGCATTCCCGCAACTCACCGAAACAAATGTCACCTCATGGCCCGCCTGGCGGTATAATGCACAGATTCCACCAGCCTTGAGTTCACAATCGTCAGGGTGGGCACCAATCACGAGTATGCGGAGGGGTCGATTCACTGCGGAATCCTCATTAAACTATATTGAAGAAAACGACACAGAATAAAATTGACACTTTGACGTTACAGATCAGCCAGCCGGGATTGCCTCAAACTGCTCATGAGTTGAAAGCGCCGAACATGTCTTTGCCAGTCATTCAGAATCCGGGCGAGCCTGCCACTCATTTTGCCAATGCGATCGCGGAAGATCCATTGGAGCTTATGGATGAGATTGAGGCACTCAAAAAAGAGCGCAACGCCGCCATCCTTTCTCACTTTTATACCGATGGCGACCTGCAGGAGATTGCCGATTTCACCGGCGACAGCCTGAAACTCGCTCGCGATGCCGCTTCGATCACCAATCCGGTCATTGTCTTCTGTGGTGTGCACTTTATGGGAGAATCGGCCAAGATTCTCAGCCCGGAAAAAACCGTCCTCATGCCCGATCTTCAAGCCGGATGCTCTCTTGCTGAAAGCTGCCAGCCGGAAGATCTCGCCCGCTTCCAGAACGAGCTTCGAGCCGCCGGTCGCGATATTCAGACCGTCGCTTACATCAATACCTCTGCTGCCGTCAAAAGCCTTTGCGACTGGATTGTGACCAGTGGCAACGCCCGCGAAATCATCGATCGCGTACCGGCTGACAAAGAAATTCTCTTTGTTCCCGACCAGCATCTGGGCCGCTATTTAAGCGAAGTCACTGGCCGCAAGATGATTCTCTGGCCCGGCTCCTGCATGGTGCACGAAGTTTTCAGCATTCAAGACCTTCTGCGTGCCAAACGGAACAATCCTCAGGCCGTCATCATGGCTCACCCGGAATGCCCGCGCAACATTCTTGAGCATGCCGATGTCATTGGTGGCACTGAAAAGATGCGCCGGCATGTGGCTTCGATTGCCGAGCCCACAACATTCCTCGTCGCGACCGAAGCAAACATGATTCATCCGCTGCAGAAGATCGCCCCGCAGCACACATTTATCCCCGTCCCCGGCATCATGACCAGTACGGGAGAAACTTGTGCCTGCAACCGCTGCCCTCACATGGCACGAAACACTTTGCAGAAAGTACGTGACGCCTTACGAGACATGCAGCCCGAGATTGTCTGGCAGCCATTTTTCGCCGACGCCCAGGAAGTCTTACGCCGCAGCCTTTTAGAACCCGTCAAACCCTGATTTCTTGTAGGGTGCATGAAGTTCCTACGGAATGCACCACTTTGAGATTTATGCAGGGCAGGCTCCCGCCTGCCGATCACGTCTCAACCTCTGGATTAGGAACTGCATGCGGCTGTCGATTCTCATTCCCGTCTACAACGAATCCGAAAGTCTCGCGGAACTTCATCGCGAGCTTTCTGTCGTCCTCGATGGGCAACCCTTCGACAGCGAGATTCTCTTCATCGATGATGGTTCGCGCGACGCTTCGTGGGCCACCATTCGCGATCTTTCCCGGCAAGACTCTCGCGTGCGGGGTATTCGCTTCCGTCGAAACTTCGGTAAAGCCGCCGCACTGAGTGCCGGCATGCACTCCGCCCGTGGTGAACTCATGATGATGCTCGATGCCGATCTTCAGGACGATCCCGCGGGAATCCCACACTTTCTCGAAACTCTGGGAGACGACTGGGATGTCGTCAACGGCTGGAAGATCCGGCGCCTCGACCCGTGGCACAAGGTCTACCCTTCATGGGTCTTCAATGCGATGGTCAGCCGCTTGACGGGCCTTCGTCTGCATGATCATAACTGCGGCATTAAACTCTTTCGTGCCGAAGTCGCCCGCGAAATCCGACTCTACGGCGAACTCCATCGATTTATTCCGGTCCTCGCTCACATGCGCGGCTTCAAAGTGACCGAAATCGAAGTCCACCACCGCTCCAGACAGCATGGCCATTCCAAGTACGGCTTTCGCCGTTTCACACGCGGTTTTCTCGATCTTTTGACAGTTTCCTTTCTGTCGTTCTATCGCCAACGACCCCAGCATCTCCTGGGAGCCACGGGATTAATGCTCTTCGGCGTCGGGGCTGCAGGCCTCTTCTGGCTCGCCATTGAATGGTTTCTGATGAACATTCTGCAAACCTGGCCCGCTACGCCCATTGGGGGCAGACCACTCCTGGCCTACTCGCTGGCCTTCGCTGTCCTGGGGGCACAGGCCATGACACTCGGGTTTCTTGCCGAACTGATTGTCCATTTCAACAGCCGAGAAAGCGACGGCTATAGCGTGGCAGAACAGATCGAACATTCACCACAAAGCATTTGCAGTTAAGTTCATCAGATTCTCCTTGCGGTCTGCTCCTGGTCAGCCAATAACAGCCTTTTGCGATCCTTTCAAAGATTTCGGGAACTATTGAGAGGCGTCCGTGATCTACTCAGCCAAACCGTGGTGAAAGGCTCCTTTGGCCGGAAACTACTACACCCTTTCTCCATTCCGATTCTCAATGAACCCTTCTCTGCTCGATTCCACCGCCTGTGTGTCCATTCTCTCAATGTTTTTGAGAACAAAGATCAGTGGGAATTGAGTGACGTCAGCCCTAATAGACCTCTGTAGAAGATACTGCCATGAAACTTGATGCCATCGTTAAGCTGCTTTGGTCAGGAAAGCGCTGGGCCACTTTGTGTGTGCTCGTGGCCTGTATCACCCTCATTGCCGACTTAACACTGGGTTGGAGATTCGTTATGGCCGAGAAGCAACCCGGCCCAGCCACAGTTTCACAAACCAAAGAACTCATCAAACAAGGCAATTTTCTTAAAGCCCTGGAACTCATTGAGCCTCAGCTTTCGAATCCACAGGCCGATCCCGCACAGATCAGCCTGTGGCTCCCTCAAATGATCGATTGTCTGCAGCGCTTAGGTCGTATCGAGCGAGCCGATGAGCTTCTGGAAAAGGCCGTCAGCACTCATGCGAAAAGCTATCAGGTCCTGGCGGCTGCGGGAGAGACTTACCAAAGCCTCCTCCCCAATGGGCAGATGATTGCGAACGAGTTCATTCGCGGGAACGGCGATGGCCGCGGCAAAACCGTCTGGTCAGATGACCGCGACCGCGTGCGCGCGCTGCAACTGCTGAACCAGGCCTGGCAACTGGCCCCCGAAAATCCGCCCAAAGTTCGCGTCGATATTCTCAAGCAAATGGTCAATGCCCTGACTGCCAATCGCAGCGATCAACAGGCCTGGCGATTGCAGACACTCACCAGTCTCGATCTCCTGCCCGAATTTGAAGAAGTTCCCATCTGGTTTCGAGGTCGGGAATCGTCAGATGCTCCTGTCACAGCCGATGGCCAGCCACTTTATTATTCCATCCCGGAAAGCTGGGCCGCAGCGAAGTCCGATGGCGAGCGTTACCGCTGGTTGCTGGCCGAACAGAAAAAGATCCTCCCCAGTGAAGGCCCTCGCGTCGATCTCGAATTCGCACAATTTGCTCAGTCGCAATTCGGCGTACAGACTCTCAGCTCACGCGGCTGGTTCCACCTCCCCGATCCCACAGAAGAAGGCCAGACCGGTGCGATTCTTTCACTCGAAACCTTAGCTCCCAACGAAACCGTCGCACGCCTGGCCAACGGCATTCGCCGTTTTCAGCTTCGCGAAGACTACGCCTTTCTCAACACTTACCAGGCGCTGGCCGAGAGTAAAAACACAGGCATTGCCCAGACAGCCCGCGAGTTACTGGCCACTGCCTTTGAAAATCGCAGGCAATATCCTCAGGCCGCCGCCGAGTGGCGGGAACTCCTCAAGCAGAATCCCAAAGCCACAGAGGCGAACAGACATCTTGAGCAGATCGTCAACAGTTGGCTCGCACTCGAACCCGCCCGTTCGCAGATCTCAGGGACCAACGCTAAGTTGAGTGTGCGGTATCGCAATGGCAAGAACATCTCTTTCGTTGCCGAGCCCATTCGTGTTGCTGAACTCTTTCAGGAAGCGCAACGCGTTCTCAAAACCAACCCGCGCGATGTCGACTGGTCAGCGTTGAATCCTGACCAGATTGGCTACTCGATTGTCACGCGCGATCAGAAAAAATTTGTGGGTCCTTCAGTTGCCCGATGGTCACAGGTTGTCGTCCCTCGCCCCGAGCATCGCGATAGCCTCGTCGAGGTTGATGTTCCCAAGCTCCCAGCCGGCGCCTATCTGATCACTGTCACCATGGAAGGTGGCAATCAGGATCAGATCATTCTGTGGCTGAACGATCTCGCACTCGTGCGCAAAGCTCAGGATGCCGGCCCGCTCTACTTCGTTGCCAACGCTTCGACAGGGACTCCCATTCCCAATGCCTCCCTCGAATTGTTCGGCTGGAAACAGCAGTGGGAAGACAACGGTCGTCGCGTCACCGTGCAGACGAAAACACTCACTGGCAAATCCAACGCCCAGGGAATCGCCACCTTTCCTCGCGAAGAAATGCAGGATTATCAGTGGTTTGTCAGTACCAAAACACCTGCCGGGCAATTGGCCCAGCTTGGATTGCAGGGCTATTGGTATGGCCAGCGCAGCACTCAACAGGAAGAACGCAAAAGGTCGTACGTCGTGACCGATCGACCGGTCTACCGTCCCTCGCAAACGGTACACCTCAAGGTCTGGCAGCAGTTAGCCACTTATGCCGAAGTGCGGGCCGCAGTCACACCCGAAGGTCAACCACTCACGATCCGTCTGCGCAAGCCTCAGGGTGAAGTTCTTCTCGAGAAGAAGCTGGCGATGGATCGATTTGGTGGCGTGGAATTCGATTACGAACTCCCCTCGGATGCCGCACTGGGCGAATATGCGGTCGAAGTCGAAAATTCGGATTGGGGCCGCTTCCGCGTGGAAGAATACAAAAAGCCCGAATTCGAAGTTCTCGTCGATGGCCCCGAAATTCCCACTCGTCTCGGGCAGAAGTTCACAGCCAAGATCACTGCCAAATACTACTTTGGCTCACCCGTTTCTCAGGGAACCGTCAGCTACAAAATCGAGCGCCAGGCCTCGGAAGATCGCTTTTTCCCCATCACTCCGTGGGATTGGCTCTACGGCCGCGGCGCCTGGTGGTTCGCGACCGATGCCACCTGGTACCCCGGTTTTGAAAGCTGGGGTTGCTTAGGGCCAATTCGCGGCTGGTGGCCACGCCAGGTCGAAGCGCCAGAACTCGTCGCCTCCGGCGAGGCGCCCCTCTCAGCCGATGGCACCTATGAAATCGAGATTGATACCGCCATCGCCAAAGAACTTTTTGGCAAGACCGACCACAAATACACCATTCAGGCCGAAGTGACCGATGGCTCACGGCGCATGGTCTCTGGCAGTGGTTCTGTCCTCGTCACCAGACGACCTTTGCAGGTGACTGTCTGGGTTGATCGTGGCTATTTTCAAGCAGGCGATACCGTCCAGGCAACGGCCATGATCACACAACCAGGAGGAGTTCCCTTTGCTGGCGAAGGTCAGTTTACGCTCTATTCGGTTCGCTATGACGAAGATGGCACTCCCCAGGAAACGAAAGTGGAACAATGGGCCTCAAAGCGAGGCGAGGATGGTCTGGCGAAGCAGTCGTTTGTCGCTGCGAAAGCCGGCCAGTATCGACTGGCCTACCTCGCACAAATTCCCAGCGCTACCGATAAAACCCAATTGGAAACTGTCGAAGGGGCCTATCTTTTCACTGTCCGTGGGGAAGAAGTCGTTCCCGGTGGCTTCCGCTTTAACGATCTCGAACTCACGACCGATCGCAGAGAGTACGCACCCGGCGAGACCGTGCAGTTGATGGTCTCCACGAATCAGCCCAACTCTACTGTCCTCGTCTTTCTGCGCTCTTCGAATGGTGTGGGCGGAAAGGTGGAAGTCAAGCAGCTGGTGGGACAGACCATGTTGATCCCCATACCGCTCGATGCCGCCGATCGCCCCAACATTTTCGTCGAAGCGATCACGGTCTCTGCAGGTGTTGTTCACTCGGCTGTGCGGGAAATTTTCGTCCCTCCTGCTGGAAAACTTCTCGACGTTTCGATCACTCCCTCACAGGTCGAGTATCTGCCAGGAAGTGAAGCTCAGGCCACGCTTGAAATCAAAGATAAACTCGGTCAGCCATTTGTGGGTCAACTCGCGCTCTCGGTCTACGACCGCAGCATTGATGCCATTGCCGGCGGCCCACTCTCAGGCGACATTCGTGAATTCTTCTGGAGTTGGAAACGCAGTCATACTCCCCAGAACGAAAACAATCTCTCGCGCACGTCGTTCCCCGCCCGCATGCCTCATCAAGTGGTTCTGCAGCCTATTGGTCTCTTTGGCAGCATGGATGTTGATGACAAAGTGTTGAGAAAACGTTTCGGCGGAGGTCTTGGTGTTCGCCGGGGTGGAATGGACAATGCGGAGCGATTCTCCGCCATGGCAGGTGGTGCCCCCGGTGCACCTATGGCTGCGATGGCCGCTCCGATGTCCAAATCTCAAGTAATGGAAAGTGCTGATGCCGTCGCCCTGAACATGACACAAATCGAGGCCGCCCCCGTCACTGTTCGACAGGAGTTCGCCGATACTGCCTTCTGGAATGGTTCGATCATCACCGACGAATCGGGCCGCGCTGTCGTCAAATTCAGAATGCCCGAGAACATCACCGGTTGGAAACTCCGCACGTGGGCTATGGGGCCACAGGCTCAAGTCGGCGAAGCGACTTCGCAGGTTGTGACTCGTAAGAACCTGATTGTCCGTCTGCAGGCACCACGATTCTTCGTCGAAAAAGACGAAGTGGTGCTCTCTGCCAACGTTCGCAACGAATTCGCTGAGGCTCTGGCCGCTCAGGTGAATATCGAGTTCGAGGGCGACACCCTCCAACTGCTCACACCTGCGCTTGCGGACGTCGTGATCGATGGTCAAGCCGAAGTCCGCGTCGATTGGCGGGTCAAAGTCGTTCGCGAAGGGACAGCCACCATCCGCATGATTGCCCGCTCAACTAAAGAATCCGATGCCACTCAGATGAAGTTCCCGGTCTATGTGCATGGTGCCCCCAGACAGGAACCATTTGCCGGGACGCTCAAGCCCGGCGTTGATTCACTGGCTGTCGAATTCAAATTACCAGCCGAGCGCCGGCCCGAAACCGCCATTCTCGATGTTCGCTACTCGCCCACTCTGGCAGGTGCCATTGTCGACGCTCTCCCTTATCTCGTCGAATTTCCTTATGGCTGTACTGAGCAGACACTCAACCGCTTTCTGCCCACACTCGCCACGCAGCGACTGCTCCTGTCGATGAATCTGTCACTTCAGGAGATCGCCGCCAAACGGAGCCAGCTCAATCCTCAAGAGGCTGCCGGGCCGGATGAACGAGCGGTTCGCTGGAAACGCTTCAACCGCGAGCCGGTCTTCAACGAGGCCGAAGTGGCCAAAATGAGCCGGGAGGGGCTGGAGGCTCTGGTCGAGATGCAACTCTCCGACGGTGGCTGGGGCTGGTTCAGCGGCTTTGGCGAACACTCCTGGCCACACACCACGGCAGTTGTGGTGCATGGTCTGCTCCTCGCCAAAGAAAACGGTGCTCCTGTCAACGAAGAATCATTAGCTCGTGGCATTGCCTGGTTGCAGAATTATCAGGCAGGAGAACTCCGCTGGTTGAAACTCCCCAAAGAAGCTCATAACCATAAATCCAAAGCCGATGATACCGATGCACTGGTCTTTTCAGTCCTGGGCGAAACCCGCCAGTTTTCAGCCGAAATGCGGGAGTTTCTCTACCGCGATCGAGTCGATCTGTCGGTCTATTCGATGAGTCTATTCGCTCTGGCCCTGCATGCCGAAGGCCGAGCCGAACAACTCGCCATGCTGCAGGAAAACATCGGCCAGTTCGTCGTTCAGGATGCTTCGAACGAAACCGCATTCCTCAAACTTCCCGCTGGCAATCGCTGGTGGCTCTGGCATGGCAGCGATATCGAAGCGATGGCCACGTACCTCAAGCTCCTCGTACGCACCAATCCCCAAAGCGAGGTCGCTCCCCGACTGGTCAAGTACCTGCTCAACAATCGCCGGCATGCCACCTACTGGAACAGCACTCGCGATACGGCGCTGGTCATTGAAGCCTTCATCGAATATCTCAAAGCGACAGGAGAACTCAATCCTCAGATGACAGTCGAAGTCTGGCTTGACGGCAAGCTGCGCCAGGAAGTCGCTCTCTCGAAAGAGAACCTGTTCACCGCCCAGACACGCCTGCTGGTCACTGGTGACGAATTAACCACAGGGGCTCATCGCGTCGAATTCCGCCGCAAAGGGGCCGGGCCGGTCTACTTCAATGTCGATGTCAGTTACTTCTCTCTGGAAGATCCCATCCCAGCAGCAGGATTAGAAGTCAAAGTCGATCGCAAGTTCTATCGGCTCGATCCGATTGTGAAAGACGGCGTCCGCCCCACTCAAACCGGTGCGGCACAAAATGTCGATGAGGCCGGCTTTAAGAAGACCCCGCTGGCCCGTCTCGATGAACTGAAAAGTGGCGACCTTCTCGAAATCGAATTGATCATCGAAACCAAGAACGATTACGAGTACCTGCTCTTTGAAGATCTCAAAGCCGCAGGAAGTGAAGCGGTCGATCTCCGCAGCGGCTATACAGGCAATGAACTGGGGGCTTTTGTCGAATTCCGCGATGAACGCGTGGCGTTCTTTGTCCGATCGTTGCCACGCGGACGGCATCAGGTCAGCTATCGTCTGAGAGCCGAAATCCCAGGGCAATTCAGTGCCTTACCCGCTCGCGGACACGCCATGTACGCCCCCGAACTTCGCGGCAACTCCGATGAGTTCAAACTGCGGATTGTCGATTGATCATGCTCCGTGGCTGGGTTTAAATGATGGAATACGGATTCCAGTATTTGACTGCGTTCCTTGGTATAAGGTGTATGGGGTTGAGCCTCTTCGCGAACCCCCAGATTGTGCCGTAGATCGCTGGGGGTTCGAAGACTCAACCCCAGCCACCCGCCACGCAGTTGTTTATGGGAATCTGTAGAATCCTAGCCATCAGTCATCGATAAAGGGCCGGTTCCGGATGAGTGATCAACCGCTTGAGGAAGGGGAAGACTCTCTCGAATCCCAATGGTACGCTGAGAAATCGGCCCGCATGGTCGAATTGCTGGGTGAAGAGCACGACATGGTCATGCACGCCATCATCCCGTATGCGGTGGGTGGCGGGCTCGACCTCTATTACTACCCACATCTCATTCCGGGAACAGGCATTGCCACCAAGGAGCTCTCGAACAGTCCGAGCGAAGGCTCGACCAACAATGTCTTCACCACCTATGAGTTCGTCATGTTCACCCGCCATGATCTTTCGCTGGAGGATGCACAAAAGCCCGAAACTCCCTTCGGGAAGATGCATTACACCATCAATGCCATTCTCAACATGATGGCTCCCTATAGCGCTCAGGCGAAGCTCAATCCCTTCGAAACCGTAGAGTTTCCGAGCGATATGGAAGTTGTCGGCGGGCGCTGCCTGATTCTCGACGCTTATGGCATGACAGACGCACATGCCGATTTCGGCCTCATGCTGATCATGGAGATTCATCGCGTCGAAATGGATTACGCCCGCCAGCATGGCGGACAGGCGCTTCTCGAAAAGCTGATGGCCGCGAATTATTACCCCTACTCCGACCTTGATCGTCCACCGGTGGTTGAAGGCCAGGAAAGCAGTTTAGAAAAACTCTGGAATCGCATCTCGAAGTGGTGGTAGCCTGCTCTGGCAAAGAGTCCAACCCATTCACAGAATGGGTTGATATTCTCTGCGGAATGGTTCGCTCAGTCACTTTCGCTGGTTCAGGAGTTTGTGGGTGTTGAAATCTCTGATCGCTCAATTGGCTTCATTATTAGGGATAAAATCCAAGTCGATTCCAGCGGCCAATATCTTCATGAGTCCTGAGGCCGAGATGGCCCTGAGGAAAGTCTTCGATGAAAATCCGGGAGCCAAGTCCGTCTGGCTCGACGCATCGCTGATTGGCAATATACCATTTCCTCAATACGACATGGGTATTGACGGTACGACCAGCAGGGAGGGCTTTACCTGCCAGGTTGTTGGTGGTTTTCTCTATCTCATCAGTCGCGACGACGTTCCATTCCTTGATGGATTAATCATTCAATATGATGTCGCCCGGGGAGCATTTCACTTTGACCATCCCCATAAAAAGATGCAACTTTTGAAGGAGTATCGAGCGTTACAGAAAAGAGAGGCACAAGAGGCTGCCGCACAGCGAAAACGGGATTGCGAGGTCGCGAAAGACGTCGTCCCTGAGAAGATTGTTCACGAACTTCTGGGGGAAAATGCCCAGGAAGTCTACGACAAACTCCATGCCTGGTGGCGTTGTCATAGTGAAGAGCCTGGCCGCTTATACCATCGTAAAGTGGAAAATGTCCAAGTGATAAATAGTACCAGTGGACATCCGCTGTATGTGGTTTACAGAAATTCTCGTGATGATGGCTCAAGTACAGTCTTTGATTTTGTCGACTATCGAGGTCGCTACATACTCCCTTATGGTGGGATGAATGTTATTGAACCAGATGACATCATAAGGGATGTTAATGGCGATGGCATCCCGGAATTGGTGAAGTATGGTAGAAGAGAGAATCGTCCAGATCCAGTCGCCGGCCACTATACTTGGTCTGGCCAGTGGCTGGTCATTACCCCTTTCTCCGAAAAACAAGAATCGCTTTTGATCTTAAATTTCGGGTACTCACGAAACACAGAACCTCATGCACTATGGAGATGGTCCATCGAAGAATCTCCCGATGGCTATCCCTTGGTGGTTCTATATGACGAAAGCCAACCAGGCAGACCAAAAAAATATGAATTCAAATGGTCGCCAGAGCTGAAGACGTTTCAAGGCCCTTCAGGCGGCTCAAGCGAGGGCTTTATCGCGGTGTTTGGTCATGTCGAACCTGTTCAGCATTATAAAATTGTCGATCAGTTCATCGAACGCCTGACGAAGTGACCAAGCAAGGTTTCGGCCTGAAGTCGCTTATTGCGATGTTTTTAGCGTCAATAGTCGCTGGAAATGATTCTGAACGATCTGCACGTCGTTCTTGATGAACAATCGCGGATGGATTTGGGTACCGATGTTTGGAGAAAGCGAAAAGCTGTTGCGTGAATCATGGGTCCAAAGAGAGCCCATCGTTCCTTTGAAAGGCCATAAAAACATGATTCCAGAATTGCCTTGAAAACATCGAAGTATGGTCAATTGTTTTCGCGTGACCGAAACAGGATGATGCTGCAAAACACCTGGCATTCACATCCTGCAGCGAAAGCCGATACATGCGGAAACTGACCAATCAATTTGCTGCCGCTCTTCTCGTCGTGGGGAATTGGATCTCGCTTCTCCCTGCCGCCGAAGTTCCCCCCAAAGTTCTCGACGATCGCCTGCAACTGGAATGCGTTCTCGATTCCCCCGCCATTGCCACTCCCACCGGGCTCGAAGTTGACTCTCAGGGCCGCATCTGGGTCATCGAAAACAACACCCACTTTCGTCCCGGCAGTTATTCCAGGCATCCGCAAGATCGTGTGCTCGTCTTTCAGCCCCAAAGTCAGGCTTCAGGAAACGCTTCTAAACCCACCGAAGTTCCTCTCACCATCTTCAAAGACGATCTCAAAAACTCGATGAGTCTTCTCTTGGGCGAACGCGATCCTCTCGCCCGGGAAGCCACCAGAAACCTGGTCTTCATTGCCACGCGGTCTCAGATACTCAAATGTCAGGATCACGATGGCGACGGGAAATGTGATGAATCCCAGGTGCTGATCAATTTCGAGACCACAGGCAACTATCCACACAATGGACTCTCAGGCCTCGCCTGGCATCCTTCCGGAAAACTGATCTTTGGCTGCGGCGAAAACCTGGGGGCCTCTTATGAACTCAAAGGGGCCGATGGAAAAGTCATTGCTGGCGGCGGCGAAGGGGGCAATGTCTATCGCTGCGATATCAACGGCCATGCACTCGAACAGGTCGCCACAGGTTTCTGGAACCCGTATGCCAGCGCCTTCACAAAGGCAGGCGACTGGTTCACAGTCGATAACGATCCCGACAGCCGTCCTCCCTGCCGATTGCTTCACATCATCGAAGGTGGAGATTACGGCTACCGCTTCCGCAATGGTCGCAAAGGGACACATCCTTTCACCTCCTGGAATGGCGAAATTCCCGGCACACTCCCCATGGTCTGCGGCACTGGTGAAGCCCCTTCGGGCATCATTGTCCATTCGGGGAAAGGTTTCCCTGCTGACTATAACCAGACGTTGCTCGTCACCAGTTGGGGCGATCATCGGATTGAACAATACATGCTGAAGCCACGAGGAACCTCCTTTAGTGCCGAGTTCAAAACCATTGTGATTGGTGGTGAAGATTTCCGCCCTGTTTCCATCCAGCAGGATGCCGCCGGGAATGTCTACTTCAGTGACTGGGTCAAACGCGATTACCAGCTGCATGGGCAGGGCCGCGTGTGGAAACTTTCACCCAAACTAGCCACTTCGTCCAAAGATGTTCCAGTTGCCATGGGGGCACCCCGTTCCTCTGCATCCTCCGGACTGGCAGATCCATTTGTTTTCAGTCGTCGATTGGTCGAATCGGCCAAACAGCCTTCAGAGGAGTTGATTCAGGCTCTGAAAGTCGCCACGAATCCTTACGCCGCCGAACTGGCGTTTCTCGCATTGAGGCAGCAGAAAGGACTGACTCCCGAAGTCTTATCGCTGGCTGCAACGAGTCCGCATCCCTCTGTTCGTCGGCTGCTGGTACAGGCCGTGGCCGAAGATCGCTTGCCAGATGCCCAGAAATGGATCGAACAGGTTCTCGCAGGAGATTTATCCTCCAAAGATCTCTTTCTCGCGGCACTGGCGGCTCGTGCCATGACCTCCGGCCAGCCACCAGCCGAGTTTGAGAAGGCTCCCCCGGCGACTTTGGCAAAGCCGATTCTCTTCGACAGTACACAGAATCCAGGGATCCGGGCACTCGCTCTCGAACTCATCAGCCCCGATGATCTCGCTCTCAACGAACAGTTTTTTCAGGCAGCTCTCAAAGGTCCCGAGCCATTACGCACCGCAGCCGTCCGCTCGCTGGCCCGTGCCAGTCAACCCGCCAGAAAGCAACTGCTGACGAACATTGCGATCGATGAGTCTCTACCAGTCGAACTGCGTCTGGATGCTCTCGCCGGTCTCATATTGCCACCACCAACCACAGCAGAAGCTGGAACCCAGTCATCAGCAGAGATTACTCCTTCAATCCTGAAACTGCTCGATTCGTCAGACCCGCGAATTCAGTCCAGTGCCATTCGCACTTTGCGAAATGTGCTCAAACCACAAATTGCCGCCTCGCCGGAACTCGCTCGAAAAATTGAAAAGATCCAATCCACGAGACAAGGCGATGTGCTTGAGCAACTCAGGCTCGCCACAGCTTCAGGGGAGCAGATCACCACTTCAGCCTCGATCGATTGGATCTCTCCTGGAGACCATCTTGCAGGCCGTCGCGTCTTTTTCTCAGCCGATGGGACAGCCTGTGCGAAATGTCATCGCGTCGATGGTGCGGGTGGTAATGTCGGGCCAGATCTGAGCGGGATTGCCCGCACGATGAACCGGCAGAAGCTCGCCGAATCGATCATCGAGCCCAGTCGGGAAATCTCGCCCCAGTTTTCCACTCTCGCGTTAGAAATGACCGATGGTCGCACCATCACCGGCATGCTGGCCGATGGCTCACCCAAGGGGATGATTCGCATCCGCAATCACGAAGGAGTCGTTTCGGATATCCCGCTTGATCAGATCGAAGAGCAGTCCGTCTCCAGGGAATCGCTCATGCCTAAAGGGCTGATTCAGCAAATGACTCCTCAAGAGTTCCGCGATCTGCTGAGCTACCTGGAAACCTTGAAGTAACTGGCCTCAGCTGCTCACAGCTCTCCCCAAACGCACCATGCTTCAGACCTCGAAAAGTGCCATGCTTGCGGCTCTGAGCAAGCATGTTCTCGGAAAGCTTCATTGCATAGTTCATACTTGAAAGGCACACCAAAAGCCCGAGGGGCGACACACTATGAAAGTGTGCCGCCCCTCAGATCTTTACATTTGACGAACTGCAAAATTTCAGCAGCCCGGCCTAATCCAATTCGAATTATCGCTTGGCTGTCTTCGCCTGACGCAGCAAGGTCACATACTCGCTGGCGATCTTGAGCACTTCATCATTATAGGGCGTCTTCTTGAAGATTGGCCCATTGGTTCCCTTGGTTTCGTGCTCTTCCTCTTCCTTGCGGATCTCTTCCACAGCCTTCTCTTCATCGCGCTCTTTCTTGAGCGTTTCCTGATTCAGAGAGATCGTCTTGCGGTTCTTGCGAGCATCGAAGCGTGTGACATCATTACGAATCTTGTCAAAGTCAGCTTCAGCAGCGATACGACGGGCACTTTGTTCTTTCAGAGCAGCCAGAACATTGGCAGGTGTCATGTCATAAATAGGATGTGCCGCCTTGGGAACCTGATCGAAAGCCAGTGCATTCTCGAGGAAGGATTCCCCCAGATCCATGTGATCGACAAGTGAAGGGAGCACCACATCCGAAGGAACTCCACGGTTCTGCGTGCTGTCACCATTGACCCGGTAGAACTGATTAATGGTCAGCTTGACCGAACCCAGATCCTGGTTGTTGAGTACTGAGAACATCCGATTACTGATCGGCATCACATGCTGCACAGTCCCCTTACCGTGCGTTGTGGTATCACCCACCACGATCCCACGGCCATAATCTTTGATCGCCGCTGCAAAGATCTCCGAGGCAGAAGCACTCAGTCGATTGCACAGGACGACCAGCGGGCCCTTGTACATCACTCCGGGGTCTTCGTCGTCGTAAGACTTGATTTTGCCGTTGGGTTCCTTGATCTGCACCACTGGTCCCTGATCGATAAACAGCCCTGAGACTTCAATCGCTTCGGTCAAGGCACCGCCGCCATTCATTCGCAGATCAATCACGACGGCATCGACTCCACCCTGCTTGTCAAATTCCTGCAGGGCTTTGGCAACATCGCGGGACGTGCTTTTGAAATTGTCCTGTCCAGCCTGTGCTCCACCAAAATCACGGTAGAACGATGGAATATTAATCACACCAATCCGGCCCTTGGCACCAGGAATGCGAGTTTCGAGCGGGATAATCTCCCCCTTGACTTCCTGGGCCTTCAGTTCGATTTTCTGACGGGTCAATACGACTTCGCTGGTCTCGTTAGCAGCATTCACCACTTTGAGCTTCACTTTCGTACCGCCCATGCCACGAATCAGGCGGACCACGCGATTAAGCTTCATCTCGACAACATCGACGTAATCTTCACCGTCCTGGGCGACAGCGACAATCTTGTCATTCGCTTTGAGACGGCCATCCTTCTCGGCGGCACCACCAGGCACAACTTCAGAAACCGTGACATAACCATCGATGGAACGCAGAGCCGCTCCAATCCCTTCGAGGCTCAATCGCATCGAAATCTGGAAATCTTCCACAGTCTGAGGCGACATATAGCTCGAATGGGGATCAAACGAGTGAGCCACAGCCGAAAGATAAATCTCGAGAATCTCGGAAGGTTCCGTTCCCTTGGCAGCTTTCAGCAGCGTGTCGTAGCGCTTATGCACCTGCTTCCTGGCCTCTTCAATCGTTTTGTCATCCAACAAGAGCGAGACGAGCTCAAACTTGATGCGTTTTCTCCAGCGTTCGTTGAGCTCTTCGGGAGTGGCGGCGTACGCCAGCAGATCGCCATCGGTCACCATCGATTCATCAACGGTGAAGTCGTGGGGCAAATCAATCAGTTGGTGAGCAATCGCCACCCGTTCGGTGAGTCGTTGCAGATAACGCTGGAACACCAGATGGGAAAACTCCACATTCCCCGCCTTCAGCAGGTCATCCAGCTTGTCCTTGTAGGGACTGAATTCGTCGATATCTGCCTTGGTGAAGTAGAGCTTCGCCGGATCAAGATCCTTCAAGTATCGGGTAAACGTCAGTTGGGAAATTCGGTCATCCACCGGCTTTTGGCCGATGTGGTACTTACTGATCATATCCGCAGCCAAGCGAGCAGTCGTTTGCTCACTGGAGGAGGTCTTCCCCAGGTTCTGGGCAAAAATCGTGGAGGCAGCCATGAAGCACAAACATGCGACAAGACCTGCCACCGCTCGAGACGGCAATCGCTGAATCATTCCAACATCCCTGAATTCAATGGGAACAAACCTGCCACAATCACACCGGCTTTACGGATCGTATCGAAGTTTCTCAAAGATAGGCAATACGCCTCTTGGCAGAACCCTCACAATCTTTCCATTCCCACCGTCAGGATGACACCTGAAGCTGAACATCGGGTCACAGTGGAGTCGAAAAAATAGTGATCAACAACCTTGAGACGAGTCAGGCAGCTCTGTTGGCACTTCTCCGGTAATTCGCCCGATCAAAATCCGCAATTTAAAGCCAGATCCGGAAGACGATGTGAAGAGATACGCGAGTTCGCTTCATTTTGTGAGAACAATTCGTGCGAGGCTTTTCAGAAAACGCCTTTGATTCCTGCGGCGAGCCGCGCCAGAACACGGCTTATATAGAAGTTCTTGTGCGGAATTCCTGGTCAGGGAAAAACGATCTGAAACCCTCAGAACACAAAGACAAATAAAAGTTGGCTTGAATTTTGTCAGAAGTCCGATAGCCTAAAGTGTGTTAATAGCCTGCTCGATGATTCGAGCTACCCTTTGTCAGGGATCTTCAATTTCTGTTGTGACGCATGAATCACCACAGAAAATTCTTTGGCAAAGTGGACTGGCGCCGGGTGTTCCCATGAGTTTCATGGCTCCGGCGCTGTGTGCGACATGCGATGATTCGTCATGTTTTCACACGGAGCTGGGCTGGCAAGTCGGGTATTGCCGTAGTGAGCGCGACGTCTGAGTCAGCATAAATTTGTGCTGACGGATGAAGCTTACGAGTGCAAACCGCAAGACGAGCATCATGAGGCTCAAGGGAACGGTTTCTGGTTGCAGCCAAAACTGCAACAATTGTTGACCGCTCCTTTCGGTTCCGGATGTGCCATGCCTCAACCCGCCTGCCTTTTTGGACAATCGTTCCCATCCCTTGCGGATCTGTTGTCTTTTGTTCGCAATCTTCTCTGTCGCGCCACGTTCGCCATTCTGATGGCTGCCAGCAGCATCGGACTTGCCTCGTCATGGGCAGAAGATCAGCCTAAAGAGGGTGCCGAGACCAAGCCTGTCAGCTTTCATTCTCAGATCAAGCCATTGCTGCAGTCTCGATGCTCAGGTTGCCACCAGGCGGCTAAATCGCAGGGCGAGTACATTCTCACTGATTTTGCCAGCATGATGAAGCCGGGCGAAACCGGCTCGCCCTCGATCGTTCCCGGCAAGCCCGAAGAGAGCTACCTCATTTCGCAAATCCAGCGGAATGACAAAGGGCAGGCCGAAATGCCCAAAGGCCTCCCCGCCCTTTCACAGGTGGAAATTGATCTGGTGACGCGCTGGATTCGCGAGGGTGCCAAAGATGATTCTCCACCTGCAGAACTGAGAATCTTCGATCAGGAGCATCCCCCCGTCTATAGCCGGCTCCCATTGATCACCTCGCTGGACTATTCCAAGGATGGCAAGCTCCTTGGAGTGGCAGGCTTCCATGAAGCGTTGATTCTCGACAGCACGACAGGTGCTGTGGTCGCTCGCTTGATTGGACAATCGGAACGCATTGAGACTGTCCGGTTCTCGCCTGATGGGACCCGTGTTCTCATCGTCGGTGGAAATCCTGGTCGCACGGGCGAATTCCAGATTTGGAAAACTGCAGACTGGTCGCTCGAAACGTCGGCTACAGTCACTTTCGATACCCTCTATGGCGGAAGCTGGTCACCCGATGGAAAACTCGTCGCGCTGGGCGGGGCTGATAATTCTGTCCGAGCCTTCAATGCCGCCACGGGAGAGCAGGTGCTGTTTCAAGGGGCACACAGTGATTGGGTGCGCGATACCGTCTTCAGCAAGGATGGCTCGCACTTGATTTCTGTCGGTCGCGATATGACGACCAAACTGACCGAAGTCGCCACTCAGCGGTTTGTTGATAACGTGACTTCGATCACACCCGGTGCACTCAAAGGCGGCATACAGGCCATTGCCCGGCATCCTGAGCGCGATGAGATCATTGTCGGTGGATCCGACGGTATTGCCCGCGTGTACCGTGTTTTCCGCGTGACGAATCGCGTGATTGGTGATGATGCCAACCTCATCCGGCATATGCCCGCTCTGCCGGGAAGAATCTTCTCCGTGGCAGTCAGCCCCGATGGTCAGCGTTTTGCAGCAGCCTCTTCTCTCGATGGCCAGGGCCACTGGGCGATTTATGATTACACATTTGATACGTCACTTCCTGATGACATCAAAGCAATTAATCAGAAAGTGGTCACTTCCCGGTCAGCCGAAGAGAAAGAGAAGCTCGAAAAGTACCTCACGTTGAACACGAAAGTTCTGGCCCAGGGGAGCTTGCCAGAAAGTTCGCTCTACACACTCGCCTTTTCGCCCGATGGGCAGACATTGGCAATTGGTGGAGCCGACGGTCTGCTCCGGCAGATGAACGCGACCACTGGCGAACCGACGAAAACTTTCCCAGTTGTCAATCTCGCGCAGAATGACCAGACGGCTTCCGCAGGAGCCGCCACAAAGAAGGTGGCTCCACCCGCGACAGCGAGTCAGGAAGGGCTTTCCAGCCAGGAATCTTTGCCTTCTGGCCGGACAATTGTCTCATTGTCAATGGCTCCGGAAAATCTGGAGTTCACCAGCCGTTTTTCATCTGTGCAACTGCTGGTCTTCGCCAAACTGGATAACGGCGACGTGATCGATGGCACGCGACTGGTCAAGTATTCGACAAGTCAGGCACCCTTCGTTGTCGTCTCTCCCACCGGGCTGGTCGAACCTCGCGAGACCGGTGCAGGTGAGCTCGTGATTCAATGGGGCGAACTCTCCGCCAAAACTTCGGTTAAAGCTCATTGGCCGGCCCAGGAAAGCCCGGTCGACTTTGTGCGTGATGTGAATCCCGTGTTGTCAAAGCTGGGTTGCAATCAGGGAACCTGCCACGGAGCGGCTCAAGGCAAGAATGGTTTCAAGCTCTCATTGCGAGGCTATGACCCGCTGTTTGATCTGCGGGGGTTCACCGACGATCTGGCTGGCCGACGTATCAATCTGGCTTCACCTCAAGACAGCCTCATGCTCTTAAAGCCCACGATGGTGACACCCCACGTCGGCGGACATCTGCTCAATCGCGACGAGATCTATTACTCCATTATCGAAAGCTGGATCGCTCAGGGTGCCAAACTCAATCTCTCGACGCCGCGAGTGACCTCTATCAGTCTGGAGCCCGAGAATCCTATCATCCAGAAAGTGGGCGGGCAGCAACAGTTCCGTGTCATGGCCACCTATGCCGATGGAGCACGGCGGGATGTGACTCGCGAGTCATTTATTGAGACGGGCAATATGGAGGTGGCGACCGCCAGCCGTTCGGGCCTGTTGACATCTCTGCGCCGGGGTGAAGCTCCCATTCTCGCCCGCTTTGAAGGCGCTTACGCCGCAACGACGCTCACCGTGATGGGGGATCGCACTGGATTTGCCTGGCAAACGCCTGAAAGTTGGGGTCGCATTGATGAACTCGTGGCCAACAAGTGGGGGCGAATGAAGATTCAGCCCAGCGGGCTCTGCTCAGATGCTGAATTTCTCCGCCGGGTCAATCTTGACCTGACGGGCCTGCCACCCACGGCTGACAAAGTCAGGTCTTTCCTGGCAGATCCCAGGCCCACGCGTGTCAAACGCGACGAAGTGGTCGATCAACTTGTCGGGAGCCCGGACTATGTCGAATTCTGGACCAACAAATGGGCCGATTTACTGCAGGTGAATCGCAAGTTCCTCGGAGCCGAAGGTGCGGCCGCCTATCGGCAATGGATTCGGGAACAGGTGGCTGGCAATCTCCCTTATGACGAGTTCGCCCGCAGAGTTTTGACCGCGCAAGGTTCAAACAAAGACCAGCCCGCAGCCTCATACTTCAAGATCCTGCGGACTCCCGAAGATGCTATGGAGAACACCACCCATTTGTTCCTGGCGATTCGCTTCAACTGCAACAAATGCCACGACCATCCCTTCGAAAAATGGACTCAGGATCAGTATTACGAAACGGCTGCTTATTTCGCCCAGATTGATCGCGAACGAGATCCTGCCTCGGGAGATCGCCGCATTGGTGGAACAGCCGTCGAAGGGGCCACACCTCTTTACGAGATCATCAAAGACAAGTCCTCAGGCGATGTGATACATGATCGCACCAAGGCGGTGGCACCACCTCGCTTCCCTTACGAAGTGAATGCCAACTTGCCCGAGCAGGCATCGCGTCGGGAGCAGCTGGCCGGCTGGATGACGTCCACAGACAACCGCTACTTCGCGAAAAGCTATGTCAACCGTTTGTGGGGTTACATGCTGGGTGTCGGGATCATTGAACCGATTGATGATATTCGCGCCGGAAACCCGCCGAGTAATCCCGAACTGCTCGATGAGCTCACTCGCGAGTTCCTCACGCACGGTTTCGACACTCAGCACATGATGCGGCTGATCTGCAAATCGCGCACATACCAGCTTTCTGTCGATGCCAACAAATGGAACGAAGACGACAAAATCAACTACTCGCACGCCATGGCTCGCCGTCTTCCTGCAGAAGTCCTCTTTGATTCGATCTTCCGCGGGACCGGGGCCGTATCGAAGTTTCCTGGTGTGCCGGCAGGAGCACGGGCCGCTGCACTTCCCGATTCAGGAGTCGAATTACCCAGTGGTTTCCTCAATACTTTTGGTCGCCCCACTCGTGAAAGTGCCTGTGAATGCGAACGGAGCAGCGGGTTGCAGTTAGGACCTGTCATGGCACTCATCAGTGGTCCCACAGTGGCCGAAGCGGTCGAAGATCCTGCCAACGAACTGGCCAAACTCACACAGCAGATCACCGATGACAAGCAACTGATCAATGAAGTTTTCCTCAGAATGGTCGGACGCCCTGCCACAGATGCCGAAGTCAATGCAGCTGTCGAGAGCATGAACCAGATTGCGGGTGATCATCGCAAGGTGGAAACGCTTTATCAGCAGCGCGAAGCCCAGTGGAAAGAAATCTTCTCCCGTCTGGAAGCCCAGCGTCTTGAACGCCTGGCACTGGCCGAAAAGGAGTTGCAGAGCTTTGAAGCAGAGTTTCTCCCGAAGCGCATGCAGGAGGAACAGCAGAGACAGCAGACTTTGGCTCAACAACAGGAGGCCAGCCAGAAACGCCGTGAAGAATTGAAAGAAACGCTCGTGAAAGAGTGGAAATCACCAGTTCCCATCGAACAGCTATCGCCGGCATGGCACACAGTTGTCCCTAAAGAGGCCAAATCGAGCCTGAATGCCTCGCTCACCATCCAGCCTGATCAATCGATTCTCGCTGAGAGCAAGCCCGGCAATAACCACCTCTACACCATTGTGGCAGAGACCCAGGTGCGCGGTATTACCGGCTTCCGCCTCGAAGCGTTGACGGATGTCAGACTTCCTTCGCGCGGCCCGGGTCTGGCCCCCGGCGGCAACTTTGTCCTGACAGAAATCGAAGTCGAAGCGGCACCGCTCGATAAACCGAAGCAAAAGAAGAAGCTCAAACTCAAGCGGGCCGTCGCCGATTTCTCACAGGAGAATTATGCGGTAGAAACCGCCTTCGACGGTAAACGGAACCCCAACAACAATGGCTGGGCCATTCATCCTCAAGTCGGCAAAACTCACTGGGCCACCTTCGAATTCGATCAGCCCATCGACTTTGAAGCCGGCACTCAACTGACGTTCCTGCTCGATCAGCGTTACACCGATGGTTTGCACGCCTTGGGCCGATTCCGGATCTCGCTCACGACCGCCTCCGTTCCGCTTCAGGTGGGCTTGCCGCCTCTGGTCGAAATGGCCGTGTTGAATCCAGAAGCTCGTACACCAGAAATGCAGGCCGCCCTCGAAGAATTCATCATCGCTCAGGATGAAGGACTTCGGAAAATTGAAACCGAAATTGCCAGGCTAAGTTCTCCATTACCACCTGATCCCAGGCATGTCGCACTTCAGGAGGCCGTCGCGACAGCGAAACAGCCCATCCCGGAAGATCGTCTGCTCGTCTCACGCCGCACAGATAAAGAGATGAGTACAAAGCAACTGGAAAATCTCCGGTTGACGATGGTGCAGGATGTCGCCTGGGCTCTCATTAACAGTCCCGAGTTTCTGTTTAACCACTAGACAAGATTAGGTTTTCCCAGTGTCAGTCGAGAGATTGAGTTTCACGAACTGAGAACGAGCACACTGGGTCGATCATCCAAAGAACGACTTCGAATAAACTTTTGAACCTGCAACTTTTTATGGGCACCTCGCCATGTTAGTTATCCCCGGTCAAGCTGGAAAAGATATGTGCGATCCCCATCTCGGGGTTTCGCGTCGCGCTTTGCTGCGTGTGGGCGGTACTGGCCTGTTTGGTCTTTCACTCGGTCAGATGCTGGGCCTCAAGGCACAGGCCAATGATTCGGCTCTCGCCACCGGTGGCCCGGGCTGGAACAAAGCCAAAAGCATTATTCTGGTCTATCTTCAAGGGGGCCCGAGTCATCTCGACCTGTGGGATCCCAAGGAAAATGTTCCCGATAATGTCCGCAGTGCGTTTGCCCCCATTTCGACCAAACTGCCAGGCGTCAAATTCACCGAGATTCTGCCCAAACTGGCCCAGGTGAATGACAAATTCACATTGATCCGGTCGATGAGCTATACGCCCAATGGCCTCTTCAATCACACCGCCGCCATTTATCAGATGATGACTGGCTACACGACAGATAAAGTCAGTCCTTCAGGCCAGTTGGAACCTCCTTCGCCCAAGGATTTTCCTAACTTTGGCTCCAACATCATCCGCTTGAAACCACCCAAAGAGCAGATGCTTCCCTTCGTCATGCTCCCCAGACCACTTCAGGAAAGTAACGTCGTCGGCAAAGGAGGCACGGCTGGCTTTTTGGGCAAAGCCTACGATCCTTACACGCTCTATCCCGATGGCGACGACATGGACATGGCCAAGATGGAGCGTATTCGGATTGACGATCTGCAATTGCGGCCCGAAGTTTATGCGACACGTCTCGAACGGCGGGCACGCCTCCGTGAACAGATCAATTCACTCATGCCCCGCATGGATGAAGCCGTCGCCGACTACAAACTGGGTGAATACTACGATCAGGCTCTCGGTCTGATTATCTCCGGCCGCGCCCGGGAAGCATTCGCTATTTCCACCGAAGACGATGCTACCCGCGATCTCTATGGACGCAACACCTTCGGTCAAAGCCTGCTATTGGCTCGCCGCCTGGTTGAAGCCGGGACCCGTGTGGTCGAAGTGGTCTGGCCGAAAGTGGCGAACAGCGATAATCACTCGTGGGATCATCACGTTGGTTTGACAGATCGCATGAAAAAACAGTCCGGCCCCATGTTCGATGCCGGTCTGTCAGGTCTCATTACCGATCTCGATCAGCGTGGATTGCTCAACGAAACCCTCGTGGTCGCTGTCGGTGAGTTCGGTCGCAGCCCGCAAAAGGGCGTCAGCACGTCCGGTAACGGTAACAGTGCTGATGGTCGCGATCACTGGCCTTATTGCTATACCGCCATGGTGGCCGGTGCAGGTATTACGCCAGGAGCCGTCTATGGCGAAAGTGATAAAACGGCATCAGCCCCCAGCAAGTCGCCCGTTCATCCGGCAGAACTTCTGGCCACGATCTACCACTCGTTTGGCATCCATCCGGAAACGATCGTCTACAATCACCTGAACCAGCCACGAGAGTTGGTCAAGGCCCAGGCCATTACCTCACTCTTCGTGTAAAACCTGACACACGTAACAAGCGAGAACATTCACGCGAGTGTTTCCACAGTTGCGTGATGGTTCAGATTCAGGGCGGCTCACTTCATCGAGAGTGAGCCGCCCTTTTTCATTTTATACGGATTCCAGTATTCAACTGCGCTCTTTGGTAGGGGGTGGCTGGGGTTGTGCGTCTTCGCGAACCCCCAGTCCGTGCCGAAGAGTGCTGGGGGTTCGAAGACTCAACCCCAGCCACCCGCCGCGAAGTTGATTATTGGAGTCCGTGTTACATGTTGTTTTCTGTACGTAGTAAAGACGTTCGGCAGCCAGCACTCTGATCACATCTTCTGTGGAAGTGGTTTCTCAACGCACATTGGTTGCAGTTTACGCGGCACGCGCAGGTCGGCGGGCTGTGACCATTTCCTCCATTCCCGCACGATCCATTCGGCCGGACACTTTGCCGGGGTTCCCTTGGAGCATAGACTGTAATGACTCATTGAAAGCCTGCACTCAGGGAACAGGGATTGCACCAACATGCCCTATTTTGAAACAACTGCCGGTCGAGTCTTTGCTGTCGTTCAAGGTGAAGGGCCGCCCGTTGTTCTGCTGCACGGCTTCCCTTTGACTCATCGCATGTGGCGCGAGCAGATGGTGCCGCTTTCAGCGAATCATCAGTTGATCGTCCCCGATTTTCCCGGCTTCGGGCAGACTTCGCTGGCGAAAGATAGCCTGTCGATCGATGACTATGCGATCGTCACCTTTGCCCTTCTGGATGTCATTGCCCCGCAGCAACCTGTTCATGTGGCGGGTCTCTCCATGGGAGGGTACATCGCCATGGGGATGTTGCGCCAGGCGGCTGATCGAATCCGTTCGCTGGCACTGCTCAATACGAAACGTGAAGCCGATTCCGCCGAAGCTGCCCAGAAGCGGTTGGCCATGGCTGATAAACTGCTGGTCGAAGGCAGCCGGGTGGCTGCCGAGGCCATGATGCCGATCGTGATGGCGCCGGATGTCAACGAAGACCGGCCGGCACTCTTTGATTTTGTGCGTGATCTGATGATCTCACAGGCCGCCCGTGGTTTGGCTGTCGCCCAGCGGGCCATGGCCAGTCGACCAGACTCGACAGAACTACTGGCCAAATGCTCCGTTTCTGTGCTCGTCGTGGCCGGTTCCGAGGACAAGATCACACCACCACAAGGGATGGCGGAAATGGCTCGCGATATTCCCGGCTCACAGTTCGTCACAATTGCCGATGCCGGGCATCTCTCTCCACTGGAAAAACCAGTGGCAGTGAACGAAGCACTGCTCAGCCACTTTCAAAGATGTCGGTAAACAGTCTCGAAAGTCGTCTGTTGTTCGAATCCGCCAGTCTTTCCGCCAGGACAAAGTCATCTCCTATGCCTCAGCCGCTGGTGATCATCAATGTGGTGGGTCTGACATACGAACATCTGGGTCAGCACACGCCACACCTTACGGCACTTGCCAAAGCCGGTACAGCAGCGCCCGCCAGCGGAGTTTTTCCGGCAGTCACCTGCACGGCACAGGCCTCGATGCTCACAGGTACAACTGCGACGCAGCATGGGATTGTGGCCAATGGATGGTACTTTCGCGACACCAGTGAAGTGCGCCTCTGGCTGCAATCCAATCGATTGATACAAGGGACAAAACTTTACGAGCAGTTGACATCGATTGATCCGGGCCTGACCACCGCCAAAATGTTCTGGTGGTACAACATGTATGCACCAGTCGCGTTCTCGATGACTCCCCGGCCCAGCTACCCGGCCGATGGTCGTAAAATCTTCGATTCCTATTCGCATCCCACGGAACTGCGCGATGTTCTCCAGAGCAAACTGGGGGTCTTCCCTTTGCAATCCTTCTGGGGGCCAATGGCGGGAATCGAAAGTTCCCGCTGGATTGCCACAGCCTCCATCGAAGTGATGAAGAGTTATCGACCGTCACTGACATTGGTTTATCTGCCCCATCTGGATTACGACCTCCAGCGATATGGCCCGCACGATCCTCGCATTCAGAAAGCTTTGCAAGAAGTCGACCTCGAAGCGGGACGTGTCATCGAGGCTGCCCGAGAATCTGGTGCCGAAATTCTGGTTGTCTCGGAGTACGGGATTACGGAAGTGTCAAAACCTGTGCACATCAATCGTGTGCTCCGAGAGGCTGGCCTGCTGGTCGCTCGCCGCGAGCCATTAGGATATGAAACCCTCGATTGTGGCGCTTCGCAGGCATTTGCTGTCAGTGATCATCAGGTGGCCCATGTCTACGTTCGAGACGCGTCGGATATCCCGAGAGTCAAAAAACTTCTGGAGCAGACTGAAGGCATTGAGCGCGTGTTAGACGAAGCGGGTAAAGTCGAGTTGGGAATCGCCCACGAACGCTCTGGCGAACTGGTGGCGATTGCCGCACCACAGGCGTGGTTCACGTACTATTTCTGGCTCGATGATCATCTGGCACCGGATTATGCCCGCACGATCGACATCCATCGTAAACCTGGTTACGACCCCACAGAACTGCTGCTCGATCCGCAACTAAAGTTCCCGAAGCTGCGCATCATCCGGCGTCTGCTCCAGAAAAAACTGGGCTTTCGTTACTACATGGACGTGATCGGACTGGATGCCTCCATCGTTAAGGGTTCGCATGGAAGGCTCGCGACGAAAGGCCGCGAACCCGCGGAAGGGCCGGTCATGATTGCTTCCAGACCAGACATTCGCTCTGAGAACTGGAGTCTGCTCGATGTCCCTCAAATTGCCCGAGCCTTGATGGGCTTGTAATGCGCAGACCTGCTTTTGCAGTCGACAAAATCACAACCTGAGTTGATCATGGAATACTGGAGTTCGGCATGGCAGTGAAAGATGCACTACGGTTTCCACCGACAGATGTCACGCCGATTTTTGATCTCTTTCGAGGCAACTTCGCGACAGAACTTCTGGCAGCTTCCGTCGCCCATTTGCATGTGTTTGACATTTTGAACGAGAGTCCTTTGTCGTTGGACGAATTGCAGAGGCGCCTGGTTCTGTCCGAGCGAGCGACACAGGTGCTTGTCACCGGCCTTTGTGCCATGCAACTGCTCACCAAACGTCTGGCTGGCGAGATCGACTTGACACCTCTGGCAAGAAATCATCTGGTCACTACCAGCCCCTTCAGTGTGGGTGGCTACATTTCGCTGGCCGCACAATCAGCTGGCACACTGGCATTGGTGGAAAGATTGAAGTCCGACCGGCCTGAAGGAGCGGAGAGTGAACAGGGGGCCGCTTTTATTTTTCGTGAGGGTTCCGAATCGGCCATGGATCGCGAAGACTCCGCCCGGTTTTTGACGTTGTCTCTGGCCGGCCGGGCGTGGAACGTAGCTCCCCGGTTTGCAGATGTTCTTCCCGCAGGCCAACCTGGAAAAATTCTCAAAGACAATTCTGGCAGTTCTGGTCGAGTTCTGCTGGATGTTGCTGGCGGCAGTGGGATTTACACTATGGCAGTTCTGCAGAAGTACCCCACCTGGAGAGGCATCATTTTTGATCGCCCCGAAGTGCTGAAAATAGCCGCTGAGTTGGCGGAACAAACGGGGGTTCGCGATCGATTGGAATTGCATGCCGGGGATATGTGGGTCGATCCCTTCCCACCGGCTGACGACATATTGCTCTCGAATGTGCTGCACGATTGGGATCGCCCCCAGTGTGCTCGTCTGGTGGCGAAGGCCACTTCCGGATTGCCGGAAGGTGGCCGCCTGCTGATTCATGATGTGCTGTTAAACAGCGATTTGACGGGCCCGCTGGAAATTGCCCTCTATTCGCTGGCGCTTTTTTCGCTGACGGAAGGCCGGGCCTACAGTCTGGAAGAATATCGTGGCTGGATCGCTGGGGCTGATTTAAAATACGTGGATTGCATTCCGACATCAGCACATGGCCACTTGATTCTGTCGGAGAAGGTTTGATCTGCAAAAAAGATGACCATTGATCATCAATTTGACGAACAATCGACGTATCTTCAGGGTAAGAGGCTAAGGATGGGTGCTTGACCCCTCAGTCGAAGCTTCGTAGCATCAATAAACATCAGTAATCTTTGATCAATTTCATATCTGTCGGCGATTCGCCATCTGGTGGAACTCCTCATCACTGGGGCTTCCACAGAACAGGAATACTTTTGCATGGCCACAACGATCCAGAATTCTGGTGCAGTTCGGACTCCCGAACGTACTTCCGTAACGGCTCGCCTCGAGGGTGCACAGACCAAGGGTGCCAAATGGTCTGAAATCGCCGTGACAGTCGGTGTGAGTACCTTTTTGCATGCCATCGTTCTGTTTTTGTGCGCAATGATTGTCTTTGACAATCGTCAACTGGAAGAAATCTTCACCACGATTGCTTCGATCAATGAAGTCGAGCCAGAGCCGATTACCGAAACGTCGCTGATTCAACCCGAAGAAATCATTCAGACGAATGTCGATCCCAATCAGTCGGAATCGAATGCGCTCGATGTAGCGGATGTCCCGGTCGATATGCCGAACATCAACGATCTGGATCCCTCGATGGTACTCGACTCGGTCGAGGCCGATAGTGGCTTGAACATCAAGATTGGCGATGCGATGGCCGGTCGTTCCGCAGCAGCCAAATCTCAACTGCTGAAGGAGCAGGGTGGGAATGATGCCAGTGAGGCCGCCGTTCTGACCGGGCTCAAGTGGCTGGCCAATCATCAGGCCGACGATGGCAGCTGGAACTTCAATCATGTCGGTACGAAGGGATGCGATTGCAGTCAGCCAGGAACCTTAAAAGCCTGTAAAACCGGTGCGACAGCCATGGCCATGCTCGCATACATGGGTGGTGGGCATACCCACAAAAAGGGCGACTACCAGAAGGAGATGAAGGGAGCCGTCGACTTCATGATCAAGAGTCAGAAGGTGACTCCCGAAGGCGGCGATTTCCGAGGGATTGTCTCCAGTAACGAAGGCTTTTATACCCAGGGGCTGGTCACTATCGCCCTTTGCGAAGCTCTGGCTCTCACCAAAGATGAGCGCTTACGGACACCCGCCTTCAATGCTGTCAAATTCATTGTCAACGCTCAGAATCCCAAAGATGGCGGCTGGCGATATCAGCCGCGCCAGGCCGGTGATACATCAGTCGTGGGTTGGCAGGTGATGGCTCTCAAAAGTGCTCAGATGAGCAAGATCAAGGTCCCTCCGCAAACCTTCCGGGGTGCCGAGAAGTTCCTCGATGCCTGTGCGAAGAATGGTGGCTCTCAGTACACCTATGTTCCTGGAACTGGTGATGCCAAAAATTCAATGACGGCCGCTGCACTCCTCTGCCGCATCTATATGGGGTGGGAACCCAATAAGCCCGCACTTAAGGAAGGTGTGGCTCATCTGGATAAAGCCAAACCGGCTAAGGGAGACATGTACTACAACTATTACGCCACACAGGTCATGCACCACTGGGGTGGGCCTGAATGGCAGCGATGGAACGCGGTCATGCGTGACCAGCTTGTCAAAACCCAGTTAAAACAGGGACATGCCACCGGCAGCTGGAACGTCGCTGATCCTCACGGCGGCTCGGGCGGTCGGCTCTACATGACCTGCCTCGCCGTCATGACTCTCGAAGTCTATTACCGCCATTTGCCCATCTATCAGCGGGAAAATGTGAAGGTTGACTTCTGATTCCTTCAACCTGAAATTGAGTATTCGAGTTCGCGTATTCGAAGCGTTTCGATTTCGCCCGGAAAATCAGGTTGGTACTGGCCTTTAAACTTCCGTTCACGCAGAGTGTGGCGATCAGTGGAGCAAATACGACTGGTGCCTTATACTCCTTCCCAGAGATACCGGGACGTAAAGAGGCCGCAAGATGCCACTGTTTGAAATTGAGACGTCGGCACACATCATGGTCGCCTGGACAGAATCCCGCGAGGATGCCGAGGCATTGACACAAGAGACTTTTCCTGACGAGGAAATTCTCCGTATCGGTCGGCGGCCGCGGGATGCGTGGGTGATTTCCAAAAGACTGCTGGGATTAACTGGCCCTGCCTCACCCAGTGAAATGGCGCGCGATTGCCTCGCCAAATCTCATGGCAACAAAATCGAAGCCATCCACTTGTATATGGTCGGCATGGGAGTTTCGGAAGATGAAGCTCAACGAGCCATCGAGACCAATATGTCACTGGGTTGGTGAGGCTCCTCCAGGAGTTTCTTGTTGAATCCGTTTCCCCGGATTTCATGATCTGCATCAGGGTGGAGTAGTTCGTCCATGAGTCGGTTGCTTGAAGGCAAGGTCGCGCTGGTCACGGGTGCAGGGCGAGGCTTGGGCCGCGCGTTTGCCGAGCATCTGGCCAAACTCGGATGCCATGTCGGAATCCATGGCCTGCGGGAGAATGGCCCCTCCGAATACGGCGAAGGGACAACTCTGACACATACGGCCACAGAGATTGCAACGGCATACAGTACAAAAACTTATCGTGTTCTGGGTGACCTCACCGTCGAGGCCGATGCCACTCGCGTCGTTCAGGAAGTGACTTCTGAATTGGGGCCGATTGATATTCTGGTGCACTCGGCTGGTGGAGATATCGCCGCCGCCGGTGGAAAGCCCAATCCCAACGATGCGGTCATGATCAAAGCCATCGATGTCCGTTCGGTGCTGGATCGAAATCTGATGAGCACCATCCATATCTGCCAGCAGGTGGCCCGCGGAATGATGGAGCGACGACAGGGCCGCATCATTACCATCAGCTCGATCGCTGCATTCCGGGGAAATGCCAACAGTGCCATTTATTCAACTGCCAAGGCGGCTGTGGTCGAGTACACGCGTTGCCTTGCCGAACAGCTCCGGCCGTACGAAGTGACCTGCAATTCTCTGGCGCCCGGCGATACGCGAACAGGTCGATACCTGGGAACACGAACGGTCGATCAGAGTCGTCTGGTCGAAGCCGGTACGCTCGATCGAATTGGCCTGGTTGAGGAAGTGGCCCAGGTGGTGGAGTTCTTTGCCGGCCCGTTAGGACAATTTGTGACGGGGCAGGCCTTGCGTGTTGATGGCGGCAGCCAGATCTGGCCTGCCTGATTCCTTATGGTTGGGCATCAGATGAGCTGACGATTCGGTCACTGGGTGATCCGCGATCCCGTCGAAAAGCTTCCTCTTTGAAAGCGAATTTCAGCAGCCTGCCAGCCCTGCTCTATGATTTTCATCGAATCGTTCTGAGAAACGTTACTGATGACACGTCAATTCCTCAGGCAAAATCGGTTCAAAATGCTCTTGTCGTGCGATGATCCGCACATTTTTTATGATTTGTGGCTGGTTGGTTTTACTCTGTGAGATCAGCGGCTACACTCGTCATCTTGGCCACTCATGGCCATGCCGTGGTTTCATCGCCAGCAGGTTGGAATCAATCAGAATTGATGAATTCGCCCTGATTTGTCGAATTGTCATTCGCGGCCTAACATTCTGCAGATATGAGAGCGTAGCTCAGTCGGTAGAGCAACGGACTTTTAATCCGTAGGTCGAGGGTTCGAGTCCCTCCGCTCTCACTCCATATTTTTGACTGAATGTTCGGAGGATTGAGTCCTTCCCATGCTCTTGAGTGGCTGAAGTCTGGATGTCACTTCCGCAAGGCTCTCCTCAAGACCATTGAGTAACTCTTCAACCAGATCGACGGGCATCGCGGGTGCCGGGTAGAGGATGACAGAGTCTCCAATGTTTCTCTGGATGATCCCTCGCTTTCGGCAGGCCAACGTGACCTGGTGACCAGCACGTAGTTCGGCCGGATACGGCGTCATGGGCTCACGATGGTGCACCAGATCGATAGCCATCATCGTCCCCAGATGTCGAATCTGATCGACGTGCTGTAACCACGCCGGTGCCGATGATTGCCACTCTTGAATTCGCTGTCTCAGGCAGCGTTCAATCTCACGGGCGTTTGCAAGCACATCTTTCGTTCGCATGCGCCGTATCGATGCGAGCGCCACAGCACATGCCAGCGGATTCCCGGTGTAAGTATGGCCGTGGTAGAAGGTGCGGCCTTGCCAGGGTTCACCAGCAAAACATTGGAAGATTTCCTCAGTCGCTAATGTCGCTGCCAGTGGCAGGTAACCTCCGGTCAGCCCTTTCGACAAGACCAGCAGATCAGGTGCAACCGCTTCGTGCTCACAGGCCAGCATCTTGCCGGTACGACCAAATCCGACAGCAATTTCGTCGGCAATCAACAGAATGCCACGTTCCGCCGTCATCTTGCGAAGTGCCTGCAGATAGCCTGGAGGATGAACCAGAATTCCCGCGGCGGCCTGGACGAGTGGTTCGACAATCACTGCCGCCAGTTGATCACGTTGCTGATCCAGCAATTGTTCGGTTTTTGCCAGTATGGTTTCGAGGGGTAGAAATTCAGGGCTGTTGGTCAATGCCCGTGCTGGTGTGGGAAGTTTCAGGGCTGGAAATGTCATGCCGCCAAACAGGCTGTGAAAGACATCAATTCCGCCCACGCTCACGGCACCTACTGTATCTCCGTGATAGCTTTGTTCCAGACAGGCGAACAACCGGCGATCTTCCGATTGAGCTTTCTGGCGATGGTATTGCCAGGCAATCTTCAGAGCTGCTTCCACGCCAGCCGCACCACAATCCGTATAGAAAACTTTGGTGAGACCCGGCGGAGCGAGCGCCACAAGTTCTTCTGCAAGTTCTATGGAACTGGAGTTCGCAATCCCCAGCAAAGTGGAGTGGGCCACACGCTCGATCTGGCTGGTTAAGGCGGCATCCAACTCAGGGACGCGATGCCCGTGAATATTGCACCAGAGCGAAGAATGCCCATCGAGATATCTGTTTCCCTGACTGTCAAACAGAGAAAAGCCCTCCGCATGGGTGATGATGGGGGCTTCTTCAACAGTGTAGGAAGACATGGCTGTAAACGGATGCCACACATGGGCATTATCCGCAGCTCGAAGCTGTAAGTGGTGATCAGAATCCATCAGACCATTCGATGTTTGTGGTGCAGACCCAGAGCTTTCAGCGCCTGTTTTCAGAATCACTGAAAGATCTGGCGTGTGAAAAATTGTGACACCATCCAGATTATCGCAACAGCTTCGTGACAGATACCAACCGCTGTATTTTGAAACCCGTAAAACGATCAGGTGCAGTGAGCGGTTCCTTGTTCGAGAACCACACACTGCACCTGATCAAAGCCATTGAATCGCTGGCGAAATTTTACTGAGCAAATTCCGGTCTGCGGCGGCCAAGCTGTTCTTTGAGTCGGTTGACGATACTCGAATGCATCTGGCTCACGCGAGATTCTGACAGCCCTAAAGTGCTGCCAATTTCCTTCATCGTCAACTCTTCGTAGTAGTAGAGAATGATGATCAGGCGTTCGTTGCGGTTGAGACCTTTGGTGACCAGTTTCATCAGGTCACGCTTCTGGATGCTGAGAGTCGGGTCTTCGCCTTTAGTATCTTCAATGATGTCGATTTCACGAACATCTTTATAACTATCGGTCTCGTACCACTTCTTGTTCAGGCTGACGAGATTAACAGCACTGGCTTCGCTCTTGAGCTTTTCGTACTCATCCAGAGGGACGCCCATCTTGGCAGCGACTTCATTATCAGCCGGAGGTCTGCCGAGTTCGGCTTCGGCCTGCTTGCGGGCCGATTCCAGCTTGCTGGCTTTGCTGCGCACAAGTCGAGGAACCCAGTCCATGGTGCGGAGTTCGTCGAGCATGGCTCCACGAATTCGCGGGACACAGTAGGTTTCAAACTTAACTCCACGCTCCATATCGAATGCTTCAATAGCATCCATGAGTCCGAAGACTCCAGCGGAAATCAGGTCGTTGATATCCACGCCATCCGGAAGCTTGGACCACACTCGCTCTGCGTTGTATCGCACCAGCGGGAGATAATTCTCCATGAGGCGATTACGCAGTGCTTTGCTCGACTGGTCCTGCTTATAGGCATTCCAGACGGCCTGAATGTCTTCGATAACCCTGGTCACCATCCAACCCTCCGTGAACATCCGTGATAGCTAATGAGGGTTAGCTATCTTGCTTGCATCGTGGCGAATGCGGTTCTGAACAATATGCATAGAGCCGCAGATAAATAACTAACTATCGGGCAGTGACACTGTCAGTCGGCAGTCCAGGCGATGAATCAGCCAGATCTTTTCTTGTCAGATCTTTTCTGGCCATATCCTCCGCTGTCTGGCGACCCAGTTCTCCCAGGAACCAGCCCAGCGGAAAGAAGATCATCATCGCTATCAGACCTTTTCTGACAGTCTCTATAAATCCACTCCCTTCGATAGCTCCTGCAGCACAGGCAGCCATTAAAGAAAGCAGGCTTAAATACGCTGCATACTGCCTTACCATGACGGCCCTGTTGTGGTTCAGGGTGGCGAACTGATGAAGAGGCTACATAGCTTCGTTCTTCAGTATCGACATACTTCAGCATGCAAATTCAGTGAATCTGTTGAAATCAACGCAGAGTCCGCAGA
Organism: Planctopirus limnophila DSM 3776; assembly: GCF_000092105.1. NCBI lineage: Bacteria > Pseudomonadati > Planctomycetota > Planctomycetia > Planctomycetales > Planctomycetaceae > Planctopirus > Planctopirus limnophila. Next base: position 1,450,674 of record NC_014148.1, on the reverse strand, counting down.
CGGAATTTCTCCGACTGCATTCTCAAAAAGTGATACGCAGGTAGGAAATAAGCTCAAGAAAACGATAGGTAACGAACAGGTTTCGTTAATTAGGAAGGGAGTCAAAAGTCGAGGCGGGAAACGAATGGAATGTGGGCAGGCTTTGACAGCGCGAGGCGGAATCAGAGTGGGCTATGTTGTGAAGGGTATCATGAGGCGAGGCAGGAATTCGAAGTGAAGCGGCAATAAGAAGCAATGCGGAGAGGATCACAGGCGGGAAAGGCGTTCAGGCAAGATTCAAGATCAAAACTCGTTGGCGAAGAGCAATCAGGTGATTGCCGTCGCGTGGATGCAATTCATCGCTTTTTCTTCCGTTTCCGACAAGACCAACCTGAAGAAAGATTTTCGAGGTGCGAAAGATCTGGTCGTCCATTTCCCTGCAAATCGGCGAATTTGTGCACTGACTGGGCAACTCGTCTTCAGGACAAACGGAGTTCTGGAGCCAATCGACGCCATCACGTCTTCGTGGTATCCCAGTTTGCCCAGTTTCTCGATGCCGTATTGCAGAAATGTTCGGCTCGTGCGGGCTAAACGCTCGAAGATGGCCTCCGCGTGCTGATCCTCATGGCAACTGGTAATCAGGATGCCGGCAGAATTCTGGCAGCGTACTGATAGATGCTTGAGGACTGCATAGGTATTCGCGATGGATGTCGGTTCAGGAGTCGTGATCAGATCGATGCGATCGGCAGCTCTCACAAAGGGATAAACCAGAGGAAAACTGGCGGTTCCTGCATCGACAATCAAGGTGTCGCAGCTTTTTTCGAGCTGAGCCAGTTGTTCGATGAAAAATGTCCTGAGCGGGACTGGGATCAGTTCCGGCTGCAGTAACAAGCGGCAGCCGGTGAGCAATTTGACGTTGCCCGGACAGTTAAGAATCACTTCTGATAGCTGTCTGGCACCAGTTCCAACATGCTCCAGATTCCAGTAACTGTGTAATCCGCACATCAGATCGAGATGAGAAACACCTTCGGCAGCATCCAGCAGGAGGACACGTTGGCCCATCTCTCCCAGTGCCACAGCCAGGTTCAGTGCATAAGTCGATTTGCCGACGCCCCCTTTTCCAGATGTCACTACGATCACCCGGCATCGCGAATCGCTTATCGCGACATCTTGCTGACCCTTGAACCACGCGATTCCGGATTGAGCTTTGAGCGAACGCAGACCTGTGGCTTGATCGCATGGGATCGCCAAGGCTTCTGACTCAGTCATGGTCAATGGTAAGGTCATGGGCTATCGAATGATGAGGAAGCGGGGCGGGATGGAACTTACTGAAAATGGATGATTCGCTGGTGGCAGATCTTGTTCAGACGGGAGAGGCATAGGCATTGGTTGTCGTAATCGAACTTGTTGCGAGAATCGATGGGCGCAGTGGTTCCGCAGAGAGAATCAGTCGGGCAATCCGCGAAGCGGCCGCTCGCTCCAGGTGATCGGGAACTTCCTGGCCTGTTGTCAGATAAGAAAGTGGCAGAGTGGAATTCAGATTGGTGGCCAGGACGGCACCATAATCCTGAATCTCATCGAGTTTTGTCAGGATGAGCTGATTGGCACCGATTGTGATGAACTTCGAAGCAATCATCGTGGTTGAACGCGGATCGCTTGCCATACTGATGCACAAGTGAATTTCGTGTGCATGGGCTTCTGCCAGAATCGCCTTGAGTTCCTGATTCTTCAGTTCATCGTAAGGACTTCTGCCAGACGTATCGATGAGGACCAGATCCATCGTCGCGTAGTCATCCATCGCACTTCGCATTTCTGCAGGCGATGAAACCACACGCATCGGGAGTTCCATAATCTCGGCATATGTCTTGAGTTGTTCAACGGCGGCAATTCGAAAGGTATCCACAGTAATGAGGCCGACTTTTCGATGCTCACGCAGCCGTGCCTGGGCTGCCAGCTTTGCCAGCGTGGTTGTTTTCCCAACTCCCGTCGGGCCCACCAATGCGACAACATGTGGAGTACCCGGTGCAATTTGCACAGGTCTGGAAAGATTCAATTCCTGCTCAATCAGGCTCAACAACAGTAACCGGGAGGCCTGTGGATCAGTCAATTCTTTGGGAGTGGCCAGGCAAGCGAGCTTTTTTAACAGTTTCCGGGCGATATTCTCTGGCAGGCCTGTCTGATTCACCAGGTGATGCCAACTGGTTGATTCGACTTCCCGCCCTTCATGCAGGCGATTCATCGAACTTGTCTTGAATTGTTCGAGACTCTTTTGAGTTTCATGGAGCCGCTGATCGATCTGCCACCATTGGGAGTCATGGACAGCATCTGCCGTGGTCAACACCGCTGGTTTTTCAATGCGCGCACCTGGCAGAGTTAATCCCGAAGGTTCGTAGGCTGGCAAGAGCGAGACTGGCTCAGCTGGTAACTCCACACCGGACGCCAGAGAGGAATGTGTTGTCGAAACGGTCGGTTCGGGTGCTGATTGCCTGACATCCTTCGCTGGAGACGACTGGTCCTGCTGCTGATCGCGAGCGGCTGGACTCGTTTCACCGGGATTGGGATCAACTGGCGATTGTTCAGAATTCTGCCGTGGTTGCCAGCGACCCAGCCCTCTGGGCGCAGGCGTGAGAGCGGGCGAATTTGAAGGAGGCGTCACGCGTGTTGGCAAAGGCGTCCGACGTGGCGACGTCGTAGTTTCCAGATGAGAAGGTGGATTCTGAACCGAGCCTGTCGTCGCAGACGGCTGTGAATTCCCCTGAATCGGTGGTGTGACCTTGGTGTTTGGCTTTTCTGGTTGATGACCCATCCCCCGGCCATTTCCCGTTGAACGGACATCATGAGTCGATGTGCCAGGCCGCGGGCTGCCAACTGCCGGTGAAGAAGGATGGCTCAGTGGACCGCTGGTACGCTTCTTGAGTTCCGCTTCTAGGGATCGAGCTGCTGATGGCCCGACACCCAGAAGTGGCGGTGGACTGGCTAATGTTTCATCCAAGGGTCGCGGAGTGGGCCGAGTGGCGGTCGACTTAGGTTTTGGAGGAGTATTGCCTGGTTTTGTCACAACCGGCTGAGGTTGGCTGGTGGCGGTGATTTCTACTTCGCTATTGGTACGTCCAAAGGGAAGCCACGAGCGATGTTCGATCTGCCGTGTATGCAGAATCGTCGCCTCAGTCCCCAGTTCCCGATAGGCCTGCTCGAGAGCATCGTCGAGCGTCGCGGCACGATAGACGCGAATGTCCCGATTCATACAAGCCCTCCGGCAACACCACAACGGGTTAAAGAAGTTTGCACTCTCAAATTCATTTGATCAGTCATGACGGCTGATAAACAAGGGGTCGTTCTCATCGCCTGGCTCCTGTCAAATCGGCCTGTGGAGCAGGCATCATGGTGGGTCTGGCTGGTCTGATGGCAGCAATACCGATCACACCATGAGGTTCGACAGCCGTATCCCGCGTGATTTCGTTCAGACTGATCACAGCCAGTCGTGGTAAGGTGCTGGACGTCATCTGTCGCACACCGGCACGCAATTGCGGGCCGCACAACAGCACGGGTGGCCGGCCAAATTGCACCAGTTTTTCCAGTTGCTTTGCCAGTTCCTGAGTAAACGACTCCACGATCTGAGGCGAGAGCTTGACCAGCATGCCGCGTTCGGTGAATTCAATCCCGGCCGACAACGTATCTTCGACGGCAGGTTCTAACGTCACGACATGCAACGTACGCTGTGAATCGCGATATTGCTGACAGATGGTGCGGCTCAAAGAATGTCGCACGTATTCCGTCAAAATGGCAATATCCTTCGTGCGATCGATGTAATCTCCTAACGTTTCCAGAATGGTTTCCAGATCCTTGATCGGGATTCTTTCCCGGAGCAGGTTTGCCAGAACCTGATGAATCACACCGATCTTGAGGACATCAGGCACGAGGTCTTCAAGCAGTTTGGGGGCTTTGCCTTTGAGTGTGTCGATCAGTTGATGAACCTGTTGACGGGAAAGTAACTCGTCAGCATACGAGCGAACAATCTCTGTCAGATGTGTGACGATCACAGCTGCCGGTTCCACAACGCTGTAGCCCAGCAGTTGGGCGCGTTCATTCTGTGAAGGTTCAATCCAGACGGCAGGTCGGTCAAAAGCCGGATCGCGGGCATCCATACCCGGAATGCGGCCAGTCGTTAAACCGGTATCGATGGCCATTAACCCGGTGGGATAAACGGCACCCCAGGCAATGGGCGTATCTTTCAGTTTGATCTGATATTCGTTCTGTTCCAGGCGAACATTATCGCGAATACGAATCTTGGGAAGAACAAGCCCCAGTTCCTGAGCGATCTTATTGCGGACTCGCGTGACTCGATCGAGAAGATCTCCATTGGAAGCCGGGTCGGCAAGGCGGATCAGGCCAAAGCCCAGTTCGACTTCCAGTGGTTCAACACCCAGATGATCTTCCGGACGAGGCTGCGGTTTCGCTGCGGCTGCTTCTTGTGTTTCTGCCTGGGCTTTTTGCAGCTTCCCTTTCTCCTGGGAGGAACGCAGAAAGTAGCCTGCGACGGCCAGTGCCAAACTTAATGAAAGCAGAGGCATCATCGGCAGGCCTGTAAACGCCATGGCGCCGACAAAGGCACTCGACACAAAAAGTGTCTCGCTGTGCCGAAAAAGCTGGCTAAGAGTTTCTTTGGAAAGATTTGATTCACTGCTGGAGCGAGTCACCAGCAGGCCAGAAGCCAGCGAGATGAGAAAGGCCGGTACCTGGGAAACCAGTCCATCGCCAATGGTCAAGGTTGTGTAGACTTTGATCGCTTCCTCAAACGGCATGCTGTGCATGAACATGCCAATGATGATTCCACCCAGAACATTAATCAGCGTGATGATAATACCTGCAATGGCATCGCCACGGACAAACTTGCCTGCACCGTCCATAGCGCCATAAAAGTCGGCTTGCTGTGTGATTTCCAGACGCCGCGCTTTGGCCACCTCTTGTGTGATGGCACCGGCATTGAGATCAGCATCGATCGCCATCTGCTTGCCGGGCATTCCATCCAGAGCAAAGCGAGCCGCCACTTCGCTGATGCGGCTGGAGCCCTTGGTGATGACGACAAACTGAATCACGACGAGAATCACGAAGAGAATGATGCCTACGACTAGTTGTCCGCCGGCAACAAACTCGCCAAAGGCTTCAATCACCTCGCCTGCCGCACTGGTTCCATCGATGTTGGCCCGTGTAAGAATCAAACGTGTCGAGGCCACGTTCAGCACCAGCCGCGCCAGGGTTGTCCCCAGTAATAGTGATGGGAAAACACTGAAATCGAGCGGCTTCGAGACGTAAATGGTCGTCAGCAGAATCACCACCGCCAGCGTAATGTTCCCCGCCAGCAGGACGTCGAGCACCACGGGTGGTAAGGGTGCAATGATCACCAGAATCGACATGACGAACAGGCCTGGCATGAGCAGACTCTGCGCGAAATTCCCGGCGTCGCGCAGATTCTGAGCGCGAGGTGCGGGCATGTGATACTCCAGGAGTGAATAGGGGCTGACAAAAACTGAAAACGAAGGGAGTCCGGCAAGCCGGGATCAACCAGGTGACGAGTTCTCTGTCGATGGATGAAAGAACTTTGAGAATTCCGTGGTGTTGTTATGAAAAAGGCTGAAGTCTGTCCAGTCGGGTTTCGCTGAGAAGCGGTTCCCAAGAGCGAGTTTTCGCTGCTTTGAATTGACGCAACGTCTTGAACCAAAACAGAAAATGGCGAAATCCCGAGGTGTTTTGCCATGCTCAGACAAGCTATAACTGTCAGTGCTGAAGACCGATGATGCCGGGAGATGCAGAATCCGCCGATAAACCACGCCTTGCAGCAGTTGTCATAAGAAACTACATAGCCACTCAAACGTGTACAGATTCATTTCCCGTCTTTCTCCGCCTCACCGCCTGTCGAACACTCATCGAGTGCTGCTGCTGTTGGCTGCAGTTCTGCTGATCAGTGGTTTTACACTTGCCGCCTTTTTGAAGCCTCACCCTTCCGGGGTGGGAACTCATCAACAACTTGGTTTCCCCCCCTGTTACTTTCTCGCCTTGTCTGGTCTCCCTTGTCCTGCCTGTGGCATGACGACCTGTTTTTCCCATTTTGTCAGATTGGAATGGATTGATGCCGCCCGATGTCATCCGGGAGGTCTCTGTCTCGCATTCTTCGCCTTGATAACAACGGTCTGGATTCTGGTCAGTGTGATTCGAGGAGTTTCATGCTTGACCAGTGATTACCTCGAAGTGTTTGCTGTGATTTCGTTTGTGGTACTGGGAATCATTCTCTTGAACTGGGTAGGACGAATTGCCTGGATCTACTGGAGTGGTTTCTGAGTCCCATCGTTGGTTTCCTGCCTTTTGCCCTTCCGCCTTTCCTCGCTGAATTCACCTCGCCTTTCTTTTCTGAATCAAAAATCCCGAATTCTTGATGACGACTTGAGGTCAGTCATGGCCAACGGATCGTTACCTCATCGAATTCCATAATGTGGAGGTCCCCTTGATGGACAACACAGCACGAACATGTGCGACTGGTTCTTCGCGTCGCGAATGGATGCGAACTGCACTGGGATTCAGCGTTCTGGCCGCGATTGGTTCAGCTCCGGGTTGTTCACTCTTTGTGATGGCCGGAAAAATGGTGCAGGGAGACCCTAAGCATACATGCCGCTTTAAGGCCATGACGGGGATCGATCTCACCAAAGGGAAACACAAAATCATGGTGGTCTGCTCGACACCGGCAGATCTCAAACAGGAAAATTCGTCCCTCGAGTATGACCTGATTGACGGAATTACCCGCCGCATGAAGCGTCGCAAGGTCGATGCCGTCGATCCGAAGAAGATCACGAAATGGCTGGATGACCATGGCGGCATCGATGGTGATCTGACAGACATCAGTCAGGATATCGAAACCAATTACATTGCCTGGGTGAACGTCCATCGATTCCAGACGACAGAAGATAATGCCCCGCGTTTGCATCGGGGAAGAATGTTGGCCGAGGTCAGTGCTTTCGAAGTGCAGGATCTGGGGGGGAGAAAGTTTCCCAGTCAGATTTTCACGACTGAGTTCAACTCGACCTATCCCGAACACCAGCCCATTTCTGAAAACGGACGATCTGCGCTGGTCTTTCAGAAAGAGTACCTGGATCGCGTCAGCGAGATGCTGGGCGAAATTTTCTTTGATAAGTCTTTGAACGACACACTTTGATCGATGTGTGATGGTGCAGAATTTTTCTGTCGTCTTGCTCTCGATTCCATATTGCCGGGGTCTGCCATGAAAACCTGGATGAAAAATCAGTCCGATGCCCATACCGCGATTGCCAGGCGTTCTTCGCGCATGCGGCTGACAGCCATGGTCTGCGCACTCACAGCATGTCTGCTGTTTCATGGTTGCAATTACGTGGTCATGATTGGCTATCTGATTGGTGGGCCACCCTCCATCGAACCTGAGTTCGATGCCATGACCAAAGAGTCGATGACTGATAAAGACGTGAAGGTTGCCGTCGTTTGTTATGCCCCCAAGGAAGTGCGCTTCAGTTTTGAAGACATTCACCTTGAAGTCAGCAAGTTTGTGACCTTCCGGCTCGACTCTCACAAGATCAAAACCGTTCCTCCCGATTACGTCAAAGCCTGGCTCGATCAGAATCCCGATTGGGATCGTGCGGAAGAAATCGGTGCGGCTTTCAAGGCGAGGTACGTCGTCTACATCGATCTCAAGGCCTTCTCGCTGTACGAAGAAGGAAGTGCCTCGCTTTACCGCGGACGTTCCGAAGCGATCGTCAGTGTCTGGAAGATGGACGAATCGTTTGAAGCGGGTGAAAAGATCTTCAGTAAAGAAATCATCTCCAAGTACCCGCTCTATCAGCCCAAAAGCGCTGCCGACGAAACACTTTCCAACTTCAAAGCACTGTATATGACCCGTCTGAGTGAAGAGATCGGCCGACTCTTCTACGAGCATTACACGGGCGATGATATGGGTGATGCGACTTAGGTCAATCTTCCGGGATAGGTTAGAGTCAATCACAGCCTGAGGTTGTCAATCTGGTATAAGACGAAAAGATGTCTGTTGAATACTGGGCTGATTGAGCAGGATCGGGTTGCAGTTGCTCGAACCTCGACGTACTGTTTCGATGATTTCCTGTATGAACTGGCCCAATTGCTGCGATTTCTCATGCGGGTGGGCCCGACAACTTCAGATGCGTCACCGACGGATGTTTTCTCATGCGGATTGTTTTGACCAGTTCTGAAGCTGTCCCTTTCTCGAAAACCGGGGGGTTGGCTGATGTTTCATCGGCTTTACCCAAGGCTTTGGCTGCTCTCGGGCACGAACTCTGGCTCATTACGCCTTATTATCCGCAGCAGGCTGAACTGAACGGGTTGGCCAAGCAGATTCAATCCACAGAGCAGTCGATCACCATTACCATCGGTCATAACGATGTGACTGCTCGAATCCTCGAATCCCGCATTCCCGGAACATCCGTTCGAGTTTTTCTTGTCGATCAACCGGATTATTTTGATCGCCCCGGCCTTTATGGAGATGCCCAGGGCGATTATCGGGACAGTTGCGAACGATTTGTGTTTCTCAGTCGCGCCGTTCTCGAAATCTGCCGCAAGTTTGACATTCGTCCGGATGTGATCCACGCCAACGACTGGCAGACGGGGCTCGTTCCTGCCTTATTGAAAATTGAAGGGCATCGCTACGGCCTCGAGCGCACCGCCAGCATTTACACCATCCATAATATGGCTTTTCAAGGCCAGTTCTGGCACTGGGATATGGTACTCACAGGTCTCGACTGGAAGTACTTCAACTGGCGACAGATGGAGTTCCACGGACAGCTCAACCTGCTGAAAACCGGGATCACTTTTGCCGACATGCTGACGACTGTCAGCCCGACTTACGCCCGGGAAATTCAGACGGCCGAATTCGGTAATGGCCTCAATGGCGTGCTGACATCCCGCCGGGAAGACCTGGTCGGCATTCTCAATGGCATTGATGAAGAAGTCTGGAACCCAGCCACCGATCCTTACATTGCAGAGAACTACGACCACACGACAGTGTCCATCGGTAAGCCCGTCTGTAAAGTGGCCTTGCAAAAGGCGATGGGGCTCCCTGTCCACATGAATGTTCCGCTCTTCGGAATGATCAGTCGGATTACTTCGCAAAAGGGCCTCGACCTGATTCTGGGATGTTCCCGCGATCTGGCCGATTTGAATGTGCAATGTGTCTTTCTGGGAACGGGAGATCCTGTCCTCGAAAAAGGATTGATGGCACTCGCGAAAGAGCATCCCGAAAAATTCGCCGTCAAGATTGGCTATGACGAAGCGCTCTCGCACCAGATTGAAGCCGGCAGTGACATTTTTCTGATGCCCAGCCAGTTCGAGCCTTGCGGCCTCAATCAGATGTACAGCCTCGCTTATGGCACTGTTCCTATCGTGAGAGCTGTGGGTGGCCTGGCCGATTCGGTCATTGATGTCACCGAAGCAAATCTCGGTAAAGGGACAGCCAATGGCTTCAGCTTCTATGAATATAAAAGCGAAGTTCTTTTCCGGCAGATCTGCCGAACTCTGGGTTACTTCCTCGACAAAACCACCTGGCTTAAACTGCAGAAGACCGGCATGACACGTGACTGGTCATGGAAACGGAGTGCTCAAGAGTATCTCAACGCCTACCAGCAGGCTTGCCTCAAGCGATCACATGGTCATTGATTCGACCAGTTGACATGGTCGATCCATCAAAAAAACCGGTCGATTGCCTCGAGGCAATCGACCGGTTTTTACGTTGAAGTCTTCTGTTTATCGAAAGAGCACCGAGGCGGTTAAGGGAGCAGATCTTTCACAGTGTCCCGCTCGGTCTTCAGTTCGTTGATGGTCGCATCGATTTTCGAGCGGCTGAATTCATCCACCTGGAAGCCCTGAATGATCTTCCAGTTTTTGCCGTCGCTGGAGAGTGGGAAGCCGCTGATGATCCCTTCTTCGACACCGTAGCTGCCATCGCTCAAGACGGCGGCTGAAATACAGGTTCCAGCCGGTGTAGGATTCACCAGACTCTTGACGGTATCAAGAGCAGCATTCGCTGCAGAGGCTGCGCTGGAAGCGCCACGGGCAGCAATCACGGCAGCACCGCGTTGCTGGACAGTCGAGATAAAGGTCGATTTCAGCCATTCATGATCAGTAATGACCTGAGAAGCTGGCTGCCCATCAATCTTGGCGTTCATGAAATCCGGGTACTGAGTGGCGGAGTGATTGCCCCAGATCGCCACGTTCTGAACGGCTGCCACAGGACGCTGGGCTTTAATGGCCAGTTGTGAAGCTGCCCGGTTCTGATCCAGACGGGTCATGGCGAACCAATTTGCACGGGGAATGTCTGGAGCATGGGACATGGCAATGAGGCAGTTGGTATTGCAGGGGTTCCCCACAACCAGCACCTTCACATCGCGAGAGGCTGCTGCATTAATGGCCTTGCCAGTATTGGTGAAGATCGGGCCGTTAATGCGAATCAGATCGCTGCGTTCCATCCCCTTTCCACGAGGAATTGAACCAATGCACAGCACCCAATCGACATCTTTGAAAGCCAGTTCGAGATTGTCACTCGAAAACTTTTCGACGCCCGCCAGAGTCGCGAAGGCACAGTCATCCAGTTCCATGTGAATGCCATCCAAAGCCCCCTGGGCCTGGGGCAACTCAATGAGGTGCAGAATAACGGGCTGCTGAGCACCAAAAATCTCGCCCGAGGCGAGGCGGAAAAGTGTGGCGTATCCAATCTGACCAGCGGCACCAGTCACTGCCACGCGGAGAGGCTTCGTCATGTTCGTTAACTCCTTAGTGCAGGCCATGTTCGGCTGCGAAATATCTCAAGGGTGGGAAAATCAAAGTCCCGGTACCAAGACCACTGTTCGGCGAGTATCAAACCTCAATGCAGGTTAGCCTGACCACTCGTGAACAGCAATTGAGCGATCAGTCCGTGTCCACAGAGAATTTTTGAAATCAGCGGAAAAACCTGACCGTTTCCGTCAAAACCTGATGGCCAGACCGTTCGCTGGATCGGGTCTGGTATCCTCAACGTAGACACCATGGCAGACAGGTTCTACGCTATCGTGCTCTGTGAGCGCTTAGTCCCAGATGATCAACGGGCCTGAATAATCAACAGCCCCAGTGAATCATCGGCCACAGTTGATCAAACCGGACCAATCGCCAGAGAGTTTGAACTCGAAGTATTGAATCGCTGAGAAATCGAGATCCATGACACGCCAGATTCTTGTGACTTCTGCTCTCCCTTACGCCAATGGCCACATTCACATTGGCCACCTGGTCGAGTATCTCCAGACTGATATCTGGGTTCGCTTCCAGAAACTGGTGGGGAACCGCTGCGTTTACGTCTGTGCTGACGACACTCATGGCACGGCCATTATGATCCGCGCCCGCCAGGAAGGCCGATCAGAACTCGAAGTCATTGGCGAAATGCGCGAGTCGCATCTCAAGGACTTCACTGGCTTCGGGATTGAGTTCGACAACTACGGCAGCACCCACTCCGATGAAAACCGGGCCCTGTGCGCCGAGATCTGGCAATCGCTTCGTCAGGCCGATCTGATCGTCGAACGGAACGTCGAGCGATTCTACGACCCGGTGGAGGAAACGTTTCTGGCAGATCGATTCATCAAAGGAACCTGCCCCAAATGTGGGGCCGAGGATCAGTATGGCGACAATTGCGATAAATGCGGTTCAACTTACGACGCGACGGAAGTCATCAACCCCATCAGCACGCTGTCGGGTGCCACACCTGTTCGCCGGGAGTCGTTGCAGCTCTTTGTCGAGTTGGAGAAGCTGCACGGCTGGCTCAACGAGTGGACGCAAACAGGCGGCCATCTTCAGGAAGAGATTGCCAATTACCTCCAGGGCCACTTTCTGAACGATCCTTTGCGCGACTGGGATGTTTCTCGACCTGCGCGTTACTTTGGCTTCGAGATTCCCGACTCGCCCGGCAACTACTGGTATGTCTGGTTCGATGCGCCGATTGGTTACATCGCCTCCACACATCAGTGGTGCAAGGCAAATGGTGAAAAACTGGAAGACTGGTGGAAGAGTGACCGGACGGAAATCCATCACTTCATCGGGAAAGATATCACCTATTTCCACACCCTTTTCTGGCCAGCCATGCTCAAAACGGCAGGGCTGAACCTGCCGAAGAAAGTGCATATTCACGGCTTCCTGAGGGTGAATGGTGAGAAAATGTCCAAGTCGAAGGGGACCTTCGTCATGGCGTCGACTTACCTGAAGCATCTGGATCCGGCTTATCTGCGATACTACTACGCCTCCAAGCTCAGCAGCCGAGTGGAAGACCTCGATCTGAACCTCGACGAGTTCGTGGCCCGTATCAACTCGGATCTGGTGGGGAAGGTGGTCAATCTCGCCAGCCGGACGGCTCGATTTGCTCAGCCAACCGGTCTTTCGGCTCAATATCCCGACGATGGCGGCCTCTTCGCCGAAGCCGCTGCCGAAGCTGGCAAAATCGCAGAGCTCTATGAAGCCTGTGAATATGCTCAGGCCATGAGGGCCATTATGGTTCTCGCGGAGAAGGCCAATAAGTATGTCGAAGACAACGCTCCCTGGACACTCAAGAAAGATCCTGCGCAGGCGGGGAAGCTTCAGGATGTCTGTACCGTGGCGCTCAATCTGTTCCGTCAGTTGGCAGTTTATCTGGCTCCCGTGTTGCCGCAGTTGGCCGAACAGACCGGACGCCTGTTGAATGCACCGATGAAATCGTGGGATGAAGCCCAGACTCCTCTGGTCGCTTCGCCTGTTAATCTATTCGAACACCTCATGAAGCGGGTTGATCCCGCACAGGTTCAAGCGATGACCGAAGAAAGCCAATCCGCACCGGCTGCAGCCCCGGCTGCTACTCCTCAAGTCGACAGCTCCTCTGCCGCCGCGACCCCCGCACCGACAACCGCCAATGCCTTTGGTGACACGCTCGAAGCACTCACGAAAGAGCCGCTTACCGAGGCTTACTGCTCGATCGATGACTTCGTGAAAGTCGATCTGCGGGTGGGGCGTGTGCTGACAGCCGATTTTGTGGATGGTTCCGACAAGCTGCTGAAGCTCACACTTTCTCTCGGGGGAGATGTGACCAAAACAATTTTTGCGGGCATCCGTCAGGCCTATGAACCTGCCACTCTGGTCGGCCGAATGGTCGTCTTCTGTGCCAACCTGGCCCCTCGCAAGATGCGTTTTGGCACCAGTGAGGGGATGGTTCTCGCTGCTGGTGAAGGTGGTACTCAGGTTTTCGTCCTGAGCCCGGATAGTGGTGCCAAAGTGGGGCATCGCATTCACTAATCTCCGATGCGACTGAATTCCCAGAACATCGACATGCATCGCCAGAACTTCTTTTCTCTCGGTAGAGAGAAGAAAGTCTGCCAATCGTTTGGCGGTGATTTGAGGGCGGGATTGGGGCTGGTGTAAGTTCACCGATTTGGCCACAATCTCGCCGCTATCACTTGGGTTATGGTCTTTCCTTCTCAGAGGGATCGCAGCAAGGATGCTGTTCTGGCTGTTGAACATGTACGCCGACGAGATCTCACGCTGGCAGAGCACCTCGCCTGGCGAGACTCGCGTCTATTTAACGGCTCGAACGGCTCTCGCCACGTTTTCTTCGTTCCTGGTGGCAATCTTTTACGGCCCATTTGCCATCCGCTGGCTGAAGTCGAACTTTCAGGAGCGTATCGATAGTGCCTCCGCACGATTGAACGAGTTGCATTCCTCGAAAAAGTCGACACCAACGATGGGGGGGCTCTTTATCGTCGTGGCAATCGTTGTGGCGGCCCTGTTGTGTGGCGACCTCAGCAATCGATACCTTCAGTTGGCATTGTTAACTGTCGTGCTGTTCGGTGCGATTGGTGCTATTGATGACTGGGTCAAGAACCGTACCTCGCGGCGCGGTCTGACGGCTCGTCAAAAATTCGCCGCCCAATGCATCGCCAGCATGCTGGTGCTGTTTCCACTCTACTGGAATTTACGAGCCGCACCGCAACTTGAAGATCTGCCACTGAATCTGGGGTTGGCAACCATCAGTCTGGGCCCTGCGTTTGTGTTGTGGGGCAGCTTCGTCATGGTCGGCAGTTCCAATGGAGTGAATCTGACGGATGGACTCGATGGACTGGCGGGCGGATGTCTGTTGATCGCCGGGTCGGCCATGGCCGCTCTCTGTTACCTTTCGGGGCATAAGACGATGGCGGCCTATCTCGAAATGACCCATGTCGTCGGTGCGGGGGAGTTGTGCATTGTCTATGGAGCGATGACCGGGGCGATCCTGGGTTTTCTCTGGTTCAATTGTCATCCGGCCATGGTCTTTATGGGGGATACTGGCTCACTGCCACTGGGGGCTTTGCTGGCATTTGGAGCCCTTGTCATTCGGCAGGAACTCCTGCTGATGATGATTGGCGGGATCTTTGTTGTGGAAACTTTGAGTGTGATAGCTCAAGTTGCGTCCTTCAAATTGACGGGCAAACGCGTACTCCTCTGCTCGCCACTGCATAACCACTTCGTCTTTCGAGGTGATCCGGAAACTCGGATCGTGGTGAGATTTTGGATTGGAGCGGCTGTGTTGGCATTGTTGGCTGTGGCCAGCCTCAAGCTCCGATAAATACTCATGGTGAGAAATTGCCCGGGGAGTGTCGTTGTCGCGTGAAATGTGGAGCCGAGGGGACAAATGAGCACTGCCATTTCCCCGGAAATCCTGGAACTTAAGCCCACTGTTCCCACCAGCGACGAAAAACTGGCCTCTCAGATCGAGTTTACGAGAACTGTTTTTGTCGCTCTCGCGGGATTGCTGCTAGGTTTCGGGCTCTTCGTGGTCCACAGTGCCAGTGTGACCAGTCGCCCCACAGAAATTGATCAGGTTTATCTTTCCAAGCATCTGACATTCATCGCCCTGGGGCTGGTTGCGGCTGGTGTGGCCGCTGCAATCCCGGCCAAAATCTGGGTGAGAGCCGCACCCTGGCTGCTTTTGGGAGTCATGATTCTGCTGGTGTTTGTGCTGATCCCGGGAATTGGGGTTCGGGTGAAAGGAGCCCGGCGCTGGCTGCGCCTGGCGGGATTGACACTGCAACCTTCAGAACTGGCCAAGATTGCCTTGCCACTTTGGGTTGCCGTGAGAATTTCCCTGCAGAATCCGACTTTGCCTCGCTGGTCGCTGAGTGAAACATTGACTGGCTTTCGCGTCCCGCTGCTCCTTCCGCCATTCATTGTCATGGGACTGGTGGCTCTGCAGCCCGATCTGGGGACGACCTTGTTTCTCTTTGGCGGAGTCCTACTCACATTGTTCACTGCCGGTTTACCGCTGAGGTATTTTGGATGGGGGCTATTGTCGTTGATTCCTGCCAGTCTGGGAGTTTTTCTCCTGAAGGACTATCAGCTTCGCAGAATTACAGGCTTTCTGGAGACATGGAGTGATTGGCGCGAAGCACCTTATCAGTTGAAACAATCGTTGGTGACTTTAGGAAGTGGCGGCTGGACAGGCGTTGGTTTAGGAATGGGGTATCAGAAGCTCAGCTTTCTGCCAGAAGCGAATACCGATTTTGTGTTCGCCGTGATCGGTGAGGAACTGGGGCTGGTGGGAACGCTTTCTCTGCTGATTTTATGGGGCAGCCTCTTCTGTTTTGGACTGCAACTCATTCGACAAGCGGGAGGGCAAGAGAGGCCAGAACTGAATGTCGGACGATTGGCGAGTTTTGTGCTGCTCACTCAACTGGTCGGGCAGGCTCTGTTGAATATCGCTGTGGTGACAGCGATGGTTCCGCCCAAGGGAATTTCTCATCCACTCATCAGTGCGGGGGGGAGCAATCTCATTGTCAGCCTCGTCAGTATGGGCATGATTTTAAGCCTGACGAGACAAAGTAAATCTCCTGAAGCCCCTGTCTTACCATCTTGAAGCCCTTGTCTGACGATCTTGAGGACTGAGTCGATCAATCAGTCAATTTGCGTTGAGATTATCGGCTGTAACGTTACCATCGGCTGTAAGGTGCTGATGGATAAAATCGATCAATCAGGCCGGCTCTGGCTCCACTTGTGAATCAACTGGAAGAATCGACATCGCCGATACTTCTCGCATGGTGGATAGCCCAGCCATCTCGCACGGATGCGAGAGTCGATGAAACTGCAAGTCGCGGCAAGATGTCGCGACTGCAGCTTTCGCCTCGGGCTCTAGTCCTCTTGTGATTTCGGGGAATGCAATGTCTTTGCGTACTTTGGCCTGTTCTGCGGCGATTCTTCTGGGGTTGGTTCCTGCCCTGGCTGATGCACAACTCGTCCCCGGTACTGGGACACTCCTTTCCAATGCCTGTGATGACTTCGAAGACGAAAACTGGAACTTTACTTACAACTTGCCTAAGGCAAGTTCGAACATTGATAAGACCGTTCGCCATCCGGCTGGATTTTCTGCCAATTACAAATGGCACGAGAGCACCTATCGCGGCACTCCCGATTTTGTCAAACGCGTGGAAACTCCTGCTGGCGGAATCGCCGGCAGTAAAGGAGCACTCGCGATTCAGACTTTGAATTCAGGAATCCCCGGTCAGCTCTCCGGCAAGTTCCAGCAGGATGATCTGATCGCTGGTGTCGCTCAGACGATTGGTTACCTGCCAGTCAATCGATCTCCCAGCTTTGTGGTACGCGTCTATATGCCCCCTTTTGAACAGTGGGAAAAGCGCACCGGCTCACAGTTTGGCTTCCGTACCGATTGTCAGACAACGATTAACAATCCAGCAGCCAGCAGTGGCTTTGGTCGATTGAGACGCAACTCCACCCCTGCCAAAAAACTTGAGAATTACTGGCCGGGCTTTTTCGTGCAGTACAATCGCAAAGCCGATGGATATCAGGAAGACCACGCGATTCTCTTGCTTCGCTCGGGCTCACGCGGTGAAGATGTTCCCGGGCCGAAAATCACTCAGCCCGGCTGGTGGACCTTGGGGATGTCTTTCACCCCTGATGGACAGGTGCATTATTATGCCCATCCCGGTGTTGAAGATCTCAAGGCGAGCGATCACCTGTATTCGAGCTTCCCTTACAGCTATCGCTGTGAGCAGGTGAATACATTCTTCTTCAACATCGTCAACATGGATGATGGCAAGACCTGGTCAACGCGATTTATTGTCGATGATCCCAAAATCTATTCCGTTCGCTAACAAGCACCGCCAACGAGTCTGTACAACATCTCGCTACGATATCGCGGCTCACAGGCCGATGGAACTTTCTGGTTAAGTTCCATCGGCTGTTTTGTTTGCCGAAGCGGTTGATAGACTTTCCACGAAACGACAGCGGTCTGTGTTCCATGCCTGCGGCACTTATTTCACGGAAAGCCTGTAAGAATTCCGTATGCAGGAGTCACTCAGGCCTGGAACAATTCCACAAGGACTGGCTTCTGCTCGGCATAGAGTTTCAGCTTATCGAGAGCTTTGAGCACGATTTGCCTGACGCGTTCTTTGCTCAGACCAATTCGTCCGGAGATCTCGGAAAGTGACTGGCCACGAGGCTGGCCATCGAGACCAAATCGAGCGGCAATGACGGCTCGCTCGCGATCCGACAATGTTTCCAGAAGTGATGTCAGCTCGCGCTGGCAGGCCTCTTGAGATTCTCCAGGCTGGGTTTCTACCGGGCTGCGGAAATCTTCGAACTGCTCGAGGGCTTCATGGATGTAAGCCGTCGTGTGTTCATTCCAAGTCTGCACCTTTTTGAAGTGGCGGTGCATCTGATTGCGGACGGCCCAGGTGGCGTAAGTGCTGAAGCGATTTCCCAAGCTGATATCGAACAGCTCAACCGAACGGATCAGAGGCATGACCCCTTCGGACACGAGTTCGGCAAGCTGTTCAATCGATCCACAGCATTTACGAGCCAGGGCTACGACGAGCCGGAGGTTGGCCTGAACAATCTGATTGCGAGCGGTGATCGATTTGTTCAGCCAGAGGTTGTACTGAGCAAAGTAGGCATCACTGGCAGGAGATTTGGCGAGCTTCTTGCGAGCGGCTTCGGCCTGATAACGGCAGAAGTTCATCCATAAGAAGAGATAATTTTCTTCGTCCGGAGCCAGTAGGCGAGAGCGGGCGAAGGCGGGCAACAGTGCTCCGGCCGTGGTCGCCTGAGAGACAGGTGAGGCACTCAGAGAATCAATTGTGAGTGGCTTCAACTGTTCCAGTTGAGCTTCGGCTTTTTTCCGTGCGAAGAGTGGATGATCCACGTAGGCCAAAGGAGGGGGAATCAACCGCTGGGGAGCCACAGGGCGTGGAGCTCGGGCAGTTGGTTTATTCTTCGCAGCCGTGACTGCGGATGAATTCAAAGACTTGCAAATACGCTTTTCAGACACGAGGGTCGAAAGGCAGAGTTCCTCTGTCAAATTTTGAGATTTGCTGGGGATTCTGCCAGAAACTTTCGTCGCAGCAGTTGCCGATTTCGATCTGGCTGTCTTTGATCCCGAGGGAGACTTCTTGCTTTTGCTTCTGGATCTTTCCAAAGTTGCAATCATGTCAAACCTTTAATAGCAGCCGATTAGTTGTTCGGACAAGTGATCCTGCACAACGAACCGCAGCGTGACTTGAGGTTTAACGGCCGAACTTCAGCAAAATTGCTGATGAGATTTTTTGCAGAGAAAACTGATCTCTGCGAACGCCCTCCCACCGTCTGACAAGCACCTCGAAA
This sequence comes from Planctopirus limnophila DSM 3776, assembly GCF_000092105.1. Taxonomy (NCBI): domain Bacteria; kingdom Pseudomonadati; phylum Planctomycetota; class Planctomycetia; order Planctomycetales; family Planctomycetaceae; genus Planctopirus; species Planctopirus limnophila. The sequence goes on along the minus strand of NC_014148.1, from coordinate 1,432,017 downwards.
AAGACGGGTATCAACTGCCGGAACGGGTATTCAAATCCTTGAACATGAACGACTCGGATTGAATTTCTGATCGTCCATTCAAGTCGATATTGACCAGCATGGCCAGAGCGATCGAGGTGGCGACTAAACTGGAACCACCGTAGCTCATGAGCGGTAGCGTGATCCCTGTGATCGGCAGTAATCCGACAGCCATGCCTGTGTTGATGATCATTTGCGTGATCAGAAGCACAGTGATGCCCGTGGCGACTAATCGCCCATAAGGCTCTTTGCATCGCTGCGAAATCTGCATGCCCTGCATCAGGAAGATGGCATAGAGAGCAACCGTCGCCAGAGCTCCACCCAGGCCGAAACGTTCGGCGACCATACAGAACACAAAGTCAGTCTGGCCGGCGGGCAGGTGATAAGCGGCCGGTTCTTCGAGCAACTGTCCCTGGAGCTCACTTCCCCAGAAGCCTCCCAGTGCGATGACCTGCTTGGCCTGATGTTGATGATAGCCGTCACCTCGTGGGGCTGGCCCGCCATCGGTCTGATTGAAAAGTGCCGTCACCCGTGAGCGTTGCTCGGCATTCATCCCCTGCCAGAAGAAAGGCATCAGACAGGCGGCCAGCAGCATGACCGCCAGCAGATGCCTGGCCCTTGCTCCCGCAACAAACAGCATGCTGAAGAGGACGGGGATAAAGAGCATTGCCGAGCCAAGATCTGGCTCCAGCAGGATGAGTGCGACGGGAAACAGCATGACGACAAAGGGGATCACTAAACCGCGCAATGTGCGATGATTATCGCGGTACATCAGGTAATGTGCCAAAGCCATGATGAAGGTGAGTTTGGCCATTTCCGAGGGTTGGAAATCGAGAATGCCCAAAGGAATCCAGCTTCGAGCCCCATTGCGAGGCGGCATGGCAAGTACCAGCACCAAGAGCGGCAGAGAGGCCACAAAGAGCCAGTCACTGAACCGCTTCCAGCGGGAGTAAGGAATGGCCACGACGAGAGCAAACGCGATCACTGCCGGAATGAGCCAGACGACCTGCCGCTCGTACCGGGGCGTGACGGTCTGCAGTTGATCAGCCCGGGCAATGCCACAGAGACCCAGGACGACAAGACCGAATGCACAAGCCAGGAGAATGAGCGACGGGTGCGAGAAAAAGCCCGTCATTGAAAACGAACTTCTGCTGGTTGGCGAAACATTGCGCCCGATTGTGATGCCAGCCATGACGACCTTTGTTACGCAGCGCGGCGTTCTTCGAATTGCCCGGCCTGAAAGATCCCTTTGCTCTCGATAATCGACTTGGCGTCAAAGCGGCTACCGAAGTAATAGCGCTGGGCGTCCGGGTCATTCAGGACCTGTTCCGCATCGCCACTGCAGAGAATGCGCCCGCCGAAGACGATGTAGCTGCGATCGGTAATCGTCAACGTTTCCCGTTCGCGGTGATCCGTAAGGAGAATCGATATCCCGGAGTTCCGGAGTTCGGCAATGATATCCTGAATGCTGTTGATGGTGACGGGATCGATCCCCGTGAAAGGTTCATCGAGCAGAATGAGATTGGGGCGACTGGCCAGACAGCGGGCGATTTCCAGCCGGCGGCGTTCCCCACCAGAAAGTGTGGAGGCGATCTGATGCCGCTTTTCGGCAATGCCAAACTCATTGAGGAGTTCGTCGCAACGGTAATTTCGTTCTTTGGCTGTCAGCGGCATGAATTCGAGGACAGCAATCAAATTCTGATCGACAGTCAACTTGGTGAAGATGCTCGTGTCCTGCGGGAGATAACCCATCCCGGCCTGAGCCCGCCGATAAAGGGGCCAGTTGGTGACATCGATGCCGTTGAACATGACCTTGCCGCGAGTGGGTGTGACCAGCCCGCACGTCATGCGGAAGCTGGTCGATTTCCCGGCCCCGTTGGGCCCGAGCAGACCGACGACTTCGCCTGGGTTCACATGGAAGCTGACATCCGCCACAGCCAGCTTGCGCGGGTATTGCTTGACGAGACCTGTGCATTCCAGCAGTTTGGGCATCTGATCCTCCTTGATCCGATGTCAGTTTAGCCTGATTGAGGCGAACCGTACAGATGATGTTGGCAGCCCGAGATTGTGGGACAACCGCTCGCTGGCTGTTTTAGCGAATACGAGTCCAGCGCCACCACTGGGGATAGAAGGGGATGGAGAACCTGGGATAGTTTTCGACATCCGGGTTCTGGGCTTTATTGACCTTGTGATAGAAGAATGGCAACGGTGCGTACCCTTTGCCATCGTTCATGAAGGGAACACCGTGCGGCCAGAAGATACTGAAGGCCTTACCGACTAATGCTGAGCCAGGGACAGCATGCCTGCGGTCGGCCCCGCGAGTATTCGACCATTGGCGGGCATCCTGACTTCGCGGTGAGTTATCGCCCATCATGAAGTATTCGTCGGCTCCCAGAGCGGGGAATTCGGCGGCAAACGCATGGGCTTCGTACTCGGCTCCCCAGGCGAGCGGATCGCTCAAAAGTGCGGCTAAACGACCAGGGCTCGAATACTCGCTGGGTGAAACGGCAGCATCGGGAAAGGCCCGTCCGTCACTCAGATCGCGGTCGGCCCGGTAATAAATGTCGCGGAAGATGCGGAGTTCTTCGACATCGACTTCGCGGCCCTGAGCAAAAATCCCCACGGGAGAAAGGTCTCGCAATTGTGGACCATAGAGAGCTGGCGGTGCATAGGTGGTCTCGGCATCGAATTCGACCAGTTGATCGTTGATCCAGACGCAGAGTCTCTGATCGAAGTTGGCAAATTCCAGATTGAACCAAGAACCTGTCGCAACGACAGGACTTTTGCTGCGGGCAATGGAGCGAAAGGCCTCTTCGCCAGCCAGTTCATCGGACATTCTCAGTGTGATGAAACCATCGGTTCCAATGACACACTGGTACACTCGCACGCCACGTGTGAGTTCGATAATCACGTTTGCATTCTCGACCCCTTCTGCGGCAGGGCCCAGCCGGAATCTCCCGGTAACGGCGATATCGCCGACCCAGTAGGGATCGGGTTCCCCACGCTGGCCATTTCCCATGGGGGCGTAATGGTTGTAGGAACAGAAATCGGCGATCAGTTGAGGTTTCGCGGGGAAGATCATCGGCTGATTTTCCAGGGCCTGACTCCAGGCTTCGGGAGTGGGGAGATAATGCCGGTACCTGAGCCATTTACCAGATTGAGACTCGTTCCCGGTGATCGAGAAGGATCTGGCTTTTCGATCGGCTTTCCACCCGGCAGGATCTTCTTTCCAGTCGGCTGGGGAAACATCGTTGGCGGGAAATTCCACACCCTGCCAGCGTTCGGGCCAGCCGGCATCGATGAGAACTCGTGGTGCTTCGGTGTCGTCGTAAACTGATTGCTGAATAACGCGCTGCTTGTTGGGATCATCCTTGCGAGCGATCTTGTATTCGCCATCCAAGCCGGGACGGACGTAGATATCGCCCCGCCAGACACGGAGCATTTCGCCGGGAAGACCGACCAGACGTTTGATGTAGTTGGTCTCGGGCTCTTCGGGGAACTTGAAGACGACCACATCCCACCGGCTGGGCTTGGCGAGTTCGTAAGTCCATTTGTTGACGAGAATTCGGTCGCCACTGAAGACCGGGCGGTCCTTGATATCGTTCTCAAAGCGGCAATTGGGGCAGGTGGCCGTTTCGATCCGCATTTCGAGAGTGCCATTCGAGCGATTGAGTTCATCGCTGGCACCAATCGCGAACTGATGTCGGCACTGGCTGCAGGTCACTTCTTTGCAGCGGCCATACAACGTGGGCGCCATGGATCCGGTGGGGATGACAAAGGCCTCGGCAAGAAACGTGCGCAGAATGAAGGCGAGAATGAACGCAAAGGCAATGGACTCAATGACTTCCCGCGTATCATTCCCGGAGCGGACGCGCGTCTTCGCCTGGGGAGCGGCCAGCGAAGCCGACGGAACTGCGACTCCTTTACCAAACCAGGTACTCTTCGCCGTCAATCCCATTCAAGCCTCAAATCTGTATCGGTACGCTGCGATCGTGACGCCAGTTGTGGTGCCACGGATTACGACTGACCACCCAGGACAACACCCTGTTTACGTTTGCGAGAGACATCTCGTGAGAATGAACCCGTGAGAATGACCTTGGGAAGTTTACTCGAAAACCTGCGATGGGGAGAAGTCTGGCTTGATGCGTTTGTTCAGTGGTGGATTTGTTTGGGGAGGGATGGATGATGGGGCTGATGGGCATGAGCCAGAATGCGTGACAAGGACAAAGCCAATCAAGCATCATGGTGGGCGGTGGGTGGTGGAGTGCAAACCACAGGGTGGCACAGGTTGCTCGGTATACCAACGAGCCGGAAGCGTCAACGACGGGCACTCGAAAGAGATCAAAGAGATCTAAAGAGTCCCGTATGCCAGTCTCCCGCCTGCCGATTGGATACGCCACACACTTTAACTCAATCCAAGGATGTGGCTAAAGGCTGTTGGGTGTGAGAGGCCAGCTTCCGGATCAGGAAGTATCAAAGGGGTCAGGGCTCTTTGATTTCCCTAGAAAGGTGTTTAACGTGAATGATGTTCAGAGTATGTTCAAACACGAGAATGGATCATGGGTCGCTATTCAGGAGTGTGACAGGCTGGGTCGATTCACTTTGTTTCTGGATGACAATGCTGGCTTTATGTTCTTGTCATCAAATGCCAGCAGGGTACGAGACCTGTTAGACTCGCTGGAGCAAATTATTGTTGCTGCACGCAAATATGCTATTGGGTCAGTATACGGGCCTATTATCGATGCTGCGAGTGGCTTGCGTATTGATGGTGTGGTACTTCATGGATGGAATGATCTCAGGGTGTGGTTTTCCATTTCCGATTCTGGTCGCATGGTAGGTGTGAGGGTGCGGAATGGTGAATGCGTCGATGTTTATTGCGATCATTGACGTCCTTGCAGTAAAGAATTAAAACGAATGAAATCAAGAGGGGTCAGGACTCATTGAGTGTGATTCTGCTCGGTGTTCGCCTCCTGCGAGGCCCAGGTCACCACGAGCGTGTGAGGTGGATGGGTAGCATCATACACTCGATCCAGGCAATGGCGAGTTCGCAGGGTGCGTCATGTGACTTTCGTCACCCAGACGTGCAGAGTCACGTCTGGGCCACCCTGCCACCTAACAGCGCTACGAAAACATTTGGGGTGAGACGTTTTCAGCCTGAGAGAACAATACGTAGGATATCGTGTGCTTAAGTATCGCTTGTATTTTCTCTGGACATGCTTCGCATTTTAGAGGAGACGTGGGTATGCAGTTGCGCGAATAGCCGAGATTGCGACCTTTTCCAGGTAGGTAGTCGTATGAATATAGTCCCCTGCCCGACATTGCAAGAAAGAAGTCGTTGTTACCGGCTGCGTCAGTACAAACGCTTGCACAAGACACAGGCAATTCAACAAAAAAAGAATGCAACGCCAAACGATTTTCAGAAGAATTCTTGACGGATCGAGGCAGGAATCCACGCCCTCCGGTCGCAAAGTGCCCAATACACCCCGATTTATCAACAGCATACCAGTCTAAATCTTCACATTCCTCTTCAATATCTGATATTTCCGCCATAGATGCACCTATTTTTGTGTGCCAACGGTCCGTCAATAGTCGCTTTAAACAACGTTCTAGTTATACTTTCAGTTCTTCATTTCTCGCCGTCATGAAATCATCGGCTGGATGGTTTGTTCAGAGAGGATGAGCTTTGTTCGATCGTGGCGGTTTTGAGTGAGCGTGCTGGATTCGTGGATGGCATTGATCTTTGAATTTGAAAACACATGCTTGCTCAGAGCCACAAGCATGGCTCACAATAGGGTATATTTCCATCGTGATCCATGGTTAAAACCACGCCCTTCGGGGGACCTCAGGGACGTGCAACCCCGTCGATGGAGTTTCTTGTGACTGTCGTCACCCAGACGTTTAGAGCCACGCCTGGGCCACCCTGTTTGATCAGAATAAGAGAGCTTCGTGCGATCGTGGCGGTTTCAATTGAGCATGCTGGATTTGTGGATGGCATTGATCTTTGAATTTGAAAACACATGCTTGCTCAGAGCCGCAAGCATGGCACACAATGGGGTATATTTCCATCTTGATCCCTGGTCAAAACCACGCCCTTCGGGGGACCTCAGGGACGTGCCACCCCGGGGAAACGGTGTTTCTTGTTTCTATCTTTACCCAGACGTTTTGAGCCACGCCTGGGCCACCCTGCGAGCTCACTTCGATCTCATTAACCTCTTGTGGCGTTGCCACCCAGGTAGACTGAGTACAGTCAACCTGGGCCAACCTGTTTGATCAGAATAAGAGAGCTTCGTGCGATCGTGGCGGTTTTGAGTGAGCGTGCTGGATTTGTGGATGGCATTGATCTTTGAATTTGAAAACACATGCTTGCTCAGAGCCGCAAGCATGGCACACAATGGGGTATATTTCTATCTTGATCCATGGTCAAAACCACGCCCTTCGGGGGACCTCAGGGACGTGCCACCCCGGGAAACGGTGTTTCTTGTTTCTATCTTCACCCAGACGTTTAGAGCCACGCCTGGGCCACCCTGCTTTCCTTAACCACTCTTTCTGAAGAACCACTGCTGGGCAAGCCAGCAGTGGTACCCGGTTGTGCGAGTTGGTGTATTGGCATGTCCCCTACCTTTGAAGATGTCGCGGGTGGTGGGATGCCGAATATGGTCCGCAGAGCGGACCCTACGGTGCTAGGCAGAAGGAAGGCAGGCGGGAGCCTGCCCTACCTCAGGGACAGTTAGGTGAAGAGCTGCTGGACGGGGAGGCCTTTACCATCTTCTGTGACATAGAATGGGCGGCCTTCAATGGAATAGGCCGTCTTGGGGCTGATGCCCATGGCCGTCATGATTGTGGCATGCAAGTCCATGACGGTGACGGGATCTTTGATGGCAATCAGCGGGCGTTCATCAGCCGTCTGGCCATGGACGTAGGCTTTTTTCATGCCACCGCCAAACATCAGGACGCTGCTGCCGCCAGTGAAATGTCGATGCAGGCCGTAATGGGCCATTTCACTGATGTTGTCGTCGCGGAAGGCGGCTTGATCCCCTGCGTTTGAGCCGGGTTTTCCTTCCATGAGGGCGTCGCGACTGAACTCGCTGGCGACAATCACCAGGGTGCGATCGAGCAGCCCTCGTTCATCGAGTTCTTGAACGAGTGTGGCAATCGGGCGATCAATTTCCTGGTGCATGCGGGCCACGGTTTCATGCCCATTTGCATGCGTGTCCCAGTGCAGGAACGGAACATACTCGGTCGTGACTTCCACGAACCGTGCGCCATTCTCAATGAGTCGGCGGGCAAGGAGACAACCTCTGCCAAAGCGACCGGTATTGTACTTTTCCTGAACCTCTTTCGGTTCCAGCGTGATATCAAACGCTTCCCGCTCTTTGGAACTGAGCAGACGGTAGGCGTTGTCGAGACTGCGGAGCATCGATTGCTGCTGATAATCGCTGAGCTGGTCGCGATGGGGATTTTTGTCGATCAACTGCCGGAAGAGCCGCTCACGATTGGCGAATCGCGCGTTGGTCATGCCCTGGGGCGGCTTGACCGATTGAGCCGCTTCTTCCGGGAACGGAAGGTTCATCGGCCCGAACTCGCTGCCAAAGAATCCGGCTGTCGTAAACGCCTTGAGTTCTTCGCTTTCACCGACACCTTCCAGTCTCTGCCCGATATTGATGAACGCGGGCATGACGGGATTTCGCGGCCCAAGGACCTTTGCCATCCACGAACCTAAATGCGGGCAGGCGACTGTCTGGGGAGGGACATAGCCTGTATGCCAGTGATACTGATGGCGGCTATGGAGAATGCTCCCCAGATCGGGTTGGACAGCACTGCGAATGAGCGTCCCGCGATGGAGGATCTGCGCGATGTTTTCGAGCCCTTCGCAAATCTGCACACCATCAATGGAGGTATTGATGGCGGGGAACGTGCTGAGCATCTCCGCGACGGCCAGGCCCTTTTCGAAAGGGCGGTAGCGTTTGGGGTCAAAGTTGTCGGGAGCCGCCATACCGCCGGCCATCCACAGCAGAATGCAGGCATCGGCCGTCGGTTTGGGATGGACCAGCGGCTCTTCGGAATTGGCCCGTACGACTCGTGGTTCGCCTGTGGCCATGGCGGCCAGACCAGCCATCGTCAAGGCTTTGACAAAATCCCGCCGGACAATCGACCGCGGCGTGGAAGGATCAATTTCAAAAGCCATTTTTCCATCTTTCGTATGGTGCGATCTCGAAGGGAAACCGTTGCCTTCCCACGAGATTGATGTTCAAGTCATTGGAAATTATCGGATCAATTGACATAGAAAAATTCGGGTTGCATCAGGATGGCCCAGAGCAGGTCGGCCACGTTTTCCCGGGTGGGTTCGTCACCCAGAGCCGCCACTGTGGTTGCTAATTCCGTTTCTGTTGGCGGCCGGGAAAGTGCGTAGCTATAGATCCAATTGACCAGTTCGGGAGTTGTGGCAAAATCTTTTTCCAGAAGCAACCTGGCACCTTGATCCAGAGCCGTTGCTAATGTTTCTCCGTTGGAGAGATCAATCGCCTCGAGCGTTGTGAGATCATTGGGCCTCATGGAAACAATCTGATCGCGGTTGGGGCGTCCGAGGGAACGCATGAGAAAATCACTTTTCACCAGCGAGCTGCGGACCATGTGGTCTTGATCAAAGTTGAGTTCGACGAGACGGTTGATGGCGGGCTGCATGGTACGCTGCGTCCAGACATCGAGTGCCGGGACTTTGACGGCTGGTTTCCAGTCGGTCGGCTGCTGGGCGTATTTCCCTTTGGCGTCCGGGAGCGTGGGGCTCCATTCCCATTGGGTCGAGCTGCCAATGTGCTGCCGGCTGCCGTCTTTCTGAATGAGTTGTATTTCCACAAACAAACCGGCGGGATTGTTGCCTGCTCCCGCATTTTTGCCGACGACCAGCAGTTCATTGGGTTGATTGGCCTTGAGGGCGGAGGTCAGTGAATAGCTACCAAGAGTTTCCCAGTTTTTGCCATCGCCCAGCTTCTTGCCGTTCAAATAGATGGTGTACTCGTTATCGCAGGAAATGATCGCCGCTGCTTTGTGAGGCACTTCGAGCAGGTTGATGGTGGTGCGGAAGGTGAGCGTTTCGTTGGCTGGTGGAGACTTGCCATCTCGCGCAGAGTCTCCCCAGATCCATGCGGCGGTCATGGCCTGGGCTGTGGCCTCCAGCAGAGAGGGATCGAGTTTGCCTCGCACGACGTTGGCATCAGGCTTTTTGGGAGCAGTGCCGGTGAGTTGCCAGACGGCATCGACGAATTGCTCGGCGGAAAGGCGTCTGGCTCTCGGGCCGTGGAAGTTCGCCTGCATCGATTCTTCGGAAACGGATGCGGCTTTTGCCTGGTAAATTTCCGAGGTGGCGATGAACTCCAGTGTCTGCTTGAGATCGTATTGATGCTCCTGCAGATGATTGGCCAGATAATCGAGCAGGTCGGCGTTCTCGGGCTCGCTCTGCATGGCATCGAGAGGGTGAACAATGCCACGGCCCATCAGGCGATGCCATAAACGATTGACGATCGTCCGTGTGAAACGCCCGTTTTCGGGATGCGTCATGAGGTTGGCCAGTTGTTTCAGTCGTTCTTCACGCGGAGCGGCAGCGTCGACTTGCCCGAGTTCCGGGAAGGGCCAGTAGGCCTTCGCCATACGGCCTGTGGGCTTGTCGCAGCGATGGATCTCCAGGGGTCTCGTCGAGTAGATGGCGGCGAGTCCATAGGCTTCATCCAGTTTCCAGCGATCGATGAAACTGTCGTGGCAGGAAGCACATTTCAAGTTGATGCCCAGGAAGGACTGGCCCACGCTTTGAGCAAATTGAATCTCGACGGTCTGACCGGCACTGACTGTGCCGCGCCAGGTAATCCCATCGATATAGCCACGACTTTCAGGGTTGGGTGGTGCGATGAGTTCACGGGCCAATTGATCGTAGGGGAGATTGTTGAGGAGTGATTCATAGAGCCAACTGCTGATCTGTTTGCGTCCCCCCGTGATGAAGCCGGTGCCGCTGTAATCATTGCGTAGTAAGTCGTTCCAGAAGCTGAGCCAGTGTTCGGCGTAATCGACATCCCGATTCAATAACGATTGAATGAGCCGCGTGCGTTTGTCCGGATGATGATCAGCCATGAACGCGGCATATTCTTCCGGTGTGGGGAGCAAGCCAATCAGATCGAGTGAGGCACGACGGAGAAACTCACCATCGGAAATGCCGGCGGGGCGCTCGATTTGTCTGCTGGCAAATGAAGCATCGACCAGACGATCAATGGGATGAGCCCGGCCATTCAGAATGGGGGGCAATTCCACTTTTCGTGGCTTTAAAGGAGGTTCATAAGCGGGCCTGGTGAAGGCGAAGCCAGGTTCCCAGGGTGCCTTTTCCTTGATCCACTGGCGGAGCAGAGCGGCTTCTTCTTTTGTGAGCCCCGGGCCTTTCGGAGGCATGCGGAAATCGGTGTCGTCCGTGGTGACCACATGGAGTAACAGACTTTTATCGGGCTGTGCGAAATCGACGATACGACCGTTTTCACTGCCTTGAAGAAACGTTGCCTGATCATTGAGTGAGAGGCCGCCGCTGATTTTTGTCCCGGAATGACATTCCACGCAGTGTTTGCGGAGAATCGGGACGATCTGATGCGCAAAATCAACCTGAGCAAATGCAGACGTCGATGGTGAGCAGAGCCAGATGGCGAATGCGAGGCAGACCCAACACAACCCACGAAGCAACGCAATGCCATTTCGAGGCATGACGTGAGGGACAAATTTGAGGACAGGATAGTGCGACATGGGATGGATAAACTCGGCAGGCATGTTTTGTCGCGACAATCAAACTTTGGGCTGGCGGCACAAGGGTTGGATGTCGGCGCGACTTCAGTGTTGAGGAACAATTCACTGTAACTGTGATGACGGGGGAATCCAAGAGGTAAGCACTCATTGATGTGTTTCTGCGGGGCGTAGACCTTTTCGAATCCCATGAGCCTGATCAATCAGGCACTGGCCCCGTACAACTATTACAACCTGCCGTTCATTCCCCAGGCGTTCACCAACGCCATGGGTGGCTATGAACCGTCGTATCTGGGCGACTGGCATCTGTCGAGTGAAGGTTGGGCCAGTGATACGCAGTATTACAAGTACTACGAGAACGACCGCACAGGGGATTGGCGGATCGATTACTGGGATCACAAGCCTGCCGAGAACGAAACACCGCAGCGCAGCGAATACGGCGGCCCCAGCTATGATTCGATCCAGCAGGAAGCCTACGCAGCCCAGCAACAGGCCCAAAGCCAGGCCAACCAGACACCTCCCGACTCAACAAGACGTTGAGCACGATTCTCATGAATCAATTGTGGCCGCTCGACCGGCATAACAGTCGTTCTTCGCCGTCATTTTGTCAGAGCAGTTTTTTTCTTCAGACGAGACTTGACGCTGTGTAATACATTCGTACAATACATCCGTACCACACGCAGAGGCTGGAATGGGAGAAAGCCGAAATGGGTGCTGCCAGAGATTCACAAAAAACGAAAGCCACAGTGATTCAGGCCGCAGGCGAATTGTTCGCAATTTCGGGCTTCTCCGGCGTTACTGCCAGGCAAGTTGCCTCAAAGGCTGGCGTTTCTCTGGGGGCGATTCCTTACCACTTTGGAAGCATGGAAAAGCTGTACGACGAAGTGCTCATTACGGCAGTCAAGATATCCGAGGAGGCCCAGCCCCTGGCGGAGCAAGCCCTCGCAGCTGCTCCCGCTGAGGGTCTTCGGTTGGCCATCCAATGGATGATCAAAGATTACTCAGCTCAAAAGGTCGCGTGGCCCCTGAAGCTGATTGAACGCGAAGCCATCGATCCGTCAGCCTCGTTTAGGAAGGTTCTCAAGCGGCATTACTTGCCCGAGTTTGATTGGCTCTGCGAAGTGATCAGCCGCGCTTCTGGCAAGTCCAAGGACTCTGACTCTGTTCGGTTCGGCACGATTTCGATGCATCTTCTCACTTCGACCTTTATGACGCACCGACGGCTTCTTGAAGACTTCGCACCCAGGGTTGTCGAAAATGTTCGAGAAAGCGAATCCTTTGTGGAAATGATCGCTCACGTGACCCTCGATGCGGTCACTCGCTACGAACAGGCGTACCCGACAATAAATTGAAGCAAGGCCATTCCTCGATCAGATCATCGAAAGGCGAAAGAGGGAATCATGATATTTGTGGCATTCAAAATATTGTTGCACGACAAGGCCAAGTATCTGGCACTCGTGTTAGGGATCTCATTCGCTACGCTTCTCATCAGCCAGCAATCCGCAATTTTCCACTCGCTGATGTATGCATCGACACGAGAAATCCTCGAAGCAAACCAGGCCGATATCTGGGTCATGAAGCCCAGTGTCGAAACGCTTGAGCAAGGCTACCCCATGGCGGAGTTAGCCGTGAATCGCGTCCGTTCCATCGATGGTGTGGAATGGGCAGTGCCCTACTATCAATCCATTGCACAGCTGCGGACCGAGGACGGCAGGATGAAGTCTGTGCAATTGATAGGCATCGACGATCTATCAATGGTAGGTGCTCCCCAGCAGATGCTGATCGGCGATCTCAAGGATCTGCAGCGTCCCGACGCAATCATCATGGATATTGCCGGCTACATAAATATCTTCCCGGAGACACCACCCCAGACGGGTGCCACCGTTGAAATCGGGCAGCGCCGCGCAGTCATTGTCGGGATTTGCTACATCGGCACCTCCTGGAACGGTTTACCTCGCATCTACACGCGAAGAAGCCTGGGTGTGGCCATGGCAAGAGAAACTCTGAATCCCGTGACCTATGTGCTGGCGAGGGCTCGTCAAGGAAACTCACCCGAAGAAGTCGCTCGGAAAATCACCAGCTTAACGGGTCTTAAGGCGCGAACTCGCAATGCATTTATGGACGAAACTCGACTCTGGATCCTAAAGTATTCAGGTATTGCTGAAAATTTTGGAATCACAATTTTAATGGGGGTCGTCATCGGTGTCGCAATTGTAGGACAGACCTTCTACATGTTCAGCGTCGAAAACCTGAAGCAGTTTGCGACCTTGAAAGCGATTGGTATCGCCAACTGGATCATCCTCAAGATGATCATGATCCAGGCACTCTTTGTATCGTTGATCGGATACTGCCTCGGCATCGGTGTTGCCAGTTTGTTCTTTGCCATCTCCAGCACTCAACTCTCGGGCGGCTTACGGGGGATGTTCATGCATCCGTTCATCTTCATGGGTTCAGGAGTTTTTATTGTATTAGTCACCTTATTGGCCTGCATCGTCAGTGTTCGAAAGGTGTTGACAGTTGATCCCGCGATTGTCTTCCGAGGTTGATCATGAGTGTGAACTGCAAGAACGTGAAAATGTCCTTTAAGTCCGCTGCAGGAACGGTGAACGTCTTGAAAGGGGTTGATTTCGAGGCCCCGATTGGCAAACTGACCATGCTCGTCGGGCCGAGCGGATGCGGCAAGACAACCTTGATCTCGTTGATCGCAGGCTTGTTGCGTGGAGCCTCGGGGACAATGGAAGTCTTCGGCAATGAAGTGTTGACCATGTCGGCTTCAATGCTCGTCCCATATCGACTGAAAAACATCGGATTCATCTTTCAGCAATACAACTTGCTCGCAGGCTTAACCGCCTCGGAAAATGTCGCAGTCCCGCTCGTCGCCAGTGGGACAGGCTGGCCAGTCGCACTGGAAAAAGGGCGCATCTTACTGGGCAAACTGGGGATGAATGCCCACATCGATAAACTTCCCAGTCAACTCTCCGGCGGCCAGCAGCAGCGAGTTGCCATCGCCAGAGCTCTGATCCATGAGCCCCGACTGCTGCTCTGCGACGAACCGACCGCAGCACTTGATGGACAATCGGGAAAAGTCGTAATGAATCTCCTCAAGGAGCTGGCGGTCGCCGATGATCGAGCCGCTATTGTTGTCACTCATGATCCACGAGTTTATAGCTTCGCTGATCGCGTGGTACATATGGAAGATGGTTTGGTCGCCAAGGTCGAAAGTATTGTGACTCCCAGCTCTACCGACAGCACGAACGACACTGCACATTGAATCGATTTGATAGAGATTGCCATTCATTAATGAAGGGTAAAAGTATGTTGATCAGATTTGGTACGCCCCTCTTGGCGGCCCTGGCCATGGGATTTGGAATTGCAACGTTGACTCATCTCACGCCCAAAGAGCAACTCACCCCAGCACCCAATCCTCCCACTTCATCGACGATTAGCGAAAGCACGATCTCGGGTCTCGGAGAGGTTCAGATGGCAGGAGAACCCATCGCGATCGCCACCCCGCTCTCTGGAATTGTCACCCGCGTACACGTGGTCACTGGCCAGTCAGTTCGAGCCGGAGATCCTTTGTTCACACTCGACGATCGCGCACTCACTGGCGAACTCAATTTTCGCAAGGCGACACTGGCCACCGCCCAGGCGAAACTGGGCAAATTAGAAGCAGGCACGCGGCCAGAAGATTTTCCATCAAGCCGCGCCAAGGTCGAAGCCATGACGGCATTATTCAAACGAAGTGAAGACGCATGGAATCGCGCTAAACTCTTGATTGACAAACGGGCCTTGAGCGAAGAAGAGCAGAATGCTCGTCGCTATCTGTACGAACAGTCCGCCGCAGAACTGTCTCAAGCAAAAGCCGATCTGGCAAAACTCGAAGCGGGGACATGGAAACACGATCTCGAAATCGCCCAGCGCGAAGTGGAGGCTGCAGCCGCCAGTCTGGCGATGATACAGATCGATCTCGATCGTTTGGTGATTCGTGCCCCTGTTGATGGTCTCGTGCTTCACGCAGACGTCCGGCCCGGAGAATTTGCCGAAGCAGGGAATCGCGACAAACCGCTGATCCAGCTTGGGCAGCACGGACCACTTCGAGTTCGCGTGCAAATCGATGAAGAAGATGCCATCAGGGTCAAAGCCAATTCGAAAGCCGAAGCATTTGTTCGCGGAAGGGACAGAACGGCCGTCAAACTTCAATTCGTCCGCATCGATCCGCGGATCGTTCCCAAAAGTTCGCTGACCGGCGGCACAACAGAACGGGTAGATACCCGCGTCCTCTTTGTAGTTTATGAAGTCGTTGAAAACCCCACCCGGATCTACGCTGGCCAGAAACTCGACGTTTTTATGGAGGGCTAACACAGGCTGACACACCTTGCTCGTCTTCGATCGACCCGTGTGCCGCACGCAGAGGAGATGACCGTAACAACCAGCAAGCCACTCTCATCTACACCATAAAATCAGGCGGAATCAGAACAGTTGTTGACGGGGAATAAGACCTCTTGCGGCTTCAACACTGCGAAAGAAATCGGATTTCAACGGCAGCCACCCTGCCACCAAAGAGTCCTGCCCCGAATGGCACTGCCGGTTGTATGATAGTTCGTTGATAGCGCGTAGCGGTAGGAGGCACGCGCGAGGGGCATGTGCTGTCGGTGATTTGATGGCGGGGAGGGGCGGGCGTAATCAGGTTTTCGTCTTGGCGTGGAGACATTTCGGGCCTATCGTTCGCAGGGTGTCCCCGGTTGAAATGCTGATTTCTACCGGGGTGGCTTTGCCACAGGAGGTTTTTGGGCACCACCCTTCCCATGGCGACCATCATGGGCTCAGGCACATCCCAAGCCGACGATCTCCACACGGATATGACGTTCGATCTGGCATCGTCGGGTTTTGGTTTGCATTACGAGATCACCCAGATTCAGGGACAATCTCGGATCAAAGCCGGTTCTCTCACGGAAGAAGTGGTCATCGTTGGCCGCATCTGTGTGATCGTGCCAATAATTGTTGCATTGGCAGGCACTCTGCTTTTGAAGATGTCGTGGGTGGTGGTGGGCGGAAGATGGTCCGCACAGCGGACCCTACGGTGCCATTGATAGCCTAGTTCAATACCATTCCAGATGGTCGAGGTTGGTCAATCGGACGTCCACAGGCTTCAGGCACCAGCCCAGAACTCTGACTTTCAGCTGGTCACCGACTTGAGGATAGTCTTCTGGAAAGTTGTTTTGGCCAGGTGGCTTGGTAAACAATGGTCCGAAGTGAATGATTTCCAGGAGTGCTTTGACGTCTGGGATTTCATCCAAACGGACAAATACACCGAAGACAGCCGTATCAATCACCTGACCAGTCATGGGTGTACCCGGAGGGAACTTCGCCATGAGTTCTTCCCATGCCTCCTGGGAGTAACTCTTCCACGTTGCTGAAATGCTCTCGTAAGAGTTCGGTTGTTGACTTTTTTGTCCCAAGGCTTTTTTCTCTAGAATAAGTGACGGTGACGACTGTCACAAGAAGCTGTTGTGTAAAATACGCTAAGTGGCGAGGATTGCTCGTAGAGAACTATAGGTGTCACGGAGCGAATTGGTGCATTGGCATGCACCCTACTTTTGAAGATGTCGTGGGTGGTGGTTATCGCGAGATGGTCCGCACAGCGGACCCTACGGTGTTGTTATTGCTATACATCTTTTAGAAATGGGTTCAGGTAATTAGATTACTTTGCCTATTTACAACAAAAGACCAGCATCTTATTACCGGCAACAAGCACACGATACCACAAAGCGTCCGAGTGGCACTGCCGGCTTGTCCAGCAGTGCTCGTATAACTTTGCCACGATCACACATTCAGCCAAGTTAACATCACCATTTGAATGACATCCTCAATTGCTTTTACCAAGACTGCAATCAATCCTTTATAGCAATAGGGTGATCTCGAATGGACCACCTTAACCACGTTCCCTTAAAACCACTGCTGGGCAAGCCAGCAGTGCCACCCTGTCGTGCGGATTGGGGCATTGGCAGGCACCTTGCTTATGAAGATGTTTCCATTAGCAGTGCTATGGGCAATATGGTCCGCACAGCGGACCCTACGGTGAAAGGTTCAATAAAGGGAGGCGACTTTTTCACAATTCCTATTTCTGATCATGCTCTTTGAGCCATTGAATCCAGTAATCCGAGTTTTCGCCCTCGAACTTGGGATTGGTCATTTGGAATCCTTTGCGATCTTCAAGCTCCAGAAATGAAATCGTCGTACCATCGATGACCTTTGCGAGATGCCTGGGAGTGATGATGTTCAGACCTTGATATTGGATCACCTGATGGCCTTCTTCGATCTCTTCTGCAAATCCAAGTTCATAGAGATAGCCCGTGCAGCCTCCTGATTTCAGGACGATCCGCAAATATTCGTCGTCGGCGACATGAATGCGTTTCATGATCTGCCGGATCTCATTGAACGCTTCGGGAGTGATGATAATCTCGGGACGGGAACTTGCCTGTTCCTGCCCGGTCTCATTAACGACAGGTACAGAACCTGGTTTGGCATTCAAGCTGGGTAAAGAAAGCTGTTCACAACCCAGCACCATCAAGGCAAAACCACAACACATTAATCGCTGAAAACCTGGACTCACGGGCGACCCTTGTTCATAAGTTTTGATTTCCTCTCAGCCTGCCCAAAGAATCATGACTTTTAACGGGACATAACTCAAGAAGTTCTCTGTTTTATGTCTTTTCGCCTCGTTTCTGGCTGCACGTCATGTTCACAGCACGGATGAGCATGCCGGATTTGTGGATGGAGTTGATCGTTCAAAGTAGAAGAGACATGCTTGCTCAGAGCCGCAAGCATGGCACGGGGGCAGGCACCTTGCTGTTGAAGACGCTGTGGGTGGTGGTGGACGGAATATGGTCCGCATAGCGGACCCTACGGTGCTGGTGGGCGAGTCAGCAGTGGCGCCCAACGCTGGTGAAGTTTGGTGTGGCAAATTGGTGATGGTCTGGCTGTGGGTTGGCTGGCCAGATAAACTGCCGGGAGGTCTTTATGCGGCTGAGGAGGTGTGGGCGTTGGAAAGCAGTCCGTTTCGATTGTTGCGGAATTTGAGTCGCACGCGAGAAATTGCGACCGTGTTGCTGAATCATGGGTTTGGCGACCTCGTCGATCGCATCGGGCTGCGCGAAGTGTGGTACCAGAGCATTCGCCGCGTTTTCTTCTGGCGGAGGCACAAACCGCTGCAGAAATGCACGACTGTTGAACGAGTGCGTCTCTCGCTCGAAAGCCTGGGGCCGACGTTTATCAAGTTCGGCCAGGTGATGAGTACGCGGCCAGATATTGTGCCGCCCGCGATGATCACCGAACTTAAGAAGTTGCAGGAGCATGTCCCTCCTTTTGGCAGCGAGGCAGCGATCCGCGAAGTCGAAAGCGAGTTAGGGAAGCCAGTTCACGAACTTTACCGCGAATTTGATATGGAGCCTCTGGCTGCCGGTTCGCTGGCCCAGGTGCACCGGGCTGTGGCGTTTGACGGCTCACAACTGGTGGTCAAGATTCGCCGGCCGAACGTCGTGCGAGATATCGAGCGCGACCTTTCGCTGCTTGAACAGATGGCGGTGCTGGCCGAAGCCCATGTCCCGGAAACGCGCGTGTTTGATCCGACGGGACTCGTGAAGCATTTTGCGCGCTCCATTCGCCGCGAGGTGAACTTCGCACGCGAAGGCCGGACGATGGATGAGTTCCGTCGGCTCTTTGCCGATGATCCTTCGCTCTATGTGCCGAAAGTCTGGATGGATCTGACGACAGAAGCTGTCCTGACAATGGAGTACATCGACGGGATCAAAGTCGATGATCGCGATGCGCTGTTGAGTGCGGGCTGTGATCCGTGTGCGGTGGCAGCCAGCGGCGCCAAGCTCTATATGAAACAGGCGTTTGAGTTGGGCGTGTTCCATGGAGACCCGCATCCCGGGAACGTGCGAGTCAAGCCTTGCGGCACTATCGTCCTGCTCGACTTCGGGATGATTGGCATTCTGGATGCCGATATTCGTGAGCAACTGGTCGATTTGTTTGTGGCCATCAGTCGGCAGGATGTTCCGCTGGCGGTGCGTGCGGTGTTGAAATTTGGAGAAAGCTCGACCGCAGTGGATGAAGCTTTACTGCATGTCGATATGCGGGATTTTCTCGGGAATTACTACGGTGTGCCGCTCGATAAGCTGAATGTCGGCACGTTGCTCGGCGACTTCATGTCGCTCCTGACGACACATCAGATCCGTTGCCCGGGGAGTCTGATGCTGCTGATTCGTGCCATTGTCACTTTAGAAGGGATTGGCCGACGGCTCGATCCCGATTTTAATCTGGCCCCTGTGCTGCAACCTTATATTGAAAACGTGGTGAGGGCCCGTTTCTCGCCGCAGCGATTGCGGGCGGAGTTTCGTGCAGAGGCGACAAAGCTCTGGAATGTCGCACATGAGCTGCCGGCACATATCAATAAGGCTGTCGCCAAGTTGAGTCAGGACGACCTGCGTGTGCATCTGGAACATCAGGGTTTGGGGCAGCTGATTCTTGAACTTGAGCGGGCGAGTAATCGACTGGTGGTCGGGTTTGTCGTTTCGGCTTTAATCGTCGCTTCGGCCCTGATTATCCGGCAGGGGATGGACTCGTTGTGGTTCAGCGTACCCATTTACTTTACATCGAGCGTGCTGGCTCTCTGGCTGATCTATGGGATCTTCCGGAGTGGTCGACTGTAGGTACTGAATCGATATAGACGATACTATTGAATCAAAAGGATATCTATTTTCGACAGAGATCTTCCAAGGCGGCTTCAAGTAATGGAAACGTAAACGTGAAGCCTTCGTTTGCTAATCTTTGGGAGACAACATATCGGCCATAGAGTACGAGTTCTGGATCCGTGCGAAAGAAGAGTGGAGCACCGATCCGAACCATCCACTCGAATGCCGGTAAACCAATAGGCATTCCCATCGTTTTTCGCAGTATTCGCATGAATTCGGCTTGAGAAACTGGATTCGGAGCCGATGCGATATAGATACCTGACATGGATTGCTCTGTGATGGCTCTGGTGAAAAGCCTGTTTAGATCATGCTCGTGGATCCATGACAGGCCTTGTGTCCCTTTGCCGACCCGGCCTCCCAGGCCCAGCTTTGTGATCAAGCCTAGAGTTCCCAGTGCACCACGACCGGCACCGCGATCACGACCGATCACAAAGCTTGTTCGCAGGATCACACCCCGCTGACCAGATAATTGACTTCGCGCGAATTCAGACTCCCAGGCGCGACCGATCATGGGTGCAAAGCCGATGCCTTCGATACTCTCCTCGCTACAAACGGCAGTGGGCGGATCGCCATAGATGTGTGCCGTACTCATCTGCACCCAGACAGGAGGCGGAGAGTTGACGAGACGCATGGCTTCACCGAGTACCCGCGTCGATTCGACTCTGGATCGAAGAATTTCATCCTGATGATCCGGAGTCTTGATACAGTTCACGGTTCGGCCCGCCAGATTCACAACGGCATCTGCACCGTCCAGTGACTCCATCCAGTTTCCTGGAGTCCGACCGTCCCACGTGACCGTTTCCCAGCGACCACTTTTCTTCAGCTGGGAACGGGAAAGTATTGTGACCTGACCTCCAGCCTCTACGAAGTGCTCTGCCAGCGACAGACCGATAAAGCCGCTTCCTCCTGCAATCACAATCCGCTTGCCACTAAGTTCTGCCATGGTTCATCAACCTCAGGATTTGCTTCCATTTGAACTGGCCCCATCACGTGAGCTGAACGAGATTTCCCCAGTGAAGTGCCTGTGACAGGCTAGAGATGGCTTTGAAAGGTATTACGTGATGAACCGGATAAAACTGCACACGATAACCTCAAATGCCGGTACGTTTTCGTGGAAAGCACACGATTGGTCATGAGCGAGGCATCTGGTTCTCAACACGTGAATGACTTCACAAACCGTGGCAGCCAATTATGGCATCGAATTTTGTGCTGCTGTTCAAACGGTTCCGCTCGCCACTTCCGCTCTTCGATGGGCGGGAATTGCCGCGTGTGATGGTAAAGACTGCGGCTCTTGATTAAGATCATGGTTTCGCTTTTCCGCCAGAATTGCCTTTGCATCTGAGTTTTCACGTCGAAGCAACATTGAGGATGTTCGGGAGTGTCTGCCAATTCTACTTACGCCATGCAACCTGTTGGACGAGCGATTTCTGGCGTGATGCGTCCCCCGGGATCAAAAAGCTTAACCAACCGAGCTTTGGTGACGGCGGCACTCGCTGCAGGAACGAGTGAGCTGACCGGTGTGCTGCACAGCCGTGATACAGAAGTGATGATTGACAGCCTCCGTCGACTGGGGATCTCAATCGAAGAGTACACAGACGAACATCGTGTGGTGGTGCAGGGTTGCGGTGGGCAAATTCCCAATGCGCGGGCCGACCTGTGGCTCGAAAACAGTGGAACGAGCATTCGTTTTCTGGCAGCGATGTGTGCACTGGGGCCAGGAGATGGTCAACCGGGGAATTACCGGCTGGATGGTAACGGCCGCATGCGTGAGCGACCGATTGATGATCTGATTTCTGCCCTGGGGGCCATGGGCTGCCAGGCGCGGTGCGAACTTAATTCGGGCTGCCCGCCGGTGGTGATTGAATCGACCGGGTTATCCGCTTCGAAGGTCGCGATTCGAGCCGAGAAGTCGAGCCAGTTTTTGAGTGCGCTCCTGTTGGCCAGCCCCTACAATCAGCAAACACTGCAGATTGAAACAATCGGAACAATGGTTTCTGAGCCGTACGTGGAAATGACCTCCGGTGTGATGGCGGCTTTTGGGGTGACTGTGGAATGCCCGCAGCCCGGCACATACATCGTCAAGCCAGCGACGTACCAGGGGATTCGGTACGACATTGAACCGGATGCTTCAGCCGCCAGCTATTTCTTTGCCGTGGCGGCGATCACAGGTGGCGAGGTGACAGTGGATGGTCTCAACGCCAACGCGTTACAGGGCGACGTGATGTTCGTCAAAGCCCTCGAGCAGATGGGTTGCGAAGTTCACTGGGGCGAGCGGCAGATCACCGTCAAAGGCCATCCTCTCAAAGGGATTGAGATCGATATGAATGCCATCAGCGACACGGCTCAGACATTGGCTGTGGTCGCCACGTTCGCTCAAAGCCCCACGACGATTCGCAATATTGCTCACGTCCGTCATAAAGAAACGGATCGCATTCAGGCCGTGGTCACTGAACTCAGCAAGCTGGGGATTCACGCTGTCGAATTTGAAGATGGCATGACCATTCATCCGGGGACACCTCGCTGCTCTGAGTCAAAACCGGCACTGGTCGATACTTACGATGATCATCGCATGGCCATGAGTTTTGCCCTGTTGGGGCTCGTTCACTCCGGGATAGTGATCGACAATCCTGGTTGCACCTCAAAGACGTATCCCGACTTCTTTGCGGATCTCGCCCGCCTCTGCGAAGAAAGTAGCTCACTATGAACGATGAAAACTCACCGGAACTTCCTCCCCGCGCGGAAGCTTCCTCGCCACCACCAGAGAACTCAGGGACGCCAGAAACTCCGGTGAATACATTCCGGCAGCGTCGTGGGGAGATTCGTCGTCCGGGCCGTAAAAAATCGATCTCGCGTCAAAAGAGTTCGCCCAATCCACCGCGGCCTGTTGATCCGGCAGGTGCCGGAGGAGCAGGACAAGCCCCTCGTTCGAATCAGCCTTACAGTGAAAGTGAAACGCGGTCGTTTCCGCCGGGAAGATCTGGCCGGCCCACACAGGGAGGTGATGGCCGACCACGTTTCAGTCGCCCTGGTTTCAGTCGGCCCGGTTTCAGCCGTCAGGAAGAGAACCGATCTGGTAATCGACAAGAGCGCAGGCCGTATGCCTCTGATCGCAGTCAGCAGCCTCCAGGCGGACCCCGAATTGGGCGCGTCGGGCCGAACCCCTTTTTGTGGGTCGCTCCCGGAACTGAGGGCTCAGCACCAAAAACCGATGTTTCTGCGAGTGCTGGAGCGAATCCCTCGGAGACAACACGGCCACCGCATGAGCAGAGGCCTCGCTTTCAACGTCCGCCAAACCAGAACTCCCAGCCGCGCACGTTTCCGAATGCTGGTGCGGGTGCAGGTGCTGGTGCTGGCGAGACACGCACGCCGCGTGGTGTCACCAGTTGGAGTGAAGCCCGGCCCGCTGGCTCAAAGCCACCGAGAAGGCCAGCCGCCCCGAATGGCGAGCAGCCGACGCGTTATCACGCGGGAACTGCCCCGCGTCGCGAACGCCCTGCGCCGGCTGGTCGTCCACCACAGAGTCAGCATGCCCCGGATGCCGGGCGGCGGTTGCATGCCCCAGATATTTCAGTGCTGCCTCCCATGCAATTGCTGGCCCCGCGCACTGCCCGCGAACTGGCCTTTAATGTGCTCGAAGCTCACCATGCCGGCAACAAGCATATCGGCGAAGTCTTCGATCAGGCTGTGGATCGAACGACACTCTCTCCCAGTGATCGCCGGCTGGCTTATGAACTGATTTGCGGGATCGTACGCCGCCAGTCGACATTGCAGGCGCTGCTGATGTCACTGGTTCATCGACAGATGGAAACGCTCGAAAGACCGCTGCAGACGATCATCAAGATTGGTCTGTATCAGATCTTTCTGTGCCAGGGTATTCCGCAACATGCGGCTGTTCACGAGACGGTTGAGCTGGCCAAGCGTGCGAACCTGCGCTGGGGTGGCTTTGTGAACGGTGTTCTCCGCAGTGCGATTCAGCTCATGACGGAGAACATTCTCACAGCACCTTCATCGAAAGCGTTGCCGATCGGTCATCATCAGTATCGAGAACTGACGACCGATCTCTTCCCTTCGCCGACATTGACACCTGGGTCTTATATTGCCGCTGCCTTCAGTTTTCCTCACGATCTTGTTGAGCGATGGGTTGGACAATATGGGGTCGAAGCGACGATTCGCATGGCCTTCTGGTTCAATCAAGTCACCGAGACAGCCCTGCGGGTGAACCTGCTGAAGACCGATCGCGAGACGTTCCGGCAGAAGCTCTTTGCAGCCGATTTCGTAGCGGAAGCTGGTGATTTGCCGGAAACGATTCGACTCCTTTCGACTGTGCGGATCAGCACGTTACCTGGTTTTCCGGAAGGGGAATTCTCGGTGCAGGATCTCTCGGCTCAACATGCGGCCAGGCGATTGAAT
The DNA here is from genome assembly GCF_000092105.1 of Planctopirus limnophila DSM 3776. Taxonomy (NCBI): domain Bacteria; kingdom Pseudomonadati; phylum Planctomycetota; class Planctomycetia; order Planctomycetales; family Planctomycetaceae; genus Planctopirus; species Planctopirus limnophila. The sequence goes on along the minus strand of NC_014148.1, from coordinate 1,408,063 downwards.
CCACAGCCGGGTGAAGTTGTGCTCGACCTGTGTGCGGCTCCGGGTTCGAAAACCTGTCACATGGCGGAACTGATGCAGAACCAGGGCGAGATCATCGCTGCGGATACTCATGGTGGCCGCATTCGTCAGGTGTATGAGAATGCCGAGCGGCTGGGGCTGTCGATCATTCGGACGATCACCATTGGGCCACGCGGCGAGAACCTGCCTTCGATGGAGTTCGATAAAGTTCTGGCGGATGTCCCTTGTTCGAATACCGGCGTGCTGGGAAAGCGTCCTGAGGCGCGATGGAAGTATTCACCCGCTCATCTCGATGAACTGCGCGAGATGCAAGCGACAATCCTGCGCACGGCTGCCGGTAAAGTCCGCATTGGCGGCCGAATTTTGTATTCGACGTGCAGTATTGAGCCTTTGGAGAATGAAGAGATTGTCCAGCAGTTTCTGGCGGCGACGAGCGAGGCGGGTGGGCCACAATTCCGACTGGTTGAAGAGCAGAAGTTTATGCCCGGGAGCCCAGCCGATGGTGCTTATCAGGCTCTGATCGAGCGGGTTTCGTAAGTTTGGAAGGTTCATCAAGAGGGCATTGGTTTGACTCTTTCCCATTTCTTGGGATACTTCAAAGACCTGATCAGCATATGGTCAGGCCTGTTGTCTCCGTAGCTCAACTGGATAGAGCGTCGGCCTCCGAAGCCGAAGGTTAGTGGTTCGAACCCACTCGGGGACATTTTTCATAAGTCCAGCCGAATGCTGTAGTTAGCATACCTGCCTGCGTTGGGCAGTGCGGCTCGAAACTGTTCGAAAAAGTGGTAGTACTACCACTTTTCGAAAATGTTCGAGGATCGCACTATGCCCAAGACGCCCAGAATTCCAAAACTCTCGCTCCACAAACCTTCAGGTTGTGCCCGTGTCCGGATCCAAGGTAAGGATCTTTATCTGGGGCCTTACGGTGACCCTGAGACACTTCAGCGGTACTCCCGCCTCCTCGCCGAACTGGCGTCACAACAGCATCAGTTGCAAGTGGCCCAGGCCAACTCAGGTCAATCAACTCCCACTCAGGATCTCACCATCAGTGAGATGATTCTGGCCTATCTCGAATTTGCCACGACTTACTACGGTCCGAGGTCCCGTGAACCACAAAGCATGAACCATGCTCTTCGACCACTTCATGCACTTTATGGAAGCACTCTCACTCAGGATTTTGGCCCCAAGTCGTTCAAAGCTGTTCGGCAGCACATGATTGATGTCCACAAACTCAGCCGCACGGAAATCAATCGCCGGATGGGTCGCATCAAACGCGTCTTCAAGTGGGCCGTCTCGGAAGAACTCGTCTCTCCGACCATTCTGCATGGTCTTAGTGCCGTGTCAGGCCTGAGACGTGGACGATCTGAGGCCCACGAGTCGCGACCAGTGCGTCCTGTCGATATCTCACAAATCCATCTGACACTCCCCTTCCTCCCACCTCCTGTGGCCGCCATCTGCCAGCTCCAACTGCTGACCGGCATGCGACCTTCCGAAGTGCTCCATATGCGTCCCTGTGACATCGATCGATCGGGGGCCATTTGGCTTTACACCCCCGAACATCACAAAACCGAACATCTCGGCTTTGAGAAGCATGTCCCGTTAGGGCCTCAGGCGCAGGCCGTTCTGGCTCCCTTCCTGAATCGCGATCCTAAAGACTTCTGCTTCACTCCCGCAGAAGCCGAGGCGTGGCGGAACGAGCAGCGTGCTGTCCACCGCAATCCTGATCGCAAAACAAAAATCTTTCCCTGTGAACTGAAGGCTCGGATCCAGCGCAAAGCCAAGCGTCAAGCGGCTCCCAAGGTGAGGCAACTGCAACCCTGCTACGACGTCGATGCGTATCGCCGCTGCATCACCTATGGAATTCGCAAGGCCCAGAAGGCTGGTCATGCCGTCCAACACTGGTTTCCCTACCAGATTCGGCATACACACGGCACAGAGGTCCGTCGCCGGTATGGGCTGGAAGCCGCTCAGGTCGCGTTAGGTCATGCAACAGCGGACGTGACTCAAGTCTATGCCGAACGCAATCTCAAGCTGGCCATGCAAGTCGCTGCCGAAATCGGTTAAGGTGACTCCCTCGTCAAGCTTATGGCGATCATGCTGCCCTGCAGCCTGATCGCGATCGCAACATCTTGGTGCAAAGCTTAACTTCGCACACTGGCAAAGACCTAAAAAATACAGGGAACTGGATCCGCAGACTCAAGCAGATCCGATTCCCTGTATTCATAGCCTAGAGCCTGTTACGGACTGTTCTGGATGATTTCCGGGATATATTTGATCAATAGTGACATCATGGCGACCCAGTGCCAGCCTGCCACAACTTTTGTCAGTCGTTCATCATCACGGGTCAATCGGCGTGAGCGTCCCAGCCAGGCAAATGTCCGTTCGACAACCCATCGACGAGGCAGCAGTACAAAGCCTTTCTTCGCCTCGGTATGCTTGACCACTTCCAGCTGAATCCCATTCTCAGAGGCGTCGTTTCGTGGCTGATCTCCGGTGTCGCCCTGATCAACATAGGCCACAGTGACCTGCTCATGAGTCACTTCCTGGATCACTGCTGTCAGTTTTGCCACCTGCTGACGCTCCTGTTCATTCGCTCAATTGACCGTGACCGCGATTAAATGCTCTCAAGTATCAACCGCAGCATGAGTTTTTGATCCTTTTCTCCTTTTGTGACCATCATAGACAACTCTGCCGCCGCTCTCAGGAGTGGATTGTAACGTCCGTCCATCCAGAATGACGGCTGTGGGCTCTGTGCAGGGCAATCGCATGTTAATTGCTTGAAAAATTGGCGATAAGCTTTTCGATTGCTGAGTTATCCCAAGCGCATCGCTTACGTTTACGACGTCGATCGAGCGACCAAGAAGCTGATCGTCAACGAACTGGAAGCAGAGCGAGTTCGTCAGATCTTCGATCTCTACCTTGAATGCGAGGGACTCATTGGAACTCTCGAAGCCATCCAAGCCCGAGGTTGGCGAGCAAAGAGCTGGGTCACCAAAACTGGCAAGCAACTCGGCGGCGGTCTGTTCTACAAAACGACACTGCACAGCTTACTAACCAATCCGATCTACATCGGCAAAGTCAGCTATCGCGACGAGATGTACGAAGGCGAGCACCGAGCCATCGTTGATCCGGAGGTCTTTGCAGCGGTAAAGAAGAAGCTCAATGCCAACCGCGTCAGCATTGGCGATCGCATCCACGGCAAATCCCCCGGCGTGCTGGCTGGTTTGCTGCGTTGCTCAGCCTGCGATTCCATGATGACGCATTCGACCAGCGGCGGAAGCGGCCGTGGCAGCAAACGATATCGCTACTACGTTTGCAACAAAGCGAAGAAACGCGGCCACAAGACTTGCCCCAGGCCATCGTTGCCGGCGGAGGAGGTCGAACGTTTTGTGGTGGCACAACTCCAAACGCTGACAATCGACGAACACCTTCTCAACGAAACCAGCCTTCGCGTCAGCCGAACCATTAACGACAAAGGGGATACGCTTCGGAAAGAGTTGTCTCTACTGAACGAAAGCTTGGTCAACCTCGAGCGAGCAATTGACGCCATTTCGATTCCCACAGGCGATGATGCACGCGAAGTCAAACGTCTCGATTCACTTGCATCGCTCACCGAGCAACAGACTCGCGACCTGCGCCGTCGCAACGATTTGAAAGACCAACTCGCAAAGATCCACGCCGGTGCACCTGATCGACAGACCATTCGCAAGGCCATCAAGAATCTCGAAGGATTGTGGGAACATCTCACGATGGGCGATCGCAGCCGACTGATGTCCCAGTTGGTAGCACGCATCGATCACGATCCAGCCGACAGCACCTTGTCCATTACGCTTAGCCCGCTCGGGCTGAAGTCATTTGCAACCCAGAATCCTGACAAAGAAGAAAGCGAGAAGTCATGAGCCACTTCAAGATCCAGTTCGAAACAAGTTCATCATCCCACGGTCGACAACGCGTTGGAGCACCCAAGCCTAAGAAGTCAAACGCACCAGCCAAGCTTCCTCTCATCCCCAGCGCCGCTGTTTTCGACCGAACCGCGCCACCATTTTCATCCGGGCTTAACAATACGCGACTTCATCCGAACGATGCCGGCCGCCAGAATCGCAGCGATTTCCGATCGCCGAGCCGGCGCAGACAAGGAAGAAGGGGGAACAGTCGAAAGCAACTCGCACCTCCATGCTCAACGCCGCCATGATTAGCGGCTCGAAGACAGACATTCGCAGCCACAACAGCCGCGTCTATCTGTAGGAATACCCGGTGCGGGTTCGAAATGACGGATTAGGGTGCGAAAGAGAACGCATTCGCCGTGGACTCAATCTGCTATCTCTCGCGGAATTTTTTACGAATTGCCCTGCTCGAAAGTAATAAGCATGTAGGCGGGCAACTTTGCCTCGCCACAATTCAAATGCTTATCATAGGAGCCGTGCCAATGAGAATTGGATTGACCTTTGGAGAATTTGTAGAGCTTGAGCGCAAGCCTATCGTTCGCGGTGAACAGCTGCTGACGATTGAGGAGGCAGCAGAGCACATTAGGCAACGTGGGTATTGCTGCCGACCACAATCACTGAAACTTTTGATGAAATGTAGGCAGCTTGAAGCCTCTAATCGCATCTGCACGCAAGATCTCATCGAGTCCTGTTGTGACTACTTCGAAACTCACGAGTTCTTTACACCTTACGTTGAGATGTGCAGGGTCTTGGGATGTAACTACTTCGCACTCTTGCGAGCCTTGAAAGATGCCTCGGAACGCGAGTCAGAAAAGTATGGCACCAGGGTACGGATGGACGATCAATTGTTCGTGATGCATAGAAGTCCAGCCCGCGAAGAACATGCCGCTGTCATAACCTTCACGTTTTGTGAAGACATCCGCGATCGACTCATTCGCGGCGAAGGCGTGTAGGGCATCATCCATCGATCGCGTATTTGTGCAACGGTGGTGTTAGACGACGCCACCGTTAAACAGATATACCTGGCAGTCAACGGTCGGGAATGTCGTCTTCGGACGCTCGGTTGCCAGACTCAAGCAGTTCAAAAACTTGATTGATCGGTTCTTCGTCAAAATCGCCCCAAGCAAAACCTTTCTTGGTGAGTAGGAGAACCTGGTTCCCCATTTCCATTTCTGACGCGTCGAACGGCACATCATCGAGGCATCCTTTGTCTTGAAGCAACTGGATGAAGTCTGGCAGCTCCGCGTAGTCGTACAGGACTTCGCAAACAGCGTCGAACTGTAGTCCGGTGGCATCCATGATTTGATTTATTGTCTGCACCTCAGCGTTTTTGAGGCGTTTCCAGACCTGTTCGAGAACAGCGACCTGGTGGGTTGTTGTCTTTTCTTTGAACTGCATTGTTGGGCTCCCATTGAGTTTGGATTGAAACGAAAATGATGGGAACCAATCTAAGCCCGCGTTTTGACACGTTTGGTCACGCGCTGCCTATGTTTTTTGAAATTTGCCTGAATCGTTTCCGGCGTTAGCTTGGCCTGCCGCTTGGTGCAACCGGCCGATCGTGGAAAAAGTAATCCTGGCAGAGACTAGCGAAGATAGTGCTTCGCAAATTCTAGGACAAACTGAGCGCTGGTAAATGCCGCATATTTTTGGTATTCGTCAGTTTTGGGTGGAGCGCCAAAGTCACAAATGGACTTTGCCGCGAAACACTTCGGGCGAGGAGCCCTGGCAGTCCGGCAGGCTAGGAAGCTTCCGTAAACTTCCATCTCTACTCCGATTAGTTTCCTGTTGTGAGTGCGTATGGCATCAATCATTTCTTGACTCTCGACAACCGCTGCCCCAGAGGCAACGGGACCAATACTGAGATTTAGTCTCGATGACGGTGTATTGCCCTGCCATCTGGATTCTATCTCATGCAAAATTGCACTTCGAGTCTGCTTAAAATGTTGCGCTTTTTCCTTCAGTTCAGCATCCACAGCAATGTAGTTTGGTCCAGGCTTAAACACACTTTCAGCGTTGGACGAATTTATGACCTTGCCTGCCCCGTAGTCCCACGACTGATCGGCAAAGATCACGTCCCCAAAGTTGCCCGCCATTCCGGCTGTTATTCCTGCCATCGCTAGATAACGCGGCGAAAAATTGTAGATAACCTTTGTCGCTAGGCAAGCAGTTGCTGCCATTCCCATCTCAATTGCAGCACAGCACACAACCTTAAGCGGTCCGCCTTCGGTTTCAATACGTCCCTCATAGTAATACGTGTCATCTTGGCTTCTCCGCAAACTCTTCCATTCACACGGAAGACTAAGGACAGCGTCTAGTTCGATCTCCTTCAGTGCAGTGATTATCGCTAAATCAGTCTGGTACTCATCGTCGGAACGCATACCCGCCAAGGTCCCGGTGATATAGACAGCTTTCCTGCCTAAAACATCCTGCCATGCAGATGAGTCAAAGGCATAATGCAAGAGTTGCCAAGACTCTGACTCCATCTCAGATTCAGACTCTTTGAAGAGATCTGCGAATTCTGTGAGCCCAACGATATGCTTGGGCCGCCTGAGCCTTGGCCCGCCTCGAACAATAGTTCGCAACAAACGCATACCACCATCTTTGACCGGAGATTCACCATCTCTCATAGGCAGGTTGAGGTCAAGAATCAGTAAATCGAAATCATGCGACTCAAGCATTGCACCTGCGGCGGCAACTGAAGAAGCTGACTTCAAATCAAGTTGCGGTTCTCCTACGGCGTCTGCGAGAGCGCCACGAATTCGGTTGCGCTTTGCCTCATTGTCATCAACAACCAGCACTCGGAGCGGAATATCTGTCATTCTATAGCCCTTTCAATTGCCATATCGAGTGCCACCCTGAGATCGTCACGCCATTGCGCATCGGAGGCTTGGTAGTAAACGGTCACGATGTAGCTTTCCGGATATTGTGTCGCCAACTGCTCCTTTAGCTGCTCTAACGTCATTTGGTCCGCGCCTTCTCCGAATCGTTCGAACTGAGTGACGATTATTACGCGTCTTGCTTTTCTCCTTCGCTTGAGCCTACGCAAAACTTCAAAACCCGCATATCGCCTCTCGTAGCCACCTGTCTCTTTGCCACCGACATCGAAAGTCGGCATTGTCATGTCAAGGAGGATAACTGTAGGCTCGTCCAGCATTGCGCAACGAAGCGCGCTATTAAAGGAGTTTCGTTCTAGTATTTCTGCATCGACAAACTCCTGCATAACAAACGACTTGAGCTGCCGCATCTTATTTGGGTCGTCATCAGCGATTAGGATTTTCATTGCCGTCTCCATGGTACCTCGAGCTCAATGACTGCCTGAAATTCATTTGAATCAGCACTAACAAAGACTCGATAATTGTCTAGTCCCATCTCATAGCACAAAATCTTGTGTAGCTTGCCGTATCCGCTCCCGCCTTCGACGCGTGAAGTCGCGAGCGAATGCTCGTCTGCGGTCATCTGATTTAGTCTCGCCGCTTTCTCCTTCAGAAGCTCTACGTCGATGTTGCTCGGCAATTCGTTCTTGCAGACCATCTTAATAACCGGCCCATTGGCAACAACCTCGATTGTCACATTCGTCTGCGTCGATTCTGAGTGTTTCGCCGCATTATCAAGAAGTATGAAAAGCATGTCCCATAAAGCACGGAATTGGTTGCCGGGTACAGTAACGTCGTTATCCAAAATGACGTTTATCTCCAATCGCGAAGGCCCACAAAATTGCTTCGCCGCTTCCGTGCTAGCCTCTAATAGAGAGCGCAACTGACAGTCAGGCACATGCTTCTGCTCATCGAGTCTAAACCATTCCGAAATTGCTTTCAGCGCCATGGTCAAATGCGTTCCACAAGTTGTGAAAGCAGCACGAATAGGCATTGATTGATCATGCCCAATCACTGAATCGATTCGCTGCTCGCAACGCTTCATTGCCTCAAAGAGTTCAGATGAAAGAGCATTTTCTATAGTTGCTCTAACCTCCTTTAGGGCTTCGTCAGTGCGTTGCCATAACGCTTCAAATACTTTCCGAACCATGTCGGCTGGCGATTCCGCGCTAAGCGTGGCTTCGTACAAGCAAACGAGCTGGTCTTCTGTGAACTCGAAATTGAAAAGTGCGCTACTTGATCCCGAGCTCTGTCGGATTTGAACCCATTCATTCCTGACTCGATAGATAATGCCATCAACGGTCGCCGAAAACTCTGCCAAGGCTTCGCTTAGGCCAGTCGAATCATGCTCACTGCGACAAACTCGCCTTATCCAGAAATCGTTTTGCATATAACTTCCTGAGCTGTCTTTAAGCGTGACAAGTTGTTGCGATTCGAACGGCGCGCGGAGAGCCCCAGCTAGCGTTCCATGGCGGATTCGCTGGCTCAGATTAGCGTCTAGACCGTACTTATTGCTGGATAAAAATTGTGTCTTCAGGTCCTCAAATACTTGTTTGAAAAGCCGAAACCCTTCGTCAATGATGAAGATCCTGCTATTGTCAATTTCCTCCATTAGAGCTTTTGTAATCTCTATAGTTTGACGGAGACTGACGTCTTTGAGCATGCCGAGCGTCATGCACCGAGTCGCTCGGTCAAGAATTGTCTTTGGAAGAGACTCGATGATTGCATCCGTATCCACGAAGATTCTTGACCGCTCAGCATGATGTGTTAATTCACGAATAGCGAGAATCCTGCTGATCTCAGCAATCTCCGCCTGGTCGATTCGCCGGTTCTCCGGGTCGTTCTCAATAAGCCATTCACAAAGGGAAATTCGCTCGAGAGCAATTTCGTCTTGGGATTCGAACCAAAACGATTCTGCGAGGACTTCGAAAGCGCACACGTTTCGAAGGAAGAACGAGAACTCTCGATTGTTAAACTGGCTCGAGATCTTTAGCAACTCTGATGGCTTTTTGCAGGAACATGCAATTAGGAAGTCTTCGAATACGTCGTGGAGTCTTGAAGGTGATCTCTCTTCGTATTCTAACTGTTGCGAGAGAAAATGGAGAATCGGCCATGCTATATCAGAACTGACTTCGTCATCACCACCTTCTGGATATTGTGTCAGTAATTCGATGAGCGTCGACTTTCCAATGATCTGCGGTCTTTCGAGGCTTGTCTCTACGATAAGCCTCGCAGCTTTAGAGAACTCATTCTTTGCTGTCAAACAGCGATATAGGCCTGAGGCAGCTTCTGATTTCTCCCCTAGTGTAGAGTCGCGTTCGCGTAAGACTTCATCATATTTGTGCGTCGCGGCATCATACAAACGCAACTGTTCGCAAACATTAGCTTCGTTTCGAAGCAGTCGCTTTTTCGGAATATTGAGATCGATTTGAAGCTGGGTCGTGCTTGATCGAATCGCTATCTGATTTGCCTTGAATAATGATACGGCTGCATTCGAGGGATGCAGTTGCTCAAGTGATTCTAGTTCACTGTACGCATTAGGCGAGTCCTTGTAGAGAGACACAACGACTCGAGGGGTGAAGGCCGAAGAATAAATTGCGCATTCGCGACTCAGTACGTGTGGGTTCGACTCGTATGAATGCAATGCGTAGAACGCTCTTAATTGCGGGCCAATTGCGAATCCATCCAACTGGTAGCCGAGTCGCAACAAAGTTTCCAATGCAGAATTAATCTTGTCCTCGCGCGAGAAAACAATTGACAGATTGCTACAGATCTTGGCCGCGATTGAATCTTGACTGAAAGGGCACACAGGAGGACGGCCTAAACGAAGGCTCGACTTTACAAATATCTCGTACGGCTCCAAGGTTTCTGGAGAATCAACTATCGCTTGTTCCGCAAACGAGCGTGCATTTTCGTAATCACCAAGAGTGTAGTAGTGAACAGCTTGAAAGATTTTTTGTTCCAAGGATGTCGCATCGAGTTGCGTCCGCGTTCTCAGTGCCTTTTTCAGGAAGAGGAATCTCGGGCAAATTATTGAGTCAGCTAACGACTGGATAGCGTCTGACAGTCCGGGTTCTAGATCACTCGATTCTCGAAAAATCAGGTTTTCCAGGACCCGTGTGCTTACTATCAGCCTATCGCACAGCGAGTGACTTTCCTCGACATTTAAAACATCTTCGAGATTTGCTATAGAGTTCCGTTTTGCAGGACTAACACGAAAAAATGCGCTTCTCGCAATGGGGTGAAAGTCGTCATTGAAGTCCAGGTGCGACTGGACGACGGCTTCGTATTCCACCGGCGCTAGCGCTGTCTCAACGCGCTCACTTAGAAAGGTTGCAAGTACTGCGATCCAATTTGGTGCCTCGGACGTGATTCGGTGTAGTGCTATCCGATTTCCTTCTATGCCCTCGGAGCATTCCGCTAGAAGAAGCTCGCTTTCAATCGCCCAAATCGATTTTCCAAAACGAAGTTCGGCTTCTGACAGCTGGACACGTGCTTTCGGGTAGTCTCCCGACACCATTGATCGCTCAAAGTCCGTGCGGAGAGAGACCCATTGTTCAAGCCTTTCCTTATGACGAAGAAAGATTGCGGTAAGCCACCTCAGTTCACTTGCCAGTTCGGTACATGGGCTTGTGTGCTTTAGCCTCAAAGACTTAAGAGCCTGAGGGAAAAGTTCGCCGACAAGACCTGCTGCTGACTGCGGCACCGACTCAAGCAAGTGTCGCACGTAGCTTACAGGTTGGTCTTTGAGCAGGATAAGCGAAATCGTGTCCGGCTTTATTCCGGCTAGAATGGGTGCAGAGAAAGGCCTGACACTGCGCCGACTCACCCCCTCTGGAACCCTGCGTATGGTTGCCGTTCGACTTTTTCCCATCAAGCGTCCGTCCTAAATTCTGGTTATTGAAAACACCCCCTTCTCGCTCGTGATGGCCGAATTGCGGGCCAACAGCACGTTGCTGACAGGGGACCTCCTTGCAGGTTGTCGTTCAGGCCAAAACAGATCGTCACAGACCTGAGCCTTGCGAACGCATGAGGGGCTGATGCGTTAACAAATGCAATAGCTTTCTAAATTGTATCGCGAGACGCATTTGCTGTCATTCCGAACGATGTCGAGTGTTCGAATGCATTCTCATCCGGACTCCGAACGAGAACTCTGCGTTAACTCTGGAGGCCCCCGAAAAGAGAGAGTCAGAGAGTTCGGGACCGATTTTTCGCACCGGCGGGTGCAACCTTGAAGGTTGCGTTCGAGAGACGGAAATCTCTCTGCAAACAGAGAGCGCGGCGGATTGGACCGGCGGAACGCGAAAAGCGTTGGAAACCCGCGAAAAACTGGGTAGAAACGAAAAACGCCCGGCGGTCGATCTCTCGACGCCGGGCGTTAAGTCTTTTGGTCGCCAAAGTTCGAATTTTGACGAAAGCTCCCCGACTTGGATTCGAACCAAGAACCTAAAGATTAACAGGCCGATTCGGCCTAAGGGGCTCTCTGCCACTTCATGGCAGGAAACATTAGACCGATGCCTTTAGATTGTCTTTTCGGGTGGAAACTGAAATCGATTGACAAGCTCACTCTGGACATAGAGAACCCGCCATCGTTTTTGACGGTCAAACTCTCTGTCGACGCGCGACATATCCAAATGAGGCATGACATTGTTTGGAGATTCGGGAACACAAGGTTCCATCATCATCCGCACATCGACGAGAGACGACATCCAGCGTCCCCCACATCTCCAGGCATTTAAAAATCTCCCGCGAACTCCTCTAGTCCGCCAGCGATGGAGTGTCCCTAAATGCAATTTCACTCCATAAACTCTCTCAATCTCCTTTTTTAATTCAGAAAATGTCAGTGGGCGTCCCAAACTGTCTTCCATCGTTCCCTCCTGGCTCATCACTAATCTGACATTGAATCCGTTTTCGCAAGCTGACGGACCATCTATTGAACCGTCAACCTATCTCCTTTTGAGGCAGATCTATCTATTTTACGAGAAGCACTCCCTGCGCAATAGCTTTTTTGTTTTCTTGATCACTTCGCCCTACTTTTCGCATCATTTCATTGAGCTGTGAACCTTTCCGAAATGCATCATTTACTGCATTTCAACTCAAAACCATGCGTTCTAGAGAAAGAGAATCAGCCGCAGATCAGCGTATCTCGACAATAGAATTTCAGCTCAAGAGATGTGGGATCTAACGTAGATGCACGCAAGTTGCATCACTATTTCTGATGTTCTCGGACTCCACGCTGCCACTCTTCATTCGACAGCTTACAATTACAGAGCCTGATTTTATTCTCCACGGTAATGCTCCGATCGGGTCTCAACGACTTCTCTGATTGCGTCCCTTATAAGCCGGTCAATCAAATCGGATCTTGATGCTCTCTAGCACGGACTGCTCGTACTCCAGTACTCCGAAACAATGTCTGCACTTCGGCAAAGCACTATGGCCAGAGCGGTCATTTTCTTACCCAGTGTCGCTCGTGGCTCCCTGATACCCCCTAAAACCTCAGGAAACATCTCCGCAGAAGAACCGTTGAGGAATGAATGCTCACTGAGAATTGCCAGCCTCAGGTGCTTGGGCTTCGAGCGTTCTTTGAATCATGTGCTGGAAAAGCGGTGTCAACTTGCCGAGAATTTGCGAGTATTGCCTGACAACCTCACGCGCCTTCGATGCTTTGATCTTCAACACGGGCAGCGTCTGGGAAATCGACTCTGGATGAGTGATTTCCTCTCGGCATCCTAGCCCGTCGCCAAACATGTTGTCTGACTCGCGCTTACGGGCTTCCCCCGTTTGATCCCAATCGCACCCTGGCATGCGAACGTCCACTCTTCACTCGCAGAACCTTTCGTCAAAGGGACTGACTCGCGGATTCTTGTCGCCCCCAATCATTCCTTTGCCAAACTCCGCCCACAATAACACCTCTCTCGACTGCGGAGTGACTCGCCTGGGGAAGTTTTCTTGAACTCTATTCTCTCTGATCCGCAAATGCTCCCACTAAGAGGTCATCTTCGAATTCCCGACCCTTCACGCGACTCGTTCCCCGGCAGATTGAACTCCACTTCTGGCCCATACTCTACGGAGAATCTCACCCCAGACTTCGGATGATAAGCTCTGTATTTATCAGACACCTCTTGGAATGACGTCTTCAACCACTTTGTCGTCTCGGTGAGAAGCTGTTTTTCTTGCCTCTCAGTGGCTTTGAAAACGACCTCTACAACAGGAATAACACTCCTTTAATATTAAAGAAGCTTTCTACCTCGATTACTCAGCATTCTGACACACAGAAAACAGATGCGTGTATCAATCCCTGCGACTCCTGATCGTACTTCGTTCCACGCGAGCTTTTCCTGAAAGGTCAGGTGGGGCCACGCATTGTCTCTGAGAGAACGTGTTTGAGCTTTTTCTCCTCCATCAGAAACGAGATGCATCACTCGCTTGCTCTCTTGGGAAGTGGATGATGTTTGTCCTTGGCTTTCAGGCCGACACTTTTTGAACTGGACAGAACATCTGCCCGCGGTGACCCATTAGGGACTCAGTCACCAAGAGCAAAAAAAAGATCCGCGACATGGCTGCACTCGTTGGTTCGCGATGTACGAAGACGGGGTCCGCAGGCCTGGCTCCCCGCAGAATTTTGTCTTTGAGAAGTCACTTCGGAAGTCCATCCGTCTTCTGTGCAGAATCTGGCGGCACCCAACACCGTTGATGACTCATAATGGCGGGTGATGCGATGCAGATGCAGGCTGCGTAAGAGAAGTGACCCATCGGGAGAGCCTGAGTTACAAGACTCAAGTACCACTCGGGATACTGGCTGTCGCGACTGAAAAGTCGGCTGGAACTGCGCGAAGCACGTCAGAAACTCTACCGCTGGTCTCCTGCAGCCTCACAGCGAATACTTCTGAGAATTCTCAAGGACGACCGAGAGATCCCTGAGAGTCTGACCGACTGCTGAAAATCGGTGTCGAACAAGGCTTTGAAAAATGAATACCGCCGGAAAGGGAGTAAGAAATCGCAGCCATGGCCACATCAACGGCAGCCACTTCCCACTCCCCTTGAAACCCCTGGCAAAAGCCCAACGTAAACCCGCTCAACACCTGCTAAAATCTTGAACGGCGTTGCGTGGCATCTGCCCTGATGCTGTTTTGTTTTTCAGAAGGTCCATTCCGGGTTATCAAATTTGGATCGAAGCTCGCCGTAGTGCGAATGCACATTGAACGGATAATGAGAGCCAACACACCGATGTCGCGGATCTCTCTTCAGCCGATAAAGGGCTGCCAGGTTGGGAGCGAAACGTTTTGCCAACAAGTTACGTCGAAACTGACAGACTTTGCCGACATAACGCGCCAGAACTTTTGTGGAAAACCAGTCGTAATTCTTCAAATACATGCGGTCATTTCTCGGCAGCTTCATGTCGACGTCTGAAGGATAAAACAACAGGTAACGACGCTCGCCAGCCCAATTACCGGTTAAACGATCCGGGCATTCTTTATGCCGCGTATTGCCGGATTCTACAGGGTACAAGGTACACCAGGTCATCGCAGCTGTGGGGTGTCCTTTCCGCATGCGCAAGCGATAAGGGTACTGCAACAGTGTGAAATCAAAAGTTTCTGCGGCTGTCTTCGCTGTGACTCCGTCATAACGGAAATCTTCTTGATAGTAGGCAAGCACGCCATTTTTGCGATTCGGCAATCTTGTCACCCATAGTCCATAACTGCGAAGAGCAGACGCAAGACAGCAGTACGGGCAAAACCATTTCTGATGGCAACTTAACTGTTGTAGACGCGAGCGTCGCCCTGGCGGCGAACAATGATAACGGTTGAGAAACACCTCACCGGTAAACTCTGGATCGATTTTTTGAATGTCATAAAGGCGTCGAGCTTGAAGGATTCCGGCGGCTGCCAATTTATGGCGGACACGCAATCGCGTGAAGTCATACTGCCAGTAGCTGTCGCACAATCGCCAGATCTCGTCGAGCACGCTGTAAGCAACCGACTGCCATTCTTTCACGAGGTCACTGCTGGGATATGGATTTCTAAACCCATAACGCCCCCAGGATGCCTGCAACTCCTTCTCAATCTCCTGTTTTTTGGAAACTTTCTGCGGTATCGGTTTCCCCATAACCGACCAGTCCAGATCATCGTCGTCGTCATCGAAATCAAACCAAGATTTGTCGCTCTCAATCACAGAATTCACTCCTCAAAAACAGAAACGGAACACCGAAATCATTTCCAGTGTTCCGTCTTTTTGTCAAAAACTGTGTCGTAAAAACAGCAAAAACCAGCGGAATCGATTTTCGAATCTTATTTGGTGGTTTGGTCAATGTTTTGACACCTTTCTCCTCCCCTTTCAGGTGAGGAGAAAGGTGCCGTCGACGTCGGCGTTGCGCAAAAACGCTTCGCTACCGCTCGCGTTTTCGCGGTGTTTTGCTTCGCTTCGCTTGCAATTTAGAAATCGTTTTCGTTTCCAGTTTTGAAGAGTTCTCCAAGTTCTCTTTCGAGCTGGTTTTCTTTTCGAAGGCTGTTGTTCTTTCGAGAGATTTCCGTCTGATTTTTCTAAGACAGTCAGTCAGTTGTTCTGAACTGATACTTTTGCGACTGACATTCGCTAATTCATGACTGAGTCTGTTCAAATCAGAAATATCTCGGCGATCATGATGCCAACTCATTCGAATGCCAGATTCTGCGGCTGAGCATTCTGAAGTGTCTTTCTCTCAAGGTTGATGATTACGTTCCCAAGTTTCGCGACTGAGCAACTTCTCACTGAGATCTGTTCATGCAAAAGTTTTCCCGAGAAAAAAGTTTCAGCACTGCCAGTTCTTGTTCTGACGTTTTTTCGTGCTGCAGATTTTCGACTGCGCAGAAAGTTTTCTGCGCAGTCGCAGGTGAGCACCACTCGCACTCAACTGCATTTCAAAACTTGGTGAAACTGACAAATTGGTGACACTGAAAGAACATGTTCTGAAGAACGATCGACAGCCAGATCTTTTTCTGAAAAAGATCGCGCTGACCATGTCTGAGAATCTTGTCACAAATCGAATTCTCATCACCGCTCACAACGAAGTTTTTCAAAGCTGTATGTCTGCGTGCTGATTCTGCTGCTCAAACTGCGAGAGAAGGTTTGCACAAAGAATTTCGAAGTGATGATTCTGGATGCTCACGATTTTGCGAACTTCACTTCGTCACGGAAGATCAACATTTAGAATCGATGATTGGTCTTCTGAAGTTCTGGACTCTTCAAGAGCCGAAAAATTGACGACACAGGCTGGACTGTTTCAGCACAAGTTTTCTGAACGACAGTTCGAATTTCCTGTCAGACATCAGCTCGTCTGACATCATGTTTGAAGACTCTCTGCCATTGTGTCTGACCACCGAGCTGACCGCCGTCAGACCCCTGAACGAGCGTTTGAGTTCCACAAACATGACTCTATGTGAAAAACTTGCTCGCCAGCGCTCTGAAAATGCCCCCTGAGGCACAATGGACGGCCTGGACGGCCAAACGTACTACCCTGACTACCCATTGATTTTGGAGCGATTTCTTAAGAGCTGCGACATCGTGAGAATCAGGCGACTCACCTGGCACAACAATCCATTTTTTGGGAGAGCAGGCAGTCGATGCTGTCAGGCGCCTCAAAATGCTCCGATGCCTTGATCAGCACCTGCATCTGGGAATCGAGACGACAGAAACTTCGAGAAGATCAAAGACGACTCTCACAACGACGAGCATTCGAAAATCGTCTCTGAAACCTGATCCGAATGTGGACTGGGTTTGTTGAGTCCCATTTTCTGAAAATCATCTCCTCAAGAGTCTCTTTGAAGTCTGGTGTCCATAGGGATCATTTTTCAGATCTCTGTTTGAACAGCGACATGGTTAATGAGATACCAATGGTGGCCACTGCGTGTTCGATGTGCGCTCGTGAAACCTCAGTGACTTTTGCGCCGATCCAAACACCATGATTGTTTACCTCAGCACATGGCATCGACGGCTTGACTGAGTGATCTTCTACACAAGGAACTCAGGCCTCGAATTCCAACTCTCAAAATCTCCGACCAAAAATTCCGCAATCAGAGTTCAGATCTGGAAACTCGCTTCTGGAAACAAAGGACTGAGAATTCGACACTCGCCGCTTGCACTCAAACTCCTGAGTGTCCGAAAAATCTCTCCCGCACAACCCGTAATAGCGCGGATCAAACTTCAACGCGGACCGAGAAACATCGACTCACACGGCGTTCGTCACGGATCGCCACGGATCTGGGCAGAGGAGTTGCGGATCAGCCTTCGAGTTTTCACATGGCGTTTTCGTAGATTCGTGCTAAAAATTTTTCTTCCAATTGATGTTATGCCCGAAATTCTTGAACCTCATTGATCCTATGTAATGTTCGCACCCCCTTCACTTTTCACCTAGTCTGCGATTTACTGCCGCTCTGCCGAAAGACGTAGGCTTGCGTTTGTCTATAAAAAAGAACGAATCCAAAATCCGCAGCCACGCGGCGTTACGACACATCCGGTTGGCCATGGAAATCCCACTGTTCCATACAAAGCGGTCCAGTTGTTCTCGAAGGCCCGTTTCTGGTCTTCAGCACGACTGACATTTTCATCGTAAAAACCAGTGGTTTTGCAGGGATCAGCTCTTCTGTTGGAGTGATCACACTGTCGTTAATCGGAGTCGCTGCCATTCGACTGGAGTCATCTGGCTCCCACAGATCTCTGGATGACGTGCTGGCTGCAGGACGGGAGTGTCACAGCTCCTGTTGAGCCTTCTCCAGAGACCGACGATTACCACCCAGAGTTTGGAGACCAGACTCCGCAATCCTCCCAACACACGAAAAGTTGCTGGAAAACGTCAAATTGAGCGGCCATCTGATCTTTCGTCGGTGAGTGAGTGCTGGCCGTGTGCGCACTGTGCGCGCGCTCCAGAGCCCCTCCGGACCTCGAACACGGCACTTTCCTAAAAAAACCGCGTTTTTGCGTCAGAAAGGGTGTGCGAGATTCCGGCTAACTGTGGCCGACTCATTTTTTCGACATCTAACGCCCTTTTTTCCCATTGCACGTCCGTTTTGAGCGCGTCGATTCGTGCGCTCTCAGCTGTCGGAAATGACCATGCATCGCGCCACATTCTGTGCGCAACACACTGCGCACAGAACGTGGCTCGCAGAGCCGTGACCTGCCTGCGCACTCCGCGCAGGTGTCCTTCAATTCCCTCGTCAGAAAGGAGCTTAGCTAATGTCTGCAATTCTCGGTTTATGCAGTGCCGCACTGGTACTGGCCTGTCTGATCATTCTACGTGAGCGACGTCTGCGCCGTGGTTGGCAGCAGGTGGTTGCTCGCTTGTCCTCCATCAAGGAGAAACCCGATGCCGTGGTACCTGCTGCTGATTCTCGGATTCCTGCTGTCTCTCTTCCTCCCGAGTTGCCACACCCCCGAAAGCTCCATTCCCGCTCGGGAAGCACTTCACACTCAGGCTGAACAGAATCGCCGACTGGCGGAACTCCAGCAGACCTGGATGCAGGAGCGCCAGGAACTCTTTCGACAACGTGATACGCTCGAACGGGAACGTGCCGAGTGGGCCACTGCCCGCGTGCGCGATCCTGTGATTGCGGCGGCCATTCTCCGCGTCGGCGAACTGGCACTCTGTGTGACACCACTCGCACTCTGCTGGATGCTGCTGCGAACCTCAACCTCGACTTCCCCGGATGAACTTCTCGCCGAGGTGCTCCTCGAAGCCCAATTGGCGACTCCAGACTCTCCCGTGTTGCGTTTGGAAGCACGCCCGGCAGCACCTCTCTCACACAGTCCCCCATCACGACTGACCGGTCCCACCGAAGCCACGCAAATCGATGATGCGGATTCGCCAGAGTGCTGACGAGCCCAACCGTACGTTTCAGATTGTCACAGGTTTTCCAACACCGCTTTCTCTCAGGAGTTCTTTTCATGAGTCACCTCGTCACGATTCAAACGCAAGTCAAAGATGCCGCCGCCATTCACCACGCCTGTGAACGTCTGCAACTGGCAGCACCGCGTCAGGGAACAGCTCGTCTGTTCAATCGCGAATGCACGGGCTGGCTGGTGGCTTTGCCCGAATGGAAATACCCCCTGGTCTGTCAAACAGAAACCGGGACAGTGCAGTACGACAACTTTCTCGGTCATTGGGGGGATCCCCAGCGACTGGATGCCTTTCTGCAACACTACGCCGTCGCCAAAGCCACACTCGAAGCCCGGCGGCAGGGGCACTCGGTGCAGGAATTTCAGGAAAGCAGTGGTGCCATTCGTCTGGTCATCGGCGTCAGTTCCTGAAACCGCATGCCACCCCGCACCACACCCACCACGGCCTTGGCTCGGGAGCGACCGCTCTCACTTTCTCCAGTCCCATAGATCCCTCATGTCCCTACAGGAATTCTTCCATGTCACTGACCATCGAAATTCGAGTTGATCCCACCGGAAAGGTGCAGGTGCAGGCCCAGGGATTCACTGGGAGCACCTGCCGTCACGCCACAGCGGGCCTGATTCAGGCACTAGGTCTGCCACTCCAGGAACAACTCCAGCCCGAGTACTATCAACCTTCGTCGACGTCACAAAACACACCGATGACCCATCAATCGCACGCACCATTTCCCGAACACTGAAACGAAGACGACTTCTCGTTGTCACAGCTGTTTGTGGTGATGGCGCGGTGAACGCATTCCTGCGCGGAGTCCCCACACAGATTCGGAATCTCACTTACCCACTGGCATTTCTCCAGTGGGTTTTTTCGTGATGCATCCCCTTTTTCTCCCGGAGTCTCTAGATGCACTTTTCTCAGCAACTCGTCGAACACATTCAGGCCGCTTTCAGTGGCCTGTGGATTCAATCGCCTGAAACCGATGAAGTCGAACGGCAACTGCGTGCTCTCGCTCAGGAGCACCACTGGCAGTTGGCGGCCTGGGATCTCTCTCAAGGCTTTCTCTCCCTCTCTGAGTCCGCAGAAGGTCTCTCCGCAGGTCCTGCAGCCCCGGACAGAATTTCCGATCCTCTCTCGGCTCTCCAACACTTTCTGGAACGACCAACCACCGCTGATTTCACGGCCGAACTGCTGGTCTTACCCAACTTTCATCGTTTCCTGCAAAACCCGGAAATCATTCAGCAGCTCATCCGGGGGCTGCGACTGGGCAAACAACTCCGCAAGTTCCTGGTGATCCTCGCTCCTGTTGTCCAGTTACCTCCCGAACTGCAGCGGCAATTTGTGGTGCTGGAGTTTCCACTCCCGCAAGCTGACGAACTGGGAGAGATCGCGCGGGAACTCGTGGCCGATGCCCCTTCACTGATTCCCACGGGCCCCACCTGGCAACAGCTCCTCGATGCCGCTGCCGGACTGACTCGCAGTGAAGCGGAAAATGCCTTTTCCCTTTCCCTGGTAAGGCATGGAACATTCCAACCGGACGTTATCTGGGAACTCAAGTCTCAGACGTTGCGGCAACAGAGTCTTTTGCGACTGCATCGTGGCCGCGAATCGTTCGCCGCTCTGGGAGGTCTTCAGGCTCTCAAACAGTTCTGTCGCCAGGCACTCCGTCCCCAGTCAGGAACTCAGCGGGTCACGGCCCGGGGAATTCTCCTACTCTCACCACCAGGTTGCGGCAAAAGTGCCTTTTGCCGCGCTCTGGGTCAAGAAACCGGACGCCCTGTTCTGACACTCGATCTGGGAGCCGTCCTGGGAGGGATTGTGGGGGAGACCGAACGGAATATCCGCCAGGCTCTGCAGGTTGTTGATGCCATGGCCCCTTGTGTGCTCTTTGTCGATGAACTGGAGAAAGGACTCTCGGGGGTCGGGGGCACTGGCGATGCCGGAGTGGCGACCCGCCTCTTTGGCACACTGCTGACGTGGCTTTCCGATCACACGAGTGATGTCTTCTTCGTCGGGACTGCCAACAGCATTCAGCAGTTGCCTCCCGAATTCACCCGTGCGGAACGACTCGATGGGGTCTTCTTCGTCGATCTCCCGGCTCCTCCCCAGCGTCAGGAAATCTGGTCGCTCTACCGGCAAGAGTATGACATTGCTGCCAGTGAACCGATTCCCGCTGACACGGGCTGGACAGGGGCCGAAATCAAATCGTGCTGCCGACTCTCCGCCCTCTTGGGAATTTCCCTGACCGATGCGGCCCGACAAGTCGTCCCCGTTTCGCGGACTTCTGCGGAAGCCATTGAGCATTTGCGGCAATGGGCCAGTGGACGCTGCCTCTCGGCCGATGTCCCCGGCCTCTTTACCCACACCTCCAACTCAACGTCCCGCCGGAAGGTGACTCCCTCGACCAACTGAGCAGCCTGCGTCTCGGCCTAGCCACGCACTGACTCTCGGAACATCAGTGGAAGCGTTCAAACGGGACGTTGTTTTCCACCGGTTGTTGTCACTCGACAACACCTTTCGCACTGTTTTTTCCATTGAGAAATCAAGGAGCCTTTTCATGACCATGTTGACCACAGAACCCGAGCCTGCTCAGCAGGCTCCTCGTCCTCGCCCGCTGGCACGGGAACTTCAGGAGATCACCACGGCTGTCCGAGTCAGTTTTCATTGGCTGGGGACCAGTCGTTCGCTGACTCATAGCCAGAAGGCTCAGGCTGCGGAATCTTTTGGTGCCGCCGAAAAGTTTCTCTCGGCGGGCAAGAAACTCTTTGATACGAGTGCTCCCGCCTATCGCCAAGTAACTGCGGTTCGCAGTCGGATTGTCCAATACTGGAAAAGCACGACGCTCCCCTTTCCGGAACCTGGGATTCGACTCCTCCGCAAAGAACGTCTGGGAATCTTTGAAGCCCAACTGACGGAGTTTCGCCAGGAACTCGAAGAGGCTGTGGAGCGGCTCGAAGAAGAATTCGAGACACTCCAGCAGCAGGCCCGGGAACGACTGGGCTCGCTCTATGATCCTCGGGATTATCCTCACTCCCTGCGGCAGGAGTTTGCTGTCGAATGGGATTATCCCAGTGTGACTCCTCCGGATCACCTGCAGCAGTTGGCTCCCGAACTCTATGCCCGGGAATGTGCCCGCGTTTCGGCCCGCTTTGAAGAAGCCATGCAACTGGCCGAAACCGCCTTCCTCGAAGAATTCAATGGGCTGATTACGCATCTCTGCGAACGGATGAGCGGTCAGTCGGGAGCTTCTCCCAAAGTCTTCCGGGATTCGGCGGTCTCACGACTCCATGAGTTCTTCGAGAGGTTTCGCACTCTGCAGATTGGCTCTCACGAACAGCTCGAAGGACTCGTGCAGCAGGCTCAAAGCCTTCTCCGCGGCATCACTCCCCAGCAACTGCGGGATCACTCTTCTCTGCGTCAGCACGTCTCCCGGCAGATGTCAGCTGTTCAATCCCAACTCGATCAACTCCTCGTTGATCGTCCCCGACGTTCGATCATGCGTCCCTCCACGGGAGAGGAGGCATGAAGCAGATCCTTCTCATCCGCCCTCAGGGAGTGATTGTCACGCTCTACAGCGAGTCACTCGACTGGCAGGCCCTGGGCCAGGTGTCGATTGAACGGGCCAGTGATGTTGAGCCCGATGTGAACGGAGCGTGGTGGGCGCACCTGCGAGATGGTCCCTCACTGGGGCCGTACCCTCACCGCAGTCAGGCCCTCACGGCAGAAATCGACTGGCTTCAGCAGCATCGCCTGCAGGCCGATTAGCCAACTCATGAGCCCCCCACTGGGGGCTGTTTTTTTGAAAACTCCCCGGGAACTCTCGCGGGAAATAACCATTCCTTGAACTTGGAGACACGGACAAGATGACACGACGTGAATTCGAACTGGCCGTTTCGGAAATGACGGGTGAAGACCTGCAGGTGATTCACCAGCGGGGCTTTGAACTCATTGACCTCACTCCTCCGCTGACTGACGACGACTCGCTGGTAGCGGCCACTCTACTGGCTCCCTATCTCGACTGGGATCACCTCGAAACGGCGTGATTCCCAGCAGGACTGTCCGCACTGACGACTGAGTACTGCCAGGCCGGAGTCCATCGCTCTGGCCTGGCATTGTTTTCGGGGGCCGACGCCCCTGATTTCCCTCACGCTTTGATGAAAGTGACCCCATGTTTCAATTCTCACGACAGACAGCCCGGCAAGTCCTCACAGCGTTTCGACATGCCGGACTCATCCATTTCTCCCGGCGCATTCAACCCCCGGTCACGCTGATTCAGCGCGGCACTCAACTGCAGATGCTCTGCCTGACTCCTGAAGTCTGGGTTCTCTGGCAGAACTTCGATCCCTCCCGCAGTCCCACTCCCTCACCTCTCACGGAACTCTCCCTGGGCCATGCCGAACAAGTCACCGTCCCGGCAACACTTTTACGAGACGTGCAGGGAACCACCCCGGATATCGTGACCATCGAAGTCGATCAGGATCTGATCAAGGCCCGTTGGACAACCTCGGGTTTTGAGATGGAGCGTGAATATCAGCGAATGGATCCTCCCGAAGGCTGGCCCCGAGCCATCTGGTCTGAACTGGTGGAAGCCCCGCCGGGGTTTCTCGCCGCATTGCAGCGAGTGATGTCACTCCGTGACCCCAGCATCAAGCGGTACTCCCTGAGTTGTGTGCAATACAGTGCTCAACATCAGCGACTCGCAGGGTCGAATGGGCATCAACTGCTGATTTGGAACGGGTTGCCACTTCCCTGGTCAGACGATCTGCTGCTGGCAGGCACAGATATTTTCGCACTCCCTGAATGGGAACGTGCCAGTACTGTCCATCTCGCTCGCACGCCCACCGATTTAGTGGTGCAATCTGGATCCTGGGTCGTCGGACTGAAGATTGAAACCGAAGGACGGTATCCCCTGATTGACCGGGTTGTGCCGCAACTCTCTGAGACCGCCTCACAGATGGAACTCCATCCTGTGGATGCCTGCCGTCTGATAGAACTTCTGGAACATCTTCCCCAGGCCCAGATCACCTCGGAAGAACGGATTCATCAACCGGTGACCGTGGATCTTTCGCAGGCGTTTCCCGTGATCCGAATTCAGACACGCTGTGCGGCACGTGCCACGGAAATTCAACTGACGCGATCCACCTGCTGGGGCACATCCGGGGCAATCTCACTGGAGACCCGCTATCTTCTCTCAGCCCTGAAGATGGGGTTTCAGCAACTCGGTTTTCAGAGTTCGGAGAGTGCCGTTCGTCTCGACACTCCGGAGGCCTTCTACGTCATCATGCCACTCACGCGTGACAGCCTCATTCCGCCGGGAGATCACCACGTGCTGGCCACTGGCCAACCACAGTCCGGCACACGCGAACCCGTCGGCCTCCCAGCAATGCGCTTGGAACCAGTCCACCCAGTTTCCGAAAACTCACCAGTGGAGATCTCACGTTCCCCATTCCACAAGGCCCATTCACGTGAGACGATCATTGTTTAACCTCCTCGATGCCGCGTGACCTCAGGAACACGGGGGAAGGATCAGAGGGAGCAGTGTGAGCCCTGGGCAGGAGTTTCACACTGGAAGCGAGAACTTTCACTGGGAGAGATCCCGCTCATCTGGCAGGGGCTCATCCCCCTGCCAGATTTTTTTAGCCCCACCCCACGCATTGGGTTTCGGTTTTCACCGGCCCATGGCAGACGACCACTCGGTGCCAGTTCTTGCAGTTGAGCTTTTTCACGCACCATCAACCCGATTGATTCTCAGCGTTTCTGAGAGATGTTCCCTGTGAAGGGTGGATAAGGATCTGGTCGAAAAGCGGTGCTTTTTCCAGCAACAAATAGTTATTGAAATGGCACCTGTGGGAGGCACTTCCGCAGGGCATTTGGCGAGCATTTAATCGGCGATAAAAGACACACCAGAAACCACCTTTTCTTTAATATTAAAGAGATCCAGAGTTTCAATAAGAAATAAATGCCATTTTTTCGATGTTCAGGAGAGCGTGTTTCGGGGTTTTCTCTCCCTCTCTGAGATCCTATTTTCTACCAGTATCTTGCTGTAACTAAGCACAGCTCTACTTGTGCATCGAGTAGCCTGTTCGCGCATAGACCTTCATGTCCCCGGCGACGTTGGTACTCATCCAGACCGGTCACCGTGCAGCACCACTCCACTGGTAAGATCCCATGACCGGTGACTGTTGAGCGAAACCCGAATGTCTGCCGGGGCAGTCGGCGGGAAAGTGCCACCCGAGAGACCCACTTCCATTCCGGGCCTGATCTTGGGGCTGCAAAAGACTGCCAGCCAGAGAGAGCAAACGCCTCTGGCTAGACAGCGAGTGGCTTCGACGAGGAGCCTTGCCCTTCGTCCCATGGTGACGACTCTTCGAAATCGAATTTGGGGAATCGAGGAGAGGAATGTCAGGCAGGCGAAACCGGTCGGCCGAGGAGTGCATGGCAGCCACCACAGCGCAGAGAATGCAGTACGACTTGATCGGGAATTCGATTGGCCTTTCGGCAGAGCCAGCAGCGGCACAAAAAGCCCGATTCCCCATCAGGAGTGATCACGGCATCCTCCTCCACCCCACGAAAATTGTACTTCAGCGAGGCGGGATCCGAGGTCTTTAGCAGATGATACGCTTCATTGATCTGGACCATCTTATCGCGAGCCAGAGCTGAAAGATGATCCGGAACGCCTTGCACACGATCGGGATGAAACTGACGGACAGCATCTCGATACGTCGCATCAATCTGTGAGTCTGTTGCATCAGCAGAGAGTCCCAACACATGCAATGCCGGGATACGCATGTACTGAATCCCTACGGAACGATCGTAGACACCAATGACATTGAGACTCTGCAGGTTGAGGAATTGCTCCAGTTCTACGACGAACTGCCGTTTCTCGGGAGGAATGCTCTCCCGGGAATAAATCACCTGCAGACAGTTCCAGACAATCCGGAACCGAAGCTCCTCGTTAGCAGTCGGAAGCCAGTTGACGCAGTCAGGCTCATCAATCAGCCTTCGGGAAATGTCCAAAACGTTCTGCACATCCCGCTTGTGATGGAGCCCCAAGGGCTGCAGCAAGAGTCGGGCAATCTCGTGTATTGTCTTCAGTTCGCGAGGATCTGGAGATGAATCCATACCCACGAGTGCCAACGGATATGTCAACTGGATTGCCCGCATAAAGAGATCGTTCTGCGCCTGCTCTGCACTCCATCCCAATCGTCCGGCAATCCATTCTCCCGCAGTACGGCCACCGACGAGCCCCAGGAGCGTCCCCCAGGTTGGGCCCAGCAGATAAGACCCCAGAATCACCAGAATCACAACAACCACAAATCCGGCAATCTCCGTTCGATGCCGCGCGAAAAACCCCTCCAGCGTTCGCTCCAGGAAGAGCACATCTTTGACAACGAGACACAGAAACAGAGCCCCGAGGCCTCCCACAAAAGACCCCAGATTTCCGCCCCACATGCCACCCAAGAAAAAACCAGCCAGCACGGCTGTCAAAGTGACCACGTATTCAACCATAAAAATTCCACTGGCCTGAGAATTGAAAGCAAGCCCATCGCCTGGCTTTAAGTCAGTTGCTGTGTGTCGATCTGGGGGACTTTCCCCCCTAACGGTTCCCAACAGTGGGGAATGTCGTTTTTGTTAGGACTCGATGGAGCTTTGGTAATCTTTGGGAGGAGGCTCTTCAGGACTGGTTTCCACAGCCAAAGTTTCTTTCCATGAAGTGCAATTCCAACAACATTCCACCCAGCGCGTGTATTGAGCATGGCAGCGCGGACAAAAGCAGATTGCATCAGAATCGGGATGCGGAGTAGCAATCGCCACAGATAGTTCTATGCCGCGCAGCTGAAGCAACTCTTGGAGTTGTCCCGGCGTCGGGGTTTCGAGATTGGCAGAAACTCCCGTCGAGAAATCCTGAAGATTGGGTGCGACAGTGGCATTGCGAGCCCATTGATGAAGCACCGCATGTGGAGCCAGAGCCCAGGCGACAGTACTGAAGTGATATCTTTGGCATCCCATCTTTCCCAAGAGTGAATAGGCTTTGAGTGCAGACAGCGGACTGATTAAGACGTCGGCCACAGAGGCGGAGACGTCTCCCCAGCCCTGCCGCCGAAGTGAGCGAGCGGACTGCCAATAGAAGCACGCTGTTAGTGACCAGCAGGTGAAAGTGGCTCCCAGGGTCCAGCGTATGGCATAGGGAATACTCACCGTCAAGAAACCAGCCCAGAGGAGGATCAGCATGCCCAGACAGAGAGCCAACCCAGTCGATGTCAGCTGCACCAACTGACTGGCTCGTTGCCAGGCCGCGAGGAATGCCTGAAAGTCTTTCACCTCGTCTGGTCGCGGTAATAACGACGAAGTTCCAGCGGTCCAACAGTATGTAAGGTCGAAAGTTCCCTGATCTCCTATGAAGACTCGACAGGTGGAAGAAATAGGTAACCACACGAGGCGACACCTGGAGTTTTCCAATAACACGGGACAAGTTCTCCAGAGCCCTGAACGCATCTCAAAAATGGCCTGCTCTTCTCTCCGCAGCAGTCGGAATTGCTCCAGAAGAAAGAGTCCCACCAAGGCAACCCAGAGCCATTGGTCAGTTATCCCGTACATCGTGTGGGTCAATCCCGCCTGTGCCTGCAATCACCGCTAAAAATGATTGGATTAACTGCTGATATCTCTGCCGCCGAACTATCTGCCAATCTCCTCTCCCTACTTCCTGACGTGCCCGCCGATCTCTAAGGCTCGGCCCGTCTGCAACCCGCCGAAGATCTTCTACGATCGTCGCATGGCTGGGCTTTGAGGCGGAGACACATTACGTCCCTCAATTGCACGTCAATCACTTGACTGATTGTCGGGAGACTGGGGCGTTCGGGGACGTGGTCCTGGAAGTGTCGGGGGACGAGGAAGAGCCGAGTCGCGATTCATCGCGACTGAATCTGAAGGAGACGAGTTGGATGCGGATTTCCCAAGGAAGCGCGCTCCGACGGCCCCCAAAGCTGCCAGAATCAGATAGATGTATTTAAAAATAAAGACACCCATTTTCTGAAAGAATCCCAGTTTGGCAGCGACCGCGGTTGTGGATCCAGCCACCAATGCGGTCACACCCAGTGCGGCCACTTTGTCTCCGGGTTGCCACGATGCGTAATCACTTCCAGCATTGAATGAAAAGCCTTGCAGCAGCTGATTAACGCCGGGAATTACAGACTCAATTTCGTCTGGATTTGTCATCACCAGCTTGACGGACATCATGCCGTAGCGTCCCAAGATCCTGGTATCCCAATTGGCGACGGGATTCCCACTTTCCGAATGCCCGCGAAGTGCCCATTCCAATTGCTTCGTAGTGGAGTTGTAACGCGGAGGAATGATCCAGCGATCAATGTAGAGTGGCTCTAGTCCCAGTTGTTTGCGATGAGCGTTTCCAGCATTCGTATTCTCGCGAAGCTGCTTGAGGAGCTCATCCGCATTGAGATTACTCGCATCACGATCATCGACTTTCCCCGAGTCCTCATAAGAGAAAATCAGGTAAAATCCAAATGGCTCCTCTGTAAATGTTACCACACTCTGAATGTTTGCGGATGGCGGGTTACCACTTAACTCCATGTAGATCTGAGCACCGGCTGAATTGGTGATCTGAAATCCGTCAGGGATCTGAATGGTGGCTTGTGGCCCAACTGCGAATCGGCCGGGCCCCTTTTGCCAGGAAATCTGTTGGAATCGTTCGAGGATTCGACGCTGCTCGGGAGTCAGTGGAGGATCGGCCGGAGCGGCAATCAGTCTTTCCGGGAGGCCACTGAACACCAAAATGCAAACGACCGTGAACCAGAATCGATGCTGCAACATGAGTTCCCTTTGCAAGAATTTGGTTTTGACTCTGTAGTGATTGAAGTGCCCAGTTTGTCTGGCGATTTGGTGCAGGAAACGACATCGATTCCACCACTCTTTTTGTCCAAAGTACGAGACGACCTTTGGAACCAATGACCCGACAAATAACCGCGAGTCGTACTGGCTTACTTCGAGACTTTCAGCCGCTCTGTGAACACGGTCGCCGTGTCTGGAAATGAGAGTTCCACATCAATCTCTTGAGGCACAAACTCCAGAGCGCCCTCAGGTGTGGTGAACGTCTTTGCCTCTCCGTTCGGCCATCCGGAATGATCCCAGATCCAAGCCTTTTCTTTTCTTCGATTTCCACGGAACGTGAGAGTCACCTTACCTGGAGGAAGCCATTCCACACCGTGGAGAGTCAGTTCAGCACCTGGTTGGGTATTCCAAAGGACCCCTTGCTTAAACGGGAGATACTTCCCTTGAATCTTGAGGGCTGATCCAAATCTTTTGACATCTTCATCTCGGCCCGCCCCCTGATAGTCGTAACGAAACTGTGTCGAGTACTCAGGTGACCACAGTTTGACTTCTGCAGACTGGATGGAACTAACTGTCTGCGAATCGACATAGCTTCCATCGGGGAGTTGAAAACCGACTTGATAGAGGGAGTACATCCAGGTGTTTGCTGGCCAATGCTTGATGAAGTGGACATTGCTGCGTGGTGGTCCGTTTTGGCCCGTCAATTGAACTTGCAGAGTGCAATCCCGGAGATCATCTCCCCCATTATGGAAGCAAATCCACTTTTTGGGGGCATGTGCTCCCCACGGATCATCAATATCAATTTTAAATCGATCCCCCGCAGCTGTGACCGGGGCCGCAAAACGCTCAGCGATCCGAGATAGTGTGAGCTGGATCGCAACACATTGCTGTTCGGCATGACATAACGCAATCGCCGCACGCTGTTTGGCCGCTGCTCGGGAATCGGATGCTGCCGTACGCTCAAAGGAACCTTTGACGAGTTCAAGGTCGCCAGTAAATCCAGAGACAAACCCCGAAACAAATGAATCAAGCATGAGATCACTAGTCGATGTTGGATCTGGTAAAGCTTGAAATTCTTCAAAGTGCTTGATGAAGGTGGCAAGTGCCGTATGTGTTCGCTGGGCCATACTCTGAATCTCTTGATCCGAACTGGAAAGATTGCGGAGTGCATCCAGTTGCCGATGCAATTCCGCTAGTACGGCGGGCTTGGGTACGACTTCCCATTCCGCAGGTGATGGAACGATTTGATGAGTCAGAACATCGGCCAAAACTCTATATTCCTGAGGTAACTCGACCTTGGAAATTGGGACTACGGGAGGGACTGGTGGTAAGGGAGTGGTCGATGACTGCGCAGGGGGAGTTACTGAGCCGCTGCTCCACCACCAACCACCAAGAAAGACAACCGCGGCAACCGTAATTCCCAGAAGCAGTGATGTTCCTGCAGCCAGTTGAGACGGATTGGCTGTCGAATCTTTGGCAGTAGTATTTGCTTGAGAAAAGAAATCGTAGGGCATGTTTATTCTCCACTCAGGGAAGAGCAAATTCGCAAGAGCTGGTGTCGATGGCGCGGGGATGCCGCAGCTGAAGACCCGAAAAGCGTGAGCCGAGATAATCTTCCATCTGGCTCGCGAATCATGGCCCACCACAGGGGAACCACGACTTGAAAAAGGGATCAGAAAGTCAGATTGTGGTCGCCAAGATGACCGCAATCCCTGAACTCACTGTGCCTGACACTTAGAACATATAAAATGTTCCAAACCGAGACCGCACACTACGCACGGGACGTAGGGATCGAGTTGATGACGACCGGCTAAACCCAGGGGACAACTTGGGATAGACCCCACCATGAACTGGACGCTTCAGCAATTCACTCAACTGTTTCTGGGAATCATTCGTGAGGAGAGCTCTGGGCTCATTTTTGCTCGGGTCGACGTGATTGCTTAAAGCAGATCGTTGGCTGTCTTGAGCTTTGGTGGTCTGATCTGAAGTAACAGAAGTTCCTGTTCGCGGTTCGCTTCGCGATTTGGATCGCATCAATTCGATAAACGTCATAACGTCTTGATTGACCGGTTTGTTGTTTTGAGGTTTCGGTTCTGCAGCCGGTCGATGAGCCATCAGTTTCGAACGATCTTGAGCTTCATCGAACTTCTTCGTGTCGCTGAGTTGTCGCTTGCTCAGACTTCTGGTGTTTCTTGATCCGGCGAGATCGCTTCGTCCCGACCAAGAATGGACCCACCACCAGACGCCAACGAAGAGATAGAGGCTGGCGAACAGTATGCCCGCATAAAGGAGGACTCTGCGAAACAGCGCTGAGCCTGTCATAAAATCGAACGGCGTCGACGGGTCTGATTTGAGAGAAAAACGATCGAACATGCGAATACCCCGCTGGCGGAAAAGAAAGAGAGCGCCGAACCACGACCGCTCTCTCAACCCCCGCCAAGGGGCGTACAAAACAGTACATGGCCGACGCCCCCTTGCGGGGGCGCGGTCCAAGCACTGCTCTTGTACTCAAGGGCTTTACAGCCCAGGTTGGCGGTTTTGAGAGAAGCAGTTCCTGACGCTCGCGCGCGTCTCAGCGATGTCAACGAGGCCGCATGCGTGCGTCCTCGACTTCAAACAAAAATCACTCCGAAGGAGAAATAAAGACCATTTCAGTAATTGGTCGACCTCAAAAATCTATCCAAGTGTCAACGTTCTCGCCAACGAAATTCTGTTCAGTTTTTCAAAAGTCCCCTGCACTATGGCGCAACCGTCTCGGAAGAGTTCTCCAATCATCAAGGGAGGATTTCAGCGAAATCACCTTGATTTTCCAAGACTTGCTGACTGCCACGGGTTCGATTCACCCCTCTGGTCAGCCTCTTTTGTGATGACGTCCTGTCGAATAAATTGGGCTCACATTCACTCAAATTTCATCTTCGCAAATACCTTCCTGCTCGCATTACACTTCCTTCAGTGAACAAAACAAAACTCAAATCCATTCGAAAGCTGTCACCCCTGTGCGTGAGGACACTCATCAAGATGCCGCTGACTCGTTCATTGGAGATGCGTGCGGGGAACCCGCCCGATTTCCCCAGGAACTGACCCTGTCTAGCGGTGATCCGACCTATCTTCGAGATGCTCGCAAGGCGGTACGCGAAGAACTGCGAATCAGCTCACGATGGGTCCGTCTGACTTGCCAGAAAGTGCATGTGTTTTCCGAGAGTGATCGTGGAGTAATCTTTGCGATCTATGTTGGCAGCGGTCTTGAGTTTGATTGGACGTGGGAAGGTGCCTTGGCCTTTCGGCCACACGCTCTGGAGGAGAATGATGCCATTGACCTGGCCGACTTTGAAGAATCGCCTGTCGAAGAGGCCAGCCAGTGGTCAGGCGAAATTCTGGAAGTTGATCCCCAACAGGGATGCTTGTTCATTAGCTTGACCAGTTCGGATCATCCTCCCACTGTGGGGACATTTCTGGTCAGGCCCTTTGATTTTCTCGGTACCCTTGATGACATTTACCATGAAGAGCGGTTCCGGTCACTTTCTGAAGTTCTCAGTCAACGATTGAGCGCTGCCACGGGGAGTCAATCCCCCCAAGTCCGGCATACCGCCGCTGGAGGACTCAAAGAACTCTCCCCATGGTGGCAATACAGTTGGAGTATGCTCTGGGGTCCACCCGGAACAGGCAAAACCTACACCATCGGCCGTCAAGTGGCTGCCGCACTGGCGGACCCTACGGAACGAATTCTGGTTGTCTCCACGACCAATCGGGCAACAGATGCAGTGGCTTTATCGATCGGAACTGCTACGGTCGAACTCGCAGACTCCCATGTTGAAGAACTAGGACTTGTTCGGATTGGACGCGGGGCGGCCGTCGATCGATTTCAGAGCCATGGTCTTGACTCAATGCTCGTTGGCACAGAAACCGAGAAGTTGCGTGAGATCGAATTGTTGAGTCGTCAACTGCCTCTGGTTGACTCCTGGGAAGAGAAGGCCTTCCTTCGAAAGAAAATTCAAGAACTCCGATCCTCGGTGGGCGACCATGGGCGAGTCATCTTTACCCATCGCGACTTCCGGGTTGTGATCACAACGTCGTTTAAGGCCCTCCAGTTTCTCCACCAGGAGACAGTACGTTCGTTGCTGGAGCGTAACGAGGCCCCCTTCACGACGATTGTGATTGATGAAGCAGGTCTCATCTCCAGGGCAGCGACAGCGGCACTTTCTCTTTTGGCAGCTCGACGAGTTGTGTTGGTCGGTGATTCCAAACAGCTGGCGCCCATCAGTCGCGTGCGGCGCGTGTTGACGACGGTTCAACAGGCTTGGCTAGCCAGTAGTGGTGTCAGCCATCTTCATCACATGACCAACGTCTCGCCTGCTGTCCATGTGCTAACAGAACAACGGCGAATGCGTCCTGAGATCTGTCAGGTCGTCTCGGCCTATCAGTACGGTTCCATTCTGACCACGGCTCCAGAAGTCAACTCGCGACCTTGTCCATTGCCTCCATGTCTTAGCCAGCAGCCACGGGCCATTTGGTACGTGATTGATGAAGAAAACAAAAACCTGGCCTCCATTCGTGCCGAGCGTGGGCCAGGAAATCGGAGTTGGATTCGAAAGGGATCTCTGGCCGTCTTGGAGAAGATCCTGCAAGCATCGGAAATGAGAACTTGCCATGGGCTTTTCATTTCTCCCTATGTCGCCCAGGCTCAAATGTTTGGTCAATGGTTTGCTGAAAACAGGCTCGAAAGCTGGGAAGCATCAACGGTGCATCGTCAGCAGGGATCAGAAGCTGATGTTGTGATTTTTGACACGGTGAACGCAGGGAGTCATCAATGGCCCCATGACGAGTGGAAACGCTTGGTGAATGTGGCGATCAGTCGTGCACGAGAAGCCGTGATTGTGATCGCCAGTCGTAGTGAAATGGAAGAACCCTATCTCAGTCCTCTAGGGCAATTGCTCACCCCTCAAGTTCTGGTTAAGAAAAGAGGGGGAGTTCAGTGGCAGTCCGCAAGTCAGCTCACACCTCCTGATGCCGATGAACCTTGCGAGGGGGACGACACGTTGGGTGGGCAATTTGCCTTGCGCCGCAAGATGAAGCCCATTTTGTCCCAGGAACAGCAGCGACTGAGTCAACTGGAGTTGGATGGGAAACCACGTCTGGTACGCGGTGTGGCGGGAAGCGGAAAGACCGTGGTCCTTTCCAATTGGCTGGCTCAGACAGCCAGTCGTTTGCAGGGTGATCCCCAAGCAAAAATCTGGGCCGTTTACGCCAATCGAACACTGCATAGTTTGCTCAGCAGTTCCATTGAGGCCGCCTGGAAGAATCAACGGAATCTACTGGAGTTCCCTTGGGACCAAGTGGAACTGATTCATGTGCGCGATCTGCTTGCGCAGCTCCTGCCGAGCGTCGGGCTTTCGATGGAGCAATACAAATTCAACTACGATAAGGCCTCGGAGGACTTTTTGAATCAGCAGTCAGAAACAACAATCCGACATTCATGCCGGGCCTTGTTTCTGGATGAAGCCCAGGACATGGGCCCCCACACTCTGAGACTTCTCCTCTCCCTCGTGGAACAAACTCGACCTGAAGACCACAACAGTCGGTCGGCACACATTTTCTTCGACAATGCCCAGAACTTATATGGTCGGAAAACACCAAAATGGTCCGAGTTTGGCCTCGATCTCCGTGGCCGATCGACCGTGATGAAAGAGAGCTTTCGCTCAACCCGTCCGATTACCGAGTTCGCTGTCAATGTTTTGCAGCGATTAGCGCCAACTGCCGATTTGCAGGATCACAAAGAACTCCAGTCACTCGGACTTTTGACCAAAGAATTGCGAGATCGTGAAGAGTGGTTGCGAGTGGAATACAACCAAATTGACGGACCCCGACCCTATGTTCGCCAGCACGCCACCAGAGATCACGAACTGGAAGTTCTCCAAAACGATTTGGTGAAGCTTTTGATTGACGAGAAAGTGCCACCAAATGATATCTGTCTGATTATCAATGGGAACTGGATTTGGGAACGGCTGCTGTCCGATGTCGCCCCGCGACTGGAGCAGTTCAATGTCGAACTCTCCCTGCAAAAAAGCCAGAAGTTCGAGCGGAAACGTAAGACATTGTTGGTGACGACCGCAAATTCATTCAAAGGCTACGAAGCTGAAGTCGTGCTCATTCCATGTGCCGATAATTTTATTGACTCAGACGATAACGTGCTGGCATCCAGTCTCTACGTCGCCATGACGAGAGCACGCTCTGTACTCGGCATCTACTCCACGCACAACGCGAATTCATCTGCTACACTCCTGAATCAAACTCTTGCCCGATGTGGACAACTTCTCAAGACGCCGCCAGCCATCAGGACACTCAGTGGCCGAGAAGAATTGGAAGACATTATTCAGCAAAGTTCAGATCATGGTTTGGAGAGTGACTAAAAGTTCTGGATCTTTTGTGGTCGGATACTCTGGCGTGCAAACATTCCATGTTGAGGTGGAGTTTTAGATACCGGAACAGGTACTTTAACGAGAGAAATCCAGCTCAAGTGACATTTGTGTCCCTCCAAGTGCGAAGACGGCAATGAACCACCTTTCCTGGCAGCACTGCGGATGTCAGACATCCAATTCATATCCTGAAAATCTTCCAAGTCTACGACGTCTTTGTTTGGGACCGTCAGATGAGTTTCATTTGGATGCGTAAGCAAACTTAGAAACAGATGACACAAAGTGAGTTCGTAACACATCGGTTACTTTTAAACCTCGATCCAAACCCTCACGAGTTCATGTGAAAATCTGATGCCTGCAGAACGATCTATTTTCTGTGCTGAATTCTCCAGGATATTGGTAGAGCCTCAGGTTTGGCGTGAAATCGGTTCCAAACGCTCGATCAGGGAACTCCGTGATGTGAAAAAAATGAAGAACAGATAGTAGAGGACCCATGCACATACTGGTAAATTCATCGCATAATCTCTCTATCGCCAACTTACTTTCTTGAGAAACTGAATTCTATGGAACCGTTCGTCGAACTTTGGAGGCGGGTGACGGGGGCGCAGGCTAAGCAGGAGCAAAAAAGGTCAAGTGGGAGTTCCAGAGAAAACGTCTGGGATTTCGCTAAACGAACCTGGAATCCCAAACCTCAACCACAAGCAAAGTTCTACGATTCAAAAACGAAACTACTGTTTGATCGTGGTCAAGTTGTCAGCCCACTCGTGTATGTGTTTCCGGGAATAGCGGACGCCGCACCGGATGCATCTCTCATCGAAACCGGCTTGCCAGTAGCACCATCAGGGACAGAGGCTGAAGACCTTCCTTATTGGCCGAGTTATCGAGGTTCCTCACCCGCCCAGAGATCGCGTTATCTCGACTGGTTGATTGGTGGCAGGTCTGATCCGGCAATCCCCTTGGGTTACGTTTTTATCTATTTTTATGGCCTCGAACGACGGGTATTGATCGACGGAGCCGACCATACGTCGATCGCAGAGGAACTCATTCGGCTGCTGAAAATCTATTCTTCGTCGCGATCATTTCGACAATACGGCACATCGTTGCTGTGGGCGACCATCTGGCTCAGTTTAAAATCAACATCGGTTACCGGAAAGGTGATGGAGCAAGCGCTCGAAACAGGGTCTTGGAGCGAACAAACTTTGAATACCTGTCTAGCATGCTTTGCAAAAATGCAGGCAGTACTCCCCACTACCCTGGTTCATCGCCTCGTCGAGAACGATGTTCGCACGCCTCGCAGCGTCATCTCACAGCGACATGCGGAACTCCACCGCGATTCGTTCGAACGTGGCCTACGTCAAAAGTATCCGGATGGCTTTCGTTTGCGGACTGGAAGGCGTGACAAGCAATTTGAATACTATCCCGCCAGTGCCACGCTTGGGCGTTTGCAAGATTCTGGCGGTCCCTTGGCGGAGGAGCGAATTCCCAATGTTCTAGGGCTCAACTCACAACTTCAACCATTGATCGATGTCTGTGTACAGACCAACGAAGAGCTCAAAGCCTACGATCGGGCTCATCGAAAGTCTAATGGTAGTGCGATGACGGCCGAGATGTATGAGTCATTGCCCGAACATCTGCGTGGATGGGAACATCCTCACTTCAAAATCTGGCATGCGGTCATGAATCGTCATGTCACGGAAGATGGCTGGACGGTCGTCCCGATAGGAGAGCTCGCCAAGCTCGAAGGAATCTCGGAAAGGAAGAAGCTGACAAAAAGTCAATCAATGGAATTGGCACTGACAGCGACTCACATGCGACTGGCACTCGAACCAGACCCTCGACTCACAGGAAAAGCTTATGATTGGGATCAGCCGGTCAATGTCTTTCCGGCTAGTGAGGAGTTGAGCGAAGACATTGCGTCGTACCATGCGGCAGCAGTCGTAATGGAGTTAGGTGTCGCGATTGCAGCCGCTGATGGTCAGATCGACCCGATCGAACTCGGTCGACTCGGCACCCACCTGGAAACTCAATTTCAACTCTCTGCTCAAGATTCCTTGCGACTGGAATATCTGCGGTATTTGCTAACGAAGTATCCCCCGACAGAATTCTCTGCTGCTCGTACTCTACAAAAAAACCTGACTGTCCCCCAACGGAAGCAAGTGGGTGAATTCCTTGTCGGTATTGCTGCTGCCGATGAGGTGATTGATCCCGCAGAAGTCAAAGCCCTTGGAAAGGCCTATCGAGCGCTGGGATTGGAAACATCAGACCTCAAGCAGCTCCTCCAGTCGATTTCAATACCAGCTCAGGCTGTCGCATCAACCGCCGCGCAAGCTTCGGAGACCTTCCAGCTTGATCTCAATCGTATTAATGCAATTATGACCGAAACAGCTAAAGTAACACAGTTCCTCCGCGATGCCCTACGGGAGGATTTTGAAGTCGATAATGCTGACGTCGAACTTCCCACGCATTCGACAGAATCCGTTTCCGCTTTAATCGTTCCAGTCGCGACTTCTCAAGAAACTCTGGCGGACTCACGCTTTGAAGGACTTTCCTCTCGGCTTGTTCCTTTTGCAAGGTTCCTTATCGCAGAAGAACAATGGCCGCTAAAGTCATTGGAAACAGAGGCTAGGAGTCGCGGTCTCATGCTGGGAGCGGCGATTGAGCAAATCAATGAGTGGGCTTTCGACCGACTGCCTGACGCGTTGCTGATTGAAGATGGCGAGTTCATCGTCGTGCAGCGTGAACTACTTCCACAAGTTAGAGAGACTCCATGACCATCCCTGCCCGAGAACGGACTGCGATCATTCAATCCTTGGCTGCCGGAGTGGTTCCCGGTATTGGTTTGCACCATATTCAGGTAGGCCGCAACGACGAGGTACAAGCTCTCGTGCGGGATCTTGAACAGGTTGGACAAGGTGGTGCGGCTTGCCGCTTCATTATTGGGCGATTTGGCAGTGGAAAGACATTCTTTCTGAACCTACTGCGAACCGTTGCTCTCCAACGGAAGTTTGTGGTGGCCCAAGCAGACATCACGACAGAGCGACGACTGCACGGATCAAATGGCCAAGCAAGATCTCTTTATGCAGAGCTAATCAAGAATCTGTCGACGAGATCCAAGCCCGACGGCGGAGCCTTGCCAAATCTCGTCCAACGCTGGGTTGGTGATGTGGATCATGAGGTGCGCGAAGATGGGGGCGACGATGAGGGCGTCCGCAGAGAACTTCTCAAGCGACTTCAACCGCTGCAGGAACTCGTCAGTGGCTACGACTTTGCCAATGTGATTGTCAAATATTTTGAGGGCTTTTTGACTCATAACGAAGTACAACAGCAAGCTGCATTGCGCTGGTTGCGTGGAGAATACGCCACAAAAACAGAAGCCCGGCAGGACCTTGGAGTCCGCTCCATCATTGAGGATGATTCATTCTATGATTATTTGAAACTCCTTGCTGCATTTGTCCGAATGGCAGGATTTGCAGGGCTGCTCGTCAACGTTGATGAGTTAGTGGTTCTATCACATCGTTTAAACAACACAGTGGCGCGTAACAACAATTACGAAGCGATTCTTCGTATTGTGAATGATTCGCTGCAGGGGCGCGCAAGTGGAATTGGTTTTGTTTTCGCAGGAACACCCGAGTGTCTCGAAGACCGTCGCAGAGGAATTTTCAGCTATGAAGCATTGGCCACACGACTTGCTGCCAATCGCTTTGCTTCGGAAGGATTAAGGGATCTCAATGCGCCTGTCGTCCATTTAGAAAGCCTCACTGCCGAAGATTGTTATGTGCTGCTCGACAATATTCGAAATGTGTTTGACGGTGGCGACCTTGCGAAGCGACTACTTCCCGATGAAGGTATTGTGAGATACTTGGAAGTCTGCCAGCAACGCATGGGATCGTCCTATTTCCAAACGCCGCGTGATACTGTTAAGGATTTTGTGGGCCTAATGCAGGTTCTTCAACAGAATCCCACAGCATCTTGGGAGCAATTGCTCTCGATAAAACAGGCTGAATCTTTTGTCCCCACTACGGACGAGATGAACCTTGATACCGCAAGGGAAGAAAATTCTGAAAATCTGCCAAAAAACTCCGACGACCTAACGACGTTTCGATTATGAAGCACCATCCCGATGAACTTCTCGCCGAACCAATTCGGCGTAGCCTCTGGAGAATGGGCTGGAATAAGCTACGCCCATTGCAGGAACATGCTATTACTGCTGTGATGCAGAGAAAATCAGATTTGATTCTTGCAGCACGGACTGCGGCTGGCAAAACAGAGGCTGCGTTTCTGCCAATCCTTTCAGATGTCTGTACTGCTCCTGTCGGATCTGTCAGAGCTCTCTACATTGGGCCACTCAAAGCACTCATCAATGATCAGTTTCGTCGTCTTGAAGAACTTTGTGAGTATGCAGAAATCCCAGTCCACCGTTGGCATGGAGATGTTTCGGCCGACAAAAAGAAACAACTTGTCACTTGCCCTGGAGGCGTCTTATTAATTACGCCGGAATCACTTGAATCGCTGTTAATTAACCGCAGTACAGCCTTATCTCGAATCTTTCATTCCCTCTCCTTTGTCGTTATTGACGAACTCCATGCGTTGTTGGGAAATGAACGCGGCACGCAACTCCGGAGTCAACTTTACCGGCTTGACCACCACGCAATAACACGGCCTCGAATCCTTGCGCTATCTGCAACGATCGGTGATCTCAAAGCTGCTGCCGAGTGGATCCGACCAGGCGACCAGGACTCTGTCGAGATTATCTGTGATGAAGGTGACGAGAAACGGATTCAGTTTCGTCTGCATGCGTATTCGCAGATATTGGATAAAGACTCAGATCCATCAGATCCTGAGTATGTCTCACCGGAGGATGTCTTTCAGGAACTCTTTGACAATTACCGCGGCTCAAAGAATTTGATTTTCGCGAACAGCAAATCCGTCATTGAATTGACGACTGATCGTCTGAACGAACTTGGGAGAAAAAATTCGACGGGAGAAGAGTTTCTAATCCATCATGGATCAATCTCCAAAGACATTCGCGAAGAGACAGAGCGGCTGATGCAGGGCCAACGCCCTTATACTGCAATTTGTTCTTCAACACTTGAACTAGGGATCGATATTGGAAATGTTCGCGGAGTGGGTCAAATTGGCCCCTGCTGGTCTGTAAGTTCGATGCTGCAGCGGTTGGGCCGGAGTGGACGTCGTGATGGAGAAACTCATCAGCTTCGCATGTTCATCATTGAGAAGCATCCTGGAGCACATAGCGAACTTTCAGATCGTCTCTACCCAGACCTGCTCCAGGGAATTGCGTTGACAGAACTGATGCTTGATCGATGGGTGGAATCTCCTCGCACACGACCATTTGATCTCAGTACGCTCACGCAACAGATTCTCAGTGTTATCGCTGAAAGGGGTGGTATTTTAGCGACGTCACTCTTCGACCAACTTGTTTGCGATGGCGTCTTCAGTTTCATCAACTCCCAGCAATTCGTGACACTTCTAAGGGGACTCGCAAGTCATGATTTGATTGAACAAACACCAGATGGCCTGTTGATACTCGGGTTGTTCGGCGAACGATTTGTTCGTCATTATGAATTCTATGCGGCTTTCATTTCACCTTTAGAATATCGAGTGGTTTCGGGAAGTCGTGTCCTGGGGCGACTCACTAGGGAAAATGTACCACCTCTGGGAGAACATTTGATTCTTGCAGGCCGTCGCTGGCAGGTGGTGAATGTCGATCACGAGAGGGAAGAGGTTCAAGTACAGTCGGCCCGTGGTCGTAAACCCCCAATGTTTTTTAGTAGTGGTGGCGAGATCGCTCATGAGATTCGAGTAAAAATGCGAGAGGTGCTGCAAAGTTCCGCTGTCCCTGTTTATCTGGATTCGTTTGCCGTGAAACTGCTGAATGAAGCTCGTCAAGTTGCAACGGATTCTGGGCTTGCCACATCAGATGTTGTTCCGCTTACCAATGACGTAGTTGAATGGTTTCCCTGGACGGGAACAGCCGTGATGCGAACGCTCCAACTGTTGTTTGAATGGGCGGGCGTCTCAGCAGAACTGCGACCGCGGGGCCTTTCCTTTTCGATTGAATTTTGCGAGGAGAATCGATCCAGCCTGGAGCGAATTCTTCGCCAAACGCCATTCGGATTGGAATTGGCTCAACTGAGCCATCAACTTGTACGACGCAAATGGGATAACTTTATCCCCGAGAGTTTGCTTCAGGAATCGTTTGCCGCAGATTGCCTCGACTTACCTGGCGCACTCAGGTCCCTCAGAACCTTCGTGAGCAATTAGCGGAACTTTCGCAGGCGACTTATTGCTCGTCGCCTCGAAAACCACACTATTATCAACGTCCATAGACCATAGATGATTGACAAAATTCGGCGAATGCATTTTTCATGGTTATCTTCCTATTCTCCACACTTTACCGAACACGCCTGGAAACCATGATCACGTCTGATTTGTTTTCGGTTTCTTGTGCGACTTTCGCGGATCCTTCCAGTCAACTTTGTCCCCCAGCAACGAGCCCTCAAAGAGAGTCTCGCAGATAACGGATAGTGCTTTGAAACATCCAATGAGCCCTCCACAATAAGTTGGTTCCAGAGCAATAGTCATTCCACGCATTGGCCGAGCACCTAGATGCGCCATGAAATCACCATCTAGATCTAAAAGACTGCGGATCTCCTCTTCAGCAATCATTACCTCTGCACCGCGGACCTTTCCCCTGCCTTCACGGAAGAAATAATCAACATCGAGGTCGAAGTAAGTCGGTCGAGATTCTGCTTTCTTGAGATGCTTAAGCAGGTCTCGCACGGTCCTGACGTAATGAATTTCATGCTGGTTTCCATACTGGTCAGTCATTCTACAGCTGTGCTTCTCTCGTTGCTTGTAGAGCACATATACGTTGCCAATCGCATTAAGATACTGTGCTGGAAAAATGTGACCATCATTAAGCGAACGCAGCCCCAGCATGGAATAAGCAATGACGTTGTTCTCACTCATTTGTCGCCGCTGCACAGCGTCTCTTAGACTGGCATGATCGTCAACGTTTTCCACCTCTAAACGTGCGATTAAAGAATGCAATTCGTCGAACACGCAATCGGGCTCACCACCCACGTCATCATGCCAGTCCACCGTCACTAAATCTGGTGCAAGCTGATCCGACCGGAGTGAGCAGCTCCAGTCATTTGTTGTCCAGCAAAGCCAGTAATAGAATGCCATCCGATGGTGATAGATTACAGCCACCTCAATGGCACGATTGTGCTCAGACAATGATGATAAGAATGACGAGTCTCCTGGTGATGGAGCATGCGGCCGATCCAGAAGCCTGCGAAGTAGGACTTCATCCATATTTTGCACGTCACCCTATATTTCGAATGTATTCTTGGTTTAACTCGAATCCAATCACTCTCGGAGTATGCTTTAGGCGGCGAAAGGTGATAATGATCATAATTGAGCAGAGTGACCCTGCTGCTATGGACTCACCCGAGTTTAACGGCACTTCAAACAATACGTCATCGCCGATCTCTTCTCGGCTTAGGAGAGCGTCACCTAAATCAGAAGAGTGAATATTGATTCCTCCCAGTAATTCTCGTCTCGGGAACCTCACGTGTTTCACCATGTTGTACGGAAAAAGTGAGGCCATCAATAATCATATCTGTGACTGGACCGATCGGTTTACCAGTCGCCGTTTTCCACCAACAGAATACTAGAAACGAAAGAAGAACGACTTTGCGGCGCGATCAGAACACGTAAAACTCACGTCCTTCAAGTCGGAATCTCCGTAGCGATACCAGCAGAAATTCGTGAGCTGATTTCATTCGCAATGATGTTATAGAGGTCCACTGTGGTGTCAGAAGTCGAGATACTGACAATCAACGAATAACGGGCTGACTTTTCAACGATGGTGCGATCCTTGCGATAACGCCACCAACCGCTGACAGGATAGACTCCGATTAAGTTTGATAATGCCAGTTGAGCCGCAGTTCCCTCCCAGGCATCCGAGTGAATCGAGCCGCGAACACTGACTGCCTCAGGTCCCAGATCCCAATTTCGATCATCCGAAATTGTTTCAAATGGTCGTTTCTTTTTCCCATTCTCAATCGGCCATTCTGTAGTCG
Organism: Planctopirus limnophila DSM 3776; assembly: GCF_000092105.1. Classification (NCBI taxonomy): domain Bacteria; kingdom Pseudomonadati; phylum Planctomycetota; class Planctomycetia; order Planctomycetales; family Planctomycetaceae; genus Planctopirus; species Planctopirus limnophila. Next base: position 1,364,998 of record NC_014148.1, on the reverse strand, counting down.
AGAGACGAGCGATCATACGCTCTGGTGTCTCCTGGGGACGACGTACTGAGAACCTCAACCCGTGCGAAGCATACTGATAACGCGCCACATATCCGCGACGGGGAGGGTTGGGTTCAATAAAGTAAGACAAGGTTACTCGCATTCGGACGGGCGTGCTTCCTAACTCTTCCAGCACTTTTCGGGGCAAAGGAAGGTGATGAAAATGCATCTCATGCGTGGCATTGTCACCCGACGTCAACTTGTATGGCTGCAAGTGATCCTGAATCACCATCGTGGCGAATCCTTCTGCCGAACGACGTGCCCGAGTCAGGTTCGGAACCCCCATGCCATAGACTTTCAGTCGTTGCCTACGATCCCGAAACGGAAATTCCTCCAGCATTTGCGGTGTCCACTCCGCCGAGTGGACCATCAAACCTCGGATCGATTCTGGCCAATACGCGGGGTACTCTGCTTGTAATATCGCAGCCATACGTGCCGCCAAAGCGGTTGCAGCACTCGTATTCCGTGTCGTTCCGAGGAGAGCTTGCGTCTTTGTGAGGGAGGCAGTCGTCAGTAGATCCAGGTCTTCAACACTTGTGATAAAACACTGAGCATTGCGAGCGTAGTTACCCCCTTCGAAAACGACATCGGGTTTGTATGGCCCGTTCTCGTTCCAGCAGAGGGATGTGCGACTCGCGGGCGAAAGACTCCCCGGTTTGGCGATCGGCGTGTATCCCTCCAGAGCCACTTCATCCATCCAAGCCATGTTTGTATAAGCGCCAACCGTTAAGGCATTCCAGGCCTGCGCTGGATCTTCCACACTCGATACATGATTCTCTGCCGGGTAGTTCTTACCAATGACTTCTTCACCAAGATTGCCAGCAGAAATAATCACCAATCGTTGCTGTTCATCCAGCGCACCAGCGCAAGCCTGGTCTATGGCGGCTGACCATAATGTCGGACGCCAATGGTCCTCTCCTTCAACGGTCACTGCCAAACAGAATACACGTGAAGAATGAGGAGAGGAGGTTTCCGCCAGTGCCATCGCGCCCACCGTAATTGGTCCATAATCCGGAGGCTCGTTTCGGCCAAAAGGTGGAATGATTTTTACCGATTCGAGACGATGTTTCAGTTCGATTTGCTCACCGTCATAGAGCGGCCCCACAAGGGAACCGAACAGGCATATTCCCGCTAATTCTGTTCCATGACCAGCATGGTCATTAGCCCCCCATTCCTCTCGCCAGGACTGCAAATCTGTGACTGACAGGGAGGCTTCCAGGAGTGGGTGTCCGCGATCCACTCCGGTGTCCAGCAGACAAACTCGCACAGCATCACTAGGAGCGAATTGAGTACGTGACAATAGATCCTGAATGTACTCTGCCTGACTGGCGGGATTGAGACGAGTGAACTCACCCGCCACCAGTTTGGCCCGTCGAAACTCGGCGAGATATTGCAGGAGGCCAGGAAAAGCTTCCCATTGAGTGATCGTTGCATACGCCAGAATCACCAGGCGATCCGGAAAGCGAACTTGCTGTGAGCTGACCAGTATTTTTTGTTCTCCAGCCACGCGGCGAAACCAGGCTTCCACTTCATCACCCGGAGAACTACTCAGCCAGACCTCCCACCAGAGCAAATGATCGCTGACAGGTAATGCGCCTTTTGGTTCAGTCCAGTAATCGGCCAACTCTCCCGCTTCGATGCTTGCCACGCTGGCAGCAAAGTCTTCGTTTTTGGGACGGCCTGTCTCAGAATCCTCGTCCCGGTACTTGCGAAACTTTTTGCCCAGTCCTGCGACTTTGCCGTCTGGAACCGCAACCAGATATTCCTTAGTCGTTCCCTTCTCCCGGACGCTGAGAATGCGAATGCCGCTGCTCTCGTTGCCTGCCAAACTCTGGAGCTTGAGGTCAAAGTCCGATCCCTCGCTGAACCGCATTGGGATGAATTGCAGGCCTTCCCGAATCGGTTCTGATTGTTGGCGTGCCTGTGCGTTACGCTCGGCACGCTCCAGATCCTGAAGCAGCTTCTCACCATGAGTGGCTCGGTCGGGATAAGGAAGACTTTTGCGATCGCCACCACCAGGAGGAGGAGTCGTATAGCCTCGTGAAGTGCGAGTGCCTGTTAACGTAAAATGTCGATAATCCGGCATGGCCCTTTGATATCTCTCCTACCTCACGGAGCGTTTGCGTTCCTGGCGTAAGCGAATTGCACGCTGAACATCTTCTCTGGCAATTTTTCGTCGATCATCCAGGACAGCCACTTTCGCCGCCTCATCACAGGCACGGCAAATCTCTGCATGGCTAAGTCCTTGAGCTTGGCTTGCCATTTCTCGCAATTCTTTGTTGTCAATCTTGAAGGCTGCCAAGCGATTGGCGATCAAATCCCGGAGTTCTATTTCGGTCGGCAGTTGATACCTAATCACATCGTCAAACCGCCGGAACAATGCTTCATCCAAGATCTCTTCCAGATTGGTTGCAGCCACAATCAGGCTGTCCGAGTCGTCCTGCTCCAGAAATTGCAGGAAGGAGTTCAACACGCGACGGATTTCTCCCACATCATTACTACCAGCTCGCATCGAGCCAATCGCATCGAATTCATCGAACAGGTAGACCCCACGCGTATGCCGCATCGCCTCAAAGACCGCAAAGAGCTTGGCGGCGGTCTCTCCCATGTACTTTGTGATGAGCGAATGTAGCTGCACTGTGAAGTGCGGTAGCTTCAACTCTCCTGCCAGAGCCCACGAAGTCATCGTCTTACCGACGCCCGGAGGACCAACCAACAGCAGTTTCCGGCGGGCAGAGAGTCCATATTCTCGTAGTTTTCCCTGCTGACAATATTCACGGATGACCAACTCCAGCGACTCTCGCTGTTCCGGAGCCAGTACCATCTCCGCCAGCTTCGTGTGGGGATACGTCGCGGAAAGCAGTGTCGCCAATTCTCCGGTCGGACGAGTGATCGGAACCGATTCTCCCAGGCTGGAGGATCGCTGCTTTCCCTTAATTTCGTCGACGAGCTTCTTGATTTCTAACGCAAATTTACCTTTACCCGTTCGCGCTTCATGCGCAGCAATCTGCAACGCGACTGAGACGAACATTTCACTGTCCGCCTCGCTATAGCTTTGCAACAGGGCTTTGAGTTGTTGTGCCGTGGCCATCGTGGCCAACTCCATCATTTAGTGATCAATCAATTCCGCGAGCACTCCTTCAGCCGCGTCCTGCACGAGGAGAGGTGCCACCTTCATCGGACAATCGGCCATTCGTCTATTCTCAAGAACTGCTTTGCACGCTTCAGGGCGCTCGCATGGCTTCGCTCATGGAGTGCTTCCGCTTTAAAGTCCACACCGAGCCACTGGGACGATCCGGTATTCTCCCTGACCTGGCGTCAACCGGAAATGGAGTCGCTGGCAAAAACTCACCACAGCTTCCATTTCCCATGCACCAAGATTGTTGGCTAGTGCCATGACCCGAAATTCTCCAGCGCGCGACCGTGCAGGCAGAACCTCCCAGAGTATCGGACTTTCAGTGCCGAAAGTGAAGCGGGATGACGACAGTGATCCTCAAAAATAGCCTGGCTTGCTCAAAAAAAGACTTAACTGTGCCACAGTGGCAGGAACAGGAGGTGGTTGTCAGCTCGCCGTCAGATCTGAAATGAGCCTTAAACTCCTGTGGAATTCGAATAGAAAGTCTCTGACGGCAATCAGAATGTTTGACTGCGATTGCTTCGGAAGCCAGATTGGGACCCGACACTACGCGTCGACGATGTCACCCCAAACACCTAACTTCTGACCAACATGGCGCTGCGACCTATGGTAAGTCGAAATGGCTTGGCCAAACGGACAACAAGTCAGAGGAAGCCCGCGAAGTTCGCGGCTTTCTTATCATTACGGGTGCCGATACGTCGAAAGCGTTTCAGGGCTCCGAAAAACCTCTTGATCACGTTCCGATGCCGGTAGCGTTCCTTGATGCACCGCTTTCTCGCCTTCCGGTTTGCCTTCGGTTTGATACACGCCTGTGCCCAGATCCGCTTCACACGCAGCCGGTTCGCGTCGCTGTCGTAGGATGCGTCTGCCAAGACATGATTCGCACAAAGACCTTCCAGCAGCTTTTCTCCCACAGGGGCATCGCCTGCATGGCCGGGAGTCAGTATCAACTTGAGAAGGCGGCCTCGACCATCCACAGCGGCGTGAACTTTCGTCGTCAATCCACCGCGACTGCGTCCCGGGCAGCGTCGTTCATCGGCCTCAACTTTTTTCCTTGGCCTGACGGCGCCCTGTCGCGGCGACGGGATGGGCTTTGGCCGTCGTCGAATCGATCTGAACTTCTTCCAGTTCTGGATCTTGCAGAGCCTGGGCAATCTTCTGCCATGTTCCTCTCAGGCACCAGCGGTTATACCGCCTCCAAACCAAGTTATGTAAACCAAATCGCTCGGGGAGATCTGCCCATGAAATCCCAGATTTGAGCACGAAAATCACTCACTCGACAAAGAGTCGATTGTCGGCCGCCGTACGACCGGGATCACAGGCTTTGCCGGGGCAGAGTGGTTCGATGCGCTTCCAAAGCTCTTCCGAAAGTGCGTATCGCTTGAGCATAGTCCCTTTTCCTTGAGTAGACTTATACTCGCTTAACCAGCTCATCACCTGCAAGATCGAATGTCCATACGGCCTAGCACCTTACGAAGCGTCTCGACAACATGTTTCCACCCGCCGAACCAGCTTGGGCTGTGCTACCCTTGACCACGAAATGTCTTTGTTCAATTCGAAGCTGAAAGGTGGAGGTCCAGGTGGCGTGTATTCCATTTTGGACCTCGAATTGTGAATCAATCGATTCACCTCAGCCAATTGCAGCTTACTTAGCAGCAATTTGGCAGCACAAAACTATTCCCCAAGATCGAAAGTTTCCGGAGTTGAGTTAGAAAAGCATCAGCATTCAGCATGAGCCATCTCTGTCGCAGTCTCATGGCCGACTTCAGATTCAAGCTCTGCGATGATTTCGGTTGCGACATGACGAACGAGTTCCAGCGACTGCACGAGAACTTTGTCGTCCCCATTCCAGATCTGGATGTAGTCAGACGCCCGTGTTGAACATTCAAGCCAAACGGAACGACAGACCACATAAGCGACTGCTTCTGCTTCTGTCTCGCGAATGACCTTCGTTGTTTCGCTTCGTCTATCACCGCGATGCTAAAGTTCCTGTGCCAGATAGTGAACAAGCGTATAGAACTTCTGCGGTGCCGGAAGCGTTGAAACAACTTGCACCATTCCTCCGAGTGAAACTCCATTGGCTCCGCCAGGTAGTGAATCCACGAATTCGACGTCGATCCCTCTTTCTGTGGTGATATCGACCAAGCGGTCAATTTTGTCACCGGGATCTCCACCAAGGTGCGCGAACTCTGGAAGTTCCTTGCCCTCGGTCTGTTGAACGTCGAATACATACGCGACGCGGAATCCACATAAGGTTGAGGTTCGTGTTTCGGACGGTTCCTCCCCTACTTCTGCCGAATCACTCTCCTTGTCTTTGCGAGAAACCATAGGAGCGAGGATCGCAATCCCCTTCTCATCTTTCTTCACCCAACGTCCCAACTGCTTCCAGCGATGGAGACCCGCCACCATACTGGCATCTGGCCGTTGCACACCAATCAGAATGCAATTCCCAAAGGAATACCGATGGAAGCGACTGAGCGTATCGAGGTACTTGAGCAACGTGTCGATCTTGCCATGCTTCAATGCTTCAGCCAGTTCCTTCAACGCATCATCACTTTTTTCAATGCTTCTTCTCGATTCATGAATGCCTCCAAGGTGCCGAGCCGACTGACTAGTCGTGAAACGGATTGATTGAGGCCCGTCGGCGGCCCAGCTTTTGGCAACGCGGTCAGTCAAGTTTGCTTCTTCGCGGGAACCGCGAAGAAGCAAACGCTCTACTGAGCGTTGGACCTTGACCACGCGTTAAGCTGGAAAAAGCCGCAGAAGGGAAAACAATGGAAAACCTTTGGATGCACGCCACCGGTCTCCACTGGCTGGCTCGTAAGCCGTCCAATGGAAACGGTGGGCATAGGTCTTCTGCCCGTTTGGAGATTGCCAAACGGCAATCGAAGGTGAGAGATCGGTGGTGCGTGAAACCGAAGAAAAGAACCTCTCACTGTTCGGTCGATGCAATTAGCGTGCACCGGCCCTTTCTCGTCGTCGTCCGGATTTTGGTTCAGAGCTTGAGGGCAACGTTTGAGGCTGCTCCTTAGGCTCTTCAGTTCGTTCCGATTGCTGATAGATCCATGTGTGGACCATGTCTGCAACTTTGCTGACGAGTGGCAGTTCATCGCGACCGAAGGACGTGCTGGTTTCCCAGTTACCTCCTTCGACCTTGTAGAGCCGAGCGATGCTCACGCTGTAACGTGTTCCCGCGTCCGTCTCATTTCTCTAAATTGCTGCCTTCACCTTTCCGAGTCGAATTTCGTGAACAGGCTTTTGATTCGCCATGCTGTGCCCCATTTCTGTATCTGAGGAATGACAAACCTTACCTTTCACGCAGCACCGTTTCTCTCGGTCAAAGGACGTCTCCATCGTTTCACCGAGAACGAAAACGGGCTTCTAATCTCCGTTATGCGGACCGTTCGGAAAACGTGACATAAGCAGAAGAATAAATTGCAGACGGAATAAACCCTTGATTTGACGGGGGAGATTCCGCCAACAGTTAAGCGGCGGCGTAGCCTCCTTGGGCTTTTTACCGGTGGAGCCCACTATTGGCGAATTCCAGTTTTCTTGAGTAGAGAAAATGGCTGTGGCAGGCTCAGTTGTACTCGGTGAAGCGGAGGCAGGCTCTGCTGGGAAGCAACCTCGCCAAGGAATAACCGAGTCGAAGCGTCGAAGTGACGTGGGGGCGGATCTGGTGATTTCAATCCCAGATCCGCCTAGTCTTTCCCGAGGTTCTTCTGACGGTTCTGCCGCGCGGTCCGGCCACCATCTCGACCGCACTTCCCCCAAATGCCCTAAAGTCAACGTGAACCTGCTTGCGTTGGACGTTTAACGGGACAATTGCAGCTTCCCTCGGCTTATTCCAAGTCGAATTGTCGTGTGTTATTCTGGACTGCTCATCCAGTAGGGCGATTGACACGTTTTTGGCAGAATTCGAATTTCGGATACTTCCCGTGACCGATTGAAAAAAGTGAATGTATGGATGCATCCAGTGATGTTCCGCAACTCGGTTTGGACGACTTCGCTCGGCGTTTCGCGTTGCGAGCCAAAAATCTGATGTGGATGCTGGGTGCCGGGGCTTCAGCTTCGGCGGGAATTCCAACCGCTTCGGATATGATTTGGGAATTCAAGCAGCGGCTTTTTGTGAGTCAGAGGCGAGTTTCTCCGCAAACAGTGGCCGACCTCTCCAATTCAGTAGTGCGTGCCCAGCTTCAGGCTCACATTGATTCATCCGGTCAATTGGCTTCCGCTGGCTCACCAGAAGAATACGCGAGCTTGTTCGAATCTGTTTATCCAGCAGAAACTGATCGACGAGCATACTTAGATTCAAAGTTGAACGGAGCAAAGCCATCGGTCGGGCACCTAGCGATCGCGACGCTCATGCAATCCGATCTCACCAGGATTTTGTGGACGACTAACTTCGATTCGCTCGTTGCCGACGCCTGTGCCAAGGTCTACGGAAACACTGGAGCATTGGCAACGGTGGGGTTGGACGCTCCTGAAGTGGCGACACAACTCGTTGGAGATCAACGTTGGCCAATTGAAATCAAATTGCACGGAGATTTTCGATCAAGGCGATTAAAAAACACTGACGACGAGTTGCGACACCAAGATGTCCGCTTGCGCCAGCTTCTAGTCGAATGTTGTCGACGATTTGGTCTTGTGGTCGCTGGCTACAGCGGACGCGACGATTCAATCATGGACGCCCTGGAGGAAGCCGTGACCAGTGGGGCTTTTCCTGCTGGATTGTTCTGGTTGCAACGCGGAGACGGTCGCCCATTGCCCCGCGTAGAACAATTACTCCGCCATGCAATGGCATCGAATATCGAAGTGGCCTTGATTCCGATTGAGAATTTTGACGAAACACTTCGGGATGTGACGCGTCTTCTAGAAGGAATCGACACAAAAGTGCTCGATGCTTTCAGCTCAGAGCGACGTCACTGGAGTGGTGCACCGCCTCCCACCGGCAGGATGGGATGGCCAGTGGTAAGGTTTAATGCACTTCCAATTCAAACGCCTACCGTTTGTCGACGCGTTGTATGTGAAATTGGCGGACATGCCGAAGTTGCGGACGCAGTTAAGCAAGTTGGTGTTAATGTATTGGTTGGACGTGTGAGTTCTGGCGTATTGGCGTTCGGTCAGGATTCAGAGATTCGTCAGGCATTTTCTAATCATGCGATTTCAGAATTCGATTTACACACAATCGAAAAAGCGAGATTGCGGTATGATTCGGGTGAGCGTGGCTTGCTTCGAGCGGCGCTTACTACGGCACTAGTTCGAGAGCGGGGACTCGATGCTTTTCGACATCGTCGGGCAGACTTGCTCGCGCCTCAGAACCCCAGCGATCCTCGCTGGGCACGGCTTAAAGCGTTAACTGGTTCTATAAGCGGGTCGGTCCCAAGGGATTCAGAATTAACCTGGAGAGAAGGAATTGGAGTTCGTTTAGACTGGGCGGAAGAGCGGCTATGGGTACTCATCGAGCCGCGAGTGGTGTTCGTAGGAATGACAGAAGCCAATCGAGCCGCTGCTACTGACTTTGCACGCGAAAGAACAGTGAAACGCTACAACAGGCAATTGAATGATGTGATTGAATTCTGGGCCAAGTACCTCGAAGGTGATGGTATTGAGATTCGAGCGCTGGGAATTGGCAATGGCGTTGACGCAACGTTCTCAATTGGTTCGGAAACAGCGTACTCTCGAAGGCTTTCTCCATGAGCAGCAGAATTCAATCCCATATCGCGTTTCCGGAGCCTCTTCTAGCGTTTCATCCTGATCGTGCATCAGATAGAGAAACGCATCCCCTTCGTGGCCTACTTCGATTCGGACCTCATTCTAAAGGGTTGGTACCTGATCCGATTCGCGTTGCCACAATCGCACCGCATGGTGAGTCCGGGCGACTTTACGATTTCATGAAGCAACTCAATTCCTCGCATCAGCCAATTGAACGCAGAGAGTACCTGCCAGAGTGGCCGGGGTTTCACAGAGTCTTTGGTCTTCATATGAAAGGAGCGGGCGGAGCTTGTCATGTTGAACTCGATTCAAGTGTAGAGGGTGAATTCCAAGATTCTTCAACTCCGCAGATTGTTTTGGCCGACCGTCTTGTACGGGCGGTTCAAGCGCTCGAAACTCGGCGTCCCGATTTCGATGTGCTTTTCATTTATCTTCCGCAGCGGTGGGAAGCCGGATTTGTAGGGAAGGCTGGCGACGATTTCGATCTTCACGACCACCTGAAGGCTGCTACCGCCGCTCGAAGATTGCCCATTCAGATTGTTCGCGAAGACAAAGCGCTCTCGTATCCGTGTCGGGCCAGCGTGATGTGGCGGGTCGGATTAGCTCTATACGCCAAAGCGGGTGGCGTGCCATGGAAACTGGCAGACGTTGATCCGGAGACTGCCTATATTGGGATTTCGTATGCCCAGCGCCCAGTGGAATCGGATCGGCCCCGGTTCGTCACCTGTTGTAGTCAGGTATTCGATGCTGAGGGTTCGGGACTGGAGTTCGTCGCATACGATGCTCATGAATTCGACCTTCAACGAGATAATCCATTCCTTTCCAGGACGGAGATGTTTCGAGTTATGACGCGTTCAATGGACCTTTACAGACGACGGCATGCTGGGCGCACTCCACGTCGGGTCATGGTCCATAAAACCACTGAATTCAAACGTGAGGAAGTCGATGGGTGCATGGAAGCTCTGCACCTTTGTGAAGCGGTTGACCTTGTTCAAATTGTTGAGAGCGTCGGATGGCGCGGTGTCCGAATCGACCCTCAGGGCGGTGCGACAAGAGGGGCAGCAGCAGGTTATCCGGTTGCACGGGGCACGTTGGTTGGACTTAGCCCACGCGAATGTTTGCTCTGGACGCATGGAGATGTGCGAGGAATCAGCGACCGTGGAGCGTATTTTCAGGGCTCTCGTAGCACTCCAGTTCCGCTTCGTCTGGTGCGACATGCTGGACATGGAACGTGGGACGACGCGGCGAGAGCCGTCCTTGCTCTATCAAAAATGGATTGGAATAACGACGCCCTTTACGATCCGCTGCCTGTCACCCTCGGATATTCAAAGGTCTTGGCGCGCGTCGTGAAACGGATGCGTGGACTGGGAAGTGCGCCATATCAATTCCGCTTCTTCATGTAAATGCTCCCGAGTCTGATGGCGATTTGTACGCCGCAATTCGCAGTCAGTTTCCGGAATTGGTGCCCATCAGAATTCGGACCGCAGCCGAGATTCGCATCACAGTCGAGTGATCCTCTGGTGACATCAAAATGTGCCGTCGATCTCGCTTTTTTCAGGCATTTAGGTCTCTCGGGACAATCACCGGGGATGCACTCTTTCGAAAAGTTGTGATACAGTCCTTTCATCCCGTTGTTCAAACACTGCGCAAGGCGAGTGCAAGTTGCTCATTCGAGACGAAGTCCTTCGTGCTCGTCGACGATGGCCAGCTTTGCAAACCGCTCAATGAGGCTACTTCTGGAGTGACGCTTAGGAATGCCGTGGTCAAATCAGCACCTTGGATGGTTAGTCCAACTCTCGCCGCCGCAGAAGACAGCGGATGGGAAGCCGATTCATGTCTGGGCGTTTCAGTACGACCAGACGGATAAAGCGCTGATGTCGTCTTGGGCAAAGCATTTTCGCAACCACTACTGCCTCGATACGCAGATCGATGCCCTTCGCAAGGGGACTGGGCACACGAGAAGCCAGTATCTACTCACGATGAAGTTTCCGAGCAAAACGATCGCTCCTGGCCCCAGTATCCGATCAGGAGATTTCTGCGAAATCCTTGTGGCAGATTTCCTGCAATACAACTTGAATTACTTCGTACCGCGCACTCGGTATTCATCGAAAACGATTAAAAATGAATCAACAAAGGGCGGAGACATACTCGGATTCAAAATCCTGAAGTCGGGTAAGCATTCCAAAAACGATGAGCTTGCTATTTTTGAAGCCAAAGGAGCACTTTCAGGGGCAAGAAAGCCCCCCCGGCTTCAGGATGCAGTTGACGATTCAATCAAAGATGAGATTCGCAAAGCCGAGTCCTTGAATGCGATCAAGCAACGTTATCTGGATGCAAATGCTGTGAATGAGATCGCGACGATCGAGCGGTTTCAGAACTTCGCCGATCATCCATACAAGGAAACGTACGGCGCGGTCGCGATCTTCACGAGCACGGCGTATTGCCAAACAACTCTCTCCAAGACAGATGCTTCAAAGCACCCGAAATCCTCTGGATTATCGCTTATGGTGATTAAGGGCGATGATCTAATGGCGTTGGTACATACCTTATATGAGCTCGCTGCGAATGAAGCCTGAACAAGCCTCAGAAAGTTTGCTTGGAGCAACGCGTGCGCGGGCCAAGATGCACGAATACGGTGTGCCGAGCGAAGATTTCATCAGAATTCCGAGAGACCCAGCCCATCTTTTTTCGCTGACAATCGGAATGCTTGGTGATGTGGCCGCGGGTACGTCAGTCAATCACAAGACGTCAGAGCGACTTGCTGAAACCTCAAAGCACCTACTGTTCTGTGCACGCTTCTTCGATTCCTATTTGGAATCGAAACTCGACTCACAACTTGACGCGTACATGTTGCTCCTTGCAGGAGCTACGTACTATCTCGCAGCACTTCCAGGAAGTTCATCTGTCATCGCTTCGCGAATCCCTGAACCATGTCCCGATTTGGGTGCAAGAGGACTTGAACAGCTACTGTCGTGGAGTTTAAGAGGCGATTTTCAAGTCGCTCCCGCTTTTCCGATCGAAACGTACGCGGAAATTCGAAACCTTGCAGATGCTCTGGGAAATTTCAATTCGACGGGAGAAGGCATTCAAGAGCTGGATCTAGCGATCCGTACTTTAAGAACGTCAGCCTATGCTGAAGGTAGCCCCCGTGAAGTCTTGTTCGCTGATTTGATTGGTGCCATCGCCCGAACAAGGCAAGCCAAGTCAACCTGGACAACGCTTCCCCGCTACACCGATGTTAGCGAAACACTTTGGGCTCCAATAATTCGCAAGAGTACCTTTATCCGTGAAGTGTGGCCAGCGCAGCAGTTGCTCGGGGACCATGGTCTATATCGGGGTAAGTCGGCGGTTGTGCAAATGCCCACAAGCGCCGGGAAGACTCGATCGCTCGATTTGGTGATTCGTGGCGCGTTCTACGCTGAACGAACCTCGCTTGCGATTGTTATTGCCCCCTTCAGAGCGTTGTGCGAGGAGATTCGACAAGCTCTGGCACGTAGCTTTAGTGGCGAAGCGATTAACGTAGATGCGCTCTCAGATGTTTCACAAGATGACTTCGATGTCTCTGATATCTTATCAGCGAAGCAAGTGCTGGTGATGACTCCGGAGAAGTGCCTGTACCTGCTGAGGCACAGCCCGGAAATTGCGGAGGAATTGGGATTGTTGCTCTACGATGAGGGCCACCAATTTGACAGCGGCAGACGTGGAGTGACTTACGAGTTGCTTTTAACGTCGTTGAAATCCGCAGTCGCGGAAACGACACAGACGGTGCTAGTCTCCGCAGTCTTAAACAATGCACAAGCAATCGCAGACTGGCTTCTTGGATCTGGAGGCGCCGTCGTCTCAGGCAACGGACTTCTTCCAATGACGCGTTCCCTAGCATTCGCAAGTTGGAAAGATCGACTCGGGCGGCTCGAATTCACAGATTCCAATGATCCTGATATTGGCGAATTTTTTGTACCACGAATTATTGAAAAACAGTCCTTGAATCTGTTCCGGCGAGAACGAAAGCCTCGAGAGTTCCCTGAACGGGACAGCACTTCCATCGGACTGTATTTGGGAATGAAGTTAGCTGCCTCCGGCGGAGTGGCGATTTTCGTTGGCACAAAATCTACGGCTAGCTCAATTGCTCAAAGTGCAGTTGAGGTGTTCAGTCGCGGCTTAGCAATGGCATCTCCTGACACATATTCAGATGCAGGTGAGATTCAGCGGCTCGTCTATCAAATTGAGAGGAATCTGGGAGACTCGGTCGCATCTTCGAAGGCTGCAAGACTTGGCGTATTTACGCATCACGGGAACACCCCGCATGGAATTCGACTCGCGGTCGAATTCGCAATGAAGGAGGGCTTAATAAAAGTCGTCATCTGCACATCGACACTTGCGCAAGGTGTCAATTTGCCGATTCGGTATCTGATTATCACGGGAGCCAGGCAAGGTAACGAGCAGATCAAAACACGTGATTTTCACAATCTTCTTGGTCGTGTCGGCCGCTCCGGGATGCACACGGAAGGAACCGTGATTTTCTCCGATCCGAAAATTTATGATGGACGAACCGACGCGAGCGAACGGTGGAGATGGCCAAATACAAAGGCACTTTTGGATCCGTCAAAGTCTGAGGAATGTCGGAGCGCATTACTCTCCGTTCTTGATCCGGTGTACTCAAAAGATCGCGAGATGAGTCTCCGTTTATCTGTCGGTCTGATGGTGCAAGCGCACAAGAAAGGTAAGAAGGGCTGGCACGGTGTAGCCAACCGACTCGCTGTGAAGTATCGAGAGAATAACTTCGACGAGGCGGATCTCGAAAATCAACTGGAAGCGAAATCTGACATCATGTCAGCGATTGAAAGTTTTCTTCTTGCTAATTGGGAAGAAAACAGTGACGAGTTGAGCGCTTCGATTGAGTCGCTCGCCGCGTCCACCCTTGCATATCACATTGCCGAAGAGGATGAGCGCATCAAGCTGGTCGAATTATTTGAGAAGTTGGCTGAGAACGTAGCGACGAATATTCCAGACTTGGCAACACGTCGAATATTTTCGCGGAGCCTTTTTGGATTGGCTGATAACCTCACAATTCAGAAATGGGTCACAGACAATCTGAGTGAGCTGTTAAGCCGTTCCGATACAGCTTCCTTATTGCGTGACATCTGGCCGCTGTTTACTGATTTTGTCAGGAATAAATCATTCGTCGGTTGCTCAATTCCGTCATCGGTGAGTCAGGCCGCCCAGAGTTGGATAGAGGGAAAGCCCTTCGAATCAATTTTTGCAGACATATCGGGAGCCGGATGCCGGTTCAGTGCCAGAAATCTACATCCGACAATCGAACACATTGTCGACTTATGCGAGAGCGGTTTCGGATTTGATGGAATGCTGATTGTGGGAGCTGTGGCTGAAGTCCTGACAATCCAAGAATCGACTGCGACCGACACGATCGAGTTGCTACGCCAGCTCCAAAAGGAACTCAAGTACGGACTTCCCTCGTCTCTATCGATCACCATTTACGAATTGGGATTTGCTGATCGCGTGCTTGCGCAGGAGTTGGCAGCAAGCTTGATTGGTGCGAGTGAACGTAAAAAGGTGAAACGACGATTGCTCAACAAGAAGGAAACTGCCCGGTCGGTTTTACAGGCCTTTCCGAGCTATTTTACGTCAGTGCTCGACTCCCTTTGAGAGGTGAGAACTTCCAATCGATCGGTTGATTTGATGAGATTAACGCAAGAAGTCCAAATAGCCTACGGTTCAATTCGCCAACAGTTAAGCGGCGGCAGAGCCACCTGGGGCATATCACCAGTGGTGCCCACTATTGGCGAACCTCTTTAGGTGCGTGTCAGAGAAGTGTCAGAGAACTTGATTGAAAACGATGTAAAACACAGTACACCTTGTGATCTGTGGATTGGTTCGGCACCTTGCCGAAAAAGACCTAAATCTCTGAGAAAAGCAAAGTTAGATACCCACCCACAAGGATTCGACCAACGGCCTACGGAACCGAAGGACGCCGATCAGTAATTCGATGGTCGAGATGTACACCGTGCAGCGGCATTTCGATCCCGCCGGACTTCGCTCGCGCGGTATCGATAATTTCGACACATGGGCTGCGACTTTCGGTGAAGTCGTCGAGGCGATGGAGATTTCACCGGACGGCAAGAGCATCCGCCCACGTTCCCGGTTCGCCAAGTTCGTGAACCTGCCGGAGTTTCAGCAGATGTTCCAGGCATTCTCCGAGGTCCAGATAGCGGAAATGCTCAACCTGACACGACCCAAGCTGGCCGGTGGAAAGCCGCAGACCATCGCTTGCCCGATGTCGGATGACCAGTTCGGGATTCAGGAGGAGCTGGTGAAGCGCTACGAACGAATCCGCACCGAGAAGGTCGATACACGCGAGGACAACGCACTGGCGATCACCACGGATGGCCGGAAGCTTGCCTTCGATGCCCGTATGGTTTCGGCTGAGGCAGAAGATACAGGAGAATCGAAGATCAATGCATTGGCCGACGTGGTGGCTATATGGAAGGAAACTGCCTCGACTCGCGACACGCAGTTAATTTTCTGTGATATGGGCGTGAACGAAACCGCGTGGGGATATTCGGCCTATGAGGACATCCGTAGCAAGCTGATCGACCGGTGAAATCCTGCCAGCCAGATTGCAGACATCGGACCTGCCGATACCGACGGCAAGAAGCAAGTCCTGTTCGAGAAGGTGCGGAAGGGAATCGTCCGGGTTCTCCTCGGATCAACCCAGAAGATGGGAACCGACACCAACGTCCAGAAACGTCTGGTTGCCCTGCATCACCCTGACGCACCATGGAGGCCCGCCGAGGTAGAACAACGTGACGGTCGAATCCTCCGGCAATGCAATGACAATGAGGAAATCTCGATCTACCATTATGTCACGGAAGGCAGCTTCGACGCCTATATGTGGCAGGCACTGGAAACCAAGGCACGACTCATTGCCCAGGTGATGAATGGTAGCAACATCGCGCGGAAGGCCGAGGATGTCGGCGGGCAAGAACTGAGCTATGCCGAGGTGAAGGCGATTGCTTCAGGCAATCCCGCTGTGCTGACCCTCGCGGAAGGGGACGCCGAGTTGAAGCGTCTCTCGATCCTCCAGAATAATCACCATGACGAGCAGTTCCTTGCCCGCAGGAATATCAAGGAGTTGCCGGATAAGGTCAGGCGACTGACCCAGAGGATTGAAGTACTGGAAGGCGACATTCTCGCTCAAGACTCCTCTCAAGACTCGTTCTGCGAGGCCATGAACTGGATCAGCGAGACGGATAAGTCGCAGCTTGTTTGCGCGAACGAGCAGTATTACCTGCTCCGAAGCGGGTCACCGGTATGCTGGGAGCCATGGAAATGCGATAAGTTTCTCGCGGAGGATGCCGATCTATGGGAAAACTGGTAGGCCGCACATGTCAACGAAACGACGGGATGCACTCAGCCTATACTGCATGAAGACGCGCTACCCGCATCGGCCTGCACTTACTGGCACCCTGACCAATTCGGCCAACTTTGCGGCGACATCTGCCATCGGCTCTTCGGATGTGTCGAGGCCGTTTCGCGAGGCCAGCATCGGACTTACATCGCGGAGGGCATCGTAAGTTGTGTTATGCACGATGGGAACAAGTTGGTCACGCGCGAGAAGCACCGAAAGTTCCTTGTCTGCAACGCCCGCTGCCGGAAGTCGCTTCAGCAGCGCGGGAGTAACTAGCACGATTCCGATTCGCGTTTTTGCCAATCCCTTGTCGATTGCACGAAGGAACGGTTCGCCGAGGCCAATGTCATTCTCGCTGAACCAGACCGAGACGCCACTTGCCAAAAGCAGTTCGGACAGTTGTTTGGCAGCGCCTTGCCGGTCATCCCACGCATGGCAGAGAAAAACATCCCGAATACCAGGCACGGACGCTCGCTTTTCGACGGCTTCGCGAATTGGAGTGAGCGCCCGCACTTCTTCGGGTGTGTAGAGCTGGACTGAACCCGCTCCTGACCAGCGCGGCCTTACATTGCGGCTTGAGCTACCGCCGATGCTTCGACTGATCCCGCTGCCACTCGTAGATGAGGAATACGACGAGTACGAACTCACCCTGTAGCCGCTATATCCGCTGTAACGGCCACTACGACCTCCACATGCAGGACAGGCTTCTGCCGCTGCGGCTGATCGATGACCACGTACTGGTGCTGTGCATCTAGACATAAGCCATATGGTACTGAGCGCCATTCGCGCTTTCAATGGTACCACTGATCATTTTGGCACCTCGGACATTTCGACACTTGCCCGTAGCACTCCTCACTCCCTCCGAATGCTTACGGGGAACGCACTGGCAATCAGCGCTGTCCCGGAAGTTTGTCCGGGACCTCAGAACGGTCAGGCGGAGGGCGTCAGGCGCGTCGCCAGTGCCAAAGGTGATTGCAGAGTGGCTACTTTCCGGGCAAAAGGCCGAATCGCCGACTTCTTGAGGCTGAAAATCGTTCGTCTAGATAGAGGGCAACTGCTTTGGCCATGACTTCACGCAATTCACTTGCGTCGTATTCGAGCTTTTCTCGCAACTCTACGGCGCGTACGCCGACTTCTGCCGCAATTGCGTCCCGACATGGATGATAGCTGCGCGACCGTCGCGTTCTGGTGGATTGACTTTTACGTACTTTCGGACATCGGCGATCTCACCTACCCGACATGATTCGCTATCGTCAAGAAGGTCGACAAACACCGCATTCGGGTAGCCATCCCCGAAGCGGCGCTCGACTTTACGCAAGCCACCCCGAAGGACTAAGAGGCTGACAAAAAACCTCTTTGCTGCTGAATAGTTTAGACTGACTTTTTCATCAGCACGCGATAGCAGAGGGCAGCGAGTGCCAGGTGGTTCCAGGCGTGGATGATCTGCTGATCGCGGTCGTAGCGAATTCGGAATCGGCCAAGGCCGCCGAGCCAACTGATGGTACGTTCCACCACCTCTGTCTTGTGACTTCACAGGAACCTTTCCCAGTCCACTTCCATGGGTGGTGTTTCTGCGCCGAATGTGGGGGATGATGTCGCGACCCTGGAGTGCCTGGCGAGCGGCTTCACTGTCGTAGCCTGCGTCAGCATACAACGCTCGTGGACGCTTCCGAGGTCTGCCCGAAGCCCCCTTGACGAGAGAGTAGCTCGACCACGGGCATCAGGCAGCGATGATCGCTGGTATTCGCCGGAGTCGAGATCATGACCAGGGGCGTACCATTCCCGTCAGTCATGACCGTGTACTTTGTCCCAGTTTTCCGGCGATTCACAGGGCTGGGGCCACTGACCGCTCCGCCTCTAAAGGCCCGGACGTGCGTAGAATCGACGATGACAACTTCCAGATTCAAGGCCTGTGTCCGGTGGAGTTGCGTCAGAACGCTGGCATACAATCGCCGCCAGATCCCCAGCTCTTCCCAATGAGCAAAACGTGTCCGAGCGGTCTCGCCAGAGCAGCCCATGCCTGCTGGCAGTTTGCGCCAACTGCAGCCGGTGGTGAGCACGAACCAGATGACACGGAGAACAATGTCATGGGAAATTGGCGGCCTGCCACCTCCCGAAAGATTACTGGAGGGCGTCCCTGTGGGGATTGCTCGGGGAGCATGTTCATGACAGGCTGACAAATCGCATCCGGCAAATGAGCATTCATGATCGGCTCCAGAAGGAGTAGAAGGTGGTACTTCCACTTTCTGGCGCAAATCCCGTGCCATTTGCCGGGTGCTTTGGATGTTTAGTTTTTTGTCGGGCTCTAAGGGAAGCAGTCCCGATAACCCTTCAGATCAGACCCGAAGACGGCCAGGGATCGAGATGGTTCTTAACCGCCAGCAAATCTGCCAGTTCATTGCGATTTCATTTCGATAGGATTTTTCTCACCTGGCCTGAGAGGCCTTTCAACAACCCCTCTTTCATCTCGATAGTCGAATCACTGGGAAAAATCTATTCGCCTAACTCACGGCACCGGAGAAGAATCTCATAGGAATTGTTTGTCGATAAAATAGGCGGCTTGATTAGAACGACCAAGACTTCCGCAAATGGTCACGCGTGTTACTCTCGCCAGGGACTGAGAGAAGGTGGAAATAGCCTAACTATCAGTCAAGTAGGCCTTGGACATAACCAGGAAAGGGACAACCCGACGCTGCAACCTATTTGATCCGATCGGTAAATCCTAAAACGGCGGCGATGATTCTCTTGGACAATTCGATTTCTTTAACATTAAAGGAAACCATTCCTTCTTGGATCGATCAAAACTGGCCAGAACTGATATTCGGAAGTACGACCTTCGGTATGATCTATTTTGACGGCGTCAAAACCCTAGATCTGCTTGCCCTCAGGAAAGGAGTCCAGTGGCGAGCGAAGCTTTGATCTCTTTACACTCCGAGCGACTAGCAGCAATTTTACTGGCTCTATCTTTGATCTGACTTTCTTTGCACACGCCATGCGTTGAATTGGATTCATTCGTTGATCATGGATGAATTGATTGGAAGTCCACGGGTTACTCGTCTTGATCGAGGGATAACGAGAGGTTGTTCGCTTCCATCAATGGTCATCGAAGCTCTATGATCTGGCATCAAATGAATTTTTTGGGGTAGGTTGATTGGCTGAGTATTGTTCAGCAAAAACAGAACTCCCCAATCAGTCTCCATGGAAATTGTCATGTCATCCGGTACTCAGGCTTCAATGCCGACAATTCTCCCAGCTTCGGCCCAAGTTTCCGAGAGATCGTCCCCTTTGCCACTCCATCAATTGGAGACGACAGCTTCGAAGGATGATTTCCATAAGTCGCCAGACCGTGTCCCTTGGCTCAACTACCGGCCTGAATTCTTTGAGAATCTGGCCACGATTTTGTTTCGCTCCGCACGTCGCCATATCGCGGTGACAGGAATGCCGGGAGTTGGCAAAACATCTGCCCTGCGAGCATTTTCTTCACTCCTGCAGTCTCAGGAGTGGGCTTTCCTCAAAGATCATGTCTGCTTAGAACTCGATGCTCGAAATATTGGCCCTGAAGATACTCGGGCCGTGCTGGAAATGACGATCTCTTCAATTCCGGCCAACACACCTTGCCTGCTTTTTGTTGAAGGCCTCTCTCCACTAATGAAGAGATTGCAGGGAGCCACGAATGCTCCACTGTTTCGAGCTCTCCTTGGTCGACGAAACGTTTCGGTGATCGCGATGATGTCACCCTGGGAATACGCCGACACGATCTCGTCAGACGCCGCCATGAGATCACTTTTCAGCAGGGTTGAGTTTCCCGAGCCACACGACAGTGTGCTTCAAGAAATTTTGAAGTTGCATGCTCAGCAGCTTTGCCAAAAATTTGAGCTCGATCTTGGCCCAGAGCTGATTGATCGCTGCCATCACCTCTCATCGATCTATCTTCTCAGCGAGTTTGAGCCAACAAAGTCCATCCGACTGTTGACTGAAGCCTATGAACTCGTCGCCTATCGTCGAAATGAGCGACAAGCCGCTCAACAGACCGTCGAACTCGAAGATTTAATTGCGGTCTTGGCCGACAAGACTGGCATTCCTGCAGAAACGTTAGCAGGGACACGTACTCATGGAGATTTTGAAGAAACACTATCGGCTGTGGTGACTGGCCAGGAGACTGCAATTCGGCAGGTCGCGGCTGAACTGCGACTCATCAAGGCAGGACTCACCTCACCCAACAAGCCAGCCTCAGTTCTGCTGTTTGCGGGGTTAACAGGGGTCGGAAAGACAGAACTTGCAAAAAGAATTGCTGAGATCTATTCAAGCAGTCGCCGTCCACAGATCTACTCCATGGGAAACTTTACCGAACCCCACAGCATTTCGGGCATTATCGGTGTTCCCCCTGGATATGTCGGTCATGAGCAAGGCGGACGTCTGATTAATGAACTCAATTCGGATCCCTACTCTGTCTTCCTGCTGGACGAAGCAGAGAAGTGTCATCCAAATGTCTGGAAGCCCTTTCTCAATTTGTTTGATGAGGGCTGGATCGTCGATCAACGAGGCGTCAAGGCGTACGCAGATCGTGCGATCTTCATACTGACGAGTAATGCGGGAGATCGTCAGATCACCCAACTCACAGCCAATTCGACACCAGAAGACACGATTGCCGAAGCAGTCCGACAAGCCTTGGGAAAAGTACGGCACGAACGCTCGACTCAGCCAATATTCCCACCGCAGTTTCTGGCCAGAATCCAGCGAATTGTGGTCTTCCGTCCTCTCAGTGAGGAAGCCTTCATTGGCATCGCGGAAGCCGCCTGCCAGCGGCTCCAGGAATCTTGGGCACGGAAGCTGGAAATCAGGCTCACTCTTTCACCACGAATCCCCCATCAATTGGGAGTGTGGGCTCATGAAAAGTCGACCTCCAGCCACCATCAGGAAGGAGGGCGTCTTGTGCAAAAACTGGTCAATCAAGTCTTGCTGGACGCCCTTGAAACACAGCTCCTGAGCCGAAAATCGCAGTGGCAGGGAATCCACTCGTTTCAAGTATCTTGGAAAGATTGGCCCGACGAAAAGCCGGAGTCTGTTGAATCTCTGAAGGCCTTAATTCAGGTTTCGCACGAATAACTGGAGGCCAATCCGCTCATCATCTCCAGCAGATCTTGCCCAGATCACTTCAGTTATCATAGCAGAAAATTGTTGACAAAAATTTCACTAACAAGGTCTAGCTTTTTGCTCATGAGCATGGCAGACTTCGGCCACTCAACTGGTGAACAAACTCTCCTTAGTGGTTGATGGATGAGATTTCTCCCCAGAATCAAACCGATCAATTCCGATCGGAACTGAGTGGAGACTCCATGTCCTTGATGCGAACAACTCTCGCTTTCGGCCCGGAATTGCCCCATTTTGGGTCGTGGCAGTGGCTGGGAGCAGATCTGCAACGAGGACTTTCACACGAGTTTGAAACCTGTTCTTTCTCAACAGAGATCCCCGCGGCTGATATCGTGGTGATTATCAAGTTTCTCCCCTCGCTGGAAACTTTGCAGGTACTAAGACGATCGTCTCGGATTGTTTTCTGCCCAGTGGATATCTACTTCAGTGACATCGAAATTCAGCAGGATGCCCAGCGGCTCAAGCTGTGTCACGCGATTGTCACACACGCCCCCTCACTCCAGGCTTATTTCCGCCCATTTGCCCCCACTTTTGACATTCCGCATCACGTTAAGTACGTGACAGAACTCAATGCCCAACGCTCTGATCAGGGACCCATTTTATGGGTCGGTGTCCAGGCAAATCTCGAACCGCTGGTCACTTGGCTCAAGGGTCACAAACTTCCCCGTGAACTGGTGATTTTAACTGATGAATCTGACCTAGCAGGTCGGAACAGGATTCATCAGCAGATTCGTGCTCTTCAGCCCGTCGAAGTCCATCCCTGGACTCCGGAAAACCATCTCCGCTGGCTCGATCGTTGCTCCGCTGCGATTGACATTAAGGGGGATGATTTTCGTGCACGACACAAACCGGCCACGAAGGCTTGTGACTACCTGGCGTCAGGGATACCGATCGCACTAGAACCTGAAAGCAACCCGGCGCAGATCCTCCAACAATTGGGGTTTCGAGCAGTCAGCCCCACAGACGACAACTGGTTATCACCAGAATACCGGCAAGAATGCCTTCAGTTCGGAGCAGCACTTCGAGAAGTCTTGAGCCTGCGGCGGATTGCCATTCGCTGGGCCTGGCTGTTCCATAAACTGATGTCTGTCCCTCTGCAGAGGGACCTCCTATGAACGATCGATCTTTTCCAGGGTCTTCCGGGGAGTTCACTTCCCTCCAGGAAAGCCTCACCGAAGATCAGTTGCTTGAGGCCGAAGCCTGCATTGCCAACGGAGAGATGGCAAAAGGCCAGTCGCTGTTTCATCAGCTCCAGAAAGATCTTCAAGACTCAAGATCTCAGGCACGAATCTGGAATGGACTGGGTGTGATTGCTGCACTGCAGTCGGATCATGCGACGGCGATCGATAGTTTTGAACAGGCTCTCCGCTGTGATCCATCCTGGAAGATACCGATTGTCAATCGAGACCGATGGTTGGCGTCAGACACCGAACGGTCGAGGGCGAAAGAGACAAGTTGCCCCGACACCTGGACCACTGAGCAAAATCACTCATTACCCCGCATCGCCATCATCAGTCTGCTCTTTAACTGGCCCTCCACCGGTGGTGGGACCGTGCATACTGCGGAACTGGCTCGATTCCTGCATCGAGCAGGTTATCCCGTTCGGCATTTCTCTTTTCGTTACGATGCCTGGCAATTGGGTCAGATCCAGGAACCTGTGGATTGGCCTCTCGAAGAATTGCTGATGCAGGCTTCGGATTGGAATGCTCTCCAGATTCAGCACCGATTGCAGCAGGTACTTCGCCAGTTTTCTCCAGACGCTGTGATTGTGACTGATAGCTGGTCCATGAAACCCATTCTGGCAGAAGCGTGTGAGGGATATCCCACTTTTCTACGCCTTGCCGCTCAGGAGTGCCTGTGCCCGCTCAACAATGTTCGGCTGCTCCAGATTGCACCTGTCCCCCGCTCCTGTCCCAGACAGCAACTGGCGACACCAGAGATCTGCATCCAGTGCGTCACTGAGAATGAGCGTTTCTCGGGAGGACTGCATCGCCGGGAGCGTGCGCTGGCAGGCTTTGGGACCCCTGAGTACAGCCAGCGGCTGCGCCGGGTCTTTGCCCAGGCAACGGGAATTCTGGCAGTCAATCCGCTGATTGCCGAAGCCTGTAAGCCGTTCGCTCAAGCAGTGCATGTGGTTCCCAGCGGGTTTGATCCGGCCCGTTTTCCGATCGCACAGACTGCGCCTCGCCACCCCGAACATGTCGTGCGACTGCTCTTTGCAGGCCTGGTTCAGGAACCCATGAAAGGGTTTCATGTGCTTCTGGAGGCGGCTCGTCAGCTCTGGCAGCATCGACAGGACTTCCAATTGGTGGTCACCGATGAGCCTCTGGATCTCGCAGATCCTTTTGTGAAGTTTGTGGGATGGCAATCTCAGGCCCATCTGCCACAGGTCATGCAATCGTGTGATATCGTGATCTGCCCCACCATTGCGGAAGAAGCACTTGGTCGAACGGCCGTGGAAGGGATGGCGGCAGGTCGTCCTGTCATCGCCAGTGCCATTGGCGGATTGTCTTTTACCGTTCTGGATGAGGCGACGGGACTCTTGTTTCCGCCGGGAGACAGCCCTGCTCTTTCGAGACAAATTGAACGGCTTTTGGATGATTCCTCGCTTCGAAGAAGCCTGGGAATCCGCGGTCGCGAACGATTTGAAAAAGAATTTACGTGGAATTCGATACTCGATCGGCATTACCGCCCATTATTCGAAAGTACTCGCAGGGAATTTCAAAATCGAGCCCAGGGCCTTGTCTCATCGGAGGGTGTATGAACCTTCAGCGTGTGGCTGTCGTCTTCGATAATCGTCCCCGTCCAGAGACGACGGGAACGTACCTCCTGCGGGCGATTCAATCACTCCTGCCACAGACGGTGCACCTCCTTCCCGATCAGCTTTCGACACTTTCCCCAAAAAGTTTTGATGGCTACGTCTGGGTCGATGATGGTCTGTCCTGGACCTGGCCTCAGGGAGTGGGACCTGTCGCCTGGTGGGCGATTGATACCCATCTTGATTTCCCACGGGCCTGGCAGCACTCCCAGTCCGCCGATGCTGTCTTCGCAGCACAGAAAGATGGAGCCGAACACCTGCGTCAGAAGGGACTGACTGAGGCCCGGTGGTTGCCCCTGGCATGTGATCCCGAGATTCATGTGGCCACAGGAGAGGCTTGGGAATGGGACTGGGGATTTGTCGGCAATCTCTTTCCCGGGCCGAGGACTCAATTGCTGGAATGCCTGATCCGGCGTTTTCCACAGGGATTTGCCGGGCGAGCTTACTTCCACGAGATGGCCAGTATCTACAGTCGCTGCCGCATCGCTTTTAACTGCAGTCTCAAAAACGACATCAATATGCGGGTCTTTGAATCGCTGGCATGTGGCCCTCTTGTGGTGACCAACGATCTCCAAGCGAATGGTCAGGAAGAACTTTTTGTCACCGGACAACACCTGATCACCTACGAGTCAGCTGACGAAATGATCGATCAGGTGACGTACTACCTGAAACATGAAGACCAGCGTCTCCAGATGGCTCGTGCTGGACGGGCACTTGTGCTGGCCGAACACACTTATGTCCATCGTGCCAAAGTCCTCCTGCAAAGTCTGGAGAAACTGATGTCTCGCTCAGTCGTCCCGCAGCCTGAGACGTTCTCATCGACACCTCGTATCCAGGAAACATCCTTTTCCAAAGGGACGGAGTATTTCGAACATGCCAGGCCTGAAGTTCTGGCCCTGATCCCCCTGGATGCCAACACCATTCTGGATGTGGGTTGTGGAAGTGGACGTTTAGGAGAATCACTGAAACAACGACAGATCTGCGCCGTCTGGGGCCTGGAACGGGATCCACAGGCAGCCTCATTGGCATGCCAGCGTCTGGATCACCTGCTGAATGTCGACCTGGAACATTCGCAATTTGAGCTTCCCACACAATTTTTCGATGTCATCGTCGCTGCGGATGTTCTGGAGCATCTCCGCGATCCAGAACGTTTATTGCGAAAGTTGACAGGTGCACTTCGACCGGGAGGACACCTCATTCTCTCACTCCCCAATCTTCAGAACCATGTTGTCATTCGCAACTTGCTTGATGGCCATTTCACCTATGAATCAGCAGGTCTCCTCGATGAGGATCATGTTCGATTCTTTACCCGGAATGAAATCGAAAAACTCCTGCTTCGTGCTGGCTTTGATGTCGAAACAACTCAAGCGGTTCCTGGACCAGGATGGGCCGAGTGGGAAAAGCAAGGCTCGAAGGGGGAGGTGCAGGTGGGAGGCCTGAGAATCTCCGGGTTAACCCGCGAGCAGGCAGCTGACTTTTTCACATATCAGTTTCTTTATAGAGCACGACTGCGCCATCGTAATCCTGCATTAACATCGGTCATTCTCGTCACCTGGAATCAACTGGCCTATACACGCCTCTGTCTCGACAGCCTGCGTTTACGCACTTTTGAACCTATTGAAATCATTGTCGTCGATAACGCCTCAACAGATGGGACTCTCGAATACCTGCGCTCACAACCCGAGATCCGCTTGATTGAAAATGCAGAAAATCGAGGGTTTCCAGCGGCAGTGAATCAGGGAATGGCGATCGCTCGCGGCCAGCAACTCCTGCTGCTCAACAACGACACAATTGTCACGACTGGCTGGTTAACGCGAATGCTGGAAGTTTTGAATACCGATCCCCAGGTCGGGCTGGTAGGGCCGGTCTCAAATTGTGTGAGTGGCCCCCAGCAAGTCCCTGTTTCTTATGACGATTTAAGTGCCATTGATGGGTTTGCCTGGAACTGGGGCAAGCAGCATCATCAGGAGCGATATTCACTGGAGCGACTGGTCGGATTTTGCCTGTTGATTCGCCGCGAGACCTACGAGGCACTGGGTGGTCTCGATGAGCGGTTCGGCATCGGTAACTTCGAAGATGACGACTACTGTGTGCGGGCCCGAACCGCCGGATACAAAGTTATTGTTGCTGTCGATAGTTTCGTTCATCACTTCGGTCACCGCAGCTTTCTGGCAAGCGATCTGGATTTCGGAGCCCTGCTGGAAGAAAACCGCGTGAAATTTGAGGAAAAGTGGGCTTCTCGCCTTAAGCCCCCCGCATCACCATTTCATGCGACACAAGTGCCTGATGGTGGGCTTTTACTTCAACCAACCCAGCCAAAACTCTCGCTCTGCATGATCGTGCGAGACAACGAGACGACAATCGGCCCCTGCCTCGAAAGTATTCGCCCCTGGGTCGATGAGATGATCGTCATCGACACCGGCTCGACCGACGCCACACCAGTGATCTGCGAATCAATGGGAGCGACAGTGCATCACTGGGCCTGGAGGGATGACTTCTCTGCCGCCCGCAACGAATCCCTGCGCTATGCCACGGGAGAATGGATCTTCTGGATGGATTCGGACGACACAATCTCCGAAGAGTGCGGACGTCAGTTGCAGGCCCTCGTTCGCCAGACTGCTCCACCCCATCTATTGGGCTATGTGATGCAGGTCCATTGCCCCGGTCCGACTCAGGAAGGTGGCCGGAATGTCACGGTCGTCGACCATGTCAAAGTCTTCCGCAACAGACCCGATCTAAGGTTTGAACATCGTATTCACGAGCAGATTCTTCCGGCGATCCGCCGCGCGGGGGGAGACGTGGCCTTCACAGACATC
The DNA here is from genome assembly GCF_000092105.1 of Planctopirus limnophila DSM 3776. NCBI lineage: Bacteria > Pseudomonadati > Planctomycetota > Planctomycetia > Planctomycetales > Planctomycetaceae > Planctopirus > Planctopirus limnophila. The sequence continues at coordinate 1,337,897 of NC_014148.1, read as the reverse complement.
CATGTCATTCATTCCGGCAGCGACCATTCCGTAGAGGGCAAGGCTCGAAAACTGGAAAGGGATTTCCGGTTGCTGGAACTCGATCTGAAGGAACGACCGGAACACCCCTTTGTATTGTTCAACTTGGGAATGACTTGCTGTGACTGTGGTCGCCACCGAGAAGCCGTGGACTATCTGAATCGCTGCCTGGCGGTGTCAACTCCCGCAGAATCTCACGTCCGCAAAGCTTATGCAATATTGCTTTCAAGCTTGTATGCACTCTCTCAGCATCACGAGGGGAACTCAATTGCTCAAAGAGCACTGCAATTGTTTCCTAATGACAAGGAATTGCTGTTTCGCGCAGCCATGCTTGCCCACATTCGTGGAGAGTTCGCTGAAGCAGAATCTCATTATCTGAAGATATTAAACACTAAATGGGATATCGCTTTTTCAAGTGTGGATGCAGATTTGTCAGGATATAAGGCTCTCCACAACCTCGCAATAGTTTACATGGATAGCAATCACCCAGAGAAGGCACTCAAAGCCTGGAATCAGATTCTGTCACAACACCCAGATTATTTGCCTGCCCAAAGCGGGATATCCGAAGTTATGAATATTCTCAACGTGAACTGTTGAATCACCTGCTCATTCTTCATTACAAGTTATTCCAACACTTATATTTCAGGTATTTTCTGAATGACAGCATCGAACCCAAATCCATGTGCCTACTGCTGTGATCTTATCCCCGACTATTGGGAGTTTAATGCATATGGCATCGGTTCCTGCCATCCACGAATCAACACTGTAATTGGCATGAGTAGACAGCCTTCTTCCGTCCCGGGCGAGAGGGTTTGGCGCGGACAGGGCCAAATGAATTGCAGCGACACATATGATATTTATGTGTATTGCAGTGATCAGTACTCCCTTTATGCTGAATGTTACATGCCATGTGAGGATCAACCATTCACGTGCGAAATCACAGCAAATTGTCAGCCTGGAGCTCCATTCAAGGCGGAGATCACATGTCTATCAAGTGACCTTGACCGATGCTTCTGTTGCCCGGATGGCGGAGGTGGGATTTTTGGGCCAATTTCATTCCCCCCAGAAACCAGCACGAGTACAACAACATCTTACCCCTGTCTTGGAACAGGCCGGTTTATCTGTAGTGGAGACGTTGAGAACTGCGAATGGACCCTACTGGAGAGTGACTGCGACCCTGAAGGCGACTGTCGCCCCTGTCCTCCAGCCTGGCAAGGCGAATTTCAAGAGGAGGTTGTAGTCCCCTGCACCCCTAACACTGTTCCTTGCACTTCATCAAGCTCAAGTAGTTCCTCTTCTTCATCACCGTCTTCTTCGCAATCATCTTCTTCGCCACATTCAACAACAACTCCCACTGCCTGTGAGGGAGAAGGTCTTTATGAATGGACCGGTACCAATTGGGCTCTGGTCGACAATTATTGCAGTTCAGGTTGCTGGCCTTGTCCGCCAGATTTTGATGGAAGCGAGATCGGAGAAACAGTAACAGTATTTTGCCAATCGACAGCATGTAGTAGTTCATCAAGCCCGAGTAGTTCATCAAGCCCGAGCAGTTCATCAAGCCCGAGCAGTTCATCAAGCCCGAGCAGTTCATCAAGCCCAAGCAGTTCATCAAGCCCAAGCAGTTCATCAAGCCCAAGCAGTTCATCAAGCCCAAGCAGTTCATCGAGCCCAAGCAGTTCATCAAGCCCGAGCAGTTCATCAAGCCCAAGCAGTTCATCGAGCCCAAGCAGTTCATCAAGCCCGAGCAGTTCATCAAGCCCAAGCAGTTCATCAAGCCCAAGCAGTTCATCAAGCCCAAGCAGTTCATCGAGCCCGAGCAGTTCATCGAGCCCGAGCAGTTCATCCCCCTCTAATACAACATTACCTGCATGTGAGGGCTTTGCCTTTTTTATCTGGGATGGCTCAGCGTGGGAACTTGAGAATAGTGATTGCACCCAAGGTTGTTATGCTTGCCCGCCTTCAGGACCAGGAGAACTCCCAGGGGAAGGTGTCTATGTGCAGTGCCAAGCAACCCCATGTTCATCATCATCTTCACGCTCTAGCAGTTCATCATTTTCTTCCAGCAGTTCACATTCAAGTTCAACGACCACAGCAGGCCCAACGACCACAGCAGGCCCAACGACCACAGCAGGCCCAACGACCACAGCAGGCCCAACGACCACAGCAGGCCCAACGACCACAGCAGGCCCAACGACCACAGAGGGCCCAACGACCACAGAGGGGCCTGATCAACCCTGAACGTAATCGTATGCAACAGGACCATTAATCAATATCACGCAAGACAGACTTTTTGGCTTCATTACCGCCTCATGAGCAACAAAAAGGTGAAGCAACTAAGGAGATAGATTTGACTCCCGTACTCACCGTGGGGATACCAACCTGCCACGATTTTAATGGCCTTTGGCCAACACTGATTGATCTCCATAAAACACAACTTGCTGACGATCTCTCCTCCCGAATTGAGATCATCGTTATAGACAATGCGCCAGAAGGAAAGCACGGAAAGCCCAATCGTGATCTTGTATCACAAATACCTAACGCACGATACGTTCCTTTTACTGACAAACAGGGAACCGCCCCAGCTAAGCAAGAAGTTTTCCGACAGGCCACTGGCTATGCTGTTGTATGTCTTGACAGCCATGTCATGCTCATGCCAGGTGTTCTTGCCAGGCTAGTAAATTATTGGGAGTCCGAAACATCAGATGACTTGTTTCAGGGCCCCTGTCTTCATTACAGCATGCAAGACTCTCATGGCCGCTCAAGAATTGTTGGAACCCATTTTTCAGAGAGATGGGGAGATGATGGAATGTTTGGACGTTGGGGGGTATTCGAGCCAGCAAAAGATCCAGAGTTTCCACCTTTCCGTATTGTCATGAATGGGATGGGACTCTTCAGCGCCAAAAGAACTTCCTGGCTGGGATTCCATCCCGAAATTCGAGGTTTTGGGGGAGAAGAAGGTTACGTCCAAGAAAAGTATCGTCAAGCCGGTCGGCAAACCTGGTGCCTTCCTTGGCTCCGCTGGGTGCATCGATTTGGATATGTCGACGGCGTGCCATACACCGGACTTGACTGGCGACAACGAGCAAAAAATTACCTTCTTGGATACCGAGAATTAGGTTATCCAGATTTATCAGGTATTCGCTCAGCGTATACCAAACCAGGCCGACTTACCGAGGTTGAGTTTGACGATCTAATGAAGGAACTCGGTGTCGTTCCACGTCTTCGAGGTCAACTTCCATCGTCACTCGAAAGTCGAACTCCCAGTCAAAAGAAGGCAACAGTAAACCTATTGCTTACAGAACTTCAACCGGGTGAAGAGGAACTCTTGGAGGCGCTTCCCTGCACTCTTCGCGGACGAAAAAGCGGAGCTGTCCTCTGCAATATCGGCTGCCCGTCGATGCAATCTCAATTGGTTACAACATTTGATTGTCGAAAACATGGCTTGGTCACTCTGGGCAAGAGACGAAAAGATCTCATCAATTGTCTGAATTGTGAGCAACGTATTGATGATCTACCAGATGCTTCCTCCAGGTCCAAATTAATTACAAAGAGCCATCAATCACCAGTCGATAGACGCCAGAATGAAGTCGAACTGATCATTGGAGTCTTATCTGCAACCCATCACCGGGACAAAAGAGAAGCTATTCGCGACACATGGGCCCCAATCGGAGATGACGTTGAAAGTGTCTTCATTCAAGGCGACGCAAATATCATGTCGCTCTCAAACACTGGAACACTTCGGGTGCCCTGCAAAGACACCTACGACACACTCATCCACAAAGTTCAGCATTTCTGCCGCTGGGCAACTCGCTTCCGTTCTTTTAAATGGCTCTTCAAATGCGATGATGACACGTATGTCTCAATTCCAAGACTCAAGGAATTCGTAAGAACCCTTCAAGCTGATTACGTGGGGAGAAACTACGGAGGATTTGCGAGTGGAGGAGCTGGATATCTTCTCTCCCGGAAGTCAGCTTTAGTTATTGCTGACGCTCCAGATCTCGACGTGGGTGTACCAGAAGATGTTGGAGTGGCCGAGCTCCTGAAAAATGCTGGCATACTTCTTTTAGACTCGAAACAATTTGAAGGTGATCAGCGAGGACCATGGCCCAGTCATTCTAACAACTTAATCACAGGCCACTATCTCACACCGGCACGAATGCGTGAAATACATAACGCATTCTGTGTTTCTCCTGTTCAACGCTAACATAAACACTGTTAGAACAGCCTTCCCTTTTTTTCAAGCATTCATAACAGACTACACTCGACTGGAGAACTTCATGGGCTGCGGATCGTCAACAACATGTGGTGCTGCAAAATCTCCAATCGGTATCTCCATACCTGCAAGATACAAGCCAAAGAAGGATGCTCCGAATTACAAATCGCTGCGCAACAGCAAATGTTCACCCCGCAGTTCGTGTCAAACGAATCTCGGAGTACGTCCGCAGACGCAACAAGCATCTTTGGACGCACTTGCCGAATCAGTTGGATTTGTGGAGGAAGCTCAGAGCCAGACTCTCCCAGTACTACCCGGCGCGACAAGCTCTCCTGCAGAGATCAACATTTCCACTGGGAATCTATCCTACCAATTTGAACCGCCCGAAGTTGGTGGAGCCGCTGCGTTACCAAACTTGACTTATGCCGCACGTGCCGCGATGACAAACAGTGGCTATGGCTATGGCTGGGCTAACGTCTTTAATCCCGTCGTCAGCATGATTGACTCTTCAACGGCGATTACGATTGGAGGTAGCGGGGAGACTGCGCGTTATACAGACAAAAGTTCATCAACAGGCTTTTTCAAGAGTCCAGGATCACTAACTACAAGCCTGCAGCAGATCTCCTCTGGAGAGTTTGTTGAAAATTTTGGAGATGGCCTATCAAGAAGATACTCCTCTGATGGCTTACTCACCTCAATTAACAGTAATGGTACTCTTGGATGGACTTTTTTTCGCAATGCGACAGGTCAGGTCACGAAAGTCACATCACCCGGAAACAAGGCCACTACGTTCTCTTACGATTCCTCAGGAAACGTACGCACGATTGTAGACCCATCAGGCCGCCGAACTACTTTTACAATTGACAGTTCTGGGAATCTGACACAGATCATTCGACCCGATGCAAAAGTCATAACGATGGTCTATGATTCGGCCCATCAAATGACGACACATATCGAAACTTCAGGTCGCCGAGTCACTTACGCGTACGATAATGTTTCCCGTGTCAGACAAATGACACTTCCGGGAGGTGGAGTTTATACATACACCTTCGGAAACCCTCATACAAAAGTTGTTGATCCCTCCGGAGGCATCACCACGATTTCGTACAATTCGTGGCTTTATGTGTCTAGTATCAGAGCTCCACTGTCACAGGTTACCACTTACTCTTGGAATACCCAGGGGCAACTTCAAAGACTTGTCAGCCCTGCCGGAGCTGTGACAACATTTGGTTACGGATTGACTTCAACTGGCGTGTCTGTCTTGGAGAACATCCATTGGCCTGATGATACCGAAAGCCAATTTGCGTATAATTCAGTAGGACAATTGATCTCTGGAGCGATTCCTGGGGGTGATGCATCCCTCGCCGTATGGAATTCCAACAATCAGATTTCTGCGGTCGTTGATGCATTGGGTAGCCGAACGACATCGATCTATGATTTACAAGGACAACTCATCGGGGTCATTGATCCGCTCGGACGTCGTACGACACAAATTTACGCCGATAATGGAACTCTTACAGCGGAAATTGACTCAGTCGGTGCACGAACAACTTATCTGTATGACTCAGCTCTGAATCCCATCGTGACAATTCAGCCGCTTGGAGGTCGCACCACACTTGTGCGAGATATTCTTGGACGAGTGGTTCAAAGCACTGAGCCAACCGGAGGTATCACCACCTATCTCTACAGTGCCGATGGATCCGATGTTGTCACCATCAATCCCCTGAATCATCGTACCACCTCGATCTCCGATCCTGAACTCAATCGATCAGTCATCATTAACCCTCTGGGCCAGCGAACTACGACTCTCTATGACTTACAGGGGCTGGTGTCTGCCACAATCGATCCGCTGGGTCGACGGACCAGCATGGTTTATGACCAGAATTCCCGCCGGATTGCCACAATCAATCCCATGGGACAGCGGACGTCGATGGCTTACAACGCCGACGGCAATGTGGTTCGCACAACCAATCCCTTAGGTGATGTGACGACCACGTTGTACGATATCGTTAAACGTCCTTACGCTACGATCAACCCGCTCAATGAACGTACAACATCCATTTTTGATGCCAATGATCGAGTGATTGCCACCATTGATCCACTCGGTCGCCGCTCATCCACGATTTATGACGCCCTGGGACGTCAGATCTCCACAATCAACCCTCAATCCGAGCGGACGACCACCCTCTACAACGCGGCCAGCCAGACGATCGCCACCATCAATCCTCTCGGCTACCGCAATTCGACGATCTACGATGATGGTGGTCGAATGGTGGCAAGTATCAATCCGCTTTGGGAACGAAATACAACAGTTTATGATATCCAAAGCCGAACCATCGCTTCATTGAATCCCCTGTCGGATCGAATCTCGACAATCTTCGATGTCGCTAGCCGCCCAGTCGCAATGCTCAATCCAATGGCGGAACGCTCAACGACGGTCTATGACCTCGCCAATCGCACGATTGCTTCAGTCACACCACTCGGGTTTCGCAGCACGACAGTCTACGATGCTGCCAGCCGAACAATTGCGTCCATTGATCCCCTCGGTCGTCGCACGTCAACCACCTACAACGCTGCCGGAGAAGTCGTTCGCTCGACGAACCCACTCAATCAATCGACGACGACGGTTTACGATGCTGCAGGACGCTCGATTGCTTCAGTCGATCCTCTGGCCCGTCGTTCCACCACCATCTACAACGCAGCCGGTTGGACGATTGCGAGCATGAATCCCATGTCGCAGCGATCGACCTCAATCTACGATCTCGCGGGCAGGAGGATCGCAAGTGTCAATCCGCTGAATCAAACGAGCACGACCTGCTACAACAAGGCCGGGCAGACGATTGCTCAAATCGATCCGCTGGGGCGGCGAACGTCCATGATCTACGATCTGGCCAGCCGAGTTATCGCCAATATCAACCCTCTGAGCGAACGCACCACCAGTCTCTACGACGCTGCCGGTCGTACCATTGCCATTATTCAACCCCTGGGTGAACGCACCACGACGGTCTACGATGACGCCAGCCGTTCTATTGCCACTGTCAATCCTTTAGGATTCCGCATTACCACAGTCTTCGATGTAGCTGGCCGCGCAATCGAGAACGTCAACCCCTTGGGAGAAGTGACGACCACTGTCTACGATGCTGCTAGCCGCACGGTTGCTCAGATTGATCCACTGAACCACACAACGACAACTCTCTACGATATCGATAGTCGGGCAGTAGCCAGTATCGATCCGCTAAACCGTGTTTCGACGACCACCTACGATGCGGCCAGCCAGGTCATCGCAGGAATCAACCCTCTCAACGAGCGGACCACCACACTCTACGATCTCGCTGGCAGAACCATTGCGAGCGTGAATCCTCTGGGCAATCGCACCACTACCGTTTACAACGCTGCCGGGGAAGCAATCTCCAGCCTCGATCCTTTGGCTCGCCGATCAACGACCATTTTCGATCAGGCTTCGCGGACCATCGCCAATATCAATCCATTGAATGAACGCGCGACGACTGTCTACGATTCCGCAGGCCGAAACATCGCTGGGGTCAACCCTCTTGGTTACCGTACCACAACCATCTACAACGCTGCTGCTGAGGTTATTGCGAATGTCACTCCAATGCTGGAGCGGACGACAACCATCTACGATCTCGCAGGCCGGTCGATCGCGAGCATCAGTCCTCTTTCTGAAGTTAGCACCACCGTCTACGATGCCAATGGTCGAGTGATTGCCGCAGTGGATCCCCTGGGAAATCGAACCACTTCCATTTACGACCTCAACAGTCAGGTCGTCGCATCGATCGATCCCCTCTCCCGGCGTTCAACCACCGTTTACGATGCGGCCAGCCAGGTCATCGCAGGAATCAACCCTCTCAACGAGCGGACCACCACACTCTACGATCTCGCTGGCAGAACCATTGCGAGCGTGAATCCTCTGGGCAATCGCACCACTACCGTTTACAACGCTGCCGGGGAAGCAATCTCCAGCCTCGATCCTTTGGCTCGCCGATCAACGACCATTTTCGATCAGGCTTCGCGGACCATCGCCAATATCAATCCATTGAATGAACGCGCGACGACTGTCTACGATTCCGCAGGCCGAAACATCGCTGGGGTCAACCCTCTTGGTTACCGTACCACAACCATCTACAACGCTGCTGCTGAGGTTATTGCGAATGTCACTCCAATGCTGGAGCGGACGACAACCATCTACGATCTCGCAGGCCGGTCGATCGCGAGCATCAATCCTCTTTCTGAAGTCAGCACCACTGTTTACGATGCCAATGGTCGAGTGATTGCCGCGGTGGATCCTCTCGGGAATCGAACCACATCCATTTACGACCTCAACAGCCAGGTCGTCGCGTCGATTGATCCCCTCTCCCGGCGTTCTACCACCGTTTACGATGCGGCCAGCCAAGTCATCGCAGGAATCAACCCGCTCAACGAGCGGACCACCACACTCTACGATCTTGCTGGGAGAACCATTGCGAGTGTGAATCCGCTGGGTAATCGCACCACCACGGTCTACAACGCTGCCAGTGAAGCAATCTCCAGCGTGAATCCTCTCGGATTCCGGACCACAACGACTTACAACCTGGCTGGACGACCTCTGCGAATAACGAACCCGCTGCTGGAAAGAACAACAACCCTTTACGATCTCGCCGGACGAGTCATTGCCAACATCAACCCACTGCTGCAGCGATCGACCACGGTCTACAATGCGGCCAGCGAAACGATCTCGCAGGTTAATCCTCTCGGTTATCGCACCAGTTCCATCTACGACGGAGCGGGAAGGCTGTTGGCCAGCATTGACGCTCGTCAGCAGCGAACCACCACCATTTATGATCCCGCTGGGCAGTCGATTGCCACAGTGAACGCTCTCGCCCAGCGCTCAACGACACTCTACGATCCCGATGGTCGAGCGATGGCCTCGATCAATCCACTGAATGGGCGATCGACTACCATCTATAATGCTGCCAGTCGAACAGTGGCGATGCTGGATCCACTCAACCAGCGATCCACCATGCTCTACGACCTCGCCGGGCGGCAGATCGCCACCATCAATCCACTGCTGCAACGTGTCACAACTCTTTATAATCCGGCCAGCCAGACAATCGCGACGATCAACCCACTGGGATATCGCAGCAGCACTGTCTACGATGCTGCTGGACGAACCATCGTTCAGGTCAATGCCAATGGCGGGCGAGTGACCACAGTCTATGACCGGGCAGGTCAGACGATTGCCAATGTCGATCCGCTGGCGCATCGGTTAACAATGGTCTACGATGCTGCCGGACAACAGATCCGGCAGGTGAATCCATTGGGGCTTCGTACAACGATGGCTTACGATCCAGCTGGGAAGTTGATTGTCAAGATTGATCCACGATCTCTACGAGTCAGCACCACGTATGATGCCGCCAGTCGACCTGCGGTGAGAAATGCCGCCGGTTCCCTCATGACCTGGACTTACGACGCCGCCGGACAACCCACCATCACCGGGACTTCAGTGGGCAGATTCACGCGCACTTACGATCCCATTGGTCAAGTGGTATCACTCACTTATGCGTATGGGCAGGTTCTGCAGTGGAACTGGAATGCCGTTGGCCAGCGCAGCCGGTTGATTCATCCGGGGGGTGCCCGGACCACCTACAGCTACGATGCCAATCAGCGGATGACCTCGCTGGTGAATCCTCAATCTCAGCGAACAACCTGGGCCTACGATGCCAACGGTCAGGTTGTGTTGAAGTCTGTCGGGAATCTGGTCACTACCTACGTCTACGATCCCGCAGGACGAACCACAGCCATAGGTGCCGGAACATTTGGTTCACTTTTCGCCTATCGGTATGACGCCGCAGGCAGGAAGCAGACCTGTATCGAAGACAGTGGGATTCGCACCACCTGGAGCTATGACCCTGCCGGTCAATTGACAACCGAACGAGCCAACATTTCAGGATTCAGTCGAACCTCCTATACCTATGACCCCGCAGGGAATCTTCTCGTCAAGACGGTGGATGATGATGACTCGTTCAGCTACACCTACAATGCTGCCAACCAACAGTTGTCCAATGGCGTCTACAGTTACACCTACGATCTGGCGGGTAACCGGCGGTCGATGATTGACAGTAATGACAACATTACGACCTTCACTTACGACGCGTTGAATCACAACATCGCATTTGAGTCACCCCTGGGTGCCGTGGTGACCTACACCTGGGCTCCGGTTAACAAAGCCAACGACGAGCGGCAGATCGAGCGGAATGATGGAGCCGAGATCGTACGCTATATCTGGGATGACCAGTCGATCCTGAAAGAGGTGGACGAATTCGGCATTGTGGTGGCCGAGAACACAGTGCAGCCGGGAGGATATGGCAAGTTGATCAGTCGGCGGGAGGATGACGTCACCAGCCGTTATCTCTTTGATGACCTGGGCAGCACCCGCAGCCTGTTTGACAACAGTGGTCCTGCCGATGAGTATCGCTACGAAGCGTTCGGTCGCCAGATCTCTTCGACCGGCTCCACCGAGAATCCCTACACCTGGGTGGGTGAACAAGGCTACCGGCAAGATGAGGAGACTGGTTTAGCGAACCTTCGTGCCAGGGATTACGATCCCCAGGCAGCACGGTTTACCTCGGAAGACCCGCTGGGTCTTGCAGCCGGTGACAGCAACTTCTACCGGTATGTGGGTAATGATCCGATCAACAGAACCGACCCGAGTGGATTAGACGAATCTGCACGTGTCGTGACCGCACCTCCTGAAATCATTGGCGGATCAAAGCTTGTTGTCGTCGAAGGGGCCAAGAACCCGGAATTGAATGGGTTCGTGGGTCAATTGATTCACAGGGACTCGCAAGAGGTTGTCGTTCGAACGGTAGATCTCCCGTTCGGTATTGGCATGCAAGACCAATTATGTGTTTTGCGAAAACAGGTGGAATTGGCCGTTCGTTCGGGTAGCGTGATAAAATCAAGCGACTGGAATGCATGGTTTTTGAAGAATGGGCAGCCATGCACGGGCTTCAAAACGCCCGTGGCCGCTTTCGGAAAGTCGTCTCCTGTTAATGCGGGAAGCCAATCTTCGACATGTACTACTCCCAATAAGACAGACCAGTCCATAAAGGATTGCTTAGAGAAGGCTTACAAAGAGCTGGGAGTAAAATCGGTGGAGGATCTTCTGGATGTTTCAGACTCCAAGATTGCTTCGCGGCTATTCGATAACGGCGATTGCTGCCCGATCTTTCACTCAAAAGATTTTGCAGGCCGTCTTTGCAGAATTAAAGTCGATGTTGGTTGTGAACCAGTCTACTTATGGCTGCTATATGAATCCCCTGGCTTCTTTACGGGAGGAAGGCTCAGGATTGTTGGTCAAGGAAATGGCTCGGATGAGGAAATGCGTCGTATTTGCGCCGAGTTTTTTAGGAACAGCAGCGAACAGGTCTGTGAAAACTTCAAGAATCGGTTCCCCATATTGGGGACAATCAATCAAGCTTCCCAGGGTCAGTGGGGTGGAGCAGCACTTTCAGCAATTGGAGATGCGACTCTCGTTTTAGGAGGACTCGGAGCAGCCTTCAAATCCACCACTTTATTGAAGGCGGCCTCCGCAGTGAGTCTTGGTGGTGGGGCAGTTCATGCCGGAAAAGGATTGTACCATCTCATTAATGGAGATTATGATGCTGCTGCCGCCGACTCTTTGGCAGCCATACTGTATTTGTGGGGATCCAATACATGCCGTAGCCAATGTAACCGATCCGTTAAGAGAACATATGAATTCAACGGATCGTGGGATGATCTTTTCCCTCCCCCAGATAAGCAGACAAGACCTAGGGGTAAATATTTCGACGAGCTCTTTGGGATGAACAGAGGCATGAAAGCCGAAGATTTGGCAAGGGGCGTAAGGTACTTCACAGCAAGCGAAGTGCAGGCCTACCTCGTTGTTGTTGACGCAGAAGGAAGGCTGATTTACGCACAGTCTTCGCAGCGAGTCAACACATCGCGCGGAATCTACATCATGGATGAGTATGGAAGGTTTTTTATTCATCCCGAGCCAAAAGACGGTGTCATTCACCACTCTAGCCTAAGCTCTGGCGGAAAAGTAGCCGCTGCAGGCGACATCAGCGTAAAAGATGGTATTGTGACCAAACTAAACGACTCGACTGGCCACTATTTCAAGGGGCAAATTAAAAATGGATGCGCGCTGAAACGAGCAGCCAATGAGCTGACACAACAAGGAGCGAAGTTTGACCCGGGGGTTGTTCAGCCTTTTTACGAGTGATGCAGACTAGTAGTTTTCTGGAGATTTTATGAGTAGCGTGGTAGATCGACTTGTGGAAATTTGGAGGAGAGATCAGGAAGATGGCAATCTAGATTGCGTCATACGCAATGGAGATCTCTCTGAGAAAGAAGCCCTAGCTGCCCTCTCCTCCTCTTTCCAAAAAACTCAGATTGAGCAAGGTCTCGAGATGTTTCTGTTTAGAGTTGTCGAAGCCTATGACAATGGTGAGCTTTCCTATAAACACGGAGGGCGTGATGGGTTGAGTATGCGGTCAAGAGCGGTGCTCTGCGGAGCGTTGCTGGGTGACAACAATCACTTAACGTTTTCGCGCCACCTTCTGCAAGAAATGATTAGAACCTACCCAGTGCTAGAATGGCACCAGACAATCAGGAGGATAATTGAAGTACATGTCACTAAAACGGACGTCTTGTATGCCTTGGCTGACGGCCTGCAGTCCAAGCGTATGGGCCAGGTGTTTTCTTCTGCTACTGGCTTGGCTTTCTATGCAGGTTATGCAAGTGAGATAGGTGGGACACAACAGAGTGTTGACCACGCAATTGTTCGAGTAAAGGCTAGGATAGAATACTTGCTACGGAAGCCATCATTACCCTCACTCTTTGCCACATCACTCAAGGCTGGAATCCGTCACATCGAAAAATGGCAATAGAGATTTGGTGTGTGTTTGTTATCCCCCGCGGGGAGAACAAAGGGGTCAGGGAGAACAAAGGGGTCAGGACTGAATGGCACTACCGCTGGTTTGATAGTTCGTTGATAGCGCGTAGCGGTAGGAGGCACGCGCGAGGGGCATGTGCTGGCGGTGATTTGATGGCCGGGAGGGGCGGGCGTAATCAGGTTTTCGTCTTGGCGTGGAGACATTTCCGGCCTATCATTCGCCCGGCGTGAGACCTTTCCTGGGTGCTGGCCAGCTTGACCAGGGAAGGTCTCATGTCTTTTACTTCCAGAGCCCTCGGCAGAGATAGATCATTTGAACTCGTGAAGCAGTCTTTCTGGCAGGACGAAGGTCTGCCGTTCTCGGATGCGCTGACAACGCGGCAGTTGGAAGAGGTTTTTGAGGCCGAAGAGGTCTCGTTTGGAAGAGACCCGTGCGTAAGCGAACAGGCATCGATCGAGGATGGCGGGCTGGTCTACACACGCGGCGTGACGTTATGGGCCATGCTCTCTCAAGCCCTCTTCACCGACGTTCAACGAGCCTGTCGCGCGGCGGTTCAGCGCGTGGCGGTGTACTACGCTCTATCGGGCATCAGAATCTCCTCGACGAACACCGGTGCCTACTGTCGCGCGCGGGCCAAGATTCCGGAAGGTGTCGTCCAGCGACTGGCAGTCGGCGTCGGCCAGAGGTGTGAGGCAGCGGTTCCCGACAAGTGGCGCTGGCATGGATTCCGCACGCTGGTCATTGATGGCACCACATGCTCGATGCCGGACACCCAGGAGAATCAGGCGGAGTACCCTCAACCCTCTTCGCAGGGGAAAGGCTTGGGATTTCCCATCCTGCGGGCCGTGGCCCTGACATCGCTCGCGACAGGGATGATTCTGGCTCTGGTGACCGGTCCCTGTGCAGGAAAGGCGACCGGTGAGACGGCTCTGTTTCGAACGTTGTTCGATCAGTTGAAAGCGGGTGATCTGGTGCTGTCAGATCGGTACTACGGCGGCTGGTTCATGCTGGCACTGCTGCAAGAACTGGGGGTCGAGTTTGTAACTCGGCTGCACCAGTTTCGGATTGCAGACTTCCACCAGGGGAAACGGCTGGGCCAGAGAGATCACGTCGTGGCCTGGGCCAAACCGCAAAAGCCCGCGTGGCTCGATCAGGCAACCTATGATCGTCTGCCCGATCAGTTGGAAGTCCGTGAGATCGAGGTGCAGGTCCCCGTCCCCGGCTTCCGCACCGCCTCCCTGGTGGTGGTCACGTCGCTGCGAGATCACAGACGTTTTCCACGGGAGGAACTGGCCCTGCTCTACCGCCGCCGGTGGACTGTGGAACTCGAACTGCGAGACATCAAGGCCACGATGGATCTGGCCGTCCTGCGCTGCACGAAACCGGCATGGGTGCGACAAGAACTCTGGACGGGCCTGTTGGCGTATAACCTGATCCGTCAGTCCATGCTGCAGTCGGCACTGGGCGGCGAAGTCCGACCCGAACAGTTGAGCTTTGCCGCATCCTTAACAAATGCTGGCCAATATGTGGTTGCTGGCCGCGATGCCGCGCGACCATACGAGAACCGATGTAGAACTCCTCATTGTGCTGCGAATGATCAACGGTTATTCGCATCGTGTCGGCCACCGCCCGGATCGAATGGAGCCCCGCGCGGTCAAACGCCGCCCCAGTCCCATCGCCCTGCTCGCCGCACCCCGCGAGGCCGCTCGCAATCAAGTCCTTGCGGGTATCAATGGAAAGTGGTCAACGCGATGACGCGTTGTTAATCACCACAGCCGCCATGTCGATGTAACTCTCGATATACCAACCGGCAGTGCCATTCGGGTCAGGACTCGTTGATTTCTGCGAAATTTTTGTGGGGCGGCTACGCTGGCGCTCCATCGATGCTTGAGTCGTTCTTTGGCATGACGTAAAGAAGTACAGTTTTCCCCCTCCGGCCATGCGACGCGTGTGGCAGGCGGAGGGGGAACGTTGTGGCGAGTTGTCGTTAGCCCTCTGGGCCAACCTCTTCACGCGCACTTACGATCCCATCGGTCAAGTGGTGTCGCTCACTTATGCGTATGGCCAGACACTCCAGTGGAACTGGAATGCCGTGGGCCAGCGCAGCCGACTGATTCATCCGGGAGGTGCCCGCACAACCTATAGCTACGATGCCAACCAGCGGATGAGCACACTGGTGAATCCCCTGTCTCAGCGAACGACCTGGACCTATGACGCCAATGGTCAGGTGCTGGATCAACTGGTCGCTAACGGCACGCGGACCAGTTACTCCTACGATGCAGCGGGCCGGACGACGCAAGTCATTCATCGCGATGGCCTGGGAGAACCAACGGCAGCCTATATCTACGCTTATGATGCCAATGGTCGTAAAGTGGAGATGGAAGAGTTCGGCCCCACCAGTGAAGGCTGGAATGGGTTATCGCTCTCCGACTGGTCCAACCTGACTCTGGAGCAGTGGTCAACACTGACACTTTCAGGATCAGCCACAGGCCGGACCACCTGGACTTACGATCCAGTGGGTCAACTGGTGAGCGAAGCGATTACCGGGATCAACGAGGTGAAAAACAGCTTCACCTACGATCCGAGTGGAAACCGGCTGAAACTGGAAACACTCAGTGATGGGATCACGACGAGTGTGTACAATGCAGCCAACCAGCTGCTCATGGCAGAATCGCTCTCTGGCATCACCACCTACAGTTACGATCTCGCTGGCAACCGGCGAAGCGTGGAAACACCAGTCGGCGAGATCACGACCTACACGTTCGACGTGCTGAACCACAACATCGCGGTGGAACTCCCGACATCCGAGGTGGTGACGTACACTTGGGCTCCGGTTAACAAAGCCAACGATGAACGGCAGATCCAGCGGGATGATGGGATCGATATCACCCGTTACCTCTGGGACGATCAGGTCATTCTGCTGGAGACCGACGATACCAATGTGGTGCTGGCAGAGAACACCGCTCAACCCGGCGGTTATGGGATGGTGCTGAGCCGTACCCAGGATGCAGACACCTCGTTCTACCAGTTCGATGCCATCGGCAGTACCCGCTCACTGAGTGACGGGACGGGCACACTGACTGATGAATACAGCTATGAAGCGTTCGGCAAGGCGTTGGCGCAAACCGGCTCCACCGAGAATCCTTACACCTGGATCGGTGCGCAGGGTTACCGGGTAGAAGAGGCCACGGGCGAGTACAACCTGCGGGCGCGGGACTACGACCCTCATGCAGCTAATTTCACTTCTGAGGATCCGCTGGGGTTGGAGGCTGGGGATTCCAACTTCTATCGGTACGTAGGAAATGATCCTGTCAATCAGACCGATCCGAGCGGAAAGTCCAATATCAACTACCGTCTCGTCTGGGGAACGGGTTCAAAATCTGGGGAACTTCAGTTGTGTTGGGACGAGTCCGGTGTTTTTTGGGGAGTACGAAAAACAAAATGTGAATCATTGGGCACCATTGATGCGAACTCCCATGTTACAAGAGATGTCTTATATACCGGGGGAGTAGACGGAAAGGTGCTTCGAAACCCCAATTGCAAAGTCCATTATACACAAATTGTCGAATGGCTTCGAGATGGTTCATTACAACATGCTGCCGAAAATTACGAAATTGACCTACTGTTCTACAGAAATTGTTCTAACGATCCTCAGCCTCACAAGCCGCCCACCCCAGTAAACCAGCCATCCGCTCCCGCCGGTTCAACCTCGTGCGGCGTATCAGGGACCTGCACAACGTCTGCCACAAACTGCTCCACGCCCGCTCCAACAAGCAACGATAAAGTTCATTGTAATTCCACCGGGACCGTTTGCTGCAACGAAACAAAATACTATTGTGACATTACTATCGCAAACACCTGGACAGAGTCGGCGTTGCAAGCAATCCCTCACCGGGAGCGTTTGTATTTCGATCGCGGTAACACGTCGATTAATCCGGCGTGGGACATCGATTGGATTGCCTTTAAACACATGGCCGAGAAGCGGCAGGCACGCGGTGGAGTAACTTCACTCAACAAGAGTATTGAAGAAGGAGCAGACGGAGTCGAGTTTGTGGCCCGCGAGGTCTTTGTAGCGGCGGATACAGCGGACAAGGTGATCATTTTCGTCAAAAAGCCCTGTTTTCAGACAGGGGCCGATGTCGCTCTCTCCTCCCTCCCATTTTCGGTTACCTTTGTTCGGCAGTCTGCCTCCGTCAGTTTCAGCGGAGTCAACATCGACCTCAGTGATTTCTTCGGGAGGAAATTATTTAGAGCTGACGACTTCTGGGATGGTGGTCCAGTGGGAATTCCATTAGCTGAAGCGGCTCTAGCTAAAATACAGACGTTTGCAGAACATGTTCTTCGAAAACGGCGAAATGACACAAGTCGATACACCTCCTTCTCGACAATGCTTAAAGATGCAAAAAGATTCACAGACGCCCCCGACAATCGTTATATCTCCAAGGCAGAGTTTGATGCGTTACATAAACTTGAGCAAGATGGAATCATTAAGATACATACTCCCGAATCGGTCTATCAGAGGATGATGGCAGGAACAGCTGATGAAGTAAAAGAAGCAAAAGATGTGAGGGACGCAATGATAAGAAATCATGAAATATTGATTGAAGGGCAGATTCCGGCAGGACTACTTAAGAGATGCAAAAACTAAATGAAAGGGGCACTCATAACATGCCAAACACGCTAAACATAACCGCTGCTGGAAATACATACAATCCTTGTTTGATCGTTCTTAAAGACAAGGGGTATGAACTATACGCTGATTGCAGTGAAAATGACACAACAGTTTGGTATGCGAAAAAGCCTGGCCTGCGGCTTTCTGGTTTTTCCCCTCCCGAATTGCTTGGAATTGTTATACTTGCTGAGACATTTGGGGATGACTGGAACCAACAGGAGCCCAACGTTATTAGAGAAATTCCGAGATGCTGACGATTTCACGGACAGTTCAACATCTTAAAATGGAATGACCAGAAAGGATTGTTGGATGTCCAAGAGAGCTGAAGAGATGGCCAGACGTACTTCAGAGGACTTTCACTGAGGAGTTCAAGCGGGAGGCCGTTGCACTGCTGCTGAATGGGCACTCGGCTGGCTCGGTGGCGGAGCGGCTCGGGCTTTCGAACACGAATCTTCTTTACCGCTGGAAGCAGGCACAACTTGTCCAGTCAGGCCCCATCGCCACCTCACTTGAGGCGAGGGTCCACGAATTGGAGCTCGAACTTCAGAGAGTCGTGCGCGAGCGGGACATATTAAAGAAAGCGTTAGCCATTTTCGGCCGCAACGAGTGACGGATCTCTATGCCGCAATTCCGAGTATCGAACAATCCAGCGGCGCCCAGACAAGTTCGATCCGCGAGGTACTGGAACTCAGCCGGTCTGCTTACTACGCCTGGAAGAATATAATTCCTTCAGATCGGGATGTACGTGATCAGCGGTTGGCTCAGCAGATTCAAGTGATTTTCTGGAGGCATCGCAGGCGTTATGGAGCACGTCGAATTGCTGCAGAACTGGCCGATTAAGGCGAGGTCTGCTCTCCACGAAAAGTGGCGGAACTGATGGCTTTTCAGGGGTTGCGGGCGATCCAGCCAAAGTCTTTTGTTCCCAGAACGACTCAAAGCCGTCATCGATTGGGCTACAGTCCGAATCTGCTGCTGGAGACCGGTGAACCAGACTCACCAGACCGCCTGTGGGTTGGGGATATCAGCTATCTACCATTATCAGATGGAGGGTTCTGCTACCTGGCGATTCTGATGGATCGATACTCACGCCGGATCGTGGGCTGGCATGTCGAGCCCTCCATGACGGAAGACCTGGTGATTCCCACATTGCAGAAGGCGATTCAGGATGGCCAGCCTGCACCTCTGGTGATTCATCACACGGATCGGGGCGGTCAATATGCGAGCAGTCGCTACCGGGCCATCTTGAACAGGGCCGGGTTCCAGCAAAGGATGAACCGGGCTGAGAACTGCCATGACAACGCATTTATGGAATCATGCTTTGGTACGCTCAAGACGGAACCGCAAATAACCGAATACAAACATCATGGAATGGCCCGGCGTGAGATCGGCGAATACATCGCCTACTACAACCTCGACCGAAAACACTCCGCCCTGGGCTACCTGACGCCTCACCAGTTCGAACGGCACACCTGAAACCCAAAAAATCTTTTCTTGTGTGTTAGACTGTCCGTGAAATCGTCAGCACCTAAGCAGATTACCTTTTGGGATAGGTAATGAGCATTACACCTTTCCGGACGCGACGCAGAAACAACTCCGATCTACACCTAATGTCATTTATTTACATTTGCCACAAGCTTCAGAATCGCATCCTTCGAGGTCTCAAATGAAAAGTGCTCAGAACTCTTGATTTCAGGAAGCCACGGCTCTTGGAACAGATTGTTTTGAAGTCGTTCGTCTGAATCCAGTTCAATCACATGCTGAACCATCGCGTTGACATCATTTCCGTATACCCCAAGATTGATAAAACTATTCTCATTGAAATCTTCCCCGACACGGTGATCTCCCCAGTACAAGGGTATGCAGCCTGCCAGCATGGCGTCCACCAGCTTTTCTGTCACATATCCTTCAGATCCTCTGGTCGAAGTATTCTCAAAGCACACAGCGTATTTGTATTGCTTCAGAAAATTGATTTTTCCATGAAGATTTCCCCGCTGGCCCAGTGTCTCGGATGTCATATTGTTCAAAACACGACCAGGACAATCGACTCTGCGGTATCTGGATAACTTTTCCACGAATCGATTTCGTGTCTGGCATCCCTCATTGAATGCGATGAATGCACAAAATCCCGGGCGTTCTGCCCAAGTACTGACAGACGACTGGCACTTCACAAGATCGTTAAATGACATGGGCAACGATGCCAAGTGCAGTAAATAGTAGGGCCAGCGAAGATGTCTCGGATCCTTAATATCCCGATGAAAGCTGAGACATTTATCGAACTGATCCAGCGGCGGAGCAACATTTTCTCCCGTGTACCAGACCTGCCGAGCCTTTGGCCAACGCTCGCGTCCCTTCCCCGGAGTTCCGAAAACACTTTCAAACACGATCTGTGGATTTTGTTCGGAAATTCGAAACTTGTGTTTTCCTGAAACACCAAGCAGGT
Organism: Planctopirus limnophila DSM 3776; assembly: GCF_000092105.1. Lineage (NCBI taxonomy): Bacteria > Pseudomonadati > Planctomycetota > Planctomycetia > Planctomycetales > Planctomycetaceae > Planctopirus > Planctopirus limnophila. The sequence continues at coordinate 1,317,621 of NC_014148.1, read as the reverse complement.
GACGCTCAAAAGCGAGTGCATCAAAGCCGCTCCAGAAATTCGCGAAATTCCATCGAATCGCATCCACTGGAACTGGGCGTAGTGAGAAAGTTTTTTGCAAATTCTGATAAATTTGCCTTTCTTCACACCACATGAGTTCTTCTGGCGACCAATGATCCCATTTCAAGAGAAGGCGATGATGTTTCTCAAACTCGTATCGACCTTGATCGATTCCTGGGCGGGCCATTTTTCCGTCATCATACAGGCACACATCTCCTTTCCAGTCTCGATGGTGAGCCTCAAAAGCATAGATCGGTTCATCGAGTGAAGAAGACATCGTGATCTCTCAAGATTACTGGATTCGTATTCCTCGTCAGCACTCACACCAGAAGAATGATGAAACCAAATTATCGAGTTGGGGCCGCTAAGATACTTTATGTTTATTACTACCGACTCCAGAAGCTCTTCAACATCGTCTACTGTGGTAAGCCAACTTGACGGCAGTACCATTCGACAGTGGTTTCCAAGCCATACTCAAGAGATGTACTGGCCTTCCAATCTAAAAGCTGAGTTGCTCGCGTGGAATCAAGATGTCGTTGTGGTTGTCCGTCGGGATATGTGGCATTCCAACTGATGTTACCATCAAAGCGACAAGCTTTTGCCAAAACTTCAACGAGGTCCTGAATTGTCAGCACCTGCCCTGAACCAAGATTGATTGGCGAAGGATCATCAATGCGTTCGGCCGCTCGGACAATCCCTTCTGCAGCATCGGCGACATAAAGAAACTCGCGTGTGGCCTTTCCAGAGCCCCAAATCTCAATGTCATTTTGGTGAGTGGAGCGGGCGTGAATCATTTTCCGAATAAGGGCAGGAATAACATGTGATGACTCCTCATTAAAGTTGTCGTGTGGCCCATAGAGATTCGTGGGGAGAACGACGGCCGAGGAAAAACCATACTGACGACGATAACTGTCCAAGAGTACGATCAGGGCCTTTTTTGCAATGCCATAGGGCGCGTTGCTTTCTTCTGGATAGCCATCCCAAAGCTGTGATTCGGAAAATGGTGTTGGGCAAAACTTAGGGTAAGAACAAACAGTTCCGACGTGCACAAGCCGTTGTACATGATGTATTCTTGCCTGTTCAATCAAATGCAATCCCATCGCCAGATTTGCGTAACAGAATTCACCAGGGCGACTGCGATTGGCTCCAATCCCGCCGACGAGGGCAGCCAGATGGATTACGACCGATGGTCGGAGTTCAGCAAACATCTGTTGAACATCTCGCTCGTCTGTCAAATCGAAATCTTTGTGCCGAGGCAGAAGCAGGGACTTTTCCGACAATCCTCGTTGTTTAAGAATCTGAACAACATGTTGGCCAACGAATCCACTGCTTCCTGTCACACAAACTCGTTCATGAGTTAGGTCAAGATTCATGAGTTGCCTTCCAACCTGGTATGAAAAATCATGAGATAAAATGTATATCCATTAAATGATCTGCATAAGACACCAAAAGAAGATCATCCTGTTACAGCATCCACACACATACAACAACTACTCCCGATAGGGTCGCACCATTCCGCGAAAATCATTTCCCACATAAGTCGAGTCGCCCCGATGTTGGGCGATTGGCGGATCGAGGAGAGCGTAAGCTCCCCGCGAGCAGAACTCTCGCCAGATCCAGTCCGCAGGTTGATCGAACTTGATGAGCGACTCATAGGCTCGACAGAGGCCAGCGTGGCTATACCAAGTGATATGCGTTCCCCAGGGTGGACTCAGGGCTCGAACGGCTTCTCCGCAGCTTTCACCTCGTTCCCAAGAATCCAAAGCTTCATGACAGGCGATGGCTTCGACACCAGGTAAGGCAGCGGCAGCAGTTTTCAATCGCTCGAAAAGATCGACAGCACCCCATCGAGGCGTCACATCGTCTTCGAGGATTATGACTCCTTCAGGACCCGTGAACTCCATTTCTTCACGTATTACCAGAGCATGTGAACTTGCACAAGCAATTTCTCCTGCTGTAAGTGGGCGTCCGATCTTGTTGATGGCAGCTGAATCCTCGTATTGGAAAAAACTTCGGCCTTTTTCCAATTCCCGCCGATCAAATGCCGGAAAGAACTTAATGGGGAATCCTAATCCATCGATCCATTCACAAGTGATCTTCTTTCTCCGCTCAGTGGCTCGTGGAAGATTGACACAGCGGAGGCGTGGGCGAGGTAGCCACGTGCGAACTTCTTCTGTGACGGGAAGGCGGCCACCCAATCGTTGCTTGACTCGCTTCCAGGCTGTCAGCCTCTCTTCCACCGCATGCAGTTGATCAATTTCACGAAGCTGGGGGTTGGGTCCTGGCCGATCTTTGGGATTACAAATTGTGATGTTGTGAAGCACGCCAAAGGGACGACTCTCTTGGAAACAGGCCGCCGTCATCAACCAATCATCACCCCAACCGGTTAATTCAGAACCGCACCAGAGGAAGTGATTCAGATATTCGCGAAGAGCATCTGTCTCAAAGAGCGGGCAAGTCACTTCGACGAAATTGGTTAACTCCACTCCAGCAGGAGGTTCAGCAGCCCGGCGACCACTTCCGCGGGCTCCCATGTGGAGCCAGGAAATCCTTCCTCTCCAGTCGTGGCTAGGTGAACAGATGGGGAGATCGAATTCCCGGGCCGTTCGCACCACGCGCCCAATCATATCCGGCGTAATGCGTAAGTCGTCGTCAAGAACGAATACGTAGTCATAATCTTCAAGCAAAGTGGGATGCTGCTTTATTAGCCAAGAGAGATTTTGAATTTTACCCCCACGATGACGCCCAAAATAGCAGGAGCGTGCGCGGAGTCCCTGTGCCCAGTCACCGGTCGGATAGTTGCCATAATAGACGATGGCTGTATCAAACGGTCGATCCTGTCGTGCAGAAGAGATCCCCAGCCACGAGTTAACAGCAATTCCCCGATCACCAACAGAACTAAAGACCAGAATTCGAGGCAAAAGATCGCGGCGCGAGAGTAGATCCGGAAGTGGTATTGTGAGGTGCTTAAACGACTTAGGAGTTTCTTCTAGGGATAATGCTTCAACTTGGCGGTTCAAAAGACGTTCTATATCCATGGATTCCAGAGAAGTGAAAGGTTCCAACCAAAAATCCAGCAGATCATGCACATATCTTTGGACAGTGGAATCCCACCGAAATGTATCAGAATGTCCCGAATCCCAGTGCAAGGTCAGTTGTTCGGCAGAGGCCTGGAAACTACCAAACATTCCTCCCGGACGCCCCATTCGTCCAGTTGTGAAGAACTGTATCTCTCCCTGCCATTCCGGGTGATGTGCTGAGAGTCGCCACAATTGCTGGACTGGGCTTGTAGCCTGTTGATCTATTCGAAAGAAGTCGCTCTGAGCAGGGCGAATGTAGTAAGCATGTCGCAACGACTCGGGATGCCATTGATGTCGGAAACCGAGACTGACTTCGCGAATGCCCGGCTTGATGGATTGCAAGCGATCTGCAAACAGATTGTCTTCACCGCCCCAACTGTAAAACTCGGGAATCTGACCTGCTGCATTCCAAACTTCCCGATCACAGGCCACGTTCCCCAAAAAACCCCAACTGTCGAAGGTTCCATCGGACTTCACACATTCGCAGATGGGAAGCCAGACTCGACCAGAATTGACGACCTCGTAGGCTCTTTCAAGCACAGAATTGTCAACAAGCATGTCGGCATCGAGAAACAGCAATCGATCAGATCGTGCAGCAGATGCTGCAACATTGAGTCCCCGCCCCCGTGAAAAAGGTTCCCGCAAAGTGATTAACTGATGAGCAACGTCACCCACCAAATTTGAGAACCACTCTTCGAGTGGCCAATCGTCCGACTGAAAATCCACCACGACGAGTTCAATTTTCAAGCCGCCAGCCGACGCACTGAGCAGACTGCGGATACAGTTGGGAAATAATTCCCGACTTTCTAGCCCGACACTTACTTTCGAGCGATTTTTGATCGCCACACAAACACTCAACGCAGGTTTTGACCTCTCCTCGGGAGAACTGATTCCAAGGTTTTTGTTTGAGCCCATCGTTGGCTCGGTGATCTTTCGCATAGCATCAAAACATCGCAGGACATCACCAGCAGATGCGAAGAAAGTGCGACCTTCGTCTGTCCACCACTTAGGGCCAGAACTGTGCAGAACTCGCTGCTGTTCTCCGCCAGGTTCATGAATCACACTCAAGCGGTTCCCCTCCTGATGTGTAACGCGGACCTTTCGCCCCTCTTTCCATCCAGCAGAGTTGCACCAAGTGTTTTCCGGAAGAGCATGCAGAAAATCAGACTTTTGTTGGAGGGCCAGCAGTGCGTTGAAGACCCCCTGATCCCCATGTCCCGGAAATGCGAAGGGCCAACCCTTGCCGGGGGAGTAACCGGCGAAGCGAGCCGTGAACGACCACAGGGCGACGAGATCCCAGTGCTGGCGAAGATCGAATATGAGAAATCCCGAGTTGATGTAGTCCTGCCGCGGCCCCACCAGAGCGGGTGAGTAAACCTGGTATTCGGGCCCGAACTGCATCCCCTCTCCGTCGCGCGAGGAGATGATTTTTCCCTGCTCCGCCAGTTCGAAGATGTCGTCCACCCGCGAGAGAAGGATCAGATCGGCGTCCATCAGACAGACGGTGCGCACGGACGCAACCAGCTCGCTGAGGCAGAGCTGCTTGGCTTCCCAACATCCGCTGGGCCGGGAGGCGAAGTCCTGGGTGCGGAGCAAGGTAATGGCGGATCCCAGCGGGTGGTTCTTCAGTGACTCCACCTGCGGTGCCGTCAGTCCATGACCGACGACGAAGACACGGATCTCTTGTCCGTAGTAGGCGTGGATACTTCCCAGTGCGGCTTGAAGTCCGGGGAAGTATCGATCGTCGGAAACGATGACGAACGCGCGGGCGTACTCCATAACGCTTGATTCCTCTGCTGTTGGGGCTCGTGGTGGGGCTGGCGATGGAAAGGTGAATCAGTAGTCGTCGAAGAGCAAATTGGTCACACCATGGAACCTCGGGGCGTTCCGGCGGGAGCCATGGGTCTAGGTGGAGACGGCCAGCGAGACTTCGGAAGGGGGTGCTTCCGTCGTGCGAGGCGTGCTTCGCTCACTGGCGGGGGAGTTGGGGAGGGCGATGCGTGACATCTCCTCGAAGCAGGTCAACACGTCACCGGCGGAGCTGAAAGCCCGTTGTCCTTCCGGGGTCCACCATTTGGGACCCGAGCTGTGCAGGACACGCTGCCGAAGACCTCCCGGCTGATGTTCGGCGGTGATCTGATGGCCGTGACGAGCCACGATCCGCAGACCATGCCCCCGGTTCCAGCCCACGGAATTCGTCCAGGTCCGCTCCGGCAGGACATGCACGGCGTCGTCCTTGTGCAGCTGGCAGAGCAGTGCGTTGAAGATCCCCGGATCGCCATGTCCGGGGAAGCTCAAGGGCATTCCCCGGCCGGGCGAGTAGGCACCGAACCGGCTGGTAAAGGCCCAGAGGGCGACGAGATCCCAATGCATTCGGGTATGGAACGTCACGAATCCCGTATTGAGGTTGGGTCGGACACAACCTGCGAGTCGACGTGAATAAATATCGTAGTCGGTATTGAATCCGATCGACCCGCAATCCAGCGGAGCCACGATCTTACCCCGTTCGGCCAACTCGAAGACATCGTCGATCCGGGAGAGCAGGATCAAATCGGCGTCCAGTAGCGAAATCGTTTTGACGGATCCCACCAGTTCGCTGGCGCATTGCTGCTTGGCTTCCCAGCAGCCGATCGGTCGATGCGAAAAGTCCTCGGTATCAATTAGTGTAAGTGAAGCTCCCAGATTAGTAGATTGCAAGATTTGTCGCTCTGCGGCACTGAGGCCATGCCCGACGACATAAACTCGCAGGTCGCGGCCGTAGTAGGCGTAGATGCTTCCCAAAGTGGCCAAAATCCCTGAAAAATAGCAGGAATTCGAGATTACTGCGAAGGCTCGCGAGTATTCCATGTGTCGTGTCTTTCGAGGGCGAAGGGAATTCATGGTGGATTTCATATTGACTGTTCCCAGATGTGTCACTACCGTTCTAAAATAATTCACAGAAATTCACTGCTTCGGACACCTCGAAGGATCGACGGGTGCCTTCTTCGCCGCAACGATTGCTGCTCCGCTGTCGGTTAAGTCCCGGCGATATCGTCATGATGACTGCTGCGGTTCGGGATCTGCATCGGGCGCATCCCGGTCGATTCCTCACGGCGGTCGACACGAGCGCTTCCTCTCTGTGGGAGCACAATCCGTGGGTCTCGATATTTAATGAAGCGGATCCGGACGTGCGTGTCATTGATATGCACTACCCGTTGATCAACTCAAGCAATACGGCCCCATATCATTTCATTCACGGCTATGCTCAGTTCTTGGAACAACAGTTGGATCTGAAAATTCCACTGAGTGTGTTCAAAGGAGATATTCACCTCTCCCCGTTGGAAAAATCGTGGATGAGCCAGGTCGAAGAGACTGGTTATCGAGGGCCTTTCTGGATCTTGATGGCCGGTGGCAAGTTCGACTTCACTGCCAAATGGTGGAACCCTGAGTTTTATCAGCAGGTTGTGGATCACTTCCATGGTCGAATTCAGTTCGTCCAATGCGGTGAGTCCGGCCACTGGCATCCGCCGTTAAGAGGCGTCATTAATCTTATTGGAAAAACAGATGTGCGCCAGTTTGTGAGGTTAATGTACCACGCAGATGGAGTTGTCTGCCCTGTAACCTTTGCCATGCATCTTGCTGCAGCGGTTGAGACGAAACCAGGGCGCCCGAAGAATCGGGCGGCAGTCGTCATAGCAGGAGGTCGAGAGCCTTCTCATTGGGAGGCCTATCCTCACCACCAGTTTTTGCACACGAACGGTGCTCTTCCCTGCTGTGATCAGGGCGGTTGCTGGAAGAGTCGCTGTCAGCCTGTCGGCGACGGTGATTCAAAGGATCAAAGCCTGTGTCTCCGACCAGTAAAGGTTAATGAAAAACTTCAGATCGCACAGTGCATGCACATGATCTCGCCGCAGGATGTGATCCGCGCCATTGAACGCTACTACGAAGGGGGATCGCTGCAACCGATGGTTGCCAGCGTCGCCTGACTCTCTGAAACCAAACGACTCTCCGCCTCCAGACCCCTCAACGTCGCCGCCCCACGGGCCGGTGCAACCCACGGAGTGATTTATGCCCGGCGAAAGCAGCAGCTACTACCCTTCCGAATCCAGCCACTCGGACGTCCCTCCATCGAGTGAGTCCTCGGAGAGCCTTTCGTCGGAGAGTTTGTCTTCCGAAAGTCTGTCCTCGGAAAGTAGTCACTCGTCTTCATCGTCGTCATCGTCATCCACCACCCCCATCCCTCCATCGAGTGAATCGTCGGAGAGCCTTTCCTCGGAAAGTCTGTCTTCTGAAAGTAGCCACTCACCTACGCCGTCGTCCTCGTTGAGCCAGTCCTCGGCCAGCCCGTCGTCAGAGAGCCTCTCTTCGCAAAGCAGTGCGAGCCCCAGCTCCAGCGAATCCCTTTCCAGCCATTCTTCGAGTCCGTCACCCTCAAGTTCCCACTCGCCCAGCTCGTCACATTCCAGCACCCCCTCTCCCTCTTCGGAGAGCGGTTCGTCGGAGTCGAGCCATTCAAGCGGCAGCGGGTCCTCGGGAAGCAGTGGTTCCAGTGGTAGTTCGGGAAGTTCTTCGTCAGGAAGTGGCGGGCCTCCCCTCACTCCCACACCCCCCAGCGACTGCTCACAGGAAGAGTGCCAGAATTGCCCGACGACAGAGTCATCGAATCCGGTGCAGTATTCCAACGGAGCCTTACGAATCTCCTCCATCGACGTTCGTTCAAACGGATTCGGTGCGAATTGGATGCATCAGCGCAGTTACACCAACCAACTCACCACTCCGACGAATGTGGGTCAGGGGTTCGGTTGGCTGGTATTCAACTGGCCACACATTGTTGATGGTGTCGAAGAAGTTGTCGTTATCCGCTCCTCAACCAGTTCACTTTGGTTCAACAAAGCGACTCCGCAATTCGTACCCATGTTTGGCAGCAATTCTCGACTGGAGCATGACACCTCTGCTCACGTTTTGCGTCTCACTTATGCAGATGGTGTTCAGTTCGAGTTTCATGACTTCATCCAGACCACATCACCTTCCGGTGCATTCGCTCGAATGGTTGAAGCCGGAGGCGCCATTACAGAAGTGCTGTCTTACACGCCGACAGGCAAAATTGCCGAAATCCGCCGCACTGGAATGGTGGGTGCGGAAGTGCTGACTGAAGCATTCGTTTACACCTACGATGCCACATCAGGAAATTTGACAAGCGCTACGCTTCGCCGCGAACTTGGCTCTGGTGGTTGGGAAGATGTTCGTCGGGCAACGTATGGTTATTACGATGGTACGACAGCGAACGGTAGCCTGAGTGATCTGGAACTCGTCGAATTGGAGGAACCGACCAGTACTGGCTGGGAGCTTACTCAATCGATGTACTACCGCTACTACAAGGCGGGAGATATCCATGGGTTCGCTCATGCACTCAAGTATGTGATCGAACCAGACACTTTCCAGAGGATGGTCAACAACAGTGTTGATCCATTAACAACGAGCAACAGCATCCTGGCAACTTACGCTGACAATTACTTTGAATACGATGAGCAAAAGCGTGTGACCTTGGAACGCGTTAACGGAGGTTCGCGTACTTTTGAATTCGCTTACACCAACCGCATCTCGAATGGAGCCTCCAATGCATGGGCGACTCGTACTGTCGAAACTTATCCTGACGGTACGGAGTTAATAGTCTACAGCAATACAATCGGACAACCACTGATTCGAGACTTCTCGGATGGATCCGACCATTGGATCACGGCCTATCATTACGATACCGATCATCGAGTGCTATGGGAGGCATCCCCCTCAGCCGTGCTCGCTTACGACGATACAGCGGCTGACCTCGACATTGAACTCAAAACCGACGAAGGCCTCATTTCGACCACCAGCTACTACACCACCACAGGAAGCGGTGCGGCGGCAGGGTTTGTCTCTGGTAAGGCACTTCAGCAGGGTACTGCGGGAGATCCAGTTCCCCAGCTGTCCTATGAATACACCTCGCGCACTGCCGGTGGAGCCACGGTCTATCCCGTCTCGAAAATGACCCGCTTCCGCAATGACGACGGAACCGGACTCATTGAATCGACAATGTCGTACACCTGGTACGACGGCACGACTCAAATGAAGCAACGCTCAACCACTCTCCCAGTGATTCCGACCGATCAAAATGGAAGCGGTGTCGCCGCGGCAAACCAGGAGTACTTTGATGATCGCGGTCGCATGACCTGGAGCATGGACGAGCGAGGCTACATCACTCATACAGTCTACGACTTAGCCACAGGGGCGGTTGTCCAAAAGATTCAGGATGTCAACACCACAATTGTATCAGGAGCTCCCGCCGGTTGGACGACTCCGACAGGTGGCGGTTTGAACCTTGTCACCGACTTAACGGTTGATGATCAAGGTCGCACAGTTCTCGCCCTTAGCCCAGTGCATTTTATTGACATCGAAGGCACGGCGACAGTCATTCGAACAGCAAGTTATGCTGTTTATGACGACGTCAATCATGTTGTTTATCAGGCCAGAGGTTGGTGGAATCCCGCCACGGATAGCTATGAATTGATCAACCCAGTTGTCATCGTTCTCCACGATGCTGGAGGCAAGGTCCTGGAACGAATCCAGGCAACCGCCTCCACCACCACGGGCAGTCTCGCCGAATACGTCGCCGCCACGAATTCCGGTGGCACAGTCCCGTTGGGAGGGTTCCCGCAGTTGTCATACACCCGCTGGGTAACCTACGAATACACCGATTGTTGCCTCGCGGCGTTCCAACGGATCTACCACACAATTCCCACTTCAGGGACCGGCGTCAGCGGCACGAACTATGACCAGACGACCTACGGTTACGACGCGATGAAGCGGCGGAATCGGACCGTTACTCCTGGTGGCACCATTTCGTTTCAGGTCTTCGACGCCCGTGGCCTCGTCTCGGCCACCTACATCGGCACCAACGACGATGGGGCGACGGAACAGGATCCGACTGGAGGCGGTGTCGATCCCGACAACAACATGGTGGTCATCATCTCGAATCAATACGATGGCGGCACCGATGGTGGCGATGGCAATCTGACCGAGGTCACACAGCATGTTGATGCTTCCACCATACGCGTCACCAGCTATGGCTACGACTGGCGCAATCGACAGGTGACGACAGATGGCGAGATCGATTACTTCGCCAAAAAGACCTACGACAACCTCGATCAGGTCACGCTCCAGCAGCAGTATGACACTACGATCCTTGGGAACCTCATCGCCCAGAGTGAGACCAAATTCGACAACCAGGGCCGTACCTATCAGTCGATTCAATATGGCGTCGATCCGGCGACGGGAACGATTGGCAACAATCTGGTGTCCAACACATGGTACGATGCCAGCGGCAATGTTGTGAAATCGTTGCCTGCTGGTTCCTCCCTGTTCGGTAAAACGACCTTCGACGGTATTGGTCGAGCCATCGCGAACTACTCCGGCTACGGTACCGATGCGACCTACGCTGACATTTTCGATGTTATCAACAATACGGTATTGGAGCAAACCGAGACGACCTACGACTCGACTTCGAATGTCATCTCCATCACTGCCAAGCAGCGATACCACGATGCGGTTGCTACCCAGACAGGCGTCTTGGGGGATCCGCAGACCAGTCCAAAAGCACGCGTCACACATACCGCAGCATGGGCCGACGGCATTGGCCGCACTCAAGCCAGCGCCAATTACGGTACCAACGGCGGTTCCTCGTTCACACGCCCCGACACAGTTCCTGTTCGCTCCGATACTGTGCTGGTCAGCAGCCAAGTCTATGACGAAGCGGGGAATCTCTTTGAAACCGCGGACCCTGCCGAGCTGGTGACACGATTCGCCTATGATGATGCGGGACGGGAGATCTCCAGGATTCAGAACCCCACATCGAGTTCCGTGTTCGTGGGGCCCGTCACTGACTGCGATCCTTCGGTCGATGAAGATGTCACCGTCCTCACCACCTACACGCCGGATGGCCAAGTCGCGACGTTGACGGCGGTCAATGCGACCACCGGCAATCAGGTGACCACCTACGCCTACGGCAGCACATTGGACGATTCGGACATCGCTGCCAGTTTCCTCAAAGTCGCTGAGATATATCCCGACTCGACGGGTGGCAGTGATCAGGTGGAATTCACGTACAACCGCCAGCAACAGGTCACGCAGCTGACCGACCAGGGCGGGACGGTCCACCAGTACGACTTCGACCTGTTGGGCCGCCAGACTCAAGATCGCGTGACAGCCTTCGGCACCGATGTCGACGACACGGTGCAGAGGATCGAAACGGCGTTCGACGAAAGAGGTCTGGTCATCCGCATCACAAGCTGGGACAATGCGACCGTGGGCAGCGGCACCGCACTCAATGAAGTTCAGACCATGTACAATGATTTCGGGCAAGCTATCCAGACATTCCAAGCGCACGACGGGGAAGTTGAACTTCTGTCGACACCCAGCGTCCAGATGGGCTACGCCGATGGATCCGACAACACCATCCGGCAGACATCGCTGACATACCCCAACGGCCGGGAACTGACATACAGCTTCGGAACTTCCGGCAGCATGCCCGATCAACTCAGCCGGGTCGCGGCCATCATCGACGATGACAGCACCCATCTCGTCGATTACGAGTACCTGGGCCAAAGAACGTTCGTCATCAGCGATTCACCCGAACCGGGCATCCAATGGACTCTCGTTGGATCCAGCGACGATCCCGACACGGGGGACATCTACACGGGCCTCGACCGGTTCGGCCGGATCAAGGACAACCGTTGGCACAAGGGAGGAATGGATCTCGACCGGATCAAGTACGGCTACGACCGGGCCAGCAACCGCATCTGGCGGGAAAACCCGGTGGCCACGGCTAACAGTGCCGAATTCGACGAGATCTACTGCTACGACGCCATCCAGCGTCTGAAGACGATGGCTCGTGGCACGTTGAATGTCGGTCACACCGCGCTGACAAGCGAAACATTCGGCCAATGCTGGCAACTGGACGCCACCGGGAACTGGCAGGGGTTCAAGGAAACCGACAACGGCTCCACCTGGACCCTGGAGCAGGAGCGGACGGCAAGTGAAGTCAACGAGATCACGGACATCACCAACTCTGTTGGCAGTGCATGGGCGGAACCCGTCTATTCCTCCTCTGGCAACATGACGACCATTCCCCAGGGAAACAACCCAACCAACAAATACTCTGCGACCTACGACGCTTGGAACCGTTTGGTGACAGTGGAGGAAGAGGTTGAGAGCGCCATGGAAGTCATCTCTCTATACCAGTATGATGGCAGATCCTATCAAATTGCAGCCACCTCCTCAAATGGCGGAGATGCACCGTCGGTTTGCAACAAATACTACAGCAGCAGATGGCAGTGTATAGAAACGACCACGGCACAAGCAGGCCCCGATATTGACGTTGAATATGTATGGGGGTTGCGAAACATAGACAACTGCATCCTCCGTGACAGGGATGTGCTAACAGTAGGCTCTCAGCGTTTATATGCTTTGCAAGATGCCAACTGGAATGTAGATGCAATCACCAATAGCTTATCTATAGTGACGGAGCGATATTCCTTCACACCGTACGGCTTCCCGACAGCACTGTCATCAGGGTTCTCACCGATGGCCCATACCAGCCCCTGGGATATTCTAGCCTCAGGCTATGCGATGAATTTAGATATTGGATATTATTCGATTAGGACTCGCATCATGCTGCCACAGATGGGCCTGTGGGCCCAGCGCGACACTGCAAAGTATATTGACGGCAACAACATGTATTCATACAACGGCCCGATCAATACAACGGACCCATATGGATTGACATCGAAACCTGCAAATCCGTTCATTTTTACTCCACCTCTGTTACCTACACCGGAGCAGATCAAGAACTTCATTGACAAACTGGGCAAAGACATCAAAAACAAGTCAAAAGAGCTTTGTGAAATAGAGTGTGCGGCTTGGGCTGAATGGGACGCGACCGAAACGCCACTAGATTGGAGTGAGAAAGTACAGCCATGCCCTTGTAATCAGTCTTCGCTGGAGACGGGTAAGGAGCGTGTAAGGTGGGTGGAATCGCCGACGGATGTTGCAACACATCCGGGATGCAAGACATGTTTCAGGTCTCTAAACACATTACCCTGGTTAGCACTGGTTGTCCCAGGACAGCAATGCTGCTTTGACGATGGGGGAAAGCTTCTGACATGCGGAACAGGAGCGGGAACCGTCGATTACAAACATTCAATTGACAACCCGATTGGCCATTTCCTTAGGGATGTGTACCCCTATATGGTGTGTGAGAAAGCCGGGATGCTAGACAAGTATCTTGAGCGGAGGCCAAATAATCAGGGCAAAGACAGTGATGGCAACCCTTGCCCGCAAAATCCGCAGAAATGTTAGAGTATTTTTCGACGCCTTCCAACCATAGCTGTTCCAGTGATCTGCATACGCCAACACGGACGCCCAATGATGTCTATTGTAAATCGGTTTTTTACGACACCCATCAGCTTATGCGCGCTTTGGGGTGCGTGTTTCTGCGACTCTCACACTAGTCTGTTGCTTGCGGGACAGGTGGTACAATTGGCTGCAGATACGGAAACGGAAGCGACTGCTGAAGAGTTTGCGGCTCATTGGTTACGACAGAGGCCAATTGATGGCCTTCCGATCGGAAGGGCTATTGGGATTCTCGTGAACCCTCGATTTTCCGAGGACACGCGGATTGCAATGTGCAGCCTTTCCCTGATGTATGCACAGTCCGCTGAGAACAGAGAACTAGTTAATGAGGTAGCTGTCGAATTTCTTGCCATGGATGGGGATCGAATTTCGAAAGCCGCAAGTATTAATTTCGCGACATACGGTATGAAAAACCCAGAGGAAGTTGAGCGTAGGATTATTGAAGAGATTTTTGATCCTTTAGTTCCTGACGAATCCGCTAGATCTGGATGTGTCCTACTCTTACAGTTGTCTTTGGTAAGTAAGTCGATCTCGCCTACGTTGGAAGGAATTCTTGACAAGGTTGCGTCATCAAGTCTTTTTGATTCGAGGCGAGCATTACTATTAGAAGGGATTTGCCAAGGGCTACCTCCATTTGAAATTGTGGAGATGTCGGTTTCCGTAGACTGTTGGAAGCATCTTGGCCAAGTATGTGACAAGATTTATTGTGATCGAATGCAGCCAGAGAAGGTGAGGAGTGCCTGCGCGAATATACTTGGCCATCCTTTCGTGATCAAGAGTTGTCCGGTTTCAACCACCGCAGCTGGAGCTGCTAGCGAGATCTTTCGGTCGAGTGAGTCCAGTGTGCATGCGAGAGAGTGCTCGGCAAGGCTTTTGGCTTCATTAAATAGTGTTGATGCAGATGTCGTACTTGTGGCACGAGATGTTGTTGCGAGTTTTAGTGATGCAGAAGTTGGAACCAACAGAATTACAACACCGTGCCTCAGGCTGATTTCAATGGCCACGCAACCAGGCGATGAAGATCGCGCGTTGTTCTGTAGAATTTTGATGGCCAGGGGAGTCCAGAGTGGTCAACGTGACATTATTGAAGCGGCCTTGCGTAAATGGGGTTCTTTTCCGCAATGCTCTTTCACTAACTGAGCTTTCTTGGCCGCATGGTATCGAATGCTCATATCAATGTGCCTCCCAAGGAATGTGCTCATGCTCTTTCCGTTGGGTTGAGGTTCGTGGAGGATGCCGTTTGCTGATGCAGGTGAGTGCTGGATAGTAGTATGTTCGATATGCTGGTTTGTCTCCAGATTCGTGTTTTATTGTGCAATTTGATGTCGTTCAGAAGTGTCGGGCTACGATCAGCGGGATAAGGGAAGTCCGGTAAATTGTCTTTCTTCGCGTCCACGCTTGAGTAGATATGAAGTTATTCATCTGTCTCTGATTGTGTCGGCCGCATCGCTGGCGACCCAGAACAGAAGGGCGGAGCCGAGGAGGCCGATCACAGCTTCCGTTGTCCCCACGTCTCGGTATCCAGTCGTTCCCTTCGCTCGGTTGGGTGGCAATGATGGCGGCTGCTCCGAGAGAGCGTTCTACGCCGGATCCGCATCGACACACCGCATCAGATCATCATTGTCATCATCGAACACCAACGCGGTGGGCAACGTCTTCCGAGCCAAGAAGCGATACACGCAGTCCGGTTTGCCGCAGGTCGCACTCCGGCCGCCGCATCATCTCCCACATTCGGCGCAGAGACACTGCTCATGGGAGTGGACTGGGGAAAATTCGCTGGGTGGTGGAACGTACCATCAATTGGCTCGGCGGGCTGCGCCGATTCCGCATTCGCTACGACCGGCATCAGCAGATCATCCACGCCTGCAATTATCTGGCCCTGGCAGCTCTCTGCTATCGCATATTGATGAGAAAGTTAGTCTAAACTATTCAGCAGCAAAGAGGTTTTCGTCAGTCTCTTAACAACGGACTGGATTCCTTTAATAGTAAAGACATCGAATCGTCCGGGAGAATCGCGGGTAGCTTGCTGGATGTCGAGGAATTTCAATCGGCCAGAAATTCAGTACCAAACATGCGCTAATGCCCCACCAAATTCACTACCACTCAAAAAGTGGTAGTCCCATTTTCCACTTGAAAAAATGGGGTAACAAAATTCGATTAATGTGGTATGGCAAAAAGTGCGAAACGTTGTAAACTACTGAAACAATTGTGTTTCGAGCTTTTGGCAGTACTCAATTAATTCGACTCCGAAGCCGAAGGTTAGTGGTTCGAACCCACTCGGGGACATTTTTGGTACGTCGTGGCGGATGAGGCAGTTGGTAGACCTGCCGGGTGACACTGCGGGCTTGCCAGCAGTGCTCCTGAAAAGCTCCAACCAGATCGCCCATCCCACGATCTCTTCAACAGCCGCTCTCTGAGTACCACCAGCCAGCTCCATTGGTCGATTGATGGCGAATGATGTCGATCACCCTCAATCATGCTTTGAAGAAACCACTGCTGGGCCAGTCCGCAGTGTCACCAGGCTGAAGGCATGGCGTGGATGATTGAGCATTTTAATTCTGAGGATGCTACTCAGTACGGGCGATGGGGTGCGTGGAGTTCTTGGAATCCACCAGTTTCAAAGTGGTGGCCAGAATTGGTGCATGGGCATGCCCCCTACAGTTGAAGATGTCGTGAGTGGTGGTGGACGGGAGATGGTCCTCATGGCGGAGCCGGAGTGCCACACCTTGGTTTTCTGAAAAATGAGTTGTGGAATTTACAACGAGGAGTGGTTCCCGCCTGTGTCGGCTGAATGATGGCTGAGGTGATGTTGATTGCCGGGGTGTTGGGGATGGTCAGGTGTTTGGGATGCTCAGGGAGGCGACAAGGCGACATCAAATCGAGGACATTGCGGGTCATTGTGATTGCAGATTGAGTTCATGCGAATGGAAGCGGCCATTGGATATCAGGCCGACATATCATGAGATCACAATGGTATGGGATCTGCTGTAATGTTTTGAAGAGGGAATTGACACAGCGCGTGTCAGCCCGTCTAATGCCTTCGCCGCGAGATGCGGCAAGAGTTGTTTCCGCGTTCGGTGGAAGTCAGGCGTTCCTGATTTTCACTCCTGCCCCCATACCCGGGAAATTCGTACGAGAGGAAAGCATCAATGCGTTTGACTTGGATTTCGCTAGCCTGCTGTACCGCAATCGCCGCCTTTGTATCTGGCAATTCGGCTGAAGCTCGCCCGCCCTACCTTGCCGCTTTCAAGGAAACGTATGCCAATCTTGCCGATAAGGCAGCCGAATCGAAGTGCATGATTTGCCACTTCGGTGAGAGCAAAAAGAACAAAAACGACTACGGCAAAGCGATGACGACCGCTCTCGGAGCGACCAACGTCAAGGACACCGAAGCGATTAAGGCGGCTTTGAAGAAGGCTGAAGCTGAGAAGAGCTCCACCGAAGGCAAGACCTTTGGCGATCTCATCAAGGCTGGTGAACTCCCAGGCAAGAATCCCGCCTAGTTTTCAAGGATTTATCAGCGGCACTTGTGAGATTTCCTCAGGTGCGTTGTGACAATCCACGAATATTCATACGTTCAGAGGGCGTCCATGTGAAGTGGTCGCCCTCTTTCGTTGGTGCGGTCAGGCATGCTGGCCCAGAGCTGCAAGCATGGTACAAGAGCCATTGAGTTGTGATGAGTTATGGGAGTCCTATGACCAGGGGGCAAACGAGGACGTTTGACCCCTGCCACCCGGCCGTTGGTGCGGTCGGGCATGCTGGCCCGGAGATGCAAGCATGGTACAAGAGTGGGGCGTGCCGTCCGTTATCATAACGAAATACCGGAAAACCCCTCACCCTGCCCTCTGCCACGCAGACGTGGGCGAGGGTTCCAGAGGGGCAAAGAGCCACCTTACAGAAGAAATTCTTGCTCAGGCTGGCCAGACTTTTCCTGAAAGTCTTTTCACAGATTCGAACTCAAGCTACCTTCACAGCTCGTCATGGAAGTGAGACTGTTACGGATTCCAGTGTTCGACTGCGGTCCTTGGTATAGGGTGGCTAGGGCCAAACGTCTTCGCAAACCCCTAATTCGTGCCGAAAATCGCTGGGGGTTCGAAGACTCAACCCCAGCCAAAATCTGCACATTTGTTTATTAGAATCCGTGTAACAGTCACTTCCATTGTTTTCGTTTCCACTTCATCGTTGAGCCACGTTATGGCAGATCCGGTTCGCTACTGGCTCTTTAAATCCGAGCCAAGTGCATTTTCGATTGATGATCTGGCGGCGTCTCCCAAGCAGACGGCCCTGTGGGATGGCGTCCGTAATTATCAGGCGAGAAATTTTCTGCGTGATGATGTGCAGACAGGCGATCTGGTCTTTTTTTACCACAGTCGAGAAGAGCCGCTGGGGATCGTGGGAACCATGAAAGTTGTGCGTGCGGGTTATCCCGATCCCACGCAATTCAACCCCGCCAGCAAGTATTACGATGCGAAAAGTCCGCCCGATGCTCCGCGCTGGATTGGTGTTGATGTCCAATTGATGCAGAAGTTTCCTGCCGTCGTTACTCGCGATCAATTAGCCGCCCATCCCAAGACCGCCAGTATGCTGGTGATGAAACGTGGCATGAGATTATCGATTCAACCTGTCACGCGGAGTGAATGGTTACATGTGCATCAACTGGCAGGAGTTCGCCAGTGAGTGTTCTATCTTACCTGCCCATCCGGTGGTTCAAGTCTCATTGGTTCTGGCTGAAGTGGCTGCTGGCGGCGGCCCTGATGTCGTGGCTGGTTTCTTCCAACTGGAAGAACCTCGCGAATCTGAGTGAGCGGCAAATTCGCTGGGATTTCTTCGCACTCGCTTTTGCCACCTGTTTAATTGGTGTCGTCCTGACGTTCTTCCGCTGGTACCTGCTGGTGCGAGCTGTGGATCTCCCGATGACACTCAAAGAAGCGTTTCGTCTGGGTTCTTTGGGGCTGATGTGTAATTACATTGGGCCGGGTGCCGTGGGTGGCGATCTCATCAAGGGGATGATTCTTGCCAAAGGGCATCCGGAACGTCGGGCGGCGGCGGCGGCTTCCGTGATCTATGACCGCGTGCTGGGTCTGGTGGCACTGGTGATTGTGGGTGCTGCTGCGGCACTTCTGCCCACGACGTTGCCCTTCAACGCTCAGTTACAACTCATCATGACGTTGACGTGGGTGGCGGCCGGTGCCGGTATTCTTGGCCTGGTGGTGATTCAATCTCCTTTTCTTCATCGCTACCACTGGGATCGATTTTTCAGCCGCTTTCCGGTGGGTGGCAAGTTGGCCCATCAGTTGTTTCAGGCGGCCACGCTCTACAAAGACCGAACTTCGACCATTCTCGCCTGTATCGGGATCAGCATTTTCGGACATCTTTTCATGCTGTTTTCCTTTTACCTGTGCGCAGAAACCATTCGCGGGAATGATCCCATTCCGGATCTTGTCGCTCACTTAAGGTTTATCCCCGCTGCGGAAGTCTTTGGTGTGCTGATTCCGACACCGGGTGGAATGGGTGCACTGGAAGGAGCGATCAAAGCGTTTTACTCGCTGACGGTCGATCCGAATGATGCTGCTGCCGTGGCTCGTGCTGCGGGGAATGGGCTGCTGATGGCGATCACCAGCCGGGTGATTCAAGTAGCGATCTCGGCGATTGGATTGATCTACTATTTTGCGGCACGTCGGGAATTTGAGGCTTTACCATCTTTGGATGAAAACCCGGATTCTGAGACAGAAAGTCCGCAGGATCCCCACCAGGTGGTCATTTCCTCAATCCTGACCGATCCCCCCTCGTTGACAGAGCCAGCAGCACCACGCTAGAACGGAGATTCGAAAATTGCGGTCTCAGCGGAGTCTGGGGCGTTGGTAGGAGTTACCGACAGGCGGCTTGCGTCATGGAATCGGGAGGACGCACCCCTTTGCCGTTCGCGATTTCCAGATCCGGGATCGCACCATGAAGACGTATTTCAAGCTCTCGCGCAGCACCATGGCCTGGCTACTGGCATTTGCCGCCAGCTTTGGCAGCACAGCAAGTCCTGTCCTTGCCGGTGAATTCTACTCGAATTACCGCACCAGCTATGCCCCCAGCTACTATTCCACTCCCACAGGTGGGGGCTGGGCGACCTATTACTTTCCTGCCGGCCAAAGCTCTGTGGTGAGCGGGCAAAACTCTGTCGTGACCAGTGGCTACGCTTGGACGGGGAACTCCTGCAACAGTTGTCAGACCGCCAGCTACGCTGTTTCTTCATGCGACTCCTGCAATCCCTGCGGATGTAATCCGTGTGGGAGCGGCAGTTGTGGTACTGCCTGCACAGGTGGTAACTGTGCGAATGGGAACTGCACGACCAATATGGCTCCTTCGGGAACACCTACACCCATCCCCGAAACCACACCTCCGCGGAGTAATCCCACAACAACTCCACGCAATAATCCGCCAGAGACCTTTGAGCCGATTCCTTCGCGCAATCCTTATTCACCACCACCACGTAATACGTTTGACGAGCCGGAAATCACTCCAGTGACACCTCGCGAATCGACACCTTCTCGAACAACTCCTGAACGCGATGGATTTATTCCGCGGAACACGGGAAGCGAAGCACCGATGTTCGATGCACCGGCGACCACCAATCCCACTAATCCCACCAATCCATCCTCACCTGGCCGAAGCACACTTCCTGCCGGGCGAGATCCGATGATTGACCCCATGGGCCGGGAACCTTTTACTCCCAGCCGATCGAATCCACCAGCCAGTAGTGGCGCGGGTTCTGCTCCACTGGATAATTCGGCAACACCTATGCCTCCCATGAGAAGGCCGGCACCGACGACAGAACCTGCCGGTGGCTCGACGGAGTTTGGTGGTTCCTTCCGACCGAGTTATGAAACACCTGCTGCAGTTCCAGCCGACGCAGCGGGCAATAAGGTCGAGACCAATCCCACCAAGTCCAACAAAGTTGAGACCCCTGCGGATGCTGCTAAGCCTGATGCAGCCAGTCCTGATGGTACCAAGCCTGGTTCAACTGACAGTTCAATGAAAGTTCCTGCACCAATTGATTTCACACCGATCTCGCCAACGGAGAAACCTGCTGCGGAAGCTCTGCAGCTCGATGAGCGGTTTATTGCTCAAAGCGAGGTTTCGTTCCAGAGAAAGGCCGTGATCATCAAGCGTACGCTGCCGGCTCTGGTTCGCACGGTGGTTCGCCCACAGACCGATTGGGAACGCAGCCTGGAACCACAAATCAGTCTGGCTTCTTCGCTGGTGGCCAAGTAACGATTGGTGGCCAAGTCACTCAGTGCTGCCTGTGGTTGCGAACGGAGTGGCTGGGATTAAACGTCCGCATTTGCCGCGAGGTCATGGGACTTGGTTGATGGTGGCAAACATGCTGAAAAGTTAGAACAGCACGTTTCGGATGCATTGGCGCTGGTGACGTCAATCAACCAGGGGGCGGATGAAGACATCCGACCCCTGCCACCCTTCCAGACATCAAATGTTACGTTGAAGGGCGCAAAGACCACGCCCTTCCGCACTGTATTGTTTTTTGGGTGCTCCAGGGACGTGCCACCCAAGGGCGTGCCATGCGTCATCACAATGAGATACGGGAAAGACCTTCACCCTGCCCTGTCCCAGGAGGACATGGGCGAGGGTTCCTGATGGATAGACATGGCACACAGTGCGATGTCATCCCATAGAAAACACGTTACCACTTGACTTCAACAATTTCGCCCGGGTTAGGAATGAGTTCCAGCCACGCGCGAACTTCCAGTCCGAGTAACAATCCACGTATGGCGGCAATGCAACCACCGTGGGTCACAGCCAGATATCGTCCATGAGTCGGAAGTGACTGGCACCAGTCCCAAACTCGATCAGCGAACGAACGAGTGGTTTCACCTCCCGGCGGGGCAAAGGTTTCGGGCTGGTCGATGAGGCCATCCATGGCTGTACCTGTGGCTTCATAAATGGAAGTCCACTGCTGGAGTTCCCAGGCGCCAAAGTTTCTTTCCATCAAACGATGATCGAACTGCACAGCTTGGCCCATCTTTTCGGCCAGTGTATGGGCCAGCTTCGCACAGCGACTGAGTGGGCTGGAGTACAGCCCATCAAATGGCTTCTGTGAGGAAATGTTCTGTGCGATCCGGAAGAAATCGTCCTGCCAGGTCGAACGTAGAGGAATATCGCTCTGGCCATAACAGATGCCGCGATAAGAGTCACAAACGGTCGTGTGGCGAAGCAATAGCAGTGACGGCATATCTCATACCCATCGCGGAACGTCATAGCGAGTCGAGAGTCTATCAGGCATGCTTGCGAATTTTAGTGACCAGGGGGCGGATGAAGACATCCGACCCCTGCCACCCGGCCGTTATCAGATGTGGCATCAAAACGCCAAGACCACGCCCAAGATTGGATGACAAGGTGTGTAATAGACAGCCCAGAGCTGCAAGCATGGCACACAAAGTCGTAGTGATGGCATATCTAACTTTGGCAATCAACGAGGAATCGATGCTGTCAGCACCAGTAGTGTCATGATCTGCCCGAGGTAACAGCCGCAGCCGAGGACATCGCCTGTCAGGCCGCCGATCTTCTGAACTGCGTATCGGCCCCAGAGCCATCCGCAGATGGCAGAAAGGGACACAGCCGCAGCCAGTTTCACGCTGATCGTGATCACTTCCCACTGATCGGCAGCAGTTGTCAGCGTTACGGTGAACACAAATATCAAGGTGGGCAAGAGCCACAAGGTCCCTGCCAGAAACATTCCCGGTCGAACATCACCGGCAATATCTTTCGATAAGCCATCGCGACCACTGACCAGTGGATAGAGTGTCCGCATGACAAGAATCGTCCAGCGGCCAATCGCACCCGAACTGGCCACCAGGGCCACGACCAGCAGTAACTTTTCAGGTGTCACGACGAGACTGCTGATGAGACTTGCCCGGAGAGTAATGGCCAGAATCAGCCCCAGAGCACCGTAGCTGCCCACCCGGCTATCTTTGAGAATTCGGAGGATATCGTCCCTGGTCCAGCCTCCACCAAAGGCATCACAACTGTCAGCCACGGCATCTTCATGAAAGCCACCGGTGGTGAACGCTTCGAAGGCCAGTGCCAGCAGGGCAGCCACCAGCGGTATCCAAGCAAAACAGGCCAGACCGTAGACCGTGCCCGTCAGGAATGCCAGCAGGCCACCGACCAGCGGATAGTAGATGATTGAGTGTTGCAGAATGGCCAGATCGGCGCCTGGCTGATGCATGCCGCCGGGGACTGGAATGCGTGTCAGAAACTGAATTGCTGACATGAGTGCATGCCATTCGAATAACCAGCGGGACATGTCCTACTTCCTGATCGATGGGTGAACTCAGCGATGAATTGTCGTTGGAGGCGAACCTCTATGTTTCTGGGAAGTCATGGGGCGTGGAGAGATTAACAAGCATGCTTGCCCAGAGCTGCAAGCATGGCACAAAGGCTCGGAGCTGCAAGCATGGCATGGAGCTTTCAATGATCGAAGTCCAGCGACCTGGGGGCAAACGAGGACGTTTGACCCCAGCCACTCGCTGTTTAGCTACCCGCTGTTTGGCCACACAGTCAACCGGCTCCTTATGTCCTGGAATGAACCAACTCTGTCTGCAACTGGGCGATCGTGGTCATCTCGGAGAGGATGGCACAGGCGGCATCGAGCATGGGCATCAGCAGCAGGGCTCCTGTCCCTTCACCCAGTCGCATCTGCCAATTGAGAAAAGGATCGAGCTGTAAGAACTTGAGTGCAATGGCATGACCTGGTTCTGTCGAACAATGAGCGGCAATCCAGTTGCGACGACTCTCTGGCCAGAGAACTTCGGCCATGAGAGCCGCTGCTGTGGCAATAAATCCATCAAGAATCACCACCATCCCGAGTTGCGATGACTCTGCAAAAAAGCCTGCCAGAGTTGCCAGTTCGACACCAGTCACTTCGGCGAGTTGTTTTCGCAATTGACCCGTCCCGTGCTGTCGTGCGCGCTCGACAGCCTGAGTAACGACTTGAGTTTTTCTCTGAAGTGTTTCGTCATCAGCGCCGGCGCCGCGACCCACGACGAGTGCTCCACTTTCGTTACAAATCAGGCTCGTGAGGCAAGCGGCGGGAGTGGTGTTGCCAATTCCCATTTCACCACCGGCCACAATTCGAAAACCTTGAGCAGCGACTTCCCGGGCAATCTGTCGTCCTGCGGTCAGTCCCTGCTCGAGTTCATCGACGGTCATTGCTGGTTGTTGCGCCAGGTTGCGCGACCCCGGCAGCATCCAGTAATCTCGACGGACCGAGGACGAACCTTGATGTCGCAAAGCTCCGCCACGAAAGGAGCCGACATCGAACACTTCCAATGAGGTCGAAGTCGCCATGGCCAGAGCGCTGGAAGCTGCTTTCCCCTTGGCGATGGTGTCGAGCATGATTTGCGTGATCTCGCCGGGCCAGGCGGTCACACCTTCGGAGATGACGCCATGATCTCCGCCGAACACGATCAGTTTGCGTGGCGAGGAGACTGGTCGCAAGGTCTGCTGGATGCGGCAGAGTTCAAAGGCGAGATCTTCGAGTCGGCCCAGACTTCCCGGCGGTTTAGCAAGACTAGCAAGATGCTCACGAATCACCTGATTCGTGAGCGGTTGAGGACGATGATCTTGCGACAATTCCTAGACTTCCGTCGTCTGGCGCGAATTGTTCCAGCCAGCCACTACAGACTCAGCGAAATGCCAGCCACCAAAGAGGACAGTGGTGAAGAGCAGATCACTCATCACGGAATTCTGGAAGTAAGGAATTGCCAGAATGTAGTTCTCCAGGAACCCTTCTCGTGTATGAGGATAATAGGTCCACCAGTTCGCCAGATTCGTGATCAGAAAGAACTGGATGGAACCTGCTAATGCGGCCCCCGCAAGAACCAGGGGGTTGGAATGTCCACCGACCCAGCGGCCAATCAGCACATTGATGAGAAAGCAGCCGTAGACCACGGGGACCAGAGAGTGGAAGCCGATGAAGGCATCCGAAATGGTGAGAATGGCGATGGGAATCAGGAGTGCAAACCACCGTTGGGTCAGAAAGGCACCGCTGAAGAGGGCGACCGCTCCCACGGGTGAGAAGTTGGGAGGATGTGGGATAAACCGGGCCAGAATGGCCAGCAAGACCAGTGCACACATGGCAACCAGACGGACTTGCTGTGACGACTCAGATTTCACCACAGATTGACGATCGCTCATAACTTCCACCAGCATTCAGGACGAGGGCACAACCAAGTCTCGTGCAGGTGGACGATCGAAGCGCAAAGAGAATCAGCCCTGAGATCTCCTGATTGCAGCCAGTCGGATCAAGTGACCTGACTCCGGCAATGGGGAACTCTCAAGATGTTGACTTCAAATCACTCCGATCAGCAGCCTGTGTCCGAGACACCGATCAGCAAAGTTCTGGCAGGTCTTCTGACTGACAGCATGAGGATCTGTTCGTCTTCCCACCCCGGAGTGATCATCCGTGGGCAGTGACATTATGAACAGATCAATAGCTGATCACAGCAGCGGCCCTGTGTCGGAATTTCGCCGACTTCCCTCTTACCTCGTTGGAAAACTCACGGGATGAATCTCATCTGTAGGATGAGTTTCTTCGAGTGGGCTTTCCTCGGAACCTGAACCTGATATGCGGGAGAGTAACGATCTGCCGGCGCGGATGCCACTGTTTCGTTGCTGAATCAGATTTTCGCGATGATCCGCAGGTGTTCCGATTTCTTGAACCAATGAAAGCCACAGATTTCGTCTGGCAGATTCGGCTTGGACGAACGAGGCAAACTTTTCAGCCTGAGTAAAATGTTGGACTCTCTCCGATCATGACGACCCAGGGGATGACTCTCGTAAAGTGCTGCGACAAATGCCGAAAGCAACACGGATGAATGTCGTAGCGAATCAACCTTCCTGAGAAGTTCAGTGGAAGATTCGCCGTGAATCGTCAAGCGGTTGTTCGACCGACAAGCGTTATGCATGGATCGATCAGGCACTTGCAGATTTTCATTCTGGTGTGAATTCGGCCACACCAGGTGAACATGCTGCACGCTGCACAAGCAACTCGTGCTCCTGAGAACTATCCAGCATCATGTTTCAATCAGTCACACCCACCTGATGCCTTGCGACGACTTTCAATCATGTGATGTTCACGAGACGAGCGGTGGCAGCAACCCTGTGTGATGCCACAACTGCTTTTCGCAGGGAATGGCTGGCCCATGATTTCGACCCTGTATGCTCGCTACTACAAACACATGTTGTGGTTCGTTGCGCTCACATTGCCCCTGTTCTGGTATCAGGCCGAGTCGATCAAGTCGAATAACGATATCGAAACCTGGATGCCCCGGGATACCGGTGTCCGCCAGATCTACGAACAGTTCAAGCTCGACTTTGGTGCTGAAGAAGTCATTCTGATCGGTGCCAGCGCCAAAGAACTTTCGAACGACGCGATTGAAGCACTTGCGGGTCGATTAGAGCGTTTGCCAGGCATTCGCTCCTGCTGGACGCCGGGACGACTGGCTTATCGCATGGAGGCCTTAGGCGTCTCTCCCGAAGAAGCTCATGCCCGGCTCGAAGGCTTATTGACCAACCCTGATAAAGATATGGTCGGGCTCTCGGCGGTCCTTTCGGAAGCCGGGACAAAAGACCGCGCGGGCACAGTGGCTCAGGTTCGCGAAGTTCTTAAGTATTGTCAGCTCAATTCGGCGCATGTGGCACTCACGGGGGCCCCTGTCATTGTGACCGAGCTGGATACACTCGGTAATGCGAAATCTGGCCGTAAGTTCTTTGCGATTACGTTAGCGATCTGCCTGGGGTTACTTTACTTCTCGCTGAGGCATTGGAATTTGTCTCTGGGAATTCTCGGTGTGACCTTATGGGGGATTTTCCTGACTCAGTCGATCATCGCCTGGTGTGGCGGCGAGATGAACTTTATTCTCGGTTCACTCTCCGTCCTCGTGATGATCTTTACGCTCTCGATCGCAGTGCACTTCGTGAGCTACTATAGCGATGCGGTTGCCTCGGGTGAGGCTAAGCCACTCGACCATGCCTTTAAGGCCTCGTTTAACCCTTGTTTTCTCTCGACTCTGACAACATTGCTGGGCCTGGTTTCGCTGAATGTCAGCAGTATTCTGCCTGTGGCGCAATTCGGCTATGCCGCAGCGACTGGTGCTGTGGTCGCGATGGTTGTCGGCCTGGGCCTGACACCGGCTCTCTTGATGGTCTGGCCAGATTGTGCTGTGAAGTCCTTCCGCATCCATCACGTTGATTTCGACTGGTGGGGACACTTCGTCAATCGACATCGTCATGGCATTCTGGCTGTGGCTACTGTGATGCTGTGTGTCGCCATGGTCGGGATTGTTCGTCTGCGGCCCGATGTGGATCCGGTGGACTTTCTGCCCCGAGACAGCCAGGTGCTGGTCGATCTCGGACGGGTTGAAAAGAAGCTGACTAATGTCGATTCGATTGAAGGGGTGGTCGATTTCACCGGGAAGAATCTCACCTTTGTCGATCAACTGCAGATTGTCAGAGAGTTGGAAGCCGTCCTGCGGCAACAGCCGGGCGTGCGGCATGTGTTGAGTCTGGCGACATTCTTCCCCAATGAACTTCCGGATGGGGCTCTCGCGACTGCCCGGATGTTTTCCACTGCACGCAGCTATCAGGGTGAAGATGGTCTGATCGCTGCCGATCAGCAGTTGTGGCGAGTTTCGATACGAGTGGAAGACAACGCGATTGTCGGCGGTGGTGCCGATCGTGTGCTGCATAGTATTCAACAAAAAACTGCCGGCTTTCCTGTGCATTTCACGGGGATGACTCCTCTATTAGATAGTGCCCAGAAGGAGATTTTCAGTGGTTTCTGGGAGAGCTTTACTGCGGCAGTTCTGACCATCAGCCTGGTCTTCCTGATCTCGCTGAGATCGTTCGTGGGTACCTTGATTGCGATGGTGCCGAATATTGTCCCCATTTGGCTGGTCTTCGGCTCGGTGGGCTTTTTCGGGATGCCGGTCGATATTGGCATGATGATGACGGGGAGTATTGCCCTGGGTATTTCGGTCGATTGCACGTTCCACTTTATGGTGCAGTACAATCAGGCTGTCAAACTGGGTGCCACTCCATCTGAAGCAGTACGTATTGCACTGCAGCATTCGGGCGAACCAATGCTCGATTCGACTTTGATTTCGAGCACAGGGATGCTGGCACTCTGCCTCAGCAGCTTTGCTCCGACGGCTCGGTTTGGCTGTCTCATGTCGGCCCAGATGATTGCTTCGATTCTGGGGGAACTGGTCTTTCTCCCGGCACTTCTCTGTTGTCTGCCAGAAAAACGCAAGGCAACGAACACTTCTGCAGCGTCAGAAGAGTCAGCAGAAAGCTCTGCGACGCCTGGCGACTTGGCACACGATGAGATCGAGCCGCAGATTCATCGCCTCCCGGCACCGGCACCACATATCGGGCACATCGGCCGAGGAGCAAAAGCGCCACGACGAGCCGACAGCTCGTTCCTCAACTAGCGAGGATGGATCGCAGTTGAGTGCCGTAGGGTTCGCTGTGTGGATCATACTCCGCTGTAAAGCCGGTCCGCACAACGGACAATTCCGGGCATGGCTACCAGACGCATGAGGCGGCCCTATGGAAGCGGCTTTCATGATCCGCACAGCGGACCCTAAGGTGCTTCACAGTGGCAGCCTGAATAGGTGCGTTGGTATGTACCTTGCTACTGAAGATGTCGCCGGCGGTGGTGCGCGGAAGATGGTCCGCACAGCGGACCCTACGATGCTCAAACCATTCCCGAGTGAAAGACGCCGTCCCTTAGTTCTTGAAAAATTGATCTGCAGCGACTTGACCTTCTGATGTCGGCGCGGAACGATTCGTGGCTGTTCCTGTGCCTTCCGGCTGCAGCCATTGTGTTGGCACCATCTCTACAGACGGGGACTGATCGGGCTGATATCCGTTTCATTTCTTTGCAGAGCTAGTACAGCTTTCGAGGTGAGTGATGCCTTCATTATCTTTCGTGATCGCTCGATTGAATCAATTTGGCTCGTCTCGTCGTACAATCCAGAGGTCATGCTTCTGGGGTTGGCGACTCTCTTTACTTGCCATGCTATCGCTGATCACCGGCTCAGCTGTAGCGGCTGAGCCTCTCCCGGAAGCGAAGTATCTTCCGGAAAAATCAGTCGCCATTGCGTCAATCAAAGTCAGTCAGCTCTATCACTGGAAACCAGTACAACTTGCGAAAGAACTCGGAGCCTTCGATGAGGCTGATTTCGGTCCACTTCCATTCACGATCGAAGATTTCAGCAAGATTGATCGGATTGTCGTCGCCCTCGATCAGAACTTCATCAATGCGATCGCGAACGATTTCGGATTGGAAACTCCCCTCAGCGGAGCAGCAACTCAACATGCACCGGATCCACATAATAATCTTTTGAATATTAGCCTTGCAGCACATAACTACCATGAGCAAAACGGCCGATTTCCCCGCGCCAATGGCGATGGAGAAGGTCGCCAGACAGGTTTAAGCTGGCGGGTGCACCTCCTTCCTTATCTGGATGAAAACACGCTCTATCAGCAATTCCGGCTGAACGAACCCTGGGATAGCGAACATAATAAAAAACTGATCGCCAAGATGCCGCATTTCTACAAGTCGCCTGGTGTCAAAGTGACTGGTAAGACTTCGATCCATGTGATCACCGGCCCTGGAACTATCTTCCCAGACGATGCAAAGCGTGGCACAGCCATGGGTGATATCAGCGATGGAACCGCCAATACGATCATGGCCGTTCAAGCTGATCCATCGACAGCGGTCGAATGGACAAAGCCGGGTGGGTTGCCGTTCGATCCCAAAAATCCGAAAGGATCGCTCGGCCCAATTCCCGAAGCTGGTCTCTATATAGTATTGGCAGATGCCAGCGTTAAGAAACTTTCTGCAAAGGTATCCGGGAAGGATCTAGCCGCTTTCATCACGCCTTCGGGAGGCGAACCTGTTGATATGGAGGTTTTAGGCAAATCTCGGCCAAATTTTCGGTTACTTCCAACGGTCGTCATAAGTCCAACGGTCGTCATCAATCTTAAAGAACCGTTTGAGATGTCCCGAATCGAGGCGTTTTTCGACGAAAAGCTGACTGTTGGAAGGCATACTATCTACTGTACCCGTGGAGTCGGCTTATGGCCTACCACGCCCTATGCTCCCACCACATTTGTACTAGGGTCGATTGCGGATCTGGAGGCGAGGCTGAAGGGGAACACTATCACCACCATCAAGCCATCCCCTCTGGTGGCGCAATTGGATCCGGGTGCCGATTTCTCCATGGTGGTCAGCCTGCAGGCTCAGAAACCGCTGCTCAAGCAACTGGTAGGACAGATGCCACAACTGCAGGAGTTACTCGATTATCAGGTGCTCACGCAGAGCTTGCGACTTACGAATCTTAACCCCGGAGACAAGATCCTCGTATCGACCGGAACCTGTGCGAGCGCTAAAGTGGCTGCTACGAAAGCTGCCGAATTGAAAAATCAGATGCAGCTGGTCCAGACACTTCTCCCGGCATTAGCGAACGATATTCCGAATGCGGACGATCGAAAGTTGATGACCAGTCTGGCCACAGGACTGAAGGTGGAACAGGTCGGCAATAAAATCACGACTTCGCTGGTCGCTCCTCAAGGGATCGAAAGACTGCCCGACTATTTCGATACAGCCATTCGGCAGGCCATTGCAGCTGCAGACGCGACCAAGCAACGAAATCGTCTCAAACAAATTGGTTTAGCATTTCACAATTCACACGATATTTTCAATCGCTTTCCCTCTTCGTCTCGAACCACTAATCCAGATGATTCCAAAGCCTTGAGCTGGCGCGTGCATATTCTAGGCTACCTCGGTGAAGCTGAACTTTATAATCAGTTCCGTCTCGATGAGCCCTGGGATAGCCCGCACAATCTCAAACTGGCTGAGAAAATGCCCTCAGTTTATAAGACACCCGGTGTGAAGGACGCCAACAAGACCTCATTCCACCTGCCGGAAGGAGCGGGGATGCCCTTTGATGCAGCGAAGGCACCCCATCTTCGAGACTTTACCGATGGTCTATCCAACACGGTGATTGTGGTTCAGGCTGGCGCGGATAAAGCCGAAATCTGGACGAAACCCGGCGGATTACCAATTGATCCCGAGGAACCCCTGAAATCACTGGGGCAGATCAGCGAGAAAGGGATTCTTGCTCTGAATGGTGATGGTTCGCTGCGAATGATTCCCGCTTCCGTCGATACCAAGACACTGCTCAATCTCTTGAGACACAACGACGGAAAATAGCCATTCTTCTCTGAGAATCCGCTGAAAACTCAAGGCTGGGAAAAGCCGCAAGCGTCAGAGTCATGCACTCTCATAAAGGCCTGAACAGAGTTTTCTACTGGTCAGGCCGTGACTTCGGCAAAAACGGCTTGACGGAAATACTACAACTTTAGTATTTTCCGCCCGCAAATTGGTTTTTGGCCATTTTGCTCATGACCTTATCAGGAAAGGATTCCTCATCAGGACGTTACGCCCCAGCCACTGCTGCATTCCCGCGTCAGGACGCACTGGGCTGTCAGGACGCTCTGGGCTGACGATTCTTGAGTTGCTGGTGACCAGCGGAATCCTCTCTGTGTTGACTGCACTGCTGTTACCAGCCGTGATGGCAGCGCGGGAAACTGCACGGCGTATGGAATGCACAAGTCATTTGCGTCAGATCGGGCTGGGGCTGCATCAGTATCACGAGACACATTCGTGTCTTCCTTCCGCCTGGCTGACAGACTCTCAAGGAAAAACGGCTTATGGCTGGGCGGCTGCTTTGTTGCCGTTTGTCGAACAGCAGGCCACATCAGCAGTGATTCAGCGACAGGTGGGATTGAGCGATGTTTCTAACGAGCAGGCCCGGTCGATTGTGCTGCCACTTTTGACCTGCCCTTCCGATGTCGCACCACCGGTCTTTGAGCTTTATGAACCTGGGCTGACAACACCTTTCCTTACGTTGCCGCATGCGAGTTATCTTGGTGTTTATGGGACTTCAGAAGCTGATGAAATTCGTCCGACTCCACCTGGGGACGGTACCTTTATTAACGGGCGCCCAGTGCGTTTATCCGAGTTAACCCGCGGCCTGAGCCAGGTGATGATCGTGGGTGAGCGATCGGTTTCTATGTTTGATACGACATGGATTGGTTTTGATCGCCGGGATGAAGATGCCGAATGCCGGATTTTAGGAAGCGCGCTGCAACAGCCCAACTGCCAGACCTGTGATGAATGTGAGTTCAGCAGCCGGCATGCAGGTCTGAGTCATTTTCTATTCGGAGACGGCCATGTGCGTGGCCTCTCGAATTCTATTGATCAGACGGTCTATCAACAAATGGCGCGTCGTTTCGAGTAAGTGGCACCTCATACGCATCGCAACTTGAAATAGCGAGTTGAAGATCGCAAGAACATGCTTGCCCAAAGCTGCAAGCATGGCACACAGATCGCATTTTCTAATTGGAATTCGTATCACGTATTTAGAAGCAATCAGCTGTTGGCTTCCGGCAATATGGATAGGAATCAACAGGCGTAGAGCGGAGATTTTATGACGGTTTATCTGACGCGCGGCGAGATGGAGATTATGGATGTCGTCTGGGATCGCGGGCAGGCCAGCGTCCAGGATGTCTGTGATTCACTGCATCGCCCGCTGGCCTATACGACAGTGATGACTGTCCTGAAGACACTGGAGTTAAAGCGTGGGGCTTTAAGGAAGGTCAAGGTGGGCCGGGCCTTCGTTTATGAGCCAGTCGTCTCCAGAGAAGAAGTCTGCCAGACGATGCTGGGGCAACTCCAACAGCAGCTTTCCAAATTGTCTGTCAAATCATTGGTGCTCAATTTAATACAGAGTGAGAAAGTTTCTACAGAAGATCTGGCTGAGATCAAAAAGGCTATCTCCATGCTGGAAAAGAGATCATGAACTCAGCTCAATTTCTGGAATTTCTAGTCTCGCTTTCCATTCAGGCCACAGTAGTTGTCGGTATTACGGAATGGCTTTGTCGCGTTTCCCGATGGCCACAGGCACAATACAAGCTCTGGAATTATTGCAATCTCCTGCTTCTATTGATGACTGGCTGTGGTTTGCTACTGCCTCATTTGCGAGTGCTGACGAATCCATGGCAAGTCATGAGTCCAGCGGCCTTGCAGCAACTGGTCTCTGTTGAACAATCGCTTGGTCAGCTGGCTCTCGTCATCTGGGGGACAGGAATACTCTTGTCGTTCATCATGCTCGCCTCGGAGTGGATGATGGTGGCGAGGTTTCTCAAGTCGTGCCGGCCGGCGACAGAGAGTGAAGTGAAACTGGTTTTTCACGACCCAGCTAACAATTTGACCAGTCGAATCCTGCAACCGAATGCTTCGATTCAACTGTTGATCAGCCAGCGTTTCAACAGCCCGTTCTGTTATCAATGGCATGCACCAGTTCTCGTGCTGCCAGAATATTTACTGAGCCTGCCTCAAGACGAAACCACTTTCATCACCCGCCACGAACTCTCCCATTTACGCAGTGGTCATCCACTGCAGTTATTTATTGAGCGTCTGGTAATGACATTATTCTGGTTTCATCCGGCGATCTGGTGGGCTTCACGGCAATCGATGCTAGCCAGGGAATATGCCTGCGATGATGCGGCCATTTCCGCGCGGTATGAAGTTGTGGGATATCTCAAAACATTACTCGCTGTGGCGGAACGGGGATTTCATAAAGAGCCTGAAGGATCGGCTCTATACTTCGGCAGCGGTAGTAACATGATGGCGTTGCGGGGGCGAAGAATACTGGACCGCTTTGAGTCAGCAGCAGAGTGGTCGCAGCCAGATCAACGTGCCAGGTGGTGGCCATTCCATCTGCTGACGGCTATGGCCATTGTCACCTGGTCTTTCTGGTTGCCCGTCGATGCACTGGCTTCATCGCGAATGCAGTGGTCTCCGTGGCCTGGATGGTCAGCCGCTGTTCTGCGAACGATCGATATCCCCGCCCGGGATTATGAACCTTATGACCGGACGACTCGCCTGCATGAACTGTCGCTGGAGTTCAGCCAGCCTCATGCTTCGTCGCAATAACTCTATTAATAACCCTGGCCCATAAAAAACACATCTTCGTTCAGAGAAATACTAGAAACTTAGTAGAGACAACGAATTCACCACCCTTTTGGCAAAGGATCTGCCCGATGAGAACACTGGAAACGACAAACATTCCCTTCCAAGCCCTTCCCGATATTGGCCATGTGGCCAGTGAATACCTGACAGTCGGCGAGTTCGAGCGCCGACGTCGCCCTTTGACGATCGTTTTCGGTCTTTTCGCCATGACGACCTTATTAGCGACAGGAAGTGCCTGGCCGCTGCATGGTGTCATGCGAGAGCTTTTCTTCTTCATCGGGATCTGTATGGCCGCTATTGGTATGCTCGGTCGTACCTGGAGTAATCTGTTTATTTCGGGATATAAAACCAGAGTTCTTGTTCAATCCGGCCCCTACTCGATCTGCAGGAATCCCCTCTATTTCTTCAGCGCGATTGGTATGATCGGGATTGGTCTGTGTTCAGAGACAATCCTGCTCCCACTGGTGATGCTCCTCTTTTTCTCGCTGTATTACCCATGGATCATCAGTTGCGAAGAGGTGCGACTCTCGGCTGCTCATAACGAAGAATATCAGGAGTATTGCCGGCGCGTTCCCGCATTCTGGCCCAAGCTCTCTACCTATGAAGAACCACAGTCGTACACTATGGTCCCCCGGGTGATGAGAAAGAATATTGTCGACACGTTCTGGTTTGTCGCGCTGGCGGCGATCGTACATATTGTTGCTGACCTTCATGAGACCCATGCATTGCCTGAGTTTTTCACGTTCTGGTAAATGCGAGTGTGGAAGGCAGGCGGGGGCCTGCCCTATATAGATCAATGCTGAATGTCCGTCGCTGACGCTTCCGGCTCGTTTTTGGGGGCGAGTGATGTTCCCTTGAGGAATGGGAAGGTGGGTTGCGCGCAACATGGGCTGGTTCTATGAGAGGGTATCTCGTGTGAGTGGCTTTGTGGAAAATTGCCAACGGCACCCTCGAAGGGACTATTTCGAGGCCTGAGATTGCTGTGAAGCCCAAAGCTGCCGAGATATTGAGAAGTCTGCGAAAACTGGTGGAGCGTCTGGGGCCGGAGATTTCTCTGCAGCGGTTTACGCGCGAGACGGGGATTTCGACGACCAAGGTCTTTGCGCACTGGCAATCGTGGAGCCATCTGCGGCGTTATGCCGGTCTGAAGCGGCGTGCTCCGATGCCGAAGATTTACACCGATGAGGAGTTGCTCCGCGAGATGAATCGCGTCTGCGGGGAGATCAATCATTATCCGACGAGGAGTGAATTTGACCGCCTGGCGCGGTTGAAATGGCAAACTCTGGAACGTCGCTTCGGGCCTAAAGAACAGATCATCAGGGTCTATCGCGAATGGCTGCATCCTCATCAGGCGGGACTGTCGAAACCTGAATCGGAAGGGATAGCGGAAGCCAAAGATGGATCGCGCATTGAGGTTCCTGAATTTCTGCGGGGTTGTCCGCTGGATCATGAGCCGACCATGATCCCGGGGTTATTTTTGCCGGTATTTACCTCTCCGACCACTTCTAAAGAGCAGCCCGGTTCGCCGGGGCGAGGTTTGCAGGGTCATACTTCCAAGGGTGGGTTGGTATCGGCAGTTCCTGAGGATGAACGACCCAGGCCCGGGCCTGTGGGTCAAAGCCAGCCGCCAGTGGATCGTGAGCCGCGACGAGGTGGCTACGGTCGTGGGGAGTTTTTCCTGACTCCTGAGGAACGCCAGCAGTTGCTCAAGCTGCTGAGAGAGCATGAGGCTAAGAAGGCTGTTGAAGAGGGGCTGGCGGAATCGTAGGAATGAGTTGGCGGTAATTTGTGATCGAATGGCGAGGGAGCTTCAGATTTCGCTAGTACGGTAAGAGGCCATTTGCCATGATTTGGTGGAATTGAATGTGGGTCGGCCCTCTTTGTTATTGGGAGGAGCACTGCTGGGCAAGCCAGCAGTGGGGTCCCGGCAGGGTTGCCTAATGCTCTCTAATCAAGAGCGTTAGTCGTGGAGTGAAAAATGTCAGGCACAATTCATATTACTGAAAAAGACATTTGGACATCTGGATCAGTCGCATTTTGGATAATCGTCGAATTCACATGGCAACGACTTAACTCTTCCGAACAAGAGATTCTTGAGGAAGCATATTCGCCATTGCGACAGGGTTTTGAATTCATCGTTCTCGACGAACTTGATAAAGATACTTTTGGAGTATTCTTCCGAAATTGTTCATCAGCGTTCGAGGGATTCAAGGAGAATCGCAGTACTACGGACTTCCCCGATGAATTGTTTGATGGAGTAGTCAATTGCTGGGAAGAGTTTCTTAGCACCTTGAAGAAAGATGATCGTTTCGATCATTAGTCGTATTGTTTCGCAGGGTGGCTTCGGTTGAAATACTGTGCTCTATCGTGGTGGTAACGCTGCAGGAGGGCATTTGCAGAGGTGTTCTTCGGGTAACGAACCTCGTCTGTTTCCGGCACGAAGGTCGATCGGGACGGGCAATCTGTGACGAACAGCGGGTTATGGTCCGCACAGCGGACCCTACTGAATGCCCGTCGCTGACGCTTCCGGCTCGTTGGTAGGGGCCCATGGGCTCAATTCACAGAGGGTTGATGAATTTCCTGGCGATTTTTGCGATAGTTCAAATCGTGAGAAAGATGCCCTGGCTGCTGCCGCCGGGGCGGAGTGGTGCAGCGAATCCAGGTTCAGCCTTCAAATGGAGTCATTGACGATGCGGGGATCACATGCTGGTGGTGGGAACTGTATTCGACGTGTCTGGCTCAAATGGTGCCTGGTGCTGGGTGTGCTGGCGGGGTGCAGCGAATTCGGGTTGAGGGTGGTCCGGGGACAGGAGATCCAATTGGATAACGTCGGCAGTGATCTGATTATCGAAGATGTGGTGCTGGGTGTGCATGGCGGCACGGGCGTTGACAAAAAGGACATGACTCCCGAGTTGGAGAAGAAGATTCGAGCCGGGCTGAAGGCTGCTCTTGAAGCAGGAGCCAAGCGACTCAAAGAGCCCAACGCGTTGCCTCTGGATGGCCTGGAAGCCGCGATTCGAGTGCTGGAGGATGATCCGAACTTTAATGCCGGTCGAGGGGCGGTCTTTACTCATGAAGGCCGTAATGAACTTGATGCTTCGATTATGGAGGGGACGACCAAGCGGGCCGGTGCCGTTGCCAGTGTGACCATTGTGCGGAATCCGATTTCTGCTGCACGGGCTGTGATGGAAAAATCAAAGCACGTGATGATGATCGGCCGGGGTGCGGAAGTTTTTTCGACACAGCAGGGTCTGGAGATTGTCGATCCCGCCTACTTCTGGACAGAGAGCCGGTGGAAAGATATCAGCCGGGTGTGGGCTGAAGAAAAGAAAAACGGCGGCCGAGCTGATCTGGAGCCCAAATCGAGCACTTATTTTGGAACAGTCGGAGCGGTGGCTCGCAACAGCCAGGGTCAGTTAGCAGCCGGAACATCGACCGGCGGTATGACGAACAAG
Organism: Planctopirus limnophila DSM 3776; assembly: GCF_000092105.1. Taxonomy (NCBI): domain Bacteria; kingdom Pseudomonadati; phylum Planctomycetota; class Planctomycetia; order Planctomycetales; family Planctomycetaceae; genus Planctopirus; species Planctopirus limnophila. The sequence continues at coordinate 1,280,512 of NC_014148.1, read as the reverse complement.
ATGTTCGGCCGAGTGGGAGATTCGCCCATTATTGGTGCGGGGACATACGCGGAGGATGGCGCTGCAGCTGTCTCCTGCACCGGGCATGGAGAATTTTTTATTCGCTATGGCGTCTCGAAAGAGATCGTTTCGCAGATCAAGTATCGCGGCCTCAATGTTCAGCAGGCGGCTCAGGAAGTGATCAATCGCCAGTTGAAGGCGGCTGGCGGAGAAGGTGCGGCCATTGTGCTCAACAGTCAGGGTCAATGGACAACTTCGCGCAATTGCGAGGGCCTGTATCGCGGCTGGATCAATTCCCGGGGTGAGATCTTCACACGCCTGTACGAGGAATAACGGACTCGAAGTTTGGCAGTCGGCTGACATCCGGCACGTTCATCGCTTTCTGACTGTCGGGAAAGCTGTATGGATCGTACGAGGATGGATTTGAAGAATTGGCCTGTGAGTGAGAATTCACGAATTGAACTTGGCCATGTTCAGGTTTAGACTTCAAGAGATCGTTACATCTGGATGAACCACAGTTATTGAACGCGATTTTCCGGGCAGCGGAAACCTCGATTGAGACCACACTTGAGATCACAATTGAGAACATCTGAGCAAGCGGATGGCTCTCGCCTGTTGACCTGCACCTGATTGGCCCGGAAGGCGTTCTAGAAGGAACAGCAATGCTCCGTCTGATGATTGATAGACTGTCGCAAACATCGTTGTGTGGTCGTTGCCGAGCTTGGGGGCAATCGCTGGCACTGGCGGTTCTGGCCACGTGTGTGAGTGTATGGGCTCCAGAATCGTTGTATGCCCAGGCGACCAAGCCAGCCGCTGCGGTGAGCCGGTTTGAAGACAAGACGCTGGTGACCAAAGACGGAATCCCACTGAAAATTTCTTACTTTGCAGGGAAAAAAGGCAAAGACACACCCGTTGTGATCTTGCTGCACGGCAAGAAAGGTTCACGGCAGAATTTCAACAGCTCGCTGGCACCATTTCTGAATGATGCCGGTTATGCCGTCGTGACGGTTGACTTGCGCGGGCATGGTGAGACTCCCCTGGTTCCTGGGCCAGCGGTGGCCCCTGGAGCCACCAAGAACAATGCACCTCAACTCAAGCCTCGCGATTATCAGGCCATGATTCCCGGCGATCTCGAAGCAGTGAAAAAGTTTCTGTACGACGAGCACATGGCCGAAAAGCTGAATATGAGCAAGCTGGCTATTCTTGGTGCCGATTTTTCGACAGCCATTGCCACAGCTTATACGGAACTCGACTGGTCGAAGATTCCCTGGGATGATGCCCCCACTGTCGCAGCGAGAACGCCTCGCGGGCAGGATGTGCGGGCCCTGGTGCTGCTCTCTCCAGAAGGCTCCATTCAGGGGATGAATACGGCACAGTCAGAAACAGCCGTGCGAATTCTGGGCTTGCCGGTCTTGATTGGCGTCGGTTCCAAAGATACGGCTGATAAAGGTGCTGCCAAAAAGCTGGCTGAAAAGCTGAATCCCGACAAAAGGGATCACATTTATCTGGAAACCTATGAGGGTGGGCTGCGAGGTACTGGACTTTTGGGTCGCAAGCTGAAGACGGAAGACCATATTCTGGCCTTTCTGGATAAGTACGTGGGAAAATCGACCATTGAGTGGCGGGATCGTCGTTCACGCCTGGAGCGATAAATGACGCACTGGCTGGAAAGGCACTGGAGTCGAGTTGCTTGTCTCGCTGCTGCGATCGTATTCGTTGCGGCTGGAAGCTGGGGATTTTCCCACCTGCTGAAATACTCCCCGGCGCCTCTCCCGACACCGGCATGGAACACCGAGGCTGAGACGCGCTCTCCTTCTGAACGGCAAGTTGCCAAAAATCCGAGAACCTCAGTTCTCTGTGAGCAGGAAGTTTTGCAGGGCCAGAAGCTTGTTGCACAGACAGCAGAGGCTGCGGCTGAGGCTGGCAATCGGCCAGTGGTTGCCAATGATGAGCCGGTGTTTATTAATGATGAAGAGTTTTCCCGGAACTTCGAGCGCAAGGCGATTTTGCTGGCGAAAGGGGGCCAGTGTCTCTCTTCTCGCGATATGAAAAAGCAGCTTGAGCGGCGGCAGGTCACACTCGAATTGCCACCGCCTCGAACGGCCGTCCTTTCGCCCGAAGAAGTCTACCGGATGGTCGCTACTTCTACCCTGCTGATTGGCAGCTTACAGCAGACTCGCACGCAACCACCGCGGTTTCATTATGTCAGCAATGCCACCGCCTGGGTGCTGGCTGCCGATGGTGTGATTGTCACCAACTATCATGTGTTCGATACGACCGAGCTGGAATGCTTTGCTGTGATGACCCTGCAGGGTGATGTCTATCCGGTGACGGAAATTCTCGCTGCCGATCGCCGGGCGGATGTGGCGATTGCCCGGATTACGGCGAAAGATCTGACGCCCATTCCCTTGGGGAAATCGGCTGCCGTCGGTGCCTGGGTGGGAGCGCTGACGCATCCGGGATCCGCCCATTTCATGTTCACACAAGGTTATGTGACGCGTTATCAGCAGATTGGCAGTCGCAAAAATGAGCGGCCTGAAAAATGGATGTCGATCAGTGCGGACTACGCCATTGGATCAAGCGGCGGGCCGATCCTCGATCGATATGGCAACGTCGTCGGCATGGCCTCAATGACCGAACCCGTCGAGTTCGATACGGATGAGACGGCCGATGTCGGCTCGACCTTGCAGATGATCTTGAAGCTTACGGTGCCGCAAATGGAAATCCGGCGGCTGGTCGTCGCGCCGTAGGGTCTGTGCGTGGCGATGATCTGGATCTCGCGAAGACGCGAAGGCAGCGAAGAACCTCATGAGTCTGTCGAGGGTCCATCGGAAGGTTCAATAGAAGTCGACAGTTGAAGGATGGTGTTGATCATATAGGTTGACTGGCTATTTATTGCAGTGTTCAAGAGTCGATCTTGGCTTGGCTATCTTGAATTTACTGATAGCCTCAAATTGATAGGCCGACGTTCACACTCAGTTTACTTTTTGTCTACCAACTGAATTGCTATCTAAGGGCAGCGTAATGAGTGAACGACCAACGACTCTTTACAAGTATGAACCATTTACACTCCGAGCAATTCAGAATCTAAAACAACAATCTCTATATTTTGGACCTCCATCTAGTTTCAATGATCCGTATGATTGTGCCCTGACGCCGCGATTTAAGGCACCAACAGACATTGAGGTTTGCGCGGTGTTAGCGAAGCTTATTTCAAGTCCAGATACGCCAAAAGAAATCAAGCAGCAATTGGAATTGTCACCGATTCCAACCCTGAAAGAACAATTGGTGGCATCCACTAGATTTCTCGTTGAAAAAAAATGTAACGAATTCAACACCTCGCATGGAATTAGCTGCTTTTCCGAGATTAACAACAACCTACTGATGTGGTCACACTACGGAGGGCAGCATCGTGGGTTTTGTTTAGAATTTAGTACTGACTTTGAGCCCTTTATTAAAATTCACCGGGTCACCTATGGCACAGACATTCCGGAGGTAAGTGTGTCTCGCCTAATGGTAGACGAGGATTACCAGCAAGTACTTGATCTGTTTTGCAGAAAATCCGCTGATTGGGCGTACGAAAGAGAGTGGCGAGTAATCCACAAGGAAGTAGGAACTGCATATACATATAACTCATCCGCATTAACGGCTGTCTACTTCGGAGCGCAAATGACAGTCCAAGATATTGACATGTTATGCCTGATTCTACATGGGCAGAATCCTGACGTGAAGTTGTTTCGTGGATTCAGGAGTGAATCGGAGTACAAGATTGACTTTAAGCCATTCACATATACAACACTTCGTGACGCAAGAGTCTCCGATTTGACATGAGAGTTTATCGAACGGGAGTAACAAGTGAAATGTTTTTTCTGTCTCGTCGAATGTGACAGTACGGTTAAGTGTGTTTGCGAGGATCGGGAGGTTTCAATCTTGTTAAATATCTTCCGGATGGTCGTCGTGGTTGTGGTGGCGGGTTTTGGTGTGGCTACGCCCTTGATCGCGCAGGAAGCTGTTTCCTCCTACGATGCGAACACTCGCACGCTGAGTATCAGGACGGCGGCCAATCGACGCTTTCAATATGTCTTCAACAAAGGAGGGGCCATTTGTGGTCTTTACGATGTTGATCTCGCACCTGAGACTAATCTGGTGGGCGATTCGTTCCAGGGGGAGACGACAGATCGTGTGATTCAGTGGACGTATTGGAATTCACGCTATCTGGGTTCGCCTCATGATTCCGGTGACAAGGACGTCAGAGCGAACGTGACGATGGAAGGCTGTTTCCATGGAAAGTTCACGTGCGATGCGTTGGAGTCGCCGAAAACCGGCCACATGGGCACGCTGGTTTTCAAGTCGCAGATCACGCACTGGTTCTATGCGGAACTTGACCGCCATGGGCGTCCCGATTTTGAGACCACTTGCCGCTACGAGGTTCTTGAGGATGGCAGCCTCAAACTGGAACGCACCGTGCTACGCAGACCCTGGGAACTGCGCGACGTGGTTGTGAGAACGTGGGATGGGAAGCAGTGGGACGCGTCGGCATCAGAAAGGACAGTTCTCGTTGCTGACCAACTGTGGCGAGGCTCGTTGACGTCTTACTTCGAGAACTGGATTCCCCTGCGGCGTACCGCCCTGCCCTATCAGCGATCTGCCAGGGGAACGTTCACCGAAGATGGCTATAAGTTCTGGAAGCCGCAGGATCTGGGCGGATGGGCCATGGCGTTTGGTGACAAGTTAGCAGTGGCTGTCGTTTTCGGCGAAAAAGAAACTGATCAATCACCGCATCAGACGCAGATGGTGTTCAACAAACTCGACCTGGCCCAGCATCAACTCAATATCCTCCTGCCAGGTATTGAGACCGATTGGCCAGATCATGCCACGCTTCGCCAGACATTGATTTTTGTCGTGGGCGAGCCGACGGATGTTACCAGTCGCGCCGATCGACTGGTGGATCAAGTGCCGTTCCCCAAGATGGAAGTGAAATAGGGGCCTGCAAACGACGTTTGTAGTGGTGGCAGAATTGACTGGCCCAGTAGTGGTTTTAGAAACCGTGATGGGCAGCCACCAATCTCGATTGAGACACATCGACAATGGAGATGGCTGATGGCACCCACGGTGCGGGTATTGTAGTGATCGTGGGGTTGGTGAAGTGGTTGAGCTGGCTGGAGGATCCGAGGAGCACTGCTGGCAAGCCAGCAGTGGCACACAGAGTGCATCGCCATGTCGTCGTGTTAGAGCAGGATAATCCAGCCACAAAATGGCCGAATCACCACAGCAACTCATGATTAGAATTGATTCTCAACAGGTCAGAGACTCTACTTACACTATAACTTTCCCGCTTTGTAGAAGCATGCTGCGAAAATGTGCTTTAAAGGGTTGTAAAGCTATGTTTTGGAGAAGAGTTCTGAAGGTATGTGTTGTTGTGTCGCTTGTTGCATTAATTTTAGGTGCGATTGCGGCTATTTTCACGCCAACTGTGTCACATTAGCCGGCGAATGTGATACACCTGTCGCCTGATCGGTGAGGTGGATGAGTTGGTTAGAGGATCCGAGGAGCACTGCTGGCAAGCCAGCAGTGGCACACTGGGCGGGTTTCCATTCGCAAGCGGGATCGATCATGAAAGGAAGAGTTAATGAGATCAGCGTGTAATACAATCCTGTATATACTCCTTATCTCTGTTGCGGCGACGTGTATTAGCAATAAAGCCGTCTGCAGTGACAAGGAGTTGCCACAATTCCCAAAGGCGATCGGAGAAAACGATTGGGACACGTTTCCTGACGCAGCCAGCAAGGTACTGTTATCGTCCAGTGTGGATGAATTAAATGATCTTGAAGCGTCTGATGACATTTCTGCACAGTTGTTTGCTCGATGGGAGAAGCTCTGCCGACGTCATGGCAACTCAAGGGATCTCATTGGGTCAGTCGTCGGCGGATCTACATTTTCAGGCTTCGTACAAGGTCGACTTCATTGCGTTCTCCCAGATTGGTGGGGCCGCTCCTTCTCGGACAGGTTAAATCTTGAGACAGAAGCAGGTGCGGCGAAACTTGCCAGAATCGGGTGGCAGAGAACCGGTCGATTTTTCCATCCACTTGACACCACGGTTGAAAAAGTCGGGCATCAACTTTTCGTTCAAATGAAAGGTATGACTGTGCCCTTGGACTTGAGTGAAGTAAACCCTGCAGCAGGAATTTTTACTCTCGCTGTTGCAAAAGAGGGGCCGAAATGTTTTGTGGCAGTTGCCGGTACGTGGGCATTTCCCTACAGCATCTTTTGCTTTGATATTGATTCAAAGAAATTGGTATGGCGGCAGGAAGTTTGGTGTAGTTCACTGGCCGGGGCATCTGGCATTTCTGGTATTCACCTTGCCGGGATCAGTGTTTCGGACGGTGTTGTCGCCAGTTATGGTGCGACATGTGACGCAACATATATTGAGGGATTTGAGATTGCGACGGGATCGCCTCGCTTTCGATTTAGTACGGCATATTTTGATCGCACCGACCCCTGATTCGATATGATGAATAAATGTGCTGAACTGATTATCGGGTTGTCACCTTGGCGGCGGGTGAAGCAACTGGCTGGTCCCGCAGTAGTTTCAGGAACCGTGAAGAGAAGCCATCAATCTTGACCGAGACACATCGACCAGTTGAGATGGCTGGTGGCAGCTAGTGAGTGGGAGATTGTCAGATAGGAGATGTAATTGAGTTGGCTGGAGGATCAGAGGAGCACTGCTGGCAAGCCAGCAGTGGCACCCGGGGCGTGAGTGTTTTACTTTGGCGCTGAACGCAGAAAGATGGATATGGAGACGCGGTCGATGACGTTGCGGGAATGGCTGATCCGCTTCATCGAGGGTGCGTTCGCGGGGGTCGAGTTGCATGATGGAACAACATTGTATGAAGCGGCCTTCCATGCGAGCTACGGTTTTGATTGTCACGAACTCTCTTTGGCAAAGACCGCTGAACGGACTGACTGGCGCCGTGTGCCCGTCGATCATCTCTTCGCCCGGACAGATGCGGTCTTCTTCATGAACCCGGCTGCCAAAAAGTTCTATTCGCCGGCGATCCTTCGCGCAGTTCTTCAAGAGGGAATTCGAGATGGATTGATGTATGACGCTTTTCTCTTCGACCTCTCGGGATTGATTCGCGGATCAAGAGGAGACGACATTTCCTTTGCGAAACTTTACAACACAGCTCAACGGGCCGCTTTTGTCCGGTTTTGCAAGTTTGCCGCATTCAATGCACCAAAAGAATTCGGTCGCGAGCAACCGCTGCGCATCCTGGAACGAATTCGTCAATTGGATTCACCCGCCAAGTAGTTTTTTGGATACGAGGGGTTGGCAGAATTGGCAGGCACAGCTGTGCCTTTAAAAGCGTGTTGGGTGGCCATCAATCTCGATCGAGACACATCGACCAATGATACTGGCCGGTGGAAATCAGGGGTAGGGATTGAAGTGATCGAGGAGTTGGTGAGGTGGCTGAACTGCTTGGAGAGTGTTTCTTGTGACTGTCGTCACCCAGACGTGCAAGGCCACGTCTGGGCCACCCCACGCGAAGGCAGGATTTATCAAGTCAAAAACAGCAATCCAGAAAAAGTTCAAAAGTTAAAAGGTTTAAGCGGCTCAGGGTAATTCAATCCTCGATACACGGAAACCGACGAGGTAGCTCCCGGCGTCTGGCGAGCCCCCGCCGCGTTCAGCCGAGCGAATGCCCCTCGTGATACTGTCCCAACTCCCACCGCGAATCACACGATCACTCCCAGACGATGGGCCACACGGGTCGATCGAACTAATTATGGAATATCTTTCTCCGTACCAATCCTGACACCATTCCCATGCGTTCCCATGAATGTCGGACAGGCCAAACGGATTGGGCCGCTTTAGGCCCACGCGGTGGGCATACTTTTCGTCGGCGGCATTATCATTAAACCATGCGTATTCCGTGAGATACTTCTCATTGGGGATCGAGAACCGGGTTGTCGTGCCTCCCCGGCAACTCCACTCCCACTGGGCTTCCGTCGGTAACAGATATGTCTTGCCTTCTATCTGACTCAACTTCTCACAAAACGCCCGGGCATCCTCCCAGCTGACAAATGTCGCAGGATAGTCTGGCCCTTTTTTGATGAAGTTTTCTCGGTTCCAGGGAATGGTTCCCATCACCTGCCTCCACTGTCCCAGGGTCACTTCCGTGCGGCCCAGCCGGAAGGGCTGGGTGAGCGTTACGTCGACCTGTTTTTCGTCGGTATCACGACCATTTTCACCGGGGGGACTTCCCAAGCGAAATTTACCTGGGGGAATCAACACCAGATCCATGCCGATTGTATTTTTCTCAACAACAGACTTCCCCAGATGCTTGGCCCATGCCTCCTGACCGGCTTTGGCTCCATCAGCTGTGAACGGGGACTCAAGGGAGGAAGGTGTGGTCAACGTCTGTGCGTCCACTGGAGCGACTAACACCACACTAAAGATCAGATTGGCAAGAATCACACTATTCCAGAGATAAAACTGTCGTTCGCTCATACCACACCTCATCGTGAAGCTGTAAATCAATACTATTATAAAAGACAAGAGAGCCTGAACAAGATCAATATCTCATTGAGCATCGTTCCGATACTAGCTATCAAAATCCAGTGCATCATTTAGGACCACACAAGAAATCCAAGATACTCGCCAGGTTGCTATCACGATCTGCCGACGTTTTCTGTCTAATCGCGTTAACTTCGGAACTCCACACGCATTCAACTCAAATCGATATAAAATCGAAGTTAGATTCTCGTGAACTCAGTCTGCATGCCAAAATGTCATTACAATTGCCAATTTAATAACATATAGTACTCATAACCGGTTGCATGCTGCCTGACTAATCACGTAATGCTCCTGTGTGTATACCCAGACGTGCAAGGCGACGTCTGGGCCACCCTGTCTTCTTTGATTTCTTTGGTAACCGGGGTGATACGGCGGGTGGTGCAACGGGCTGACGGGACGATAAAACATTCCGTTAATTGGGACGGGCTGATTGAGCCATCGACAGTGTCTGCCAGAAGAGGGCGTCGTCGTTGACGGGAGTGGCTTCGACGGTTGCAGCGGGTGAGGGGGTGTCGTCCAGTAGCGCAGCGTAGTTGGGTTTTGCTCGTGCTGGAGCTTCGGGTTTCGCCTGGGCGAGACGATCGAACATCTTTGCGGCACGTGATTTCCCGCCTGAATCGAGCGTTTGAAGAGTGCGATAAAACTCGATGGTTGCGATGCCGGGATGATTGGCGTCGGCGAGTTCATCCAACAATCGCTGACTCTCGTCGAGGTAAGTTCGGGCCGACGGTTGCCATTGGCCTTGAGCGTAGAGTCCTCGTCGCAGGGCAAACAGCCAGTCTGAGGCAATTTTCCGCTCCATCAACACGCGAAAGCCTGGAGAAAACTCTCCGACCAAACCGGATTCATATTCGAATGGCTGTGGTGCCCCCTCGGTCAGTTTCGGGCCGCCCCACAGGGTGAAATGGGAGAGAATGTTCTCTCCGTGATAGGGCTCAGCGAAGAAACCACCCGCGAGGAAGAGATCGCCCTGGCCATCCAGCGAAGCTCCGGTCGCGACTTTGGAGGCGAGCGATTGCCAAAGTTCATCGCGTCGATCCGAAGTTGTTGCCCAGATCACCCATTCGGTCAGATTGTCGTGGCTATCGTGAATGTTCCAGGCATTGGCCTGAGCCTGGGCCACAGGCCTGATGGCGCCCAATCCACTGGCGTTACGAGCAGGGACACCCAGCAGTTTCGTGAACCACTCGGCCAGAATGTCTTTGACCTTGGCCTGCTCTTCCTGTCCGACTGCTGCTGTGAGACCAAGCAGCTGTTCCTGCGAGCCAACAAAGGGATCGGTCCGTCCCAGTTTTGACCAGACTTCGCGGCACTTTTCCTGCGTACCGGCAGACAACTGGGCGAAAGGGATATTGCGATTGAAGTGAGGTAACCGCGACTGTTGACCCGCGTCGGCAATGGCCCGGGCGGCATACTGCCATTCGACATGCGACGGCAACCTGATCCGTCGAGCTTCGATTGACGGTGCGGCCTGTTTCATCCGCTCTTCGTCGATGCCGGCTTGTACGCGAAGGCAGAACTGAACGGCACCCTCCAGCCCGACATAGAAGGCTGGTTCCGATTCACCCTGTTGGATGAGATCGAACAGCTGGGGGTTCATGGCCTGAAACTTCGCTGCTTCCTTCTTGAGGACTGCCATTCCCGGTGCACCCAGGACTGCGCGGAACTGAGCCAGCGTGACCTCTGTCTCACCCAGATAAAATTCACGGAGGGAAATGGGGGGCAGCGCGTTGGCGGAGCTGCCTGAAGCGTCGCGTGTCGGTTGGCCTGGCCGAATTGTTCCGGCGGGGCAAAAGCGAAATCGCAACGTCTGAGCAGGTGCGGTCCCTATTAATGGCAACTCGAACAGTTCGCCCGGTGGTGCGGCATGAGCGACGGTTCGAGGCATTCCCCATCCTGCCAGGGCCAAGAACAGGAGTAACAATGGTCCTGTTTGCAGTCGTCGATTTTTGGAGTGCATGAATGAGCCTATGGTGACAAAGACGTTAAAAACAGGTCGGGTTCAGATGGCAGGGCATGGTCAACGAAAGCGACCTTCGACGATGGCATCGAATGGATCGAGACGGCTGGCTCGCCACGCGGGAGGAAGCGAACCAAGGCCACAACAGAGCAATGCACCGGCTGCGACAATGGCCATGTCCCAGGGATGCAACTCAATATGGACGACCGGTTTCCAGCTCAACCAGTGGGCTGTCGAAGCGGGTTGCCATTCAAGAGCTATGGCCAATCCCACGCCACAGGCCAGACTTAAGGCGGCAGCGAAGAGACCGATCATGGCTGATCGGAGCAGGATCGACACAAAGATGCCGCAAGGTGAGACACCCATCACACGCAGAATGCCGATTGTGCCTCGCTTGCGGTCGGTCGAATCCATCAACACGCTGACGACAGTCACGATGCCGAACAGGAAGACTCCAATGCCGACCACCCACACCAGCAGTTGCAGGGAACGGTCCTGGCGATGAATCTCGGCAATGCGGCCTGTCTCGGACATGACGGCAAACTGCTGGTTCGAGAGCGCCGAGACCACGGCGGGGACATCGTCGATGGTGCGGGCGTAAAGCCGGGCGCGGTCGTACACAGGTGACTGTGGCAACGGTACAAAGAGTTGAATCGTCGGGTCGTAGACGGCCATGCTGGCGCGATAAGCCGCGAGCCACGCGGTAAGGTTCGCTGGTACGATGGCAATGTCGGGTAAACCGGGAGAGGCCTGGCGATTGTTTGTCGTGATATTGTCGGGAGTGAGGGCACTGGCGGGAGCGAGAGCACTGGCGGGAGCGAGAGCACTGGCGGGAGCGAGGGCACTGGCAGGATTCAGGTCACTGGCGGGAGCGATTGGTTCGGTTGAGGAATCGCCGGGAGGTGATGCGTCCGAGGGAGACTCAGCGGGTGATGTGAGTGTTTCCGAAGAAGAGCTATTTCTACCAACGCAGGGAATGGCGAGACGTTGCTTCGCGTCGAGCAGGCAGACCAGCGAGATCGGTTCCAGCGGTGCGAGTGTCCGCGCCTGAAACGGTTCGGCATCGTAATCGAAGGGCAAATCGGCCTGAACGAAGTACTCACGCAGCCATGTTCTTCGTGGCAGAGAGAGACCGGCTAATATCCATGGGCGACCTTCGTGTTCGGCACTGGCGGGTGGGTTCCAAGGGAGGATGACATCGTCGGCAGTCGTCTGTTCACTGAGTTCAGATGGTGCAAAGAATAGACGCGGTTCTGGGCGCTGGCTGGTTTGAGTCGTCGCAGCTTCATAGATCCGCAGCTCTTCTCGCGAGCCGGGTGCGAGCAACCTGTCGAGCGGAGTGGGTGGTTCAGCCGTTCGATCTGTCAATAAGAAGCCTCGATCGGCGAGAAACTTGCGATCGTCTTCTGTCAGGTCGTTCTCGCGTTCGCAGAAGATGAGGTAGCTCGAATAGCCGTCGCGTGCCGGAGTGCGGGCGCTGGGCCAGTTCAAGGACTCCACCCGTTGACCGCGCACGAACTGCTCGCAGGCGTCGAGCAGGTCGAGGTCGAGGTAGCCGATGGCGGCATCCTGTTGCTCGGTGGGCATCACAGCCAGGATGGTACAGGTCAGTGAGACTTGTTCTTCCTGATGATCGCGACCGCGCGTCAGATGGAGATCGACCTGTTGACCTGCGCCGACTTGCAGCCGCCGGGCCAGTCCTTCTCCCAGCACAATCGAGCGCTCACCTGCCGCAGGTGCTGCTATCCCGAGTTGAGCCAGCATCGGATCGCCCGGGCGGGTGGCATAGAGTGTGGCGGAAATGCCCATTTCCTCGTTTGGCGATGAAGCGGAAGAGATCGACTCAGTCCGAGATAATCTGACGACACGCTGAATTTCGGGAATGATGACTTCGACTGATGGCAGCTCACTACTGAGACGGGCAACGGCAGTACGATCCATCAGCTCGCCCTTGCGAGCCGACCAGAAGGTGACCTGCCGTCCGATCGGACTGGTCACGAGATCGCGACGCAATTCGGCTACATGCCCGCGTTTGATTCCCAGCAACATGAGAATCGGCAGGCAGATTCCGGCGACAATGATGGCGTGATGCCTAGTTGTCGGCCACAAGCGAACCAGATCAAGCCAGCCGAGTCGTAAGTAAAACTGCCAGCGCCGCATCATGTTGCAGACTCCGTGAGGGTTGTTTCCGGCACTTCTGCGGCCGCGGAGGGTACATTCGCAACGATCTCGACCACCTCGCCGGCTGATTGACCGGGGACGGGAGCCATCCGCACGATCATGTCAGCAAAGGCGGCGGCGAGTTGTTCGTCATGCGTGATCATCACGGCTGCCCCGTGTGAGTTGGGGCTACACTGGAGCGACCGCACCTGCTGCAAGGCTCCCCAGGCCAGGTCCCGGTTCAGAGCACTTGTCGGTTCATCGACATAGAGCAGTGTGGGACGGTGGACGATGGCCCGGGCGAGAGCGACGCGCTGGTACTCTCCGCCCGATAACTTGTTGATCCGCGATTGATCAATCCGCCGACCTTTCCCATTGGCTCGTGGTGCCCCGTTCAGTGCGAACGATTCGAGCAATTCATCGACCCGAGTGCGGCAGACGGCTGACGTGACACCGTTGAGCATCAAAGGCGTGGCGATATTTTCGCGGACTGTGAGCGCAGGGAGGAGTTCGCCACTTTGTAACGCGAAGCCGATCCGTTGACGCCGCAAGCGTTCGATGCTCCGCTGTGCTCCACTCAGCCAGAGCGAACGCAGGTCGTGTTCCTCCCAGAACCCGTTGGGGTTGGGCGTACGCATGACGAAACGGCGTAATGTCTGTGGATGGGACGGAGCTCGTAACAGACCAAGAATTGTCAGCAGAGTTGTCTTGCCGCAGCCACTGGGACCGAGCAGCGCAACCAGATTGCGGCTGGCAATGCGCAGTGGTTGAGAGACCCGTACGGTGAATTCCTCACCCCGTTCGGGATCGTACAGCCGCTGTTCAAGGCCGTCGAGTTCGAGCACGATCTCGGGCGGAGACTCGAACTGTCGTTCATTGGTTGAGTGATTGTGCATGGATTGGCCCGTCTGATTGCTTCGTCAAGATGGTGGTCAGGGAAGTTCGCTGAGTCGCAGAAACGTAAACTTTTCATTGACCGCTTTTTCCGAAAGTGTCAGCCAGTCCTGTTTGCTGGTGAGCAGATCGTCAATACGGAAGACGGCTGCTTCGATCCGTTCGAGCCATTGTTTGAAGGCCTCGGTCGTCATGAGGGCCAAGTCTGCCGGAGAGGTGTCGAGTGCTGCGGTCTTGAGCGGCAGGTCCGAGATCAAATCCTTGAGCTTAACCTCGGCCGTCAATTCCTGCCCGGCACCGGCTTCGGCGAGGACCTCTTTCAAATCGTTGAGAATACTGCCGACGTCCTGTCGATCGGCCTTGCTGCTCTTCGATTTGAATTTTGTGAAGAGGGCGTCGAGGGTACTCTTCACGTGGCGCAACTCCTGCTCGGAGACCATGACCTTCTTGAAGGCGACTTCACGTCCCCGCTTATCGCGCACGGTGGCTGTTCCGGTTAATACGGGTGAGTCCTTGAATTTCTCGGCCGCCGCTCCGACGAGTGTGTAGAGTGGCTGCGAGATTTCGTTGGTTGAGGCAGCTGGCAAGCCTTTCCCTTCGCGCACGCTCTCCAGCGCCACGAATGATTCCTTCAACTTGGCCGATAGTGCGCGGGCCGCCTCAGTCACCTTCGCGCCACTGGGCTCGACGGCCATGTAGATGCCATCCGCTTCGCCATTGTTTTTGGCGAGTTGGCCGTATTGTGACTCTGCTAACTGTCGCTGATTCTTGATGACTTGGATTGTGTGAAGGAGAACGAGCGTTTTGACTCCCGCCTCCTTGCCCAATCTATTCGTGAGCATCGTGAAAATCGGTTCAAGTCCATCATCACTGGAATTGGCAATCGTCTCACATAGTTGCAACAGATCATCATCAAGTTTCAGATCTCTGATCACATCCCGCCCAAGCAACATGGCATGTAAAGTTTTAGTGATTCGTGCTCGGGAGTCGGATCCCCCTTGCGGACGCGCGCGGCTAATCAGTTGGGGTACAGAGAGTCCGGTGCTGTTGTAACCGCGAGTTTTGGGTTCGAGCAAATTCATTCGTCCTCCGGATTGCGGAGGATTTCGGCCACGTTCGCTAAGCTGGAATGAAGCTGACCCTAGGAGAATCACATGCTTCACGCTATTGCCGGACCAAGTGGCTTTCTGAACGGCTTCATTGAGCCCCGCAAGCCCATCATCCGGAAAATCGTCCTTGAGTTCGGTTGCGGCCAAAACGTCCAAGCGTGAAAGAAACTGGTCGTAGTTGTCCGTCAGGTCGCACGTAAGGCGACTGGTGAAATTTGCCTTCGGCACATTGTCCTGGTACTCGGTAAAGCCCAGTTTGATCGCGCCCTTCAGGCCACTGTCCTCGCGGATGACATCGACCGTTTCGCGAATCGCATCCTTGAGATAGTCGAACAGCGGGCGATTGTCGTATTTCTCGACCATGAAGTCGGTCGATTCGATGACGAACATCAGTTCCAGTTTGACGTTTTCTAAATCGTTCCGCTGTTTGTTCAAGGTTCCCTGCTGACCGACACCCTGCACGTTGCCCGCATAAACGACCACCGGATACTCCGTGTCGTCTCCCTTTTCAGCGGCGGGAGTTTGCGTGATCAAGGCGTAGCGGCGTTTGCCTTCCGGCGTCGCATTCTGGCGGGCTGTGCCGCCGCCCGTCACGTTCAACTCGAAGGCGCGTTCCTTCTGAGGGTCAATCGGTTCGAGGACGAACCGGGTATCCCACTCACGCACGTCCTGTTCGCCAATCCAGCCGAGAGGATTGCCTTCGGAATCGCCCACACGCACGCGGCCATTGACCGCTTTGGTGGAGCCGTCTTCGTTTTTGATACGGAAGAAAATCGCCCACGGCTCGATCGGTTCGCCCGGTTCCTTCGGTGAACTGGCAAGTGTCGCCTTGCCGCTCGTCACGACGACCTTTTGAAGGAGTGATGTCGTGTGGCCGTTCTTGTCCTTCACGTAGATCAGTGACTTCTTATCGGCCGCGCTGGCAGTGAGGTCACCAGTGGCGATCAGCACGAAGAGCCCAAGGAGCACTTTTGCGGTGTTGAGCCAGGTTTCGCGGCGATTTAATCGGATTGGCATTGTTTATCTCCTGGAAAGAAACGTGGCGAAGGGAAACCGGCCTGGGAGGTAGCCATCACGGGATCATTCCGACGGTTCAATTGTCGAAGTATCGGGAGGGATCAAGGAGCCACGGCTCGGACTTGCAACACGGCCAGACGAGAGCGGGCAAGCAACTGCTGACGGGGATCGGTCGCCCGTTTCACCACCTGCCGGTACAACAATTGGGCTCCAGCCTCGTTCTGAACCCGTTCAAACAATTCGGCGAGTTTCAATTCAGAGCCCAGAGAGCCCTGTGAGGGATTGGCCGTCAGAACTTTGAGTTGTTCGATGGCCCGGGCCATGAGTTCAGCCGACTGATCGGGGCGCAGATCGGCCTCATCGATCAGGGTTTGAACGAGTGCCTCGCGCAGCGGAATCGAATCGGGATGACGACGGCTCCCGGCTTCGAGCAACTCGCGGGCGTCGTTCAACCTCAGTTCGGAAACCAGCTTACGCGACTGGGTGAGATAGAACTCAGGATCAGTCAATCGCTGAACGGCCCGGCGGTTCAGTTCGACCTCAGTCGGATGTGTCTTCGGCAGGATCGACGAGTCGGCGAACTGCTGCATGGCGCTCTGCTGCAGTTCCTTTGCGAGCGCCAACCACTCACGCGATAGCCGATTGTCGGACGGCGTCACCATCGAGGCGGCGTACTCTTCGATGGCCAGTCCCGCGATTGATTTACGGACGGGATCGCTCTCGTCCAGGAGGCTCTCGCGGATTGACTTCACATCGAGCGAAGGCAAATCCTCTAATTTCAAGTCGGCGCGCCAGGGAATCAGCGATTCGCGAAGTGCGGCGGCAGGTTCGTTGGCCGCGAGGAACGCCATGACTGTGGCGGTACGAACTTCACTGGCGGCGGTCATGCGGGCGTTGCCCTTCTCGCGTGGATCGAGTTCGGAGCGAGAGTCGATACTGCCGGCGGGGGCCTCCAGATCGCGAGCGACCTGGCTCAGATTGGTCGCCATCGCTGCGGAGGGTGTGAGCTGCATCGCCGCCACAGCGGGCAGCAGGCGTTGCAAAGAACGCCTTACCAGTTGCTCTTCCTGAGCTAAACGGGCATCAGCACCATCGGCCCGCCCCGACAGTGATTGCAACACTGGAGTGCCCAGCACTCGCGGCATCATCATTCCGGTAGGAGCCAGTGCCAGCGCATCAGCCGCACTGGAAAACGCACGGGGTGCAGTCGATTGATATTCGGGCAACAACCGGAGCGCCAGGTACCCCTGAGCCAGGCGTCCAGCAATCACCGCCTCGCGTCGAATCCACTGTTCGAGCAGCGGGGCACGATCGAGGTCTTGTTCCAACTCGGCAATAGCCAAGGGGACACTCTCTAACTGCATCCGAGCGAACTCGGGATTGGAAGCTGGCTTGTGCAACAACTGCATGGCAGCCGCCAGCGAACGATGGCACTCCGCAATGCGTCGCGTCTGTGAGCTTTCGGACTTCGCGGCAAATGCCAGGTCTGCAAGGGCTGCGTCGAGTCGTATCGAGAAAGTACGAAGCCAATCCTCATTTCGCTGAGACTGCCCTTCGTCAGAGAGTTGACGCCAGAGGCCAAGGACACCCTGTCGGCCGCGAACCAACCGGGCGGCATCGTCTTCATCCGTCCAGAGTTGACTGGCCCATAACTGATCCGTCAGTTGATCCATCTCTGACGGCGCGGCTCCTGCGAATCTTTTGCAATCGGTGAGTAATGCCGCCACCTGCGGCGTGCGATGCAGCGTGGCACATCTTTCGACCAGCGCCACCGCTTCGTTTGGCTGACCAGCCACCAGCCGAGCCATCGCCTGCTGCAACGCGGCGTCGGGTGATGTCAGTTCTGTCAATTGTCGATCGACTTCCTGGATCCATGTCGCTTCCTGGGAATCCTCTGGAATCTGTGCCCTGGCGGTGATCAGACTTTGCCTGGCACGGCCAAATCGAACTGCGGCCCGTTCATGAGCGACCCGATCCCAAGGTGCGACGATCGTTTCCAGACGACCAAGCTCGCGACTGGCCATGGCCAGTGCCCAGTGCCCGAGGACGTTGGGCGCATTCGAATCTGCGAGTGAAGCTTCGGCCAGGCTCTTCGCCAACTCCAGCTTCTCGCGAGAATTGGTCGTTGTGGGCTGGGCCAGTTGGGCCAGTGTGTAGGCTTGCAGGGCGAGTTGGTGTCGGCGGACGTCGCCAGTCAGCGGTTGATCCAACTCGCGTACCAGCTTCAACTCGCTATCCCCGGCGGCTCCCAGTGCCGGTTCGTCCTGAAAGAGGTAGAAGTCTCGTCGCTGCCCCACAACTTTCTCGATGTCGGCCATCAGCTTTGTCGAATCGTCGCCGAGGCTGGCAACATCCCGTGACTGACCCAGGATTTGTGATGTCTGCAGCCGCATCAGGTTTTGCACGAGGTTGCGGTAGGAACGATTGATCTCCCGAAGCTGGCTCAGACGCTGCAGCTCATCTGCCCGGCTGACCTCACGCTGTTTCTCTAATTCTGCGTGGCGCGCCTGCATGGCATCGAATCGCATGGTGAGCTGCAAATGCTTCGTCAAGTCGCGTTCGAGTTCCGGCTGAGCTTTCAACTCTGCCATTAACTGGTCGAGGTCTTTGAGTCCTTGAGTGAGTTCGTCAAACGAACCACTGGACAATCCGACGCTGTCATCGCCAGCCAATTCGCCGACGAGCAGTTGCCAGGTCATTTTTCGGACACGCGGTGCGATATCCGGCGAGCTTTCGACTTCTGCACGAGCGGTCGCCAAACGCTGTGAAGATTCCTTCAACAGAGAGGAAACCGGAGGTTCGGCCGCTGTGGCGTTGACAGAAACCTGTGCATAGACGGCAACCTGCGCGAGGCAATGCACCCAAAATACAGGTTGTCCGTATCGATGAATTCGACCGAGAAGTAATTTCACGAGAGTAGCCTCTAGCATGGCGGGTGAAGCATCCCTGTCGATCTGGCTCGACGGCCCATCCTCGGCCGTTCGGTCAACGCATGTCGGGATTGGATTAGTGAGCTGCGCCCGGCTTCGTGGCTGGCGATTTACTGATCAATTCAAGTTCGCGGGAGAGCCACAGACGTGACGGACCTTGAATGTGTTCCAATCCGCGATGGAGCAACTGCATCTCTGCTGATGCACCCAGTGGGCTCTCGCGGATCAGGCTCAGGGCAGCCGCCACTTGTCGATGGGCCTCTTCATTCCGGCCGAGTTCGCGCAAGGCGAGAGCACGATACACCCGATAGAGAGGCACTTCTGGCATCAGGCGACAAGCTTCAGCAAAGTGGGACTCCGCCATGGTGTGTTCACCACTTCGACTTGCCAAAAGTCCTTGTGAGTATTCAGACGCAGCCTCATTGGGGTAACGAGGTTTGGGTTGCTGGACAACCGCATCCAGGGCCCGCTGCAACTGTGAGAGGTACCGAGCCCGTTCGCTGGGTGTGGGCGAGCCCTGGAAGAAGAGCTCTGTGGCCTTGAGATAATCGGAGAGCGCATCTTCGTGACTGCCAACTCGACTCCACAAATCCCCCCGAGCCAAATAAGGTTCTGGTAGTGGTTGTGGCAGTTTTTCGTTCTCGTTGACGACTTTTTCGACCTCAATCCACGCCTGCTGGATGCTGGCCGGTTGTCGCTGAATGAGACTGGGAATCTCAGCCTGCGCCACACTTCCGAGTCCAGGCAAGATTGCAAAAATCAGGCCGGCGTAGCAGCGGGCCATCCCTCGTTGCGTCAATGTCATCTTGCTTCCCCAAACAGACATGTCTACCGATGTTTACACAGGAAAAATGCAAATATGTGCAGTATTTTATTCGTCTAATATCTGTTGTTAGTATTTTCAGTACACTGTATACATGCGCGCCATGGTCAGTGAAATCAAGTGTAATTCTGCAACATAATACTAAATGTCAGCTCAAGCGAATGGCTGACGTGTCGCCCACTCCAAATGAAGTGGCTTGGGGAGGATGTGGAGCCGAATTTTTGGGGAGATCGATGACCGAGCCCGGCTGAGAATGGTGCCGCCCTCCGGGAGAGAATTGGAGAGTGGGGCCTGAGTAGGAAGAGAAATGGCGACGGGGGGAGGAGAAGTGAGGAAATGACGACCAGTCCGACGCTAGAAATCAGCAGCTGAAGCTTGCCGACGATGCTGTGACTGAGTGGCGACTGCGGAGCGGTGGTGGTCGTTTGATGCCGACTGAGCGACTCTCCAGTTGAGTTGCGCGGCCCAGCAAATGGGTCGAATGTTACGAGGGGGTAGAGCCCTGCAATGGCTTCGCCACGCCGGTCGAAATCGGAATTTCAACCGGGGGCGCAAAGCGAGGGATGACCTCGGGACTCACCGCAGTTCCAGACTCGCCGACATTACTTCTGACCAACTCTATTTCACAACAGGGCGCTGGCTCCGTACGTATTTGTGACACTCGACGCATGACTTCACCGCATCCATCCATTGCAAGGTGGCATTGTCGAAATTTCCCTTTTCGGCGGCATCCCGCAATTTGCGGACTGACCCACGGAATTCCGTATTGAAGTCCCGATAGTCCTGGTCGAGGAGGACATTCCAGATCTCGGTTTTACTCATCGCGAGCAACGCATCCGCCCCCTGCACCACAAGCTGAGAATCTTCAGTGGTAATCCCCTCCAGAATCTTCGATGACGCATCGAGTTTCTTCCGCATGAAGACACTCAATGACTGGTCTTCCTTATCCGCAGCTGTCGTAGCGCGGTAATAGATCCCCTCGGTCAGGGCCAAGGCCAACAGGAGGAATGCACCGGTCATCCAACGAGCACGAGCGGAATGGAGTGAGAGCATCGATGAGCCTTTGAATGGGTGGACGTCACGGGAGCTTGTACGGGAACACTGCTGGACTCGGACAATTCTGGAAACTGAATTTCTTCAAGAATCGGGATTGTGAGAAATACTGTCAATACCCTGTTTCCTGAAGAGCTCAGCGAATACGGAACAATCGCGTGGGGATTGCCCAAGGGGGCTTCGTGATGCCGGGTGACCTGGCAAAGGAGGGCCAATCAACTGGCGGGTCAACAGGACATCAGCATGTCGAACGAGTCGGGCACACGCGAGAAATCAAAGGGAGACCGAGGTTGGCATCAGAAAGTGAATTACTTTTGTAAACTCCTTCTAGAAATTCAATGACTTCACTTTCCGGCGGCGGGTTTGCTTGAAACTCGGAACGCAACTCATCAAACATCATGACGCTGTCTAAGTAACGCTTTTCTAACGATGCCGCCCTGATCTTCTCAAAGAATCGGCTTATTGTCTTCCTGAGTGCCGTCATTATTTCGTTCCAGTGGGCGGCGCAAGGTGGCCGTTTGTGAGTTTGGTGTGTTGCCGTTTGAATTGGTGCATTGGCATGCACCCTACTTATGAAGTTCTGTGGGTGGTAGTGGGCGAAATAAAGTTCGTAGCGCGGACACTACGGTGGTGTATTGTGAACCATGATTTCTTGTGACTGTCGTCACCCAGACGTGCAAAGCCACGTCTGGGCCACCCTGCGAGTGGCAGGCGGGAGCCTGCCCTACTTTAATTGGGAAGGTAGTTGGTGCATTGCGTCGGAACTTCAGGCAACCTACGGGGCTTTTGAAGCGGGTTATGGTCCGCAGAGCGGACCCTACTGAATGCCCGTCGCTACTGAATGCCCGTCGCTACTGAGTGCCCGTCGCTACTGAGTGCCCGTCGCTACTGAGTGCCCGTCGCTACTGAGTGCCCGTCGCTACTGAGTGCCCGTCGCTGACGCTTCCGGCTCGTTGGAAGGGGGATGCCCGGGAGAAGAGAAAACCCCACAAAACATGGGGTTTTGCGGGGTCGTGATGCTTGCTGATGAGGCGTGCGAAATGGCTTTGATGGGCGGTGAGGGACTCGAACAACCCCCACTTTCCAGCTTGAAAACCGCATTTCCTGGTTCAAGCGGTGCAGAAAGCGGTGCAGTTCAGAATTCATCCGCTCTCGTGGCTGGGTTGGTGCAAGCTCTAGCCACGGATGCCGATCTCCGGCGACTGGCGGCATGTTGGGGGCGGCTCTCTCCCGATGACCGGCAAGCCCTCGCCAGCCACGCGGAAGCGATGGCAGCGGCCCGTGGATCGACTCAATACTCACGGACGGGGAAACCATTGTCCAAAGATCTTTCAGCCCGATAGGGGCACGCTGGCACGTCTTGCGGCCCGTGGGCTGGCCAGTGATCTCCAGCGGGTCGAAAGAGGGGGAATCCGATGTCAACGGATGGGAAGATCACACTGAGGATGAATGCGGAAATGGTGCGGCAACTTAAGTTGAGATGCTGTCATGCGGATATACGGGTTGATGATCTTGTGGCGGCACTCGTGCTAACTCACTTGAATCAGCGTGATCCGAGCGATTTTGGTAAAGGTCTATTGGCGGCTTACCAAAACTGGGTGGGCGGGAATAAGCATCGGATTCGGCCCTGGCCCGAGGAACTCTTGCAAGCGGCACGGAGAAAGCTCTCTGCGCAACAACAACCAACCAAAAAGCCGGAGGGTGATCAACCGGCCAAGAAACGACGGCGGCCAGCGGCGGAACGTACCGCTGCGAAATCGAGTCCAAGAATTGAAGCGATGAAAGCGAATGGCTTGCGTCAAAATGACGGGAGTATTCAAACTCCACACTTGCCACGATAGAATCGAGTCTTAGGGTGCCATTGAGGGATTGCAAGCCCTTAATGCTGAAATCAGCACCCGTGGCTGCGGGGAACCCTACTCCCTGGCGGCTGCGGGTGCTGTCCCGTTTCAGGAGTAGGGGGGGGAAACATGACGACGAGTGGCAATGCGTTGAAGGTCTGCCTAAAGTCGCTTGAGCGTACGCAGCAACAAATCGTTCAGGAAACAACCCGGCCGGGTTACTCGCCACTTGGCATTGTGGTCGTATATGTCCCGGACATTGCGAAAGCATCAGGGAATCGCACTATAGAGGCGCTGAAAGATAACTATAGCGAAGACGATGATCCCTGGCCGTA
The DNA here is from genome assembly GCF_000092105.1 of Planctopirus limnophila DSM 3776. NCBI lineage: Bacteria > Pseudomonadati > Planctomycetota > Planctomycetia > Planctomycetales > Planctomycetaceae > Planctopirus > Planctopirus limnophila. Next base: position 1,257,815 of record NC_014148.1, on the reverse strand, counting down.
TGTGTACGGAAAGCATCTTCGAGAACTGAATCGCTTTATGTTCACCATTCCAGCTCAATCTTGGAGCGGGGCGACGGGAGAATATCGAGTATTTGATCCAACAATGCGGGACGTAAAGAAGTTTGGCGATGAGCTAAAGGGGTTGTATTCGTTTCGCTATAACCAATTCATGAAATCGTATGAGTCTGGGTTGGTCAGTGCGGTGACGCAACAAGCGTCAAAGCTAATAGAGTTCAATTCTGCATTGGACCTTGAGAGTGATTCATTGTGGCTCTCGTGGCTTGTCAAGCTGGGTAATCTTCAGCCGCCGATTCCTGCGCATCATATTTATCCACGCGGTTGGTACTTCGAGAAGCTAGACAATGGGCAGGAACTGTCTGCGCCGTTCCGGTTCGACATGAGGACTTGGAAGGACGATTTGGAACGTGCCTATTGGGATGAAGAGTTGCAGTTGGGGCTACTTCCCGATGCTAAAGATCGTGCGGGCAATCCTGTTCAAGTGCCGATGTCTTGGTATATCCGAATTGATGACTTACACATGGCCAGCATTCATGCAATCGACTGGGTGATTGCGAACTGGCCGGAGGAAACTCCGGCAGTTCAACCGAGTGCCTCACCTAAGCCCGCCACGAAGAAAAATCGGCAGTCTAAAGAAGAGTCAAATCGCATACTGGGAGAACTTGCAAAAGCTACACAAGGGAGGTGTTTCGAATTGACCCATGAGCAAGCTGCCAAAAAAATCGGTTGCTCCGTAGGAATGGTTGGCCAGTTGCCTCTCTGGATAGCTGCAACAAGAGATGGAAAGGTGCCCAAAAAGAAACGCAAAGGGACCAGCGTGCGAACTGGAAGTGTTGATGGCCATACAATGAATCAGTTTGCTGTTCGGTCTGAAAGAGATCAACAGAAAGAAATCGCTGAGCTTGATGAGCTTATTGATGAGCAGCAGCGAGAGATGAAATCCGCTTCAAGAAAGCCACGACAGCGTTAATTGCGTTCATGAACGCATTCACGATATTCATGAACAACAAAAGCCGCTTTCCTAGCTGAAAAACTCAAATCCACGGCCATTTTCTGTGAACGCTGCAGATTGGTGAGCGAGTGCTCAAATCACAATCTGTGGAGGTTTTCATTATGGAAGTGCGACTAAGGACGGCTGGTGTTCTTGCCAGTGAACTGGGAGTGCCAATTCATCGGGTCCAATACTTGTTGAAGGCACGCGGTATCGGTGCGAAAGCTCGCGCCGGCCGATTGAGACTTTTCGATGTGACGGCGCTTAATGCCCTGCGGGAAGCTTTAGCGGAAAGCGGGGTGGCCAATGCCCGCTAACTCTCCCGAACCCCTGGCCTGTGATCGTGTTCAGGCGGCTCGATTGTTGGGGCTGTCTTTGGCCACTCTGGATCGACTCGTGAAGCGGGGCGAAGTCCCTCACCGCAAGATCGGTCGAAGAGTGTTGTTTTGCCGGGAAACTCTCGTGAAGTGGCTGCGTGGTGAATCGTGTGATTCCCCGGCCAATGCTCCCGTTCTCTAATCAAAAGAGAAGCCACGTCTCCCCCTTCAACTGGCGGACGTGGCTCCCGAAAGGCACAACTATGTCTCATTATAACGCTACCAGTGCGCCTCGAAAATCCCGATTGACGGATGCTGATAAGCTCCATCTGCGAATTGTTTCCAAGTTCGCATTCTTTGCGGTTGCTCGCGAAGATGTTCAAACACTAGGACTTCATTGGTTCGATGATAACTCTCGATGGCTGGCGACGGGTGAAACTTGCGGCTTTCATCCGTTTGTCTCAAAGGCTGGCCCTCGCATCCTGCGGGGATTCCCTCGATATCCACATGGCGGCCCGGTCTGGCAGATAGAAACGAACGGGGATCGAAGCAATGATCCATTCGCTTTCCATGTGGCGATTGTGCGGCAGTCTCAATTGATCATGGCCTCACGTTTGCCGAATTGGTTTGCTATCGAATGGCTGAATCGATACCGACAAGTCTACACAAGCTCTGATCCATGCGAATTCTTTGAAGCTCAACGCAAGTTTTGGCATGGAGTATGGCAACCTGAATTGATTCAGCTCTGCGGTGAAGATGTTTTGGAAGGGGGTGCCGAATGAACCATCCTTCCCAGTCTCTCGATGCGAACGAAATCAAAGCAGCGGCCCGTGGCCAATGGGAGATGATCCTCTCTACGGTTGGCGGAATTGATAGTGCTCTCCTCGATGGCAAACATCATCCCTGCCCGAAGTGTGGGGGCACAGATCGATTCAGAATGCTGGATGCTGACGCCGGTTCGTTGTACTGCAATCAATGCTTCAATGAACGAAATGGCGATGGGCTGGCGGCTGTTCAATGGTTGCGGGGGTGCGATTTCCCTGAAGCTCTCCGGCTCGTGGCCGATGAACTCCGGCTGAACACTGGCCAGCCATCGGCAAAGCGGGAACCGATCTCCCGGCCAGTAAAGCCCATGGCCGAACCGCCGGACTTCGATTCCAAAGTGGAACGGTTCGACAATCCCGAAGCACTCTTCGATGAATACCTGGCGGCAGTCGGCCCGGCCACGCTTCAAAGTCTGCGGGATGCGGCGGCCTGTTCGGTCTGGTGGCCAGCCACGGGGAATCATCGTCAACGGTGCCTTTTGCTCCCAGCCACGCTTCCGGGTGGCCAGCGGCCCGTCGGGGTGATCCTGCGGCGAGTGGACGGGAAACCCTTCCCGGCCATCCCGAACGGCCTTCCCGAGCGGAAAACGCACACGGTGGGCGGCTCACGCGATGGCTGGGTGGTGATCGGGGGCTGGCAACGCTTTGCCGAAGCTCGCATCGTCTGGAAGTGTGAAGGGGTGCCCGATGCTTTGGCCCTGGCAAAACATCTGCCAGCGGGGCATATCGCTTTCACAAACATTTGCGGCTGTAAGCCGATTCCCGATGAACTCCCTGATTTTGGCGGGAAGGAACTCCGGGTGATCGGCGATTCTGACGAACCGGGACAAACTGGTGCCCGGAAGTTCGCCGAGCGTGTCGCCACGGTTCAGCAGACGGCCACAATCAAACTGCTGCCCGCTCTGCATGAAGTGACTCCCACGCATGGGCTGGACTTGCGGGACTTTTTCAAAGAGGGGGGCACACTGGAAGGGTTGGAAGCCCTGGCGGCCAATGCCGAACAGATCGAACCCGCCGGAAATGAGATTTCAAACGGGGCAGGGACTTTTGTAGACAACAAAAGCCTATTGATCGAACCGTTTCGTGAATTCCCCGTGGAGGCACTTCCGCATCCTGTGCGGGGGTTCGTCCTGACGGCGGCGGCGGCTTTGGGGTGCGATCCATCATTCATCGCACTGCCGCTACTCGTGGCCTGTGCGGCGGCCATTGGAAACACTCGCCGATTGCAGATGCGACGCGGTTGGACGGAACCGGCCATCCTGTGGGGAATCATCGTCGGGTTTTCCGGGGAAGCGAAAACCCCGGCCCTCGAAATTGCCCTGCGAGCAATCAAGGAAAGGCAACGAACTGCGGTTCGAGAATGGCAAAGCCTGATGCGGGACTATGAAGCCCAGCTACCGGCCTATCGCCGGGACTTGAAGGATTTCGAAAAAGGGAAGTTGAAGGAAGCTCCCGTTGAACCCGTGGAACCGGCCTGTAAACAACTCCTGACATCGGATGCCACGATTGAGGCTCTCGCCGGGTTGCTGGTCGATCAACCACGCGGAATGCTCGTGGCAGTCGATGAGCTCGCCGGATGGTTTGCCAGTCATGAACGCTATTCAAGCGGCGATTCATCCGCGCCATGGCTGGAACTCTTCGGGGGGCACTCCCTGACGATCAACCGGAAGACGGGGCAGAAGCGGCTCTATATTCCGAACGCATCCGTTTCAATCATTGGCGGAATTCAACCCTTCACACTCAAACAGCATCTAACATCGAAGCATCGCGCTAGTGGAATGGCGGCCCGTTTCCTGATGACCATGCCACCACGCCGCAAGCTGGAATGGACTGAGTGTGAAATTCCTGATGAACTCTTCGATGCGATGAAGGGACTATTCAACCGACTCCTGGCCCTTGAACCCGAACCGCCGGAAGGGGAGTTCGATGAACCACGGGCGAAACTGCTGCGGTTTGATGCGGCGGCGAAGTCTCGATTCATTCAGTTTCACGATCTGCACGCCAGCGAACAAAGAGAACTCGATTCGGAACTGGCGGCCAGTTGGTCGAAGCTGCGGGCATACGCGGGGCGGCTGGCCATCGTGATTCATGGCATTCGATGGGCGAACGGGGAGATTGCTCCCGAACGGGAATTGATTGTCGATGCTGAGACGGTCGATGCGGCGGTTCGCCTGGTGGAATGGTTCGGCAATGAAACCCGCCGGGTCTATGCCACGCTCCGGGAAACTGAAGGACAAGCGGAGATGCGGGACTTCCTCGATTGGCTGGTTCAACGGGGCGGGGAAATCACGCCACGCGAACTGGTTCAATCCCGACGCCAGTTCAAAGATGTGAGCGAAGCCCGAACCTATCTTTCGGGGCTGGAAGCTCTGGGGTATGGATCATGGCGGGAGGCATGCTCCGGCGGACGACCGAAGCGGACTTTTGTTCTCTCGCCGCAATATCAGCGGAATACTTTTGTAGACAACGAAAGCCTGAATGCGTTTCCAATTTCGCTGGGTGATCGGTTCATCGATGAAAACGAACTGGCGGCCATCCATGCGGACTTCGATTGACCGGCCACGGGAAAAGCTCGTGGGTCCTTCCCGGGGGTCGATTCATCCCCGCGATGTTCGCACCCGCGCGGATTCGATAGACATGCCGATTTCCCCTGGCTGTTAATGTCCCACGTTTTTGGGGTCCTTCCAGCGGGGGGCATGACCTTTGACGGTTTTCGGCATGTGGGAATTTCTGCCGATATGGCCACGTAAACTCACTGCTGCTGCTGACCTGTGAAGCATGCAAGCTGCTGATGACTCTTGCGCGCTGTTCGTGATTCGTGATATCGTTTGATTGTTCTAGCTCATTCGAACTGTAGGGGTTCATTCAATGGCAAGTCTCTCTCAAGATGCTTCTGGCAATGTCACGTTACAAGTCGTCTGTTCTGATGGGCGGCGGCGGTCGATCCGACTGGGGGCACTTCCTACCAAAGCGGCCAAGTCCTTCCGATTGAGACTGGAAGCTCTCGTGGCCTGCCAGCGGTCGGGAACTCCCTGGCCAGTCGATCTCGCTGCATGGGTTGGCTCTTTGCCAGATGACGTACACGAGAAGCTATCGCGGCCCGGCCTTGAACTGGTGCCACGCCGGGAACCTGTGGCGATTATCACGCTGGCCAGTTTCGTCGATGAGTTCATCAGCAAACGCGCCATCAGCACAAAGCCATCAACCCGGGCAGTCTATGGGCGAGTTCGCAAGCATCTGGTCGAACACTTTGGCGAGAAAATGCGGTTGGATGAAATCACAGCAGGCGATGCCGACGACTGGGTGAGATATCTCCAGCGAGAGAAGTTGGCCGAAAATACGATCCGGCGGCATACAGGAGTGGCCAAGCAATTTTTCAATGATGCCATCCGGCGGAAGCTCCTGACAGAAAACCCGTTCAAGGGGTTGAAGCAATCCGTTCTCGCCAACGAAAGCCGATTCCACTTTGTGACGATTGACGATGCCGAGAAAGTGATCGACGCTTGCCCGAATGGCACATGGCGGTTGATCGTCGCTCTTGCCCGCTACGGCGGCCTGCGGACTCCCAGCGAGACGTTTGCCTTGAAGTGGTGCGATATCGACTGGGAACGCCAGCGGATGACCGTTTCCTCACCGAAGACAGAACATCATCATGGGGGCGATAAACGGGTGGTGCCGATCTTTCCCCGGCTCAAGTCTCACCTTGAAGCGGCTTTCGATGCGGCAGAACCTGGAAGTGTATTCGTGATTCCTTCCATGGGTGATGGTCGGAAGAATCTGCGAACCCGTTTCGAAAGAATCATCCGGCGGGCGGGGCTGACTCCCTGGCCGAAGCTGTTCCAGAATCTGCGGTCTACCTGCGAGACAGAACTTTGCGAGAACTTCCCTTTGCATGTTGTCACGAAATGGCTGGGGAACAGCGAGCAGATTGCCAAGCAGCATTACCTGCAAATGACCGATGAACACTTCGAACGCGCCACGTTCCCCGAAGCGGTGCAGAAAGTGGTGCAGAAAGCGGTGCAGTCGGAAGCCATCAGAACGCTTCCCGAATTGGCAGGCGATTGCCCGGGAAAAGAGAAAACCCCACAAAACGAGGGGTTTTGCGGGGTGCTGATGCTTGCTGATGAGGCGTGCGAAATGGCTTTGATGGGCGGTGAGGGACTCGAACCCCCGACATTCACGGTGTAAGCGTGACGCTCTAACCAACTGAGCTAACCGCCCTTCGTGCAGGTTCGAAACTCGATCCTGAACACTCGGTTCCCAAACAATAATTGATCGGAAACTGGCAAACAACTGTCCCGCGGCAAATGTTGGTCATCGGACCGTGAGATTTGTGCCCGTGGTCTGTTTGCTCACCTGTTTGCCCGCTTATTTGCTGGTCTGGGGGACACTCCATTCCCGCGTAATGCCATCGCGGCCGGTCGTGAGGACCGATTTTCCGTCAGCCGAGAAGCAAACCGAGTAGATCGTGCCCGATTGATCGTTCAGCACTGCCACAGGTTTCATGGTGTCGAGATCCCACAGTCTGAGCATCCGGTCTTCACCGGCAGAGGCCACCAGTGCACCAGCAGGAGAGCACGCCACCGACCAGATATCGGCCGTATGTCCGTCCAATTCTCCCAGGCTCGAACCTGTCGCGGCATCCCAGACATGCAGTTTTTTATCCCAGCCTCCGGTGACAATCTTCTGATCATCAGCCGTAAAGGCAACGCTGTAGACGCCTCCGGTGTGACCCGTCATTTCCAGCAGGAGAGAACCATCGGCTGCATCCCACAGATTGACTGTCTTATCTCCTCCGCCAGTCGCCAGAAACTGTCCATCATTCGACCAGGCGACAGAGACGACACCACTGGTATGACCAGGGTTCATCAGGAGGCGTTCTTTGGTATCCACATCCCAGATTTCCACCTGACCTGTTCGAGTACCCACAGCCAGGCGATGTCCTTTCGGTGCGAATTGCAAGGTTCGCACCGGGCCACCGGCTTTTAAGGTTTCATGCAGCTGGCGAGTGGAGAGATCAAAAACTTTCACGCTGCCGTCATCTCCGCCGCCGGCGAAGAACTTGCGATCTTCAGAGGCTGAGACATCCCAGACCTGACCGGCAAATGCCTGGACAGTGCCGGCAATGCGATGCTGATCACGGTTCCAGACGCGGATGGTGCCGTCGTCTATTGCCGTGAAAAGCTGCTTGTTGTCCGAAGTGATCTCCATGCCCCAGACCGGGCCGGCGTTGTTGGTGTAGACCCTTCCTGGTTTGACGCGTGGAATTGTCTCATTCGCACTTCCGGCACCATCCAGCCCACCGATGGAGGCTGTATTGGCACCCGGTGAATTGGCTGAGGCACCCGTAGGATTGGGAGTCGTCAGGCCCAGTTGCCACCAGTAAAAGCTGACTGCCGAAAGTGTGAGGATCATGCCTCCCAAGATGCCGCCAGCCAGTGCGAACAGACGATTGCGGGCGTGCCGCTTTTCGGCCTGTCGGCAGGTGAGCGACGTTTCATGGAAGGCATCGCCAGCGACTGTCGGGAGCTGTAACGGCGAAAGGTGCTCCAGTTGCTGATACTTCGAAGCGAGGATGTGAGCCACTTCAGCCGCTGAACTGTAACGATCGTTACGATTTCTCTTGAGCAGATTGCTGATGATCTCGACCAGCCAGGTGGGAATCTCCGGGTTGAGCTGGCTGATGGGCCGGGCATTTTCTTCGGTGATTTTGCGCAGGATGGCCAGTGGTGTCGTCCCGGAAAAAGGAGGGACACCCGTCGCCATTTCGTACATCACAGCACCGAGGCTGAAGAGGTCGGAGCGTTCGTCGATTTCCTCGCCCAGGGCCTGTTCGGGAGCCATGTAAAGTGGAGTGCCAGTGACGAAGCCGGTCTGCGTGAGTTTGACATCTTCGACACAGCGGGCGAGGCCGAAGTCTGTCAGCTTCACGCGTCCACTGGGCCCTTCCAGAAGAATATTCGCCGGTTTGACATCGCGATGAATCAACCCCTCGGCGTGAGCTGCTGCCAGACCGGCGGCAACCTGCATCCCGATCCTGACGATTTCGCGGACGGGGAGTTTGTGTTCGCTGGCAATTCGAGCTTCAAGAGTGGTTCCTTGAACCAGTTGCATCACCAGAAACGGCAGGTCGCCATTGTCCGATTTTTCAACATGATGTAGGGAAACCACATGCTCGTGAGTAATGGCGGCGGCGGCGCGAGCTTCCCGGCAGAAGCGAAGTCTGGCGGTCTCGTTGGAGGCGAGTTCCGGATCAAGCACTTTAATGGCGACGGCGCGCTGAAGATGCGTATCAAACGCTTCCAGCACCACACCCATACCGCCACGGCCAATCACGCGGGAGATATCAAAGTGAGACAGCCGCCCCAGATAGGCCGGGTCTTCGGGAGGAGATAGAAAGTCGAGCTTCAAATCTCCCCGGCTGGGATGAGAAAAGTTCGAGGGCTTTCCACCCGATCCCGAAGTGGGGGCCGCACTGTCTTTCCCCAGGCCCGATAAAGAACTGGGGAGTGGGCTCAGTTCTGGAACAAAGGTCTCAGCCAGATCGACTTCGACCTCGCGTAAAGCGGGCCAATAGGCGGAGCCCGATTCGGGAACAGTCTGATCGACATGCTGGCACAGCTGGCCCATCTTTCGGCCAAGTGCGCAATCGCCAGTGGCCAATCGTTCGAGGGCTTGCTGGCAAGCCGTGCAATGATCGAGATGGCAGATACAGACCTGCTGCTGCTGCGAATCGAGTGTCCCGAGCATGACTTGCTTGAGCACTTCGACCGAAGGACAGGGCGAATCACAGATCTGCCGGGCTTCGGTCGTCGATGAATTCGTTGTCAGATCAATATCTGACGAACTCTTTCCGGTCGAATGCTCGGCGGGGAAAGGAGCGGGCTGTGATGGCATGACTACTGATCCTCTTCATCGATCAACCGCTGAACCTGCTCTTTGAGACGGGCAAGCACGCGACTTTTGGCAACATAGACAGCACCACTGGACATTCCCAACCGCTCACCCACATCCGTCGCGGATTCTCCGTTGACGGCTGTCCCCCAGAAGGCTTCCCAGGTGTTGGGTTGGAACTCTCCTTTGATGCGTTCAATCGCAATGCCAGCCAGCCTGCGGCGATATTCGTCTTCCCAGGACTCTTCGAGGCTGTTGTCGTCGGAAGGGGTGGCTTGCAGCAACTCGTGGGCTGCTGTGTCACCAGCCGCCCGCGGCTTGTTTTTCCGCGAAGAGAGCAGGTTGAAAATCTTGTTCCTGGCAATAGTAAATAGCCACCCTCGGAAGCTTCCTTTCGCGCTATCGTAGTCGAGACGACCGATTGCGTTAGAAACTGACCTGAGCGTGTCCTGCATCACATCGGCGGCGTCAGCATCCTGAAGTCCACGTCCGCGAGCAAAGCGATAGATGACAGGGCCGTACAGTTCTGCAAACTGCTGCCATGCCGAGTGGTCTGCCGTATCCCTCAGGCGGAGCAGCAGGCTGACTCGTGTAATCGGTGAATTCTGAAGCACCCGGTCCATCCTTCAGAGATGTCGGCAAGTTCGACTCAGATCGAGTCGCCACCGCCAGTGCTCGAAATTCTATGTGTTTTCGGGGCAAGAATCGATGCTTCTCTCTGAGAAAGCAGACAGCTTGCGAGAAATTTAGGGATGATTAAAAGCGATAAATGCTGTTGACAGTTGGCCTGAATGACCCACTACAGGACGCCCGACGAACTCAGATCGAGCCGGTATGGGCGTGAATGTTGCCTGTGAATCCGTGGAATATGGCTGTCCATGTGCTCGGAAATTGTGAGTCTCTGAAAACATGCTTCATGGCAGTTGAGAAAGTTCGCCAGGGACAATCGAAGTCTAATGTCCTGGGGGCAAACGAGGACGTTTGACCCCAGCCACCCAGCCGCAGGTGCGGTGATTGTCTCGGCGTGGCATAAGGTGAAGAGTGTGCTGCGATGAAGCCGCTTGTTGATCGCACGCTCCATAAGTGCGAGTTCCCCTCATCCCGGCCTTCTCCCGTCGGAACGGGAGAAGGAGTCAAGAACCCCAGCCACCCAGCCGCGAAGGGCATGAAGTGCATGACGGGTGGAGAAAGCTGAGACGTGTTGGGCGGGCTCGTGGGTGCCTGTCTTTCTGGATTGAGTCCAAAGGGTGCGGTAAACCTAATCGGCAGGCGGGAGTCTGCCCTACTAGGCTGGAAACACAGTTTTGACCTCGAAACACTGTTCCGAGAATAAGCGATCCGAATGGTGTCTTAGTGTGCCGTCAGAGCGGAAGGATCCATCGACAATCCAGCCTGAGCACTGATCCCCACGGCACTTGTCCCCACAGCAGTTGTCACCGACGATGTGACTCGTGGCTCTGTATGGACGGGACGGGTGAGCATCGCTTCCGTATTGGCCGATGGCGCTACAGCCTGATTTGCTGCTGTGGAGGGCAAGACCGCCTGAGTCTTACTGGCAGTGTTCGCCTTAACGGCAGCGTTCGTATCGAGCCAGACCACAGCAGAGATTAATCCGACAGCGGCCAGAAACAGCACGATGGTCTGCTGGACTCTCCGCGTCCTGGCTTGCTGGATCTGGTCAACCACTTCCCTGCGCGCCACCTGTTCCAGCTTGATGGCGGCCTGCCAGGTGTCGGTACGGTTATTGAGCCAATCGGGTTGTGAGGAAATTTGCGGTGCGGCAGGAGGGGTCATCTGGCAATCCATTTCTATCTTCTATGCCAACCTGTTCGAGCAGCAGGCCGACGAATGTATGTATTCATCTTGATCCGTTAAGCCGTGTTCCATGCAGCGAAGTTCTGAGCTGGCTGCCTGAATGATAGTCGGCTGCATCAACCCAGATCGGACGTGGCCCAGAATTCTCCATGACTTGGAAAAGTCGAGCTTTTCAGAGATATCGAGCTTTCTTGGGTGTCGGGCTTTCGGGATTGCCAGCCAGGCAGAAATCTGTCCGCCCGTAGCAAGTTCCCGTCAGCCGTCGTTCTGAACACTGCGAGTGAAACCTCTGACCCGCAGATTCAGGAAAAGTTCAGTTCATCTGGTCCATTCGCACTGTTTTTGATCTTGCCCATCAGGTTTTGATGTTGCCCATCAGGGCGATTGTGACCAGCGATTCATCATTCTCAGTAGCCATCAACCTGGTGTTGGTTATCAAAAATCCCGGCATGACCATTGATTCTCAGGTTCACCACAGGTCACTCAGGTCAATTCAGTTCCACGACAATGCTTGTTAAGGGCTACTCGCTGAAGCGGAAAACCTTACAACAAGTCGTTCCATGTGCTGAATTTCCATCAAGCGAAAGTCCGCTTTTGCTGTATGTTCTGGCAGATTGGCTCTGATTTGCTGACAATACGTTTTCCCTCGCGAAGCAGATGAATCTTTCCGGGAGAAAAAATGACTGTTGCCGGGCGCACTGCGTCACCTTAGATTTCGAGAGATCCACGCTCGCCCAAAATTGCTGGTCTCCTTCAGGAAAACCTGACCTTTTCATTTCCCTGCTCCTCCTCATTTCCCTGCTTAAAGGTTCTTTGGTGATAAACATGAATTTGTGGAAAGCTTTTGTACCCCACCTTTGGTTACTGACAATTTGTGGCCTGGGGCTCTTCGCATCGACACCTGTTGATGCTGAAGATCGTGGCATTGCTGACTTTCCTAAGCTGAGTCCCAAAACTGACTGGCCATGGTGGCGCGGGCCGAGCCGGAATGGCTACGCTCAGCCGGATGCTCAACCTCCCACAGAGTTCAGTGCCAGCAATCATGTGAAGTGGAAAGCACAGGTTCCCGGCCGCGGACATGGCTCCCCTATCGTCGTGGGATCCAAAGTCTTTTTGCCGACGGCTGACGAAGCGGCACAGATTCACTCTGTCATTGCGTTTGATCGAAACACGGGGAAAAAGCTCTGGGAAACTGAGGTCAATCGCGGGGCTTTCCCGGAGAACAATCATCCCAAAAACACCGAGGCTTCACCCACGATTGCCTGCGATGGTGAGCGACTTTTCATCTCCTTTTATCATCACGATCAAGTCGAATTGATCGCGTTGACACTCGACGGCAAAGTGAGCTGGCGGAAGTTTGCTGGTCGCTTTAAGCCCATGCGTTTCGAGTATGGCTATGCACCTTCACCTTTGCTCTACCAGAATTCGGTGATCGTCTCGGCTGAATGGGAAGGGGAGAGCTTTATTGCAGCCTTCGATCGCCAGACCGGCAAACCATTATGGAAAACACCACGCGCCGGCATGTTGACCTTTTCATCGCCCGTGATTGCCCATGTCGCGGGGAAAGATCAACTTCTCATCAGCGGCCAGGAGAAAATCTCTGCTTATAACCCCACCACCGGGAAACTCCTCTGGTCCACTCCCGGAACCACCATGGCCACCTGCGGCACCATGATCTGGGAAGATGATATCGTCGTCGCCAGCGGCGGTTATCCCAAAGCTGAGACCATTGCCGTCAAGGCTGACGGAAGTGGCAAAGTGCTCTGGAAGAACAACCAGAAATGCTACGAACAATCGATGATTCTCATTGATGGCTACGTTTACGCACTCACTGATAACGGTGTGATGTTCTGCTGGAATGCCGAGACTGGAAAAGAGATGTGGAAGCAGCGCTTAACAGGGCCCGTGAGTGCCTCGCCGGTCTATGCCGGTGGTTATATCTACTGGGCGAATGAACTGGGGACGATGTACGTCTTTAAGCCGAATCCACAGAAGTATGAAGAAGTGGCCCGCAATACGCTGGGAAACAGCACCTTTGCCAGCCCGGCGGTCGTCGGGAAAGAACTCTTTCTGCGCGTCGGCGAAGAATCGGGCGGCAGTCGGCAGGAGTGGCTCTACTGCCTGGAATAGATTGAGAATCGTAGGATGGGTGATCGCTCAGTCGGGGAAAAGTAGCTATGCCACAGTTTCAGATAGATTCCCGTTTTCGTCCCGCAGGGGATCAACCCAAAGCGATTGAAGCGCTCGTCAAAGGCCTGAAGAACGATCGAAAGAATCAGACACTGCTGGGGGTCACCGGTTCGGGGAAGACATTCACCATGGCGAATGTCATCGAGCAGCTTCAACGGCCGGCACTTGTGTTGTCTCACAACAAGACGCTGGCGGCACAGCTTTATGCCGAGTTTAAAGAATTCTTCCCGCATAACGCCGTCACTTATTTTGTGAGCTACTACGACTACTATCAGCCGGAGGCTTATATCCCTCAGCGGGATATTTATATCGAAAAAGACTCGTCGATTAACGAAGAAATCGACAGGCTTCGTCTGCTCGCGACGAGTGCTCTGGTGAGCCGGCGGGATGTGATTGTGGTGGCTTCTGTCAGTTGTATTTACGGGCTGGGTTCTCCCAAAGATTATCTCGAAATGATGATCCCTCTGCGTAAGGGGGAATCCATTGATCGAGACGAACTGCTCCGCAAACTTTGCGATATCCAGTACACCCGGAATGACCATGCACCCGAACGGGCCAACTTTCGTGTGCGGGGCGATGTGATCGACGTTTGGCCCGCTTACGAGGAATTTGCCTATCGCATTGAGCTGTGGGGAGATGAGATCGACAAACTCTCCATCATTCACCCGGTAACGAGTGATGAAGTGCGCTCGTTGGAAGAGATCTATATTTATCCGGCTAAGCACTATGTCCTCCCGGAAGATCGTGTCGCGAGTGCTGTGGCCGAGATCGAAAAGGAATTAGCCGAACAACTCGAAAAGTTCAAAAAAGAAGGCAAACTTCTCGAAGCTCAACGGCTCAATGCCCGCACCCGGCACGACCTGGAACTTTTGCGCGAAGTTGGCTTCTGCCCCGGGATCGAAAACTATAGCCGAGCCCTTTCTGGCAGGCCGCCTGGTGAACCACCCTATACGCTACTCGACTTCTTTCCTAATGATTTCCTCACGTTTATTGATGAATCGCATGTAACAATTCCGCAGATTCGTGCGATGTTCAATGGCGATCATGCGCGGAAAACGACACTGGTCGAACACGGCTTCCGCTTGCCCATGGCTTTGGATAACAGGCCTCTCAAATTTGATGAATGGGAGACTCGCCGTAAGCAGGCCATTTTTGTATCGGCCACCCCTTCCGACTGGGAATTAGAACAGTCGCAAGGTGAGATTGTCGAGCAGGTGATCCGTCCCACCGGACTGGTCGATCCGGTCATCCATATTCATCCTTCGCGCGGGCAGGTACAGCACTTGATGGGGCTGATTAAAGGACGTGCCGAGAAAGACGAGCGCGTGCTGGTCACCGCCCTCACCAAGAAACTCTGCGAAGATCTGACCGCTTATCTCCGCGAAGAAGGTTTACGCTGCGCCTGGCTGCATAGCGAACTCGATGCGTTCGAGCGTGTCGAAATCATTCGCGAACTGCGCGAGGGGAAATACGATACGCTCGTGGGTGTGAACCTGTTGCGAGAAGGTCTTGATATTCCTGAAGTTTCGCTGGTTGCAATTCTCGATGCCGATAAAGAAGGCTTCCTGCGTAGCGAAACCAGTCTCATTCAAACGATTGGCCGCTCTGCACGAAACGTTAATGCAGAGGTCTATCTGTATGCCGATTCGGTCACGAACAGCATGCAGCTGGCGATTGATGAAACCAACCGCCGCCGTGAACTCCAGGTGGCGTATAACAAAAAGCACGGCATCACGCCCGAAACCATCCGCAAATCGATCCGGCGAGGGATTGAAGAGGATGCCGAGGCAAACAAGATTGTGCAGCAGGCCAGTGGCAAGTCAAGCGAGGTCGAGTACGTCACACTGGAATACATTTCAGAGCTTGAAGCGGAAATGCTCAAGGCGGCGGAAAGTCTCGACTTTGAACGGGCTGCTCAACTACGTGACCGGATTCTGCAACTCAAGAAGCAGGTGGGCCAGGCGATTCAGGCGGATGAAGACCTGACGACCCAGCGCGATCGGGAACCGAAGAATCGAGGCCGGCGTAAAAGTCGAGGTGCCGCCGCCCGCGGAGAAGAAAAGCCCGCCCAGCGCGGGAGAGTTCCGAAGCCGAAGAAGTTTGGGAGTTAGGTGTTATCGACTGGTTTATTTATTTAATGCTGGTGGGTTGCGCAGACTTAACCCACCCTACATGGCTAAATGGCTTTTTCGATTGATGTGCAGCTTGCAAATGGTATTTTCAGAGCGTTTGATCCAGAGAGTCACAAGTCAGGTATCTCTCGCATATGTCCAGTTGCATCTCCTACCAAGACCAGTTCTTCTACGTCTCCAATCAGCGGTTTCATTCGCTGATTGAGTTTGGATTGCAGGTCGCGGAGAAAACGGCAGATTCAGATGGTGAGAGACCTTTCATCGCTGGACTTCGGGAGAGGAGCGTCGCGTTCTTTCCGGGTTATGAGTTCGCGATTGAGCGGGAGTTTCCCACGCGAGATGAGCGCAAGTTTTGGGCGAGGGTTTTCTTCGACTTGGCCTATCTTATTTTCAAGCGAGAGATTGGGAATCAGGATACCACTTTCTGGCAGTATTCAGCAGTGGGAGATGCATACTTGCTTGGCCGGATGATTACCCGCTCGGTGCAGGAAGAAGAGCTGGCTTGGCATCCCAAGACTTTGGCCTCAGTCGAGGCTGATATGTTTTATCAGAAAGGTGTTAATGTGAGATTGTAAGTGCCACTCACAGATTGCTGAGCCGCATCTTTCTGCTGCGGAGGTAAAAATGGCAGGTTGGCCCAGGGGAGGAAAAGGGGGCAGGACTCGTTTGTGCTGACCGCTGCGATTGGTGTCAGGCTGGAGGTGACGGACGCACGTCGGGTCGCGATTGTGAAGATTGCGGCAACGTCTGGTGGCCAAGTGCGGTGTAGCATGAAGTTATAATCAGCGGTTCGTCGCAAGTCGTTTCGCAGTTTGACAAATCAATATCTACCGCACTTCGGCGGTCGAATTCCTGTTCTGCCGACTGGCAATACAATGGAAATTACGGACATCTGGTTCAGATCGACATGCTCGCTGGAGGAGATTGCCGATATCCTCGGTCTTGCCGACGTTTCGTTCGATGCTGAGGATTACTGGGAATGGGCGATTGGCACCCTGGTCGTTGAGAGAATTCAATTAGACATTACACGGACGCATACAGCGCCCCCAGGTTTGACTGAAACCCGGATATTCCGATTGGACTTGGAGTCGTTCACCGACGATCACATCAAGAAGATCAGCCTTACCCTATTGCCGATTGCGATCACAGGAGTAGTTTGGGGAGAATGGAGACATAAGCAAGGCAACGACTTCCAAATGATCGAAAGTGGAAGAAGCCCGTAGCAGACAAATCGGCAAACAATCGGGGGGTGGCCCAGACGTGGCTTTGCACGTCTGGGTGAGGATAGGCACAAGAAATCGTTTAGACAACGAAGAGTCCTGGCCTCTTTGAATTTTTGATCCCTTTGAATTTTCGGCGTTGATCTCTTTAGAGTGCCCGTCGCTTACGCTTCCGGCTCGTTGGTGGGGGATACGGGGTTAGGACTCGTTTGTGCTAACCGCTGCGATTGGTGTCAGGCAGGAGGTGACGGACGCACGTCGGGTCGCGATTGTGAAGAATGCGGCATAGTATGGTAGCCAAATGCGGTATAGCATGGGACTGTGTGAGACGATCTGTCGTAGATCTTTGGAGAATCTGGCACATTAAAATTGACAAGTCCACGCCACACCGCAAAACTACAGCAATTTTCTACCGTACTTTGGCGGTCGAATACCTGTTACCCGACCAAATCCTTTTCTGACTCCATTGGCATGGCACTCGTCTTCACTGTTTCTGCACCGACGACTGTATTTACGGAACCGCATGGCACTCTCGTTGCGGACACATTGCGCGCTCACTTCGGTGACGCGATCGATTACGACTCCACTGACGAACGTTACTCCTACGAATTGGGCTGGTCCGGATGGTCCACGCTTCAACAACGAGCGGCGGATGCGTGCGGTGCCGAAGCCATTCCGCACTTCTTGTCGATGGAAGCATGGAGTGGCGTTTATGTCCCGATCGAGACTGAAACAGGAACGTTTGAATTCCCGGGCGATGCGACAAATTTGGACATCGGCTGCCTGTCAAATCTAATTGCCGAACTTGAACTAATCGGTAACGCCCTAAATCTTCCGACGGATGACGATTCGCTAGATAAACTGTACCATCACTATGCTGACGATGATGATCTAATCGACGACGACATGGAGATCCAAACTTTTACCCAACTGCTTCCACTTGCTCGCTACGCACTTAAGAAACGACTGCCATTATGGGTGGTGAAGTAGCGGGTAACAATCGCGTGCACCGGAGTACGCGAATCGGGCGGTTTTGAAATTGACAGTTTTTCGCGCGTACCCGGTGACGCGTGACGTTCGCCAACAAGCACAACTCGTTCGGTAACATGAATCCTTACGATCCACCACTGGCCAGCACAGCAAGCGTTGAGCGTTCCGGCATCGACACTGCCTCCGCTCCTCAGCGGATAGTGTTTGTTGTGATTACAGCGATGAAAGCCGTTTGCTTCGGTGCGTTCGTATTCTTCGGACTACTTCAGATTCTGGGTGTATTTGTAAACTGGCCAAATGTAGTTCCGATTCTTGTTGGATCCGCGTTCGTCCTGACGGGGCTTCACGCGATTCGAAAACGATTGCTCCACGGTTCGTTTACGGCGTGGCCACTGTCATCGACTGCGTACTTCGTTGGCGGATTACTCGGCATTGCGGCAGCCGCATGTGCCAAGGCGGGTTGGATTTGATAACCTTAAGTCACACAGGACGTTGTGGCAAACCATCGCATGCAACGGAGCGGCGGTGGAGACGATTTTACAAATGGAAGCTTTACTCCCGCCGCCCGCTGATGCGGGACGTTATCGCTATCAAACCGACGGATCGACACGATCAATGGTGACTCATACGGACAAATGCACTGACTGTGGCGCAGCTGCATCCATTGCATTTGGGCAATCCGTTGCTGGTGCCAGTCTTGTATGGTTTAAATCAACGCGGTGCGCGAGCTGCGGAATGGCAATTGAAGCCGACGACTATGGACTGCCACCGAACGAGATTCGCGACGAGATCATGGAATCCTCAGGAAGATGGGGATTGCAAATCACTGTCGAAGGCCCAAAACGACTTCAAGCCTGCAAGATTCTTCATTGCGATTTGAACACGACCATGGAAGAGGTCGCTCCTATGAAAAACCGCATGCCCGGCGTCGTGTATACTGGAACAAGAACAGAGATGGAATGGTTGCACGGCCGATTGACTCAATTCGGAATTGAGTCGAACGTAGTGCAACAACCGGACGATGCAAATGCCCAATCAATCGACATTGCCTGTTTGAAATCCATCGCATTCGAAGATCGAAAATTGCGATAACAATGGGTTGCAACGGAGTACTCGATCAGCCGTTTTCGCAATGGCGACTCAACCACTCGTGCCCGCTGAACCCCAACGTTATCGGAAACAGGAAAGGACGAGATGCAGCGCCCGCCTTATGGAATCACGGGGTTCTATTACTATCTCGACCCGCCGCCACCATCTACTGACGAATCAGCATTCCTTAATCACTGTTATGCATTCGCCAGAAAACTAGCTGCAAAAATTGTTCGGGTCGATCGCAGAGTTGGGACGGCGGAGAAGAACTTCACCAGTGTGACATTCGAGACCAATAGTGATGGGTTCGCGATTCTTTTCAACGCTCACTATCCAATGCTCGCATTTGCGGAACCGATGTGTGTTGGCGAGGTGATTGCCAAATTCATTGATCGTCCTGAATACGCCATTTACTGGAATGAGATTGGTGGCTATGCGATACTTAGCCATTCTGACTTGACAATTCCTCCTCACAAAATGGAGCTTGTTGACATGTCGGATTCAGAATACGATCAGATTCTTGTGCACAATCCAAGCACGTCCGGAGAGATCATCTTCAACTTCTGGGATTGACGAACAGTCCGATAACAAAACCATGCACCGAATTGGCCGATCGGCGGCGCTCGACTATAGAACCTTTTTCGGCGGCCACTCGGTGATGGTTGCCGTTCGTCCTCCGAAGGGAGCAACCATTTGGCTGTGCATTAGTACCGATTCGGGCTGCTTCCTTGCGGTCTACTGATCGCCAAGTACGGCACGCTGCCCCAATCCTCGATTGCTGAGGATTTTGATTTGGCATGGCAGCAACAACCCGGCTGTGACGTGGCGCCGATTGTTGACGCCATTTCACATCAGTATCATTCATGGTCGAACGAGATCCTGATGTGGGGATCGGAAAACGGGAACCGCATCCATTTTGTCTACGAGACCGCAAGAATCGTGGAAGTATCGTGCAGGATTGCCCTTCCGACGGAATACAAAGAATTTGCAAACGGTGTGACAAAGTTGGCCTGTCACTTTGATTGGCTGCTGGTGCTCACGAACGATATTCTTGCTGAACCCAAATTAGATTTGCTGCTTGCTGCTGTTCGCAATTCGAATGCGGCGAAGTTTACCGCTAACCCGATTGAGTTGTTCGATGGACTTTCGTCCGGAAAGTATCATCCTGAATAGCAGACAAGGACGAACCAAAAAATGCACCTGAGTTGCCGATCGGGCGTTTCCTGAAGTCAAAGTCTCTTAGCGGCAACCGAGTGATTTTAGCCGTTCGGCAACCAGAGGTCTTCACGGCGATGAGCATTTACGGCTACTTAAACTGCCACGACTGCCGACAGTCGCTGTTCCTTGGTAAGGCGCTCCATTGCAACTACCGTCCGTTTGCTTTCCATATTGGCGGGCCCGAAGAACCTGCTCACTGGGCGCGGCAGCAACTCAACCAAGTGCTTTCGAAGTTCTTGGCAGACCACAGCGGGCACCGGATTGACGTGCGTCTAGAGCACGAGATGACCGAGGATATGTTCGGATACCAGGACATCGGTGGGCATACCGACGACGGGTCAGAAAAAGAGGCAGGACTCGTTTGTGCTAACCGCTGCGATTGGTGTCAGGCTGGAGGTGACGGACGCACGTCGGGTCGCGATTGTGAAGAGTGCGGCCTACTATGGAGGCCAAGTGCGGAGTCGCATGGAGTTGTCATCAGCGGTTCGTCGCAACTATTTTCGCAGTTTGACAAATCAATTTCGACACGTCCATACTACGCCGCCGAAGTGCGGTAAAATTCTACCGCACTTCGGCGGTCGAATACCTGTTCTGTCACTGGAAACCTATCACTGCAATGCCGTTCCCTGTTGACGAAAAATGGATCAGGCAGACCGAGCAGAAACTCGGTGTGCGATTTCCGGCGTCATTCGTGACGGCGATGGTACAAAAGAATGGTGGCACTGTTCGAACTCGGATCGACCACTTTGAGTTATTCCCGATTCTTGACGAGTCCGATCGCAAACTCATCCAACGAACATGCAGTAGCATTGACCGAGAAACAACCACCGCGAGAAAAGACTGGTATGCATTTCCGACAGACGCCGTGGCGATTGGCGCAAACGGTGGCGGTGATTTGCTGGTGCTGATACCAATGTCGGAGCATCCCGACACGCTACAGCATTCGGTATACTGGTGGGATCACGAAACGGGCGAAATCGAACTGATCGCCGACGACTTTGGCGATCTCCCCAAAACGTGACAGAACAAAAAAATGCACGCGAGTTGCGGATCGCGCGTTTCCTGATGGTAAGTCACTTGGCCGCAACCGCGTGATTTTAGCCGTTACTTGCAAATACTGCCCGGGCGGCTGTCGTCTTGCGGAACCAACAAGGGACATTCACAATGCCTTCGCCGCAAACCTACATGGCGATAGCCAGCTTCAGCCTGTGGCTGGTGGCTGTCTGCGGGTGCACCCGAAACCCAGATGTTGACGGCTGGACGACCCATTCACTGACGCAAGCCCAGGAGGAACGACAAGACGAACTCCTGAACGAGATTCGTTGGCTCATCAGTGCAAAAGATGATCTCGCAGGCAGACCTTCCGCAGACTACGCAGAATTGTTGTCGCTGGCTGACAGGACGAAGACTGATGGCGACAAAAAGATTCACGCTTATAATGTTTTGGCTGGCGGAGGTGGTGACCACAAGCCGTGTGAGGCAAAAATCATTGTGTCTGACGGCAAAATACTGCAGGCAGGCTGGCCCTACGGCGAATACTGAACGCACAAAACGCAAGTAACAAAAAGATGCAGCCGAGTTGCCGATGGGCTGCGCACACATTGGAACGTCAGTCGCGGCAACCGGCTGATCTTGGTCGTTATCCGTCACGTCTATGGACCTTAAAGAATACAAGCGACGTTTCGCCGAAGACTCATCGCCCGGTTGGGATTCGTTGAATGCCAGCCTGCGCGACGAGTATGGTGACCTCGAACCCAAGCACTGGGGGACCATCATAAGCCACCGTCTTGGTGGTCCTGATCCACTTGACGGTATCAGCGCCTATCCGTGTGAAGATGGGGGCATTGACCACTTGCACTTTGTGACGTTCGGATATTCCTCGCTGTACTACGATGAAGAATCAGTGGGTGGTGATTTCAGCAAGTTCGGATTCGAAATGACTTTTCGATTGGCGAGCTCGCTCCCGCCAAGGGAAGAACCAATCTGGGTCTGCAACTTATTGCAGAATCTTGCTCGGTACGTATTTGAATCTGGCAAATGGTTTGACAACTACCACTGGATTCCTGCCAACGGTCCAATTCGCGCTGACCATGAAACTGACATTGTGGGCCTCGCATTCGTGCATGACACAAAGCTTCAGGCGGCAGAAACTCCGCACGGTCACGTAGACTTCATTCAAGCCTTCGGCATCACGCAGTCGGAGCTCGACAGCCTGATGAACAAGTCCACAACTTGCGAAGAGATCATTGAACTGCATCGCAAATCGAATCCACTGCTGGTCACTGATCTTGCGCGAAAAGACGGATAAAAATGCGGTGAACGGGAGCCGGCGATGACGCGAGATTTGAAATCATAGTTTTTTGGCGGCGGCCCCGTTACCGCTGTCGTTCTGCCACTAAGCCACCAATGCCCTTGATTCCAACCCAAACTGAGATTGACGATTTCCTTGCGGCATGTCCAAAGACAATGCCGCAATCGTTCGTTGATTTTCACTGTCAACACGGGGCCGTAAAAATGGATATCGAGTCAATTGGCTCTGGTTTGGTGTGCATGTGGCCGTTGCGTGACGTTTTGCAATTCAGCCGAGAATACGGATTTGATGAATTCGCGCCCGGACTGCTCGGCTTCGGCACTGATGGATGTGGCGAACTATATGCAATTGATGTTCGTGAAAACGGAACTGGTGCTGTCGGTGACATTCCCGCAACGTCGCTTCAATGGGAGGACTTTCGAGAACTGTCCCCATCATTCGATGCCTTCTCGGCCAGACTCATGGCCGGTACACCGATCATCGAACCTGATGACATGGACGCGAACCATCACTAAAATGTGGCAGAACCATGGCATGCACACGAAGCACTCGATCGGCCGTTTTGACTTGCGCTGAGTCAACCGCTCGTGCTCGGTGATGCCCGTCGTTAGGCAGGGTGGCCCAGATGTGGCTTTGCACGTCTGGATGACGACAGTCACAAGAAATTGTTGAGACAACCAAGAGTCCTGACCCCTATGAATTTTCTGTGTTACCGGACAAAGACTCATGCTCGACCTTGATCATCCGGATACGCCACCGACATTCGCGATTTCACGTGAGGACGGCGCGATCCTGTCGATAGCGAAGCGGATGACTCTGGTCTCAAGTGAAGCCAAAATAGAACTGCTGGCCCAAGCGGCACTACATTTCGCCAAGATGCGCTCAATCACAATCGATCATTGGGGCAAATCGAAACCGATGCTTAATGCCATTGATTTGCTCGAATCGGACTTACAGCGTCTTGCGGGACTCGAATCCAAAAACGACTATGTCACTGATTGGCGCGGCAAACACTGTACCGTTTGCTCTTCAGCCATCACCAACTTAGAATCGTACGAAGACATGCTGTATTGTCCCATGTGCCTAAAAGTGATCGATCAAGGTCGTGACGCTGTTGATCAAGCGTTTGGGTTGTGGTGCATTTAGCCAATGACGGGCGGGTAACACTCGCGTGCCCCGGAGCACGCGAGTCAGGCGGTTTTGAAGTTCTGATTTTTTCGCGCGTACCCGGTGACGCGTGACGTTCTGTCGCTGAATCCATATGGGAACCACGTTTGTCACAATTACGGAAGGCACCACCGGCAACGAGCCCGGCTTCTGGATGACCGACGGCATGCTCACTTTATGGCTACGAATGTTGGCCTTACACCTTCCCGAGCCTAACGACCTTGGCGAACACGCGGCAACACCTGAAATACGAAATCGATGGCTTCTTGCGTCATCCATTTATTTTGGCGGATGTGTCCCTCACGAAATGGAATTCGCTGCGGCGACACCTGAGCGCCAAAGTGTCGTACGAAAAGCGATTGACTCATTGATAGCAGCGCTTGACAAATCCGATGCACCGCTGAACGCTGACACCATCAACTCGTTGGGAATCGTAGGGAGGGACTTCTTTGATATCGATCGCGCGCATCTCAAAGATATTGGGTATGCATTTCTGGATTTGCTCGACGGTCATGTCGAATCCACTGCATGGACGACAGATGTCATGCCGGGATCGAAACCCTATCGGCGTGAACGCGACAGAACCAAGCGGTGAACGGGAGCCGGCAGGGTGGCCCAGACGAGGTTTTGCACGTCTGGGTGACGACAGTCACAAGAAATTGTTGAAACAACAAAGAGTCCGTGACTCCTTTGAATTTGTCGCCGCCGCCCGTGGAGAAGAAAAGCCTGCCCAGCGCGGAAGAGTTCCGAAGCCGAAGAAGTTTGGGAGTTAGGCCTTTTCGATCGCTAATTCCAGTAAACATGTAGTAGATGCTGGTGGGTTGCGCAGACTTAACCCACCCTACATGGCTCCGTCAAAATCACGACTTCAACCGGAGCCTTCTCGCTCTCCATTGAACGATTCTTGTGATTCACATCACCCACTCGCTCAAAGCCAACTCTCGGCCACCCTGCTGGAAGTCTGATTCGACTACGAAGGTCACGAAGAGGGCGAAGGTTGGGGGAGAGTTAAGTGCTGGTGGGTTGCGCAGACTTAACCCACCCTACATGACTAACATGTGGCAGAACCATGGCATGCACACGAAGCACTCGATCGGCCGTTTTGACTTGCGCTGAGTCAACCGCTCGTGCTCGGTGATGCCCGTCGTTAGGCTGACCACTCGCTTACAAGGTGCGTTGTGCTGATGAATCGCTTACAAGTAATTTTTCCATTTGCCCTGTGTCTGTCCGTGGCAAGCTTATGTTCCGGGTGTGGGGGTGCTGATGGGACGCGAGCTCCGGCATCGAGTGTTCAACCCATGAAACGGAACGACCGAACGCAATTCCATCCAGCCGAAACGGCTGCGGAGGAGTTTCTGTCCATTTTCTCAGGTGATGAACTTCCAAATCCTCTACCCAAGATTCCCGTCTTCAGCAAACTCAAAGACGATGCCCGCGACGAGGCGCTTCAGTCGTTGGGGCAGTACCTACGGTCCCAACGCTGGACGCTCTGGTTTACGGAACTCGTCGTTTTGGGCGGCCGGGAAGATGTGGCCACCTGCTTTTTCAAAGGGAGTGCCCGTGAGCAACTTGTGTTGATGCTGGCATATCATGAAAACATATGGATCGTCACCGCGTACGAAATTCCTGCGAAGTCGTGGGCGCGCCCCAAAGGTGAATCACTTGACGAATACGTGAACAGAATAGTATCAGAGGCAAAGAAACAAGGCGCACCCTTTCGCAAGGGTCTGCTTGCAGATGGGTTATATGTACTGGAGTATTGGCCGCACGCACAAAGCTGTACAAAGTGAATAGACGCATTACAAAGCGATGAATGGTAGCCGTCGATGACGCCCATTTTGAACACATAGTTTTTTTGGCAGCGGCGCCGTTACCTTTATCGTTAGGCAGAAGAATACATGCAAACGAAGCTTCATTATGCGGTTCTTATGGCGATGGTTCTCACCAGTGCATTACGTGCTGATGATGCGAAGCTACGGGACTTGGAGGCGCATCTCCAGTCGGCGTTAACCCAGATTGAAATGAATATTGCGTCGAGTAAGATTGCTGAATATTTAGATAAAAAGCTAGTTGAGAAAGAGCGGGACGTCGCCAAAGATTTAGATCCTGAGGCGCTACGACTCTTCTCGGAGGCATCGAAGCTCTGGAGAGATTATCGTTCTGCTCAAACCACGTTTGAGGCGGATCTCTACCGCGGAGGCAGCATCCGTCCTCTAGTCCATAACCGGACATACAGCCGGCTCACCCAAGAACGGCTCTCGGCTCTCGAAGGCGTCACTAAACCATAAGAAGATCAAAACTGAGCCTGATAAATCGCAGGGTGACCCCGGTTGAAATTCTGATTTCTACCGGGATGGTGACGCCACAAGGGATATTCTTCCTGGCCTGGCGGGGTGGCATACTCGCGATTCACGAATTTCGGAAATTCGTGTCCTGCTTGCGGGGCTGAGCAAGCATGTGTTTTCCACTTTTAACAATCAATAACATCCGCAAATCCGGCATGCACATTCTGAGTTATGGGCATCGCAAGAAGAGTGGCACATCCGCTTTTGGATTCTGTCAAAATCACGAGTTCAACCGGAGCTTTGCTGCGTTTCACTGGATGCATTTTAGTGAAAAGCGTTTTCCAGTTGTTCAAAGATACGCCTTTGGCCACCCTGTAAGAAATGTGATTCTACCACGAAGTTCACGAAGAGCACGAAGGCTGGGAGTCGAGTGCGGGGTGGGAGGAGCACTGCTGGCAAGGGTGCTGGTGGGTTGCGCAAAGCCTTAACCCACCCTACCGGGCTGCTGGGCTGGTGGGTTGCGAAGACTTAACCCACCCTACTTGACTTTCGTCGTGTTAGAACGCTTCGTGGCTTTGATCCATTGATCTCTCTCGAGTGCCCGTCGCTTACGCTTCCGGCTCGTTGGTGGCAGATGCGGGGTGGACGTGGGATATGCTTGTTCGTTGGTGGGAGGAGCACTGCTGGCAAGCCGGCAGTGGCACCCGCGAAAGTTAGACCCGAGGGAGTGGCACCCGAGAAGGTGGCAGGCAAGAAAGTGGTAGCCGAGCGGAATATGGTCCGCACAGCGGACCCTACGGGATTGCCGGAAAAGTGGTGCTGATGGGTCGTGGGGGCGGTGTGTGATATGATTCATGTGTGACGATTCATGAGGGCCACCCCTCCTTTGGACTTGAATTGGGCAGCGTTCACGATCCGACCTGATCATGAACCGATCATGAACTGATTTAAATCCAGAGGTGCCCCTGGTGAGTGAATAACTGCAGTGGGAGAGACATCTTGGCCAGTCATGCAGCGACAGCGATCGAGCAAACATTGACCACAGAGGCCACTCTGCCTGTCCATCTTCAATCGTTCCAACGCTCGGTGGTGCTGCCGGTGAGTGCCGAGAGAGCGTTTGAGTGGCATGCGGCTCCGGGTGCACTCGAGAGATTGACGCCGCCCTGGGAAGAGATCCGTGTGATCTCGCGAACCGGTGGCATCGACAACGCGGGTGAGGTGGTGCTGTCGGTTCCTGCAGCTGGGATGCGGCAGACATGGGTTGCCAGGCATAGCCACTGTGTCTGGGGGCAGGAGTTTCGCGACATCCAGGTGCGGGGGCCGTTTGCTCACTTCGAGCATCGCCATCGCTTTGCGAATCTGGGCGTCAATGAATCTCAATTGACGGATGAGATCAGTTATCGATTGCCGGGAGGATCATTGGGGGCGTGGCTGGGAGGATCGTTTGTCGAGCAGAAGCTGGCCACAATGTTCGGCTATCGCCATCGCACGACGCTGATGGATCTGACTCAGTGGAAGCAACTGCATGAGTCGGGTTTTTCCAGCCGGAAGGTGCTGGTATCGGGGGCTACAGGCTTAGTCGCTTCGACGCTGATCCCCATGTTGACAACGCAGGGGCATCGCGTCGCACGGCTATTGAGAAAGCCAACTCCCCAGGTGTATGCGACCGGATTACCCGATGTGATCTGGAACTCGGAATCGGGTGAGGTGCAGGAGGGTTCGCTCGATGGCGTCGAAGCAGTCGTGCATCTGGCGGGTGAGAACATAGCCGGAGGACACTGGACACCGGCGTTCAAGCAGCGAATTCGTGACAGCCGGGTGGTGGGAACGCGGAAGTTGTGCGAAAGACTGGCAGCGCTTAAGGAGCCACCCGCCGTCCTGGTGTGTGCTTCTGCCATTGGCTTTTATGGCGATCGCGGTGACGAGGTGTTGACCGAAGAATCGGCCGCGGGGCAGGGATTTCTCCCCGAAGTGAGCGAAGCCTGGGAAGAGGCGTGCGAGCCTGCGCGGAAGGCGGGGATTCGCGTGGTCAATCTGCGGATTGGGATTGTCCTGACACCACGAGGAGGGGCTTTGCAGAAGTTGCTGACACCGTTCTGGTGGGGTGCCGGCGGTGTCGCTGGGAATGGCTCGCAGTATTGGAGCTGGATTTCGGTGGATGATTTGTGCGGGGCGATTTTGCACTCGATCGCGACTCCGAGTTTAGCAGGGCCCGTGAATGCGACAGCTCCCCAGGCGGTGACAAATCGGGAATTCACACAAGTGCTGGCCCGAGTGATGAAACGGTATGCCTGCGTGCCATTACCAGAGTTCGCCGCCCGAATGGCCTTGGGGGAAATGGCACACGACCTGCTCTTTGCGAGCAGCCATGTGCAACCCGTCAGACTGCTTTCGACGGGCTATCAGTTTCGATTTACCGATCTGGAGTGCTGTCTGCGGCATCTGCTGGGACGTCCGCTGGAACTACCGAAGGGCTGAGCGGGCTCGTGGGTGCCTGTCTTTCTGGATCGAGTCCAAAAAGTGTGGCATACCCAGTCGGCAGGCGGGAGCCTGCCCTACGCTCTACCGAAGTAAATGCTAAATGCCCGTCGCTTACGCTTCCGGCTCGTTGTTTTTGGGTTGGCGATGTCCGTTTGGGGAGTGGGATGGCAGGTGGGGGCCTGCCGTGTGAGGCTGCTAAGGTTGGCTAGCTTCGTCCGCCCGCTTCCAGTTCAGCACATTGCTCTCACTGGAACTTGACCGCCCGGAACCGTCGAATGGTTGAGGATATTGATGGCCGATCGTGTTCCCGTGCTCGTCATAAACGAATTCCAGGGAGTGGCCAACGGCTACTTCTTTCGCAGCATCGTAAAGTGCAATGCATGTCATGATTGGCTCAATGAAGAAAATCAATCCTGACGAAGATCCCATGGGCATGGCTGTATTAAACTTGGCATGAACATGATACTGCTCGACTTCAAACTGGCGGATCTTTTCACTGCGGGGATCGACCAGATCGACGACGGAAACATTGTCCGGTTGACCGAGACGGTCATGCACCATCTGCCGCGTATCAAGATCACGAAGCACGATGCCGGAATTTGCAATCAGCAGGCTGCAACCCGAGAAACTGATCACTGCGATCGCCAGTGCGGTCATCCCCAACAGCCGGGTGAACATGGTTTCGCCGACTCCTCAACCGCAAGGTACTTCCAATCAGCAGGGGTAAACGCCCAAGAAGCCCCGTCCAAAACGCCGTCAAACACGCATCATTTGACGGGCTGCAACGTTTTTACAACTCCATACCGCCGGGGTAATACCTGTACTGCCAGTTCACGTCAATAGAGTATTCAGCGTCTGATAGGCTCTTCGATTGGCTTCGCCATTAAATACTCTCCCGGCCTGGCCCAACAAAGCGAGAAGCGTCAGCGACGGGCACTCTCATTATGGATCTCGCGATCGGGAGCGAGATCAATTCAAAAAAATGATGTAGGTCGGAGGGAGTGGTGAAACCAGTCCAGATCGCCCCCCCCCGGATGCGATGATCGATGATTCCAGTAAAGTCGGGCAGGCTCGCGCCTGTCCTTCATGCCCAACAGCCTCCAATCAGATCGTTGGATTGAGTCCAAAGAGTATGGCATATTCAGCCGGCAGGCGGGAGCCTGGCCTGCGAGACTAAGGAATATCGACGGGGTCAGGACTCATTGCGTTTATTCGGTGTTTCTTGTTCCTATCGTCACCCAGACGTGCAAAGCCACGTCTGGGCCACCCTGCCGTGAAGTCTTCGGAAGGCACTGGTCTCATAGTGGCAGCCCGAATTGGTGCATTGGCATGCACCCTACTTTTGAAGGTGTCGCGGGTGGTGGCGGGCGGAATATGGTCCGCACAGCGGACCCTACGGAATGCTCGTCCGGCTCGTTGTTTTGGGGGAGGCGATGTTGCGGGCATCATTCTTTGAAAATCACGGGATACTGAACGGAATTCTTCTTGCCGGTGGATTGGTAAATGGTGAGATTAATACGAGCGGCGTGCGCCCCGTCGCGAACCTCTCTTCGGGAATTCTTCCCCTGTGCCAGCGGCACGTCTGTGTTCGAGAATGAAGGGTGAATCATGCGTCGCACGTTTTGGATCATGGCCGCACTGTGTGGCAGTTTCCCGATGGCTGATGGCCTTTTCGTGGGCTTGTCGCACATCGCCGCTGCCAGCGAGATGTTTCCTGAGCAGAAGTATCTTCCGAACAACAGTGTGGCTGTGGCTTCGGTCCGGCTGCGGAACGTCGTGGAGTCGCCCCTGTATCGACAAGCCGAAGGTGCGGGGCTGCTGGCTGAATCGCCACTCATGAATTGGCCATTCCTTCAAAATCCCGCCTATATCGAACGCTTGCTGATTGCCGTCGATCAACCCGTCGTCGACCAATGGGCACAACTGGCCAAGCTTGGCGGCGAAGTGAAAAAGCCCGACAGGACGCGCGATCCGTTGTGGGGTCTTTTAAAGGTCGATCTCGCTATGCATAACCACGCCAGCGGCTGGAATTCTCTGCTACCAAGGCCGGATGGTGACGCTGAGGGAAAAGCCACCGGCTTGAGCTGGCGGGTCCATTTGCTCCCCCTGCTCGACGAGTTGGAACTCTACAAACAATTTCACTTCGATGAACCCTGGGATAGTCCGCACAACAAAACGTTAATCCCCAGGATGCCCAAGGTCTTCGCCACAGCGGGCGTCACCGAACCAGGTAAGACCTCCATGCACCTGCCGGTGGGTGAGAAACTCGCCTTCCAGAATGGTATGGCGCGAGGCCCCTCGTTACGTGACGACAGGGATGGTCATGATAGCACAATCATGATTGTGGTGGCCGATCAATCGCTGGCCACCGAATGGACAAAGCCCGGCGGCTTGCCCATCGACCTTGATCATGTGCGTCAGTCCCTCGGCGGGATTCCCTCCGAAGGTCGGCCCATCGTGATGTTGTCGGGGAGAATCCTGAAGGCCTCGCCCAACATCCGCGATCAGGATCTGGTCGCCTTCATGACGGCACGCGGCGGTGAATGGCTTGACTTCCGAGGGGTCTACGCTCCATCAAATCCCTTACAACCTCTCCCCACCTTCGTCGCGACTCTCAAGGAACCGGTCGCCGCCCATCACATGGAGCGATCCGCGAATGAGTGGACCACCATCAATGGCGAGACAGTTTACCTGAAAGATGGCGTCGGCCTGTGGGCACCCACGCCGACCACGGTCGTCATGGGAAACTACGAAACGCTGCAATCCCGCCTGAGAACCGGCACAGCCACCACGATGACACCGCATGCGCTGGTCGATCGACTCAGTGGCACCGATGATCTCTCCATCGCGGTCGATATCAAGTCGCAGGATGCTCTTTGGGTAAAAATGGCCACATTCTTTCCGCAGGCGGATCAGCTCCGGAAATTCGAGTCTATCGTGATTGATGCCACTCTGAGCCGAGGGACTGCGGGGAGTTCATTGGCGCGAGTGGAACTGCTGACCCGTCAACCAGAAGCATCGGCAGTGGCCACTGAGGAACTGCGGAAGCAGTTGAACATCGCCAGGGCGGTCGTCCCGGGCCTGATCGAATCCGCCGCGGGGGCTCCATTGGTCGATTTTGTCGTCAACAGCCTGAAAGGTGTCGTCGTCAGGCAGGAAGGGGCACACATCGTCTTGACGGTGCTCGCACCCGCGAACATCAAAACGCTCCCTGATCTCGCCCAACCTCTGTTCGAGAAACTGGGCCGCGAATTGTTTGCCAAGAGCGAACGAAACTCTTTGAAGCAGATTGGCCTGGCCCTGCATCGATATCACGACATCCACCATCGATTCCCCTCAAACTCGCAGGGACCGGAAGTCGGCGACAAAGGAGGCTTGAGCTGGCGGGTCCATTTGCTCCCCTTTCTGGGCCGAGCCGATTTATACAACGAGTTTCATCTTGATGAGCCCTGGGACAGCGAGCACAACTTGAAGCTCGTGCAACAGATGCCCGAAGTTTTCCATTCGGATCTTGTCGCCGACCCGACGAAGACACCTTTTCAAGTCTTCATGGGAGAAGGGACACCGCTCGGCGGCGACGAAGGACTCCCGCTGAAGGCTCTCCGCGACAGCACCATGCATACGATTCTCGTCGTCCAGGCGGGAGCCGATCAGGCGACAATCTGGACCAAACCCGGCGGCTTGACCTACGAGAAGCCCAACCCGGCACAAGGCCTGGGCAAAGTCGGCGATCGAGGTTTTCTGGCACTCCTCGCGGATGGATCGGTCCAACGATTTTCAGCAACGCTCATGGCCCACGAATTGCGTTTTCTGATCGAGCACAACAACGGATGGTGACCGATCCGCGTACAACTCCTCGATAACGGTTGCATCAATCAGAATCAGGTAGTGGCTGATGAGTAGGACAGAGCATTCGATCCCTTTCCTCCTCAGGCAATGGTCTCCACAGATCACCCAGCTTTTGATTGTGACGCTGGTCTATACTCTGGTGTGGTTTGTGGCCGATCTGGGGATGTTGCCGCAGGGTGGCTCCGGTTGACATTCTGATTTCTACCGGGGTGGTGAAGCCGCAATAGGGCATTGGCAGAACCGCAAATCTGCTCGAATTCCGTTAATGATCCTCAAAGACTCGTATTGCCATGCTTGCAGCAATCAAACCTCCCCTGCCTCCGGCACACAGGTAGCTCGCAGACGAGCAACCTGTGCCACCCTGCGGGGGTACCTGTCTTTCTGGAATGAGTCCAGCGAGTGTGGCATACTCAGCCAGCAGGCGGGAGCCTGCCGTGCGAGATTGAGGAATATCGAAAGGGTCAGGACTCATTGCGTTTATTCGGTGTTTCTTGTTCCTATCGTAACCCAGACGTGCAAAGCCACGTCTGGGCCACCCTGCCCTGAAGTGCTTTAAAACATAGGTGGGTTAATCATGATCGTGCGTTGTTCTGTGTTGCTCGGGATGCCAGCTTTGGCAGCATATCTGATATTGGTGGCAGGCTGCGGCCCAAAGGGACCTTCGAGCAGCTACAATAGCCAACCTGAAGCCGCTGGCGAACTATTAACTGTTTATCGTGAAGGCTTTGATCCACCTGCTGGAGCCATGCCCCTTCCGTCGCCGTATGGTGAGCGACTTTTTTTCCACCGGTGCCGACATTCTCTGACTTGAAAGCCATTGAAAAGCAGAAGCCAGCGGCAATTTCAATACCCTATTGGTGGTTTGAGCAGGTTTTCAGCGAGCCTCGCCTCCCAAGTCTCAAGGCCGTGTATTTGACGTCTTTCAAAAAGAGGAACATAGACATGAGGGATATTGACGTGAATGGCGTGTTTGCCTCCGTGAAAGCCTTGCAGATACCATTTGCAACTGGTGTTGATGACGGACTAGAGGATCTTCTTAAGCACTTTCCAAATGTGGACTTTCTTGAGTTATCTGATAGCGTTTTTGGTGATGAATCGTTCAAGGCGATTGTTCGTAGTGAGAAGATTCGCTATTTATATGTGTCTCGAACGCGATTAACATCTGCTTCATTTCCTTTATTCGAGGAGTGTAAGAATAGGATTGAGATTGTGGCGAACGGAACTCCATTGGAGGTTGACGGTAGGTGATGTTCATCTGAACGGATGGTGTGCGCAGGGTGGCACAGGTTGGCAGAGTGGCTCCGGTTGAAATTCCGATTCTACCGGGGTGGTGAAAACCCAAAAGGATGAACGCCTCGCCTGATTCAGTTGAATATAAAAAACTGTCATAAACTAACTGAAGAGGGCTTTTTCCAACAATGCCTCCTTTTCCTCCGGCACACAGGTAGCT
The DNA here is from genome assembly GCF_000092105.1 of Planctopirus limnophila DSM 3776. Classification (NCBI taxonomy): domain Bacteria; kingdom Pseudomonadati; phylum Planctomycetota; class Planctomycetia; order Planctomycetales; family Planctomycetaceae; genus Planctopirus; species Planctopirus limnophila. Next base: position 1,224,574 of record NC_014148.1, on the reverse strand, counting down.
CGCGGACGAGCAACCTGTGCCACCCTGCGAAGGACACGAAAAGCACGAAGGTCGGAGAAGACTCAGTGATGTTGGGCGGGCTCGTGGGTACCTGTCTTTCTGGATTGAGCCCAAAGAGTGTAGTATTCGCAATCGGCAGGCGGGAGCCTGCCCTACAGGGCTACCGTGCGCTTTATGGAAGTACATGATGAATGCCCGTCGCTTACGCTTCCGGCTCGTTGTTGTTTTGGCGACGTCATGTTGGGGAGTGGGATGGCAGGCGGGGTGTGGCCTATTTAAATTGTGGAATATGTAGTAATATGATGGTGCATTGCGTCGGAACCTCATGCACCCTACATAGGACCTGGCGGGTTAAGCAGAGCCTTAACCCACCCTACGTGCACTGCATGCACTACGTGAACACATAGAAAGGCGGCCCTCACCCGGCCTGCGGCTACCCTCTCCCGGAGGACCGGGCGAGGGTTGACGATAGTGGGTTGCGCGGGGCTTAGCCCAGCCGACGGGGGAATGTCGCAGCAGGAAGATGGTGCATTGCGTCAGAACTTCATCCACCCTACATAACACTTGGTAGGTTGCGCAGAGCCTTAACCCACCCTACATGCTTTATGGAAGTAAATGATGAATGCCCGTCGCTTACGCTTCCGGCTCGTTGTTTTTTTGCTCGCGATGTCGCGTTGGGTAGTAGGAAGGCAGGCGGGGGCCTGCCCTACGATTGACAAGATATATACAACATAGCACCGGGTTATGGTCCGCATAGCGGACCCTACGGGGTTAAACAATAATTCCGTCGCTTACGCTTCCGGCTCGTTTTGTTGGGGCGGGGATTGACGGACTTGTCGGTCAGATTTTGTGGCCCAGGCGAGGCCTACCAGGAGGGCGACGAGGCCGATGACGGTGACGACTGAGGCGCGGGCCATCCAGATGTAGCCGCGTTGTTCGGGCAGGAAAGATTCGACGGAAGTGAGGGTTTGCCATTCCTGCGAGATCCAGAGGCCGAGAATCACGAACATATAGATCGGAGCGACGTAGCGGACGAGGTAGTAGACGAATCTGGGCATGGGGATTTGCGCACCGCGAGTCATTTCGGCCCACATTTCTTTACCGCCGAAGATCCAGCCAAAGATGATCAGTTCAATGAGAGCGAAGATAAAGAGGCCTAATGTTCCGGCCCAGAAATCCAACTGATCGAGGTAGGCGGAGCCTGGAAAGACGACGACGGGGATGCCGAAGCCAATGAGGATGCCAAAGAGGATGCCTGCGGCCGATTTGCGGGAGATGCCGAATTCATCCTGAAGGAAGGCCATCATGGGAGAGGCAAGGGCGACGGAGGATGTGATGCCTGCAAAGAAGAGGAGAGCAAACCAGACGGGGCCGAAGAGACGGCCGAGGGGCATCTGTTCGAAGATGAGAGGCATGGCGACGAAGCCGATATTAAATGAGCCGCCACTGGCAATGGCTTGAGCACCGAAGAGGCCGAAGACGGCGACGGCCATGGGGATAGCGATTGAGCCGCCGAGGACAATTTCGCAGAACTCGTTGGTGGAAGCTGTTGCGAGGCCAGTGAGAGCACAATCGTCATTCCGCTTTAAATAGCTGGCATAGCAAAGGATGCTGCCTGTGCCTACGGAGAGCGTAAAGAAAATCTGTCCGGCGGCAGCGAGCCACATTTCGGGATTGGCGAGTTGATCGAAGCGGGGCTCCCAGATGAAGTTCATGCCATCCCAGACGGTGTAGCCATGCTCGGCTGTGGATGGGGACTGGAACGTGAGGACGCGGGCAGCGAGGATGATAGCAAAGATAATGAGAGCGGGCATGGCGATTTTTGCGAGACGTTCGATGCCGGCATTGATATCAGTCCCCAGGACGAGACAGTTGATCGCTACGGTGACGATCCAGAAGAAGACGGCGGGCCAGAGAGTGCGGAAGTAGGTGGCTTCGATAGCGGGGTCTTCATAGGAGCGGCTGCCGAGGTATTCATCGAGGAAGAGTTGTGTGCGGGCATTGGCGAGGGGTTTTTCGATGGCGAGGCGTTCGGGGGGATCGAGAGCGTTATTTTTATTGAGATCGATGGCTGTAAAAGCGGCATCGCTGGGAAGTTTGAGAAGGCGAGCCATCTCGGGATTGTGCTGAAGGATAAACTCCGTTGCGGCGAGCCATTCGGCTTTGGTGATGGGTTCTTTGGCGAGCTGGGCCTCGCGATCCTGCGAGATGAGATCGCGCATGAGGTTTGAGTTGTTGGAGGATTGCAGGGTCAATTCATCGGTGGTGAGGGAGTCGTCGCGGTTGGTATCAAGGTTGGAGAAGATGGCTGGTGGGTTGAGTTTTTCGAAGCGGCGAGGGTTGGCGGATTTGAGATTCTGGCCTTTTTGTTCCCACTCAGTGCGAGAGATGGGGAGTGCGAGAGCACGGGATGACTTCCAGGCGGCGACTTCTGTAACGAGTTGTGGAGAGACGGGCGAATAGAGGATCTTTTGGGTGTCGCCTTCCTGCGGGGCGAATGGTCTGGTGACCGAGTACCAGGTATAGGCGAGGCACCAGGACTCTATATAGCAATAGTAGATGGTAATGAGTAAAGGGAGTGCTACGCCGAGAGCACCTAGATATTTTGAGAAGCGGTTGCGCCAGAGTTTATCGAAGACGCCCGGTGCGGTGGAGTGTCCGAATTGTCCGCCGTAGCGACCGATGGACCATTCGACCCACATGAGTGGGATTCCGAGGAGGAGGAGAGCGATGAAGTAGGGGATGAGGAAGGCACCGCCATACTTTGTGCAGAGGCCTGGGAATCTGAGGAAGTTGCCGAGCCCGACGGCATTTCCTGCCATGGCCAGCACGAGACCGATGCGTGAAGCCCAGGCACCTCTGGAGGAACTCATGATTGGCGGACTTTCGGCGGAACGAGGGGTTGAAGTTGTTGGGGGGGAGAGTCGCGAAAGGATTGTAGCGGAGGATACTGGCGGGACTGAATGGTGAGGGGTTGATCGGCCGGGATTTTTGGGGATCGGGTTGTGATGGGAGTGTTCAGGTGATTGATGATATGCGAAGCCGTTGTGCCAGCAGGTCATGCGGAAGTTTTGTCACTCTTTTGATTGGTGATATAACAGATAGCTTTGCTTCAGGGGCAAAACTATGGCAGGCGCCGAGCTGGAAGTTCGGTAATCCACGAGTGGAGTTTCCTTGAGAGTGAAGGAAAGTGAAGATTCTGAGTGCGTATGGAGCGTGAAAAGTCTGGCGACTGGCCTCGTGGGCCTCGGGTGGAGAAGAGAGTGCAACGGTTGCGAAACAACGAGATGGCGATTAGACTTAAGGGATGAGGAGCGTGCAGCGGATGCGTACATGCTCTGGTTTATTGCCGGAACTACTGACGAGATCTGGAGTTGGGTCGTGTCGATCGATAAAAGTTTGAAGCGTAAGGGCCGTCTCGCACGTTCCCGCAATGTTCTGTCGCGAAGTGAGCGAATTCTGCAGATGATTGGAGAAGACAAGCTGGGCACACAGGATAGCCCGTTTGGACTTCCGAAGCTTCGTATCGTGAAAATGGTGATTGGCAAGAAGAAGAAGAAGAAGGCTGCAGAAGATAAGAAGGATGATAAGAAGAAGGCAGCTAAGAAGAAGTAGTGCATGCTTTTTCTTGTTCCTACTCTTCTCTAAGTCATTACGCTGTATCATTTTAAGGCCTCGTCACTTTTGTTGGCGAGGCCTTTTTCGTTTGCAGGGCTTGATTCTGCGGGATGGAATCGAGCTTGATCACCGGTATGAATTCGCTATTGGAGATCGCTTGCGGGGGCGGACTTTGCGGCAGAATCCCCCCAACCGGTAGTGGCCTCTCAACTCTCCCTCCTTTCGCACCGATAACCCTGAGTAGTGCACTGATTGCCTGTTTTCTCCACAGATACGGGCGAAATCACGACGGCCGGAAACTCTGGGAATTTTTGTATGCTGAGGATGTTGCGTTACCTTGGAGGCAAGCTCGTCCGGCGTCGTTTGAGCCACGTTGCCGACGAATATCTTTCTCGTTGTGAGCAGTGCTATCGGACTCAGCGTGAGACGTTGTCGAGAATTCTGGCACTCAATGCGACCAGTGAGTTCTCTCGCAAGCACGGATTAAAGGCTTCGCTTTCGCCAGATGATTACCGGCTCCAGATCCCGGTCTCAGATTTTGAACTCGTCAGGCCTTACATTGAGCAGGTCCAACGGGGAGCGACCTCTGCACTGCTAGGGGCGAATAATCCACTCCTGATGTTCGCATTGAGCAGCGGAACAACCGCTGAATCGAAGTATATTCCCATCACAAAACCATTTCTTGATGATTACCGGCGTGGGTGGAATATCTGGGGGCTTCGTTTCTTTAACGACCACGAAAAAGCCAATCGGCTCGACATCGTGCAGCTCACCAGCGACTACGAACAGTTTCACACATCCGGCGGGACACCTTGCGGCAACATCAGCGGCCTGGTCACGAGCATGCAGAGCCGCATTGTGCGCTCGATGTATACGATTCCACCCGAAGTTGCCAAAGTTCGAGACACAGAGGCCAAGAGCTATATCAGCCTTCGATGTGCGATGGCCAACGAACATGTGGGATTGATTACAACTGCCAATCCGAGCACATTAATTCGATGGGCACAACTGGCCAACGAACACAAAGAGACTCTCATCCGAGATATCCACGACGGCACAATCCATTATGCACAGTCGATCCCGGCAGAATTTCGGACAACCTTTACCAAGGGCCACTTTCGCCCCAATAAATCGAGAGCGTTGTGGCTCGAAAATCTCGTTCAGCAGACGGGGCAGTTAACTCCCGGCGATTTCTGGCCGCACCTGCAAGCTCTGGCTGTGTGGACGGGTGGCGCAGTCAAGCATTATCTCCCTTCGATGCGAAAACTTTATGGCAATGTCCCTGTAAGAGATCACGGGCTTTCTGCCAGCGAAGGCCGCATGACAATTCCTCTGGAAGACGAAACGAGTTCTGGCGTACTGGATATCGGAACTCACTATTTTGAATTCATTCCGGAAGCTGAGTATGGTCGCTCGAATCCTGTCGTTCTGGGTGCTCATGAACTCGAACTGGGGCAGGATTACTACATACTCCTCACAACGACGTCTGGCCTTTATCGTTACGATATCCGTGATGTCGTGAGATGCACGGGGTTTTACCATCAGACTCCCATGCTGGAGTTTCTCCACAAAGGAGCCCATATCTCTAATCTCACTGGTGAAAAGCTCTCCGAATCCCAGGTCGTAAACGCCGTTCATCATGCGTCTCGAGAGCTTCATTGTGAAGTCGGTTGTTTTACTGTCGCTCCTGTTTGGGGAGCCCCCCCTCACTACAGGTTGCATACAGAAAGTTTTGCCGAAGGTGTCTCTGCTTCCCGGCTGGCAAAGGCCATCGATTGCCAATTGATCAACTCGAATTGCGAGTATCGAGACAAACGTGAATCTCACAGGCTGGGGCCTGTCGAAGTGATTACAGTGCCCCAGGGAACGTGGCAAGCCTTTCGCCAGGATCGACTCCAGCGCAAAGGTGGCTCTCTCGAACAATACAAGCATCCCTGCCTGGTGCCAGATCTCGATTTCAGCGAGAAAATCCTGGCTCTCTCAGGCCTTTCCAAAGTCAGCGTGGCTGCTCCGCATTTTCTCTCGGTTGAACACTCCGCCAGAATTCACACCGACCAAGGTGCCGAGCATTTGTAAATACGGGGCGATCTACACATTTCCACCCGCTGAATCACACTTTCTCGGGTCTGATTGAGAACCTCGGGACTCTCCAACCCCTGACGCCTGGCCTGAAGTGTTTTCCTGCTGGATTCTGCCGCCAATTACGAGTAGACCATCTGAAACCTGCCGACTCCCACATGGGTACTCTTCACGAGTCTGCTCAAACGGCTTCATTTGTCGGTGGTCGTTCTCATCAGCAATGGCTCAGCAGCACTTCATCATCTCCTCGACTCGATTCACCAGGGTGGCTCATGCAATCGATTGCCTCGCTCCAAGCGTCCGTTCAATCCATCAGTCGCTTTTCGAATCCCTGCCAGATTTCCCGGGGCCCACTTCAAATCCATCGCTTGCTGCTGGGTTTGATTCTCATCTTCAGCACGTTTCCAGCCGCCGGTTTTTCGCAAGAGGCACCACAAAAGCCCGCACGTGTCGATCAGCCATTGCTGCTTTCCCAAATCGCTAATGTCGAAACTCTCGAAAAGCATGGCCGGACGTTATTCGAGAAGTGTGAACGTCCTGACATGATCCCCGCCATGGAAATGTGGCTCAAGAACGATCTCAAAGAACTCAAGGGCGTCGACAGAACACGCCCCCTGGGGATGATGATGTACCTCGGAGACATCCTCACCGAACCCATGTGGGCTGCCACATTTATCCCCGTCACCAATGTGGATGAGTTCCTGGGCTGGATGTGCAGCATGTCTCCCACTCCCGGAACATTTCAAAAAGTCGAAGGCTCGGCAGATCGCTGGAAAGTCGTCTTCGGTGAAAGCACGACCATTCACGCTGTCACTCGCGGCAACTACCTCATTATGGTCGGCGAGGCAGAGCATGCGGATCGGAACTTCCCCGATCCAGGCCCACTCACCGAACCCTTTGCTGCCCGTTACGATGCCAGTTTCAGTGGCTTGCTCAAGAACATTCCCGTAGGTTTGAAAAGTGTCTTTCTCGAATTCGCCAAGACGACTTTACGAGCAGATCTCCAGCAAAGAGATAACGAGCCCGCAGAGGGTTACCGCCTCAGGCGTGCCGGCGGCGAATCCGTGATCAAGCAGTTTGAGCGAATGGTTTCCGACACCGAAGAAGTCACCATCGGTGCCAGGCTCAATCGCGAGACAATGGTCGCCACCATAGAACTCGAAGTCGTCGGAACCCCCGACAGTAAACTCGTCAAAGCCTTCAGTGCCTTTCCCGGTCGGCACAGTCAATTCGGAGCCCTGCTGGATCGGGAAACGACCCTAACGGTCGGTGTCTCGACCATTCTGGAGCCCGAGCAGCAGACACTGCTTCAGCAGGTCTGGACAACAGCCGAACAAGTCCTCAAAAAGGAAATCGAAAAGTCGATCGCTGCCGGTAAACCCGGCGCTCCCACAGATATCGATGCCTTTCAGCCCCTCTTCGGTGCTCTCCAGAGATCGACCCAGGCGGGCCTGGTCGATGTTTTCGTCCAGATGATTGGCGCGGAACAGTCGCAGTACGAGGTCGTTGGTGGTTTTCGTCTCCCCGGCGGCGAAGAGTTTCCCCTCGCACTTCAAAAACTGGTGCAATTGATCAAAGACCGCCAGCCCGAAAATGATCGCTTGCAGAAACTCGAACTCGATGTCGCCCGCATCAACGATTTTCCGGTGCATCGAGCCACTCTCGATCCCAATGGTGCCAATCGACGCCTCTATGGCGAAGACGGTGGAGAACTCGCTTTCCTCGCCACTCCAGAAGCCATCTGGTTTGCAGCGGCCAGCAAAGGTCAAGCGATTGCCGCCTTGCGAAAAACGATCGATGAGGCTGCGAAACCAGCCGACGATACCACACGACCAGAACGTGCTCCCATCCTGGTGACTGCCGAAATTTCCCGGTGGGTCGATTTGATTGATCGTCGAGGACGAGCCGTGGAAACTTTCAAGGAAGAATCGGCCATTGCCTTCAAAGGAACCGGGCATCAAGTTCGCTTCCGCATGAAACCCAGCGGCGATGCCCTGAAACTCCAGCTCGAATTCGATGACGGCCTCGTTAAACTCTTCGGCCGCCTCATCGCTCGCAGTCAACTCGGCAACGAACTCTAAGCAACTCAGAGTAGGGTAGTCATCTAGGGCAGGCTCCCGCCTGCCTTCCTGACTTATATACGTCCAACTCATATCCAGCCAACTCATTTTTCCGGGAGCACTGCTGACTCGCCAGTAGTGCTCCTCCCACTATCCACCCGACATCACACTTTTTTGCTGCCCCCCCACGCGTAACAACCTCCCACTCGTCTCTCCCCCAAACTTCGTGACCTTCGTGGTGACCTCAGATTCTCTTTCTGCGGCAGGCCCCTCTGGAACCATCGCCCCGTCTTCCGGGAGAGAACCAGGTGAGGGTCTTCCCAACCGATGCGTCTTGATATAAACGTTTACGCCAGAGCGCCAATCTACCAGTCGTGTAGTCGTGTAGTCGTGTAGGGTGGGTTAAGTCCGCGCAACCCACCAGCATCTACTCTCCCACGTGCCTTCATGTGAAAGCGAGGCCGCAAGACCGCTGAAGCCGAACGTGTGCCACTGCTGGCTCGCCAGCAGTGCTCCTCTCAAAAACGACCGGCGTCCAATACTTCATTCCCCAGGTTCACAACAACCTCTCTTAACCTTCGTGCTCTTCGTGTCCTGCGTGTTAGCTCAGCATCCCTCTGATAGAATAGCCAGGCAACAAACCGCTGCGCTCATACATAACCATCGCCGACTCCCCAAAAGTCACTCGGAGAGCCAGCGAGCGATCAGTTTCCTCATGCTTCTTTAAGGCGTACCCTTTCTCGTATTCACCAGACAGGCGATTCACCAGACAAGCGGAATCAATCAGCCAGCACCCGTTCGAGTTGGAGCAGTGCTGCCTTACGCTCGATTCCCCAGCGGAAGCCAGTCAGTTGACCATCACTGCCAATCACTCGATGGCAGGGGATGACGATGGCCAGAGGATTGGCCCCGCAGGCATTGGCGACAGCACGGACAGCCGCCGGCTTGCCAATGTTCCTCGCCAGTTGAGCATAGGTGCGAGTTTCCCCATAAGGAATCTGCCTTAAAGCCTCCCACACCTCCTGCTGAAATGGCGTTCCCTGCATATCGATCGGGAGGCTCCAATCTCGCAACTTTCCAGCGAGGTATTCGAGAATCTGCTGAGTCCAGTGGAAGAGTTTGCTGGCTGAGGAGTCAGTTAGGCGAACACCCAGTTGCAGGCCTTTCTTTTCGAATCTGCGGGAAAAGTCCTCAGCCAGACTCTCCGCATCACCGCTCATCGCGACATACAAAAGTCCACGAGAACTACCGGCGACCATCAATAATCCGAGCTCGGTCGGAGTGATCGTATAAGGAATCATCTCCCCGGAGATTATGCCCGCACTGCGGGCCGCATCTTGACTCCCTGACGGGAAGATTGCCAAAGACAGTTGGCTTTCCTTTGTTCGCAATTTGCGAGCCGGAGTTTTTACGACCATCGAACGTTTCCTCGATCAATGTTTGGAAAAGCCAGAGCGTCACGCGGGGTGCACAAAGCTCCTTTGAGCATACACCGCGCGAGTTCACCAGAGACAGGCTCAATCTGCAAAAGGGATCTGTCGCCAATCGGACACTGTACTCGGCCCAAGCTCAGTGTGATGAGTTGGCCCCCTCAATTCGGCACCCGACTGGCGTGTTTCCTGAATGTCAACACGCAGTCTTCCTTCACCGAATCAGCTCACGACTCGAAGTCCCCGCCCTGCATCTGACAATCGATTGATGAGCCACCCACACGTTGATTGATTCACAAAAGTGTATATTCAGGAAACTTTATGGAGCATTAATACAAATTTTATATCAGTGTTTATTCTTAGCGGCACTCTTTGTTTGTTCTGAAATTCAAATTCTCAGGAGTGCCTCAGTTGACCAGCAATCCACAAAAAAACCGTTCAGCAGGCTTCACACTCATCGAGCTGCTGGTGGTGATCGCCATTATTGCGATTCTCATTGCCCTCCTTTTGCCCGCTGTTCAGCAGGCACGAGAAGCAGCCCGTCGGACGGCTTGCCGGAACAACATGAAAAACCTGGCCCTGGCCATGCACAACTACCATGACCAGCATGGAACCTTCGTCTTTGCCTTCGACTCGCTCGAAGGGAGCTGGTCGAGCCAGATTCTGCCACAAATCGACCAGGCTCCGCTGTTCAGCACAATCATCCGCGCCGAAGGAAACCCGGGGAACTGGAACACCAGCAGCCCTGCCAATAACGCGGCCGGCGGAGCCTCAATTCCCGTCATGTTCTGTCCCAGCACCGCCATGTCACCCCAGTTGACCAATGAGAGTATCCCCAATCGCGGCGTCGCCAGCTACGGAGTCTGCGGCGGCGGTAATGTCTTCACAGACAACGCCAGCGAACTGGCCTCACTCCCCGTCCCGGCCGGTGCCAAGGCCCTCTCAGATAATGATCTCGACGGGATCTTCTGGGGTTGCAGTTCCGTCCGTATTCGCGACGTCATCGACGGCACCTCCAACACCGTCATGCTGGGGGAGTTTTACACCAACATGAACGGTCGAGATGGCCAGGCGTTCGATCACTGGATCATCTGTGTCCCTCAATCCGGCAACTGGGCACCATCGAGCACCACAGGCGGCACGGAATTCAGCGAATGTATCGGTGGAACTGGCTCCAAGATCAACGGCTGGCTCGATCTGACAGTCCCCGGTCAATTTGCCGAAGCCGGCTTTGGCAGCTACCACACGGGCGGAGCCTTCTTCGCGATGGCCGATGGCTCTGTCAAATTCATCTCCGAAAACATCGACCTCACAACATACCGAGCCCTCGGCTCCCGAGCGGGCCGCGAAACTGTTGGCGAATACTAGTACTAGACAATCATCTTTTTCGTCCCGGTGTTCGCTATCTGGCCAGACTTCACACATCAACATCAAGGTTCAATTGATGCACGCGAGATTCTTCAGATCCCTGCTCGTTCCCGGCTCCCTGTATTTATATATCCTGAGTTTCGCAGCAGGCTGCTCGAACGATGTTTCCGGTAATTATCAGATGTTTGAGTGGGCACCAGTCACAGGCCGGGTCACTCTCGATGGCACACCGCTCCCGAACGCCATGGTCACATTCTCCGAAGCGGGCTATAGCAGCTCCTGGGGCATTACCGATAGCGACGGTCGATATGAACTGATTTTCGACCAGAAGCAGAAGGGGGCGGCCATCGGTAAGAAATCTGTCGTGATTCGCACCGTCTTCAGTCCACCCGAAATCTCCGGGTACACACCTTCTCCTGTCGTTGAAGGTGCACCAGAACCAGTCGAGAAGCTACTCCCCATCTACCACAACAAAACCACATTAACCGCGGATGTCGTGGCAGGTACTAACGAAATCAACTTCGAACTCTATTCAACTCCGCAGGGGCAGTATTAATTCTCCCCACTGAGTATTCCTGAAAAGCGCGCTCTGCTCGTAATCTTCTCAAATTCTATTAGGAACGAAATGGTCATTCGTAAGTCGGAACCTGCCGCCCATCCTGCCAGAAATGGCTTTACACTCATCGAGTTGCTCGTCGTCATTGCGATTATCGCGATCCTCATTGCCCTCTTGCTACCCGCTGTGCAACAGGCACGAGAAGCCGCTCGCAGGACAGCTTGCCGCAATAATCTGAAAAACCTCGCTCTGGCGATGCATAACTATCACGACAACTCGAATACGTTTGTTTTTGCCTGGGATACTCTGGAAGGCAGTTGGACCAATCAGATCCTCCCTCAGATTGAACAGACAGCTCTATTCAACACGATCATTCGAGCCGAAGGTGATCCCGGTAACTGGAATAACAGTAATTGTGTCGCAAACATGGCCACTTCTGGTGCCAATATCCCCATCTTCCGCTGCCCCAGTATGGCTGTCGCCAGCAATATCGATAGCGAATCGATCCCAGGTCGCGGGGTTTTAAGCTACGGAGTCTGCTCGGGCAGCAACGTCTACGCCGATCAGGATTCAGAATTAACCACTGTCGGTGCACCCACCGGTGCGGTCTCTCACGAAAATGCTTCCGCCCCGGACGGGATGTTCTTTGGAGTCAGTTCTGTGCGCATCCGCGATGTCATCGATGGAACATCGAACACCATTATGATCGGTGAGTTCTACACCAATCCCTCAGCCGGCCGGAATGGTGTTGCTTTTGATCACTGGATCATCTCCATCCCCCAATCAGGTGGTTGGGCTCCCGGCAACACGAGTGGATCAGAGTTTTCCGAATGTACAGGCTCGGCTGCCGTCAAAATCAACGCAGCTCTCGACCTGACTGTCCGTGGTGAAGCTGCTCAGATCGGTTTTGGCAGCTGGCACACAGGTGGTGCGTTCTTTGCCATGGCCGATGGTTCAGTAAAGTTCATCTCCGAAAACATCGACATCACCACCTACCGCGCTCTCGGTTCACGAGGTGGTCGCGAAACAGTCGGCGAATACTAAATCGATAATCCCGGCAATCGAGTCTTGATTGCCAGAGTTCTTGCAACCGGTTGGTGAGCATCGTGCTTATCAACCGGCTGTTTTGCTCTCTGGAAGGATGCCCCTGGCTTCAAACGAGTCCCGTCAGCGTACCCGTGGCGTCCGAAAAGCGGTCCGATTCCACACCCATCTTCTGAGCCAGCGAAAGCAGCACGTTCGACAACGGAGGATGCTTATCGGAATCAAACGCCAGATGCTGTCCATGCTTCAGGCCCAGCTTCTTGCCACCAGCCACCAGCAGAGGCAGGTTCTTCGGTGAGTGCTCGCCCCCTTTGCCGGAATTCATCCCACTGCCGTAAACAATGATCGTCTGGTCCAGCATGTGGCTGTCCGCCTCAGTCGTCGATTTGAGCAGATTCATAAAGCGGTCGAGCTTCGACAAATGAAAGCGGTCAATTTGCCCCAGCTTGGCCAGCATCCCGGCATCCCCACCATGATGGGAATACTCGTGATGATTCTCACCGCCACCGCCAAATCCACCCGCTTCGCGCGACCATTCGAACGTGATGACGCGCGTCGTATCTGTCAGAAAGGCCAGATAAGCCAGTTCCAGCATCACATCAATCCACATCGGGCGATCATGGGCATTGCCCGGTTGACTCGCCAGTTGCAGATTCGTGGGTGGAACTTCCGGCTTGGGCCGATCAATCCACGCTTCCATCCGGCTGAGCTGCTCTTCCGTCGTGCGGATACTCGTGAAATACTCATCGAGTTTTTGTCGATCACGCTTGCCGAGTGTTTTTTCCAGCCGCTTCGCATCCTCACGCACGCTGTCAAGAATCGATTTCTTCTCGGCCAGACGACGAAGCGTCGCCGTTTTATCAGCCGCACTTTCGGGAACAAACAGTCGCTCGAATAATCGTTGCGGCGAGTTCTCGGCAGGAAGTGGCGTCCCATTAACATCAAAAGAAAGTGTATGGCTATGCCCTGCACTCCCCGTTCCCGATTGATCACTGAGCTGCAAAGACCCGTAGCGCGTGTGCTTCCCATGAAGATCTGCCACGATCTGATCCATCGACACGCTATTCGTATAATCGGCACCCGGCACCGCTTGCAGATTGGCCCCCGTCAGCCACGTATCGGCTCCACTATGCCCACCTTGCGAAGCCGGATGCCCCAGTCCCGACAGGACAGTGAAATCAGCCCGATGAGGCTCCAGCACCTGCAGAGTCTTTGATAACTGGTACTCTTTCCCCGTTGTTTCGGGCACCCATTCGAGGATATTCACACCATTCGGAATATAGCAGCAGATCATCCGCGGCTGTGGTCCATGCGAGCGATTCCACGGTTTGAACTGCGAAGGCGCTCCCCACGTTCGAGGGAGCATGGCGTCCAGAAGTGGCAGCGCCAGCATAGCTCCCGCTCCCCGCAAAAGATGCCGACGGGATAACATTCGTGTTGAGGATGTCTGCATAGCCTGGCTCCGTTCTGACAAACCACCGATCGATTACAGCATCGCGAGTTTCATAATGCGCCCGGAGGGAAATCCCACAATCACCGCATCCCCCATTGCTGTCACCTGCAGACGATGCAGTGGTTCCGGCAATCCTAAGAGATAAACCAGGTCTCCCGCTTTGCTCAGGCAGGCCAGATGTTGCTCCAGCGTGGCTGAGTAAATGCGATGTTGATGAAAACTCTGGCCCACATGGCTCGCTGTGCCGTCGAGCATCAAAGTTCCCGCCGAAGAACCATCATTGCCGAACATCTGCAGCCCGTGCATGTAACCTGCCAGCAGAATCGATTCGCCATTCCCGGTGACTGCCAATCCACCCACTGTCGACCAGAGCGATTCGGACCACAGAATCTGTCCATCCAGGCGGATTTTGGAAATCAGTCCATACTCAGCCGCACCAATCAATGCCGCTTCAGTTCCCAGAAACGCCAGATGTTTGAGCGGTCTGGGCGTTTGAAAAGTCGCCTGTTTCTTATTCCCCAGTGTATAAATCGCATTCATGCCATCGGTCAGCGAAACGGCAACATGTTCACCATAAGGGGCAAGTGCAGTGGCGAGAATGCTGTCAGGGAGTTGCCTCGTCCACTGGAACGAGAGCTTTCGATTCATGAGAGAAAGCGAACTCGGCCCGGAGACCGCAGCAATCGTGGCCCCATTATCAGCAAAGCCGACTTCGCGGGCGACTTGCCCTAAACGGGTCAGTGCGCGCACCCGCCCTTCAATATCGATCAGATAAATCCCACCCGAATGATCGCTGGCCACAACTTCGCCCGTCTCCCGAGCCAGCTTCAAATCCGCGAGTGGCGCATCAGTGGTAAACGACCAGAGACAGACAGGCAGCCGCCCCTGCCCTTCCTGCAACCAGTGCATGTTCTCCTGAGTCACAATGGCAATCCACAGGGCCAATCGAGAAGTTCTGTCTCACCAATCAAACATTGTTGATCAGATTGCTCGTCGTTTCCAGCTGAAAAAACATCTCACACGCTTTCCATAAAATATGAGCGATATGAGTGCCATGCTTGCAGCCCTGGGCAAGCATGTTTTCGCAACCCACAACGCGCTGTCACTTTCTGGGAAGTATCCCACCACGAAATTCCACAATCCTGAGAGTCGCTCCGCCCTCCTGCAGAATGAGCCGATCAACCATCGCAGGTTTTACCTGAAAGTCGTCCTATTCGTTAAAGTCCCACATTTCATATGGCGGAATTGCCGTCTGGCTGTCGATCTCCACCGAAAACATCTCCATCTGTCGCCACTGAGTCACTTGAGGCCGTGGTCGCGAATGATGGAAAATTGGCCCCCAACAGAAGGTAAGACGATGGAACAGACATCTGCTCCGATGTTCGTTCTTTCAACCGACGGCGAGCTGCATGGCGTCGATACGGAAGGAAATCGCGAACTTGTCCGCCGGATTTACGCCTGCGTACAAGCCTGTGAAGGGATTTCCACCGACGAGCTGGAAATGGGTGTCGTCGCCGAAATGAAGCGTCTCCTGGGACAGGTCGTTCCACTGCTTCAAAATCGCTCAGCAGCCGTCGCCGAACGCGAAGCCGCCTGAAGACAGTCCTGATAGCGCAGGCTCAATTTCATCGGCCAGCAAAACCTCGCCTTGACCGCAAACGCCATCCATCGGACGATCTGTCTCAACACAGATCTCAAATGGATGGCGAGATTGTTTACCAGGCTTCGTAAGTGATGCCAGCGATGGCCTTAACCACTGGTGAACGACGACCGGGCAGTCAGGGACGATCATCATGCATATTTTCTTTTCCGTGGGCGAACCCAGTGGCGATCAGCATGCCGCTCACCTCATTCGCGCGCTCCAGCATCGTCATCCAGGCCTGAAAGTCAGCGGACTGGGCGGCCCAGCCATGGAAGTCGCTGGATGTGAAGTAATCTACCCTCTCACCAATCTGGCGGTGATGGGGATCTTCCGGGTCCTCCCACTCCTGACCACCTTCTACAAAGTCTTCCGCCAGGCACGTGCTCATCTGAAGCAGCACCGCCCGGATGCCGTCGTGCTCATCGATTTTCCCGGCTTCAACTGGCACATTGCCAAAGCAGCCAAATCGTTAGGGATTCCCGTCTACTACTTCATGCCTCCCCAGATGTGGGCCTGGGGTGGTTGGCGAATTCACAAACTCAAACGCACCGTCGATCATGTGATTTCAGGTTTACAGTTCGAGACCGAATGGTACGCCCAGCGAAATGTTCCCGTCACCAATGTGGGACACCCCTTCTTCGATGAGATTGTCCATCATCCACTGGATCAATCTTTTGTAAGAGAATGGAAACCACAAGCCGGTCGCGTCGTCGCCTTGCTCCCCGGCTCGCGTGGTCATGAAGTCACCCATAACTGGCCCCGCATGCTCGAAGCGGCCCGCATGCTCCACGAGCGTTTCGACGATCTCACTTTTTACGTTGCCAATTACAAAGAGAAGCAGCGCCAGTGGTGTAGTGAAGAATTTGTGCGCACAGGCGGGGGATTGCGCATGAACTTTTTCGTGGGCCGCACTCCCGAGATCATCGATATTGCGGATTGTGCCCTGGTTGTCTCTGGTTCAGTCGCGCTCGAACTTCTGGCCCGCCGCACTCCGTACGCCACGTTCTACTCCTGCAGTAAGCTGACACACTGGATTGGCCGCCAGATCATTCACATTCCGCACTTTTCACTCCCGAACCTGATGGCCAATCGCCGCATCTTCCCGGAACTGCTCTTTGTGGGAGAGGCGCCGGAAGCCGGCCGGCAGATGGCTGATGCGATTTCTCCCTGGCTGGCCGATCCTCAGCAGATGACCCTGAAGCTGGAAGAACTCGATGCCCTGAGGCGAGATGTTGTAAACGCCGGAGCTTTGACTCGCACTGCCGATCTGATTCTCCGGCTCACCACAGATCAAGCCCAGACCGAACAGCTTTCATCCGCAGCATGATCAGTGAAGATCAGCGAGTAGGGTCCGCTGTGCGGACCATCTTCCGCACACCACCACCGATCACTTTCTTTGTCTCCAATTGGTAATGAGGCTCGTTCCCGTCGTTTACCCAGGCTCTCCGGGCTGCAATCAAAAAGTTCCTGACAGGGTGGCCCAAATGTGGCTTTGCACGTCTGTGTGACGACAGGCACAAGAAACTACCCTCACAAGGCATCGTTGTGCATAATACGCAGGGTGGACCCCGTTGAAATTCCGATTTCTACCGGGGTCGTGAAGCCACAGGAGAGCCCTGGCAGAGTTGCATCCGAGATCTTCAGGGACTCATACTGTAATGCTTGCGACAGCAAAACCTCTTCTGCCTCCGGCACACAGATAACTCACAGACGAGCAACCTGTGCCACCCTGCGGTGGATTCGTGCCGATTGGAGCAACCCCATGAGCCAAGAATTCGATTTCGCGGAAGACGATAAGTTGAAGGAGAGAGAGAGCCAGCTTTCAGAGTTCCTTGATCGCATGTTCGATAACGAGGATCGGCCTTACTTTGTTTCAGACGATGCCTGCCTTTACGACATATTCAGCGGGAGGGACGAAGACTTCAATGATCGCCTTCAGAAATGGTATGGCAAAGCGTTGACAGGAGATGACTTTCGACGACCTGTCTGGCAACTTCTCGATTCTCTCTACAGGCAGTGTGGCCCCGGTTGAAATTCCGATTTCTACCGGAGTAGCCAAGCCACAAGAGGGCACTGGCAAAGTCCCATCTGTGATCTTCAGAGACTCATATTGCAGTGCTTACAGCAGCCAAACCTCTTTCGCCTCGAGCACACAGGTAGCTTGCGGACGAGTAACCTGTGCCACCCTGCATGACAAGTGTGACAGCAAAGTTTTGCCTGGCAATGCGTTTGGAGTGAA
Source organism: Planctopirus limnophila DSM 3776 (assembly GCF_000092105.1). NCBI lineage: Bacteria > Pseudomonadati > Planctomycetota > Planctomycetia > Planctomycetales > Planctomycetaceae > Planctopirus > Planctopirus limnophila. The sequence goes on along the minus strand of NC_014148.1, from coordinate 1,207,085 downwards.
CTATGATAATCGATGTAACCCCCAGTCATTTCGAGGTAAAAATAGGTCACCGCGTCACGCTCGTTTACACCGACATCTACTTTACAGATAAAGCACTGTTGAAGTATGACACTATAGTGTTGCCGCGTGGGACAACCCAGTGGGAGCCTCCACATGATTGTGAGCCGTTTACTGATGCCGACAGACAATCTGCAGTTGAGGAGGTCGTTAAGTGGTTGACTGATAAAGGAAGTCCTGTCGTAGTGGAATGGTAGCATTCTCTGGAGTTGCGGGTGTTTTGTTTTTGGGTGGTGTCAGATTTTCACATGGAGTCTTTGTGCCCCCGGTTGAAATTCCGATTTCTACCGGGGTGGCTTCGGCACAAGACGGCATTTGCAGACATGCAACTCCGTCAAGTTTCCACCTGAATTCCTCAGAGACTCATATGACATTTCTTCCGGCAGCAAAACCTCTTTTGCCCCCGTCACACAGGTAGTTCGCAGACGAGCAACCTGCGCCACCCTGAGAGCCCGGCCCGAACCACTTTCATCCGCAGCATGATGAATAAAGATCACGCATTAATGAATCAACTCGTAGGGTCCGCTGTGCGGACCATCTTCCGCACACCACCGGCAATAACCTTCTTTGTCTCCAATCGGTAATGAGGCTTGTTCCCGTCGTTTGATTTGTGCAATGTTTGCAGCGAGTAGGGTCCGCTAAGTGCCATGCTTGCAGCTCTGGGCAAGCATGCCTCCGTAAACAACGACGCGCTTGTGATTCCTGGACAACGCATTCGTTGAGGATCACAAGTTCAAAAAAAAGCCCCCGGCATTTGACCAATGCCGGGGGCTATCTTTTCACCGCATCATGTCGCTCATGTCACCAGCTTATCGCAAAGCTTCCTTCGAGAAGTTCGCAATCACCGAGCCCACATATCGCAGAATTCCCTGGTTAACATTGAGTTGGCCCACGACTTCTTTATCTTTACGCTCGAGGCTGAAGGTCAGCAGGTCGTCGCCACTGGCGAAGGCATCGACAGCCATCTTACGCAGGTTCTCAATCTTCTTGATGCGGTCCAGTTCTGCCTTGGATTTCCCGGTCTTCGAGACAGGAGTGTTCCCACGGAAGATTTCCAGGAGCTGCACCGTCGGCCCAAACTTGACCGTACCGGAGAGTACCACCGGGCTGACTGTCTTCTCACCACTGGCTTGCTGGTCGATGGCAGCTTTCAGTTCGTCCAAGCCACCTTTGCCAGCCGCACCCCAGACGATCTCCTTCCCGACGCCAATGTAAAGATCGCTTTGATCTTTCCCGAAGATCGACTGAAACCCTTCCAGGCGACGAGCGGGGAAGGTCAGCTTGTGGATCTTCACGCCATTATGTTCTGCCACATTGGCTTCGTATTTCCAGTCGTCTCGAATCTTGGGCATAAGTGCTAACAGAGCGGGAACCGTCGAAGTCTCCTTCGCCAGAATTCCACACGTCATGTTATGCACATTCCCCTCGACAGCATGCAGGTCGACATACGAATCGACTACACCTAACGAGACACCGTCTATCAGAAGCGCAAAGAGTGTCTTGGAAAATTCGTTGGCAGCCGCTTTCCCTTCCGCCGTGAGATTCGGACGGTTCTCGATATTCACGCCAATAGCGGCATTCATCACCGGATAAAACTCGATCAAATGCTTCTGCCGCATGTCGTCGAGTTCAAAGCAGGTCTTACCCGAGATCACGGGCTGATCATGCAGCTTGATCGCCGAAAAGGCACTTGGTTTGGTTCCGAGTAAGGCAATGCTCTTTTCAAGCTCAGTCCCCGGAAGAGCCGTCAGGAGCAATGTCCCTGAACCTTTCCCCGCCTCAATATCTGTGGTCCACGTCGCCTGCAGATGCTCAGACTGAACGATAAACCGTTCGAGTTCGGACAACTGGTGGTTTGTCCCCAGCTTGCGCAGCTCAAAAACTTCTTTGGCCTCGTCGCGTTTGAATTTAACAGCCGCTTCGAGTTCTACGCGAAGCTTGGTGAAGTCGGCTTGTCGCTGGGTGATGGTGGCGGGATCATTCTTCAGGTCAGCCACAATATCCTGTGACCCACTGAGGAGATTCTGTGCCAGCTTCCCGGGATCCGGTGCATTCGCAGGAATGTCCTGTAGCCGCTGGCTGAGCATGGCATACTTGCCATTGGCCCGCAGAAAATACTTGCGCTTCGAAGCCCCCTGCTCTGTCAGATCATAATGACCGGCAGCATTCTTTTTGACCGTGTAGCCAAACGAAGCCACGTTGTCCAAAAAGCCATCCCGGCCTTCGAGCTTGGTGGTCGGGAAGTTCAGCTGATAAATCAGTTCCTTATCGCCCAGAATCACATCAACGCGAATGGGCGTTTTGCCATCCACACCCGCCAGAAAGCTTTCCAGCGTGGCGTCGAGGTTTTCCCATTCCTTTTTGAGTGCCGGCGTGGGGGCCAGATTCACCAGATACTTCAGATCTTCCCGAAGTCGGTCAGCACCCGGTTGCACGAAAGTAATGCGTGGTTCATCAGCCCGAGTCACCATCGTGGCTGCCAGAAGACTGGCACCAAGTGCCAGAGCAGAAAAGCACTTCGTAGACCACTTACCCAGTTGAATCTGCAACACGGATGAGACTCCCTTCGCTTGCAACGCTTCTCAGGTGAACTCCATTAGGTGGCTCTGGATACTCGCCTCAACAAGTACACAAAGTTTCCAAGAATGCTTAGGTTCACCGACTGTCAACTTATTTGTCAACCTAAACTCGGTTCTTTGATTGTTTGATCCCCAGAGTTTGCCAAGGGAACAACAAAGAAACTCTCAAGAATCAGCAGGAATCACCACAAATCCTCTCACGAAACTTTCCGGCTATGGATAACTGCACCTCTCTCCAAAATTAGCGTTTTTAGAGGTTTGCAGGTTGGCTTTCCCCGTAAGATCAACTCGATGCTCACGCCACGATTCCAGAAAAACAATCAGCCAGGGAGGCCTTGAGGCAACACCTGGCTGATTGAAATCTGTAAGGAAAGACCTACTTGGTGCATGTGCTGCAGGGAGCCTGAGCCGTAGCTGCAGGAACTGCACAGCTCGGATCAACAGCGGCACAGGCCGTGACAGGCACCCGGCGGCAAACAGTTCGTGGCACGCAGACCGTCTTGGTTTCGACCACTTTACGTGGCACGCAACTGGTCTTTGTCACCATCTTGGTCTCACAGACCTGACGGCAGGTCGTGTAAGGCACCTGACGGGTTTTCACTTCACGTGTCATCGAGCAGGTCGTGTAAGGCACCCGCTTGGTGATGCATTCCGTTGTCCACGAGCAGGTTGTGTAAGGAACTCGCTTGGTGATGCACTCAGTTGTCCACGAGCAGGTCGTGTATGGCACCCGCTTCGTGCATGTTTCACGAACCATCGAGCAGGTCGTGTAAGGAACGCGCTTCGTCACGCATTCTTTTTCCCAGCGAACGCAGGTGTAAGGAACTTGCTTCACAGACTGCACAGGTACTCGTCGGCAAACAGTATATGGCTGCTTGCAGGTTTGTGTCTCACGGACATACGTCGTGCAGGGAACTTGCTTGCAAACCTTACGGGGAACCCATGTTCGCTTGCAGCAGGTTGTTGGTGGGCACTGCTCGCAAACCATCCGGGCACAACCAGGACGATAAACACACTTGCAGGCACAAGGATCCCATTCCCATGTCCCGGGATCTTGCACGCACTTCTGCACCATTTTGCCAGGGATCTGATAAGTTTCAGTCACCCATTCGCCAGTGCACTCTTCCACAGTCTTGTATGTTGTGACAGGCTTGCAGACGGTGTAGCAGACGTCTCGGTAGCAGGTCTCGGTCTCTGTCCGATAAGTTGTGCAGCAGACCTGACGATAATGCGTTTCGCAGACAGGCTTCTTGACTGTGCAGGTCACATCGCGATAGCAGGTCTGGAACACAGGACGGCACTTGGTGTAGCAGACGTCGCGATAGCAGGTCTGGTAAACCGGCTTCTTGATGGTGCAGGTCACGTCGCGATAGCACGTCTGGTAAACCGGCTTCTTGATCGTGCAGGTCACTTCCCGATAGCAAGTCTGATAAACAGGCTTGCACACGGTGTAACACTCTTCACGATAGCAGGTCTCGCGAATGGTACGGGTGCAGGTCACTGGCACTTGGCAAGTCACCTGATCGTACACCGTGCGGCAGCACTGGTACTGCTTCGTATCCCAAACCGTTTCCTGAACGGTCTGGTAGCACGTCGTGGGGCAGGCCTTGGCGGCGCAGTAATCGCCAGCCGGGGCACATGCCTCAGTAGGACAGCAGCGATACCTTGCGGCACCGCAGTATTTTGCTTCGGCAACATCTGCCAGTCCGAAGGCCAGCAGGCCTCCCAGAGCGACCATCATGGACGCAATTTTCATCGCTCGATCCTTGTTCCTGTCAGAACGGCGTGAAGCTATCCCCCGGCATTTGTTCGCAGGTGCCAGAAGACAACTTGTCTCATCGTCTACATCGACGGCCCCCTCACGAGGCTTGAGACAAAAGTTGGATTTTTTTTTCGCAAAAGTCCCGATTCGGCATTTCTGGAATGTTTTTGCCCGGTAACGGCAAAAACTGCCGAAAAACTGCCTGCCAGCAAAAGCAAAATCCCTGACCTACCTATCTTGCGGCATTCGAATCGGAGCCTGATTTCCCTCACCGCTCCAAAGATCGGCATTCCCAGCCGCTTCTCCCACGAAAAGACAACCTGTCACTGGTAATCGTCAGGATCGGAAAATCCATCACCCCATCTGCGCATACTGGCCAGGCTTCCCAAGATGCTGAATCTCCCAGTCCTCCAGAATGTTTGGAATCGGCAAACCAAAGGATTGATCACATGAGATCGTGTTGATATGACGGAGTCGTCACCGGTTCGCACCCTTAGGAAGATGCTCATGTCATTAGGAAGTCACCCGGCTATCGCACTTTGGTTGGCTCTTGTGGCATTCTGTTCACAAGCCCTCTTGGCTGCCGAGGATGTGAATCAAACCAGCAAATCCGGTCGTCCCAACATTCTGGTCATTATGGCAGATGACCTGGGATACGCTGACCTGGGGGTTCAGGGTGGCTGCGAAATCCCCACACCTCACCTGGATCAATTAGCCGCCAGTGGCATTCGCTGCACCAACGCATACGTCTCGGCACCCTATTGCAGCCCCTCTCGCGCCGGCTTTCTCACCGGGAAGTACCAGACTCGGTTTGGACACGAGTTCAATCCCCACGTAGGCGAAGAAGCGAAACTCGGCTTGCCGCTCGAAGAAGTGACGATCGCCAATTTATTACAAACAGAAGGCTATCGCACGGCCCTGATCGGCAAATGGCACCAAGGTTTCAGCAAAGATCATCATCCGCAAAGCCGGGGGTTCGATGAGTTTTTCGGCTTCCTCGTCGGTGGCCACAACTACCTCTTACATAAAGAAGTCAAAGCCAGGTTTGGAACTGCTCACTCTCACGACATGATCTACCGGGGCCGCGAAGTCGAACCACAGGAAGGCTACGCGACAGATCTCTTCACCAACGAAGCTCTTCGCTGGATGAGTGGCCCGCCCAACAAACCCTGGTTCTTGTATCTTTCGTACAATGCCGTCCACACACCACTCGAAATCGCCCCGCATCTCCAGAAGAGAATCCCAGAGTCTGTAAAACTCCCAGCTCGCCGCGGCTACCTCTCCTTACTGGCCGGCCTCGACGATTCCATCGGCCGGATTACGCAGCACCTGAGTCAGCATGGGCTCCGCGAAAAGACACTCATTATATTTCTCAGTGATAATGGCGGGTCGGGACGCGCACCCATACTCGCGTACAACTCCGGGCTCAACCATCCCCTGCGCGGAGATAAAGGGCAAACTCTCGAAGGCGGCATCCGCGTCCCCTTCTTTGTCTCATGGCCCGGGCAACTTCCCGCCCGCACAATCTACGAGCAGCCCATCATTTCTCTCGATCTTCTCCCCACGGTTTGCCAGTTGGCTGCCAATAATCCCGCAAAACCACAGCCACTTCCTCAAGGAATCGATGGGGTGAATCTCATGCCCTATTGGCTCGGCCAGCGTTCGGGAGCTCCTCACGAATCGCTCTTCTGGAGATTTGGCCCCCAAAAAGCCGTCCGCGCAGGAAACTGGAAGCTCGTGGATTGGCGAGATTTTCCCGCATCAAAAAATAGTGGCTGGGAACTTTACGACCTCTCCACAGACATCAGCGAAAAAAACAACCTGGCAGAAACTCATCCCGAAATTGTCGCCCGTCTGAAAACTTCCTGGGAAAAGTGGAATCAATCCAATATCGAGCCCCTCTGGAGAGGCTCCAAGATGGAAGACGCCACTCCAGTGACGAAATAATTTTGCTCAATAACCTGCTGTGTGCCATGCTCAGTGTGCCATGCTTGCAGCTCTGAGCAAGCATGTCTTCCCATCCAGCAACGCGCGTCGGGTGGCAGGGGTCGGATGTCTTCATCCGCCCCCTGGTCAACAAGGTTCCCTAGCGCAAACGCATCCGAAACATAGATTCATGACTTTCCATGCTGTTCGTCAAAAACGATCAGAGACCTATGAACTGGGGGCAAACGAGGACGTTTGACCCCAGCCACACGTCAAAAAGCGTTCGGGAAAAGATGTGTGCAATAGACAGCAGCTCTGGGCAAGCATGTTTTCACAACCAGCAACTCTCAGCAATTTTCTGGAAAACGCATAAGTCAGCACAAACACCTGCCAATTCCCAGATTCGTTGTTTTCCGTGGCATTGAACGGCTGGAGAACTCTTCTTGCCCACCTTCGCCACTTCTGCGAAAGTCTTACAGCGTGCGACTTTTCGTAAGAAAAGCTCCCAGCCAAAAATCAGGAAAGACTTTTCGAACATTTGACCTGGGCCCACAGACAATCGTCGGCCCTTGGCACAGGGATGTGCGGGATCTATGGAGAGCCTGAACCAACTAGCCCCTTATCTCTGGCGTGTCCGGGGATATCTGATTGGCTCATCAATCGCAGCCCTGCTGGTGGCCATTTTCTGGTCAGCCGGGCTGATGCTCTCCTATCCTCTCGTCAAAGTTCTCTTACAAGGCCAGAGCCTGCAGGCTTATCTCACAGAAGAAACCCAGAAAGCCGAAACCGAAACAGCCCAGCACCAGGCCGAAGCCGCCCGAGTTCAACATCAGCTCGACCAACTCGACCCGAATGTCTCATCCTCCGAAAAAATCAGTCTGCTCAAAAGCCTCGACCGTGCCCAGCGGCAACTGGCCTCTTCGGGCTGGCGGCTCATGTTCTGCACCTGGCTGTCAAAACAACTTTCCTCGTGGCTCCCAGAACAGGCATTTCCCACACTCGTCCTGCTGCTCGCATTATTGGCAATAGTCACGCTGGCCAAAGGTTTAACGGTTTACCTGCAGGAAAATCTGGTCGGTATCGCCGTCGAATCGACCATGGTCATGCTCCGCCAGCGCATGTTCCAGCACGTTCTCAGGCTCGACCATGTCACCTTAAGTCTCCTGGGTACACCCCAGTTGATGGCGCGCTTCACCTATGACCTGCAGCAGTTAGGGACAGGGCTCACCCTGTTCGGCGGACGTTTAATTGTCGAACCTTTAAAGATTCTCAGCGTGCTGATCTGCTGTTTTCTCGTGAACTGGCGATTAACAACGCTTTCGCTAATCGTCGTCCCGCTGGGAGCATTACTTTTTGGCCGCTATGGCAAGAAAATCAAAAAAGCCAGCCGCAAACAGATGGAAAGCATGTCACGGATCTTCACTCAACTCGAAGAAACACTCAGATCATTTCGCACAATTCTCGCCTTTGGTCTCGAAAGGCAAAGGCGGCAAAGCTTTCATCGCGAACAGAAAGTGGCCTTCGAAAAAACGATGAAAATCCTGCGGATGGATGCGCTCTCCAGCCCCACCACAGAAATTCTCGCCACACTGGGAGCCTGCATGGCGCTGCTTCCGGGAGCTTACATGGTCCTCCGCCAGAAGTCCGAAATTTTCGGGATTCAACTCTCCGAAGGGCCTCTCGATATCGCCGAACTGGCGTTACTTTACACGCTCATGGGTGGCCTCCTCGACCCGGCCCGCAAACTCTCTGCCGTCTATCCCAAGTTCAAAAAATCTTCCGCCGCCTGCGATCGTGTCTTCAGCCTGCTGAAAACTCACACCCGTTTACAGCAGGATCGACAATGGGTGCCATTACCTCGCCACACCGACAAGATTGAGTTCGAGAACATCACCTATACTCACCCCGTCGCCGAAGACCGCAATCAGGCACGTCCGCCGGCTCTTGACCGAGTCTCCCTGAGGATTGCCTTCGGCGAAACCGTGGCCATTGTCGGCGGGAACGGCTCTGGAAAATCTACACTCATCAACCTGCTCCCCAGGCTCTACGACCCGGATTTCGGCATCCTGCGCATTGACGGAATTGATATTCGCCACACTCAGTTGGCACTGTTACGAAAACAGATTGCCGTGGTCCCTCAGGAAACACAGCTCTTCAACCGCACCATCTCCGAAAACCTGCGCTATGGCAGTTGGGATGCTCCCGCTGACCGCGTGACTCGACTGGCACATGATTTTGCCGTCGATTCCTTTGCCAGTCGTTTCCCCGATGGTCTCGAAACTTCCGTCGGCGAGCGGGGTCAACGGCTTTCCGGTGGTCAAAGACAACGCATCGCCCTCGTAAGAGCACTCCTGCGCGATCCTGCCATTCTCATTCTCGATGAAGCCACATCAGCCATTGATCGCGAAAGCGAAACACAGATTTACGAAGCACTCGCCCACCACAAGCAGAACCGCACCGTGCTGATTGTCACACACTCTTTGACAGACACACTGCTCAAAATCGTCGATCGAGTGGTGGTGATGGATCATGGTCAGATCATCGCACATGGCGAACATACCCAACTGTTGAAGACCTGCCCGATCTATCGAAATTTGTTTGCCGCCCAGCGCGAACAAGCCCACGCCGCCTGAAGTAACCACTGCTCGACTCAATTCCTCAGCGCCGGCTGGCACGACCCTGGGTGGCACGACCCTGGAGGCTTTGCGAAAGGGCGTGGTCTTTACGCTTTTCAATGTGACATTTGATGTCATGACGGTTGGCAGGGGGCGAATGTCTTCATTCGCCCCCTGGTCAATCGACCTTACCAGCGCAATTGCATCCGGAAAAAGCCTTCATGGCTTTCGAGCACAATCGACTGAATTCATAAGAGTCGAATGACCTGGGGGCAAACGAGGACGTTTGACCCCAGCCACGCATCTAATGAGCACTCCGTCAAACTTATGTGTCATAGACTGCAGCTCTGGGCAAGCATGTTTTCGCAACCAATCACGCGATGTTATCTTCTGGGAAACGTACGATAAGCCCCCCCACGAAAGAACTCCGGAATACATCATGACCAAGATCGTTCTTTCTCGCGGCAACATCGTCATTGATTCTTCGATTGACGACGCTCAGCTCTCCCCATCCAGCACCGCTGACGAGACCATCATCGAATTAAGGCTCGCCGGCATTTGCGAAACCGACCTGCAGCTCATCTCCGGCTACATGGGTTATGAAGGGGTGTTAGGCCACGAATTTGTCGGCACCGCCCTCAATGGCCCGTTCGCCGGGAAGCGCGTTGTTGGTGAGATCAACTGTCCCTGCGGTCAATGCGTCTATTGCCAGCGCGGTCAGAAATCGCACTGCCCGCATCGAACTGTCCTGGGCATTTACCGCCGTCATGGAGCATTCGCTTCGAGGTTCTCACTCCCAGCCGAAAATCTGCATGTGGTTCCGGAGAGCCTGCCGGATGATCTCGCCGTTCTCACTGAGCCACTGGCTGCCGCACTTCGAATCCCGGAACAACTAAGTCTGGCCGGGAAAAGTGTGCTGGTCGTGGGTGACGGCCGTTTGGGAAGCTTATGTGCCGCCGCCTTGTTCCCATTGGCCAGGGAGCTTGCCGTCGTCGGCAAACATCCCGAAAAACTGCAATTCGCCAACGAACTCGGGCTGACGACTTATCTCAAAGACCAACTTCCCGCACAGCGAAAATGGGAGGTCGTCATCGAGACGACAGGTCGCAAGGAAGGTCTTGAGTTTGCCTTGCCACTGGTGGAACCCGAAGGGGTTGTCGTTCTCAAAACGACAGTCGCCGCCCCGCATCAGCTCTCGCTCGCACCGGTCGTGATCGACGAAATCCAGGTCATAGGCTCACGCTGCGGCCCCTTCGCCAAAGCTCTACAGTGGCTGGTTCAGAAAGGCTCAATCCTGCAACCACTCATTGAAAAAACGTACTCCCTTCACGAAGGCCGAGAAGCTCTGGCTCACGCTCAAAGGCCCGGCACCCGCAAAATTCTGCTGAAACCATCATAAACCAGAAAACATCTTCAGATGGGTGCCCCGGTTTTGTGAATCCCGTGCCATGCTTGCAGCCCTGGGCAAGCATGCCTCGCCGTCCCTCAACTCACCATGGATTTCCGAAACGCAAAACAGTTCCAAACCTCAACCAGACCTGAAATTCCAGTTCTCACGACGGAACATTCCCGGAATCTACCCCGGAATCCGATGAGTCATAATCAACCAAAGATCCTGCAGGAAAACCGACGCGCAACGCATTCAGGACAGCAATCACATCGATCACTTCCTGTAGAATCGCGCCAAACACCGGTGGTAAGTATCCCATCGCTGCGAAGCTCATCCCCGTGAGACTCAAAACAATCCCCCCCACAGCACTTTGCAGGGCAATGCTGCGTAAACGCCGGCTGATGTGCAGAAATTCGTCCACTCGTTTGAGATTCCCATCCAGAATCACGGCACCAGCCGCCTCAGCCGTCACATCACTACCCCGGCCAAACGCCAGACCCACCGTCGCTTCGAGAAGAGCCGGTGCATCATTGATTCCGTCACCGACATAAAGTGTCTTAGCTTTTCGAGTTTCGGCTCGGACAATCGCCACTTTTTGCTCGGGTGTTTGAGAGAAATAGATCTCCGAGATCCCGACCGAATCAGCCAGATACTTGACTTCGCTTTCACGATCTCCCGAAACGATCATCACCTTCTGGAAATGATGTCGTTCGAGAAGATGATCAATAAATCGCTTGCCATCATCTCGGGGTCGATCACGAAAACTCGTCACAGCCGCCAGTTGTCCATCGACCAGAATGACGCATTCGAGGCCCCCTTGTGTGGGTGGTAACTGCTCAGCCAGAGCCGGTTGATTCTTCTGAAGTTTTGCACGTCCCGTCACAACGATCTGATGACCTTGAACCAGCCCTGTCAGCCCTTGCCCAGGGAGTTCCGCCACACTCGAAACTTCCAGCAATGGCAAACCCGTTTTCTGAATCGCTTCCAGAAATGGCATAGCCAGTGGATGTCTCGAATATTGTTCAAGTGTGGCTGCCAGTTGCAGAACATGATTACGTTCGAAGCCCGAAAGTGGCGTCAACTCGACCATCGCAGGGCGGCCGTAGGTCAGCGTTCCGGTTTTATCAAAAATTCCCACCCGGCACTGCGTGACTGTTTCAAGAACAGCGGGATCCTTAATGACGATTCCTTTTCGGGCAGAAAGTGAAACCGCACCGATGATCGCCACCGGGATCGCAATCAGCAGCGGGCAGGGAGTCGCCACCACCAGAACTGCCAGAAATCGAATCGCTTCGCCACTGATGACCCACGCCGCAATCCCAATACCTACCGCAAGTGGTGTGTACCAGGCTCCCAGTTGATCACCCAACCGCCTTAGGCGCGGCCGCTGCTGCTCAGAAGCCCGCATGACCTCCATGATCTTGGCATGGCGTGAATCACTGGCAGGTTGATCGACACGAATCGTCAGTGCCGCCTCCCCATTGATGGCCCCCGAAAGCACACTCGCCCCCACCGCCTTGGGAAGCAGATAAGGTTCACCCGTGAGGAACGATTCGTCCATCGTGCCACGGCCTTCGGTGACTGTGCCGTCTGTCGGACAGAACTCGTGCGGCAGCACCACCAGTAACTCTCCGACTTTGACCTGATCGAGCGGGACATCGGTCAGGTGCCCATCAATCAACCGATGCGCGACCGTGGGCATGCGCTTGGCGAGTGCATCAAGAGCACTCGAGGCCCGGCGGACAGCGTAAGCTTCGAGTGCTTCACCCCCTGAGAGCATCAGCACCACCAGTGTCCCTGCCAGATATTCCCCTAGCAGCACAGAGGTGACGATTGAGATACCAGCCAGCAGATCCGAGCCAAACTCTCCCCGGAAAAGATTCCCCATAAGGCCGGCCACCAGGTAGCCGCCCCCCAGCAGCAAGGCCACGAGCAGTGGCAGATCGGCGAGATGAATCGAACTGTAAATCGTAGAATTGGGTGAACCATAGGCGATGATTCCCCATACAAGCATGGACACGATCGCCAGACCGGCAATCGATGTTTGCAGTTGTCCCTCAGTGAGCCATCGATTGCTGTTTTCCGCCGTGGATTCAGCTCGGGTTGGTTGCGGCTTGGGAGAAATCATGGGACCACCGACTTTGCACAGCGGAAGCCCACATGCGACATCCCGGTATCAGGGCTGCAGCCATGCCGGGCACTGGGGCGATAGCGTGAACAATAGCTATCATTACATAGAAACGAACCGCCACGTTGAGATCGCAACTGCTGGAAAGGTTGCGTGGGGTCGTGGCTTTTCTCGGGCCCAGACGGATTTTTTGTCACTGCCAGTTGTGGCCGTTTGGAATAGAGCTCCCGGTCATACCAGTCGTGACACCACTCCCAGACATTACCAGACATATCGTACAGCCCGTAATCGTTGGCCGGGAACGATTTGACCGGAGCCGTGCGAGTAAAGCCATCTTTGGCAGTATTCTCATAAGGGAACTTTCCATTCCACAGATTCGCCTGTGGTGAAGTTTCACTGGGGGGAGTCGTCCCCCAGACGAATGGCATGCCCTCTTTGCCGCCGCGTGCCGCCCGTTCCCACTCAGCTTCCGTAGGCAACCGTTTACCTGCCCATTGGGCATAGGCACTGGCATCATCCCACGAGACATGCACCACGGGATGATCCATTCGCTCGTCGATATTCGAACCCGGCCCTTCGGGATGACGCCAGTTCGCACCAGGTGTCCAGACCCACCACTGCGAAAAATCATTCAAAGGGACCGGATGATCGGGCGGAGTAAACACTAACGAAGCCGGCACGAGCACTGCAGGATCTGGTGCTGCTGTGCCGGGAGGACTGTTCGCCAGAATCTCTTCGACTGTCGGAGCTTTTTCAGCAGTCGTCACATAGCCCGTGGCTTTAACAAACTCGGCAAACTCCCGATTGGTCACTTCGTGCTCATCAAGCCAGAAACCCTCCACAGAAACAGGATGTGTCGGACGTTCGTCATCCCATGCCAGTGGATCATTCGAACCCATGCGAAATTCACCACCAGGGATCCAGACCATCCCCGCAGGTGCGACCACACCTTCTGGCGGTCCACTTTTTTCCCCTCGGCCTTTATTGGCCATGATCCATGAATTGGCGAGCATGCCCGCTCCCAATCCAACTCCCGCCAATAACAGCAGGAAGCCCCACCACCAGGCATGTGATTTCTGAACCCCAGAGGCTGCGCGGGTTTGAGTCGGTCTTGGCGAGAGAGCATCCGGCATAGTGATCCCACAAAACGCAATCCACATTCTCAAAAGCCATACGCCGAAAACGGAGTGCTGCCTTTTGGTACATCGGCATTGTATAACAAATCGTGGATGCGATGCTCATCCCACATCAGACATTTGCGACATGACGAATCAGCCATGCTTCCGGATACGATCCCATGCTGAAAATCTACCAGTTTTCCATCACTTTATGTGATTCTGAAGGGCGAAATCCTTTCTGGCTCACCTTGTGCATCCTGTTCCTCTTCAGCGTGCAGCCCACGGTATGGGCTGCCGAGCATCGAACCACTGAGTTTGTCCCCGATCAGCAGGGGTATCAAAAACTTGTCGCACCTTTTTTCAAATCGTACTGCAGCGAATGTCACTCAGGGGACAAACCCGAAGGCGACTTCAGCCTTGATGCAGCACTACTGAAGAATCAATTGACAGACCCCGTGGCCAAAGCTCGCTGGCGGGAGGTCGTCAATGTCCTCAACTCCCACGAAATGCCACCCGAAGAAAGTCCTCAGCCACAGGCGAAAGAAGTCGCCGCCGTTGTCGACTGGGTAACAGCCGAAGCCGTCCGTGCAGAGAAATTTTCGCGAGAACAAACCAATGTATTAAGACGCCTGACACGCGATGAATACCGCCGCACAATTCGCGATCTCGTGGGCCTTGATTTCGATGTCTCAGCATTTCCAGAAGACCCCGCGGCAGGAGGTTTCGACAACAACGGAAGTGCGTTGACAATCTCCCCCATGCACATGGAACTCTACCTCGCTTCAGCCAGGCAGATTCTCGATCGCGCACTGGTCGAGGGGGAACAACCTCCGACGATCCGCTGGAAGTTCGACCCAAAGGCCGGCCCTGCCGATCGAGTGCGTCTGCGGCTCGATCCCAAAAACAATCCTCTCGTCAATGGTGGCAACAACCGGCAGGATGGCGAATGGGTCGCTGTTCACCACGCCTCGTGGGATACGAATGTGGGGGCTCGCGATTTTCGTGTTCCCATTGCCGGCACCTATCGCATCCGGGCGCAACTGGCCGGGACAAAACCCACTCGCCAGGAAGTCATCGCCAGTGCCGCAAAAATTCTCGCGAAGCGGCGCGACGAGCAGATCGCCAAACATCCCGAACGAACCCGACAGCATGAAGAGCAGTACCAGCGAGATCTCCAGCACTTCGAAACCTCCCGGATCTACGATTACGGCCCAGTCCGCGCCAAACTCAATGTTCAACTGGGTTCACAACCTCGCACCATTGCCGAGTTCGATATTGAAGGGACCCGGGAACAGCCCGAGATCAAGACATTTTTGACCCGCATGACGACCGAAACGGCAGGCATCTCTTTCGAGTATGCCTATTCAATTCCGCGCGAACTGGAAAATTTCTGGCTGCAATCCGCACTGGAGTTTGCTCGACCCGAGTTACTGGTCGACTGGTTCGAAATCGAAGGACCGATCTTCGAAAGCTGGCCACCTCCCAGTCATCAGCTCATCGTCGGGAAACAGCTTCCTTCCGCCGACAAAGAGGCATCCGCAGTCACCTCCATCCTCCGGAACATGATGCAGCGGGCCTATCGTCGGCCACCTGACGAAGCCGAGGTGCAGCAGCGTCTGGCTCAGTTTATTTCTGCCCGCAAATCCCGCACCTTCATTGAAGCCCTCAAGCTGCCACTCATCTCGATTCTCACGTCACCCAACTTTTTATATCTCGTCGAAAATCCCGTACAAAACCCCGCCCAGCCACTCGATGACTATCAACTGGCCACCAGACTCTCATACTGGCTCTGGTCAAGTATGCCCGATAATCAACTCTTGCAACTCGCAGCCGAAAAGCGGCTTTCACAGCCAGAAGTCCTCAAAAGCCAGGTCGCACGAATGCTCAAAGATGCTCGTTCGCGAGCCTTTGTCGAAAACTTTGCTGGCCAATGGCTGGGTTTAAGGCAAGTCGGAGCCAATCCTCCCGCCAAAGATCTCTATCCGGAATACGACCGTCATCTCGAAACATCGATGATCGAAGAATCACTGGCCTACTTTCAGGAGTTTCTGCAGCACGATCTCGATGTCCGGCAAATGATCCAATCCGATTTTGTCGTCATCAATGAACGACTGGCCCGCTTCTATGACATTGATGGAGTCCGCGGCGATCAGTTCCGGCGCGTCCAGGTTTCCAGCGATATCCCTCGCGGCGGAATCGTCACCCAGGCTTCGATTCTTTGCCTGACCTCCAACGGAACACGTACTTCTCCCGTCAAACGAGGAACCTGGATTCTCAAGACATTATTGGGGACAGATCCCGGCCTCCCCGTCGCCAATGCCGGCGAGATTGCCCCCAAAGTCCCCGGCATCGACAAAGCCACCGTTCGCCAGCGGCTGGAAATCCATCGCGAATTGCCTCAATGCGCCCGCTGCCACAATAAGATCGATCCCTTGGGGTTCGCACTCGAAAACTTCAATGCCACCGGTGATTGGCGCGAACGCGAAGGGTTTGGCTACCAGGGCAGAATCCAGGCCAATGATCCACTGATCGATGCCTCATCCCGCATGCCCGACGGGACAAACATCGTCGGCGTTCGCGGATTGCAGCAAGCTCTCTACCAGCGCCACGATCTATTCGTCAAAGCCCTGGCAGAACGTCTGCTCACTTACGCACTCGGCAGAGAACTGGGTCTCTCCGATCAACCCGCCATCGACCGCATTGTGCAGGCCGCTCGCGACAATGATTACCGCTTATCCGCCATGCTCGAAGCGATTGCCACCAGCGAAACATTCTGTCTCAAATAGCACTCCAGCAGCTTCGCTCTTCCACTCGACCTTCGCCAATCGTTGACGATTGGGTGGTAAGATAACCATGGGAAAAACTTGAAAACATGATAGCCACGGCCTCTCAGCCAAATCTGACTCTCTCAGCCATCAGCCGCAAAATTCCGGTCTATTCGTGGCTGGCCTTATTTCTGGCGATGGGGCTTTTGGGCTATGCAAGCTTCCAGATTCAAGCGACATCGAGCCTCACGTTCGACGAAACATTTTATCTCAATGCCGGCGTCAGGACAGTCGCTTCGGGAACACTCGATCCTGCCATCTGCGATTGCGGCGTCGCACCACTCCCCATCATCATCTGCTATCTTCCACCACTGCTCCTCTCTCGAAATGAGTATCGCCATGAAGTCTGGGTCGGACAGGAAAATGATCCTCAGTTGATCATCTGGCCTCGCCGCCTCAACACACTTCTCGTGGGCATGCCCCTGCTCATCGTCATCTGGTTATGGCTGGGCAAAAAGTGCGGGCCTGTCGGTGCGACCCTGGGTGTCCTCATGACAGCCGCTTCACCCACAATTCAGGCCCATGCCGCCCTGGCGACAACCGATTTAAGCTTCACTTTGTTCGGATTGCTGGGAATTCTGGCGTTAGCCCACTATCTCGAAAGGCCAACCTGGGTGCGGCTTGGAATCCTCGCCATCGCCATGGCCGCCTGCCTTTCGGCAAAGTACTCAGGGGTCTTTCTCTTTCCCGTTGCCGGACTGATGTTCCTCGGGCGGGCTCTTCGCGACCAAAACGTTTCCCACACAGACGAGCCCGTCGAATCCAGTTCTAAAAGTCAGTTATCGCGTGTCTGGTGGCCTGTGGTCCGGCAGACTTTCATCACTTACACGTTACTGCTGCTGCTCGTGATCCCCCTGTGGTGGGCCATTCATGGCTTTTCGTTTACCGGTCCACTTAAAAATGTTCCACTGGAAGTCACGCCTCCCGATTCACCCTGGGTCGAAATCCTTGGTCGCGGACCCTGGGCCGACTGGATCATGGATCAGGCCCATCGTCGCTGGAAAAGGCCCGCTCCAATTGCGGGTGTCCTTTTTCAATACCTCCACAACAAAAGCGGACACACAGCCTTTCTGATGGGTGAAACCTCACTCACTGGCTGGCGTACATACTTCCCCTGCACCATCGGATTCAAAAGCACACCCTCCGAACTGATTCTGATCGCTCTGCTGCTTTTGGGCACGATTTTCCTGAGGCTGGCTGGTTGCATAAGCTGGAGTAAACTCGATTTCTCCCGCCGCTGCTTGTGGCTTTCTTTCGCTGTATTGGCAGCACTCCTGCTCTTTGCCCGCATCAATATCGGCCACCGCTATGTATTGATCCTCTACCCACTCTTCATCATGCTGGGTATTGATACGATCTTCATGATTTATCGTAGTTTTATAGATCGCTTCCTTAATACGAATGGTACCTCGAATGCCTATTGGCCTCATATGATAATCACACTAAGTACCAGCCTGTTGTTGGCCATGCAGTTTTGGAGTTCATGGTCGATACAGCCCCACGCCCTCTCCTACTTTAATGGGCTTTGTGGTGGGCCGGAGCAGGGTGGCAGGTTGCTCCTCGATTCAAACATCGATTGGGGCCAGGATCTCCCCACCTTGCAGCAGTTACTCTCCAGCGAAGACTCGTCAAAAGTCGCTTTGCAATACTTCGGGACGGCTTTACCAACCGCTTATGGCATTGAGGCCGACCCCACCAAAGCACTCCGCCGACCACTGGAGGACTATGAACTTCTGGCGATTTCTGTCACCCACCTGGGTGGGCTATACGTCTTCGGCAACGATCCCTATCAGAAATTCCGCACCTGGCAGCCCGATGCGCGCGCCGGCTATTCCATCAATCTCTATCGACTCGATACTCCCGAACGAAAAGCGGCCTTTGCACAAGCCATTCAAGAGTATGAAACGGCCCGCGCCCAGAATTCACCTAAGCAATAGATCGATCCGAGACAGATACCAAAAATAAACTCTGCTCGTCGGTATGGCGTGGCTGGGGTTGAGCGTCTTCGCGAACCCCCAGGTCATTCGACTCTGATCGGTAATGGCGAACATGCCTTGCGTGCCATGCTTGCGGCTCTGAGCAAGCATGTTTGAAAACCTCTCTACACGCCTTTGACTTCTGGGATGAGTAAACCACCGGATCTCTGGCTCGCTGCTCAATCTCCATGCGATCAATCAAGATGAAGCACACTGTTGAGCGTGATCAGTTCGGCTCGGTCAGTCGTCCACTCGATCACATTAATACAGCAATTGGCCTGCTTGACCTGACGCGCCAGGCGGAGAGGTAAACCCAAGAGCGGTGTCAGCATCACTCGATTGAGCATATTGTGAGCCACCACCACAATATTCTCACCCTGATGCCGCTCAGCCAGTTGTTTCAGAGTCGGCTCAGCACGATGAAGCACATCAGAGTAGGATTCGCCCCCCGGGTGAGGATTGGTTGCGGGATCAGCAAAAAAATGATCGTGAGCCTCTTTGTCCTTCGTCCGGATCGTTTCCCAGTCGAGCCCTTCCCAGCGACCGACGCTGCATTCCCGTAAGTTCGCATCAGTCTCTACCTTCAACTGATGGCTGTTCGCAATGAACTCTGCTGTCTGATGAGCCCTCTGAAGTGGGCTCGCATAAACCCCTGCAATACGAAAGGCACTCAATGCCGCCGCGAGCGATCGGGCTTGCGCTTCACCAATCGCCGTGAGCGGCCCGTTCATTTCACACCCCTGCAAAATGTAGGGACGCATCTCATTCGCAGCCGTCGCTCCATGCCGGCACAGCAGCATTCGACACACATTCTCAGGCGGGGCTTGTCGCATCAATCGGCTTTCTCAGGAAACACGGCAGGAACAGTTCATCAGCACACGCTGCAGCATGAACTTTAGCGACATCACCCAGAAACAACAGCCTCGCACCCACAGTCTCCCCGGCAAGATGCTGTCAGTGGAACGTCAGCAGCCACAGAATTCCATTGGGGCGGCGGGTGGCTGGGGTTGAGTCTGCGAACCCCCAGCGATCTTTGGCATGATCTGGGGGATCGCGAAAACGCTCAACCCCAACCTCCCCATACTAGGGAGCATAGCTCATCATTGGAATCCGTCTTACCAAATATCGAAAACGACAACTTCATCAGTTCAGATAAGATCAATTCCGATGGAAATCGATAAGCGGCAACGTGCGGCACTACTCGTTTTCCAACTGCTCCTGCAGCTTGGCAAACTCCGCCAGTTGAGCTTGAGTCACTTCAGGATATCGGAGTTGGAGTGACTGGATCGTTGTCGCGATGATATCTGCCACAACCGCTCTCGTGACCCATTTCTGATCGGCCGGAATCACATACCAGGGCGCCCACTCGGTACTGGTCGCAGCGATGGCTGCTTCATAAGTGGCCTGATAGTCATCCCAGAACTTGCGTTCCCGCATGTCGGCAGCCGAGAATTTCCAGTGCTTGTTCTGTTTCGTGAGTCGATCCAGAAATCGTCGCTTCTGCTCATCTTTAGAAACGTTAAGAAAGAACTTGATTACAATGGTGCCATTACGCACCAGATGCTTTTCGAACGCATTGATATCTTCATAACGTGCTTCCCAGAAGGACTGATCCCGTTCTCCCGGAGGAAGTCGCTGCAGCTCCAGAATTTCTGAATGAACTTTCACGACCAGCACTTCTTCGTAGTAAGATCGGTTAAATATCCCCAGCCGACCTCTTTCCGGCACACTCTTCATGCACCGCCAGAGAAAGTTATGGTCAAGTTCTTCCTCCGAGGGTTTTTTGAAGCTGTAAACCTGACAACCCTGCGGATTCACCCCGGACATCACATGCTTGATCGTGCCATCTTTACCGGCGGCATCCATCGCCTGAAAAATGATTAATACCGAGTATCGATCATTGGCATATAGCAACTCCTGGGCTTCTGCAAGATCGAGAACGCTCTGATTCAGCACCTCAAGAGAACGCTGCTTCACAACGTCTTTACCAGAGTCCTTTAATTCTTCAGTCTGAGCCCAGCCGGGATCATGATCTTTAAGTCGAAAGGGCTTACCCGGTCGGATTCGAAACAGATCAATAATATCTTGTCGAATCATAGCGTCTCATTCCATTCGCTGGAAAGATTCACTCTAACAACACGACCGCACAGCAAGGTATCACTGCACGATCCAATTGTCGTTGCGAGCTGAAGGCAGATCGACACTTCGATGGAACGATCACTTCGTTTTGGTGAACTTCAAGCCCGGGCTCTTCTCGCTGTCACCAATCATCTTGAATTGAAACTCTGTCGGACTGGTGAACTGCACCTCGGCCAGCATGGTCTCGCCCCCATCATCAGTTTCGAGGGCCAGATTGTTCTGATCGACAGCAAATACACCTTTGACCGATTGCTTACGTTTCCCTTGAGTATATGTCCATGTATAGGCACCAGCTTTTGTCATATCGAGTTCAAATGTCGCACCCTGTTGACTGGCTTTCCAGTTTCCGATGAACTGATCCGCTTGAAGCACCTTCTCTGCCGGAACAACGGGAGGCGCAGGAGGAGCAGTCGGTTTCGTCGCCTCCTCAGGAGGTGTTGTCATCCCGAGCAGCTGTTTGATCAATTGATCGTTTGGCAATATGTTCGATGCCAGACGGAACTGGTTCGCTGCCGCACTGTCATGTTTCATCGTCTGATAGTGATAACCCAGCAGAAAATGTCCATCGGCTGACATCGGGTTGGCTTTGACGAAAGCTTCCAGCACTCGTAGCTGCTCTGTATATGTCTCGGTAGAGGGGTAGAGACTGATCATCGTCGTCCAGTCCCAACCCGGGCCGGCAGCCAGAACAGCATAGATCGCCGCCGCAGATTCCGGATACTTCTGCAGGGCGAAGAGCACGAGACTGCGAAACTCATGCACAACAGTATCATTCGGCATCGTCTTAAGTGTGATATCGAGCTTCGCCAGTGCTCCTTTGTAATCACCGCTTCGAAATGCCTCCCGTGCGGCTTCGAAAGCTGCCAGTCCTTCATCGGTTGGCTGCTGAGGTGCTGACGGTGTCGCCTCCGCACTCGCACCCGGGTCGCTTGCAACGGCATAGCTTTCCGCAGAAACCAAAGGCTGCGAATAGTCGTAGCCATAAGAACCACCACTCGAAGCGTAAGGGTTCTGATAATTCCAATAACCCCAGCCATAGCCAATGCGGTTAATACCCCACGCAGTCAGACCGATTGCGGCTGCCACGGGGTAGTTATCCCACATATAGCCCCAGCCAGACCCGGGATGCCAACTATCGTGGTACCAGTCCCCATAGTTGTCGCGCCTGGTGTCAGCCCAGTTCTGCCAGTCTTCGCGATTCTGATCTCTCCAATCCTGTCGGTTGTCTTGCCAATCTCCCCGATTCGCCATGCGGTCACTCAGGTTATTCTGTCGATCCTGAACCGAAGGACGATCTCCCATTCGATCCTGGACCCGGGCTCCCTGATTGGGCAGCCGCTGGGCGACATCACCACCACCTAATCCCGGCAAACGAGCTGGCAATTGAGCAGGACGATTGCTGATTCCCTGACCTGTCCCGGGTCGATTGGCGACACCACCAGTACCTGGCCTGGTCGCAGGCAATTGAGCAGGTCGCGAACCCGGCAACTGACCAGGTCGAGTCCCTCCGATGGCTCCAGCTCCTGGGCCAGCGCCAATACCCGGGCCAGTGCCAATTCCCGATCCTGATCCGATCCCCGCACCCGTGCCAATACCCGTCGCTGGCCGGGTTGATGGTAACTGCGCAGGGCGCGCACCTATCGAACCGCTGCCAGCACCAACATTGGGTCGAGTACCAGGCTGAACTGCCGGGCGACTTCCCGAGCCAATGTTGCTGCCACCAATACTCGGCCGCGCGCCTGCACCAGAATTTGGGATGGAAGGTCTGGCAGCAGGTGTCGCGGGACGAGCTTGTGGAGCAGATGGCCGCGCTGCGGGTGCCGCTGGTCGACTGGCCGCTGGTGGCGAAGGACGACTGAAGGAAGGTGAACTCCCCACAGATGGCCTCGCACCGCCGCCTCCACTGAATCCGCCACCACCACCACCGACTCGACCACCGCCGCCCCCACCTCCACCGCCACGGCCACCACCACCACCGCGCCCAAAAACCTGAGTTTCAGCAAGTATCGTCAAACTTGCGATCACCAGACCTGTCAGAATCCATGCGTAAGTCTTCATCGGGATGTCTCCGGTTGTGAATTCAATTCATCAGTCGATCAAGACGATTACTGCAATGGTGCCGGTGGGCGTCGAACCACCCGTACCGAGGCATCAGGCTGGATTTCATTGCCAATCAGCAGGTTTCTGGAATCGATCTGGAAGGAGTCGTTGTCAAATAACGTGATCTGCCGCGTAACCGAGACTCGACGACCATCTGGCGTGACACCTTCGGCATTCACGATCCAGGCATCTTCCAATGGAGTCCACGTCGCTTCAGTAAATGCTCCACTCTGATCAAACGCCCACGAACGCACAGTACGCCGCAAGGGATCCCAGCCAATACGCTGCGATCCTTTCATCACCCCTCCCCACCGCGACTTCACAACATAATCCTGCATCAGATAATTGCCGTCTTCCGACCACTGGCAGGTGGTTTCGACACGTCCCTCAGGACTTTCGTCAACCCAGTGACCAACCAGCCATTCCAGAGCCTGAAGCTCTTCATGGGCAGTCGCCTCTGTCGATTCAGCCGGAAAATCACGGACACTGGCCATCAGCCACTTTCCGTCACGTTTAAGATGCACCACCGCATAGGGAGATCGCGAACCTGGCTGGCTCGGATCCAGAGTCGTCATGCTATACCCATCTTCAACCGCCACATCCGGACTGATCAATCGCAGCGATGTCAACGTCACGGCGATCTGAGCTTTGGGATAATCCTTGAACAATTCCGCAAATCGGCTTTCGATATTCGCACGACCTTCCAGAATGTTCCCTTCCTCATCCACGGTCTCAGCCAACTCTGTGAATTGCGCTGCAATCGCTTTCGCATCTCCTGCATTAAAAGCTCTCTCAAATCCAGCGGCAGAGGCTTTCAATTCCTCCAGATCGGTTGACTCATTCAGCTTTTTCGACTGAGGAACTTCCTGGGAATTGGCTGGTTCAAGACTTTGTGCCTGCCAGATCGTCAGACTCAAAGTGAAAACAGCCAGCAAAGCGAACACAAATCGAGTACGCATGAGAGCTTCTCCTGGTGTGTGGCAACTGGCGCGACAACCGCATGATCACCATGCTGTGAAGACGATTTTGATTCTCTGCCTCGCGAAACAGTTTGTCACGAAGAATGCCTCGCGATTATTCATCTCGCTGAATAAACACTTTTAGCAGTCAAAAATTGTTTATTCCCAGCCCATGCGCGTGCCCTGCCACCACACCTGACTTTGTCTTAGGCGTCGGGTGGCTGGGGTTGAGCGTCTTCGCGAACCCCCAGTTCGTGTCGAAAATCGCTGGGGCTTGAAGGCTCACTCTTAGCCGCCCGCCGCGCAGTCGCTTAATGGTATCCGTATTACTTCATCACACTTTTCCCTAACTGTTATCCGCCGAATTTGTGACATGGGTGGTTCGCAGATGTCCGCCGTGGGTATAGCCACTTTGCGTAATCAACCGGGCCGAACGACTGAATGTGAGATAGTTCCACGCCCATTGAATCAGCACCAGAATACGGCTTTCAAAGCTGACGATTTGAATCAGATGAATAAACAGCCACAGGATCCAGGCAATGAGTCCTGTGAACTTCCATGTTCCAATCTGCGCGATCGCTGCCTTCCGGCCAATCGTGGCCATGCTCCCCAGATCGGTATAGGTGAACGGTGATAAAGAAACGTTTTGAAAGCGCGATTGAATCGCTTTAGCCACATATTTCCCCTGCTGCATTGCCGCCGGAGCCACACCAGGAACGGCCTGCCCACTGGGAAGTTTGAAATGGGCCATATCCCCAATCACATAAACTTGAGGATGTCCCGGCAGCGTGAGATCGCTTTGAACTTCAATCCGTCCTTGACGATCGAGTGGCGCACCAGTGGCTTCCGAAAGCAATTTTGCAAGTGGTGAAGCCGTCACACCCGCCGCCCAAAGGACATTCGCCGCAGCGATCTGTTCGACTCCCTGTGCCGTCATCACTTCTACACCCGAGGCATCCACTTTTTGAATTTTGACCTGCGTGCGGACTTCCACACCCATGTCCATCAGTTTCTTTTGCGCATTCAGCGCAAGGTCTTCGGCATACGCCATGAGAATGCGCGGGGCCGCATCGATCAGAATGATGCGGGTCTCGGCAGGATTAATAATGCGGAAATCATGCCGGAGTGTATGGCGGGCAATTTCAGCGAGAGTTCCCGCCAGTTCAACACCCGTCGGGCCGGCACCCACCACCACAAACGTCAGCAGATGTTCGCGGGCCTGAGGCGTCGGCAGCTTATCGGCCTCTTCAAAAGCCGTCAGGACACGCCCGCGGATCTCGATGGCATCCTCGACAGTTTTCAGACCCGGGGCATTTTCGGCCCATTGATCATTGCCGAAGTAGCCTGTCTTCGCACCCGCAGCCACCACCAGCGAATCAAATGCGAGTTCTCCTTCCTGGAGCAGAACCCGCCGCCTCGGCAGGTCAAACCCGATCACTTCATCCATGACCACATGGACATTTCTTTGCCTCGCAAAAATCGATCGCAAAGGGGCGGCAATATTTCCGGGAGATAACCCTCCCGTAGCCACTTGATAAAGCAGCGGCTGAAAGAGATGAAAATTCCGTCGATCCACTAGCGTAATATCAACCGGGGTTTTCCGCAGAGCTTTGGCCGTGGTCAGGCCTCCAAATCCGCCGCCGACAATCACCACGCGATGCTTACCAGAAAGGCTCATCAATTTGACTTTCGCTGAAGGACGATGGCCAGGGGCGTTTCAGAAATTCTCTGCATCATGATCATCGAAACGGCCACACACTCGTAACTGCATTCAATGGTCACTTTAATGCTTCACAGTGCCCAGTTCCCCTGACAAATCGACGTTCCGGAAGTTTGAACAACCACTGGAACTGAGATTCTGTGAACGACTGGTCATTGCAAACCTCTTTGATTTATGAGTTTACGGCAAACAGCCCGCTTCCTTGCGACTCGATTTTGTGGAAGTTACACTCTCCATACCGCAAAAGTTTGGTGGAATTGTGTTTTTTCGAGCACAGCCTGCACAAAATCATTTGCATCTCACATGGCAGTTGAACACTTGTGAGTCAAAATTCAGGATATTGCTCCCCGCTCGTTGGGTGGTGGCTCTTCAAATAGAGAAGAATTCAAGGTTAGGCCGATGAAAAAAGACATTCACCCCCAGTATCGCGAAGTTGTCTTTCTGGACATGTCCACGGGCGAAAAGTTCGTCACTCGCTCGACAATCAAGACCGAAAAAACCGGTGATTACGAAGGGCGTCAGCTTCCACTGGTGACGGTCGATATCAGCTCGCTCTCCCACCCCTTCTTCACCGGCAAGCAGAAGTTCATCGATACTGCGGGTCGCGTTGAGAAGTTCCAGAAGAAGTACAACTGGGATAAACGCGAAAAGAAGTAGTGATCAGAGTCCTCCGGGGCTGTTGGCTGGGCCGATTTCATGGCTCCTGCCGGCTGCTGCCGTACCTCATTGCCGTCGGGTCGGCTGATCCGACGGCATTGCCGTTTTCTGGTGGCTAATCAATGAGAGTTCCCGATCCATCGGTATAGCTCACAATCAACGCCAGATTCCTGCTTCCATGAGCGACTTGATGCTCTGATCATCTCTTGTCCTTCTATCGTCCGGATTTTGCCATGACAACCCGCATGTTCCCCACACTTCAGGCCAAGCTCGCACGCTTCGAAGAGCTGGAAGCACAACTTCAGGATCCGGAAGTGCTGGCGGATGTCAGCAAGATGCTGGAAATTCAGCGAGAGCACGGAGGCTTATCAAAAATTGCCTCGACCGTTCGTGAATTCAACACCTTGCAGGACGATCTGCTCGCTGCAGAAACCATGCTGGCGGAAGCCACCGATGATGAAACCAAAGAGATTGCGCAAGCCGAAATCGATGAACTGAAGCCCCGCTTCGAACCACTGAAGACCGAACTCGAAGACATGGTGACCGCCGGCGATTCGCTCACTCGCGGCAGCCTGATCATGGAAATTCGTGCGGGAACAGGCGGAGATGAAGCCGCTCTGTTTGCCCGCGATCTCTATGAAATGTACACCCGGTACGTCGATCTCCAGGGCTGGAAATACGAAGTCATGGAGTTAACCACGTCCGAACTGGGTGGTCTTAAGGAAGTCGTAATCACCATCACCGGTTCCGGCGCCTATCACCGCTTACAGTTTGAAAGTGGCGGGCATCGTGTCCAGCGTGTTCCGGAAACGGAAACTCAGGGCCGTGTCCACACCAGTGCTGCGACAGTCGCCGTCATGGCGGAAGCCAGTGAAATCGATGTCGAGATCCGTGATGAAGATCTTCGAATCGATACCATGCGTGCCGGCGGCCCCGGTGGTCAAAAAGTGAATAAGACCGAATCCGCCGTGCGTATTACCCACATTCCCTCGGGCTTGGTGGTGCGTATTCAGGATGAAAAAAGTCAGCACAAAAACAAAGCCAAAGCACTGCGCGTCCTGCGATCCCGGCTCATGGAATTAAGGGAGTCTCAGGCTCATGCAGTCCGGGCCGAACAGCGGCGAACTCTCGTGGGGTCTGGTGATCGAAGCGAACGCATCCGCACGTACAACTTCCCTCAGAACCGCCTCACAGATCATCGCATCGGCCTGACCGTTTACAAACTCGATCAGATCATGCAGGGAAATCTCGATGAGCTGATCAATCCGATTCTGGCGTTCGATCGCGAAGAACGCCTCAAGGGCAATGTGGCGCCCAGTAATTGAAGCAATTCCCGGAATTGCTTCAATTACTGCAGACTCATCTGCTCATCGATCATCACCACTGTGTGCCATTCTTGCAGCTCTGGGCAAGCATGTCTTCGCGACCAACAACTCGCTGTTATTTCCTGGGAAGCCGATGACTTATCCGCTCACCCCTCTTCCAGGCAGCGTTCGCACTGTTAACTACGAAATCCGCAGGCAGTATATCCTTATAAGCAAAATGTGTTCTTTTGTGCAGTATTCACATCGATTTCATGCCACTCTACCGATGAAATCGATCCTATCGCCCACTCATCGGCCATTTTTGCCGACAGAACGGCTCTTCCGCTCTTCTCTTCGTCTTGACGATTCGCGACTCCTTTGGGAAATTCCCTGAACGAGCGGGCATACGTTCCCGAAAACTTGCCATGAAGGCATGTTCGAAGAAACGGGCCTCTGCAGTATCAGATCTGTGTCTTGGCTGACCAGTTTTTGATCTACGGCGGATCTGCACCGCATTGTGAATGTTGAAACCCGGCTTGCAAAGGAGTGCCCGCGCCGTGAACATCGTTATTCGTCCGCTGCATCAACTGGCCCGTGTGGCCCTTGTCCTGGCTGTCTCTTTTGCTGCCATCAACATCAGCCAGCCAGCATTGGCTCAGGCACCTGCTGCGGATGCTGCTCGTGCTCACAAAGTGGCACTGATCGACATGGCCGTGATCTTCAAGCAGTACAAAAAGTTTGAAGTCCTCCGCGAAGACCTCAAGGCCGAAATCGAGCAGAGCGAAGTCAAAGCCAAGGAAATGGCCACCAACCTTCAGGCCCTTCAGCAGAAAATGAAGAGCTTCAAAGAAGGCAGCCCCGAATTCTCGGCTACCGAAAAGCAACTCGCCACATCATCTGCCGAATTCGAAGCCTTTCGCCGCTCCGCCCAGCGTGAGTTCCTCAAAAAGGAAAGCGAAATTTATCACACAGTCTACCTCGAAGTGACTGATGCCGTCGCCAAGTATGCCCAGTACTACAAGTACACACTGGTCTTGCGGTTCAGCAGCGAAGAGCTCGATCGTGACAATCCTCAGGGATTGATCCAGGGCATGAACCGCCAGGTCGTCTACTTCGAAGCTGAAAACGATATTACTCAGCCCGTGCTGAAGTATCTGAACCAGAAGTTTACAGGTGCCGCTGGCGCAGCAGCCCCACGAGCTGCAGAAGCCACCCGCCCTGGAACATCTCGCTAATCATAAGCAAAGTCACGCCACAGGTCTTAAGTCATTACGACCTGTGGCTCTCTTGCTCTCGTGACTAAGATATCTACAGACTCAGAATTCATGTTGCATCGCTTGCGAGTTCCTGCTGCATCCTAAATTACGATGTAGCTTGATTAACCGGTCTTCTTCCCCGATGGAGCAGGTCATGCGCGCGCCCAGACGCCAGAGAACACTGGAACGGGCCGTTGAAATGAGTGGGATCGGCTTCTTTACGAATGCCGATGTCACCATTTCGTTTCATCCGCAGGCCGAAGGAATGGGGATCAGCTTCCAGCGGACAGATCTCAAATCGACCGGCCCTGTGCAGGCTCGTATTGAGAACGTCATCCGCAAAGAGCGTCGCACCGCCATTTCACAAGGTGGAGTCACTGTCGAGTTGATCGAACATGTGATGGCTGCCCTCGCTGGTCTGCAGATTGATAATTGCCTGGTACGTCTCAATGCTCCAGAACCTCCAGGCTGTGATGGATCAAGCCTCGATTTCGTACAGTGCCTGCTCGATGGTGGGATTGTCGAACAGAATGCCTATCGCGACCTGATCGTGGTCACCCAGCCTCAGGCAATTGTGACCGAAAACGACTCGGTCGCTTTGTCAGCCAGTCCCATCAGTCGGCATGGCCTGGTGATTACTTACGAACTCGATTACGGCCCGCGCTCACCAATCAAACCTCAGTCCTTTTCGCTGGAAGTCACCCCCGAGACATTTATTACCCTGGTGGCTTTTGCTCGGACCTTCGTCGCTGAAGAGGAAGTCAAATATCTTCAAAGCCAGGGTTACGGCCAGCGTGTCACAGAAAAAGATCTTCTCATTTTTGGCCCTGATGGCCCGATTGGAAACGCACTGCGGACGCGAGATGAATGCGTCCGCCACAAGATTCTCGATTGTATTGGCGATTTCGCCCTGATTGGCTGTGATCTGCATGGCCACTTCCGGGCCTTCCGCACCGGGCACCATCACAATCACCAGATTATTGAACGGATCAAGCAGACTCACGAAATCATTCGGGCTCCTGAATATGTATGTTTCCAACCCCACTTCCCTTTAAAAGATTTACCGCAAGAGATGGCCTTACAGTCCTAGGTTGATTGCGTATAACCTTTGATGTGAAAACGAGAATCATCACGTTTCCAGATTGATCGAGAGTATCCGCAGAAAGCACTTTTACCACCTTCCCACCACATGAAAGACGCTGCGGCCCTTCGTGAAGCAGCTTGCAGAACTCAACATTCCGCAACCCGACTTCTCCATCCGCCCCGCGTCATGCGTTAGACAAGGATGTCGCCGCATGGCCTCAAGAATTTCACCACTTGCTCAGATCGATCCACACGCCAGGATCGGCGACAACGTACATATTGGCCCATTTTGCGTAATTGGCCCGCATGTAACGCTTGGTTCGGGATGTCAACTCGATAGTCACGTCACGATCACTGGTCACACGATTATTGGCCAGCGAAATCGTATGCATCCATTTGTGGCACTGGGTGGCGAACCGCAGGATCTCGGTTACTCCGGTGCTCCAACTTACCTGGACATCGGCGATGACAACACCTTCCGCGAAGGTGTGACTGTCCATCGCGGTGCCGAAAAAGAAGATTACATCACCCGCATTGGCAGTCATAATTATCTCATGGCCAATAGCCATGTGGGACATAACTGCTATGTGCACAACCACATCATTCTGGCGAATGGCAGTCTGCTGGCCGGACATGTCCATGTCTATGACCATGCCTTCGTCTCGGGAAATTCAGTCGTTCATCAGTTCGCTTCGATTGGGACACACGCCTTTCTTTCTGGTGGCTGCCGGGCTCCCACAGACATCCCTCCCTACATGATTTCTGCCGGGAGCGATGAGCCCAAGATCGTTTCCGTCAATCTCATTGGCCTCAAGCGACGTGGTTTACCCGATTCAACAATCAACATTATTCGTCAGGCACATCGCCTGTTATTCCGTGAGCACAAGCCTCTCGACGAGGCCAGGCACACTTTACTGGCAGCCTGTGACGATGTAATTCCCTGGGAACTTACCAACCTGCTCGATTTTCTGGAGCAGCAGCGACAGGGCAAACAGGGACGTGCTCGTGAAGCCGTCCGCAGTCGCCCTGCCAATCCACATCCATTACGGAGAGCGGCATGAGCCGGGTCAGAATGGCAGTTATTGGAGTCGGTGCTCTCGGTCGGCATCACGCCCGCATCCTGAGCGAACTTCCCAATGTTCATCTCGTGGCTGTTGTTGACAGTCACGCCGAACGTGGTCAGGAAGTAGCCGAGAAGTGTCGTACTCGCTGGGTATCGAACTACAAGCATCTCCTCGATCGAGTCGATGCCGTTTCGATCGTGGTGCCCACGTTTGCCCATCTCAGTGTCGCCGGTGATTTCCTCCGTGCGGGTGTCTCGGTACTTGTCGAGAAACCGCTGGCTGGAAATCTCTCCGACGCCCAGCAGATTTCTCAACTGGCACGCCAGATGGGAACACTCCTCCAGGTGGGGCATATCGAACGCTTCAACCCCGCGATGGTCGCTGCCAAGCCTTACATCGATACACCTCGCTACCTGAAGGCGGAACGCGTCAGCCCGTATGCGTTCCGCTCGACCGATATCGGCGTCGTTCACGACCTCATGATTCACGATATCGATCTGATGCATTGGCTGGCTGGCTCGAATGAAGTCGAGCACGTCGAAGCCATGGGCGTCTCCGTCATGGGCGAACATGAAGACATGGCACAGGCCCGGCTTTACTTCGCCAATGGCTGCATTGCCGATCTCACAGCCAACCGCGTCCATCCGACAGCATCTCGAAAAATCGAAGCCTACAGCCTGCAAGGCACCGTTCATGTCGATCTGCATGCCCGGACAGTCTGGCGGATGACTCCCTCGCTCGAACTGCTGCAGGGGGAATCTCCTCTGGCCCGTTCGAAAGAACCTGGTGCCAATATCGAACAGTTGAAAAAAGAAGTCTTCACTCGTTATCTGCACCCGGAAACATTGCCTGTTGCTGAAGCAGATGCTCTCACGGCTGAACTCAAGCAGTTTGTCCGCTGTGTGCAGACTGGGCAACAACCGCTGGTGGGGCGCGATGAAGGCGTGGCTGCCATGAAAACCGCACAGATGGTGCTCGAAAGCCTCCACAAACACCAGTGGAATGGAGTTCCTGATGGCCCCACAGGCCCAACTCCCTGGCACACCACACCACGCTTGCGAGTCGCCGCTTAAGCGAATCACGACTCAGTAAGTCGAACACTCATCCAAGAGACCCCGGAAAGACCTTTCCGGGGTCTCTTGGTATTTCACAGCTTTGCATACAACCTGCCGTCATCGTCCCACAAACAATATTGGTGACGGGTGGCTCGCATTTGGGTGGCACGCCCTGAAGGCTTTGCGAAAGGGCGTGGTCTTTGCGCCCCTCAATGTCACATTTGCAGTCAGAGCGGGTGGCAGGGGTCGGATATCTTCATCCGCCTCCTGAACAATCGACGTCACCAGCCAGAATGCATCCCGAACATGCATTCATGACTCTCGACGACAGCAGCATAAACCACCAACGTCAAACAATTTGGTGACACGTGACAACGCCATCGCGTCAATTGTAACGACCAGCTCCCAGCCGCCACCATCGCACACAAAGATCTGTTAAATCCTGGAGTCCAATTCAACAACTACCAACAAATTATGGCTCAATCTCGTCCACCACTCCTTCCGTCGCGTCACGATCGGCAGTAGGTGCTTTGCCCGTTGAAACCGGATCCGAGGCCTTAGCACTGGCTGCGGCAGCATCTCCATTCGCAGGCACATTATTGCCCGGCGATTTGTTCTCGCTCGGTTTGATTCTCTTTCCATTCTTGGCATATCGATCCGCCCAGGCCGTCATCTCCGCCAGTTGATGCAGGATCGATTCCCGCGAGAGATATCCATGACCCTCATGAGGGAGCAGCACTAACCGTGCAGTTGCACCATTGGCAGCCAGAGCTTCATAAAAGCGTTCGGATTGCATGGGGAATGTCCCCGAGTTCTGATCTTCCTGCCCGTGGATCAGCATGATCGGTTCACGCACGCGGTTGGCATGAAAGAACGGCGACATCCTCGCATAGACCGTAGGTGCTTCCCAGAATGTTCGCGGCTCGTTCTGAAAACCGAAGGGAGTCAACGTCCGGTTATAAGCTCCACTGCAGGCAATACCCGTCGCAAAAAGATCAGTATGGGCCAGCAGGTTGGCAGTCATGAATGCACCATAGCTATGACCCGTGACAAGGATTCGATCAGGATCACCCACGCCCAGATCTGTGACCACTTTCACAGCCGCCTCGGCATCTGCCACCAACTGCTCAACATAAGTATCGTTCATCTTGCGGGGCGAACCAATAATCGGCATCGCCGTATCCATCATGATCGCATAACCCTGAGTTAAAAACATTAAAGGGCTGGCACCCCATAAGCGGGTAAACTTATGAGGAGAGCCTCGCACCTGGCCGGCTGTCTGGACATCAGAATATTCACGCGGATAGGCATACATGATCACCGGGAGTTTTTTCCCCGAGGTACGGTCATAACCCGGCGGAAGATAAAGCGTAGCCGACAGGGGCACACCGTCACCCCGCTGATACGTCAGGAGTTCTTTCGAACACGAAGTAAACTGCGGATGCGGATCATTAAACTTCGTGACGGCTCCCAGCAATTCCCCACCCACGGGGAACTCAGGCTTTGCAGCCCCAACAATGGGATCCAGCGACCGACCGCCTGTATCAAATTTGACAGGCGCCAGCGCACTCACTGCAGCAGCTTCTCCCGCTGTCTCCACTTCCTCCCGGCGAAGCGGAAGTTGTTTTAGTAAATAGTTCGGTGGAGTCGTGGGGCTCTGAAACTGAGTAAGTATCGTTCGCTGAGTCTCATCGGTGAATGCTACAAAAGTTTCATAAGTTCCCCGCTGAGATCGGAACAGCCGTGATCGTTGGCCAGTCGCCAGATCAATCTGATCAAGGAATGGATAATCCCCTTCGGGTGAACTCCCTGTTCCCTCCATGAAGAAGGTCGTCCCCTGCTTGAGGATGACGCTTTGCCCATCCACCGTCCGAGTTCGCACGGGTTTACCAGGGTCGGCGTAAGCATCACTCGTCGAAAGATTAAAGAGCACCCGTCGGCTCGCAATTGGGTCGGCCAGATTCAAGACCGCTGTTGTTTTCCACCGACGGATCGTATTAACTTCGGTAATCAGAACTTCATCAGGAGTCGTTGTAAAATCCAGATCATTGAGCCGCTCGGCTGTTTGCAGGACTTCTGCAATCGGCCCACTGAAAGGAGTCGACAGCGTGACCAGTCGATCGCGAAACTTCGATTTGGCTTCTGCATTTCCACCATCGAGAGTCTCGACCCAATAAAGTTTAGCAGGGTGATGAGGATCCCATTCGAACATGCGGCCACCCGCACTCACGCCATAACTCGACGAGAACTGTGGCGACTTGATATCACTGAGCGTACGTAGCGTGGCACCTGTTTTGAGATCAACCACCTCGACTGTTCGAGGGAATTGACTATAGGGAACTCGATAGGAAAACGGCCTTTTCAGTTTTGTCACCACCATGGCACTACCATCAGGCGAGACGGAAGCCGAGGTATATAATCCCGGCTGGCCTACAGGAATGATTTCCAGCGTTGACGCATCAACACGAGCCAGTTGCACCGTCGCAAAGTAGTCGAAGAGCGTTTCGTCGTAAGGGGTCTTCAGCAAGTCCTGATAGGTTCTGGCTTTCGTTTTCTGACCAGACGTCGATTGCACAATCGGACCTGTCGGCTGGGTCGGTTCGACAGGCATAGCGCCGCGAGCAGGTGGAATCTGCCGGACAAGCAGTTCTTTCCCGTTATTGATCCAGCGAAATGGCGAACCCGCAATGTCAGTCAGCAGAACTCCCGGCACCTGGCGAGGGACAGGCTGGGGAGCATTCACATCGACAACCCACAACTCCATCCCACCCGTTGTATCGACCGTGTAGGCCAGTCGATCACCGGCTGGTGACCAGATCGGCGTCGATAACCCCTTCTGTTCGACAAGCACCACCGGTTCAGTCTTGGGTGGCAGCGAACTCAGTGAAATCCGAAAATACTCGGCTGTTCGCCTTTGAACTGAAAGTTCAGGATCCACACGCAAACTGGCCAGCTTCAGGAAGGGGCGGGCGAAGAACTCAATCGATGGCCACGGAGTCCGATCAATCAGCACAAACTTCTGATGGTTCGGCGAGAGCAATAACTGCGAAGGAAGTGGCGCATCAATGATCTCGACCATTTCTTTGGGCGGCAGCTTGTAGCCACTGGGGCTCACAGCTTCACCATCATCGGCCCAAAGAGTTGCTGGAGAAATGCCTCCAGCCAGACTGGCACACAGGCTCAGAACGATGAACGAGTATCGAAACTGAAAGACAGCACGGAAAACTTGACGCATACTCAGGCCCTACTATTGCTCGACGACCGCAGAAATTGTGGGGAGTCAATCAGCAGGCCTAACGGGTCGCCCGGCTGATCGAAACTTCGACGAAGAAGATCATCACCCTTGGGGTGATGCCTTTTTCTGGAACTGCATGATCCAGCCGTGAGCGCAACCGGTGTCACAAAATCTTACGAAAGTTTATCCCCCCGCGTCATGGAGGAGATCTCGTTTTATCCCAGGATTTTTTCGTCTGGTGATCGATTCACGATGACCGACATGCATCATGTTGATACACATAAAGAAACGTCGATGTCGCAAGTTTTTTTGCAACAATCTATCCTCACAAGACTTACGTCGCAGTAACATGGTCATAACACGCTGCATTGCTCCAAACTGACCTAAAAAGCACAGAATCCCTGCAAGTTTTTGTGTCTTCTGGCAACAGTAAGGTGAGTCGTCACCGTTTCGAGTTGAGTCACTAGTCACAGCCTGCAGGCGAGATCACGGATGAAGAATTTTCCCTGCCTCGCCTCTCCCGGCGATCAGGCCGAACACACACGCAAGTATCTGCTGGAGCAGCAGAGTTGGATTCGTCAGGTGCTCTCGATCCGCTCCGCTGATCCACAGGCCGTCGACGAATTGTTTCAAGAGTTCATAGTCTCCGTGCTTAAGTCCGATTTTTCGATTCAGCAGGCCGAACCTCCCCCTGCCTGGCTCTATGTGGTCGCTGTCAGAACCGCTCTCATGCACCGCAGACGTTTAGGAAGACGCCGCCGCATGTTGCATCGCTACGCCACTTCAGCCAACCGGCAATACGACGAAGAATCGACCCCAGATCCACTGGGCCTGTTGCTCGCCAAAGAACGAGAGAAGCTGATTCAGTCCGCCATAGCCCGACTGCTTCCCAAAGATCAGGAACTGCTGACCTTAAAATACACCCAGGGATGGAGCTACTTCGAAATCGCAAAGCATCTCGGCCTGACCGAATCACAGGTCACAACACAGCTTCATCGAGCGCGAGTCAGATTACGCCAGCTCCTCTCGGCGCATTTTTTATTGAGTGAGACGACCCCATGAAATTTCAAACCAGCGAATGGCAGCCCGAGCAACTCGACAGGTTGATCGATCACGAGTTAACCGAAGCCGAGGAAGCGTTGTTCCTTGAACAAACAGAACTTCACGGCGAGTGGCGGGCCGTCGCACTGGCACTGCTCGAACACCGACTGCTCGAAAGAGTTTTCCAGCAGACTCCGTCCACGACGCTGCCAGCAGCGTCACCTCCTGCAGCCCTTTCAGTGATTCCTCAATCGTTGACCACACCAGTGACATCGTCAATTTCTGTTCATCGAAAAACACTGAAAAAGTCCAGAAGGGCAAACATTCCCGGATGGTCACAAGGAGTTCTGGTGGCTGCGCTGCTGGTCATGGCCTTTAGTGGGGGCTGGTGGTCATCTCAGTCGATCACAGGATCTCGCCAGGATTTGCGAATGGCCGCTCAACCAGCCAATTCCACCATTGCCGGCAAAAACCCGACGAGTCCGACAGGCAATACTCCCCAGCCGGTGGTTGTCAATTCTCTCGATGAAGATCAAGCCGACTCCGCAGTGACAACCACGATCGATGCGTTTCCGCACGCTCGCGATCAATTACCTCTTCCCGGCGAAGTTCAGATCATGTTCGCGGATGATGTCGAGCTGGCTCGTCCAGTGAGTGTTCCGGTGATTGAAGCCAGTAACATGGAGAACGTCTTCGCGATGACGGCTGATCAGCGGGAATCGCAGGAGAAGTTAACACGTCAGCTCAAGGAGGCTCTTGCTCCACACAATGCCGAAGTGATTCAACAGGATCAATGGATCGAAGTCTCTCTGGAAGATGGCCGCCGGGGCCTCATGCCAGTCCGAGATCTCATGGTCGTTGCCAAACAACCGCTCCCTTAAGCATTTAAAAACACCCAGCAGACCCGCAGGGTGCATGAAGTTCCTCTTGTAGGGTGCATGAAGTTCCGACGAAATGCACCAACTCCACGCCTCTCTCTAAAGAATCATCACTTCACTTAACAACCAACTTAGCTCTCTCTAAGGATTTCCCATGCAGACTCCCCGCTGGTCCCGAATTGTGGCAGCCCTGATCCTCACGGTGCTGGCATCCCACTCCGCGAACATCATCGCCGATGAGATCAAAACTCCTCAGGAACAGGCTCCCTCACCGCGCCTCAAAAAGAATACAGCTCAGCCCGCGAAGCCCAAAACTGGTCAGTCAGTCACGGGTGGTTTTTCCTCGGGCAATGCCTCAGCCTTCGGTACAGCCTCCGCATCAGGCGGTGCCTTTGCCTCCGGAGGAGCCTCTGGTTCCGGCAGTACATCCGGCTCTGGTGGCAGTTCAGGCACAGGGAATAACTCCGGCTCTGGTGCACCATCAAGTGGCCAGGGCTCTGGAACATCGTCCTCGCAAGGGTTCACTCAAAGTTCCAGCAGTGGTTCCGTCACTCTGGAAATCAGTGATGGCACACCCGGCAAAAACAACACCACAACCGAAAAGAAAAACACCACGCGGACAGGTCAGCCCATTGCCAAACAGCCTGCAAATGGCGAGATCCGCAGCGGTCAGGTGATTGTCCAATCGGGCAAAGTTACGCTGAAAAAATCTGACTCTGACGACACCAGCAATTCTGAGACACAAACCTATACCGTGATTGCCGAACCCGCGGGTGATGATACCACTGAAGTCGTCGTTTCTGTCGCCGATGATGGTCAGGGAAGTTTCAAAGTCACCACCACCAAGGACGGCAATATTCTGATTCTCAAGCCTTCCACAGAAGTTCCCGTCGAAGGGCAACGCACAGGCATGCGGATTGCCGGCCCTGTCTTCGTCACGACCACGTCACAGCATCTGCCCGAGAACATGACGGTTAACTACACCAAGACGGGCAAGGATGAAGGGAAAATCAAGGTCACACGCGGCGATTCGACCTGGGATGTTTCCGAAAGCGAAATCAGCACTCTCCCTCCCGAAGTTCAGGCTCAGGTTCGTACTCTTTTTGGCCGACTTTCCGGCCCGCATGCCATGCCTTTGCCCCCCATGCCTTCCATGGGCTTCATGCCTGTCCCTCAAGGTCAGTTCACCGAAGCCACACAGGAAGCCCGGCAGCAAGCCGAAAAAGCCATGAATGATGCCCGCCGCCAATATGAACAGGCCGTCAAAGAGCAACGCGAGAAAATGGATCGCATCATCAAGGAACAGCAGCAGCGCAGCGGACAGCCAAACATGGCTCCAGCCGCACCAGGAGTTCCCGGCGCTCCCAGACTTCAAACCGCACCACTGGCACGGATGGAACGCCTCTCGTTCCCCCAGGCCGAACCCAGTGCCGATATCCAGGCCATCAAGGCTCAGCAAGAATCTCTCCGAAAAGAAGTCGAAGCCCTGAGACTCTCGATCGAGGCCCTTGTGAAAGCCAGCCAGCCACAACCTCCCAAAACCGAAGCAGAAAACAAGTAATCCACTTCGAAAAGACTTATCTCTTCCTCCTTCTCCCGCGTCTTCGCGGGAGAAGGCCGGGATGATGGCCGCCTTCCTGAATTTGTAGGGTGCATGAAGTTCCGACGAAATGCACCAACCCTTCCCCCTTCTCCCACGTCTTCGTCAGTGAGGCCCGGGCTCATCCACCATTGTTCCCCAACTCCATGATGTGGCCAATCGCCGCGTCCCCAAGTTCCAGCAGCCTCAATTGCTCCAGGATCACAAGCTCCCGCCCAATCACGATCCTCTCGGTATGCCCTTCCCGACCCTCTTGATCAACTTGGCACCTCACTGCCCAACTCGAACACTCTCCCTTTCAAGCCCTAAACGCCAAAGTCTGTTTCCATCAGCAGTGGATCACCAGCCAACACGAATTCACATCGAATTCAAATGCAAAACCGTGCTCATCGAGTATGCTGTGGCTCTTCTTGAACACTTCTGAGTGACACTACTGTGGTGAGTGAAAGGTGGGATTCGTGGTCAATTTCCTGCTCGCTTCTGGTCGGAATCTCCGCCGATGGACTTGGCCACAAGCCACCACTCCCCTGCGACTCTCGTTGGCTTTATTCGCCTGTGGATTCCTCCATATATCGAGTGTGTCTAACGCAGCCGCCCACGAACCTCAAAACTGGTTACCAGAAGATGCGAACGTCGCCGCCTGGGTCGATGCGGCTACCCTTTACAAGAGCCCTCTGGCTCTTCGCGAAGGTTGGGAAGAAAAGTCGCGGGCTGGCTTCGTCAACAAAACCACCATTCTTGTTCCCGGCCTCGATCGTTTGCTGTTGGCCGCCCAGATGGATTTCGAGCCGGGACTTCCGACACGACAGGATTACTCCATCGGTGTTCCCTCACCACGCCTCACGCTCGACAGCCTGTCCCTCATGACGGGTGCAAAAATGGAAAAACTTTCCGAGAGACCTGCCACCCTCACTCGTGACGGCCAGTGGGTCGTTGAAACAGCCGATGGTCTTTGGCTCTCAACAGGTCGCGGCGGTCGCCAGGCATTGTCGCGCTGGCTCGAAAAGGGAGCGGCGAACAATTCCCGCCCCGGCACACTACTGTGTGAAGAGTACGCCACACGATCTCCCACAGCCGTCATCGGCATGGTGGTTGACCTTCGAGACAGCCTCAGTTCTGCCACTGCCGGGCGGTTTGTCGAGACTCTGGTTAATGAAGCGAAAGTCAAGGGTGTCAACACAGCCAACGCGACCAGCGTGCTCAGTTCATTGCAGTCGGCCAAACTCGAAGTGACCGTGGAGGATGCGATTCGTGGCAGACTCGTGGTCCATTTTGAACAGTCTGCAGCCGCTCTGACACCACTGGTGAAAGTCTTAGTCCCTCAGGGATTACAGGCTTTGGGAGCCTCACCCGGTGCTGCCGAAGACTGGACATGGCGCGTTGAGTCGCATTCGATCATTGGCGAAGGAAGTCTGACAGCAGCCGAAGTCCGCCGCATTCTCAGCCTCTTAAAAAACCCGCTCGAACACAGCGGATCTGCAGGAAATACCCCTTCCACAGCCCAGCCACCCAGCACAGAACAATTGACTGTCGCCGCTTCGCAGAAATACTTCCACTCGGTTGATACGCTGCTCGACGATCTCCAGGATGCGATGAAGCGATCACGCGATAATCACATGACCATGCTCGAACGCAGTGCCGATAAACTCGACAAACTCCCTTTGCTCAATGTCGACGAAGATTTGTTGAACTATGGTCGCAGAGTCAGCAGTTCTTTGCGATATCAGGCCAACGCTTTGAGGAATGCCGGGCTACAACGTGGCGTATTGCGTGCTGCCAGTGGAGCCGATTCGTATTACGCCATGGCTCAGGCCAATCCTTATGGAGCCTGGAGCACTGCTGGTTACGCTTCGAATGGCGACGGCATGACGATTGACCTCACTGTCAATGCGAATGCCAAAACCGTGCAGCTTTCAGAGATGAAACAGATTCGCGAAGGCTTGATCGAAATCCGCAGTCTCCTGACCAGAAAATACAAGGCTGAATTCTGAAGATGCTCCTCTTGAAGAGCACGAATTCACGTTCACGATGGATCCATGAGGGACTTTAATTGTTTTAACAAGAAAGTGGTTGTCGATTCATAATCAGTGCCTAGAACCTTTCAGGTGTTCTCAACTCACGCTTCTCAGGAGTATCTGAAATGAACCGCATTGGCACTGGTCTTTTGTTGGCATGTGTTGCCTCCGGCTTGATCCTCTCCTCAGGTCAGGCAGAAGCTGGCCGTCGTACCCGTCAGGCACAGGTTTGCCCAACGACCTACACGACACATGCTCCCGCCGCTGCAGTCGCAGCCACCACCTATGTGGAATCTGCCGTGCCGGAAGCACCTGCTCCCCCCGCCGAAGCCGCTCCTGCTGCCAAGGGTGGCGACATTGTCGACGTCGCTGTGGGTGCTGGAAGCTTCAAGACTCTGGTTGCCGCGGTGAAGGCTGGCGGTCTGGTCGAAACCTTGAAGGGCCCAGGTCCATTCACCGTCTTCGCCCCCACAGATGAAGCATTCGCCAAGCTGGGCGATGCCGCCATTGCCGACCTGCTCAAGCCAGAAAACAAGGCCAAGCTCGTCGCGATTCTCACCTACCATGTTGTCCCTGGTAAGGTGATGGCAGCCGACGTGGTGAAGCTCAAGGAAGCCAAGACCGTTCAGGGCGGCGTCCTGAAGATCGACACCACCGACGGCGTGAAGGTCAACAGCTCCAAGGTCGTCAAGACCGACATCGGAGCCTCGAACGGCGTCATCCACGTCATCGATACCGTTCTGATTCCGTAAGCCTCGTCTGCTCATTGCTCATATAACAAAGATCCTGATTATCGATCGATAGTCAGGATCTTTTTGTATTTTGATGGCGGCCGGTGGCTGGGGTTGAGTCTTCGAACCCCCAGCAATCTTCGGCACGATCTGGGGGTTCACGAAGACGCTCACCCCCGGCCACCCCATTCCAGGGAGCGTAATTTATTATTGGAATCCGAATGATAACGTTCATCAATCCGCTAAAAAGACTCGTCATCATCCAGCAGTGAACCATCTGTCAGAATTTCCATGCCGGCCGCCCGTAGCGCCTGTGCAGCACGGTCATTGTCGTCCACAAATAGTGCAACGGCTCCCATCCCATTTTTCCGGAAGAGCAGCGGATAGGCATGATGGATATTGATTTCCGCCTTAACCAACTCTGTACAGACGCTTGACATCGGCTTGTCCCCATCGGGAAGCAGCACCCCAATCACGTCGCTTTCACTGAAGGCAAAGCCGGAGAGTTCCAGCTTTTCCC
This sequence comes from Planctopirus limnophila DSM 3776, assembly GCF_000092105.1. NCBI lineage: Bacteria > Pseudomonadati > Planctomycetota > Planctomycetia > Planctomycetales > Planctomycetaceae > Planctopirus > Planctopirus limnophila. The sequence goes on along the minus strand of NC_014148.1, from coordinate 1,165,352 downwards.
GCGCACGCTCGGCATTGCTGAACATCAGCCGGGCCATCGCAAAATCGACAGAATCGACCAGCGAGACAGCAATGACACGCGTGTCTGCCGATTCCAGCAGCCGCATCAATTCATTGAGCCGACCGACTCGATTTTCAAGAAACACGCAGAACTGCCGCAGGCAAGGCCAATCATGCCCATGCATGGTTTCTGCCGAGACGACATCCTGATCATCAAATCCCATGGACATGGATTCGCTTTCCATTGCAAAATTGATCTGGCCCGCGTTGCTTTCCGGGCCATTGACACTGTCACTCCATCGACGAAAGAGAAAATCGTCGTTGGGAGTTATTGTCAGGCTATGTGACGAGTTTCCCGGCGTCAATTCCGTCGGCAGGCGAACTTGGGCTAGAATGCCGTTGTGGCAGAACTTTCCCCCTCGACTCCTGTGGAATTTTTACGCACCGTGGGGCCGCAACGAGCGGCTTTACTGGCGAAGCTCGACATTTTAACTGTCGAAGATCTCCTCTTGTGGATGCCGCGTGATGTACTGGATTTGACCAGAACCACCCGCATCGAAGGATTGATTGAAGGCACGACACAGACTCTCCGCGGCATAGTCGTCGACCGCGATAGCCGGATCTCCCGTGGCCGCAGCATGGTAGGCATCCTGCTCAAAGCCGATGGTGGCTATTTGCGCTGCGTCTGGTTCAATCAGCCCTATGTCTTTCGGAAGTATGAACCCGATAGCGTCCTCCTGGTGACAGGCCAGCCGAAACTTCGCGATGGACGGTGGGAAATGTCTCATCCGCTTGTCCAGCGGCTGGAATCGGACGATGAACAGGCTGGCCCCGGCATTCTGCCGCGATATCCCTTAACTGAAGGGATCTCCATGCACGAAATGCGACGGATGACCAGAGCCGCCGTCGAAGAATGTGCCCACCTGTTGACCGACCCGATTCCCGCCAGCTTTCGCCAGGTTCATCAATGGCCGGCTCGCAGCGAGGCTTGCCGTGGCCTCCATGTGGCGCAATCTCTCGAAGAGTACGAACGTTCCCGCAAGCGTTTGCTGCTCGAAGATCTCCTCGAATTTCAATTGGGGCTGGCACTGCGCCGGCGCATGAGAATTGAACAGCAGGAGGCGATTGCCTTACCCGCTGATCAACGCATTCGCGCTCGCATTGCCCGCCTGTTCCCCTTTGAATGGACGAACGGACAAAATGAGGCTCTCGAAGAGATTCTCACAGATCTTGAGAAAACGCGGCCCATGCATCGACTCCTTCAAGCCGACGTCGGCGCGGGAAAAACGGCTGTGGCCATTGCAGCCATGCTGGTCGCTGTGGCCAACCGCATGCAGGCCATACTGATGGCGCCGACAGAGATTCTCGCCAGGCAGCATTTTGAAACGCTCGAAGAGTTGCTCGCCGAAAGCCAGGTCGAGCGTCGCCTGTTGACAGGTTCTTTGACGGCTGCTCAAAAACGCACAACCCTTTCGGAAATCGAAGAGGGCTCAGCACAATTGATTGTCGGTACGCAGTCACTCATTCAGGAAGGTGTCAAATTTTCAAAGCCCGGACTGGTCGTGATCGATGAGCAGCATAAGTTCGGCGTCGAGCAGCGTGCGCGTTTTGCCCAGGGCTCAACCATCCCGCACATGCTGGTCATGACTGCGACGCCCATCCCTCGCACACTGTGCCTGACTGCGTTTGGCGATCTGGATTTATCCATCATTCGCGAGCTGCCTCCCGGGCGACAACCCGTTTCCACGCATGTCGTGACCGATGCACCCAGTGCCCGTAAAGCCTGGGATTTTCTCAAAAGCAAACTGACGGAAGGTCGACAGGCTTACGTGATTTGCCCCAAAGTGGAAACGACCCGCAGTTCCGAACAAGCGTCGTCGCCACAGATTGTTCAAGCCGCTCCTCAGACCTGGGAAAGCGCCGAGGACCTGTACCAGCGTTTGCAATCCAAAGAGCTGGCTCAGTTTCGGGTGGGGCTCTTGCACGGCCGGATGTCCCCCGAGTTACGAGCCGAAACCATGCGGAAGTTTCGTGAACATGAACTGGATGTGCTCGTGGCCACCAGCGTGATTGAAGTGGGTGTGGATGTCCCTTCCGCAACGCAGATGATTGTCTATCATGCCGAACAGTTTGGCCTATCGCAGCTGCATCAGTTTCGCGGGCGTGTCGGACGTGGTTCGAGGCAGGGGTTCTGTTTTCTGTTCACGAAGTCGACCGACCCCGATGCCCTTTCCCGCCTCAAGACACTCGAACAGACCAACGATGGATTCGCTGTGGCGGAAGCCGACTTTCAGCTTCGCGGACATGGCGATGTTCTGGGAACCCGGCAACATGGCCAGACCCCACTCAAAAGGGCCAATCTCATCCGTGATGCACAACTCGTCGAAACGGCCCGGGCTCTGGCCACGTCACTCATTGATTCCGGGCAGTTCGATACCCCCGAATTCTTGACGCTCAGGCGTTTGGTTCACGAACGCTTCAACAAACTCGAAGAGACCACCCAATCCGGTTGAGAGTACCCTCTGGAACCCTCGCCCGCGTCCTCTTGGGAGAGCGCAGGGTGAGGGTCTTCCCCTATCTCAATATGCCAACGGGTGGCACGCCCTGAAGGCCCCAAATCAGAACACTGCGTAAGGGCGTGGTCTTTACCCGCGTGGTCGAGGGCAGAGACTTCATTCGACCCCAGATACTTGATTCTACTCCACGTCACACGTTAGATGGAACGCGTATGGCGCAGCTTCTTGTGATCGTGCCCATCGCACGACCACCCGGCCACATGTTGGCCGGACCACCCCGAATGACTTCAATCAACTTTACGATTAGGGTTCTCGCGAGCATCCGATGGCAGAATGGCATCGTAGGTTCTCGCCTTACGCTCTTCGGCTGAAGGAGGCGTGAGCGGCCGCACGACGCGGAAGCCGACCTGCAAGGCATCGGTCATGTACCAGACCGACTTGGGCAGGTTCGGATCCTGAATCTTCCATTCATCCGAAGAAGGAATGCGTGATGCACTGCGGAGCACTTCGGGATCATCATCCCATGATCCACCTCGAGCGACACGTGGGTACTCGGTGATAGGGATGTTCACAGGATTGACCGGGATCTCACCCTTCTTGAAAGTGGCGTAAAACTCGGGATCATACTTGTCTATGCACCACTCAGAGACGTTGCCGTGCATGTCGAACAGGCCCCACGGATTGGGTTTCTTCTGGCCCACCTGCTGGTACTTTTCGCTGGAGTTCTCGAAGTACCACGCATAATCCCCTAACTTCGAGACATCGTCGCCGAAGGAATAAGGGGTGGTTGTGCCTGCGCGGCAGGCATATTCCCACTCAGCTTCCGTCGGCAAACGGTAATAGTGTCCGGTCTTGGCCGAAAGCCATTCGCAATACTTCTTCGCTGCATGCTGAGTCATGCAGATGGCGGGATAGCCTTTCTGGCCCATGCCAAACGTCATATCGGTGTAAGGCTTGGTCGGCCGTGCAACCAGGTCGGCCACTTTATCACGTGCCGTGGGGGCTTCACCGGTAAACTGCCGACGCTGAATATCCAGGTTGTACGACCAGATGTCGTATTCATCCCAGGTCACTTCCGTCGCACCCATCCAGAAGGGCTCGATCTTCACGGTATGCTGCGGACCTTCATCCGGCTTGCGGCCTTCTTCCGAATCGGGGCTCCCCATCACAAATTCCCCACCGGGAATGGGGAGCATCTTGAAGGTGATGTCGGTATTGCCAATCGTTTCGGTATAAGGCTTCATGCTCGGTGGCAACGGGTCAGCGGCTGTTGCTGTGACGGCCGATGTACCGACGGCCATCGCGACCGCCAGTTGAAGCACTGAACGAAGCCCGACGAGATCGATCATGAATGTTCTCAAACGCATTCGCTGTTCCTGAAAATCAATGGGTTTACCAACTGCTGGTAAACTTCGAGAATCTACGTTCGCACACACCTTGACTCATTGAAAAATCTTTCGTCAACGTATGACTGGATCCAGTGATGCATCCAGCTTCATCCATCAACCAAAAGAAACAGAACATTATGGGCAGGGATCAAGGTGAGATTGTTAGCAGGTTTACCAGTCTAACCTCTCCGGAACCCTCCGGCAAATCTGATATGACCTGGGAACTGGCTAAATCTGGTGGAAATCGTCGTCATGATTGAGTTTTTCAGTGACCAGCCACAATACACCGTGACTTTGCATTTTCTGTCAAAACCTTCCTGCCAAGAGAATTGAATCCGGAAATTGAACCCGGGAATTGAACTCGAAACGACTGCAACTCAAGGCCGCTCGTCACTTCCATCCGGGTGACAAAGCATCGGAGAACATCAGTGATAGTCGCCTCAACGTCAGCTTTTACGCCGCGCTCTCATCAGATATCGAGGCACGCCTGGCAGGTTCTGGCACTTCTTGCATGGCTTCTGCCAATTGGCTTCACCTGCCTGGATGACCGAAGAACCTATGCCGAGGAAACACCCGCCTCGCCCCCCTTGAAGTTGTTCTCTGACCGGGCCATTCGGCTGGGTGTCGATGTCGTCCTGCAGACTTACGCTCCCGACGAAACTCGTGCGAAAACGGCCTTTGCCAAAGTCTGGCCCCGGATTGATGAACTCAACAGCATTTTGAGTGATTACGATCCCCAGAGCGAAGTGATGAGGCTCTGTGCCAGTGCCCCTCATGCCGAGTTTGTGCCCATCTCAAAGGATCTCTCAACTTGCCTGCAGGCGTCGGTCCGTCTGGCCCGTGAATCGGACGGTGCCTTTGATGTCACGATCGGTCAACTGGTGAAACAGTGGCGCCGGGCACGCCGCAAGCAGAGTTTACCGACACCCACGCAGATTGCCGCAGCCCGCGAGTCGATGGGCTGGCAGAACGTCTGCCTCTCGCCGGACGGCAACATGGTGCGGCTGCTTAAGCCCGGGATGCAGATCGACTTTGGCGGCATCGCCAAGGGATATGTAGCCGAAGAGGCACTAAAGATCCTGCAACACGAAGGACTGCCAATTTCTGCCGTCGCCGTCAGTGGTGATCTGGCACTGGGGGATGCTCCTCCATCACCAGACGCTGCTTCATCGAGTCCTCAAAAAACATCGGGCTGGAAAGTTCTCATGCCAATCCCGAAGTTTCGCACGGCCTCTGCTGAAAATGTCGAGAGTTCAACGCCGGTCAAGAACTTGGGCGCAGCAAACTCAGAAGAACCAGATTCTCCTGTCGTTTATCTGTCAAACTGTTGTGTCTCGACAGCGGGCGACGAATTTCAGTTCCTGGAGATCGACGGCGTGCGCTACTCCCATATCCTCGACCCTGCCACTGGAATGGGTCTCACGCGGCAGATTCAAGCGACCGTGATTGCACCACATGGCATCGATGCCGATGGCTTGGACACGACCCTATGCATTCTCGGCCACGAAAAAGGAGCCCGCCTCATGCAACATCACCCGGCAGCCGCCTGGATCGTGCATGAACTGACACCAGCAGGAAAAGTCATCAGCACGCCGAACGAGAAATTCAAAAAACTGACGGGAATTGGTAACACATCTCACTGTGACTGAGCATGTGTTTTCTTCCGTTCGTTTGTCGGTGCATCACTTATAAAGTTGATACAATCTCTCCGGAAGCGCAGATAGCCGGTGCTGATGGTGAGCGCACAGTAAATACCGACAATCACTGGCGAACTGCCCGCCGCAAAGAGTCTCGCGGTATCGAGGTGGCTGTCTCCTGTGTACCACGCGACAGCCAGATAAATCCCATTACTGAGGATACAGAAGTGAGCAATCATCCAGGCCAGTCGATGCCGCACGATGACTGCGATCAGCACCGGGATGGCAATGCCTAACAACGGGACACCCCAGAGAGTGATCAGGGGATGAGGGTTGGGCTCAAAGTGGCTTTGTGGAAGGTGCCAGGGGCGTAAATCGGCCGAGTGCAAATGCCCACCGGCCACCCACCCCGCCAGAATGTGACCAACTTCATGTGTGAACGTCATGACCATCCAGCACACGACCAACAACAGCAGGAACTGCAGCCAGCGGATCATTGAACCCACATGGCGATATGATTTCATTCGAGACGCTCTCAAGCCAGGGTGATGCCCCCATTCGCTAGATTGATCGAAGGTGATGTTCGCTGAAGATGCATTGAGTCAGCCACTCGATCAGTCGCAATGGGCGGAATCGGTGGTTCCGCAGAACTGGGAGCAGGTTCATTCTCCGAGACTGTCGTCAACGCTGAACCCAGTCGCAGTGCCAGAGCTTTGAGTGCACCGACCGTAAAGACCTGCGGATAGAGTTTTTCGTAGTACCAGAGTTTTGCAAAGTAAAAACCAATCGGCGTCGGTTCGCGCCAGGTCTCGTTTTCAACCTTTGTAATGAGCCACGAAGCGCCGCGATGCAGGACGTTATGAGTAGCGTCGAAGCGACAAAGAGCCATCAAGGCGAGAGCCGTCTCTTCGATACTCGCGGGTTCTCCTTCGACATCGGACTCGGCATCGGAGGTATCAGCAGTTTCTATGGATGTACCGGGCCCCCAGGCACCATCCGCATGTTGATGTCTCACCAGCCAGTCACAGCCGCGTAAAGCTGCCGAGCTTCCTTCAAGACCGGCATCAGCATAGGCCAGGAGCACTCGTGCCGTGCCGTACAAGGGGTTTTCATCATCGGGGCTGTGCTGATTGCCAAACCATAATGGCAGCCAAGACCCATCTTCCCGCTGCGTCTTTTCGAGATACTCAAAGCCTTGCTGAATGCTTCGCTGCATCTGCTCTCGCAACTTTGGGGATGGCACTTCGACTGCGAGTGGTCTGGAAGTGGTATCGCCAGTGGCATCAACAGTGACGTCATTGAGCCTGCGTTCATATTGAATCAGCGCCCGCAGGCAATGGGCAGTGATATCATTCGAACTGCGGTCAAAAGGGAGTGCTCCCCAACCTCGGCAGAAAGTCGGCCAGCCACCATCGCGATTCTGCAGCTTGATCAGCCACAGCGCAGCCTGATAGAGGGCCTGTTCAATCGAAAGACTCTCTTGCGAGGAAACAGAAACCCGGTCGAGTTCCATCAGAGCCAGCATGGCTCCGGGGGTATCGTCAGCATCGGGAACACCCCCCGAAAGATTCGTCCAGGCCCATCCGCCGGGAGCAGCATTCGTATAGGGGTGCATAGTTCGATACTGCTGCTGTAACAACCAGCGCATCAGAGCTTCACGCTCGTCCGACGAAAAGGCCTCAGCCCCCAGATGATTGATCGAAAGTGTGGTGACCCACGTGGCCAGATTGGTATCGATGGGCCAGCTTCCATCGGGCCGGACGGAATCACGAATAAACTTAAGCCCTGCCTGTGTGACGGGATGATCGACACGTCCGACACTCGCTAGGCACATCGTGACGAAACTCGTCAGTGGAGTCGCTTCGAGAAAACCTCCACTTTCCGGCTGAATACTCTGCAATTTCTGCAATGTGCCCGGAATGGCGGCTCGCCGCACCCACCACCACGGGTTCCACGTGCGCTGCCTCAAATGCAGCGTCTGCCCGATCGCAATCAGAGCGGGTAAGGCATACGAAACGACCGGGAGCTGAATGACCTCGAAAAAGCGATGCGGCAACAGTGCCAGTTCATAAGGGAGTGCGGGGATCTCATTCCATGACACCAGCCCAGCCAGTGCCGCATGGGTCAGGATAGGGACTGAAAACGTGTGATCTTTCCCGTATCGATCACGAATCGCCTGAATGCCCCCCAACTCTTCGATCAATCGGCCACTCCGCTCAATGGCGGCGTCGATATCGCTGGCGTTCAGCACCAGACTTTTTTGTCTGACAGCTTCCCGGCAAGCGACCAGCGTGGCATGGGCGAGCATGGTGGTACTGATGTTCGAGATACTTTTGTCAGTATCGCCCCAGCCGCCGTCGGCCAGCTGATGCTGAAGGAGCCACGCCAGACCTTGTTCGATCAGTCGCCAGTCGCCTTCAGACTTCCCATCGAACACCTTTTGCAGACGCCCACTGGCCTGTTGGCATTTGGCATACTGAAACAAGGCCATTACAGCTGTGGCTGTGGATAATGCCGAGGTCGAGAGTTCGCCTTCCCAATGGGCCAGGCCAGGTCGCACACGCTCATTCAGCAGTGCTCGGGAGGCGAGCTGTAAGGCTTGCTGAAGTTTTTGGGTGAGATCTTCCATACTCGTATTCTGGAAAGTTCATACCGCCTGCAACAGGCCGGGAAATCGCAGTCGCGCAATTTTGCTCGTTTTCTCATCACGTTTACTGGAAAAGTCTCGTACAGAAGGAAATGTTAATTGATTCAGGGAGGCAATTGGCAGAAGGGGCGTCAGAAAATCCGGCCTTGATCCATCAGACATTCAAACATTCGTGATTGCTTTCGCACAGGCTCGTCTGGCAAACTGTCACATGGAATTTTCTTGATATCAACCCGCCTGGTTTTTACTCCCCAATTACAACTTTCCCAAAATAACAATAATCGTCAGTGGTCATCGACCGAGATTCATTCATGAAGTTGGAATCATTTGCCACGAAAATGGTAACTTCTGACTTTTTATGACAGAATCTCGAAACAGAATTGACGGTTATTGAACAGTTGATGCTCTGCAAACAGGTTCTTTCTGTAAGCAGAGTGGATTCGAGTGATGTCGCCACGATGAGAAATCACCTTTCGTGAATTGCAGGACAATACGCATGACCTTGAAATCGATGATGACTTGGAATTTCTGGCAGAGCCGCAGAGCCATCACTTCGCTGGCGGTATTCGCTGCTGCCAGCCTGGGTGGGGCAATCCTCACAGAGAGTCTTTCGCTCGAATCGCTCACTGGCATGCCTCAGGTACTGGCGCAAGCTCCGGATAAAGCACTGGCCGAAAAACTACTGGCGGTTCCTCCGCGTCCCAAGCGGCCAGATCTTCCCGTCAGCAAAGTGCCACTGGAGTTCATCGAGGGTGAGCGCATTGCCTTTCTGGGGAACAGCTTTGCCGAACGCATGAATCTGTTTGGCAATTTCGAGACGCTGCTGCACAGCAAGTTTCCAGAAAAGAAGCTGGTGATTCGCAACTTTGGCCGCCCGGCGGAAGAAGTTTCGATTCATCAGCGCTCGAGCGATTACACCAATCTCGATGATCCTCAAAAAGCTTTCGGTGCAGATACTTACATCTGCTTCTTTGGTTTTAATGAATCGTATGCAGGCCCGGCAGGGGTCGAAAAGTTTAAGCAGGATTACGAGAAGTTCATTAAGGAAACCACTCAGCGATATCCTCGCGACGATGCCAAGTCGCCCCCTCGATTTGTGCTGGTGACACCCCTGGCCTTCGAAGTTTCTGGAGAGCCGCTGCTTCCGAAAGGCGACGCCGAAAACTCGAACCTCGCCCTCTATGCCCAGGCGGTTCGCGATGTCGCTGCCCAGAACAAGCTCGCCTGCATCGATGTCTTCGCTGGTTCCAAGGCCTTGTTCGATGCTCAAACAGGTCTGCAGCACACGATCAATGGCTGCCACTTGAACGAAGAGGGTGATCTGGCGGTTGCCAAGCTCCTCTTTGCCAGTGCGTTCGGCCAGTCCGCATTGGGTCAACTCAGCTCGATCAATCAGGAGTTGCGCAGTGCTGTTAACGATAAATCGTGGATCCACCTGCAAGACTACCGCATGCTCAATGGCTGGTATGTTTACGGTGGCCGCCGGACCTGGGATACAGAAACATTCCCGCGCGAATATGTGAAGATCCGCAATATGGCCGCAGTGCGTGATCAGTACATCTGGGATCTGGCCAGTGGCAAACCCGCCTCGAAGCCCAATGACGACAACACGGGGGAACTGATCGTTCCACCCACCCGCTTCGGCAATCCCCGGCAAGCCTACTCCGAAGCGACCGAGTTGCGTTACCTGACACCTGAGCAACTGATCGCACAGACCAAGGTTCCCGAAGGCTTTGAAATCAAGGCTTTTGCTGATGAAACGATGTTCCCGGAACTCGCCAAGCCAGTGCAACTGAACTTCGACAACAAAGGTCGGCTGTGGGTCTCCTGTATGCCCACTTATCCCCAGTGGCAGCCTGGCGACGCGAAGCCAAATGACCGCCTGATCATTCTGGAAGATGCCAATCAGGATGGCAAAGCTGATAAATGCACCGTTTTCTACGACAAGCTCCATTGCCCCACAGGTTTCGAGTTCTGGAATGGTGGCGTGCTGGTTGTCGATCAGCCTCGACTGTTGTGGCTCAAGGATACAGATGGTGATGATAAGGCCGATGTGGTCGTGCATCTCATCGATGGCTGGGCCACTGATGATACTCACCACACCTGCAGTGCCTTCGAGTGGTCGAATAGCGGCCTGCTCCACATGCTCGAAGGGATTGCGACCAGTACAACCTTGGAAACACCCTGGGGCCCGCATCGCAGTCAGGGGAATGGTGGCGCGTATGTTTTCGACCCCAGGTCGCAAAAGATGCGCCAGTTCGCACTCCCCGGCCAGTACAACATGTGGTGCTATGTCTTCGATGAATGGGGCCAGGGGATTGTGGGCGATGGCACAACCGCCAACCACGCGTGGGATACCCCCCTTTCCGGTGCTCAGTTCCGCGGTCGAACCGGCCTCAATATGGTCTTCAATCAGGAAGGGATGCGACCGGCTCTGGGATGCGAATGGCTCGTCAGCCGACAGTTCCCGGAAAGCGTCCAGAAGCAGTTCACCTATGCCTGCGTGATCAACATGAACGGCATGCCCCGCTTCACCATCAACGATGATGGCGGTGGATTCGCAGGCAAGAGAATGAAACTGACTGATGGAAAACCCGACGACCTGATTGCCTCCACCGATAAGCACTTCCGCCCGGCAGATCCTCAAATTGGCCCGGATGGTGCCTTGTGGTTTGGTGACTGGGCCAACGCGCTCATTGGTCACATGCAGTATTCGCAGCGCGATCCGAATCGCGATCATACCCGCGGTCGCATTTATCGCCTGGTGGCGAAGGATCGTCCCCTGCTGACTCCTGTGACACAGCATGGCAAGTCGATTGAAGAACTCCTTGATCAGACCAAAGTCTACGAGTGGCGGACCCGCTACCGCGCCCGTAATGAACTCAATAGCAGACCGACCCAGCAGGTAGTTGACGGCGTGAAGGCCTGGCTCGCCAAGCTCGATCCGAAGTCTGAGGATTATCCTCGCCTGCAATGCGAAGCCATGTGGGTGCTGGCCAGTCATCATCAGCATGATCCAGCCTTGATTCAGGCTCTGTTGGCTTCGCCTCATCCCAACGCGCGGGCTGCTGCTGTACACATTGTGGCTGATTACCGTGACGAGCTTCCCGATGCGTTGTCCTTGCTGATCACTGCTTCCCGCGATGAACATCCCCGCGTTCGCACGGAAGCAGCTCGCGGACTGAGCTACTACGATGATCCTGCTGCTTCGCAGGCCGTGCTGGCGATGACTGAAAAGCCAGCCGATTACTGGGCGGACTACACCATCCGCCATGCACTCGCTGCCCACGAACCACTGTGGCGTGCGGATTACCTGACGGGGAAGATTCCTGCACCACCTCGCTCGAAAGAGATTGTGACACAGATTCTTTCCGCGTCGAAATCAGGGGCAGCTGCTTTGCCGTTCATCACGACATTGCTCAGTGCGGAACCCAAGCCTGAAGAAGAGCGAAATAAAGCGATGACGGGGCTGGCTGATCTTTCGGGAGATACCAACCGCGGCCGCGAGATTTTCGTTCGCAACTGCACTTCGTGTCACAAGGTCGGAAATGGCGAAGGCCGGGAGTATGGCCCGAACCTCGCGGGCGTGGCCAAACGCTTGAAGCCCATCAAGATCGTCGAATCGATTATCGATCCGAATGCGGAAGTCGATCCCAAGTATCGGGCGACGCTGCTGATTACTGCCGACGGTGTGGCGGTTTCAGGCCTGCTGGTGAAGGAAGACGACACCACCATCGAGATTTTCGATGGCAAGATTGTCCGCAAGATTGCAAAGGCGGATGTCGAAGAGCGGGCTGTCCAGAAGATGAGCAGCATGCCAGAAGGGACTGCTTCGTCAATCGCTCCTTCGGAACTGGTGGACCTGCTGACCTACCTGAAGGCCCAGAATCAGGATGTGAAGCCCGCCACCAACTGATTTGCCGTGATCTGAAATGAGTCAGACAATGATCCCCAGTGACAAGAATGTCGCTGGGGATTTTTCGTTGCCCTCGTAGAGATATTCCGAAATACACTTTCGGCCGGCTGGCCGGGGTCAAACGTCCTCGGTTGCCCCCGGATCATTGGACTCTGATCGTTGACGGCTGTGTGCCATGCTTGCAGCTCTGGGCAAGCATGTTTTCGCGACCAATACAGCGCCGTTATCTCTTGGGAAATTTCTTGAAGAAGGCCTGAATGTACTACGGTTCCCAGGTATCCATGAGGCTTTGAGAGTCCGTCCAGCATGCTTGCTCAGAGCCGCAAGCATGGCACAAAGAAGCTTCAGATCACCTGGCATCAAAGCTGGTTCTTGCGGGAATGTCTGGCAATTCGACTGGTCTTGGCCATGATCGAACGGATGAGGCTGAGATCGTGTTGACCGAATGATCGGCCCAGATACAGCTTGAGAAAACGCAGACGCATGAGCCCGGAGATCTGCGATGCACTGTAATTGAGTTGGGCAAGATCTTTCACAATCCAGCGACGGGCCAGTTTTCGGCAATGGCGAACTCGCCCCAGATCGATGATCCACGGCGTGGCTGTTAAATCCGCTTCAGGAACCATTAAATGGCCCAGATAGTAATCCTGATGATGAAATCCCTGGCCATGCATCCGGGCTGTGAGTCGGGCCACATTTTCAAGCAGAAGCTGCTCCTGTGGTGCCGAAAGTTGCTGCCGCCGATAAAGTTCCGAGAGTTTAACGGATCCTTCGAGACTGCGCGTGATAAGGCCGCTGTATCGTCCATGCCGAAACAGAGCCACCGGCTGCATGGTCGGCAGTTGATGCTCAACAAACAGCCACAAGGCTTCCCACTCATGCTGTGCGCCTAATTGTGGCCACTGACCTCTCAGAAGGGGTTTAATCCATTCTTTAAGTGAGCTGGGAGAATGCCGCTTGATGTAAAACCTGCGGAGAGTTCCATCAGCCTGCTGGAGTTCAAACCGACTGGTGACGCGTTCGGCTCGCAGATTCTTGGCGGTCTCGCTGGAGAGATGCCATAACGACTCTGCCGAAAGCAGACCATGTTCTCGAAAGAGTGGGGCATCTTCCGCGAAAATCTCGACTCGACCGGCATCATGAACTTCAAGCGGCCGCTTTTTCACTGAGCACCTCTTGAAAGACGGCCAATGTCTGTTCAGCGTTCGCTTCGGGCGTGTAACGCAGGGCTGTCGAACGAGCGGCGGCCGACATCAGTCGTAACTGTGTCTCTCCACGACCGAAGTGAAAATCAATACGATCAGCCAGACACTCGACATCGTCTGGTGAGGCAATGACATAGCCATTGATCGCTGGTTCAATCGCATCCGCCCCGCCAGCCGTTGCCGTCGTGATCACAGGAATGCCACACGCCATGGCTTCAAGATTCACATTCGGAAAGGGTTCATAAATTGTGGGCAGGACAAACAGGTCGCTGGCAGCATAGAGCCTGGCAATGGCCTGCTGGCGACCCGTAAACACCAGTCGATCAGCCAGATTCATAGAGGCCGCCAGGGCCTTGAATCGGGCAATATCCCCGTCACCAATGACCATCAGCCACATTCCGCTCGTTCGGGCAATCGACATGGCCTGGAGCAATCGCGAAAGACCTTTGCGGCGGAAATCCATCGAAGCAAACGTCAGCAGCGGCGCTTCATCAGGAATCTTCCACTCAGCCCGCACTGCCAGCCGTTCATGCTGATAATCGGGATGAAAGTTCTTTGTATCGACCCCATTGGTGACACGGCAAAGACGCTTGGGATCGACGTCAAAATACTCCTTGAGCAGCCTCTCATCGAGTTTTGACTGGACGATGATGCGTCTGGGGCCATCTGGCCCGAAGAGCTGCTTCTCTATTCTTAAAATGGTGCGATGTCTGGGATTCAACCTTTGCAGGAACTGCTGCATCTTGCCCCGATAAAAGACTTTAAGCCAATGCGTCTGCAGCGGGTCAGTGAGCCGATAAGTGTCGAGGCCATAGACACGAGAAAGCCCATGCACAATATCGAAGCCCTGATTGGCAAAGACCTTCCTTGCATTGCGGGCGAGGCTCAGGTTTTTGGTCCAGGAAGTCCACTTCGAAACAGGCACCTTTAAGTGAGCAGCTTCAGCCTTCAGGGAATCATCCATCGACTCTCCCACGATGGTGACTTCGTGCCCTTTGGCCCTGAGTTGCCGCATGAGATTGATGCAGTACCTTTCGGCCCCTGCTTTTTTCAGCGAGCAAACGCGACGGACGAGTGCAATCCGCATTTTGCCTCTCCTTCTAAGCAGCCTTCCGCTGAGATAATTGCCGCTGGATTTCTCGCCAGACGAGATCAACCTTGAGCAGACGCATGCAATCATGATGCCCCAGTGGGCAAACTCGCTTCTGGCAGGGGCCGCAGAGCATGGCGAGTTGAATCGAAGTCGACAGGGGCGACCATGTTTCACTCCAGGCCTGATGGGTCGGGCCAAAGAGAACGACATGGGGCACATTCAAGGCAGCGGCAAAATGCCGGGGGCCTGAATCGGTGGTAATCAGCATCCTGGAACCGGCAATCGCCGATTTCGTCAGCGACAATGAGAGTGACTCGCGCCCTAAGGACCGCACGCGAAGATCGTTCACACGCGACTCAATTTCGATGCTTTTCTCTTTCTCTGCCGGGCCACAGAGCACAACAACGGCGTACTCTGTCGAGTTGATGATTTTTCGGGCCAGCTCGACGAAAGATTCTGTCGGCCAGTCTTTGGCAGCACCAAAGGCACCACCCGTATTGAAGGCCACAATCCCTGGTGCAGCGGAAATCGCGGCTTCCTTCGCGAGAAAACCTTTCCACGCGAACTGGCCTGGTTCCGTTAATGCCAGTTCCATGCGTGCCTGTCTGGGCAAAGGCACCATGGCCCCGGCCGCTTCGACAATCTGCAGATAATCCTCCATCGCCGGATGAGGAATTTTCTTGTTACTGGAAGGAATGCGCTGCGTGAGCAATAGTCCCCTCCCATCCCGGTTCAAGCCAATTCGCTTTCTGGCTCCACCGGCCCAGCCCAGCCACGCAGAGTGCAATGAGTTCGGAAACAGAATCGCTTCGTCGAAGCGTTCTTTTCTTAATTGAGAAATCAGCGACCAACCCGAGAAAACTGGCGGCGAGTGCTCCGATAGACGCTTCGATGTTTTGCTGCGCAGAATCAGACGATCCACCAATCCTGTGCCGGCGAGAACCTCTGCCACGTAAGGTTGCAGAATCGCGACCGCTTCATCGCCCGGAAACGTCGATCTCAAGGCACGCAAAGCCGGTGTGGCCATCAACGCATCACCGACCCAATTGGGCATGAAAATGGCCCGTTTCATGCCGCTTTCCGATCCACATGACCAGCCGATGCTGGTGCACCGACTGCCTGAGTATGTGCCGCCAGCGAAAGCACAGTCGCATCCTGCTCGCGAAGTCGGCGGACGATCTGAGTGGTCGAAAGACCTTCAACCATCCCCATCGGCTTCACAGTTCCACCGTAAGCCAGCACGACCTCCCGGCCCACAATTTCTTCGGCTGAGTAAGTACCGCCCTTCACCAGGACATCGGGCTTCAAGGCATGCAGCAAGGCGTGAGGGGTATCTTCATCGAAGACAACGACGTAATCGACGACTTCCAGTGCAGCCAGCATGCGGGCGCGATACTCCTGATCGAAAATTGGTCGATCGGGAGCTTTCCCCAGTCGGCGGACGCTGTCATCACTATTGATCGCCACAATCAGGCATTCGCCTTCGCAGGCCGCTTCCGTCAGGTAACTGACATGGCCGGCGTGGAGCAGATCAAAACAGCCATTGGTGAAAACAACTTTCTGGCCAGTCTTCTGCCGGGCACTGACATGCCGTTGCAGTGCCGGCACGTTCAGAATTTTTCCTTCGGCATGTCGATGGGTCCGCATGAGATCGGTGAGGATCTCTTCCCGCGAAATGGCGACCACACCAATTTGTTCGACTTCGAGCCCGCCTGCGACATTCGCCAGCCGCCCCAGATCGGCAGGTGCCAATCCGGCTCCCAAGCCCACGCCAATCATGGCCATGACCATATCGCCAGCGCCGGTAATGTCACAGACTTCGCGCGGCCGGGTCGGAAGATGTTCTGAAGTTCCATCCTTGTGCACCAGCGCAATTCCGTCACGATCCATCGTCACGAATGCGTAATCGAGCGACATCAGTTCGCAGAGCTTTTTACCGGCAACGAAGGCATCTTCCACCGTGCGCACTTCAACTCCCGTGGCACGCGTGGTTTCCAGGCGATTGGGTGTGACGGATGTGGCACCGCGATAAGCGGCACATTTTCCATGACTGGCGGGATCGACCACGACGGGAATTCCCGCCTTTCGAGCAGCCGCAATCAATGGTTCAAGCAACTCCTGTGTACACAGACCTTTGCCGTAATCGGAAACCAGGATGGCCTGAAAGTCTTTCAAATGGGGCAGAATCTGATTGAGCAATCGGTTTGCCAACTGAGAGTCAATCGCATTGCGAACTTCCCGATCGACACGCAACATCTGATGAGGATGCCGGTACTGCGCACTCCCCATGTAGCGTGTTTTCAACGTCGTTGGCCGGGAGGGATCGATACAGACCGAGCCGGAATCAATATCGAGTCGTTCCAGTTCGCGGCAGGCCTGCCGCCCTTCTTCATCAGCTCCAATGATGCTTAGCAAGGTAACTTCGGCATCGAGTCCTTTGACCATCTGGGCGACGTTCGCAGCACCGCCCAGCCGAAGTTCCTGACGCTGTTCATGCAGCAGAATGACCGGAGCTTCCTGGGAGATCCGCTCGGCATCACCCCAGACGTAACGATCCAGAATGAGATCGCCAACGACCAGTAACCGTGGGCAACCCAGACGCTCGACTGCGTCGATGAGGTGATACGACATCCTTGGCAATCCCTGCCTTAAGTAAATCGCTGCTGGCAATCTGTTACCACAGCGAAAAGTGTCTTCCTGACATTTGCCAGCTTGTCTGAATGCCCTTTTTGAACCGACGAAGGGCTCCCATCACAGGACTTCTCGACTCAAGTTGGCTCACGCAATCCGGGATAATCCCTGTAAAACCAGACTTCGTCAATCCCGATTCTCCCTGGATGAGGAACAATCGACTGGCAACGTAACATTCACGCCTATCTCAAGTTAAGCCCTGGATTCTCCAGCAGCTCGGCATGCAGAAGACTCAGGCGGCACAACAGCCAGTCCAATCGCATCGAGATCATCTGCCACTGCTGCAGATTCCGTGACTGGTGATCTCGGGCGTTTTTCCCAATCAATGATTCGATCCAGAACATCCCCGCCATCAGCAAGCCCACTCGCTCCATGACACGGGCAAGGCGAATCTCGATTTCGGAGAATGAACGAACACCACGATAAACTTCAAAACACAGCTCCCGGGTGGAAGGCCTGATGATATGAAGACTTCCCAGAAACCTCGCAAGATCAATGGCGACGGAATCTGTTCGAGCGGCCGTCGCATCGAGTAACCCGGAAACCTCACCATGCTCCATGAGAACATGCTGGCACCAGAAATCGCCCCAGCACGGCGTGAGCGGAATTTTTTGGTGCGCCCAGGGTGCCAATTCCCGGGTGATTAGTGGAATCAAACCATCGACAAGTTGAGCTAGCTTGCGAAGTTTAGCCAAACACCCAAAATCATCGAAACTGTTGAGACGAGTTTCCCCAACGCCATGTTCCACCGCATCACGATGGGCCAGCCCAGCCTCTTGGCGGGTAAGCTTGGCCAGACATTTGAGAACTGTCGGCGAAACGCCCTGGTGGCTCGGACCAAACCATGCCTGGCACGATGGCGGTGGTGCAAAAGAACTGGCAGCCGTATGCCAGCGCGCCAGCATGGCCATGGCTTTAGTCGCGTCTGACTCATCGAGATGATTGGCATCGAGTGGTTGCCCCTTCAGCCACGGTTCTAGCTGGCAGAGGAAATCTTCCTCCCGGCCCAACGTATTCATGCCCGAAGAGTTCGTGCGCAGTCTGTCAATGCTCGCTGAAATCGAGCCGGTCAATCGCGGTGAATTGGCCATGATCCAAAAGCAACTCATGGTTCCTTGAGCGACCTTACGCTTTGAAACAGGCACAGGAGCAGCAACTGGTAACCCAAGTTGCTGTGTATGCCGCAACAAGGCGTGGAGCCCCGTCAATCGCGCGGGTGGCATGGCATCAGTCGGCCAGAGCCTGAGTGCAAACTGCCCGAGCTCTGGTACATGCAACTGAAAAACCTGAGCACCACTGAAGGCGGCACTTTGAACCCGTTGAATTTCCAACTCAGAAACTTGACTCAACCAGTCAAAATTCTGGCGGCACGTTTCGATCAAATACTGTTGCCAGGAGGCAGGAATCGGCTCCAGACGCGTTGCCACTTTCAATGCTGACTCCACCATCATCGCCAGCCTTACGGGATATCTCGGTCAGACGAAACTTCGCTAGGCAGGGATGGTACTGATTGATGATTGGCAACTCTCCATTCGAGGAGACCCATCCCACCGACAATCAACGCCTCACCGACAAAATGCCCGGCTCCCAGAAAACTCGCGGTACCCCACCAGACAAAGAACATCACCAGACAGACGATGGCCCACAGAATGTTCGCTGCGGCGATAATCTGCAGCCCGGGGACATGATCCTGACGACTCAGCAGCCAAAGAATGAACGAAAAACTCGCATAGGCCAGATTTACCATCCCGAACGTCAACATTAGCCCTGCAGGCAAATGATAAAGTTCGGCGAGCCAATAGCGCAGGAGAATCATGAGTACTCCTGCACCAGCCCCAGCCGTCCAGTCCAGAAAAATCAGAAGCCTGGCAGAGGTCATACTTTCGGCCTTACCAGACTTCTTTGGCCTTGCTCTATCGTGACGTAGTCGATGCGGGCCAAGACTTAACCTCACTCGCACAGGCCAAACCCGTCATCAATCGACGCGTTATCGCTGGCTCACGGGAACGTAATGACGTTCTGGTGCACCGATGTAATTCGAAGAGGGCCGGATGATCTTGTTATCAGCCAGTTGTTCAAGCACATGGGCACACCACCCGACAATCCGGCTGGTGGCGAAAACACAGGTGAACAGATCGCCGGGAATCCCCATATAGTGCTGCAGACTGGCCGAGTAGAAATCGACGTTGCAATATCGGTTGATCGACTCACGCACCAGCCGCTCCATCAGGATCGACATGTCGTACCACTTGGGATCTCCCGTTTCTTTCCCCAGTCGCTCGGAGAGTGCTTTCAGATGGCGAGCCCGTGGGTCTTCCACTTTATAGACCGCATGGCCAAAGCCCATGAACTTGCCCTTGTTCGCCCGGGTTGTTTCCACATAGCTGGCCACGTTGTCCACGCTGCCGATTTCCATGAGAACCTTCAGCACTTCAGTATTCGCACCACCGTGAAGTGGCCCCTTGAGGGCACCAATCGCACCTGTGACAGCCGAGTAAAGATCGGCCAGAGTGGCAGCAATCACACGGGCGG
Organism: Planctopirus limnophila DSM 3776; assembly: GCF_000092105.1. NCBI lineage: Bacteria > Pseudomonadati > Planctomycetota > Planctomycetia > Planctomycetales > Planctomycetaceae > Planctopirus > Planctopirus limnophila. The sequence goes on along the minus strand of NC_014148.1, from coordinate 1,145,728 downwards.
CAAACGTGCTGGCATTCAGCCCATGCTCGGCATGCAGAATCAGAATCAGATCCATCGCTCGGGTAGCATCTTCGGATGGAACTGTCCCATTGAGCATATACATGAAATTGCCCGCATGGCTGAGATCCTTGCGGGGAGCAATCGGTTCGAGACCTTCTCGCAAGCGGCGGAAGGCGGCAGTAATCGTTGCCATTTCGGCTGTGAGGCGAACAGATTTCTCCAGATTCGCGGCTCGCGAGTTGTCCTCGGCCAGCGGGTCGTAACATCCAGAGATCGACACCGCAGTCCGCAAAGCTGTCATCGGCGGGGTGCTGGGTGGCAAAGATTTCAGACAGTCGAGAACAGGGGCATCGATCTCACGATGGTGAATCAGAAGTTCAGTAAACTCCTTCAGTTGTGTTGCCGTAGGGAGTTCGCCAAGCAGAAGCAGGTAAGACGTTTCTTCAAACGTGCTCGACTCAGCCAGTTCGTGAATGTTAAAGCCGCGATAAATCAGTTTGCCCAGATCGCCATCCACATCACAGACTTGAGAATCAGCAGCCACGATCCCTTTGAGACCTTTGGCAGCGATTTTTTCCTTGTCGAGCGTAGCGTCGGACATTGGGTGGGCTTTCTCGTGTTCAGGCAAAGGCTGGTGATGTTGGCGGATTGATCCGGTGGTAGCAGTGATTGACACAAAAGTCGTCACCACATGAGTATAGCAGTGGCGAATTTGTTGAATCAACGCTCGATAGAGCCGAATCAGCATTCGAGACGAATTGACGTCCTGACAATCTCGTCAACTAGAAAATCTTTCAGCAAACGAAGGGAGTGAAGGTGCACAACTGGACAGAAAAAATCGAGCGTTTTGATCGCGAGATGAATCGAAGTCAGTTGTGCAAGAAAATTTTTGGAAAAAAATTATCGAATGCGGCAGATTTCGCAGAAGTTTTCTTCTCTCGACGTTAGCATTTCGCAAGCAATTGATCGCAGAGAGAGAATGGAAGCTGTCGACGCGACGGTCGTTGCCTTGGTTTGCAGGCTTTGTTCTGCCTGAGCCATGGAGGCCGATCCTGCTAAGCAGACTGGACTGACCAATAAGATCTGAAGGCATGATGCCGTAAGATTTGATTGATGATCAGCCAGATTCGTTCTTTCCCTGTGGTACGTTTGCGACGTGGATCGCCGGCCCGGGGGTTACGAGCAGTTTTTTTGCATGCTCGTCGGGCGGCTCCATGCCAAAGTGATACGGTCAAGGTACCGCCATCGCTCTGGTTAATGCGATCGGAAGCTGTCTCGACAAGGAGGTTTGACACTTATGGATCAATCACAACTCGCACTTCGTGAACTGCTGAATCAGGGCGCCTCGCGCGGCTTTCTGACGTACGCGGAAATCGACAGGTACATCCCTGATGAAGGGGGTGATCCTGCCCTCGTTGACGAACTCATCATGGCCCTTGAGGCTGCCGGTCTCGATGCCGTTGAGCCTGAGGGTGGTATTGATCCACTGCAATCGTTGCCTCCGCTGGAAATGCTTGAGCCGGAATCCAACTCCAGCTCGCGTGATCCGATTCGCATGTACTTGAGCCAGATGGGCCACATCCCCCTGCTGACACGCGAACGGGAAATCTACCTGGCCAAACAAATCGAAATGACTCGCCGCTGGTTCCGCCGACGCATGCTCGAATCCGATTTCGCGATTCGCATTGTTGTCGATACGGTTCACAAAGTCCGGCTCGGGGAACTTCCCTTTGAGCGCACATTGCGGACTTCAGATACCGAAAGCGTTCAGAAAGATCAGATTCTGGCTCGTATGCCTCACAATCTGCCGACCATTGAGCGCATGCTCGATGAGAACAAGCAGGATTTCACACTCCTTCGAGCAGCCATCGGGACTCCCGAAGAAGCCGTCATTCGCGAACGCATGGCCATTCGTCGCAGCAAGCTGGCCACCCTCTGTGAAGAACTCAGTGTCCGCACACAAAGGCTCCAGCCTGTCATGCGGCGTATGGAACAGATCTCGCTTCGGATGACAGAACTCCAGAAGCAGATTTCTGCCCGCCAGATTCGCAAGATGCCGATGACAGCCGCTGACGTGGCTGCCGCTGAAGCCGAACTGGAAGGGTTGATTCAGGATGTGCAGGAACTGCCAGCCGATTTCCAGAAGCGCATTCGCCGAGTTCTCGAAAAATTTGGTGGCTGGACACGTTCCAAGCAGCAGCTTTCTGGCGGTAACCTCAGGCTGGTGGTCTCGATTGCCAAGAAGTATCGCAACCGGGGCCTGAGCTTTCTCGACCTGATTCAGGAAGGAAATGCCGGTCTGATGCGTGGTGTCGAGAAGTACGAATTCCGCCGTGGTTATAAGTTCTCCACCTACGCCACATGGTGGATTCGTCAGGCGATTACCCGTGCCGTTGCCGATCATGCCCGGACGATTCGTATTCCAGTCCACATGTTCCAAAGCATTTCCACGCTGAAGAACAAGAGCGAACAGATCCGCCAGGAAACAGGTCGCGAGCCAACCATCGAGGAGCTGGCACTGGCCGTCGATATGTCGGTCGAAGATACCGAACGAATCATGAAGACCTGGAAGCACCCGATGAGTCTCGATACACCGATCGGTGAAAGCGAAGACTCCAGCTTTGGTGATTTCCTGGAAGATAGTCACGAATCGACTCCAGCCGACAACGCCCTGCGTGAAATGCTGCGGGATAAGATCGATATCGTGCTCCGCAGCCTGACGTATCGCGAACGGGAAATCATTCGTTTGCGTTACGGCCTGGGCGACGGCTACAGCTACACTCTCGAAGAAACGGGCCGAATTTTTAAGGTCACTCGCGAGCGTATCCGCCAGATTGAATCGAAGGCTCTCAAGAAGTTGCAGCACCACACGCGTGCTCATCACCTGCAAGGCTTCGTGGAAGATCTCCTTCCGAACCCTGCTGCCCCCGGTGCACTGCTGAACTCGGATACGATTCTTTCTGAAGAATCGAAAAGTTCACCTGCAGCACGTCGGCGCAAAGACTCCATGACACTCGCGGCAGCCAACTGATGACCTGATTCGAGTCGAGAAATCTCTCCATCTGTTTTTCTAAAGAGACCTCACTTTGTTACGACAAGGTGAGGTCTCTTTTTTTATAGTCTGGGTGGCACGACCCTGAAGGCCTTGCGAAAGGGCGTGGTCTCTAAGCCTTTCAACATCAGATTGGCTTTAACACCGGCAAACTTCTGCCGAACAATCCATGAACGAACTCGAGGCATCGCACTTGACGGAGAATCAACAGAATCGCCTGAAAACCGTCAACAACTTTGCCGGTTATGACGATAATTCTGAGAGCGTAGGATTTTCCATTGACTCAGAGGAGCCATCGTGCCCTTGCCGACCCGATGTCGAGTGCTGGTATTGGCAATTTCTGCCACTCTAGGAATCTCGGGGTTCGCACAGGAGAGCTCCTTGCCTCCAGAACCTCCCGCTGTGACCGAGGGCAAGGTTCGTCTCGATGAATCGGAAACAAATCCTTCGCTTCCTGCCAATCCTGCGCCAGGCTCCTACGACGAACTGCTGAAGCGTCTGGAAAAAAACGAACAGGAAATCGCCCGGCTGAACAGCGAGTTAAGTTCCAACGTCGACAATGACCGCTCGTTCCGCGATGTCTTTGAGGAACGCTGGAGCAAGGTTCAAGACCCTTCGATTACAACCGTCGATGAGCAGACCTATACTCCCGGAGGATCAAAACCCAAGCAGTGGTACGACCGCCTGAGCATCAGGGGTTATGCCCAGTTTCGATACAACTTCGTGGTCGATGAAGACGGCGCACCGGCTCAACTCATTGGCGACCGCTCGGTCAGTGATGATCAGTCATTTCTCATTCGACGGGCACGACTGATCATCTCAGGCGATGTCTCCGAGAATCTGTATGTCTATCTTCAAACCGATTTCGCCTCCACGGTGCCGGATAGTGACGATTCGACCTACTATGCACAGATCCGCGACTGGTATGGCGATCTGTACTTCGATGAGGATAAAGTTCACCGCGTTCGTATCGGACAGTCCAAAGTCCCTTACGGCTGGGAAGACCTCCAATCCAGTTCCAACCGGGCTCCCCTGGATCGCAGCGACAGCATTAACTCAGCGACCAGAAACGAGCGCGATCTGGGTGTCGTCTACTACTGGACACCTGAAGGAGCTCAGGACCTTTTCAAAGAAGTTCTCGATCGAGGTCTCAAAGGTTCTGGAAACTACGGTGTCTTCGGCATTGGGGCTTTTAACGGTCAAGGGGGCTCGACTCTCGAAGAAAATGACAACCTGCACCTTTACACACGACTGTCTGTCCCTCATAAGCTCGATAACGGCCAGATTCTCGAAATGGGCGTACAGGCCTACACCGGAAAGTATGTCGTGGGCTCTGCTCCCATTCGACCATTAGGTGTGCCCCCCGCCATGATCCCCGCGGGCACCATTGGAGCCGGAGATGATGGTGGCATTGTCGATCAGCGCCTGGCAGGGACGTTCGTCTGGTATCCTCAACCCTGGGGCTTGCAGGCCGAGTGGAATATTGGCAATGGCCCCGGCCTCAATGACGAGCAGACGGCTGTCGTCAAACGCTCATTGACTGGTGGCTATGTCATGGCCTTATACCGTCTGGAAACCGAGTCACACGGCACCATCTTCCCTTTTGGTCGCTACACCTATTATCAGGGTGGACTCAAGAATTTCGCCAACGCCCCCTACGGCACGATCAACGAATGGGAACTGGGTTTCGAGTGGCAGATCAATCCGCAGATGGAATTTTCTACTCAGTACACGATAGCCGATCGTACAAATGTCTCGGCTCGCTCCTCAGGAACATCTTATGGACAATTCCGCGGAGATATCATTCGCTGTCAGTTCCAGATTAACTATTAAACAGCCGAAACTCATCCATTGAGGTCATCTACATAGGCGAAGCAGTCGCTGCCTGATCGGGATGTAATTGCCGCACTCGATACTGAATATGCAATTCACGCAGTGCCTCTCGATCGAGTAATAGCTGCCGGCGATCCTCGACACTCAAACTCTCGGGCCCTTGAGTAAGTATGGCTTGAGTCCATTCGCGAACTTTGGCTTCCGGAGCCGGGAGCCCAGCGGCTGTCTGCTGCAGGATCGAAGCATGCAATGCTTGAAAGCCCGGGTCGGAAAGCAACTCTCCGAGTAACTGGCTGCGATCATGGGCATTCGCGTATTGCTCATGCTGTTCCAGAGCACGCTGCTGCAGCTTGAGAATCGGTGTGAGTTCCGATTCTTCTGGAATCAGGAGCAGTCGCCGATGAGCGAGCCATTGCCCCAGTTCGACACTGCCCAGAATTCTCGAGAAAGGAATGGTCAGCGATAACCCCAGCAGAATGGGCGATAACCACAAAAACAGGCCGGGAGCAAAGAAAAGTATCAAGGCACTTCCCACCAGCCCGGTCAATGTATGCGGGCCAAAAACCCGGCAGGCCGCCAGAAAATCAATATCACCATCTCCCCGGTTCTGGGCATTCCACTGCACTTTCTCGCCCAATAAGGTGGAAATTACAAATCGTGTATGAAACAGCATCATGATGGGCGCCACGAGCACTGAGGCGGCGGTTTCGATCAGCACGCTGGGAATAATCTTCGACCAGCCACCGAACTGTTCTCTTCGCGGGCGATCAAACGCCAAAGCCACCAGACTCCAGACCTTCGGGGCCATGAGTAGAAACATGGTGAAGGCAAAGACCACCAGCCCGCTGATGCGTTCTTGAGTACTCCCCAGCCAGATCCCGTCGATCGCCATGGCCAAGAGCCCCAGCAGCGTAAACAGCAGCCACAGAGGCGATGCCAGATAAGACATCACGCCCATGGCCAGATGCAGACGGCTGATCGGCCTCAAACCTTCGCTGATAATCAGCCGCATGTGCTGCAGATTTCCCTGGCACCACCGCTGATCTCGCTTCGCATAATCCAGCAGTGTCGTGGGGCATTCTTCATAGCTCCCCGCCAGATCGTGCGCGAGAGCCACTTTCCAGCCACCGCGTGCCATCAGAGCGGCTTCTACAAAATCGTGGCTCAGAATTTCGCCACCTAGGGGTGCCACGCCCGGGAGTGTGGGCAACCCGCAGTGATCAATAAAAGGAGCCACGCGGATAATCGCATTATGTCCCCAGTAGTTGCTGTCAAAGCTCGCCCACGAACTGAAGCCTTCCATATGGACCGGGCTGTAAAGTCTGGCTGAGAACTGCTGCAGTCGTGCAAAAAATGAAAGCCGGTTCACAGGGACAGGTGGCACCTGCAGAATTCCCAGGGCAGGGTCATCCTGCATGCGACGGGCCATTTCGACCATCGTCTGGCCATCCATCACACTGTCGGCATCGAGCACAATCATCAGATCGTATTGTGTGCCCCAGCGTTCACAGAAATCAGCAATGTTCCCCGCCTTGCGTGCCGTATTTTTCGGCCGTCGGCGGTAAAAAACGTTGGTCGGGCCGGTCAGTCGCTGACAAAGGCGGCCCCACATCCGCTCCTCTTCCAGCCAGATATCCGGGTTCGTCGTATCACTCAGAACAAACAGGTCAAAGTCCGCCGCATGCGGTGTGGTGGCAAGCGATTCAATCATCGCCTGGACATTCGCGAACACACTGGCGGGAGTTTCATTGTAAACAGGCATCAGGATCGCCGTTCTTGGTAAAGAACTGTGCGATGACTGCGAAGTCGATGCTGACTGGCGACGCTGGGTAATTGTCAGCCACAAGCCGAGGGTGCTGGTCCAGAACGAGAAGGAAATGATCAGCACCAGCAGAGCAAATAAAGGCACCAGCAGCCAAGTTGCCGGATTCTTGGAAATATCTCCCAACGACCACAAAAACAGCCAGATCGCAAAAGCGGTTGTCGTCAGAGTGAGCACAGCGAGCGACAGTCGAAAGCGACGACTTCCCGGCTGAGAAACCTGTGAGACCTTCAAAGGAGTGATGCTGCTGGCATTCACGAATTTAATCCTGAGAGCATGAACCAGTCGCTGCTGTCTGTTGCACCCTCAACGGGGAACAAACAACGTCTGGTGGTGAAAAATGATTTCGTTGATCGAGCCACTACCAATCCATCAGTCACTATCGAGGGGCTTGCTTATCTCTGACTCATAGAGACTCTTTTCAGACACTGCCTCTCGAAAACTCCCTTGGGGAAACTGTGTCCGCACCTGTTCGGAAGCCAATCGCAACAGAAGACAAACTGGAGCGGGCATCCGATTTCCGAAGGCCAGCACCAGTCACCAGGTATCTTCCGCAAACATTCTCGGCTCAGCGGACAGGTTCGAGTCGCAGCTTGACTGTGGTGAGCACCTGACACAAATTCTTCCAGACGCCTCGCCAGTAGCCCTTGCGGAAGACACGCAACAGCTTGGGACGAAGTTGGGCCCGCATGGCAATTCTCTGGCTTTCCGGAGCCACATCACTGGGCCGAATTCTTACCATGGAAATCTGCGCGAGATGCGGCACAGCCCCCTGAAGCCGACGATCCAGATATCGTGAGCTATTGCTGCTTCCCAAAGACTTGCTGCCGGCTTCCACCCCTTCGGCGAGTTCCGCAGGTGCCTCCTGCAATTCCGCTGTTCCCCCATTCGAACCGCCCGGAATCACAGTCATTTTGCCCGAGAAGTCCTGTGCACCAGGAAACAGTTCCACGGTCGATTCGAGCTCACGTAAAGCCAGCCTCAAAGCCGCTTCACACAACTCGGCAGCACTGTAAGGATGATGTTCCCCATCCATCCCTGCAGGTTGCGTATCTTCCAGAAGCTGTTCAGCTTCTTCGACAAATCGTTTCGAAAGCGACGACAGCAGATCGGGATGCCGGATCCCTGCATCTCGCAGATAGTCGGCCACATGGCAGCGGGCGACAATCTGTGCGGAGCTTCCCAGATCAACCGGTGAGTCTTCAACTGCGAAAGCAACCATGATCATCGAGATGTCTCCTGTTGATTCTGTTGAACACGCCACGGTGGCAAAACCACCGGGGGAGCCTCCAACGGGCACAGATAACTCCATCGTTCTGTGATGGGCTGGCCTTCATCGCTCAGCCGGGCAATCAATTCCAGGGGGCCTTCACCTGTCGGTTCGGCAACAAGATGCAGTACCCACTGCTGATCTGAAACTTTTTCAATCCGCTGAGAAGTGATCGCACAGCGGATCGAGATCAGTTCCAAATTCACTTTCTCCGGATTCGCTTCTGCAAGACGTGCGCCAGTTAGATCGACTCGAAAGACAAACTTCTTGGGACTTTCCCGAACCAGATCAACAGCCGTGACTTTCGCCTGTTGATGTTCGGGCGGATCACCGCCAAAAAAACTGACTCGATACTTCAGATCCAGTGGCTGACCAACGACCGGCTTCTGATCAGGCACCCACCACGTTGCCACGTTATCGATCCCCTCATGTTCCGCTGGCAACTCCAGGAGTTCCAGAGCTCCCTTTTCCCACGGAACCTGTGGTTCGATCCAGACACTGGGACGCTCCGAATACCGCGCCTCATCATCTTTGTAATGCTCGGAATTTCGATCGCGCTGAATGACGCCAAAGCCTGCGAGCTTTTCAAACGGGTATCGCACCAGCGATGGGTAATTCTGCCTGTAAAAACTTCTCCAGGCCCACTGACCATCGCCACCCTTCATCAGCAAACCGTCGGCATCATGCACTTCGGGGCGGTGATCGCCTTTGGGACCTGCCAACGCATCACCCCACATCCACATGCTGGTTAAGGGCGCGATCCCCAACTTCTCGGGAACTTTGCGGAAATGCAGACGAGCCGTCACATCAAAGGTGGTCGCCTCAATTCCAGGAGTCATCACGAACTGATAAGCCCCCGCCACACTCTCGCTATCAAGCAGTGCCAGAAAGGTGAGCGACAAATCACCCGGCTTGGGTTGTTGCACATAAAACGCCCGAAAGACCGGAAACTCTTCCGCTTTAGGAAGCCCGCAGTTAATCGCCAAGCCACGGGCCGAAGAGCCCCAGACTGTCTTCTCACTGTGAGCCCGGAAGTAACTGGCACCCACAAACGAGGCGACTTCCGAATACTGCGGATTGCCCGGGAAAAATCCAATGAAGCGGACGCCCGCATAACCGAGATCGGCCGGCAAATCCCCCGCCTTCAAGTCGCCTTCGTACTTGAAATGAGCCTTATCGAACTCTACCAGCCTTGGCCGGACAGAATTCTGTGTGGCGACCCCCAACCCCAGAGATTCCAACAGGTAAAGCTGCACCTGGTCTTTGTGCACGAAACCGCGATGGAAGGTCTGCAACCAATAGGGCCGCTTCTCATCCAGCCAGAAACTTCGCTCTGGCCGAAAGCGAATCATCCGGTGCTGATCATAAGTCATCTCGGCCAGCGATTGAGGCAAAGGATCTGTCGGGAGAACGGGACCTTTCGCCAGTTCACTGGCCACCAGATCCAGATCTGCAAACGACTGCACATGGCTCATCCGACTCTCCAGCTTGGGAGGTGAATCGTTCGCCATGCTAACAAAAGTCATGCTGCAGAAAAACAGCGTTTTGGAAAATACGGCAGCCATTCGTCCTGCTTTGACAAACAGTGACTCAGGCAACAGAGAGTCCATCACGCGAGCGGCAAGCGTGGGATTCAACATAGACAGATCTGACTAGTGCCTCCAAATTGAGCGAGGAGCGGGTTGTAGGAAGAATGAGCAAGTCGTATGCCAGCAGCTAAAGACGGTACTTATTCCCTGATGAATCGATCGCGAGTTGAAGAATCTCTCGCAATGGGCCCGCTACGCCAACTTTTGATCGCTTCCTCAATAAGGTTACAGAAGGAATCGCAGCGGCCTTCCAGTTCGAAACATATGTCTTTAGCGTGATGCGTTCCCTCACGCTAGCAACTCTCTGTGCATCTCTCCCACGGCGCGAGGAGTTTGCCAATTCGCTTTTCCACTGTGAATCAACGGTCATTGATACCAGCCATTTTCTGCCAACCTGGCCAATCATTACCCGGCAACTTCGATTCTTTCGGAATCTCGAATTGACCCTGAATCGTCAGCACCTGAGAATTTCCAGTGAGGCACCGACGCGCAGATCGAATTCATTCACGAATCAATACTCTTCACTGAGCGATCGATTCTATTTCCAGGGAGTCAGGATATGGCCCGCAATACATCAAAAGCAGCCGATTCATCACCCAGACGAAATGGCGCTCCAAAAACCAGAACGACATCCAAAGCCTCACTGGCAGGCAACTCGCGAAAAGGGAGTTCCCCCAAAGCGGTCGAAGAGTTGGCAACTCATGCTCACGGAACAAGCACCACTGCTTCTATAGAGACAAACCCCACCATTGGCGATTACCTGATCCGCCGTCTGCTCGATTACGGCATGAAGGACATCTTTGGCATCCCTGGCGACTTTGTCCTGCAGTTTTACGGCGATCTCGAAAACAGTCCCATTCGTGTCATTGGTTGCACGCGCGAAGACAATGCCGGGTATGCCGCCGACGGTTATGCCCGCATTCATGGCATTGGTGGAATTTGTGTGACCTATTGCGTGGGCGGATTGAGCGTTTGTAATTCTGTCGCCGGGGCCTTTGCAGAAAAGTCACCCGTCGTCGTCATCACCGGCTCGCCAGGAGTCGAAGAGCGACGCTCGAACCCGCTGTTACATCATCGCGTGCGGGAATTCAGCACTCAGCGCGAAGTCTTTGAAAAGATTACGATCGCTTCGACAGTCCTCGACGATGCCCTGACGGCTTGCCGGGAAATCGATCGCGTGCTCGAAGCCTGCGTCCGATTCAAGCGGCCGGTTTACATCGAATTGCCGCGCGACATGATCAAGGTCCGTTGTCCTTATCAGCATGTGCCTCAGGCCGGAACCATCAAAAGCGATAAAGCCGCCCTCAAGGAGGCCTTGAGCGAAGCGGGAGCCATGCTCGCCAAAGCGGAGCGGCCCATTATTCTCGCCGGTGTCGAAATGCACCGCTTCGGACTGGCGGATGAACTGATCCACTTTGCGGAAAAGTTTGAGATTCCGATCTCTGCCACCTTGCTGGGGAAATCGGTCATCAGTGAAAAACATCCCCTCTTTATTGGCATTTACGAAGGGGCCATGTGCCGGGAATCGGTGCGAAAGTATGTCGAACAGAGCGATTGTATCGTCATGCTCGGAACGTTCATGACAGATATCGATATGGGGATTTTTACTGCCGAACTCGACACATCCAAAACTATTTATGCGACAAGTGAAACCCTCAAGATATCCCATCACCATTTCCATGACATTCTGGTGGCCGACTTTGTCAAAGGCCTTTCCAAACTCGATGTCAAAATCGCCAAAAGGCCTTTACCACCGAAGGCCAAGCCGACGCCCAAATTTGTGGCGGTCCCCGAAACCGCTGTGACAAGTGCCCGGCTCTTCGCGCGGATCAACGAGCTCCTCGATGAAAAAATGGTCGTCGTGGCGGATGTGGGCGATTGCCTGTTTGGCGCGGCCGATTTGACCATCTACCGCGATACCGAGTTCCTGAGCCCGGCTTACTACACTTCGATGGGCTTTGCCATCCCGGCCGCCTTAGGTGTCCAGGTCGCCCGCAAAGATCTCCGACCGATTGTTCTCGTAGGCGATGGCGCCTTTCAGATGACCTGCCTCGAACTCTCAACTGTCCTGCGGCACAATTTCAATCCCATCGTCATCGTGCTCAACAACAAAGGTTACACCACCGAGCGATTCATTCAGGATGGCCCCTTCAACGATATTCTCAACTGGGACTATCATCGGCTGCCCGATCTCCTCGGCGGCGGCTGGGGATTCGAAGTCCGCACAGAAGGCGAACTGGATCAATCGTTGCATGCCGCTCTCAGCAACAAAGAAACGTTCTGCCTCCTCAACGTACACCTCGATCCACTCGATGTCAGCCCGGCTCTCAAACGACTGGGCGAGCGTCTTTCCAAACATGTTTAAGTTCCAGTACGTTAGTTCTGCAGGTCAGTATCCCTCGCCACAGATTCCGTTACGTTCCCAGCGACAAAAGTGCCCGGTGACATGACAGATCAGAACCATCACTCATCGGCACTTGCTCAAACCGGGAATGTGCACCTGGGAGTGACCCCTTACAACTTCCTCACGAGTCTGCTCGTGGTGCTGATCTGTGGGCTGGCGTTTTCTCTCACGGGATTAGTGATCTACTTCGGCTCCATTCGTCCCGTCAAAATCATCGAAGTCGTTCCCGTCGAAATGCTCGAACTCCCAGGGGGCTCGGAAGACGGAACTCCTGATGAATCGTTACGCGTCGAGAACGAATTCCCCGAAACGAATGATGCCTCACCTGCCGAGATCCCCTCCGAGATAGCCGAGGTGGCTGAGACCATCGAAAAAATGCTCGACGTCTCCGATCAATCGACCGAACTCGTCGAGCAGCAGTTTGATCTCGGGATTCAGAACTCCGGAAAAGTCGGGAGTGCCCGCGGCACAGGATCCCGCGGCTTAGGCAAAGGCCCCGGCAAAGGTGGGCTTTCCCGGGAACAACGCTGGTATGTCAGCTTCAATGACAGACTGACGGCTGACGAATACGCCAGACAACTCGAATCTTTTGGCATTGAGCTGGGAGCGATTGAGCCGGATGGGACTGTCAGTTATTTGAGTCGCCCGGCAACAAACCCCAATGTCCGCAAAGGCCCCTCAGCAGCCGAAACACGCCTCTTCATGTCCTGGCGTGGCGGCAATCGCAAACAACTCGATCAGGAGCTCCTGACCCGTAGTGGCATCCCTGTGCGTGACGACACTCTCATTGTGCACTTCTACCCGGCCCAATTGGAACAATCGATGCTGAGGCTGGAACAGGACTTTCAACACCGCCCCATCGAATCGATCCGCCGCACATACTTCGAAGTGACGCAAAAGGAAGGGAAATACCAGTTCATCGTCATCCGCCAGATACTGAACTCTTCCGGCAAGTAGCGGCAGTTCGGGTTTACTGAAGTGTAGGCAGGGGTGACCTAGATTTCCCGGGTGGCCCAGACGTCGCTCTGGACGTCTGGGTGACGCAAGTCACAAGAAACATTCTTTACGATGATGCACAGTTCAAAAATGGTCCTGATCTTCTTAATCAGCAATACTGACAAATATTGATCAGTCATTTCAGAACAGGAAAACGTTCGATGAAGCCACGTCGAGTGGATGACGCCCCGTATGTCCACTTCGTTACGCTTTCCTGCTACCATCGCCGAAAACTGCTGACAAGAGACCAACCGAAGCGAATCCTGCTTGGAGTATTAGCAGACGAACTGGAGCGACATCAGGCGCGCTGTGCCGGATTCGTGATCATGCAGGATCATGTGCATATCCTGCTGTGGCTTCCTGTAATTCAGCAACTCAGTCGGTTCATGCAATTGTGGAAGGGGCGATCATCACGCAATATTAAGAATTACTTCGCTGAATCCGCGCCGGCGTATCAATCGGAGATATCTGCCCGTGATCCGATCTGGCAGGTACGATATTACTCATTTGAGATCTACTCGGATCAGAAGTTACAGGAGAAGCTGCAGTATTTACATCTCAATCCCGTACGTGCCGGACTGGCAAAGAAGGCCGTGGATTGGCGATGGAGTTCGGCTCGCTGGTACGAACAGGGACGAACAGTGGGCGTGCCCATTTCGTGGGTGCAATAATTCCCTTTCAATGGAGAGCGTTTGTGGTGTCTTTCTTATGACTATCGTCACCCAGACGTGCAAAGCCACGTCTGGGCCACCCTACCACCCCACCATCAACAAACATGCCTCTCAAGGAAGATGATTCATGGATATTGAAAACATCATCGAAAATGGGACACTCGACGACTTAAATGACTACCTAAGCAAGCATTCACATAATGCAGAAGAACTTAACTACGCACTATCGGAAGCCATTTGGTTCGAGAAAGCGCCAATGATCGTTCGCCTACTTGAAGTTGGGGCGCCAATTAACATGTTCGCCGGTATAGGCATGCCACCCTTGTATTGTGCCATAGAGAAAGGTGACCTGAGTCTAGTTAAGATGCTGTGTGAGCACGGTGCAGATGTAAACTTTCAACCTACGGTTATGTCCTCGCCACTTCACTGGGCAGTTGACTCAGAAGCTGACTGTGCACGACAAATGGGGACAAAGCCGAACGTAGAAATTGTTCGCCTACTTTTGGAATATGGTGCTGATCCAAACTCAAAGAATAAACATGGCACACCGTATGACATGGCTCAACGGTATGGGTTTTCTAAGGCGTGCGAGTTACTCAAGCCGCAACAGTAAATGGGCATAATGCTTAACGCAGGGTGGCCCAGACGTCGCTCTGGACGTCTGGGTGACGTAAGTCACAAGAAACATTCCGATTGATGCGTTATCGCCTAGTGATGGATCATATCTTCTTTGCCAAAAGTGCTGGTATTAGCAGGTAAGAACACCTGCCGCCGTCGCCAGAAGATTAAAATCTCTTTTGGTATCCTTGCCCCCCGAAAGAAATGGAAGTTTCAACCGGGGCACCCTTCGTCGTTCGGTTTGGGGCTTGATGTGGCCTGAAGATGGTGCATTCCGTCGGAACTTCATGGCACCCTACAAAGGGCCATGCGCGGCCACCCCACAACACACAGTCGATTGCCATCAACGCCCGTGAATCGTAACTTCTTGTGCATCAAACCTTCCTGATGCGTATTCAACTGACGAGACGATCCACCGATGAAAAAATTTCCGGCTGACTCTGTGCTGGTTCCATCTGCCCGGCTGTTGTGTGTGGCATTGGTCCTTTCAAGCCTCGCCTGGGCTGATGGGCCGGGCGATAATCAGGTGCAGAGTGTGCGACCAGTCCCACCCCCCGGGATTTCCATCGATCCTGCCATTCGTGCCGAACTGGAAGCGGGCCTCAAACAACTCGAAGAGAAGTTTAAGCTTCTCAAGGAGAAAGCCGGCAAGGATAGCTTCACAGCTCGGTACCTTCCCGATGTCGAGATCTTCCCGCGAGCAATCAGGCTGGCACTCGAAGAGGGAACCTTCTACGACGCCAAAGAATTCCAGCAGGCCAAAGATGTCCTCGCTGAAGGGATGACTCGGGCCGAAGAACTTGCCGCCGGTAAAGCCAGCTGGGCCACGCGTACGGGCCTTGTGGTCCGCGGATTTCGATCGCGTCTGGATGGGACAGTACAGCCTTACGGCGTGGTCGTTCCCGCCAGTTACAATGCCGACAATCTGCATCGCTGCGATCTGTGGTTTCGCGGGCGTGCTGAAAAGACGCCCGAGCTGCAGTTCATCTATCAGCGCAGCCGGCAGGCGGGAGAGTACACGCCGGCGCGAACAATCGTGGTCCATCCCTTTGCCCGCTTCTGCAATGCCAACAAACTGGCTGGCGAAGTCGATTCTCTGGAAGCGCTGGAGCATGCCCAGAGCCACTATGCCGTCGATCCGGATCGGATCTCGATTCGTGGTTTTTCGATGGGTGGCGCCGCGGTCTGGCATCTGGCAGTCCATTATCCTGATCGCTGGTTTGCTGCCAATCCCGGGGCAGGATTCTCGGAGACGCCATTGTTCCTCAATGTCTTCCAGCAGGAAAAGCTGGCTCCTTCCGAATTTGAGCAAACCCTCTGGAAGCTCTACGACGCGCCTTATTGGGCACTGAACCTGAAGAACCTGCCCACCATTGCCTACAGCGGCGAAATCGACAAACAGAAGCAGGCGGCGGATGTCATGGAAGCCGCCATGGCGAAACTGGGGGATCGACTGGTCCATATCATCGGCCCGCAAACCGCCCACAAGCTGCATCCTGATTCGAAAGTGGAGATCGAGAAGCGGATGGCTTCACTGGCAGTCGCAGGGCGAAATCGAGTCCCCGAGCGAGTCCATTTCACGACGTGTACGCTCAAATATGACCGTAGTTTCTGGGTGCGGGTGACGGGACTGGAAGAGCATTGGACGTTTGGAACGGTGGACGCCACGCTGATTTCTCCCGGCGGGATTCGCATTCGATCTGAGCGGGTCACCGACCTCGAATTGAACTTCGAGGCGGGAGCTTTCCCATTGATCAATCAGAGCATTGTCGTTGAGTTCGACGGAAAGAAGCCACAGAGTCTTTCCGTCCCCGGTCGGATGTCGGATGGCTCGTGGATGGCTCAATTCCACCAGGTGAACGGGTTGTGGAAAGCCGGCCCCCGCCCTGTGGAGGGCTTGAGAAAATCCCACAATCTGCAAGGCCCGATTGATGACGCTTTGATGGATTCGTTTGTGTTTGTGCTTCCTTCGGGAAAGAGTTCCAGCCCGGTGGTGGAGGCGTGGGTGCAGAGTGAAGCAGCCCGTGCCCAGAAAGAATGGCAGCGGCAGATGCGGGGTGAAGTTCGAGTGCTGAAGGCCGATCAGGTGACGCCAGAGGTCATGAAAAACTCGCACCTGATTCTGTGGGGCGATGAACAAAGCAATCCGCTCATTGGCCAGTTGGCCTCCCAGTTGCCAATCCGCAAAACAGGCACGAACTGGACTGTGGGGAATTCCAAGTTCTCCGATACCGACCATCTGCCCGTGTTGATTTACCCGAATCCATCAGCACCAGATCGGTACATTGTTTTGAACAGCGGGCTGACATATCGTGAATACGATTATCTGAATAATGCCCGTCAGGTGCCGAAGCTGCCCGATTGGGCGATCATCGATTGCCGCACACCTCCTGATGCCCGCTACCCGGGCAAGATTGTCAAAGCGGGCTTCTTCGATGAACAATGGCGGCTGAAGTCCGAGAAGTAACGTGAACCTCGACAGGTTCACATCGCCTAGCAAGCCTTTTGAATGCCGGAGTACCGCACATGCCCCATCCCCATCAGGGAAGCTGCTTTCGATACTGGGGATGGGTTCTGATGGCCACAGTGTGGCCCCTGGGACTTGAGCTGCAGGCTTCACTCTGGGTGGAAGATTGCGCCTGGTGGCCTGCTGTTGCCCAAGGACAGGAACCAGCACAGGCTCGCCAGCCCGCTGTCGAGTTTTCTGCGAAGAAAATCGAGTCGGCTCACCTGGAAAATCTGCATCGCATTGAGTTAAAGCCTGCTGAAGCATCAGCGACTGATCAGGCCGTCGACACGCAGGCCATTTGGTTTGGTGGCAGCCCAGAGACCGACGCTGCCATGGCGGAACTGGCTGCCTCGGGAGTAAAGACGATTATCTCAGTCGATGGAGCGCCGCCCCTGGTCGAGCTGGCGAAGAAACATGGCTTGAAATACGTGCATATCCCGGTCAAATACTCGGCACTCTCGCGCGACCAGATTGTTTCGCTCGCCTCAGTGTTGCAGCGAAATCATGAGCCGGTCTATGTCCATTGTCATCACGGCAAACATCGCGGGCCGGCAGCACTGGTCGCAGCACTCAAGTGCACCGTGACCGATCTGGAAACCGACACCTTACTCAAAACGTTCGGCACCGATCCGAAGTACCGCGGGCTCTACGAAGCTGCTCGCACAGCGCAACCGCTTCAGGCTCAAGAACTCGCCCGGGTGCCGGAAAAACTTCCGGAAGCGATCCAGGATCTTTCGCCCGCCAGGTTGATGTCCGAAATCGACTGCAGCTTCGATCAACTGCTGGTCTTGCGAAAAGTGGGCGAGCCGCTGGCGAACAAAGAGTTACCTGCACAGCTCAAAATCTGGCAGGAACAGGCAATTGATATTGAAGAAGCATTCCTCGAATACCAACGGCTGCTGGAGCCACAATTCCCCATGATGCCACCCGAGCAGCAGACGCAGTATCGACAATTCCTCAAAACCTCCCTGAGCCATGCTGTAGCGATTCGCAGTGAACTGGCTGCGGCCGTGGACAGCTCAGAAGACATCTCAGCACGACTGAAAACATGCCGCACAAGCCTCGAAGCCTTACAGCAATCGTGTGCAGGGTGTCATGCACAGTTTCGTAATTGAAAAGTATATCTCGGCAGGACAACATATTGACCGTATATGGGATACCTGCGGGCCGCAGGTAGCGGATGTGCGGTGCCATTTAGTGAGCGATCTTGGCTGTTCACGTGAAATACGACTGAACCAGAAATATTGTTAGTCAGGAGCTATGCCGTGTTTGACGTCATCACCTACGAGGATATCAGGATTCCAAACTGTGACACCTGGTGATTAGGAATTAAATGATGACAGATATCAAGTTATTGATTGAAAAGCTTAAAGACGCAGGAAGTGACATTTATTGGCTGGGAAATGCATCGAGAGGCTCGATCGAGAGACTACAGGAATTACTTCATACACGGCTGCCCCTGTCACTCCAGAAGTTCCTCGAAGAATATGGCGGTGGCGGCATTGTTGGCGAAGAGATTTCTGGCATTGAAGACGATAACCCTTCACTTGACTATCGGGGAACCATTTACGGCGACACGATGTTAAGCCGTACTGATTATGGGTTACCATTAAATCTGATCGTAGTTTACTTAGGCTCAGACGACGTTGTATTGTGTATTGATACTAACTTGTTTACAGGCGATGAATGCCCCGTTGTTAGTTTTGATGTTTTTAAAAAGACTACCAAGCATTTGGCTAACACATTTGATGAGTTTCTGATGGATTATCTCGAGTTGAGGATTACTCGTGTGTGAGCATTGAAGTCGTCGGAGAATGAGAGTGCCCGTCGCTGACGCTTCCGGCTCGTTTTGATGGCGCTCGTTTGGTGGGACGACGATGCAAACTTTCTAAGTAAGGGGGGCATCAACCGGCGCTTTGTTTGGGGCGGGGAGCGATGACGCCCAGGCCGCCGTCGATGCCGAAGATCTGGCCTGTCACCCAGGTCTGGGCAGGATCGAGCAGCCATTGCATCAGGCTGGCGACATCGTCGGGTTCACCAATCCGGCCTAATGCATGCATCTGGGCCGACATGGCTTCTGACGCTGAGCTTTGCCAGATCTTCTGCGTAAGTGCTGTTCGCACAAGTCCCGGGGCCACGACGTTCACGCGGATATTTTTACTGGCATAAGTCGCGGCTGCCGAAAGGGCCAGGCCTTGAATGCCTCCCTTAGCGGCGGCAATCGCCTCATGATTCGCCAGCCCGATCCGGGCAGCGGCCGAAGAGACCAGCACAATCGAACCACCGGCACCTCGCATGAGCTTCGCAGCGGCCCGCACAACCGCCAGACTGCCCCCGATGTGCAGCATGAGCGTATTCATCAGTTCCTGATCAGTCGTGAGATGGGCGGGCTTGAGAATGAGCGAACCGACGCAATTCGCAATGCCGGAGAGGGTGCCTGTCGTCGAGGCTGCATTCTGGCAGGCCGCTTCGATTTCACCCGACTGCAGGACATCGACCACCTGACCGGGAGCACCCAGCTCATTCATCAAGACCTGAAGCTTTTCAGGATCCCGGCCGGTCAGATAGAGCGGCGTTCCCGCGTTGTGCAGGCGACGCGCAAGAGCCGTACCAATTCCACCGGTTGCACCCAGAATAACGACGGGATCAGTTGCCGACATGAATCAAACCTTATGTCTATGGAAATCTACTGTGGGAATCTGGCGTATTTGCTGTTGTGATCATGGAATAACTCGCGGGTTGTTCTGTTAAGGTTGTAGGCGCATTGCCGGAGAATGGCATCTGGCAGATTTTCGATGTGGTCTTTGGTTCTCGAAATGCGATAATTGACGTCAGGACAACGGGATCCATGAATTGACCCTCGAAAAGCGCACGTTCGAGATCAAAAGCATGAACCGTTGTCGTCTTGATCGCGGGCCCGTCGCGAAACAGACATGGAAAGAACTATGCTCGGTCAGTTAGTCCCGGTCGGAGGTGGTGATCCGATTCCGTTATTGCAATCGCGGATTGTGGTGGGCCGCCGCCCGACGTGCGATATTGTCCTCGAATTCTCGAATGTTTCCTCGCAGCATTGCGAACTGCTCTACGAGCAGGGGCATTGGAAAATTCACGACCTGGGTTCGAGCAATGGGACCAAAGTCAACGGCGTTCGCCACGACGAGCGCTGGCTCAAGCCGGGCGACGAAGTCACGTTTGCAAAGCACAAGTTCGTGATCGATTTTGTGCCGGGCAGCTCAGATCCACCCCCTGCCAATGAAGAAGTAAATCCCTTCTCTCGCTCGCTGCTCGAAAAGGCCGGTTTAGCTGAACCAGAACGCAGACCACGACCGCCCCGAACCCAGCCGCCAGCCCGTCCCCCGGCACGTCCTCAGCCTGATCCAAACTCTAAAGAAGGCGAGGAAGACATCCTCCGCTGGCTGGCTGATGAGTAAGCTTGAGAGCATTGTTACTTCAGTTCAAAGGGAGGAAGTTGAGTACCTCCTGATGGAACCTCGATAATGAGGTCTGTGGTTTCTTTCGTCGCGTATTTTTTCGGCAGGTCATTGGGTTTTGTTCCCATACCACCTTTGGAAACGACAATCTCGTGATGCACGACAGTCACTTTATATTTTCCTGCCGGTGCGCCATCTTCGCGATCATAAGTCCCTACGACGAATTCGCCCGATTCTTTGGTTTTTGCCAGTGGCCGGACCGATTCGGGAAATCGTTCATCCAGAGGGAAGAAAGCAAGTTCAGCATCTTTCACTGGCTTGCCTTTATAGGTGACAGTCCCACTCACCGGGTGAGAGATTTTCCAGGGTTCACCAGATCCACAACCGAAGACTGCTAAGGTCAATGCGGCGAATACGAGTCCAGTGAGGTGTTGGTGGAGACGAGAGGATCGAAGCAACATCTTGTGTATCTCTTTCGAGCGAAACAGAGAGATCGAGGGAAGGCGCAACTCGCCAGGAAAGCTCCTTGGGGCGAAGAGCGAACTTGCAGAACGAGGGCAGGAACAGAAAGGGGTGCTGCAGGAAGCTGAGCACCCCTTTCCTCATACAACAGGCTGCGGGCCAATCTTTATCAGTTTGACCAGCCACTGGAGCAAATCCTTGGGCAGAATAATGGCTTAGAATTCACCAATCACTTCACCACCTGAGGGAGTGCACAGGTTGATGAAATTCCGGAAATCGACGTTCTCGCTGATGAATCGCACAGAGCCATCCCCCATCGTAAAGTGAGCACCACCCGTGTGGAACGAGAAGGGAGAACCGGTTCCGTGAGTGGCAATCGGCAGACCGAGAATTGTCGTAGCAATCCCGGAATTGGTGTAAGAGAGGCCGCGAATGTTATGCCCGTTCGTGGCATTGATGGCGACAGCACCACCCAGAGCACCCGTTGCCGATGTCGTTTCGCCAAAGATGATGATGTCGCTCGCTGGACGTGACCAGCCACCTGAATTGAGGCGATCTGTGCTTGTTGAGCTGCCGTCGGTATCTGTGAGTGCATTCCCACCAGCCAGCTTCCTCGGCCCTTTGGTGTAAACAAATGGACGACCAGCCGATTCGGCCACGGCGATGGTATTGCTGAGCCCATCGGTCACATCACGGAATTTTTTCCCCTGGCGGGTTGGCTGACCTGTCGTGGTATCAATGGTGGCATTCTTCGGGAAAAAGCCAGGAACATAGGTGTAAGGTGTCGTGGAGCCAGCGAAAACTTCGGCTGGATCGACAAATGTTGCCGGGGCTGTGGTTCCTAATGTTGTGGTAAAGACACCCGGTGCAATCCCGAAGATCGGCGAGTAATCCGTCGTCGCAGCGATGTTGGGGATAAAGACGCCGGCTGTGGATGGGGGTGCCAGATCAAGCACACCCGCATCAGGATTCGAAGGGCACTGGAAAGCCGTGATTTTCGTTTGCGAAAGCGGTGTGTTGTTCGCTGAGTTCCAGTTCGTGGATTTGTCGTAACGGTTGTAAATCGCGGCCTGATCAATGTACGGGAGCAGATCAGTCAGGACTGCCACACGTGATGCCGTATTCAGCGTGGGGCGAATGCTGGTGGGCAGAAAGCCATAGGTGCTTTCAAAGTTATGAAAAGCCAGGCCGATCTGCTTGAGATTATTACGGCACTGGGTCCGCCGGGCGGCTTCACGAGCCTGCTGAACAGCCGGTAGCAGCAGAGCAATCAGGATCGCAATAATGGCAATGACCACGAGCAGCTCAATGAGCGTAAAGCCTCGTGAGCGTGGGCGGCGTCGAAGTGCAGCAGGAACAAAGGATTTAAAGAGCATTGGAAAACCTTTCTCAGATGATCTGGCGAGCGACAGATTCAATAATGGCTGTAGCCATCGGGGAAGTTTGAGTTTGAGAGACGGATCAGCAGGCTGGCGCCCGCAATGGGTGATGATTCGCATGAACCGTTGTGGAAAATCGAGGGGCGGTGGGCAGGATCAACACCCCTCTTTACCGTCTCCCCTGTCAGTGTTCTTCAGGTGGGGAAACCGGCAGGCCAGTCTTCGTTGCTGAGTTATCTGTTCAGGATTGTTCATAGGATCAGGTCACACACGGCCCGCTAAATAACACCCACCAACAAGGTGTGTATTAAAATAACTCGGAGATATTCAGCTGTCAAGTCGATAGAATCCGTACTTTTGGAAGCGATTTCTGGACGAATTGCAGAAAAAGTTTCTCCAATCGGAAAAATCGAGCTAGGTTTCGACAGATGGCCATGTCCGAAATCTGAGATTCTCAGGCGAGGTTCCGACTTCCATGGAAAGCGTGATTCGATTTCTCCGGAGTGAAGATGGCCCCACCGCCGTCGAATATGCGGTCATGCTGGCCATGATTCTGCTCGTCGTGATCACCGGTGTCTCTGCGTTCGGTAATGCACAGGCGAACTACTGGGGCGGGATCCAGTCCGATCTGGAAGGCCACGGTTTTTAAGTCACACCGACCACTCCTCAACTCTTTTGCATTTCATCCATCTTCGCGTTTCATTCAACAAGGCTTCAGCGATCTGGCCACGGGGTGTTTCCCGCCAATTGCTGAAGCTTTCTCTTTGGAATCATCCCGGCTGCCAGCGAAGAGCCAGGTCTTCATCCACTCGATCACTCACCCAAATCCATTCGAAACCAGGACCAACGCTGGTGAGCAGAAATGGATTTGGTTAGTTTTATTCTTGGCCTATTTCACGGCTGAGAGTTTGCCTCATCCGTGAACTGATGCCTCAAAGACTGCAATTTTTTCACTGTTGATATGCGGGGTCCATGGCACATGCCAACCTGTTGTGTGGCTGCTGGTGGTAACATTGGAGATGTTGCCGCCACCTTTCGACAGGTCTGGCAGATACTCGAGCAGACTCCAGGTATTGATGGAGTGATCGCAAGCCGCCCTTACCAGACAATCCCCGTCGGCGAAAACGCAGGCGATGTCTTTCTGAATGGCGCTTACCGCTTCGAATCAACTCTCCCGGCAACCGTAATTCTCAATCATCTACGCACCATTGAGGAACAGTTTGGCCGATCACGATCACTCGCCTGGGGTCCCAGAACAATCGACCTCGATCTCGTGATCTACGGCGAAGATGTCATCCAGCTGCCGCAACTCTCGGTTCCGCATCCGGCGGCCTGGTATCGCCGCTTTGTCCTCGATCCCATGGCCGAAATCGCTGGCGAACTGGTGCATCCCGTCCATCGTGTCACTTTTCGAAGGTTGCAGGAGAGGCTCCTCGAACTGCCGCTCAAGGTCGCGCTGGGGCCGCTTGCAGAAGAAAGCGAAGACCGGCTTTCTGATCTGCGATGGCAACTTCAGCAGGAGTTCCCGCAGGTTCAACTGATGGAACTCAGCCAAGCCGCGACTGCAGATCTGATCCTGGCCGGCCGAGTCGATGTCCTCGAAACATTGGGTGCCAGACTGATTGGCACAACCAGCACTCGTCTGGTGGATACAGCCCAGCGACCTGTGCGAACTCTGGCAGAAGTTCGTCATGTCCTCCTGTCCGCCACAGACTCGCCTCAACCCTTAGAGCCAGTGTGCGAATGACGAGGCAATAAGTTGATGTCTTTCGCAGAAATGGTGATCTGTTTCGTTCCAGTTCAAGATTTTCAGCAAGTGAGAAACCCGAAATGCCGACTCGACGCGGGACTGTGCTGTTCGATATTGATGGGACACTCATCGATGCTGGTGGAGCCGGACAGGCTGCCATGGAAGATGTCTTCCGTGAAGAATTTCGCACGCTGAAAGAAGTGACAGGAATTCCCACAGCTGGGCGAACGGATCGTGCCATCACGCGTGATCTCTTTGCGTTTCATGGTGGTGAGTGTGATCCACTGAGCCTAATGAAACTGCGCGATCGATATCTGGCCCATCTGCCAAAATATCTCGAAACACATGCTGGGGGGCTCTTACCGGGAACGGTGGAAATTCTCAGCCAGCTTTCGCATTCGGGGGAATGGCGGTTGTCGTTGCTGACAGGCAACTTCGAAGAAGCTGCCTGGATCAAACTGCGTCATTATGGGATCGACCACCATTTTTCCGATGGCGGTTTCGGTGATGAACATGTCGATCGCGATGATGTCGCGCGATCCATCTGGAGTCGCCTCACAGGTGATGAACCTCAATTGGAACGTTTGCCGGTGATCGTCGTGGGAGACACTCCTGCCGATGTGAAATGTGGTCGCGCAATTGGTGCCCGAGTTGTGGCTGTAGCGACCGGCGTTTATGGGCGTCATTCGCTGGAAGCTGCAAAACCCGATTGGTTGATCGACAATCTGCACGACACCCGCTGGCTGCAGGAATTGCTGGCATGATTGCGAACTCCATCGCTCAACAACAACGCCATCATGAACCAGACTTCTCGATTTTTCTCATGCTTCCAGCGTGCGGGATCTGTTATTGATAGTTGTCTAAACCCGCTCCTCAGCCGATGTGGAAACCGGAGTTGGGATTCAGAGAACAGACCGTGAAGGTTGTCGCTATGCAGGATCGCCGCAAGTGGCTGAGTCAGATGCTGGTCGGGGCGTGCCAGATTTCTGCCGGAAGTTTTCTGGGGAGTGGTGCCACTTCGATCGCCCAGGCGCAATCGAAAAAAAGCACTGGTCCGAATGCCAAAGAGGCTCAAAAGACTCCGCCCTGGGAAGTTTTGTTCCTTCCACCCCGACAGCGAAAAGTGGGCGTGCAGGCCCTGCCTGAGAAAAGCCCGATCAAACTCGTGAAGACGCTCAATCTGTCCGGGCCGGCCAAAGGCCATCCGCACCTGCTGGGTGAGTTTGCCATCAATGGCGAGTTTGGAATTCTCAACAATCTGCTGTCGCGAGTGACAGGAGCCAATGCCGCCATCGAAATTGGTAGTGCCCATCAGTTCGAACTGGAAGGGATGATGCAGGCCGAAGGAACGGGTGGCTGGTTCTTCCTGTTAGGCTGGAAAGACGGCTCTGGCCACGCTCTCTTCCAGATCGGCACCAGAACCAGTGGTTCACCCTGGTTCCATTGTGTGTTCAAAGAAGGGGCCGCAGAAAAAGATTCACACGTCGAATTCGGGCGGATGGAATGGAAAGGCTCTCTGCCGGTGTCACTGGTCGTCAAAGATCAGGCGGCATCTCTCAAAGTCGGCACTCTCCAACTGGCCCAGAATCTATCGCTGAGGGATTACAGCGAAGGTGGCATTGTCATTGGAACGTATGACACCCAGTACGGGCCCAGAAACCTGCAGATTCAGTCACTCAGACTCAGAAAATTCGCAGAGGAATAATTCGGCTCTGGTGGAGAAAAAATATTCCTGAAGGCGTGGTGGAGTGAAGTCAGTTCATAGAATTCATCAACCCGTCGGTCGAATGTGCCGCAGGGAAGGCTGAGCGATCTGTTCGTTGCCAAAATCGAAAAAGCTCTTGAGAGAAGTTTCCCAGTCGGACTCCTGGAGAATTTCGTGCAGATGCTGGGGCAGATATTGAAGTTCGGCGGTTATGCCTGGGCTCAACTCATTGAGAAATTCCTGTGCCCCTGAGGGATGCACTGTGCGATCATCTGTCCCTTGCAGAATTTTCACAGGGACACGAATGGCCGATGCTTCCTGGTGAACCTGCTGAAGTGCCGACTTCATACTGAAAAACCAGCGAGCCGTGATACTCTTCAGGAGAAAAGGATCGCTTTGACGTTTAGCCAGAGCCAGCGGATCTTTCGTCATCTGTCCATGTCGGAATTTCGTGGGGAAACGCGTCGCCGGCGCCACGATGTTACAAATGGCCCCCATCGCCAGCGTGAGCGGTGAGATCTGTTGCTGAAGTTTGAGAAGTGGGGAAGAGAGTGCCAGAACTGCCAGGCCGCGCGGTTCGAGCTGAGCATATCGAGTAGCGACCAGCCCCCCCATGCTATGTCCCAGCACCATCAGGCGTTGCGGATCGATTTCGAGAGATTTTCTCAACAGCACCAGATCATCAATGTACTGGGAAAAGTGCTTGACGAAAGTTCGCACACCGCCCGAGCGACCATGGCCGCGAAGATCCGGGACGATCACCCGGACACCGCGCTGCAGCAGCCAGCGAGAAACATGGTCATAACGGCCACCGTGCTCGGCCACTCCATGGACAATCAAAGTCGTCCAGCCAGCACTTCGATCAGGGCGATAATCCCGGTATCGGAGGTCGACACCGTCATTTCCACGTTTTTCTGCCAGCCAGCAGGCCCCATTCACGGTGAATTCTCCCAGATGGCGGGTGCGTCCTGAGTGCCAATACCCCAGTCGATTGTCATTTGTCCATCGGCTGAAGTTTGCTCACCGATTACAGGAATCTCCGGGATTCAGGGATTTCACCTTAACCCTTGATTTAATTGCATGTTACGATAAATCGATCTTGATAAAGGCACTCTCAATGACCATCGGTCAGCGGGCTACTCTGAATACACTTTCCTTGATTTTGTACGATTCTCCGGGCCAGTCGCAAGAAATCGAGATCGTTCCAGAGAGAAATCGTCGAACCTTAGCCAAGTTCAGAGAGGTAATCTATTAACAGTATGGGATTAAAGTGCGGTTCCGCTGCTTTGGAAGGTTCGCCTGAAGATCAGGTCATAAGTCAACGGGAGTGCTCGAAGGACCCAGGTACCCTACGCTTAACATAGACGCGAATTTTGAATGCAATATCAACATTTGTTTCGGTGTTTGCAGGAGTTGCACTGAAATTGGGTGTGCAGATTGACCGAAAATGCCAATTGCACTTCTCGAAACTGAGCGGTAGCGTATGCTGAATAAATAGTCACATCTGGTAAGACCGGTTGATTTTTTAAAGATATCATTGAGTGGCATGCTCAAGCGAATTCGGCAAGAAATTGAAGCGTAAGCTGCGACTCTCTGAAACAGAAGTTGCTGCTGAAACAGAAGTTGCCAAGAGTGCGTTAAGTTGGGTTGGGTCGATTGGGATTGGTCTTCAAGGATCTGCTGCAGATCAATGACAGTGAATTCAGTAGGGCATTACTTCTGAAATATTGGCATTGCCGATCTGCAGTGAGCCTCTTCAGGTGCAAACATGGCCAGCATAACACAACCGCAGGATGATGTTGTTTACGAGATGGACTTTGGTCCTTCCTGGTGGGATCGCATCAAGGAATCTGGTGCGTGGACCGTCAGCCTGGCACTCCATGTGGTCGTGCTCTTCTGCTTTTCGCTCATTACGTTCTCGGAAACCATCCGTGAGCAGTTGATGATTACGAGCGAAATTCAGGACATTCCGCAGGAAGCTGAATTCAAATTCGACGTCGCCGTCTCCGATGTGATGGGCAATGACAGCAACTTCAACATGCTGGGTGCCTCGCAGCAAGCCTCTGTGGCGATGGGCCAGAAGTCGGAAGAAGAATTCAAAGAGCAGTTGGAAGATCCATTCAAACCCGAACTTCCTGCGACCGAAGCCATTGTCGAACCTCCTCGGACAGAATTGACTCAAGCCATCAATGCCCAGGGTGCGACGGAGCATCCCGGTGGTGTGGAAGGTGCCGTCGATCGCATGGCTTTCGAAATCGCCGCCTCCTTGCGTGAGAAGAAAACACTGGTCGTCTGGCTGTTTGATGTTTCTCCCTCGCTGCACAAGCGGCGTAACGTCATTGCAGATCGCGTGGAAAACATTTACGCACAACTCAACGCCATGAATGTTTCCGCAGACAAAGCTCTTAAGTCAGCCGTCGTGACTTTCGGCGAACGAACAAACATTCTGACCGAAGAACCGGTCGATGACGTGGCACAACTTGTCAAAACCGTGCGTGGTGTGAAAAGCGAATCCGGAGGTCATGAGAACACTTTTGGAGCAGTGATAACCGCCGCCAATAAGTTCCTCTCTTACCGCACAAAAATGGGTCGCAACGTCATGCTGATTGTCGTGACCGACGAAGCCGGTTCCGACGCTCGCGAAAAGCTCGAGCAGGCCATTTCATCCACCAAACGTGCCGGCATTCGCTGCTATGTCGTGGGTGATGCGGCTCCCTTTGGCAAACGTCAGGTCGAAGAGCCTTTTGAACTGGAAAATGGCGAGCAGGTCATCGGTGTCATGGATCGCGGCCCCGAATCGTTCTACCAGGAGTTTGTCCATTTAGGATTCTGGGGGATTAACGATTACGGCCTCGAAAATCTTTCCTCAGGCTTCGGGCCTTATGCACTGACTCGCCTTTGTGCCGAAACCGGTGGCCTCTACTTTGTAGCAGATAGTGGCAAAGGGCCATCCCTCGATCCACAGACGATGCGCAACTATCAGCCTGATTACCGCACGATCACGTTGCTGGATCAGGATATCCGCAAGAACATGGCTAAGCAGGCCCTCGTCACATTGGCTGAGCAGAACAAAGACATCCAGATTCCATTGCCCAGCCTCGGCTTCCCCGCTGCAAACGACGGTGAACTGCGCACCTCGATCGATCGCGCTCAGCGTCCTCTGGCTGATTTCGATTACAAGATTTCGCAGCTTCTCACACAATTGGAAGTCGGCGAAAAGGACCGTGCAAAAATCACCGAACCTCGCTGGAAAGCCAGCTATGATCTGGCCATGGGCCGCTTGCTCGCGTTGAAGGTGCGTGCCTTTGGCTACAACACCATGCTGGCGGAAATGAAGGCTTCGCCACGCAAATTCGAGAAAGCCGGAAACAACCGCTGGGAATTGATTCCTGCCAAAGAAATTACTTCCGGGGCCAGTGTCAAAAAATTGGCGAACCGGGCCAATGAGTACCTCAAGCGCGTGGTGGATGAGCACGCTGGCACCCCCTGGGGTTTGATGGCTGAACGTGAACTGAGTCGTCCTTTGGGTTGGGAATGGAAAGAGGGCTATTACAACGCGGCAGCTATGCGAGGTGGAAACGGGAACGACGAAAAGCTCCGTCCACGATTTATCGAAGAAGAAGATCCCAAGACCGGCAAGAAGGTCAAGAAGATGGTTCCCGCCGGCCCTGTCCGACGAGAGATTTAATCATTCCATCTAGTATCGATACTGATGTGCCATGCTTGCAGCTTTGGGCAAGCATGGCTTTGCAACCACCACCGCGCTGTGATTGCCTGTGAGGTGTACCAGGTGCTGATTTGTACTTCATTGGTTGAATCCAACCACTAAAATCAACCCAGAAAAATCAACCCAACAGGCGTTTCCACCAAGACATTTTCTGAACTGTACCCGTGGGTTGTTCTCTGCGATTTGAGTGAGACGACCCTCGCTTCTTTTCAGAAGCTGTTCTTCCCTGCTCAGCATGTCCTGAGGGCGTTTTGTCCTCGGCTGATCGATCGCGTGGAACTCCATGTGAAGTCGATACCCGCTCGGACATTCGATTCGATTCCGTTGATACCCCTCGCTGCGGAGTGACTGCTGGCTGGCGTACTGTGGCAGAGGACTGAACGTGAGCAGCATTTGCTGTTGCTGCTGATGATTCGTGATGCCGGGTGGGAATGGATTGATCGCCCTGAGTTACAGCGCGATCAACCCCGCCACGACTCTGGAGAATCCGGCACTCCGGAAGAATCACACAGCTCAGTTCGCCGCGTAGTCCACCCGTGGTGTCTGTCAGAATTCTCTTGGGCCGGATAACGACTTCTGCTGTGGGAACGTGCCCGGAAATAATCCGTCGCCAGTTATCGGGTGGGCCATCCTGGGCCGCAAAAGCTTTATCGCACAGCCAGGGTGGACGAACGAGCGTCCAGTCTTTGGCATGCAGAATTCTGAGCTGCATTTCGGTCGGCTGATTGGCATCCAGACCAGCATGCACAAAGATGTTCTCTGGATGTTCGACCACCCATGGCATCGTTGTCAGAAATTCTCTGTGTTCTGGAGGAATGGCACGGGCCAGACCTTCCAGATCACCGGGCTCAACCCCGTAAGAACGAAACGTCGGCTCGGAGTCGTAGAATTGAACCCACCTTGGGTTCCATTCGGCAAACTCTGGCGTGGGCACCCAGCCCAGGGCACCCAGCATGGCCAGTTCGTGATTACCAAAGACGACCGTAGTGCGACGATGTGCTTCCCGGAGTTCGACAATCCGTTGAATCACCCCCGCAGGATCGGGCCCACGATCGACAAGATCACCAATCAGAACGATCCATAACTCATCATAGTTGGGTAGCTGTTGAAGTTGCGAAAGGATGAAATTCAACAGGTCGAGTTGACCGTGAACATCGCCAATCACAGCCACAGGCCCCTGAATACGGGTTGGCCAGGGTTGCATGAATCATCCTTTGGTGGAGTCCTGACTTATGAGAAATCGCAACAACACGGCAATCTCGATGACGTCATCTTCTGCGCATCGTACCAGATCTGGCGACATGAGATAATCTCAGGTCTTCCTGATGACATTTACACATCACTTGCGGTCATCATCCAGCAAGCGACGACTGGCCAACTGGCACCCAACACATCATTCACACTTCGTGGTGCATCGCCATGACGACAAGAAGGCGCGACAATACGAGTGTCTTGCAATATTATTTTTCACGGCCTTGGGTGGCACGCCCCTGGAGGCTCTGCGGAAGGGCGTGGTCTCTACTTCCTTGATTGTCATATTTGATGTCCGCGCAGGGTGGCAGGGGTCGGATGTCTTCATCCGCCCCCTGGTTAATCGAGTTCACCAGCACAAATGCATCCATGCCATGCTTTAAGGATTTTCAAGCATGTTTACCATCAACAATCCGATTCAAATGATCTGGGGGCAAACGAAGACGCTTGACCCCAGCCACGCGGTCTTGAACCAAATCGCAGAAAGACACGCCAGGAAAAGATGATTCCCCGAGAGCAGCCCATAGTTCCCAACGCTACGGACTACTGGAAGACCGTGAGATGAGGTAGTCTATTCTCTCAGATGATGTATTCGACGAGCAGTAACCGTTGATCTCTGGTGGGGCCTTTCAGTCAGGATTTTTGAGGCTGTGGAAATCTGGGCGACTCGAATCAAGGAAGACCTCTCCGGTTTGTTTCGGGGCAAGCTCGATGTGAGCCGGGTGGCATCGATTGTTTACTCCCAGGATGGAGGTGTCACTCGTGAGGCTCCCTGTGGAGTCGCGCTGCCAGAAGATGCTGAAGATCTGGTCGTGCTGGTGCAGTATTGCCATGAGCACAGCATTCCGATGACTGTGCGAGGTGCTGGAACTTCGCTCTTTGGCCAGTCTCTGGGCCCGGGTTTGATCATTGATGTTTCGGCCAGCATGAACCGTGTGCTCTCCCTGAGTGAGCGCACTGTCCGCGTTGAGCCGGGAATCACCATTGACGAACTGAACCGCCGCTTAAGGCCTTATGGCCGCGAGTTCGGGGTCTATCCTCTGGATTCTGCCGTAGCGACCGTGGGCGGAATTGTCGGAGTAGACGGTATCGGGCCACACGGCTTACGTCATGGAGCAGCCCACGACCATGTCGCCTCATTGCAGGTCATGCTGGCCAGAGGGACGCAGTTTACGGCGGGACTGGAACCCTTAGCCATGCCTGATCGGAAGGCCACGGAAAATGAGCCCCATCAGGTCAAACGAACCATCATCTGCCGGCTCGAATCGATCTTGAGAAATGAGGCCGCCCTGATCAAGGCGTCTCAACCGGGAGTCACTCTGCTGCGCCGGGGTGGCTATCAATTACGGGGAGTTCTGACCGAAGAGCGGCTCGATTTGTGCCGCCTGCTGGTCGGTTCCGAAGGCACCTTGGGTTTGTATACAGGGATCACGCTGCATACGACCCCATTGCCAGCCCATCGAGGCGTTCTGCTGTTACTTTGCCCGACACTCGATTCAGCCATTGAAGTGGTGCATCAGGTTCGAGTGATGGAGCCTGCAGCATGCGATTTGGTCGATCGCAGAATCCTGACTCTGGCAAGAGAGCTCGATGACCGGTTTCTGATGATTATTCCTCCGACCATTGAAGCTGCGGTGCTGATTGAAGTCACAGCCGAGACGGAATCGGAGTGTCGCGAACAGTTGACCAGCCTCAGACGCTGCACCGCACGCATTGCGGAAGGGCATTTAACGGCCTATGAAGCGAATTCACCCAGTGATGTCGAGTTTCTCTGGTCGCTTTCTCGTAAAATCCTTCCCCAACTGGAAAAGCCTCGTGGTGGCGTACGGACTGTGCGGATCTTTGATGATCTGGTCGTTCCTCCAGAAGCACTCGCGGAGTTTCTGGCAAAAGCCCACAAAGCTTTTCAAACGGCCGATATCTCGGCGGTCATGTATTCGCATGCTGCCATGGGTGTGGTGCACTTTCGACCCTTACTGACAGATCGAGCAACCTGGCCTGTTGCTGCTTTAGAGCAGTTGCAGTATGCGTTGTATGAAGCCGCCTGGTCTCTGGGTGGCTGTATCGGCAGTACTCAAGGCCTGGGCAGCCTGCGGACGAGCGCGCTGCGAGAGCAGTATGGTTCGTTGTGCGATATCTTCAAAGAGGTCAAAAACATCTTTGATCCCGAAGGATTACTGGCTCCCGGACATGTTGTCCCTGCCGCAGCGCGAGTCGGTTGGGGAACGGCTTTTCCCTCTGCCAATCAGCAGGCAAAAGCTGTGGAACCCATTCACTTTTCTGGTCGGGAATTGAAGTCGACTTTTGAGCAGGAGCTGCCGGCTCAAGCTCCTACCGGCGAACTGGTGGAGTTATGCCACTCGTGGCCCCAGGGAGAAGCGATTGAGTCCGTCAATGCCTGCAACGGCTGCGGAAATTGCCGTCGTGAAGATCGCAATCACCGGATGTGCCCGTTCTTTCATGTGACTCATCAGGAGGTCTCCAGTCCACGAGCCAAAGCTGTGGTGTTTCGAGATATTCTTTCCGGCAGACTTTCGCCAGAGACGCTGACTCGCCCGGAAATGCTTCCTATTCTCAATTCGTGCTTTAACTGCCAGCAATGTTCTCTCGAATGCCCTTCTCATGTTGATATCCCGCGAATGGCCATCGAATTGAAAGGTCAGGCGGCAGCTCAACAGGGTGTTTCCCGAGTCGATTGGCTCCTTTCGCGGCCTGATGTCTGGGGGCCATGGGGCAGTTGGTTAGCACCAGTCCTCAACCCATTGCTCAACTGGGGCACATTTCGCCGGGTTCTGGAATTGCTGACTGGAGTCGCCCGAGAGCGGCGATTACCACTTTTTTCTCGAAAGTCTTTTCTCCAGCAAACCGCCCAACAAGCCGTTGATGTTCCGCGATCTGCATCTGAGCCCGTCGCAGGTCAGAAAAAGCCACTTCAGCCAGTGGTTTACTTTGTCGATCATTTTGCAAACTACCACGACACGGAACTGGCGATGGCATTCAGCCGAGTGCTGGAGCATCTGGGGTTTGAGCTCATTGTGCCGAAGGGACAATTGGCCTCCGGGATGGCCTTGATCTCCGCTGGTGAGTTGCCAGCGGCACGTGAACTGGCACTGGAAAATCTGCGAGTGCTGGCCCCTCACGCTCGTGACGGGTTACGCATCATCTGTACTGAGCCAACGGCGGCTTTGTGTTTGAAGAAAGAATATCCCAGGCTGACTCAACATCCGGATGCCGAACTGGTGGCACAACAGACCGTGGAAGCGGGGGCATTTTTAGCAGAATTAGCGGCACAGGGGCGCTTACCCATACCGACAGAGCCTCTCGCGATGACCCCCATGCGGGCGGTTTATCATACTCCCTGCCATTTGAAATCACTCGGCGAAAGACAGCCTCTTCTGGAGATCTGCCGGCTGATTCCCAAGCTGGAACTGCATGCCGTCGAACGGGGATGTTCGGGCATGGCTGGCACCTTTGGGCTGTCGAGCAAACATTTCCAGACCTCGATGAAAATCGGCCATGAACTCATGGAAACCATGCGATCCCGGGACTGGGATTTTGGCGTGACTGAATGCAGTGGCTGTCGTTTGCAGATGACCCAGCGCACCGCCACGCCGACATTACATCCCATCAAACTGATGGCGATGGCTTATGGTCTCATGCCGGAACTCAAGGTCCGGTTCAAGCACCAGACCAGAAAATATACTCTCGAATGATGGACAATCCGCGTCGATTAAGTTACCCACTTCTTTTCCGGGAATAGTAAAATCGGGGTGCGGCACATGGAAGTTGTTATCGGTTGGTGATGTCTCCCGTTGTCAATCAGCGACCAGACCCGTGCCAGCAGATTTCATTTCCGCTTCAGGAGGTGATCCGATGAATTCCACGATGATTCATGAACAGGTTGTGGACGTGCAATTGTTTGCCCTGGCACGGGAACTCACCAATGTCGCCAGGGTTTCGCTCGAAGTTCCTGTCGACGGGCGACCTGTCACAATCGCAGATGTTCAGCACGCTCTCATGACTCGATTTCCGCGACTGGCTTCCCTCGGGTCGAAGCTGCTCTTTGCCGTCGGGACTCAGTACGCAGATGAAAATACCGTGGTTCAACCCGGCGAGCCGGTCGCCTGTTTTCCACCCGTGAGTGGTGGGTGAGCCTCTCGCGTTTTATGCGTCTTCATCATGAAGGCCTGATCTCACAACTCATCAGCTTTGTGTCAGTGGAAAAACCAGGAGCAAGATGCCAAAACTGACTGAACAACCGATTGATTCACAGCAGTTGCTTTGCGCTGTCCAGACAACACAAGCGGGGGCCGTGATCCTGTTTCTGGGAACCGTGCGGGAGTTTACGAATCAGCGACAGACCCTGGCTCTCGATTACGAAGCATTCGCACCCATGGCGATTGCCGAGATGGAGCGAATTGAAGCCGAGGCCCGCGAAAAGTGGATATTGGCGAAGATCGAGACCATCCATCGGCTCGGCCACCTGACGTTGGGCGAAATCAGCGTGGGAGTCGCGGTCTCTGCTCCTCATCGAGATTCCGCCTTTGCGGCAGGGCAATACGTTATTGATGAGTTGAAGCGGCGTGTCCCCATCTGGAAGAAAGAGAACTGGTCCGATGGCAGTCAGGAATGGGTTCATCCCTGATCGATCAGCATGTCAGGGACAGTTCGCCGGGCATCTTCCGACCCGAAGACTGCTCATATGCTTTCTATGAAAAAATATCGCTCTGTGTGCCATGCTTGCAGCTCTGGGCAAGCATGCCTTCGCGACCAACAACGCGCCGTTGTTTCCTGGGAACCGTATCAGTGGCTAGTCAAAAATCATGGTCCCTAATCGTGATCAAACAGAAAAAGGGCTGCTGGAAGTCATCCAGCAGCCCTTTGAATATCTCTTTACTCTTCAGCCGCGTAGGGCCTTACTCTTCAGCCACGTAGGGGAGAAGTCCCATGAAGCGAGCCCGCAGAACTGCATCACGCACCACACGCTGATACTTCACGCAGGTACCCGTCTTGCGGCGAGCGAGCAGATTGCCTTCGCGGTCAATCATTGCGCGGAGTGTCTTGAGATCTTTGTAATCGACAAAGATCGGACGTGGTGGCTTATCGCAGCCATCCGGACAGAAGCGGCACTTGAGCTTCTTCTTGAGACGCTGACGCTTCTTGCGAAGCTTCTTGATTTCGGTTTTGGTGTACTGGGCCATTCATTTCCTCTCGTTGGGAGACCTGATCAATCAGGCCCGTCTCTGAACAATTTTCAGAAACGCTTCGATGTGGCAGACATTTCTTTTTCAAAATCTCTGCATTGCTTAGTAATTAAGCATTATCGCAGCAGCGACAAAGTTTGCAACTGTCGCCCCACCTCGCTGCGAATTCTTTGTAAGTCATTTCCGGGTTTATTGTTACAGTCAACCTTCAAGGCTGGCAGGAATCCTGAAGCTTCGGCATAAGCTTTTCTGCCATCGGGATTTGACACATCGAAGCGAAGAGATTCTCAAAACGTCGGCCCGCAAGTCGCGGCAAGGGCATGCATTCATGAATTTCGGATTTCCAGTAAGTGACAGTGATCAGAAACGCTGCGGCTTGAGCCATGACCGGAGATGCGAACATGCACCCTCACTCAAGCTGTGGCTGTGCCTGCTGACACTCATCGCCTGTATTGGGCCAGGTAACGATCAAACGCTGCATGCTGCCGAAGCACAGGTCTCTCCAGCAGAAGTTCTCCAGAAGCCAGACATACTGACAGCCGCCAATGCTGAAGCCAACGCAGCACTCAACAGCAAAACTCACTCATCCGCCTCTTCAGCCGAAAGCCTGTCCGCGGAAAGTCTGATTCATCGCGATGCCATCCGGCAAACGGTCGGAGTTCTGGCCAGCGATGCATTAGAAGGCCGTCAGGCGGGAAGTCGTGGCGGTCAGGCAGCGGCGGCTTACCTGGTAACCGAACTCAAGAAAACCGCTCTTGAACCAGCCGGCACATATCAGTGGTATCAGGAATTCGGGAATAACTGCCGCAACATTCTCGCGAAGAAAACCGGCAGTGATCCCGCGTTGCGAGAGGAAGTGATTCTCCTGGGAGCCCATTTCGATCATGTGGGTTATGGGAATGTGAACAACAGCCGGGGTGGCGTGGGACAGATCCACAACGGAGCCGACGATAACGCCAGCGGCACATCACTGCTGTTGAGTATGGCCCGTGCTCTGGATGCACACCCACCACTAAGGCGTACGGTCATCATTGCCTTTTGGGATTCAGAAGAAAACGGCCTGATCGGCTCGACTCATTGGATTAACAGCGGCTTAGTTCGCACAGATCGAATTCGAGCGGTGATCAATACCGATATGGTGGGACGTTTACGCAACGATACCGTCAAGGTACAAGGGTGGCGTTCGATGGCAGGGTTTCGCGAGATCCTCGCCCGGGCCAATCAGAGTTCGAAGCTGCGCATCAAGTTTGATGACACAGTCAATTCCGATTCCGATCACTGGCCATTTTACAGCCGCCGGATCCCGGCCTTGCAGGTCGATACAGAGCTGCACGAAGACTATCACCGCCCCACAGACGATGCCGATCGACTTGATTTTGAAGGCATCGAGCGGATATCCCGCTGGATCTTTCGAGCAGTGCTGGCTTTGGGAAATCAGGACTCCCTCCCAGCTTTTCGAAATGAAGTTTTCCAGGAAAGCCAAAGGGGTATCCAGTATGTCACTCCTCTGGCAGCGACTCCTCCAAGACTCGGGCTCACCTGGAAAAACGAACCGGCCGAGCAGGGCGAAATATTGATCGATTATGTGCGTCCCGGCTCTCCGGCTGCGCTGGCTGGTATTGAAGTCGGCGAGCGGATGATTTCATTCGGCCCATTTACCGAATTGAACACACCACGACTGAAATCTCTCGTGGTGACAGCTCCGCCCGTCGTCCCTGTCATACTCAGGAAACCCGATGGGACTCAGCGAGAGGTCAATCTTCATCTGGCGGGTTCCGCGATCCGCGTCGGTGTCGCCACTCGCTCAGATTCCGCCATGCCTCAAATAGTGGGAGTCACAGATGTCATCCCTTTTTCGCCAGCAGCCACAGCAGGTTTGGTTCCCGGAGATTGGATCTACACGGTGGCTCGTCAACCCGTGGGATCCATTCAAAAATGGAGACAAACTGCCGACCAGATGACAGAACCGACAGAACTGGAAGTTGAGAATATGGGACAACTACGCAAAGTGATTGTCACCCCAATTCTCTTCAACATGTCGAGCGGCTCATGACGCGGAATACATGCCCTGGCAAATCATTGGTTGCAAAAATTAAATCGAAGTGGCTGAAGTGTCGTGAACTGGGCTAATGAAAGATCGGCAGTTCATGCATTGAAATGGGCAATTGTCAGAGTTTTTTGCAATAGTACGCCTGAGGGAAGCAGCTTTTGCATGATTGATGCTGAAGTGTGGAACTGGCCATGTTAACGTTTCAATTCGAGTTCGATTCCTGTTCAATCCACCCTCATGATCCTGCCGAAAAGTCGCGTATAGGGCAGAACTCTCAGGGATTGATTGAAAAACATCTTTGAGACGTTCGGC
The DNA here is from genome assembly GCF_000092105.1 of Planctopirus limnophila DSM 3776. Classification (NCBI taxonomy): domain Bacteria; kingdom Pseudomonadati; phylum Planctomycetota; class Planctomycetia; order Planctomycetales; family Planctomycetaceae; genus Planctopirus; species Planctopirus limnophila. Next base: position 1,107,693 of record NC_014148.1, on the reverse strand, counting down.
CGATTTGGCCGGTCATATCTCTCAGATATTCAAATAAGACAGCGTTGATGGAAAGTTGACGCATGATAATGGCCTGAAGGAAGCTCTCCTTGGAGAAGACCTTTGGCCATCAGGCATTTGTTCGAAGTCAGCTTGGATGCTGCAGTCAGTCTTTCCTGTACAAAGGCTTGAAAACGTATGTGGTGCGTATCTGCGGGCACAGCGATCCGAGTTCGTCGTCAAGGAATACTTCGAATGCACTTCCTGAAAAGGGCGCTGGCCTGCGGATTGCTTTCGCTGGGGATGTTGTCGTCTGTCCACGCTCAGACAGGTGCGATCACCGGGCCATCGTCTCTGCCACCAGGTGCGAACCCCACGGGAGTTGCGACTCCTGTGAATCCTGCCACGGGGGGAACTTCGGCAGGTGCCAGTTCACCGGCGGGAAGTGGAGTCGTAACACCTCCTGCCGCGGTAGCGCCCAGAACCTTTATGGTCCCCGCACCGCCCTTTCCTGCGAATGATCCTTTGAGCGATCCGCTTTATCAGCAGGTTTCGACAGCCATTCAGGTCACGAGTCAGCGATATCTGACGGCTAACGTGCATACGCCGTGGCAGATTTTCCATGGGATCCTGGCACTTCACGAATCATTTCAACTCAAACTGGGTAACGAGAAGGTCTCGGCCATTTCCTGGATCGCCAGTTCGAATCCCCAGTTTGATGGTAAACCCTGGATCCTGATTACGCCTAATGGCGGGAAGTTTCATCCCTTCACACGCGCCTATGCCTTTGAAGGTCACCCATCACAATTCCTCGCCTTGCTGTCGGAATCCGATCTACCGCCCACCTTCGCCTTCAAGACCCCCACTCGGGATGTCACGATCACCGAGATGCTGCAGACGAGCATGCGCGATGTCAACGACCGTGAAGAAATCACGTGGGTGCTGTGGGCTCTGGTTCACTATTACCCCACCACGACTCAGTGGGCCAATGCACGAAACGAGCCGTGGAGTATCGAACGACTGGTGCAGATCCAGAATGCAGCCGCCGTTGAAAAGGGGGCTTGCGGAGGGAACCACGGCTTGTTCGCGCTGGCGCGTGCCCGAGACAAGCACATCAAGGAAGGCCTGCCCCTGAACGGAGTCTGGTTTGAAGCCGATTACAAGATCAAACGATACACCGAGACGGCCCGCTCCATGCAGAATCCGGATGGCACCTTTTCGAGTAAGTTCTATCAAGGCCCAGGCTACTCGACCGATCTCAATTCCCGATTGAATACCACCGGGCATACTCTGGAATTTTTGGCAGCCGCACTACCAGCCGAAAGGCTCAACGAACAGTGGGTGCGAAATGCCGTGACCGTGCTCTCCAAGGATATGATTGACAATCGCAAAGCTCCTTCGGACTGCGGACCACTCTATCACTCTTTGAATGCTTTGCGGATTTATCACAGTCGGGTCTGGCCTAAGCCTGTTGCCGAACCCACTCCTGAATCAAAACCAGCGAACGATCCCCAGCCTTCCGCAATGCTACCAGGGATCACCGCCACCCCGGGTGCTGTGCCTGCCACGAAACCTGGGCCTGATCAGAACACTCTTCCAGCGACGGAAATCAAATCAAACTCTCCAGACAAATCGAGTACCGAGACCGGGCCTGCCAGTGCCAGTTCCCCAGTGATACCTGGTACTGCACCAGTGGTATTGCCACCAGCCGTAGTCCCCACTCCTGCGCCAGTCCAGGTGACACCCGCTGAACCGGCACCTACGCCACTCAAACCCGCCACGACCACTCAGAACATGAGCCCCGCCGGGCAACTCCCTGTACCGACAATTGAAGACATTCGAGAGCAGCAGGCCCGGCTGCGATCGTTAAATGTCTCGGGAACAATCACTCGTCCTACGCTCAACTCTGGCGAGGAACCAGAACGCTTCAATGCGGCTCCGTCGGCAATTTCGATTCTGGCACCGGCCTCCGCCCTGAAGGTGGAAAACGTGCAGGATCGTTCGCTCTCCAGCACTTCGCCTCAGAATGACAAACTTCTCGCTGTTCCCGAAACCAAAGATTCGACCAGTGGAAAAGTAAGTCACTCGCTGTCAACGGATGAGAATCGAAGTGGCTGGAAGATTCGGGCTGTCCCCTTTGATTTGGGCTCACTCAAGCCAGCTTCGAATCAGACAACTTTGCCAGCCCAATCAACTTCCGATTCCACAGCACCTGCCGAATCCCGCAATGAGACGCTTCCCACCAGCGAATTGCCACCACCTTCCCGTCCTTTGACCAAAAGCAGCGATGGCACATAGCAGCCATCCGCAACTCGATGGATTCAGGGATTTAATCGCGCTCCTTGGCATGGGGTGGCTGGGGTTGAGCGTCTTCGCGAACCCCCAGTTCGTGCCGATAATCGCTGGGGCTTCGAAGACTCAACCCCAGCCATCCGCCCGTAGTACGCTGTTTATAGATGTCGGGCTCATGTGGTGTCCTTCGTGCCATGCTTGCAGCTTTGAGCAAGCATGCCTGACAAACCTCTCTCAGCATCACAGATCTCTCGCAAGCGTCTAAAGTCATCACTGGCGATTTAAACCACCACGTTGATGCATCAGCCAAGACCAGCGACCTGTCGATTATTCCCAGTCTGATACTCTGTGAGCAGAGTAACCTGGGGCTATCGAAGCGACCTGGGACGCGAGAGAATTTCATTGATGAGGACGGCCTGTGCTGCACCGCCGGGACGTTTCAGCATTTCAATAATCGGGTGCGGCCCCGTCGCTGCAGACATTCGCCCGGGGTCAGCCAGATTCCCCGTCTGATTACCAGCAGTCCCTCCGGCCATCATCCCCAGCTCACCAAATTGCGATGGGTTCGCCGTCTGAGACGCAGTACCGGACATGCTGGCTGAATTTGCAGTTCCCACAGGCTCATTGAGATTGAGTGCTCCAGAGGAACTGGGAAATGAACTCGGGTTCGACGAAGGAGCCGTGTTCGCAAATGGGCGGTTCGATGGATTCGCAAGTCCTTTCCCACCAATGCTGCTACCTTGTGGTCGAGCAGTCGAATCCTTAGGTTTTTTCTGCTGTTTTTGTTGCTCTTTGGCAGTTTTTCGCTGCAGAGCTTCCTGCCGGCGACGGGCTTCTTCCGCACGTCGTTGAGTTCGCTCCTGATCCCCCCCCGAAAGCTTCTCGTTGGCTTCTCGAAGAAATTCTTCTATTTTGGTGGAAGCGTTGTCTTTGGGAGGCGTGCGAAACTTCTCTTTCGCCTGCTTTTCAGCCATCGCCTTCTGGGCACCCTGAATCGCATTGACGACCCAACTCAGGACAGTAAACAGGAGCACCAGCAAACCGACAATCTGCCCGGCATCAATCCCTAACGAGGGAGCCAGCAAGAAATCGCCCGGTGTGAACATCGGCCTGCCCTCATCATGACTCAATCGATCAACCGGGTCTGATTCCCCGGTCTCCAGCTCTCACGAACACCACACTCAAACAGGATCGTGATGAGTGTTAACAGAGCAAATCAACATTATCTCTGTGTGACAGATTGCCCGGCAATAGCAGATCGCATCTGAGTATCCGCCTGGACGTTTTTCAATTCGTAGTAATCGAGCAGCCCCAATGCGCCGTTCTGGAAAGCTTCGGCAACCGCTTTAGGAACTTCCGCTTCTGCCAGAACAACTTCCGCTCGATTGGCCTGGACTTCAGCAATCATTTCCTGTTCGCGAGCCGTAAACTCCGCACGTCGTTGCTCAGCATTCGCCTGAGCGACACGCATGTCAGCTTCAGCCTGATCAGCAGACAGCCGAGCACCGACATTCTCGCCCACATCGATATCAGCAATGTCGATGGAGACAATTTCAAAAGCCGTATTCGCTTCGAGTCCCAGTTCCAGCACTGTTTGTGATATACGGTCGGGATTCTCCAGAACTTTTTTGTAGTTTTCGGTCGAGCCAATCGCCCGCACAATCCCCTGCCCCACACGAGCAATAATCGTTTCTTCGGTGGCACCACCAATTAGTTGCTGGAGATTTGTACGCACAGTCACTCGGGCTCGCGCTTTCAACTGAATCCCATCCTGAGCCACAGCGTCGAGTGTGTTCGAACCTTTGCGTGGATCAGGACAATCGATGATTTTGGGATAGACACTGGTGCGAACAGCTTCCAGCAGATCACGTCCGGCAAGATCAATCGCCTGAGCGGTCTGCCAACTCAATTCAATCTTGGCGCGATATGCTGCCACCATGGCTTTGATGACATTCAACACATTCCCTCGTGAGAGGTAATGGGCCTCGAGATCGCGAGTCGTGATGGGATAGATCTCTGTCATCCCAGATTGCACGGCCATAATCTTGGCCCGCACGATGACATCGGGATCAACCTTACGGATCGACATCGTGACAAGTTGGAACATACCAATCCCAACGCCCGTCAACTTGCACTGAATCCAGAGGCTGAAAAAACGAATCAGCAGGTAAGTCAGAATCAGACCGAATATGACAACGACGGCTGTCACACCAATGACAATCCCCGTCGTTCGGTTCTGGGCCAGCAAGAATCCAGAATCAGCCGCAAAATCACCTAGCATGCGAACCTCAAACTCGGGTCAGAAATGGATGTTTTTTACGGAAGTTGAAAGTCTGACGAAAATGCGACAACAGCAACTTTCTGATGAGGCCTCTCAGAATTCACAACGAAAACTCTGCCGCATCAGATCAGTCCCTTTAACGCTTCATTCTCACTCGGGAGCAGCAGTACGAACCCACTTGATTTCCTACGGTCTAACCTTACGAGAAGCACAAATCAAGGAGTGAATCGTTTTCTAGAGCCAAGCCAATAGATCTCATCTCTTCTTCACAAAGGGATGTTTCACTCCCGTCGACATGGGATTGCCTGCCGAGGCGACCTGATTCCGTGCTCTTGCCCCAGAGTGTGAGCATTTGCAGTCGTCGATAAAACTCAAACCGCTTTCGTGTTATCTGAGGCGATGTTATCAGGATCGTCAGCCAGTTGAGCGAATGGATCGAGCTCCACCACAGGAGAAGGCTGTGGAAAGGACGGCGAGGTTTCAGGGTTTGGCAACTGAGCCTCCTGAATTGTCGATGATCCGGGCTCCGTTGCTGGAAAAACTTGATCCTCCCGAAGATTCGTCCTTTGATCCGTTTCAGGCGGGAGGGATTGAGCTGGTGAACCAGCCGGGAGCTGGGTCGTCACCAATTCCTTTGCTAAAGGGGAAACAATCAGCGTCGATCCACGTAAACCCGTGACGACAATCGGGGAACCTGGGTCAATCAACGATTCTCCGGAAATGGCCGAGTAGCGAACGTCGTCGATCATTACTGATCCACCTGGCGATAATGCTGTTCTAGCCAACCCTTGGCGTCCCACCAGAGAAGCCAGTTTTTCGTCCGTCGATGCCTGTGGCGCTTTCAATCGATCACCATCCGGCCCTTGCAGAATCATCCGCTTACCAGCTCGTGTTCTCGGGAGAATTTCAAGAGCCCCCAGCAGGCAGAGCGGCACCAGCACCAGAACGAGAGCAAAATGAGCCGCGAAAACGAGTGGTGCCGCCCACAGCCACGCCATGGCCGAAAAAATCAACGAGCCCACAATCGCCAGGACAGTAATGACTGCTAGTGCCCCGCCAGAGGGAATGAAGACTTCAGCAATTAATGTGGTCAAACCAAAGATCAGCAACAGGATTGACCAGAGTGCGTAGCCGTTCATTCCAATTCCTGAGAACTTTGATTGCGGGTCGCTGCGAGCCTTCGATGGTAACGGAAGCGAGGATGTCGTGCTGGTTCATTTTCAGACAGGGTTTTTCATCTCGCCACAACTCCCCGTGGCAGGATTGTCCGAGGATCGAGATGTCTTGAGATTCACTGGATCGCGCAAATAACTCGCTCTCGTGACACTGAATTACCAACGGATTCGCACGCTCACATTGTAGACAACAATCCGGCAGAATTGTGAGACTAAGCTCTCCAGACTTTGTTGAATGAATAACACCCGCAATTATTTGCAGCGAAGTGACTTGAGGAACTCGAATCGCAGGGCGATTGACTGGAAATACCAGAGAACAGGCGATAAACTCCCAGTTCTCTTTGGGTGCTTGTCTCTTGAAAAGTGTTTATGGCAAGCATTTTTAATGCAACTTAACGTCAATCTGGTTCAGTAGTTATGCCAAACAGCGACGGTGCAAGACGATCTCTTCGCAAACAGTTAAAGCGACGAGCCGCCAATCGAGTTCTGCGTTCTGTACTGCGTACGACAGTGAAAAAGACACGCCTGACGTTCACAGCTGTTGTCACCGGCGGCCCTGTGGATGATGCCACCACTCAGTTGCGCGTGGCGATTAAGAAGATTGATCAGATGGCAGCTCGCGGCCTGATCCACAAAAACAAAGCCGCCCGCGATAAATCGCGACTCACAATTTCGCTCAACAAAGCACTCGCCGCCAAATCTGCCGCAGCACAGGCACCCGCCGCTGAGTAGTTCGTCAAGAACCACACGCAGTGAGTTTGTGTAGGGCTCACAAAATGGCATTGCGTGATCGCCCAGTCCTCACAACCTGCTGCGACGCTGAATTCTAAGAGGTACTGACCATGGTCAGTACCTCTTTTCGTTCTAATCGAGTCTTGAGAAGCTCAATTAGAAATTGGCGAACAGAGTGCTCGGGAACTCCACCCCTTCCAACTTCCAACTTCCAACTTCTAACTTCTAACTCCTCCTTCGTCAAAACCAGAAAAATCGTTAAACTCGACTCCATCATCGAACCGATAGGTGACACAGGTAGTAGTCCAGGCATGGCCTGGCCATTGAATCACTTGATCGGGAGTCGACGATGGCCTTCTTTTCCGGCCTGTATGCCCAAAGTCGACTGCGTATCATCACTTCTGCCGTGATTCTGGCTTTGATGGCCTTGCCTTGTGCCGCCATAGGCTTGTGGTGGGCGACACCGTCTCCAGCCGTCGTCGATCAGGAAGACTCATCCACCGGGATTGACGCCCTGCTCGGCTCACTCGAACGAGGAGATCCACCGCAGGCGCTCGTGCCTGTCCCTCGATCAAACCCCAACGCTGGCAAGCTTGAATCCTCTGACGCCGCTCACGTGACAGTCGCGCTCCACTCGGTGCATGAAAATGACCGCACAGAGACGATTGAGCCCGCGTCTTTCAACTCGTCAGCCACAATGCCCGTCTCCCAGCAGGCCGTCTGGTTTGCTGGCGAGATTGAGCCCATTGAAACAGATCCACAACCGCCCATGGCTTTCTCGCCAGATCGTTCCGCTGAAACTTCTCCCACAAAATCATGGGTCGAAGTCGTCCCTTATTCCCAGAGTGCAGCACCTGTAAACCTTGCCCCGTAAGTGCAGGTTTGCAGAGTGAATTTGTTTTGACAGGTCAACAACATGTACGAATCTCATTGGGGATTAACCCGGCCGCCATTTGGTGGAGAACTTCCCACGTCTGGATTTCTCGGGAGTCGCTCACATCAAGCCGCACTGCTGAAGCTTCGTTATCTGATCGAGACGTCGAAAGGGGCGGGCCTGCTGGCCGGCCAGCCAGGATTAGGAAAAACAACCGTTCTGGAAATGCTCTCTCGTGAGTTACAGGCTGATGAAAACTCAAAGAACTCAGAGAGTGGTACAGCCAGATACCGCTTTGTCCCCGTGCTTTTCCCACAACTGACACCCTCCGAACTTCTGGGATATATTGCCTCCAAACTCGTCCATGCATCTACCGGAGACCATCGTCCCGGCACTGCAGATTCCAGCCTGCAAGTGATCGAGCAGCACCTGACATCTCTGACAGCCGCAGGCACCAAAACGATTCTTCTCTTTGATGACGCCCAGTTGATCGAAGACCGGCGAGTCTTTGGAGTGATTCAGTCGCTGATGAATTTTTCTCAGCCGGGGAAGATGGAACTCGTCACAATTTTTGCCGGCCAGCTCGAACTGGTCAGCGCGATCAAACGGATGAGACCACTGGACGAGCGGATGGCCTTCAAATGCCTGCTCTTACCACTCTCGCTGGAAGAAACGACCCAGTACGTCACCGGACGGATGGCTGCCGCCGGGTGTCGCGCGAACGTGTTCTCTACCGATGCCCTGCAGGCCATTCATCTCCTCTCGGCAGGAGTTCCTCGCAGAATCAACCGCTTGTGTGATTTCGCACTGCTGGTCGGTTACTCAGAAAACCTCGCCCGCCTGACGGCCGAACACATCCATGCTGTCGCGGAAGAGATGCTCTCTGCCATGGCGGCATAAGGATCTCGGTTTGAACTTCCATGTTGACGCAAACACAAATGCGGCCTGATCAGGTATGATCGGGCCGCATTTGTTGAGTTCGACGTATCAATCGAGTTCGAGATCAGGCATGAGGCTCAGTCATGCTGTAAGGGTCGAGAGCCTCAGTGAGTTGTTCCTCGGAAAGAATCTTCTGTTCGAGGCACAATTGCCGAATGGTTTTTCCGGTTTTAAAGGCTTCTTTCGCCAGTTGTGCCGCCTTCTCGTAGCCAATGTATGGATTAAGGCTGGTGACCATGGCGAGACTTTTTTCGATGGAGGCTTCGCAAGCTTCAGGATTGGCCTCCATCAGTTTGGCGCAGAGATCATCAAAGGCTTTGACACCGCCAGCCATCACCACCACACTCCCGACCGTCGTCTGCCCCATCACCGGCATCATAATATTCAATTGGAAGTTTCCACCTGTGGCACCACTGATTGCCACCGTCTGGTCATTTCCCATCACCAGGGCCGCCACCTGCATCAGGCTCTCACACATGACCGGGTTCACCTTCCCGGGCATGATCGAGCTTCCCGGCTGAAGATCAGCCAGGATCACTTCATAAAAACCGCACCGTGGGCCCGAACCGAGCCAGCGAATATTGTTGGCGACATTGAAGAGCGTGACGGCAATCGCCCGCAAATGGCCATGACACTCAACCAAACCATCGCGCTGGGCATTGGCCTCAAAATGGTTCACAGCTTCGATAAAGGGAATACCCAGCTCTTTGGCCAAAACGGCACAGACTCGACTGCTGAACTCAGGGTGTGTGTTGATTCCCGTTCCGACAGCAGTACCACCCACCGGAAGTTCCATCACGGCTGCCATAGCCTGCTGAGCCCTCTGAACGGAAAGCTCAAGCTGGCGGGCAAAACCACTGAATTCCTGACCCAGCCGAATCGGTGTCGCATCCGCCAGATGTGTGCGGCCAATTTTCAGAACTTTATCCCAGGCCTTGGCCTTCTCAGCGAGCGTATTCGCCAGATTCTTCAGCGCAGGAATCAGTTGAGTTTTGATCGAATGAGCCACAGCCACATGGATGGCCGTCGGGAAGGTGCAATTCGTCGACTGCCCCATATTGACGTGATCATTGGGGTGAATTGGCTTTTTCGCCTCAAATCGATCGCCACCAGCCAGCTCAATGGCGCGGTTGGAAATGACCTCATTGACGTTCATATTACTCGAAGTTCCAGAACCTGTCTGGAAGACATCAATCGGGAACTCGCCATCCCATTTCCCATGGGCCACTTCCAGTGCCGCATCGAGCATGAACTGCACTTGCTGGTCGGTCAGCTTGTTCTTTCCCGAGTGAGTGAGCTTGCCAAGATCTCGATTGGCCACGCCACAGGCATACTTGACCCAGCCCATGGCTCGAATCAGTTCCGGGTGCAACGTCCAGCCAGAAACAGGGAAGTTCTCAATCGCCCGCTGAGTCTGAGCACTGTAGTAGGCTTTGGCAGGGACATGAACTTCACCCATGGAATCTGTTTCGATGCGAGTTTCCGTCATGAGCCGTGATCCTTAATCGCTGTAATGTTCGGGTTGGTCAGACATCGCCAGGAGAAAACGACAAACGTCTTATCAGGTTCAAGTTTGAGATTGTCCCTTGGATTGGAGCAGAAGACCACTCAGCGGGCCACGGTTTGGTCGGGAAAAGCGATGGTGGCCAATCTTCATGAAGATTCCGGAACCATAGATTTTGTATTCTCAATCGCCCTGATGGCGAATAGTGCCGGGGTGTTCGAGATTCGCTAACTGCCACCTTTTGGAGAAAACCTCACCATCAATACTGGCGTGAGCAGCTTGAGAAATCCTCACGACGCCATGGCATAAAAAGCAGAAGTCCGGCTCACTCATCGAGTCAGCCGGACTTCTGCAAATCGAACTTCAGGTTTCATCAAGTGCCCAGGACAGGAATCGAACCTGCACGGGAGTTACCCCACTAGGCCCTCAACCTAGCGCGTCTGCCAGTTCCGCCACCTGGGCATTACGGCAATCGATGAAAACTGCGTTGTTTCTGTCAGCTTCTTGTAACTGTGTTGCCAGGAAGAATTCTGCTCTTCCCGTTTGAGGCACAAATCACAAAGTAAGCTGGCTGACAGGTCTGGCGAGTATATCGCCAGATCAGGTCGCCGCAAGTCAACAGCACAGCCTCAGGGCATTGATTGTCAGTTCCTGGGCCCGAAAAGCATGTTCCAGGTAAGTTCTGCTGAACCGGTAAATCCGGCAAAAGCTGATCAACCAGCGGAGGATCTGTTTCGACAAGAAAAAGCCATACGTTTGCCCTGCATTTTGTTGACGAAACTTACCAACTGGAGGTCTGTTGGAGTTCGTAAGTTGTTTTCTACCATAAATTACGGTCAAGGCCACGATTTCGTGCTTCGGACAGTTGGCGAATCGTTTTCCATCGATTACATTTACTTGCTACAAAGTGGCAGCCTAGCGGGCTTTTCCGATGGTTTCACCCATACAGGGCCATTCCGATGCAGACACAGAATGAAGGAGTTTTTTCGTGGTAAAGCTGCGGTTGCGCGAAAATGAGTCGATCAATGATGCTGTCAAGCGATTCCGTAAACTGGTTGAGCATGCTGGTATCAAGAAGGAAATGCGCCGCCGCGAATTCTACGAAAAGCCCAGCGAAACCAAGCGTCGCACACGTCGTCGTGCAGATCGCCGTGCCAAGCTGCAGCGAGTGATGAGCTCCTAGTCCTGCAATGAATTCGGGTTTGAATCCTCAGCATTCAACCGACCACACACGCGAATTTCTAAAGCCTGTCTCATGAGAGACGGGCTTTTTGTTTTTGGTTGAGCTCACCACTGACAGACAACTCATACGCTTTCATTGAAACAATCTCGCTTCAAGTGCCCTGCTTGCAGCTCTGGGCAAGCATGCCTCAACGCCCTGTTTTTGACACTCATCGCTGATTGCGGCGGGTGGCTGGGGTTGAGTCTTCGAACCCCCAGCAATTTTCGGCACGACCTGGGGGTTCGCGAAGACGCTCAACCCCAGCCACCCTATACCAAAGAGCGCAATTGATTATTGCAATCCGTATTACTGAAAACGATCTCACTGGATCAAACCCAGTGCAGGAATAAAAAGAGAGGCAGCCTGTGACAGGCTGCCTCTCGATAGAACACGCGATGATCCCGGCAATCAGCCAGGCTCAACAACCATCTTTACTGCACATCGACGATCACCCAGCCATCGACCACAGCCAGCTTGGTGACGTTTGCAAAGACGGTCTTTTTGGGGCCATCAATCTTGAACTTGCTTTCCACAGTGCGATCTGGCAAAGCGTCCTGAATCTTCTTGCGAATCACACCCTTCGTAGCAATCCCCAGATCGCCTTCCACATCAGCCACGGCAATAGTCCCGCGAGTGACGGTGATTTCCGGACCCGCCACCGTGAAATTGAGTGGCACTGTGATCTCAGAAACAGGGATGTCTTCCCGGTCATCCGATTTGAAACCGGTCCTCAAGGTGAGAGTTAAACCACCTGAAGCGGCCTTAAAGCGGATGGGGTCTTCCTTGGCGAAGACAAACGAATTCTTGCTGGGCATTTCGCCTTCGGCTCGTGGGCGATCCTTCAATACAATCTCGCGACCTAGAGCTGTGCTCAAAAACGTCTGAATCTCCTTGCGGAACTCTTCTTCCGTAAAGGTCTTTCCGGCAAAGCCCATTCGGTCAATCGAGTTATTGAGCAGCGATTCATGCAGTAGAATGGTGGCACCTGTGGTGGCCGTCAGGAAGTTCGGAGGAGGAACATTCCCGCCAATCTCTTCCGCTGTCATCAAACGACTCGAAAGCTTCAAATCGGTTTCGCTGGTCTGATAGACTTTGGCATCCGGGAAGAGGTTGACTTTCTTGAGGCCGGCGAACAGTTCGTTTTCCAACTTCGCACCAGCGTCCTTCATGGCGACGTCGGCTTCCTGATTGAAGCGAGGCAGCACACGTTCACGCACACGCTGGGCAGCAATGGCTTCGGCCTGTGGACGGCGGGAAGCCACTTCACCCGCAGCAACTCGGTCAGCATAGTTACCAAACAGTAACGAACCACTGTAACGAGTGGAGATCCCTGTCGTCGTGTTGTTCGGGCGAACGCTGATTAACGCGGGTGCTGTGGTGAACTTTTCACCATCAAAGTTGACGTCTTTCGTGGCGTAGAAGGTGTGGTAACCATAGGTGTTCACTGTGGCTTCACTGGTGACACCCGTGGTATTCGACTGCACAGTTCCGTTGAGTGTCAGATCGAATCGCACAGAGTTCGGCGAGGGCTTCAGGTTGACACCCACCACGGTCGATGTCGTCTGGTAACCACCGACGTTCGCTCCGAGAATAAAGTCGCGGACACCGCCCGATTCGGTCCGTGCATCGGACATCAGCTTCGAAAGGAACGTCTCGCTGGCCACCAGCCTCAGGTTGTAGTTCAGGAAGTTTTTCTGAACGACAGCCAGCAAGGCGGCACCACCACCAGGCACAGTTTCTTTCACGCTCTTGATGGCTACTCGCAGAGCTGCCGCATTCGCAGAGGTCGGATTATCCTCGGCATTCCTGGCTGCGGCAGCGAGTTGTGCAATCACGGTACGAATTTTTTCTTTCGAAGTTTCGTCAACCGGAGCATTGATCGCAGCCACATATCCTTCGAGTGCAGCTTTCAGCGCGACAAACTCGGGCCGTGATAAAAATGCCTTCTGGGCTTCGTTTTCAATCTTGGCGACACCGTCAAGACGTTCGATTGTGGCCTTGGCAGCCGCTGTGGCAGCAGCTTCGTCATCTCCAGCCATAGCCTTGGCGAGTTCTTCACCACGGACAAACGGGAGCCACGCCTTACCACCTGGAATTTTATCCAGAGCGGCCTGAAGAGCCTCCAGAGCCTTAACAGATTCAGCCTTCTTGGATGCAATCGTTTCGAGACGAACCTTGACGGGATCGAGTGCTAACGATTCGAGAATTGCATCTGAGAATTCGATCGTGCGGCTCAACGAGCCTTTGAGTGTCGAAAGTGGTCCAAAAATCGTGCGATAACGGGGATCAGCCAGCGACTTATCGACAATCGCGAGCCTGGCTTTGAGCTCATCCAGCGCGGCCTTCTGGGCAGCGATATCGCCTTCAAGCTGGAAGAATTTTTCCACGGCGGCCGTGGTGTTCTCGCTCCACTTGGCCCAGTTGGTTCCCAGTTCATCGAGAACGTCACTGCTCAAACGGGAAGGTACAGTGTTCGGCAGAATGCCTCGCAAACCTTCGGGAGCAGGATCCTGATTGCCAAACGCCCAGCTTCCCATCGCCAGGCCAGTCATGGCGCCGACAGAAAGAACACCTCTCCAGGCACGGTTTTCTCGCCTCGATAGGCGGGTCAAAACTTGGGACATTGTTCGCAAGGCCTCCGTGTGTAAAGTCATCAGAAAGTCCGGCAAGGTGTATCTGTGGCAGAGTTGGCAGGTCGGTTGTCCATCGACGCTTCGCACTGGGAAATTTCATCGACCGGCAGTTTTTTGCGACCGTAGCCGACGCTATTCCTTTTCGATCCTCTGCAACACGAACATCACGCTCGACTGGTACAATCCACAACATCCTTAATTCTTTACTAACCGACAAACTTTGCCAGTCCTCAATATGCTACCCTTCGCACCCCGCTCCGGCAATGACTGCCGCCGGATTGACGCCCAGCCTCATTCCAGAATCAACGGCCTCATCCCAACGAGTGAAAATGGAATCAGTGGGCTTCACAGCCGATTTGCAGGATCCAATCCAGCGAACTCACTTCTCGTTTGCCACCGATTTGGGCATATTATTTGAAGGAATTCTGCCTGCAGAGAAATGAGAAGTTTGTTCAGCAACGGAGTGCTCAACCGCTGTGACTCAACTTTTAGATGATTTGACACCATCGCAGGCAGCAGCCGTAGAACACTTCGAAGGGCCCCTGCTGGTTCTCGCCGGCCCAGGTTCGGGAAAAACCCGTGTGGTCACTCGGCGGATTGCCAGACTCATCGAACGGCGGGTTCATCCTGCGGAAATTCTGGCCATCACATTCACTAATAAAGCCGCCCGGGAGATGGCCGAACGTGTCGAGCATCTCATTCCCGGAAGACGTGTGGCCGTCAGCACATTTCATAAGTTTTGTGCCCGCATTTTGAGGCAGTATGGCGGTGTCGTTGGCCTCAAACCCAATTTCTCGATTCTGGATGTGAAAGATCAGGATGCGGCTCTGAAAGAAGCCGTCAAAGAGGAAGGCTTCGACCCCACACATTACAGCCCCAGTCGCATTGGCTGGCGGATTGGTCAGTTAAAAAACGAGTGCATTTCACCGGGCATGTTTGCTCAGCAGGCCGGTGAACGCGTCGGTACACATCTCGATTCGGTCGTCGCAAAAGCGTATGGGCGATATCAACAGATCCTCCTTGATGCCAATGCCGTCGATTTCGACGACCTGTTGCTGCATGTGGTGACCATCCTCAAAGAGAACCCGAATCTGCGACAATCGCTCGATGAACGGTATCGCTTCATCCTGGTCGATGAGTATCAGGATACCAATCAGGCGCAATACCAGATTGTCTCCGCCCTTTCACAAAACGAGCCCAACCTGTGTGCCACAGGTGATCCTGATCAGTCGATTTACGGCTGGCGGGGAGCACAAATCGAGAACATTCTGCGATTTGAACGCGACTTCCCCCGCGTCAAAATGGTGCGACTCGAAGACAATTTCCGAAGTACCCCGGAGATCCTGGCAGCAGCCGACGACCTGATTCGCCATAACACCCAGCGCAAAGCCAAAAGTCTCAGAACGTCAAACCCTTCGGGTTTACCTGTCGAGATTCGACAGTATGCCGATGGCTTCCAGGAGGCGGATTCGCTGGCGGCCGAAATCCGCGAGCGAGTGGCCAGTGGCGAACGTCAATACTCAGATTTTGCCATATTCTACCGCGTGAACTCGCTCTCCCGCTCCATTGAAACAGCTCTCGGACGAGCCCGCGTCCCGTTTGCCATCACCGGAGGTGTCGCGTTCTATGAACGGACGGAAGTCAAAGACCTGATTGCCTATTTGCGAGTCATTGAGAATCCGGATGATCGCCCTGCGTTTCGGCGGATTGTGAACACACCCGTCCGTGGGATTGGCAAGAATTCGCAAGAAAAGCTGGATCGCTGGGCCAGTGCACGAAATCTCAATCTGTGGGATGCCGTGCATCAGATCGACGCTTCGATCGGTCTACCGAAAAAAGCCGAGTACTCGCTGAAGCTGTTTGCCAATCTGCTCGACGAACTGGCCCGTCGATCCCATGGGCCGATTGCAGAACTGTTGGAGGTGATTGTCGAGCGAACTGGCTACCTGCAGAACCTGAGTGGACTGGAACCCGAAGAGTACGCCAACCGCAAAGCCAACGTGGAAGAACTGGTCGCCAGCGCCCGCCAATTCGATCAGGATCATGTCGAAGGGGGTTCACTCAGTGAATTCCTCGAAACCTGCTCCCTGGTGCAGGATGCCGACACGATTGATGAATCGGCCGGTCAGGTGCAATTGATGACTTTGCATTCTGCCAAAGGTTTGGAGTTCCCTTGCGTCTATCTGGTGGGTGTCGAACATGGATTGTTACCTCACGAGCGCTCGTTGCGTGAAGGAGATCCGCTCCAGATCGAAGAAGAGCGGCGGTTGCTATTCGTCGGCATGACTCGGGCCCGCGAAGAGTTGTATCTCACCTGGACACGCTTGCGATCCACACATGGCCGGTTACTCAGTACGATTGCCAGTCAGTTCTTGACTGAGTTGAATGTCGCGCGACATGATTACTCCACCGATGATGACACCTCTTTTGGCGACTGGTCTCCTCAGGAAATGCGACGGGGGACATCCGGAGATTCGATTCTCGCGCAAATGGCTGACTGGGGAGAACAGGCCAGAAAAGAGTCCTCCAATCCATCTGACAAAGCCACCTCGACAGAAGATGATCAAGCAGATCTGGCCGAACCCGGCGTTGACTCACAACTCTTCGCTTCCTCTGAAGAAGACACACAACCGAGGGCGACCTTTATTGATCGTGTTCTGGAATCGGCAGTGACTCCCGAAGATCCGAGTGGCCACGAGACAACGGCCAGTCAGCCGGTGACATCGCGAAACTCCCGATCTTTCTCGAAGAAAAAAGCTCCTCGCGTGCCCGAAGCCGAACGAATCGACCAACTCAAGTCGCGGCTGATGACCGGGGCTGATCTCATGGCTCGCGATCAATCGCTCCACAGGTTTCAACTGGGTATGCAGGTCAGGCACCCGGAATACGGCCGGGGGCTCGTGGTCGGATTATCGCTCGCCAACAACCGGCCCACAGTCCGCGTCGAGTTTGAATCCAGCCACGAAGAAAAAGACTTCATTATTTCTCACGCCCCGCTGCAACCCCTTCGCTGATTGAGTGTTACGCTCATTAAAACATCTCCATCCTGAGCACCGCTTCAGGATGCCTGCTTGGCGAATTGTTTTTGCGTGAAGTATTTCGGCCCACCATGATCTCAGCAATCTGCAGGGCTGATTTCAGAATCTGCGTAACGTGATCCAGCGTCTCAGCCAATCAAAACATGGAAATCATGGCTATGTGTATGCCATCCCAAATTTCGACGCTAACGCGAAATCAAACGGTTTTACGGAACTTTTCCTCGGACAGCCGGGTTCCAATGGTAGGTTTTGAAAGCCACCATCAATGCTTTCTTTAGAGGTGTCGAGTCCATCATGCGATTTTCCCATCGGCATTTGAGCAGCCATGATGTTTGCCCGATTCCGATGGAAGCACGGGAATCCCCTCTATCGGCGATCACTTCAATCTCCCGGTGGCTGGGTTTTCGGCTTTCGATTTGCCTGGTGATTCTCGCGATAGGAATGTCTGCCTCCCCGTCACTGGTTCATGCGGCCCCGCAATTCGGCACTCCTCAAGATCTCACACCCGACGGTACAGACCCTCAAGCAGCAGTTCAGCCCACGATTTCTCTCGAATGGACACCACCGGTCAATGTGGTCATTCGCCGGACAACCGGAGGAATTCTCCAGGGACGAATTCGACTCCTCACCAATTTAGGTGCCCAGATCGAAAATCCCGCTGGCCAGACCATTGATCTGCCCAAGTCGGCCATCAAAACCTTGCGGCTTCCCGATTTCAGTCTCCAGTTCACCACCAAAGACGACCCCCTCGAAGAAACGATCCGCAAGTGGGCCAATCTGTTCAACGAAGGGCGCTCCACACTGCATTTAGCCAATGAATCCACGGCGGGAACTCCCGGCGCGGCCCATGCCATGCCCACCCGCCCAGATCCAGCACGTACAGAGCCAGGAAGCACCCAGATTGCCGAGCCCATAGCACCCGTAGAAAATCCGGCTTCCGTGGCATCGGTTTCTCTGCAACCCATGACGCCCCCTGCCTCCCAAGGCATTACCACGACTCCAGCACCCACGGTTCCTGCCTCAACTTCTCAAACGACAACCACAATCTCCGCCAACTCTCCACCTGTTTATCAAACGGCTCCCGTGCAGGGATCCGCCACGCCTGTGACAGCCTGGTATCCGGCTGCAGGAAACTCACCCGCTCCCGTAGCTGCTTCCGGTTCGTGGTCGCTGGGAAGCTATCTGGCAATTGCCTTGGCGGCGGCTCTGGTCGGGTTTGTCGTGTTTCAGTCTCGCAAAGCCTGAAGTGGTGCTCCCCACGAACTCGGTCTTTTGCATCCATCGAGATCTCTCAATGTGGTTGAGAGTTTTGCGTCGGTTGTGCATGCTGGGATCAGCGAAGAAAAAATTCTTTGCCGATCGAAACCGATCGAGCACACGCCAGCCTCGAAAGTGAGTTCATGACGGTCTTCCACGCTCCCAGCTTCCTCGATCGTTTGGTTTCTGGGGAATCGCTCACACAGGAAGAAACAGATCAGTTTGTCTGCGAGATTATGCAGGGGAAACTGACCGATGTGACGATCGCAGGCTTTCTCACAGCCCTGGCCTGCAAAGGCCCCGCAGCCACCGAATTGGCAGGAGCCGCCCGCGCCATGCGTAAGCATGTCGTGCCATTGAAGCCACAATCCACTCCACTGCTCGATACTTGCGGCACCGGGGGTGATGGCCAGGCCACTTTCAACATCAGTACCGCAGCAGCGATTGTTGTGGCGGCTGCCGGATGTCCCGTCGCCAAGCATGGCAACCGCAGTGTGACTAGCTTGAGTGGTTCGGCTGATGTGTTAGAAGCGATGGGGGTGAGGCTCGATTTACCCCCTGATGCAGTCGCGCAATGTATTGATGAAGTCGGGATTGGCTTCTGTTTTGCCCCGTTATTTCATAACGCCATGAAGCATGTTGCCACTGTGCGTAAACAGCTTGGTATCCGCACGATCTTCAATCTGTTAGGCCCCTTGACCAATCCCGCTGGTGCCCAGCATCAGGTCCTTGGCGTCAGCAAACCTCATGAAGCGGCGCTTGTCGCCGAGGCTCTGGCACTTCTGGGAACAGGCAAATCCGCAGTGATCTGCGGCGATCGAATTGACGAAGTGAGTCTGTGGGGCCAGACACAGGTCTGGATTGTGGAAGGTTCTACGATTCATCAGGAAACCTGGAACGCTGCTCAACTGGGATTGCCCGAGTGCCAGGTGGAAGATTTGAAAGTGGCGAATCCACAGGAGAGTGCCGCCCTGATCTGGAAAATCCTGGCAGGGGAAGCCGGTGCACCGGCCCACATGGTCACCGCAAATGCGGCTGTGGGATTATGGCTGGCAGGGAAAGCTTCTGATCTGATCTCCGCGACTCAACTGGCCCAAGAGACCATTCAAAATGGCCGTGCGCTCTCACAATTAAAATCGCTCGTGGCCTGGACAAACTCCCACGCCAGTCTCTAACGCCTTCGCCCGTTCCGACGGGAGAAGGCCGGGATGAGGGCGAACTCGAACGTATTGGGCGAGCAATCAACGAGCAGCTGGGTGGCTGGGGTCAAACGTCTTCGTTTGCCCCCAGTTCGTTTGACACTGGTTGTTCATCGAATTGTTCGTTGGGAGGAACTCAACAGTTGCATCTGTGCTGGTGAACTCAATTGATAAGGGGGCGGCCGGGTGGCTGGGGTCAAACGTCTTCGTTTGCCCCCAGTTCGTTTGACACTGGTTGTTCATCGCATTGTTCGTTGGGAGGAACTTAACAGTTGCATCTGTGCTGGTGAACTCAATTGATAAGGGGGCGGATGAAGACATCCGACCCCTGCCACCCGGATGACGCGGGCGAGGGTTTTTTCTCCTTCTCCCGTTCCGACGGGAGAAGGCCGGGATGAGGGTGAGCTCGCACGTATTGGGCAAGCAATCAACGAGCGGCTTCATCGCAGCATGCACAGAATCATCACAGCCTCGCCAGCCACTCTCTTACCGAGAGACGGTGACAATCGTCACAAAAAAGAAAGTGACCCATGTGATTCTTAATCACACGGGTCACTTTGAAGATCATCATTGAAGTTCGACAGAACAAAAGCTCTGCCAGACTCAATTAGAACTCGCCAATGACGTTGCCGTCGTTAACGCGAGCCAAGTTGCGGTAGATGGTGATGTCAATGTTCTCGCTGATGAACTTGACAGTGCCGTCACCCAACAGGAAGTGGGCACCACCTGTGTGGAGACTGCTGAATGCTGAGTTCTGCCCGCGAGGACCGTTAGCTGTGATGGCAACGGTAGCACCGGCAGTGCTCACAACTGTTCCACTTGCTACGTTCACATTGATACGCTGGGCGGCGTCGCCGTAGGCCGATGAACGACCAGCTTGTGTACCGCGATCAAAGCAGCTCACCCAAGAAGCCATACCATTCGTTCCTGCAGTCTCAGTTGCTGGGCTACAGCGTTCACCAACAACGATACTGTTGCTTGTACCGTCAGTCATGTCGCGGATACCAACTCGGCTATTCTCAGCGAAAATGCCACGGAAGTTAGCGACTGTCCAGTTAGCCTGTGCTGTTTCCAAACCATCCCATGTTGTACCGTTCAACCACACACCAGTGACACCTGGGTAGTTTGAACGACCCACAGCGTTGGCATAGGTGGCTGAAGCCGCCGTACCGGAAATGGCAGTGGCATTCACCAGGTTGGAACCCACGTCCGAAGGACACCGCATCGCTGGGAAAGTCGTAGCCACTGCGGCCACTTCAGCAGCAGTCGGTACAACAGGAGTCACAGCTGTGGAGTAAGGCACTGAGGAACTAAAGCGGTTTGCCAGCACGTTGTAAAGTGGTGCCTGATCCACAAACGGCAGGATCATGGTTGACCAGGCGAAACCCTGGAACGATGGAGTGGTGGCGTTATTGAAGCCAATGTGTCCTGGTGGGAAAACCAGTGCATTGTCATGGTAGTTGTGCAGTGCCAGACCCAACTGCTTCAGGTTGTTACGGCACTGTGTACGGCGTGCAGCTTCACGGGCCTGCTGGACAGCAGGGAGAAGCAATGCAATCAGGATGGCGATAATTGCAATCACCACCAGCAACTCAATCAGTGTGAAGCCAGACTTCCGCGAACCCATCTTCATAAATCGTCCACCTCGAAAGGACATCAAAGATTCAGGCTGACACCGCGTCCAACACAGACGCACCGCAACCATGACAACATCTTTTGGATAAGCATATTCTGCGCCAAACTGCAAAAAGCATCTGCCGCATATCGACTAGTCCATTGACAGTATCCTACATGCTAAACCCACCCGATGCTCTCGGGATTCGCTCACTTTTTCATCGGATTAACAATTCTCTCTGTTTCTCCAGAATCACCTTTTTCATGATCTGTCGCTTTTGTGAACAAACTCCTTTTTTCTGCATCAAACTGGTACAACCCTATGACAGTTCTCATGGTGCTGAAGCAAAAATACACACCTCCCCAAGGCCGTTGGTTCGCCTCGCAAAGGATCGATTTTCATGATGCCATCCACACTTGCTGATGAGTTGAAAAATCGTCGTGCAGAAAATGTCAAGATTCTTTGTCAACTCCTGTCGATCCCCTCCGTCAGTGCTGATCCTCAGTGCGCTGATTCACTCCACCAAGCTGCTGCAACTTTGAGCGAGTTGTTTCAAATTGCAGGCACTGGCTGGTCGTGTGAAGTCATGCCCACCGCTGGTTATCCGATCGTCTGGGCCCGCTATCGCGCACCAGGAAATCGTAGACGCGCTATTGTTTACGGGCACTACGATGTTCAACCGGCAGACCCTCTGGATCTTTGGACAACGCCCCCTTTCAAGCCCACCCTGCGTGATGGCAAAATCTATGCACGAGGAGCCACCGACGACAAAGGCCAGATGCTTACACACATCCTCTCGGCCCTCGCCTGGATGAAGACCAAAGGCCAGCTCCCCATTGATCTCGATTACATTATTGAAGGCGAAGAAGAGGTCGGTTCCGAGAACCTCGAACGCTTTCTCGCAGAGCACCGCGACGAACTCAAAGCCGATGTGGCGGTCATCAGCGATACCAGCCAGTACGCGCCAGGCTGGCCAGCCATCACCACAGGCTTAAGAGGCATTTTCGCCTGCGAAGTCCGCGTACATGGCCCACGGAAAGATCTGCATAGCGGTGTCTTCGGAGGAGCCATCCCGAATCCCATTCGCGAATTGACTCGCCTCTTAAGCCTCTTGCACAACGAACACAACGAAGTCCAGGTGCCAGGTTTCTATACGGATGTCGTCCCTCTGACAGACGCAGACCGGGCCGGGTTCGCCGAGCTCCCTTTCGATCAGGCCGCTTTTCTGGCAGAAACTGGTGCCATCGGTTTACGAGGCGAAGCCGGCTTTACTCCCCTTGAACAGCGCTGGGCCAGACCCACACTCGAATTCAACGGCATCTACGGTGGGTATACGGGCCCCGGCCCGAAAACCATCGTTCCCGCGAGTGCCACAGCCAAAATCACCTGCCGCCTGGTCGCCAACCAGAATCCAGATGTTCTGATGAAATCGCTCGAAGAGTTTCTCCGCAGTCACCTGCACCCCTCCTGCCGACTGGAGTTCACAGCCGATCACGGTTGCCCTGCATTTCTGATGGATCGGCAAAGCCCATTTCTGCAGGCTGCCAGCAAGGCCATTGAAGCCGGTTTCGGAAAAGCTCCGGTTTTCATTCGAGAAGGTGGTTCGATTCCAGTAGTGGCGACCTTCAAGCGTTTGCTGGAAATCGATACACTTCTCTTGGGATGGGGCCAGAACACTGACAATCTGCACAGTCCTGATGAGCATTTCTTAATCGAAGATTTTCATCGGGGAACTCTGGCCAGTGCCATCCTTTGGGAAGAACTGGCCAATGTTTGATCTGGCCACGATCCGAACCAATTCTCTTTGATTGCATCTCTGGGAATCCGGTGTTCCAAGCACCTCCAGATTCTTTCAAACTCCTGAAGCCCAATAAGACCATACGCGCGAAAGCTAACATGCTGGATCTTCAGTTTATCTGCGACAATCTCGAACTGATCACGAAGAACTGTGCCGACCGCAACGTGACCATAGATCTGTCGCGATTATTGGAACTGCGGGACAAGCGGATTGAACTCATCCAGCAGGCCGATCAGACCCGCCATGCCCAGAAGGAACTTTCGGCGGCCATCCCCAAAGTGGCTGACCCCGCCGAGAAGCAGAAACTCGTAGCCGAAGGCCGGACTCTGCGCGAGAAAATCGCGACATTTGAAACGCAGCAGCAGGAGGTCGAAGCTGCCCTGCGCGAAATTCAGGCTCAGGTGCCCAATCTGACTCATCCTGACGCACCTGTCGGCCCGGATGAAACCTTCAGCAAAGTCATTCGCACTTGGGGAACACCCAAGGCGTTCGATTTTAAAGTGCGAGATCACGTCGAGCTGGCTGAGATCTGCGACCTGATTGATTTTCAGGCCGGTACTAAAGTCGCTGGCCATGGCTTTTACTTTTTGAAAAACGAAGCGGTGCTCCTCGAACTGGCACTGGTGCAGTTCGCCATCCAGAAGCTCGTGGCCAAAGGTTTTACGCCTTACGTCACTCCTGATCTGGCACGCCACGAAGTGCTCGAAGGGACAGGCTATAACCCGCGCGGCAACGAAACTCAGATCTACTCAATTAATGGAACTGATTTGAGTCTCGTCGCGACAGCCGAGATCCCGCTGGGTGGTTCCTTGAAGGATGAGATTCTCGATATCGAACAGTTACCCATTCGCATGGCCGGATTGTCACATTGCTTCCGCACAGAAGCCGGCGCTCATGGCCGGGCCAGCCGGGGGATTTATCGCGTTCATCAGTTTACCAAGGTCGAGATGTTTGCCTTCACAGCTCCCGACCTGGCCGCTTCCAACGCGATGCACGAAGAGATCGTGGCCATCGAAGAAGAAGTCTTCCAGCAGTTGGGCATTCCTTATCAGGTCCTCGATACCTGCAGTGGAGACCTCGGAGCACCAGCCTATCGCAAGTACGATTTAGAAGCCTGGATGCCCGGACGAAACACCTTTGGCGAAGTGACTTCAGCATCGAACTGCACCGATTTTCAATCGCGTCGGCTGGGGATTCGCTGCCGTCTGCCGGAGAAGAAGGGAACGCAGCATGTCCACACACTCAATGGAACCTGTGTGGCCATCAGTCGCGCCTTAATTGCCGTGTTGGAGAACTATCAGTTGGCTGATGGCGGGATTGAAATCCCGGAAATCTTGAGGCCCTGGGTGGGCAAAGCTCGCATTGAACCCCGCCACCCGATCGCCTGAGGCCCGATCTGGTAGGGCGGCTCCCGCCTGCCAATCAAGTTGCTCAAAAAATGTAGGGTGCATGCCAATGCACCAATCTTCGCTTCCGTCACGTCAACAACTGTTGAGATGCCTATTAATCGGCAGGGTGGCAGGGGTCGGATGTCTTCATCCGCCCCCTGGTCAATCAAGTTCTCGAGCGCAAATGCATCCGAGACATACATTCATGACTTTTAAAGCTCTTCATCAAAAACGATCATAGTCCCATGAACTGGGGGCAAACGAGGACGTTTGACCCCAGCCACCCCGTCGCCTGCGCGAGCCCTTGATTAACGCAGCCACATACCACCACCGGCAGGCGGGAGCCTGCCCTACAGTAAAGGTTCCTTTCACGACCAGTGAACAATCTCTCGCGAACATTGAAGCTGACCATTGCCTACGATGGAACGGCCTATTGCGGCTGGCAAACTCAGCCCAACGGCGTGAGCATTCAATCGACGCTCATGCAGGCGATTCAAGAATTCACCGCCGAGACTCCCGTCCTCTATGCGGCTGGGCGGACCGATGCCGGTGTGCATGCTGTTGGGCAAGTCGTGAGTTTCTCGACGACGAGCCCTGTTCCCGCAGCCAACTTTCGACCAGCACTGCAAAGATTTCTGCCCGATGACATCGTGATCCGGCAGGTCGAAGATGTGCAGCCCGGTTTTCATGCCCAGTTTCATGCCCGGCTCAAAACCTATCGCTACCTCTTTCACAACGCGCCCGTCTGGTCACCTTTCTATCGGCAGTACGCACTCTGGCATCGCACGAGGCTCGATGAACAGGCGATGGACTTCGCGATTCGGCAGATCGTCGGCACATTCGATTTTCGCAGCCTCGAAACGCAATGGCCTAATCGAAAAACCAGTGTGCGAACAGTCATAAAAGCCAGTGTGCAACGCATTCGAAACTGGAATCTGCTGGGAGAAAACGGCCCTCCATCTGAGGAATGCCAACTCGATCCTGAGGGTGAGTTCCTCTGCATGGAGATCACGGCCAATGGTTTTCTCTACAACATGGTACGCACAATTGCCGGGACGTTGATCCATATTGGTCGCGGCAAGTGGGGCCCGGAAAAACTGCGTGAGATTGTTGATCTGCAGGATCGCCGACGGGCGGGTGAAACAGCACCGGCCCACGGACTTTATCTATGGCACGTCGACTACGCGCCAGCGACTCAATCTTTGCCCACTGGCGACTTGCCACCGGCTGCTGATGATGGTGGAGATCCTTTGGCACCACCAGATGCCGGCTGTCCTTCTGCCAGCGCCTCGTAGTATTTCTTGACCAGCCGCTCATACGAGGGCAGGATGCGTTCATCAAAAGAATTGAGCAATTCACCACGCACCGTATCGGGCAGGTGGCCCCAGACATCGACTTCGAGTTGTCGCTTGCGGGCAGCTTCTTTCGCCAGTCGTTCACGCTCGCGGTTGCCGGCTTCCGCTTCATTTGCGTTCGCGTTGTCACCTTGCTTTTGAGAGCTTCCCTGCTGGGATGCGTCGCTCTTCGCAGCTTGATCTTTGGTTGTCGTCTCTTTTTGTTGCCGCGAAGATTCTTTCTCAGAAGACTGACCTTGAGACTTGCCAGATTCGGGCTTGGACGAAGCATCGGGATTGGCAGGAGAAGAATTGTTCTCGGGAGAACCTCCGGGGGAATCAGAATTCTCAGATTGCTGTTCAAGTTGCTGAATGAGTTTGTTCAACAACTCAATAGAGTTCTTTTGATGCAAAGAAGCCGGCTGCTCGGCTGTGGCTCCGGGGCGAACTGGTTTTGCAGATCGCAGTGCCGCCTCCGATTGATCGATCTGCTTGAGAAGTTCCGCCGAAAGTTGCTGCGGTGACAGGCCGGTTGCAGATGATTTCACCGGCTGGTCAGGCGGGGTTGCAACCGGCCGGTTCGCATCTGGAGAGAGTCCTCCGTCAGGTTCCGATTGACCCGCTAATACGGCATTCCCTACCGAAAGCAGCATGCAGCCAGGTAGCAGCCAACTTGCCATCGTCTTCCTTAGAACAGAATTCCGGAATGGTTTCATGGCTGACTCCCTTCGTCTGCAGGCCCATTGAATGGACGATCGATTGGCCTGTCTGTTGAGTCTTTGAGCGGAGGACTCGGTGCCGGCTGTTCCGAAAGTGGCTTCTCGCTGGGACGATTCTCGCTGGGACGACTTGAAGCCTGCGAAGAAAGTTGATCCAGCAGGTTCGAAAGCAGCTCACGAAGTTCCGCCTGTTCCCGGGCGAGTTGTTCTCGTTGAACGTCTGTTGTTCCCTGAGCACCGTCCGCCTCAAACTCTTTGGTTCGCGCCATGAGATCCTGCTGCAAGTCGCGAATGAGCCGCAGTTGCACCAGCTTGGATATCGCTTCACCGGGTGGGCCGCTACCTTCCTGATTTGCGGGCCCATTCTCGGTGGAACGACCGCCACCAGACCCGGTCTGTGACTGGCTTGAGGACGATTCACGGAGCACCTGCACGATGGCCGTGAGTCGTTTGATCAACTGCTGGCTGCGCTCCCGGGCTGCTGGCTCAACCTGTCGTTCCCGCAAATCGCGAGCGACATGACCTGCCAGCTCAGAAGTTTGACGAATGCTCCACGACAAAATTTCTGCCGGTGCCACGTTCTCCGCAATCGCACCTAACTCATCACGAATCGATGTTGTGGCTTCTGCCACACCAATTAACGTCTTCAATTGTGATCTGCTGAATTGGCCCGCCGTTCCACCAATCTGAGCCAATCGCTGAATTTCTGCATCTTGTCCCTGCACACGCTCCAGCAACGATTGAAGCTGATCCACGACTTTCGAAATCTTCTCGGCAAGCAGCTTTTCCTGCAACAGGCGGCGTTCTTGAGCAATTTCCCGAGTGGCCTGTTCCATCAGTTCCCGCCGCTGCTCTTCCCGCTGGCGCCGGAGTGTCAGTTCCTCGGGGGACAGTTCGTCTGGCTCCTCGTCTTTGCGAGAAGCATCAGAACTTTTTCTGTCGCGAGGTGATGTCACCTCCGCCGCTTGTTCGAGTGTCGCAGCGGCTCGTCTCAAACCCAGCTTGCCGGCTCTGGCAGAGAGTTCCTCATCACGCGTCCGTTTTTGCAGTTGTTCTTCATCGGTACTGTTCTGGTCGGGCTGGCTCAATGTTTTGAGGAGTTCTTCCTGAACATCCCGTTCGAGATTTTCGATTTTCCCCAGCAATAACTCATCGGCTGCAGGCGGTCGATTCAGAAATTCCTGACGAAGTTTCTCCATGCCATTGAGTAGCTGAGTCTGTTTTTCCGCGGCCTTTCCCAGCTGGTTTTCAGCCAGATGTTCAGCCGCATCCAGAGCCAGCTCCTGGAGTGCGGCCTGATCGAAAATCTGTTGAGAACTCTTCAGGCTCTGGCGATCTTCAAGGTCCATCTCTGCTTTGGCTGATCGAGTTCCCGCTTGCAGTTGACCAAGCGTTTTTCGCCATTGTTCCACACGTCCTGCCAAGGCCCGTTGACGATCTTTCAACGTGAGTAACTGGCTTTTCTGTTGGCTGCTCAACTCCATTTCACCACGGGCAATCGTTTCTGTCGCAAGCTCAGCCGATTCCTTCTGCAGAGCGGCTTGCTGCTTTTGCAGTTCATCAAGTTCCCGCTGCAATCCCCGCTTCCCCTCCCACTGACTCAATCGAGAAATCAGAGCGCTGGTCGTCTCGATGGCCGCTTCCTGGTTCTGACGGAGAGCCTCAGCCAGCGTCTGAGACGGGTCAGCCTGGGATGGATCAGAATCATCTTTCGCAGGGGTCGTTTCCTTTTGAGAAATGGGTTGTGAGGCTTTCGAGGAAAGCTCTGCTAAATCGGTCAGTGGGCCAGTCGTCAGTTCCCGGAGTTCCTCTTTTACCGCTTGCCATTCTCTCGCTTGCGTTTCATCGATGACCTGATTTTCCATCCCTTCCCGACGGATTCGCTCGAACTCGGGAATAATATTCGCTTCCACCTGCTGGCGGGCCTGTTCGTTGGCTTGCGTCAGTTGTCGCCCCAATTCCTGAAGTGTGGCGTCGGGAGGAACATTCGACTTTTCCTCCTGGAGCCGCCGCTGAGTTGTGGCCCATTCGGTGGCAGTCTGCCGACCTTTTTCCAGTCGCTCGCGAACTCTCCTGAGAGCTTCGATCTGACTCAATACACGCTCAGCGAGTTCATTCTGCTTTTCCGCTGGGGTCAGAATCGTAATCCAGCGAATCGTGCTGCGGCCTTCATGACCGAGTTCGTCTCCATCGGCATCTTCGGGCGCAGTTCCCAGATGAAAGCGGTCTCGAGCAAACGCCATGACCGAGATTTTCATTTCCCTTGGGGAAGATTCTGGAACAGTCAACTTGGCAAGATCGAGAGTGGTTTCGAACTGAGATTGTCTTTCTGCTGAAGCAAGCTCAGCTCCCTGATTGTCGAAGCTCACAGGCCATGAGGCCAGCGTTTCCCACTGAGCTGTTCCATTCCAGCGATAGGCAAATCCAGTCAGTGCCAGGCTGTGATCATCACGCGCACGAGCCCTTAAAGGGATCATCGCCTGCATGGTGACTGTCAGATCGGTTTCCGGCGCTTCAAGCGTGACGATGGGGGCCTGGTCGGCAATCACTCGAAAAGGGAATCGAGTGGGATCGATCTCTTGAATGCCGGTGGCATCAGATAGCTCGATCGTCCATGAACCATTTCCAGGCTGCGTAAGTGCGAAGACGCCTTGAACTTCCTGTGTCTTGGGC
Organism: Planctopirus limnophila DSM 3776; assembly: GCF_000092105.1. Lineage (NCBI taxonomy): Bacteria > Pseudomonadati > Planctomycetota > Planctomycetia > Planctomycetales > Planctomycetaceae > Planctopirus > Planctopirus limnophila. Next base: position 1,079,041 of record NC_014148.1, on the reverse strand, counting down.
AAAAGCCGCAGCTTTAAGGATTTTCCATCGCCGAATCGCAAGCGGGCCGATGTGGTCTGGCGTGAAGTTGTTCCCTCGAAAAAAACTCTCGAACCCACAGGAGCCTCAAAGCTCCCCACATTCTCAGGAAGTGTCACATGAGTTTGCTGCAAATACGTGGGTGGTTCTAAACGAATCTGAAATCGCTCCAGACGAACGGGTTCAATCCCTCGAATCAGCCGCCACGCTGTCGCATGATCTCCACCGGCAACACGAAACCACATGCGGTTCTGAGTGACCGGCAACTGAAAAAGTGCCATCTCCGTGAAGCGGTTCAACACACCGTTTTTGACTTCTACGGGTGAAATCTGCTTGGGCAGAAATCTTTCGAGTGGGCGAGGATCGGGAATCTCGAGTGCCACACCGGCAGGAATCATCGGCGTCACATTTTGAATTGACTGCGCATCCACTGGCTCTGACGTGGTGGTCTCAAGCTGTAAATTGTCGGGTAGCTTTCCGCGGCGGTTATAGACCAGAACATCCAGAGTGCTCCCCAGCCGGTGATCAAGCGGAACTTCTTCACTGGAGGGAGCAGATTCAATCTGCTCTGCACTCGTCAGGTGGGAAAACGGCACCGGATCCATGAGCTTGTGCGAGAGTGATGTCGGAAGACCATCTTTCGCCGAAAGAATCTGCAGGTGGACATTTTCCGGCCAGTTGACCGCCAGCCAGGGCGTATACAGGCGAGCCAGAGCCGTGCGTGCCAATACCGGGCGCGTCATGGCGAAACCACCCAGCACAGTCAGGAACGTCACCGCCATGACTGCCAGACGTAAAGTGTGGCCAGAATTGACGACGAGTTCGGCAGGCTTGCGGGGAAGTTTGCTGGCAGCCAGATCGATCGCGTATTTCTGCAAGGCCACCGAACCGGCATCCCGATCAAAAGCTCGCGATGAAAATTCGACTCCACTGGCCAGTCGATCGACCAGTTGTGGTTGCTTCCGCTCCAGTTGTAGCCCCAGCCCGACAGCACTCAGGGTTTGAAGTGATGAACTTCGCCAGAGCGTTCGAATCCCATAGCTTCCCACTCCCAGAAAGACGATCAGCCATAACGATCGAGATGGCCAGTCGGCTGGACGCAGCCAGTAGTCAAACATTCCCCCGACCAGAGTCACCAGGCTCCACCAGATGATCAGCAGACAAAACCCCTGAATCGCTCGATGCCAGGTAATGAATCGCTGCAGATCTGCGAACGTTTCGAGAATCTTTTGCGCAGAGGATTTTCCGAATGTGGCCGGAGCGGATCTTCGAGAGCGCTCTGTCCCCGAAAGTTCGCCAGACCATCCCGCATTTCGTGATTGGCCGGCCATCAACACACCTCATCGCTCCCATCCATCCGTGGGAAATCGGTCGCTCACGCTTCTGGAGCAACAGTCGATTATAGCGTCTGCCAGCGCCTGCGCAGCCCCCATTCCAGACAGATCAAGCTTCCCAGCAGAATCAATAACTCCCAGCGATTCCAGATTCTTACCGATTCAATCGTCGCCACTGGCAACAACTGGCTGCGAGGCAACAGCTCGGGAAGTTCCTCGATTCGATCGATCGGCAGATACTGGCCACGAGTCGCTTCTGCCGCCAGCTTCAGATCCGCCGTATTGGCGGCTGTCGCCAGAAGTTCTTTCTGCGGCGCTGTGACCAGAATCGAGAGTAGCGGCAGCTTGGCCAGCAATTTGTCATCGACCATCTGCAGGCGATACGGCCCCTCACGAATGGGAGTCCAGTCCGCTTCGAAAACAGCCGCGGATTGTCCTGTCCTTCGGAGTTCAATGGTTTCTCGTTGTCCCTCGGCAGATTCGACCTGAGCGATGAGTTTTTCGGTTCCCTGTGGTAAGGCCCGTTCATCATTTACTTCGAGAGTCAGGTGAACTTTCTGGCCAATTTCATAGGTCGCACGATCTGCCAAAAAGCGAACAGGTTCTTCGTCATCGTTCTGCCGGCGACTCATAAACCGAATCGCCTGAACCCAGAACTTGCCAAAAATGTGGTCACCCTGGCGGAATCGCCAGCGCCAGGTTTCATCTGTCGCCAGAAACAGAACTTTCCCGACTCCCACACGCTGCAAAATGATCAGTGGATTAGCTGTTCGCTGGCCGCGATCTTGACGTTCAACCAGCACCGCAGCCCCGGGTTTAAGGGCACTGATCTGCAGATTCCAGAACCACGGAGCTAACTCATTCCAGATCGACTGATTCTCGGCTGGAGACTGCGCGAATCGAAACAATCGCGAGCCACGCGTCGCTTCGAATGTTAATAGTGGCTGGAAGGGAGTCTCCGCACGCTCGGGGAGTTGGGCATCACTGACTCGGAATGGCAGCAGTTTTTCGAGTAACGAACCACTCCACTTGGAAGGGTTATTCAATTCCCCAGCGATCACAATCAACCCGCCCCCCTGATTGCGAACGAAGTCATCAATCAACTCCAGGCTCGATGGGCTCAGCAGCCGGGGATCAATATCGCCGAGAATCAGGACATCGAGTGCCGCAAAATCTTCCCGTCGAATCGGGAAGTTCCGTATCGCGGTGCGATCCTCTTTTGCATATTCGAGATCCGCTTCCTGGAGAAGTGTCTGCAGTTCGACAGAAGGTTCCCGCTCGAGAAACTGTTTCAGAAATCGAAACTCGTAGCGCGGCGTCGATTCGACAAGTAAGACACGCAGCTTATCTCCTCGAACTTTGACCTTACGCGTCTGGCGATTGTTTTCCTGATCAGGTTCATCAGCCAGTGGCGCCACTTCCGCCACCAGTGAAAACTCGCCCGGCGATTCAGGAATCCAGGAGAACTCGACCGTTTCTAACTTTTTACTTCCGTTAAGAAACAGATCGCGTGTCTCAAGCACCTTCCCTGAGGCACCGTCCTTCAATGTGACTTTCACAGTCTGTGGGAGAATCCCGCGTCCTTTAACTTGAGCCGCCACGATGAGTGGATCATTCTGAAAGGCGACGTCGTCCGAGTTCAATTCGACCAGTTCGAGATCTGCAACTTCGCGATCACTCCCCACCGCGACGGGGAAAACAGGAATCGAACGTGATGCCAGCAGACTGCCGACCACAGAGAGTGCCTCTGCCGACGACGGATTGGGGACACCATCGGTCAGCACCACGACACCCGCGAGCGGGCTCCCTCGCAGTTCGTCCATCACCTGCTGCACACTGGGGCCAATCCGGGAAGTCAGCCCGGTGGCTTCAAGAGTGAATCCCTGTGAGGGAGTGGGTGGCCATTCGATGGGTGTTGCTTCATGAGAGAATTGATACAGCCTGAGATCAAATCGCTTCTGAAGTCGCCGCAGCCATTGTGAATCATCACGCGTCAGTGCCTCGCGAATCGCAGCCAGTCGGGAATGCTTTTCAACGTCAGCACGATCCGCAGAAGTCTTTTCGTTCACCGGAACATCGGCAATCGACATGCTGCCGGAGGTATCAATCAGCACAGGTAACAGTGGGAGCCCGACTTCACGAATTTCCAGGGCCGGCAGGCACAGCAGCCCGATGATCAACAGCAGCGAGGCCACCCGTACGCCCACGAGAAAGCTCTTTTTGGCTGTCGAAAGTGGTGCCAACCGACTCCAGAAACGCAGGCAAAAGAAGCCCCCCACAACCACTAGCGCCAGCCAGCCAAACAGCGTTGTCTGACTCGATCCAAAAATCCAACTCCAGGGGTCTTGATAAACGAGGCTCATCTCGGCGCTGTTGGCTTTGCCGGGCTGTGCAGCCGGTGATTCCCCCAGGAAGTACCAGATGCCCAGTTCTTTCAGCCAGTCAGGCAAGACCATATTGTGCTCAAACCGCGTCGCTGCTCGAAATCAGTCATGGTCAGATTCTTCAAGTGGATCTCTGCCACTCACGAATCCTGACCCTACTCGACATCATAGCAGCGATACGAGGGTCTTACAAAAACTGAATGGGCGACAGCACATTATCCCGTCGCAGATCAGGGTTGATTGACCGGGCACCACTCGAAAAAAGACTACTCGACTTCGGGCTTCAGCAGCGGGAAGAAGATCACATCACGAATGGTCTTAGTGTTGGTCAGGAGCATGACGAGCCGGTCAATACCGATCCCCATACCACCCGCACAAGGCATACCAACCTTGAGAGCACGCACGAAGTCATGATCCATCTTCGCCATCGAGTCTTCTTCTGCCAGACCTGCCAGCTGTGTCTTGAACAGATCTTCCTGCAACCTGGGATCGTTCAATTCGGTATAGGCATTGGCCAGTTCGAGACCATGAATAAAGAGTTCAAATCGTTCGGCAATCTCGGGCTGGCCGTTCTTTCGCTTAGTCAGCGGGCACATACTCGATGGGTAATCAATCACAAACACCGGGCCTTCGAGATGATCTTCCACGGTCGCTTCAAAGACATCGTTAACAATCACATCATGATGCCGCCCCTCGGTAGGAATGTGCAGCTTGCGGGCAACTTCAGCCACTGCCGCCGCATCGTGCATGTCGCAGCCAGCATGCTTCAGGAACAGATCACCATACTTGGCCCGCTGGAATGGTGGTGTGAAGTCGAGCGTCTTGTCTCCCCACTCGACAACCGTCTTGCCATCATTGGCAGCCTTGCAGGCTTCGGAAATAATCTTCTCAGCCAGTTCCATCATGATGTTGTAATCGGCATAAGCCTGATACAGCTCGATCATGGTGAATTCCGGGTTATGCGTGGCGTCAACACCTTCATTACGGAAGACGCGGCCAATTTCATAAACCCGCTCAATCCCGCCCACCATCAGTCGCTTGAGATGCAACTCGAGGGCAATCCGCAGATAAAGCGGTATGTCGAGCGCATTATGATGCGTAATAAATGGCCGTGCTGCAGCCCCCCCGGCAATCGCATGCAGAACAGGCGTTTCAACTTCGAAAAACTCTTCCCCTCGCAGCGTTTGACGGATCGAATCGATGATCTTCAATCGCCGCAACATACGGGCGAGAACACCATCGTTATAGATCAGGTCGAGATAACGCTGGCGAAGGAGTGTCTCGATATCCTGCAGGCCATGCCACTTTTCCGGCGGCTGTGAAAGACTCTTACCTAACACATGCAGCTTCGTGGCAAAAACAGAAATTTCGCCCGTATTGGTGCGGCGTAACGTTCCATCCACCCCCAGCAGGTCGCCCGTCTGGAAGCATTCCATCAGTTCCCACTGGTCTTCGGCAATGTCCTTCTTCGAGATCATCACCTGAATACGACCGGTGTAATCCTGAATTGTCCCAAACCGCAGCTTGCCCGAATCACTCCAGCGCATGACGCGACCGGCCACACGCACCACTTCGCCATCGATTCCCTTTTCTTCCGGTGCCTTGGCCCGGGCGGCATCAATGTGCATGTGTCCATCGAAACGCTGCCCCCAGGGATCATGCCCCAGGGCTTCCATTCGCTCAAGCTTTTCAAGACGGGCGGCCAGCAGATGCTCAGGAGTGTCTGACATTTCAAATTTTTCTTTCGAAGACCTTCAATTTTCCTGCAACTATCGACAACAGAGGTGCGGAATGCAAACGATTCGCGACAGTTACCCGCTGATGAGGCCGTGTGCACAGAGCCCAATCGCCCTAGGCAAGTTGTGAGTGGACACGACCGATCGATGGATTGTTCGCGTTGTGGCCACCGGGATGCGATACAAAAAGCGAGAGAGGTGCCAGTTGGTACAACGGGCACCTCTCTCGAAAATTGTCGTCATCCAGCGAATACTAGGCAGCTTTGCGAATGACCTGAGATTCGCTCACACCGTGACAAACTTCGACGAGAGCCGAAACCACACGATCCTGGTGGGCAGCGGGAAGTTCGGGATAAATCGGGAGTGCGAGAATATCCTGGCAGGCCTTTTCCGCTTCCGGGAACTGACCAGCCTGATATCCGAGTGGGGCAAAGCAGGTCTGGAGGTGCAGTGGTTTCGGGTAATAGACCATGCAGCCGACCTGACGACCGCGAAGCTCTTTCAGAATTTCATCGCGGCGGCCATCTTTCACTCGCACACAGTACTGATTGTAAACGTGGCGGCCGGTGGCATCGCTGGAGGGCATGACCAGCGAATCGGTCAGACCAGCCTGAGTCAGCATTTGAGCATATCGTTTCGCGTTTTTCTGACGTGCGACAGTCCACGATTCGAGATGCCGCAGTTTGACTCGCAAAACCGCAGCCTGAAGTGCGTCCAGACGACTGTTCATACCCACTTCAATATGTTCGTACTGACCGATATCGCCATGCACCCGCAATCGCTTGAGTCGCGCTGCCAGTTCGGGATCATCAGTCGTCATCATTCCGCCGTCACCAGCACCACCCAGGTTTTTGGTCGGGAAGAAGCTGAAGCAGCCGACATTTCCGAGAACACCCGCTTTACGACCCTGGTACTCCGCACCAATCGCCTGAGCGGCATCTTCCACAATCGACAGACCATACTTGGTTGCCAGACGATTGAGAGTTTCCATATCACAGCACTGGCCAAACAGATGCACCGGCATGATCACTTTGGTATTGGGAGTGATCGCATCTTCAACAGCTTGTGCATCGAGGTTGAACGTTCTAGGGTCGATGTCCACGAAGACAGGCTTGGCACCTGCACGAACAATCGAACTGGCCGTGGCAAAGAACGAGAATGGCGAAGTGATGACTTCATCACCAGGCTTCAGTCCCAGCGCCTGCAAAGCGATGATCAGAGCATCTGTTCCCGAGTTGCAGCCAATGGCGTATCGGGCATCGCAATAAGTCGCCACTTCGTTTTCGAGCGCCACCACTTCTTCGCCCAGAATAAATCGCTGTTCCGCGAAGACTTTCTGGACGGCTGCCATCACCTCGTCAGCAATGGCATTGTGCTGCGGCACAAGATCGATAAAGGGTACCGATGAAACTAAACCCGAAGAGAGCGAGATCGTAGCGGTCATTGCGACTCCATTCGCGATGAATTTGAGAGTGCCGAACTGTAGGTCTGGCTCTGCCCAAGTGTCAAGGTGGCTTCATCGAAAGAGACGATGCAAATCCTTTGTCAGGACGAATGACTGGTTTTCGATTCCAGATTTATCCCGCCCACAGGATTTGAAACATCCCGTTCTGTCTGTTGTCTGGCCTCGTTCTGGCATCAGGCTGGCTCGTTGCTGCAACCTTCAGCCTGCGGACAGACTCTGAATTCATCCATCGGCTTGCCAGTCGATTTTGCGTGAATGATACAACCCGTAAATTTTGACATCACAAGATTCGCGAGCTGAGTAGCAGGCCAGTCCCACTGAACGAATATCTACCTGAAAACCTCGATTCGCGAGACCTGCAGATACTGGCCCCATACAAATGGGAATTCAGGCTGCTCATGCTCGTCGGGAGCATCGGCAGAATTTGCCCGAACAAGTTTCCTCAACTCCCTGTTGACCTGATTGGAAGTCATCCCTATGTTTCGCCTCGCCTGGAACGCACACGGATGTGCTGCACAGGCAAAGAAGGTTTTCCTTCTTCGATTTGGTCAGGCTGATCCCTCAGCCCGACACGCGCCATCGCTGGCATGGATGCTCGGCGATGGCTTTTCCAATCCGCTGAAACCGCACACATCGAAGCACAAATCTTCTCAGGAAGATACAGCTTCAATATCGACTCCGATCGCCCCGGAAGTAGTCATCCTTCGCCCCCCTAGGATGGCTGCTTCCGGGTCTGTTTTTTTGAGTCTGATCTATTGGCGAAGCAGCTTCCATCTTTCTGATTCCCTTTGAGAGTGATAGTCTTTCTGCTCTCGAGAGTTTCACTGGTGATCGACATGCTTCTGCCGCAGTTCAAGATTTTGGTAACGTTCTATGCCCTCCTTGCATTCTTTCCCTCGATTGGCCGTCCTTCCTGCCCGTCGTCAACCAGACTTCTCACAAACAACCTCCCTCAGGACATGGCCACAACAGCACACCCAAAAACTTTTCCAAACGACCGCCGTTCTATGGGTGGGGCTCTGTCTGACTCTGGCACTTGGAGAACTTCCCGATAATGGAAGGAAAGCTGTTGCCAGTGAGCAGGAGTCACAGGCTACGTCGGTGGGCAAGCAGACGCCGCTGCATCAGGTGATTGTTCGCCGGGTGAATGGCCGCCCGATTTCTTTGGCACAAGTGGAATTCCTGCGGATTTCACGAGGCATCACTGACCAGGATGCTGCCGCAGCACACAAATCATTGACGGAAACACTCGTCGATAACGAATTGATCCGGGAATTCCTCGCCCGGCAGAAGGTCACTGTGGCCGACGCTGATATCGCCAGACGTAAAGAACAGTTCATTCAGCAATGGAAAAACTTTGGCTACGATCTGCCCGCGATCACGAAATCGTGGGGGTTAGCCGAACCAGCGTGGACTGCCGACATCACGACACCTCTGGCGTGGTATGTCTACAGCCAATCTCAGATCAACGATGCAGCCATTGCAGCCGAGTTCAAACGCCAGCCCGCACGCTGGAATGGTACAAGATTGCGTGCCCGGCAGTTGTTTCTCAAATGGCCCGCCGGTCAGCCCGATGCAGCCACTCGCGAAAAAATGGCTGAGATCAAAACGAAGATTCAGGCAGGGCAGTTAAGTATGGAAGCCGCGATCCGCCAATACAGCGAATCTCAGTCGGCGAGCCAGGGGGGAGACGTGGGCTGGTTCGGCTATCGCGGTCGGCTACCGGCGGCAGTCAGTCGAGCCGCTTATTTGCAACAAGTGGGAGAAGTGGGGCAACCCGTCGAATCGCCACTGGGGATTCATTTGATCGAAGTCACCGATATCCGCCCGGGTGAACTGGGTATCGAAGACGCCCGCAAAGAAATCTTTGACGAACTGAGCCAATCTCGCTGGAATGAGATTGTGACCAAGAGCCGCGAGTCAGCCAGGATTGAGTGAACTATTGGCTGAAGAACATCAGATTCCAAAACGGCCTTCTCATTCTGGATTCGACAACCTCTCAAGAGGAGCGTGGCCACTATGGGACTCGATTATGTTGAATTCGTCATGGATCTTGAAGAGACCTTCGACATCAAACTGGATGACAAACATTTTTCAGCAGTCAAAACACCACGCGATTTGGCAATCATTATTCGGGATCAATTAGCTGCTGAAGGCAGAATCTGGGATGAATCGAATGCTTTTCGCAAAATCTCGAATTTGAATTGGACGATGTTGCCCGAGTTCCGGATGTGGACTCAAATCAAAAGCTCTCTACCAGTTTCTTTTCACCGACTGCGTCCCAGCACCCGTCTCGATCAACTGCTGCCGGCTCCACGCCTCAAATCCTTTTGGCAGCAATGGCAGATTCAAGCGGGGATTCCTCTTCCAGAGCTCCAGCATCCTTCACCCGATGGAGCCGCATGGCTCGCCTTGATAATTTTGCTGATGCTACTCTGGCCAGCCTATGTCGTGGGTGGAGCACTGGGATTGAGCGTCTATTTGCTCGGCTCGGCGAGTTTTGTGTTTACGGTCTATTGCATCAGCCAGGGTGTGGCGTCATCTAAGACCTCTCTGCCAGCTGGCTGTGTCACAATTGGGGATCTCGTAAGAACTGTTGTTCCTGAGAGCGATCGAAGCTTGTGGAGCCAGAAGACGTTCAAATTCCGAGCTGAAAATGGCTTTGGCGATACACCATCCTGGCCACTCGACGGCATTGAAGGCAGAGTGCTCAACGTCTTGTGCGAGAACCTGGGCTTAGCCCAAGGCTCCATCTCGTCATCTGAGAAGTTGACTGCGCTCTTCGCCTGATGATCTTCCGGCGTAGGTCGAAACTCCACTCACCCCAGAGTTTCTTTGCCTTTAAGGCTGAATCTGAATGAAACCCTCGGCCTGAATCGAACGGTCAGTACTCGGGCCAACCTGGATCACGCGATTGTTAATGCGCAATTCACTGCGGAAACTCAGTGAAGGAAGTTCCTGATAATAAGCAGTGCGGTACGCCGAACGGCTTCTCGGCAGCCAGGCTTCTTGAGGTGTTCCTTCCGGCGGCAGGTGGGAAAAGTACGACCTCTTGAACATCCAGTCTTCGGCTCGCACCGTCGGTGTGGCAAACAGCATCGCCCCACAGAGAGCCATCAGCCCCCAACAGATCCGGCGAAAACGAATGACTGGTGGCTCAGCAGCCACACTGTGCTGCCAGAAACCAGTTTGTGACAGAGTTGACGATTTCGCCAGGGATTCACAACGTGCAGAATCTGCGAAGCTGAGGGCTGATCGTTTTTTTTGACACATCGCGTTGTCTCCTGGCATCGCCTGTTGTCATTTTCCCCAAAATTGAGGTGCTTTGGCAACATTTCTGCTCTGATTAAGGCTGCCAGAAAGTATGAGGCAATTTGCGCGCCAGTGGGCCTGTTGCAGAAAAGAAGCCGGGGTTGCGGTTGCGACAAACGCAGAACTGACTTATACCGGTATTCAATTCGCAAAGGAGAGCGCTCGTCCACTTTCCGCGTGGATCAAAGCGACAAGAATTATTGAAGGGGTCACCCCGGTTTCGGCCCAGGAGAACAGCACCAGTGACGACAACTCCCGAGGCTCGCTCTGCTCTGTCCCATCCCCCGGCGGAAGTTGTCGAACAAGCGTTGGACAGCCAGTTGAAATCTACAAACAAAGCGGCCTCATCGGGCGGAAATCATCACTCGCACGAGTCAAACAACGCTGCGAAAAAAGCCGAGACCTCTAAAGAAGTCACCAAGCTCAAATCGACTGGCCAGGGTCTATTTACCGTCTGGCACGGTCTGACTTTTGGCGGGCTGTTGCAGTTAATGGCCAAACGCCCGCGGATGCATTATTCCCGCGCACTCAGGCTGGTTTCGCTGTTCTTTATCTGCCCGTTCAATTCGATCTACAGCATGATTTCCGGCCTGATTTACGGTCGCAAAATCCAACAGACTCAAGTGACCAAGCCCCCAATCTTTATTCTGGGGCACTGGCGGAGTGGAACCACCCTGCTCCACAACCTGATGACGCTCGATTCGCAGTTCACGTATCCCAACTTGTATCAGGTCATGTACCCGCAGCACTTCCTGCTGACAGAAAGTGTCATTTCCAAATTAGCAGCTCCCTTCCTTCCCAAAACCCGGCCTATGGACAACATGCCCGCCGGCTGGAAATTGCCACAGGAAGACGAAGTGGCCTTGCTGATCGAAACACAGCTTTCCCCCTATCTGATGGTCGCCTTCCCCAATGAGCGGAAATACTACGGCCACACCTTCGATGTCCGGCACATGTCCCCCGGCGATCAGGCGAAGTGGAAACGCTCACTCGTCAACTTCGTCAAAAAGCTGACTGTTCGTGCCGACAAGCCCATCGTGATGAAATCGCCCTCCCACACCTATCGAGTGGCGACTTTGCTCGAACTCTTCCCGGATGCCAGGTTCGTTTACATTCATCGTGACCCTTACGCCGTCTTTTCCTCGAGCCTACACCTGCGGCGCACGATGTACATGGAGAACAGCTTTATCGAGCCCAGTGAGGAGATGCTCTACCAAGATACCCTCGAAACACTCGATACCTGCCTCAAAACCTACGAAGAAACCCGGGACATGATCCCCGAGAAAAATCTCGTGGAAATTCGCTATACCGATCTCGAAGCTCATCCCGTCGAACAAATGCAGCGCGTCTACGAGACCTTGGGCTTCGATGGCTGGGATCGCATGAAACCGATCTTTGAACGCGAAGCCCAGGCGATGTCAGAGTACAAAAAAAATCGCTTCATCATGGACGACGAGACCCGGCAGATGATCTACAGCCGGCTCAAGGATTTCTTTGACAAGTACGGCTACGATCCGCAAATCGGTGCAGCCGAAAATGGCGGAAAGTCGTCATAGCCGCGATTGCCGGGCACTCTCCCGAATGATTTCAAGCGGCACAAGTTCTCCCTTTCCAGCACCGGGGCAGACTTCACATGTGGCTTGCCACGCCTCGGGAGTTTCAATGGTTTTCTCCCAGAAGGGCCATGTGCGGCATTGGGCAGGCCGCACGGGATAAATGCGGCATTTGCGTGTAGCCCCATCCAGAAAGACACAATCGCCATTCGCGTGGTCGGCGAGAGAAAGTTTCCCCTGAGCGACTTTCGTATGCATGAGGCGCAGTTCACCTGTGGAAATGCTCAGGAACTCGGCGATCTCGATCATCTCCTGTGTGCTGAGCCACACATAACCGGGTGTTCCCGTGCAGCAGTTGCCGCACTGCGTGCAATGAAACCTCAGCCCGGCCGAGTACCACTCACTGGCTTCCGGCGGCTTTTCGTCGGCTGGAACTTCATGGTCAGATTCGGTGGGATCACTCACAACGCAAAGCTCTTTCACAATAGAGAAGTACATTCTTCACAGGGAAAAACTATCTCCCGATAGTTCATCATCGAATCATGGCATGCAGAGTTCGATCATGGCAACAGAATGGCATTTCTCCCCCCTGATGTTTCCATCCTCCGCCGGACTTTGTACTTTCCTGCTGCTTGATGTAGAGATGGTTCTGCCGGTCCGACTTTTGTTGGGGAAGATGGTTCATGCCCTGGGTGTTACTGATTGTGGCCAGCTATCTGGCAGGTTCGATCCCTTTCGGATTGCTGCTGGCGCGGGTTATTCGCGGGATTGATATTCGCCAGGAGGGGAGTGGCAACATTGGTGCCACCAATGTCAGTCGCTCACTCGGCAAAAAGTGGGGGCTGGTGGTCCTTGTACTCGATGCCCTCAAAGGCTACTTGCCCCCGCTCTTTCTTCCGGGGATTGTTGGTTTGGGAGGCGATACAGGCCCAGCCAGCGAGTGGGTGATTCCCATGTCGGCCATGACGACAGTCATCGGTCACATGTTCCCGATCTGGCTCGGCTTTAAAGGTGGCAAAGGGATTGCGACTTCACTGGGAGCTCTCGGAGCGGCTTCTCCCTGGGGATTGCTTGTCGCGACCGTCTGCTTCTTTGGCAGCTTCGCAATCAACAAGATTGTTTCGCTCAGTTCGCTCATGGCACTGGCGGGATACCTGGCGTTTGAATTGATCTGCTGGCAGGTTCCTTTGGCGTTCCGGCAATCAGACGGTCTTCAAGGAGCGACCACTCCGCAGGCGATCATGGCGATCGTCTTGTCCATCCTCATTGTCTACCGCCACAAATCCAACCTCGCCCGCCTCCGCGCCGGCACCGAACCCACGTTCTTCCAGAAGAAGACGAGTTGAGCTCGATGGGCTATTGGGGATCAACCTGGGCAACACAGCAGCCATTAATCCGTGCCATGCTTGCGGCTCTGACGAGCCATAATGTGCCAAAGGATCAACTGAGCCGAATGCCAATGAGATGCAAAAAGTCTAATCAAGGCAGTTGAGAGGCTACTCATCAACTACTTACTACAGAAAACAAAAACATCAAATGCCACCAAGTAACATGAAAAGACCATTCTTTCGAAAACTTCTACACAAAAGCCCACTATCGCCTCACCCTGCTTTAGTGCATATACTTACTATCTTCGTCTTCATAGCAATGTACCTAGGCCTTAAACAATGGCTACCGTCCAACGTTACAGCAGCCGACCTCGAAGACTCAATTCAGTTTCTGGGCCAAGTTCTCGCGCTTGTCGTAGGCGTTTTACTTATTGGTACAACCGTCAGCCTCACTTCTTACGATGGATCAGACATTCTCTCAACTTTGTACACTGAAATAACAACGTCTGTGTCTACCTTCTTCTCGAAGTTCTTCGCTAGTGGACCAACAAGACACAAATTAAAGAGCTCCAAATATCGCCTCCGAACGCTGCAACGACCAGGAGTGGCAACACTACTCTTCAAACAGTATGATCCAAGAGAGACAAACAATGGTTGGTACGTATACCGCCCCGAATGGGACGGCGCATGGTACCAAATCTCACACTCCCCCTTTAGTCACCACAATCACACGGGTGTTCAACTGGAGCAGATTCGCTTTCTGCACGAAGCCGTTATATGTGCGAATTGCGTCCTTAGAGCTGTTGATAAACTCCGCTCCTCCGGAGGCGCAATTGTTGAGTATGGTTATGGGACCAATGGATCAATCTGGTTCTTGGAGTCCTTTGAAAAGTACAAGTCAAGCGGGCACCTTGAAATTCCACAAGAACTTTCACTCAACGAAGCAGTTTCAAAAATCAAATTGGCGCTAGATTCGGAGCACTACCTTCAAGAAGAATTGCGAGAACATGCACGAAATGTTCTCTGGGCACCGTTTGTGCTAACAACTTTTCAGCTAGAGTATATAGATTACGTCAAATCATTAACTCACTTAGTTGAGAAGTTGCAACTTCTACGCTGGGCAAACATAAGAGCAAAATTCCCACAAGTGTGCGAAATTCAAGAGCAGCGTATTGTGGATTTTCTTGGGATTAATAATTTCCTCAAAGTTCGAATGGCTCTCTATTCATTACGAGCAAAAGTGGTTACAGCACACGGCGCCACCAGTTATTTCCATCAAGTCAAGTCATGGTCGATTCCAGGTATTGGCGTGTCTCTCATTGTCTTGCTTGGACTACTTTGCGGTTGGCCATATCTTAAGTGGGCAGCAGACCATCCAACGCGTGACGAGGGCTTTGTAATCCTCTATGCAGCCGCTATATCCGCAATGTGTGAGAGTTCAATTTTTCTCGTTCGCCTTCTATGGAGTCGAAGATTAGGTTACTGAAATGACGGCTGCGCAATGCTGCTGCTGTCTTAAGAAAAAAATGCTTGGTATCGCGCGGTAGCACAGGTTGAGTGTCGCAAGCTACTTGTGTGTCGTGATAAAGGAGGCACTGTCGGCAGAAGTTCCCTCCGGTGAATTTGAAAAAGAGTTCATATTCAACTGAATCAGGCAAGCCGTCCATCCTTCTGTGTCCTCACCGCCCCGGTAGAAAAAAGAATTTCAACCGGGGTCATCCGGCGGTACACTGCCGTGTGTTGTTCTGCATGCTCGAAGTATTGCGAAGAGCCTGGTTTTTGCCTGCCTCAATGAGGAGACACTTCCGTTTTATAACTCGCGCAATAGATGCGTGGTCGGAATTTATAGGAGAGTATCAATGGAATCAGACAAGGGCTACGCGACTTGGGGTGTTCTTGTTAATGGCTTTGAAGAAGGGAATATCACAAAAAGGCAATGTGCTGAGAATATTGTTTTTAAACTTGTGCATCGTCGCGACACTTCTGCGACAGAGATACTTGACGGCTTACCTGTGACGATCAAGAAAGAGATGCTTTGCTATTTTGACGAAAAAGTCAAACCTCTAGATTTTCTTCCTGATCCGTCAGTGTTTATGGCGGATACTAGAGATCCTGAGCAGATGCTTGCAAAGGCGGTGGAACTTCGACCGCGATATGTTTCCATTTACGAGGCACTTGGTGATTTAGAGATTTCCCCCGAGAGGAGTAGGTGAATTAGTTGGGCGGTAGGGAGATGAGGAGTTCAAAACTCTCGGTGATCCGTGCCATACTTGCGGCTCTGAGCAAGCAGACTTTGCCAATCGAACAGAAGTGCTGGATGCAAAGTACGCGGGAGCCTGCCCTACTTTTCACTAGAATCGCCAGCCGGCACCGACATTCGAGAAGAATCGTGCTGAGTCGCTGTTGAGTCCCCAGCCCACACGAATTCCGATTTCCAGATCTGGTGTGATGAGATAGTGGATTCCCGGGCTGATGTATTGTGAGGTCTGCGCTGTCTCCTGCTGATCCGAGAAGATGCCAAAGTATTCGATATGGGCTTTATATTTTGTTCCGACAGGAACTTTGAGCACCACAGACGGAGCCCACAGATTGAAATGATCTTCCTCTTCGGCGGTGGCTGAATAGCGCATGGCGGCGTCAATCGTCCACGCATTCGGCAATTCCCAACCCACCACATAGCAGAGTGTGAATTGTGTCGTATTCAGACTCCCGGATGTCGGAGTATTGGCCTGCACAATAAGCGAGGATTGAGGCAGCCAGTCGGCCTGTTCATTCACAAACAGCTTCAATCCATAGAGCAGATCTCCGTCGTTCTCGATCTCATCAACCAATGGTTCTTCTTCGATGAACGAAGAATTCCCACTGACGGAACCGCCACCACCCGTCTCGTAGTTCCATCCCAGCCGGATTTCAATGCGGTCGCTCACGCCATATCGAACCAGCAATTCCGGGAAACTGTGTGTCTCCCGGCTGGAGGGATTATCAATGAACGAGTAAGCCGCTTCGACAATCGTTTTGTGGTGGCCCACCACTGTCGTTGCCGGTGTAAATGAGTCGCGATCGGTTTCGATTTCATCGCCAGACGTTGGACTGAAAACGATCGACGGATCTGCCAGCAGAGAGCGATCCAGAAAACCCGCTTCCTGAGCTGACGCACAGTCAGGCCAACCCGCCAGACTCAGCAGAGCGAGCGTGAATGCTGTCCATCGTAAGGAGTTTAGGGGCATTCCAGTCACTCACTGCAGAGACGCGCTGCCAACTCACTTGAACAGGCCTCATCGATCCAGCGGCAATTTCTGCCGAAGACAGTCCGAACCTGATGAAATCACAGGCCTTCAAGATTCACCGCCTGCTCAAAACTATCGGCAGAGACACAACAGAACTGTCAGATTGTTTAACAAGCTGACTTTCATGCAGGCCGCATGCGGAAAAGTTGAAAATTCTATCGACCTCGGCCATCAGTCATTCACGCGGGAGAAGCTGTTTTCCGGAAATTCTTAACGGGTAGCCCGGCCAACTTGTGTCCGGGTTGTCGTGCAGTTCCGCGACAACAAGAAGCCACGCGATGCGCAGGCCCTGCCCCCAGACTTGACTTTGTTTTGGGTGGCACGACCCTGGAGGCTTTGCGTAAGGGCGTGGTCATTTACAGGGTGTGTGGAATGCGAAAACATGCTTGCTCAGAGCCGCAAGCATGGCACAAACAGGGGAGGTCTTGATCAAACTAAGCACGTTTGAGAGGCAGTGCTGGTTTCTGGAACAGCCACCATTCCCAGAGCAGAAAAAGCAGCGCTGCCCAGGCAAACCAGCGCCAGAGTGGTGTTTCGACAGCCAGTTTCTCATCGGCTGCGGAAACTTTGGCTTCTGAAAATCTTAAGTCCTGCTGCACGAACAGAGATGTCTCCTGCACACTCTGAAGCGCTACGCCGATCTGCTTGACGAGAGTTCCACCATCAAAAATCTGGTAGACACCCACAGCCGGTGCTGCCACACCTGCCAGTTGTCCGTTGGCATCTGTCGTCAATTCTGTGGTTCGCGCTGTGGTGCGCTGGCGACCATTGGCAGCCATCGGGCTTAATCGTAACGAACTCCCTGCAGCCAGTTTCCACTCCGGTTCGACCGGCCCCACAATGCGATAGCGGGTCTCCGGCTGAAGTGTCAACGGGGGGAAGACACCCGTCCGGAGTGCTTTGGTTTCATTCAAGCCTGCCAGATTCTGAGCCAGATCAACGGCATTGGCCACGAGGATGGGAAACCCGACACGGAAGGGCAGCGTCGAACGTTCCATCGGAAACAAAATATGATAGCGCTGCTGTGCCCCCGAGGGCCTCGACACAACCAGCGGGCCTCCTGTGGATGTCGCTACCACCTGAAAACCTGCCGCTTCAATGGTGCGGTCGGACTCACCTTCCTTCAATTGCGGTGCCCCGCCAATCTGCACATCTAAAAGCTGCACATGCCTCAGGAGAGGATCTGTCCTTAACCAGTCCGTGACCTCTGCCAATCCCGAACCTGTGGCCACTTCTTCCGTCGAAATAAATGATTCCAGCTCGGCGGGAACCAAACCCACGGTCAAAATGACCCGCGCATCACGTTCGGCATCAGCCACTTGATTAGAAATCACAAGATCCACTGAGGATGGTGTCGCAGCCCCTTCAGCGGGAAAGACAACCACGTCTTTCATGGCAGCCAGGGCATGACGAAACGTCGTCAGTTCGGGAGGGCAATAGATACTCAGTGGCCTGACCTGCGGAGTCACGAGAAAAGCTTCATTATCACTGCCAACCGCATCCACACCATCCGGAACAAGGCGCAGAGCCACCTCCGTACTTTCTGGCGAAGAAGTGCGAAAAATCAGTCGCTCTGCGGATCCGCCAGCCAATGAAATCGACTCACTGCTCAGGAGTTCTCCATTCTCGAAGAATTCAACTTGAGTGAGCCCGGCAAATTTTGACGAAGCCTCGACCCGGGCAAAGACCTCCCAGTTCTCGCGTGATTTTCTGGCATTGAATTCGGTGATCCCCACATTCGACGTTGCCGCTGGGACTTTCTGAAAGCTCACTCGAAAAGGAAGCTCCAGATCGAATTCTGGAGGGACATTTCCATCACTGAAAAGGACAACCGTCTCGACAGGCACAGTGCGTGCCAAAGCGATCGACATGCGGAAGGCATCTTCCAACTGACTTGTCGATTCAGAAATCGTCAGTTGATCAAGTGCTGCTTTGAGGATGCGTTGATCATTCGTGAAATCCGTCAATCGACGGGCCGAGTCAGAGGCGGCAATCAGGCTGATTTTCTGATCGGCCATAAGACCATCGATCAGTTTGGTCACTTCCTGTTTCGCCAGTTGCAGTCTGGTCTGGCCACCCGCTTTCTCCACACCTTCCATGCTGGCCGAGATATCAATAATCACAGGCAGATACCGTGCGGTTTGCGAACGAGCCGGCCAGAAGGGCTGCATGGCTGCCAGTATCAAAGCCAACAGCAACAGAATCTGTGCCAGCAGCAAAAGGTTTCTTTGGAACCTTTGAAACGGAGAGTTGACGCGAGAATCGCGAACCACCTGCTGCCATAAGGCCAACGAAGGGATCTCGACTCTCGGTCGGCGCAGCTTGAGAAAATAAAACAGGATCAGCGGTGCCAGGAGCAGCAGATACCAGGCCGCTGAAAGTGATGCAAAGCCAGGCCAACTCATCGCACCCAGCCTTTACGAAGGAGTGTATCGAAGACGATGTTGTCCACGCTTTGGCTGGTGTTGAATGACAACGACCGCCCGCCACGTTGCCGACAGACCTGCTCCAGTTCTCGTTCGAGTGACAACCGGTATTCCTCGTAAATTCGCAACAGATCTCCCCCGGCTGTCACATCCAGCGTTTCTCCCGTTTCGGAGTCGACAAAACGAACATCCTGTTCTAACTCAGGGTTATGCTCGTCGCTGGATAAAATCTGAATGGCCCAGGGTTCCAGACCAGCTCCAAACAACCGGCTGATGGCCTGATCAATTCGGCCAAACGTCAGGAAGTCTGACAGGCAGATGACCACCCCGCGACCCGAGTGCTGCCGGAGTGCAGCGTCGATGGTAAAGTCAATCTCGGCATCACCCCCAACTGGCAGGTTTTCGAGAAACTCAAAAAGTTTGCGGAAAGAACTTTTCCCGCGCAGTCGTCGAATCTGATGCGTGGCCTCATTCCGGCTGCCCAAGGCGTAGATCGAGACTGGCTCCATATTCATGAGCCCCATCATGGCCAGAAGTGCGGCAGCCTGCCGGGCTCGATCAAACTTTTCGCCAAACTTCATCGAACTGGAAGCATCCAGCAGGATGACAACATGCATTTCTTCTTCGTGTCGGTACAGTTTCAGATAAGGGCGATGCAGACGGGCAAAGATATTCCAGTCGACATACCGGATGTCATCACCAGGGCTGTAATCTCGAAAGTCTTCAAACTCGGTACTTGAACCACCGCGACCAGCCAGATGTTCACCCCGCATGCGGTTGGTTTTGCGGAATCGTGGAGCCAGTCGCAGATTCTCCGCTCGAGAAAGTGCGCTGTTCGAGACCAGTGAAGTCAATTGTCTGGCGTTAGCCATGGGGTACTCTCAATACGAGAACCTGGTCTCTGTTTGTCGGCTCTGGCGAGTCTTCCACAAGAGTCTAACGTGCATCAATCGCCTGTTGAATGGGCTTGAGGATTTGTTCAACCACACATCGATCGACAAGTTCTTCGCAGATCGATCTCAACTGGCGAAAGGTTGTATCGTAACTTGAAGAAGCATCCAGACTGCCATATTGCCGCACACAAAAATAGACACTGATCTGGTCTTCACCAAACTCACCTTTACGAACCTGGTAAGGATTGGTTCGAGTTTCGACACTCAATCGCGCATGCCGACGACATGTATCATCCAGGGCCATGACAATTCCCGGCTGATAGCTCAAGGGTTGGGCCCCGGGCAAGGCCAGCAGATTTTCGATTGCCGGGCCGGGTGAAAGAACTTCCGCCAGCAAAGCATCGTGGTTACCTCGATAAGCGAAATCGAACCCCAGCATATAGTCCAGTGCTTCACAATCGAGCGGCGAGACTGAAAGCATATACGGGGCCAGTTGCAGCACCAGTTCATGCTGGGCAGCTGCTTCATCCAGATCCAGCGGATTGATCAGCCCACTCGAGATGCGTTTGGTTTCCATCGAAACCCACCTCTGCTGCTCCTGATCTTTATCCGATTCGAGGATGTAATCCTTCCCCTCGCGCGAATGAAAATTCCTCATCGAAGGATAGGTTTTCTGCAGCCTCTCGAAAAACCCCAGGATCGTTTCCCGGCTCCCGGGAAGAGGCATTTCTGTGTGAAGATTCAAATTCGCGTAGAAGTCGTCCGCGAGATGGGCATACTTCTGCATGCGAACTCCAGTGTTGTTGCCCGAGTTGTTGTCAGATGATAAAAACGCTTGATTTCTCGCAGATTTTATCGTGAGCACAACATCTGGTCAAAGCGGCACTGATCGACTGGCTGTGCTGAAGTGATGGTTATCGTTCATTCCGATGAACTGCGTTTCTCGGAAAGTCTTTGCCTCGCCTGCCGCACCTGGACTTCCAACTCCTGATTTCCCGCATAGAGCGTCATGATGCTGTTCCAGATGGTGCGAGCTTCAATCGTTTTCCCCTGCTGGGCCAGTTCATCAGCTCTTGCCAGTGATTGATCAACCATCTGCACTCGATCGACCGGGTCGCCACCAGCGGCTTCGATCTCTTGAATCCGCTTTTTGGCCAGCATGACGAAGGCCCGGTCCTGCTCTCGATCTTTCAGCAGCACGACCATGCTCTCATACTTTTCCAGAGCCGAAATACGGTCGCCAAACTTTTCGTATCGGTCAGCTTCCAGGAACAATCGCTCCGCTTCAGAATTCGGATCTCGCCCGGTTTTCGCAGTGGCCCGGGCCCTGCGCTCCGCCTGATGCATCTCGACCTGATCGACATATTGCTGAACCTGGCCGGCATGTTTGCCTTGAGGAAACTTCTGCTGAAGAGGCTTCAGATACTTGTCGTAGGCATCTCCCCAATCGGTGGGCTCTTCACTCTTCATGAGTGCTTCCGCCCGGGCAAACAACTGATCTTCCGACATCGGCCAGAACGGAATTGTGGCCAGAAACAGGATCGTCACCAGAATTGAAGCGAGGAACCACGCCCGTTCATAAAAGGGGACTTTGGCCGATTTTTTTCGTTTTTTCTTCTTGGGAACATTGGCTTCAGCAGTTTTGGCTGCCTCTGGCGAGATCGCTTCGACCGGCTTTGTGAGTTGTTCCTGAATCTGTTCAATCGCCACCTGCACTGCGAGCGCATCGAAAAATCGATCCTCGGGATCTTTGGCCAACAGTTTGAGAATCAGATCTTCGACAACCTGCGGACATTCTGCGTTCAACGATGACGGGCGCGGAGGATCTTCCTGCAGATGCATAATCAGCATCTCGCCCGCGTTGTCTCCGCGAAAGGGAGTCTCTCCCGTAATCATCTCGAACATCACACAGCCGAGTGCATACAGATCCGTACGACGATCAACCGGCGGCTTGCCGCGAATCTGCTCAGGGGCCATATACGAGTATGTGCCCACGGTTCGGCCAGCAGCCGTCAGTGCCGTCGCTGTGGTATCACGCGCAATACCGAAGTCTGTCAGCTTGAGTGTGCCGTCTTTGGCCCTTAACAGGTTGGCAGGCTTCAAATCGCGATGAATTACACCGGCAGCGTGAGAATGTTCCAGCGCCTGGGCAATCTGAAGTGCCAGGTCGAGCACTTCTTTCCACGGAAGCTGGCCGTGTTCTTTTAAGTAGCCCTCAATGGAACCACCCGTGACCAGTTCCATCGCATAGAAGCGCTGTGTCCCCAGTTTCCCGCCGCCATAGTAGCGCACAATATGCGGATGCTGCAGCTTCTTCAGAATGGCGACTTCGCGTTCAAACCGCTTCTGTAATGATTCTGCCTGGCTGAGATCCGGCGAAAGAATCTTGATCGCCACGGGAGCACCCGTCTTGGTGTAGGTGGCACGGTAGACAATCCCCATACCACCGACACCCAGTCGATCCCCCAGTTCAAATGGTCCGATCATGCGGCCAGCCATGAATCACTCTTCTCTCGCCAGTGCCAGAAACCAGTTTCTCACATACTGTATGATTTACGGACGATATGGCCCCACCAGTTCGACCAGATTTCCATCGGGATCGCGCAAGTTACAAAGCCCCACACCTTCTGGAAAACCGGCTGGCAGCAGCTTGGGCGAACTGGCGATCGGCTTGATTTTGTGCTGCTTCAATTTTTCGAGCGAGGCATTTACATCTTTGACATGAATCGTCAGATACCGAATGCCATAGGTGGACTGAATAAACGATTGATCGACCCGCGCTCCCGGAACTTTGGGAAACTGAATCAGTTTCAATCTGGTGGCCGTTGGCCCCGTTCCGAGAGTCAACACTTTGACATCCAGCACCTGACCGTCAGATAACCCAACCTCCTGGGCATAGTCAGCGGGGACTGAAAATCCAGGCAACTCCTGAAAGCCGATGGCCTTGGTGTAAAAATCGATCGACGCCTGCATATTGCTCACACACAGACCCACATCGATTGTTTCCGAACTGAAGGCAATTTCTGGCGACTTTTCTTCCTGCAGTGCCGCCACCGCAATGGAAATCCCCGAAAGCAACATGGCCCCGAATAGTGAACACAAAGCGCCGCGTGCCATACCCAGGTGCTGCATCTTCCAAGCCATTCGGATCTCCTTGATGTTCAGTCGTCAAAGTGTTTATTCCGGCAATCCACATCCTGCGGTCTATCGCTGGTCGTTACGGATTGTGCCTGTTTGGAAGGGTCGAATCAAATCGACAATCACAATTCAGCAGGCAAGTTCAAGAATTTGTCACCTGCCAGCCCGGAAAAGATCTCAACCAGGAAAAGATCCAAAAGCGACGAGGAACGATTCCACAATTCGCATTGGCCGGAAGAATCGCTACGCTGGCCAGCATGTCGAACCAGGAAGCACTACCACGATTCAGCAGCTATCTGCGACACCACCAAAACACTTAAGCTGACAGAGATCCTCATGTTTGCACGCGACCTCGTCCTGTATGGCGTCAATCAAAAGTATCTGCAATCACTCGTAAGCGGTATCAGTACACAGGAGGCTAAAATTCAGCCGATGCCCGGACTGAATACTCCTTTCTGGATTACAGGCCATCTCGCGATTTCCACAGACTATGCCCGGCAACTTCTAGGGGAAGAGCTGAAATGTCCTCCCGCCTGGCACAAAGCCTTTGGCCCAGGTTCGATCCCTGGAAATGAGCAGAGCATTACCGCCAGTATGGAAGAACTTCTCGCTGCGGTGCATGCCGGACACGTCGACATCACCACCTTGTTACCCAGCGTGAACGAAGCGTGGGCCGCTCAGCCAAATCCGGTGGAATTTCTGGTGAAAAACTACCCCTCCACCGGCGATCTCATGGCCCACCTGCTCACGACGCACGAAGCCATTCACCTGGGCCAGTTGAGTGCCTGGCGACGCTTCCGTGGTCTGCCTGCCGTCAGTATTGGCTAGTACTGGCAGTGGACGACCAACTTCTGGACAAGAGTGTTGCAGACAAAAGAGTGTTGCAGGGCCGAAACTACAGATCATCGTCTGGCAGAAGTTCCGCTTCTTCCGCATCGCTTTCAGCCAGTATCGAAGTTCCTCGGGGAGCAAAATCCTGATCCAGCACGACATAATCGGCATAGGTTGATGGATCAATATGAATCACCTGAGCTCGCCCCGTCTGGGCATGGCTCAGATCGCTCTCTGTGGTTTTTCCGTGTAGTCTGGATGTCACCAGAACCAGTCTTGTATTCGCACTGAGAATTCTCTGGGCTTCTGCCAGCATCGACGTGGTCGTGGTCGCTGCACCAGGTTCGGCCAATGCCAGCTGATCGAGCAGGAATTCAAGATTGGCAGGTGAAGCGGCTGCTTCGTAGACCGTAGCCGACTCACCACTGATGGCCAGACGCACTGTCGATTCCCGGCATGTCTGCGAATGCTCGGCACAAAGTGTCGCCACAAAGCTCAGAATCAGTTCAGCCTGCAGGTCTTCCTCGGGAGTCGGATGAGCCGATCGATGGAGATCGACCACGACCGAAAGATGATGTTCGCGATTCTGATGAAACTCGCGGACAATCAGTTCATTCCGGCGGGCAGAACTTCGCCAGTGAATCGCCTTCGGGTTATCGCCACTGCGATACTCGCGCAGATGATGAAAATCATCATTATAAATCCCGCCCCTCGACTGGCTCGATGTCACAAGTTCAGAGGCACCGACCAGTTCACGTTTCCAGCGGGGATGCAATCTGCCAATGATGGGATAGACCAGCATTTCTTCATGAGCATTCACCACCAGCCCGCGTTCAATCAATCCCAGTGGATAGCGACTGGAGACACTCAGTGGCCCGAAGATGTACCGGCCGCGATGCCCCAGTCGAATGCGATAATGGGCCAGTTGAATCGATTTGGGCCCCACGCGTGTAAAAAGGACACTGGCGACAGCGGCTATCTGAGAGTGTCTCGCTTTGGCTGGCCGTGCCTGATCCCGCACCAGCATCATCCAGGCGGATAAAAGTGGTCGATCATTCCGGAAGCTCACTTCGACACTGAACTGCTCACCACACATGGCTCGTTTGGGTAAGGTGCGCGACACCTTCGAGCCTTGCAGAGCGGTAAAGGCCGCCCAGCCATTGAGTACAAACGGGCCAGCCATTACCGCAAAAACAAGCATCATCATATTCGACTGGCCCAGCATCGAGCCCACCAGCAGCACAATCATGATTCCCAGATACATCAGCCCTTCCTTGGGAATATGCACCCGGTTTCGCTGAAACACGGGCATTTTCCGCATACTGGCCGATTGTTTGCGAATCCAGTCTTCCACAAAGGTCTGCAGACTGAACAGGATCAATACGCCAATCGCTACAAAAAACGTCATGCGTGTGAGCGATGACCAGCGGGCCGTAATTGGCGAGGCCACAAAGTAGCCCAGCAGCAATAGACCTGCGACAGCCAGGGCAATCAAGGCACTGACTGGCAAAGCCAGCCGTCCGGGAGCCTGATTGCGAAAACTCAGATTTCTGGCAGCTGCCGCTTGCGCCTGACTGGCCGGAGATGTGGCAGTGCTTGCTGCTGCCGACTGCGTCATTGAAAGCATTTTCTCAGAGGCTGCCGCACTCCCAGTCAAGGCAGGTAAGCCACCAGTCTCTGTCTCCGCCTCGGGAGAATTCGACGATGCTGATGTCAGCGCCAAGTGAGTTACTTCCTGTTGAGAGATGTCTACAATCAGTGATTATGCTGCGAATACGAAATAAAACTCGGTTTTTGAAGCCAGTTGGCTCGCAGTGCGCTTTCTTGCTGATAGTAGACTCAACTTTTCATGGTCTTGCTATCCTCAAAAGCATGAACTTTTGATTCAAAGTTGCATCTCTTTCCAAAGGGAATCCCAAGCCGCCAATCGCTTTGCCACAAACCATGCACACTTGTCAGAAGTTTTTCCCCAAAAGGTTCGTCCCGAAACTCATCCACCCGCCGGCAACATCATGACTCGAGAGGATTCTGGAAACCATCCACGCACCAAAATGAACATGACTTCATCAGAAACAACCGAGAGTCTGCAACCCTTGGAGAACTTTGAACCTGTGGAAATTGATCCACAGACTCAGCCACACGCTTCGCAGATTCAAGGATGGAAACACCCCGTGTTACTGAGCCATGAGCAACTCCTGAGCGAGTGCAAAGCGCGTCGCCAGAAAACTTCTGGCCCCGGTGGTCAGCATCGCAACAAAGTCGAAACGGGAGTTTTTCTGAAGCATACTCCCACAGGAGTCGAGGCTCAGGCCACCGAACGTCGCAGTCAGGCAGAGAACCAGTCGAAAGCCCTCAAACGTCTCAGGCTGCAACTGGCACTGGAAATCCGCAGTCAAAAGTCTGCTCTTGAGGCCCCTTCTCCACTCTGGAAATCACGCGTTCGAGAACAGAAAATTATCGTTTCTGACGAACATTTTGATTTCCCCATACTGCTCTCCGAAGCTTTGGACGTTCTCGCCGAAAATGCGTGGGAACCTCAGCGGGCAGCTCTGCAACTCGATTGTTCTACCAGCCAGCTCATCAAGTTGTTGAAGAAGTTTCCGCCGGCCTTTGTGCTACTCAATCAGCAAAGAGCCCGGCGAGGGCTGGAGAAGTGGAAATAAGCATTCTGCAAACCTTCAAATTCCGGGCTGACAGAAAGTCCTCTTTCCAGTTACATTGGCCATAAATATTGCCTTTGAACCCTGATTAAACACGGACCAGTCATTCGCGCTGCTTCGACTGGCAAGAGGCAGAATCACTCTTTTCCATGGCCAACGAGCCCTCGTCATGAACCCGGAGACCCTGACATGAAAATGGGACGCACACTTGGCGTGGTGGCGACTGGCGGCATTCTGTTTGGCCTTTGGATCAGCGGCTGGCTCAAAGGCTTCGGGCTGGGAGACTCCAAGTTTCCAGGCGTGCAGGTCTCGACACAACAGACCAAAGTCAGTGACGAAGACGTCGATCAGACGTTATCAAAAACCAATGCCTCCACCACGTTGGCCTCATCCACGGATTCTCGACCAGAAACCCAGGCAGCACCTCCAGTGCTGGATATCATTATCGACGATGCGGGATTTCACTTCCGCAACAGCCAGACTTATGCCATCGAACCGGCTGTCATACCGCTCGATCAGGTGATTCAACAGGCGTTATTGACCACACCCTCGAACGAAGGCCCGCGAGTCAAGATTTATCGCAAAGCCTCATCTCGAACGAGTAATGAGGCCAGACTCAGTGCAGCACTCACAGAAGCGGGCCTCAAACCCGTTGACATCTACTGGCATCCGGCAGTGACCGAATAGCTGACCAACTCCAGCAAGACGCCCCCTCGGAATTCGTCATCATTAACGCGGGTTAATGGGACCTGAAGACCACTCAGGATCTACGGGGCTCCCAAGAGTTCCTGCCATCTTTCGAGCACTGGGCAAGAGGTGGGCCCCGTCGCTTTGGCCGTTAACTCCCGGGTGTTTTCGGGTTGATGAACAATCTCGATTTCCAGTCGATCCGCTGGCAGGTACTCACTGACAAGCTCAGGCCATTCAATCAGCACGACGGCCTCAGATTCCAGCAGTTCATCGACCCCCAGTTCAAAGAACTCGGCTGAGGTTTTCAGCCGGTAAGTATCCAGGTGATAGACACTGAGACGAGCCTGATATTCATGGATCAGCGTGAAAGTGGGGCTGGAAACATCGTCAATCACTCCGCCCAATCCCTCCACGATCCCGCGCGTGAGTGTCGTTTTTCCCGCCCCGAGCTGCCCCGAGAGCAATACGATCAGGGGCTGCTGACAGCTCATTCCAAGAAACCGACCGGCCTTCAAGGTTTCTAACTCATTTTCAAGAAACACTTTAAGTTCTTCTTCAAACATCAATTGATCACCTGGAAGAGAAGCCTCAAAAAACGGAAGTCGTGCATCATTCGACTCAAAAAGAACTTTCTGCAACCCATCGAACCAGATTGCAAGACACAAGATGTAGTATGCCTATCCAGCAAAGGCCGCAAAATCGTTGAAATCGTTGCAGTCTTCCGAAACTGTAATTATTTGTATTGCAGTCAACGGCAATTCTTGCCACTCGGCCAATGTTCAAATCTTGGCCAAAGTGTTCGAGCCGGTCTTCATTATCAAATCGACATCCGTGTACTGCATGCAAGTTTGTCTTCGCCATGAATGGCAACAGGGTTTGATCTGCTGATTGGTGGTCTGTTGATTGCATCGAATGGATTCGTACCCCGTGCTGGGTATTCCTAAGGGGGGAGTGCCAGCATTTTTCAGGTTGAAGTTCAACCTTAGCACAAGGAAGTGCCATGAGTCGCAAAGTTGCTGAACCTATTTCCAAGCCCGTTGTTCTGCTCAATGGGGATTTTCGCCCCAAGAAGAAAGACGGCCCGGCACTGAGCTGGTTTAACACCGGCTATTACGACTCAGTCACCGCCGCTGGTGCTTTACCGATTCTGACCCCTCCACTGGAAGATACGGACGATTTGAAGCAGATTCTCGACTCGGTGGATGGCGTGGTTCTGGCCGGTTGTGGTCACGATCTTGACCCCGTTCGCCTGGGTTTGGAACCGCACCCACACACTCGCCCCATGCCACAACGCCGGGAAGATTTTGATCGCTTGCTCTGCAAGATGGCTGTCGAAATGAAGCTGCCAATCCTGGCGATCGGCTCGGGCATGCAGACGCTGAATATTGTGCTGGGTGGCTCGATCTTCCAGCACGTTCCGGAAGAAGTTCCCCGTGCTCTGCACCACCGCGATTCGGTCGAAAAATGTAATCGCCATATTATTGAGATTACCGAAGGAACCCGTGTCTGGGATGTTTACGGCCCTGGTGAAATCCGCGTCAACAGCGATCATCACATGGCTGTCAATCAGTTAGCTCAAGGCTTCCGTGCCTCAGCCTGCTCACCAGACGGTGTGATTGAAGCTTATGAATCAACTGACCCGGACTGGTTCTGCATTGGTGTGCAATGGCATCCGGAAGATGACACCGCCAGTGCTCTCGACATGCAGTTGTTCCAGGAATTCGTGGGTGCTTGCCGTATGGGCAACATGCCAGCTGTCATTCCAATGACAGGTCGCCAGAAGGTGGCTGCCTGAAAAGGCCTTGTCATTCAAGCTGAACTTTCTTTGAGGAGATCGCCTGGTCTGCAATGGGGACGGACTTCCATTCAGATCAGGTGCTAAAGATGCAGCGCGGGTCGAGCACGGATGTTCGCCCCGACGTTGCGCCACACGTTCAGATCCCCCTCAAATTCATCACGCCTGACTTGTTGACCGATGGCTGAATAACCATGCTGAGAACCTGTTCGACCACGCTGTCGTTAAGGTTCTCAGTATGCTTTCGGCCCCCCATCTGCCCAACGAAGAGCAGCGAATCCAGGAGTTGTATGCCCTGGAACTGCTGGACACCCCGCCCGAAGACCGCTACGACTCAATCATTCGTGCCTTAAGAGCCGTCTACAAGGTTCCGATCGCTTACATTTCGCTGGTCGATCGTGATCGACAATGGTTCAAGGCTCGGGTCGGCCTCGAAATTCTCGAAACACCTCGCAGTATCTCATTTTGTGGCCATGCAATTGCTCAGCAGGAACCACTGGTTGTTCCTGATCTGACGCAAGATAGCCGCTTTGCCGATAACCCGATGGTGCTGGAAGCCCCTCATTTGAGGTTCTATGCCGGTCTTCGCCTCTCAGGTCCGACCGGGCAGCCCGTGGGGACACTTTGCATGGCGGATACGGTCCCCTTTGAGAAGCCATTTGATGATGCACCACTCAAAGAACTGGCCCATCTCGTCGAGCAGCAGTTTCAAATGCTCGATCTGATTTCGGCTCAGAAAAAGCTCCTCGAAGTCCGTGCCCAACTCCTACAGACTCAGGCTTTACTGCAGAATGAGTTGCGAGATGCGGCAGAATACATTCACTCGCTGCTTCCGACCCCGCTGACGGAATCAATCTCCACCAGTCACGAGCTGGTGGCCTGCTCGGAACTGGGTGGAGATCTCTTCGGCTATCACTGGATCAGTGAAGAAGAACTGGCGATTTACCTGCTCGATGTGAGTGGGCATGGAGTCGGAGCATCACTGCTTTCCGTTTCTGCCCTGAATGCACTCCGCAGACAGGCCTTGCCCGGGATCTGCTTTACCGATGTCGAATCGGTGCTGTGCGCCATGAATTCAGCATTCCCGATGGAAGAGCACAATGGAAAGTTTCTCACCTTGTGGTACGGAGTGTTTCACACAGGACGACGAGAACTGGAGTATGGCGCAGCAGGTCATCCACCCGCCCTGTTGTGGCAACGTCCCGGCGGGCCCTGCACAAAGCTCGTTTCCAATCAGATCATGATCGGAGCGGCAGCCGACTTTCCTTATCAGGCAGAACGCGTGCGAGTTCAGCAAGGGGCCAGGCTCTATGTTTACAGCGATGGTGCCTTTGAACTGGATTCACCAGCAGGTGAAAGTCTGGGGATTCAAGGCTTAATCCAAACCATCGAGAAAAATGCCCACCGATCCAGCCAGCGAGTATCAGCCATTCGAGAATCGCTGCAAGCCTTCCAGGGATCGGCAGATTTTGTGGACGACTTTTCCATGATTGAACTCTGCTTGTAGCAGTTGATGTTCGCCTCAGCGGATGACAGGCACAGTCATCCTCGCGGGTACTGTTTGGCCGCGATTGGGCTGCGCAATCATGGAAAAATCGATCGTTAAAGGTCCCCATTTGGAATAGAGCGGCACTCGTACAACGGGTGTGCCGCTGAATCGCACCATGTGCAGTCGATCTTTGAGCACTGTCGGCAGCCCCAGTGACAGTTGATGAGCGGCCAGTTCTGACTTCGCCTGTCCGGCGATAATGTTGACCATTTCGCCAATGGCATCGAAGACCTCTGTGTTGACTTCGCGAATTTTTTCTTCGCGCATCGTGCTGGCAGCAGCAATCGCAAGGTGATTGCTGAGATTCAAAGCGATCGTCCCGACGATACCGCCACGAATCTCGATGACACCGGTCACCCCACTATAGGGTCTGCGAGGAGCCAATCCTGGTTTCCCCAGATCCAGAGGTGATCTGAGCATCTGAGCAAACAGAGATGTGGCAGCGCGTATGATGGGATTAACAAAGCGAACGTCCACGCGAATTCCCCAGGATTTGCCAGGTTGACAGACGAGATCGTCCCACATGCAGCGGGTATTGATTTGGACACACTGCTGGCATGAGTCCACAGGACTGCCACTCAGTCGAAGTTCAGATCTTCACCAGCCTGTTCAAAACCTACACGCTCAATTCCATCAGGCGGTCGCTGGTTCCGACGGCACCCACGCTTCGTGGGATTTTCAGGTGTTTCACCTACGTCGAATTTCAGTAAAATCAATGGCGAGCTATTCAATTGCCTTCCAGAACTAATAAAGTGCTCATCGCGATGAATGCACTCGATTGATGGGGAATGCGTCAAGACGGTATAGTATAAATACTATGCTTAAAGGAGATTGAGCCATGATGCAGCAACGTAGTTTAGGGGTTTTGACATTGATTCTGGCCTGCGGGCTTTCCATTCATGGTCCATCGACTCATCTGGCAGTCGCGAACAATGGCCCCTGGCCACTCCCTCAAGTGACTTCACCAGCCAACAATCCTTCGACGCCAGAAAAAGTCGAACTGGGTCGGCAACTCTTCTTCGACCCCCGGCTTTCGAAAACTCAGGAAGTCTCTTGCGCCAGTTGCCATAATCCGGAAAAAGGGTACAGCGACGGTGAGTCCAACTCTCAAGGGATTGGCGGCCAGCGTGGAAATCGGAATTCCCCTTCGATCATTAACAGCGCGTACCACAAGTTTCAGTTCTGGGATGGACGCTCCAAGACTCTCGAAGAGCAAGCCCTGGGACCCATGCAGAACCCGATTGAAATGGGGATGACACTCGATGAACTCGTTAAACGTCTGAATGAAGTGCCGGGGTATCGTGCTCAGTTCCAGAAAGTTTTTGGGACGGATGTCACTGCGGAAAACATGGCTAAGGCGATTGCCGCTTTTGAAAGAACTATTGTTTCCAACAACTCGCCTTATGACCGTTTTGTTGCCGGCGATACGACAAACTGGAACCCGACGCTCGAACTGGGGCGGGCTCTCTTCTTCGGAAAAGCCAATTGCAGTGCCTGCCACAGCGGAGCCAACCTGACTGATAACGCCTTCCATAACATCGGTATTGGCAGCCAGGATGCGGGTCGTGCTGCGATCTCCAAGCTGGAAGCCGATCAGGGGGCCTTCAAAACTCCGACAGTAAGAGAAGTTGCTCGTACTGCTCCCTACATGCATGATGGCAGTCTCAAGACACTCGAAGAAGTGGTCGAGCATTACAACAAAGGGGGCACTCCCAACGATTACCTCGATGAAGAAATCTTCCCGCTCAAGTTGACGGACGCAGAAAAAGCGGCTCTGGTCATCTTCATGCGGGAAGGGTTATCCAGCCCGGATCTTCCTATTATCACCAAGCCCGAACTCCCCCAATAACCGCCCGACAAGCCAGACAACCTCAACAGGCTCGATACCGCAGTAACTTCTTACGCACCTAACCGCTTTGCTTTCGCCACCATATCGAGTTAGCATCGTAAGTCTGAAGGAGACAATTCGATCAGTTGCCAGACACAATCTGGCTCGATTCGAGTTGTTGGAACGAAGCAGCAGGCGGCTCACTCGGAAGAATCCCTTCGAATCATGACCGCAAGTTGAATATCTTCGAAATGGAATGCCACAACAGGACGAACCAGACCTTATTTAGATGAGAGGAACGAGGGATGCGTTTCTGGATGAATGAACTCCCATCGGCACGAAGTTTGGCTTCAGCATTGCTGGTTTCAGCAATCACAATGACCTCAATCAGTGCTCAGGAAACTCCTGCACCCGCAGAAGCCCCGAAGGCTGAAGCTCCCAAAGCCGAAGCACCACAGGTCGAGGCTCCCAAGGTCGAAGAAGCCAAGGCTGATACCCCAAAGGTCGACGTTAAGCCCGAACAGGCCAAGCCTGAATCAGGCAAGCCTGAAGAAACCAAACCAGCTGAAACCAAACCAGCGGAAGCTCCTGCAGCACCCAAGACCGTAGAACTGGTCGAGCACCTGGATAACCCCACGGGCGTCGCCATTCATGGTGGAAATGGCCACGTTTTCATCGTCTCCAAGCAGGGTGTCTTTCGACTGGTTCAAGGGAAACCTCACAAGATCTTCCTCGAAGTCGAAGGCTTCCCGACAGATGTCTACGGCAAAGGCCCCAAGTACGATATCGGGCCATTGGGTGTCGCCTTGCTGGGGACTGACAAGCTGATTGTGGCAGATGGCAGCCGCCCTGATGGTGAAGAGCTTGTTCGAATCTACAAGATCGAAGACAAAACTCCCGGCCCTCCCCGCAAAGAAACCGATGCGGAATTCACCGTGGGCCCCATCGCCCCTGGAGATGCCAGCCCCAAAGGTGAAGGCAATTTTTACGGCGTTGCAGTCATTGGAAACAGCTTTTACGTCACGGCCAATGGCAACGATGCCAAAGGCTGGGTCGCCCGTTCTGTCATCACCGACGGCAAGCCAGGCAACCTCGAACCATGGCTCGCGACTAAAGAAGCAGTCAATGTTGATGCCCCGATCGCAGCCACTGTCACACCTGATGGAAAAGAACTCGTCATCAGTCAAGGTGGCGAAGTCAACGTCGCCGGCGATTCACTCGTGACGTTCTACAATCCAGAAGACGGCAAACTGCTCAAGAACTACAAGACAGGTTTGCACGATATTACCGGTTTGGCTTACGCCCCCAATGGCAAACTTTACGCTGTCGATTTTGCCTGGCCAGATCCCACACAGGGCGGGCTTTTTGAACTCGTGATCGAAGGCGAAGAGATCAAGCCCAAAAAGGTGCTTTCACTCGATCGACCGACAGCCCTGGCTTTCGATAAAGATGGCAACGCCTATGTGACTGTCTTCGGTCTCGGTAAAGAGACTGGCGATAAGCCCAAAGGTGGCCTGCTCAAGATCCCGGCAGGTTTCTAACTGAACAGCGAATTGATAGCAGCCAGTTGATTCCGCAAAGCATCTGAACTGGCTGGAAATTCACACGCTTAACCCTGGAAACTCTCCGTTTTCCAGGGTTAATTTGTTGACGAATCGCCTCCATGATCAGATTCCGGCGGGCGACACTCATAGGGAAAACCTATCGAAGGCATTGTCTCCGCAGGGTTTGTCTGCCATCCTTGGCAGGCTATACTTAGTTCAGTCAGCACAGGCAGTATCCAGTGACTGATTGGCCAAATGATCAACCATTCAGCCAATTTGAGTCTGCACTCAATCGGTTTTGAATGATTTCGTGTTCTTACAAGGTGGAATTGATAATGACTGCTCGCGTTGGTAAGCCTGCTCCAGACTTCTCGGTTCAAGCCTATGACCGTACCAAAGACAATACCGATGCCCAGTTCACCAAGGTGAGTCTGGCTGATCTTCGTGGGAAGTGGGTTTGCCTCTACTTCTATCCACTCGATTTCACATTTGTCTGCCCGACGGAAATTGTCGCTTTCGACAATGCGGTCGGCGACTTTACTGATCGCGATTGCGTACTCCTCACAGCCAGCACAGACAGCGTGTTCTCTCACAAAGGCTGGTGCGATAGCCATAAAGACCTGGCAACCCTCAAGCATCTGATGCTCGCCGACACGGCTCACACGCTCTCAACGGCTTATGGCGTCCTCGACGAAGAGCAGGGCATTGCCTATCGCGGCATTTTCCTGATCGACCCCACTGGTACCGTCCGCTGGCTCGCCGTTCACGATCTCTCCGTGGGCCGCAGTGTGGAAGAAGTTCTGCGAGTCCTCGATGCGCTCCAGACAGACAAGCTTTGCCCCTGCAACTGGAAAAAAGGTGAGTCAACACTCAACTAGTTCCTTATCAGTTGGTGTCGGTACATCAGTCTCGATCTTCCGGCAGGAAGATTCTCACATCGTACGAATACAGCCCTGGAACGTTCGGACTTCGAGCGTTCCCAGTGGCTGTTTTCTTTACTCGACAGCGCTCCAACCATCTCATATCGAGCGTTTATTCCCACATCTTTTTGACAGGAATCATGATGCATCCTTACTGGCCTGCACGCACACCAGCAGAAATTGATGAGAAAGCCCAGCAGACGTTATCCAGGCTGGCCGAAGTCTTCGGGACAGATTCCATCCCGGAGTTCTTTCATCACATGGCCATCGTGCCGTCATTCGTCAATGACTACTACATGAACTTCAAGAAGTTCTGCTATACCCAGGGCAAACTCAGCCTCAAAGACAAAGCCTTGATTGGACTGGCAGTCAGCCATACAGCCGGTGTGAAGTCGATGACGGAATTTTTTGCCCAGCGTCTGCGAAACCTGGTCGAAGGGAGTGAATCGGCCCAATCTCAGTTCGTCGCCGATGCTCTTGCCGTTCAAGCCACCTGTGCGATGTACAACGTCTTCTTCAAATTTCGCGATTTAAGTGGCAGTGATCTTTTCAGTGGCATGCCCGTGGGACTCAGAGCCCATACGTTTGCCGGCACCAGCCTGACAGATACTGAAGTCGAGTTGATCAACATCACCGTCAGTGATGTCAATGGCTGCAAACCTTGCACGGAAGGACATGTGGCCAAAGCCCGTCAACTGGGTCTGGCCGACGAAGCCATTCTCGAAGCGATTCAATGTGCTGCCACCGTTTACGCTGGTTGCCAGTTTGCGAAAGCACTCTGATTGGCGTCATCGAAGCCAACGGAAAACAGACAAATTACACCACTCCAAAGAATGCCGCTAAGGAACAAATGAAAACTCGCCTCGATTGCGGTCCGAAATCTGCTTCAACACGGCCTCTGCAGCAGGTTCACCGAGAGCGATCGTGTGAATTTGAATCCGATCCTGCTGCAGCTTGAACAAATCCTGTTGAATGACAGGATGGAAAGAACCGTCACTGAGCAGATAGATCATTTCGGGTTGCATCTTCAAAGCCACTCCAAGAGCTTCACGTGGATCGGTACCGCCGGACATCGTCATGGATGACGCGACCCACTTCAGCACTTTCACTTTGTTTTCCTGAGAGGCTACCACCATGGCCTCTCCCGGCATGGCAAAGGCTCGATCACTGAAGAAGACAATTGAAAACTCGGTCTCTTCAGGCAATGCCTCAACAGCCTGCACCAGTTCCAACTGCACACGCTGAAATCGAGTGGCAGGGACCCCCGTGCGATAATATGTTGGTGGGTGAGGTGCATTCATGCTCAACGAGCAATCCACCACATAAACAACCTTTCGAGCAGATGAACTCCGCGTAAAAATCCCCTGCCCGGCTGCACCGCGGCCAGAGCCTTTCCCGACGCCCTTTCCATTTCCACTTCCCCCTGTCCGATTTTTGCCACTGGCTTTGATATTCCTCGCAGGTTTTGCCACGGCGCCAGGCACAGCGGGTTGCAATTCCAGCAGCATCGCAGGGTTGGTTTCAAGGAAGAGTTCATCGACCATACTCAAGCGATCTTCGGCCAAGAGGACTTCCGCAGATCCTCCCTGGTCCATGCGGGTCTGGGCTTTTGTCAGAGGATCAACTTCAACCTCTTCCAGGACAGAAACGATGGCAGACAGCGGCTCCTGTCGTGATTCCTGATCAGCCCACACGGTGGTCAAAAGCGGATGATCGGGCAGCTCTTTTGAATGAAAGACGATGAAGCTGAGCAAAACCAGCAGAGCCGCATGCAAAGACGCCGAAACGATCATTCCTCGAAAGGAAGCGGATGACATGAGGCGTTTGACCATGGCAGTCTCCCGGCAACTTGCTTGCCAGATCGAATTGGGCCGACACTAACATCCTGCCTTGTCACTGACCGGATTTCCACGAGAATCTGCCTTCTCCAACTCCCGGTTGTTCAAGCTACTCTTCCTTAAATCGCCATTTCGCTGATAATCTCTGGATGCGGTAATCACTGCCAGAGGATCTCAAGGAATTGTCGCACTACGCTATATTGCAACAAAGCGTTTCCACAGAACAATTTAAGTCTATTCCATCTCAGACAGGATGTCGGCAGAACATGGGAATGACATCTCCTGAATTCCGTATTCTCAGCGCCAGACTTTTCCAGAATTGGGGTTGGTTTGGCTGTTTTCTCACAATCGTCATTTTCATGGCTGGCTGTGACTCATCGGGAAGCGACGAGACTTCCGATCTGGAGCTGGATTTTGGCGATTCTTCCGAAGTCGCCAAAGACATGGGAATGTCTACTGGCAGCCAGACGAATGCTACAGACTTATCGAATGGAATTGCGCAAGCACCCGCAGCACCGGCACTGGCATCCGAAAAACTCGAATTACGCGTCAAAGTGGGCGATCGTTTTCCACTACTAAAGACGGTCGATCAACGTGTCTCACAGGGAACACCTTCGCAGGTGGTGGGGACGAGCCGACTGGAACTTCAACTCGTCCTGCAAGTGGATGAGATTCAGGCTGATCGAACGCGTTTCTCAGTGCAGTATCACCGCGTTCAATTTCAGCAGAATCTCGGTGGCAAGTCGATCAGTTACAACTCCGCTGAGAACGCAGCGGCGATCCCCCAGGAAGCGGTGGCTTATGCCGGTCTCCCTGGCAATGGATTTGGCTTCTGGCTGGGGCCTGACCGCCGGGTAGCGGAAGTTCTGGGCTTCGAAGAATTTGTACAACGCTGTGTGGCACATGTTCCTGCGGAACGCAAGGCGCATGTGATTGGTCAATTGGCGGTGCTGCCTCACGATGAAGGTGTTGCAAACTTTATTGATAACTCAATTGGACTCCTGCCCGCTCGCGGAGCCCAGGAAGTGATTGTCGGTTCCACCTGGGTGTTACCACCCAAACGAACCGACGGCCCGATTCCACTGACATTGGAAACTCGCTGCCTGGTCAAAGACCTGGGCCCTCGCGAAGTCGTGATCGATGTTGTCGGCGCCTATGCCCCATCATCGGCTCAATATGGCCCTCAAGGGATCAAGGTTTCTGTGCGAGGTGGACGACAGGCGGGCGATTGCCGGGTGGATCGTGCGACGGGCCTGCCCACAAGTTCCCGGCTGACAAGTGTGCTGGATATGCTCGTCCAGACTGCCGATGGCCGGGAAATGCAGCAGGTCAAGGAAACCATCACCAGCATTCAGTCATTCCCGGATCAGTCCTCTCTGCAGGCTCAATCTCAGTTGGCGAATCCAATGTCGAGCAGCCCATCCCTGGGGATGAATACGATCCTGCAGACAGGTCATGCCCAACCGACAACCTCTGCACCAGCCGGGGCTGCCACCCAGCCACCGATGTCGAACTCTTCCGGCTGGCCACGCGACCGTTAACTTCTTGATGACCTCAACAAACGAAAACACGTTGCAGCACTTCAAGAGATCATCATTCTCGAAGTGCCGCAACGCGCGTGATGCCTGTTACTCTTCAGTGGAACCCGAAGGTGGCACATTGGGCCGTTGCGGCCTTCCACCTGGCCCACCGGCACCACCGGGTGGACGACCGCCACGCGGGCCACCCGGCCCGCGGCCACCGCCGGATGCCATTTCCGATTTAGCAATCCCGTGGACCTGATGATCGTCTTCGGGTGTCCGGCCCAGAACCATGTCAAACTTCGCCGCGAGTTCACCAATCGGCGAATTGGGGATCTTCTCGAAATCTGCCAGCAACAGGTTTCGCTCTGCTTCAGACTTCAATCCACGAAAGACACCATCCCGCTCATTCTGCGGGTGTCCCTTTATCAGGAGTTGAGTCGTGAGCACCCTCTTCCCACCCAGACTGACACCAAAGTGAATGTGCGGAGTTCGCCCAGGATAAGGAACTGGCCTCACCGTGCGGAAGTAATAGCTCCCGTCACTCGCTGTCAGAAAGCGACCATATCCCTGAAAATTCTTGTCAAAACTGGCATGCCGGCTGTCTCCGGTATGCAGATAAGCCCCGTTCCCATCGACCTGCCAGATCTCAATGAACGCATTACGGATGGGCTCACCCGTAGAACTCAGCAATTTCCCCGAAAGATGAGTAATCTCGCCCACAGCAGGAGTGATCTGGTTATTCACCACGAGCAGATCGTTATCGGTATCCAGCGGTAAATGATCCGGATAAAACGGCCCCTCCGTGAGTGCCGGTGTTCGCATTAACTCTTCTGCAAAAACACCAGAAACGTTGATTGCCGCAGCAAAGCCAGCGGCCCTTAAGAATGACCGACGACTCACAAGATAGCTCATGCTGTTTTCTCCATGGCCAGACAACGACGTAAGGAAAGCCCGTGTTCAACACTCTCATTGAACACTCATCTCACCAGAAGTCGCCAAAATTCAGGACGAATTCAGACAAAACCTCTGGTTTGCCGTTACTCAGTCGCCCAGGGGCTGGCTGGCAATTCGATACTGCTGGTCCACGCGTCAATCTGCTGAAGTTCTTCACGGGTGAAGCTGAGTTTTTTTACACACTCGACATTTTCCAGAATCTGCTGCGGCGAGCTGGCGCCAATCAGTGCTGTCGTCACTCGGTTGTCTCTCAAGACCCATGACAGTGCCATTTGAGCCAATGTCTGGCCACGTTGCTTCGCCAGTTCTGCCAGCTTGCGAACAACCTCGATCACTTCTGGCCGTAGATCTCCTTCACGCAAGAGGGAACCCGTTACTGTCGCGCGCGAC
The DNA here is from genome assembly GCF_000092105.1 of Planctopirus limnophila DSM 3776. Taxonomy (NCBI): domain Bacteria; kingdom Pseudomonadati; phylum Planctomycetota; class Planctomycetia; order Planctomycetales; family Planctomycetaceae; genus Planctopirus; species Planctopirus limnophila. The sequence continues at coordinate 1,039,645 of NC_014148.1, read as the reverse complement.
CCTGCCGGAATGCCATTCAGATATTTATCCGTCAGCAACCCCTGATAAAGCGGGCAAAAGGCGATCACACCCATGCCGTGTAATCCCGTGACATTCAGTAACCGCTTTTCAATCCAGCGGTTGAGCAGGGAATAATTGGGTTGATGAATGATCAGCGGTTGAAAGCCTTTAGCAGCACACGTCTGAATGGCAGCAATCGACTGATCCGAAGTGTAACTGCTGATCCCGGTATACAGAGCTTTCCCTTGTTTTACAGCCGTTTCCAGGGCACCCATCGTTTCTTCAAGGGGAGTCTCGCTGTCAAATCGATGGCTGTAGAAGATGTCGACATAATCCATGCCCAGCCGTTTTAACGATTGATCCAGACTCGCGAGCAGATATTTGCGGGAACCATATTCGCCATAGGGCCCAGGCCACATCAGGTAGCCCGCTTTCGAAGAGACAATAATCTCATCGCGAGGAAGCTCGCGTAGTAACTTGCCGACATTTTCTTCGGCTGAACCCGGCGGCGGGCCGTAATTGTTGGCCAGATCGAAGTGCGTGATCCCCGCATCGAAGGCGGTGTGAATCATCGCCCGCTGATTAGCCGTGGGCGCACTCCCGCCAAAGTTATGCCAGCAACCCAAAGTAATCGCCGGAAGTTTGAGGCCCCATTTCCCACATTTGCGATAAGGCATCCGGCCATCATATCGATTATCGTCTGACATGCTTCTCACCTGTTGTCTATGGCTCTGGTCATCATTCGTGCTGGCTGATAAGTCAAACTCGTCATGCCGTGGGAATCAAGGCACTTGCGGAAGACGATCAGTATCGCTGCGATAACCCAGCGTGGCCCGCTCAATTCGAGACCTCGTCCCGGCATCTTTCTGCATCCGCTCAGCCGCCAGTTCCAACCCCTGTTCCATCACCTGGCGATCACCGAACCTGGCATCACCCCACGTTAACAACATGACGACGAGACTCTTGGGCTGATCAACGGTTTTAGAAAGCGCAAAGAGATCCTGTGCGACTTGTTCAGCCGTCGTGACGCGAAACTCAACTGTCGGCAAGCCCCGGCCGGTATCGACACGCACAATTCCATTGGCTGCCAGATGAAGCTGCCATAAGTCGATCCGTTTTCGCATCTCGTCGTGTGTCTGAAAATGTCGCACCAATCGAGTTCGCAGCAGCTGTACTTCAGCCTGTGCACCGGCAACACCTTGGTTTTGAGTGATTCCAGGTGGCTGCTTATCGAGCAGTTTCAGCAGTTCTTGAGGATCTTGCTGAAAGACTCGCTCGATAACGCCCATCAATCGCTCGATCTCCTGTCGCGATAATGAGGCTTCGGTCGAGCGTCTCCAGAGTTCCTGCTCCAGCGATTGTCTCTCAGCAGCCATCGTGGAACGAAGTTCTTCTTCCTGCACACGCATCTCGAGATACTGTGCGAACATCACAATCAGCAGCAGATCCAGCAGTGATGTGAGTTGAAACACCAGTCGATGCGGCTTCATGGTGCCAACCTCGTCGTTTCAACGGGCCTTGTCTGGTGATCCCCGCCATTCCCGGCGGGAACAATGGCCAGTTCTCGGCGAGCCATCGCGACGGTTTCACGAGCAAAAGTTCGATTCTCTGCCAACCGCCGAAATTTCGTTTCGAACAAACTGTTGATAAACATCAGCAGAATAGCCGCCAATAGCCCGGCAAAAGTGGACCAGATCGAATTGCCAAAGAACTGCACAATGGCCTGAATCGTTTGCCGTCCATCTTCACCCGGCGATTGTTGCAGTGCACAACCAATGGCAATGATTGTGCCCAGAACACCCGCCATCGGATAAGCCTCAATCATCGACCGGGCGACGTTATAAAGAGTCTCGAAGCTTTGCGACTGCAGGTAGCGGCGGTGTTCATCCAGCGTCACTAAACGATCCAGCAATAACCGACGTTCTGTTTTTCGCAGCGGATTTTCCAAGACGTCGCGAACATCCGCCAGAAAGGCATCGATCTGATCAGAAAGACTCGAGTAAGGCTCCAGCACACTGCGATGATCCAACCCGCGTGTGAAGCGTTCAAACTCGGCAGAGATTCTCTTCAAATCGCGATTGGCCCAGACCCACAGATACAGAAAGATCAGCACATGGACGACGGCAGCTCCGGCAATCACCGGAGTGGTCAGCCGGGAAATCTCTTCCAGCAACTCCATCGAAAACATATTCAGGCCTTATCGAAAGTCCCAGCGACAGCAAGGTATCGGAAATCGATGTTGATCCAGTCGTATTGGAACTGCCACAGTTTAAGCTCACCTGACATCGGATTCGAGTCGCAACCTGAGATCAAGACAATTTGGATCGCCCCCTGCCTACTAAAAATCAAATTTGAGTTTGCCCGCTGATCGAGGAATGGATTCTTGAAAGCCACATTGCCCATGCCTGCAGGACTTTCCATCAGAATCGCCCTGACATCCTTCCTCTGGCAGGCAGGCAGCACGTTGACCAGTGGTGTCTTCTTTAACTGGTTCGTTCAGGAAGCGGGTGCGAAGGGCTGGATGCTGGGTTTATTGCTCGCTCTGCCCGATTTATGCGGTTTAGCCGGACTGTATGCGAGGCCGCTACTTCAGAGTGGCTGGGGTCGCCGTCATCTCTGGTGGTTTTCAACCGTTGTCTCCCGGCTGTTCTTCGTCTGCATCCCAGGGATTGCGCTGTTGCATCACGACTTTCCTGATCCTCAGACGGCACTCTGGCTGATCATTCTGGCCATCTCTTTAGCCAGTATCTTTCAGGGGATTGCCTTTGCTGCCTGGAGTGACTGGATCAGTCTACTCGCTGCGCCACCACTTTGGGGAAGGACTCTCGCGATACGTTCCATGGCGATGATTGCCACACAACTGCTGCTGCCATTCATCGCAGCGGCGATTCGCGATTTTGCACAGTCACAGGCCCGCATGACTGGCTCCAATCAATTGCTGATTATGGTCTATGCAGGAATTTTTCTCACAGGTGTCCTGCTGCAATTGGCTTCTCTTCTTCCCATGCTCGCTCTGCCTGAAGTCTCATTGGCCCAGGTTCGAAGAAGCACGGGGCTGTGGGCCACTTTACGCGAATCGTTTCAACAGCCGGGGTATGGCTGGCTGATTGCTCATGCGTGGTGTCTGGGAGCAGCGAACGGGTTAACTCAGGCTGTTCTGGCGCAGTATCAGTATCAGATCCTCAAAATGTCGATTCTCCCCATGCAGGCCATGTTCTCTCTCATGTACTTGATTCAACTGCCAGCCTCCTGGCAGGGAGGGCAATTCTCTTCCAGACAACGAGAAGGATTTGTGCTGACTTTCGGAACAGCGATCACTGCCAGTTCGATGCTCTTTTTCTACTTTTCATCGCCGCAATTCTGGTGGATGATTGGCGGTGCGTATGTCGCGTGGGGAGCCTTTGGCGCAGTGAACGTAGCCGGCCCCCACATGGCGCTACGATTAAGCCCCGAGGGTGACCGCAGTGCCTCATTTGCCGTCTTTCGATTAGGTGCTGGTATGGCCGCTGGCCTTTCTGGCATTGCCGGAGCCTGGTGGTTGAGCTGGCTGTTAGAAGCATCAACACCCGAAAACGCCATGGCGGCTTATCAGACGTTGTTTCTGGCTTCGCTGGCAGGGCGCTGCCTGGCGTCTTTACTCGCCTGCGGAACCTGGTGCTCTCAAAAACATCGCGAGGGTTGAAAAGTGACTCTCCAATGGCAGTCGCAGATGCTCCTCAGAACTCCGTGACCTGCTGCAGATCCATTCATCGAAAATGAACCATTGCGATGGTGATGTTGCGGAAATGATTCGCCTGGCGCACCTTTTCGCAACTTGATTCAAACTGGCCCTGAGCTCGTTTCTGATTTGCCACATCACCGGCACGACCCGGCAAGGCAACGAGATCCTCAAAATTTTTCTACAAGCAGCAATTTGACTCATCGTAAATGTGACCTAGCTTTCTGGTGAAGCCCTTCAGCGAGGCCAACAACAACCCTCGATGAAGCGGTCGTACGAAATGCAAATGCCAGCAACCACGAACAGATTGCCGTCTGGGTTACTGAAATTTGCGAGCCTGTATGTGGATCGGGAATCAGGGACTGCAACTCCGGTGGTAGCAGCGGGTTCTTGACACATGCTGGTCACAGTCATCATTCAGAGGGTGTGTCGAAATGCAGATTATCAACAGCGTCAAGAAGTTCCTGGTTTCTGAAGATGGTCCAACAGCCGTTGAATACGCGGTCATGCTGGCCCTGATCGTGATCGTTTGCCTCACAGCTGTGCAGGCCATCGGCACCAACGCCGCTGCCAAGTTCCAGAACGTCGCCGATACTCTCGCGACATAGTCTGGGCTGATTCTGAAAATTCCATAGCCGCCGCAAGACAAACCAGTCGTGCGGCGGCTTTTGGAGCATTGATGCGGGCTTCACTCACGAAATTTCAGTTTACGAAACGGATTGGTTTATGTTTCCCTTTTGGATCGAATTTGCCGCCAACGGTGTCGCCGAGCTGATCACTGCGACTTTTGCGGGTCTGATGGTGGCTGTCACCTTACTGCTGGGCAGATAGCAAACATTCAGCTAATTCACCTTCTTGCCACTCCCTGGAGTGTCACGACGAAGGACGTGTTACCGATTTCAGCCAGTCGCCAGAATGACGCCATTTGTCATTCCGGCGTCTGGCTGTCTGTTTTTAATGTTTTTTCGATCGATTCGACTGAAACGTTTCTTCCATCATGTGGAAGCAGAGGCCAGGAAACTTTTGGCCATCGCAAGACATGCAGCATTCTCATGGCCCGGAAATCCGGTCTGGAAAAAAGAATTCTCAAGAATTTCTTCCGTCGCCTTTGCGAAACATGACCTAGATTCCCAGTGAAACGGCCTTATCTGGAAGGCCGAAATCGGACTTTTCGTTGCTGGCTGAACTCCTCCTCACCAGCCCAATTGCCCCTCAAATGAAAGGTTATGGATCATGGACTGGCAGAGTTTTCTCATGCAGCATTGGGATGTCAAATTTGTTTCTCTGGTGCTCATTCTTGCTGCCTGGATCGACGGTAAAGAATTGCGAGTTCCTAACTGGATTACTTTCCCCATGGTGCTCAGCGGCCTGATTTATGGCTTCGTCATGGGCGGCTGGGCCGGTCTGGGTGATTCACTGATTGGTATGGTTGTCGGCCTGGCCTGCCTGCTGCCACTTTACGCAGTGGGTGGTATGGGTGCTGGTGACGTGAAGCTCATGGCGGGCATGGGAGCCTGGCTGGGTGCAGCCATTACGTGGCAAGCCTTTATGGTCTCTGTCGTTGTCGGTGCGATTATGGCCATCATCATGGCCTGCTATCGCAAAGATCTGCATAAGCACGTCGGTCAGGCCATGTTGATCTGGACCGAATGGACGACCATTCGCGATCCACGCAAGCTGTCAGAAATTGCAGCCGAACGTAAGCCCCGGATGCTGCTGTTGCCCTACGGAATTCCCATCTGCATTGGATCGATTGCTTACTTTGTCTATGCCGGTCTGATCTAAAGCCAGTTTCTCGATGGATTCGAAAATCACAGTCAGAATTTATTGCAGACTCTGCTCTCACCGGCAGAGTCTGCCTGCTTTGGAATCTTGAGAAGTTTCGCAGATCGATCACGCCGATTGCACAAAATCATTTGCCAGAAGATCACTGATTTTCTGCAGAGTTCGCCATAGCAGCATCTGCGGCATAACTCGTTCAATCGTTCTGACGGTTGCAGGCGTCAAAGAGTGAAGAGTCTGCCATTTCTTGACCGATCAATGCTGATAGCGTCCATTCCGCCTCGCCGCGGAGGGCTCTTTGTATCGAGTCAGGAATCTTTCGACCTGTCCTGAGAATGTGACCTATGCTGAATGTTAGTGACAATTCAGCCTCGTTCTCTCGACCAGAGATTCCACTCGGAGTGGTACTATGAAAATGAAACCCATGATTCTCATGCTGGTGGCTGTGGCCTGCGGGCTGATTGCCATGATGGGAGTTCAACAGACATTAGGCAGTCGTTCCGGAGAAGGCTCCGGGCCGAAAATCAAGGTGCTCGTGGCTCGCAAAGAGGTTCAGGCAGGGACTCCTCTGGATGAAACCTGCGTGGGCTTTAAACTGGTCTCGAAAAGTGAAGCTCCTGATGACGTCATCAGCAGCAAAGAAGAATACGATAAGCGGGCTCCTCGTGTGAAACTCTACGAGGGCCAGTATGTTCTCAAGAAACAATTGGGAAACAAGGGCGAATACGGCGCTTCAATGGAGATTCCGCCAGGCATGCGCGTGGTGACTGTACCTGTCACTGCCACCATGACGCACAGCGGTTTGCTCTCCCCGGGCGACCGTGTCGATGTGCAAGTTACCTATTCCTACACGCGTCCCAAGTACGGCAAGACATTCAAAACTCGCACAGTCCTCCAATATATCGAGGTCTGGGCGACAGATTCCGTTCGCATGGGAACGGAAGCCGCTAAAGAAGATTCCTCTCAATCCAAGAACGTTTCCTTGCTGGTTTACCCAGGCCAGGGAGCCTTGCTGCAACTCGCACAGGAAAAGGGAACTCTCCACCTGCTCTTGCGAGGCCGCAACGATAAAGCTCCTGCCGAGCAGACTGGTGATCTCGATGAAAACGCCCTCGATCGCAAGTTAGCAGAACTGTTTGATGAACCTGAAGATCAAGAACCTGCCACAACTCCACAAAGTGTGGCCAGCAGTCTCCCCGCATCGCCATCTCCAACACCAGCAATGCCTCAGCCATCGTTCGCTGATTTTCTGAATTCCAGCACCGATGAAACCGCACCAGTGGTCGAACCACCGCCTCCACCAAAACCAACCTGGAAAGTTGAAATTTTTAATGGCGACAAAAAACAAGTCGCTGAATTTGAACTGCCAGAAAGCCCAGAGACTCTCACCCCCTCGACCAGAGCTCAAAACCAGCCAACCAAAGGTGGCTGGTTAGGAATGCTGGGCCTGGGAAAATCGAAATCTCAAACAACGACCAGGAAAACCAATTCGGTATCCACACCCGAAAATCGTACGGATCGCATCAAGTCACCCGAAGATTCACCTTCGGCGATGCAATCTTCAGACGCTATGAAAAGATAAACCAACAACTTCAGTCATGATGAACCAAGACTTAAATCTCGCTCAGCACGACTGAATACATAAGAAGATTTTCACTTCGCGGGCCATGCGAAAATAGTCAGTGAGTGCGTACCTGAGTTCTAACGATCATCTCCTGATCTTGAATCACCAGGTCGCCATGAAACGAGATCAATTGTTTTTCAATCGTTCGACGGATTGAACGAGAGGTGCAGGGATGCAGGTCAGAATTCACACTCACCGCTGGCGTGCAGCACTGGTTTGGGGACTTTGCCTCTGCCAGTCCTTTCTTTCCTATCCAGGGCTCACTTCGTCCTCTGGAATGGCCTTCGCACAGAACGGCAATGCTCCCGTCGCCGGAGAAGTCGTTCAGATCACGGCATCGCGAACAAAGCTCGAAATTGCCGAGCGCTTTGCCCGCGTTGTCCAATTCCCGCGCAAAATTCTGCGTGTTGATGGATTTGATCCGGCAGTTCTCAGTGTGACTGCTCTCGCCCACGATCAGCTTCGAGTGCAAGGAATCACCGAAGGAATCACCACCATGGTGATCACCGACGAAAATGGAGCGATCACCACCATCGATGTCATGGTGGCGGGCGATGCTCGATTACTGCAAGCGGTCCTGAGCCGCGAATACCCCAATACCTCCGTCACCGTCACCAAGCTGAAAGACAACGTCCTTTTGCGTGGCTGGGTCGTCGAACCACAACAAATCACCGAGATCGTAGATATCGCCAAGCTCTATTATCCTAACGTCTTGAATCAGATGAAGATGGGTGGCCCGCAACAGGTTCAACTCCGCTGTAAAGTGATGGAAGTTCAACGATCCAAGCTGCGTTCACTGGGCCTCAATTTCACTTATCTGGGCCGTAATGTCGCCTTTTCGAGTACCCCGGGTGCGATCTCTCCCCTGGATGCATTCACCGTACCGATTGGCGGGCCGCCAGGTGTTGGTCTGGCTCAGTCGGGTTTTCGTAACGCGACCATGTCATTAGGAATTGTGGGTGACGACTTTGCTTTCGGTGGTCTTCTCGAAGCACTTCGCGAAGAAGGCTTGCTCAAAATCCAGGCCGAACCAACCATCGTCACCCGCAGTGGCGAACCAGCCAAAATTGTCAGTGGTGGCGAATTCCCCATCCCGGTTCCTCAAGGTTTAGGAACCATTGCCATCGAATGGCGAGAATTCGGCGTCAGGCTCGAATCAGTCCCGATGATTCTTTCACCCAATCGTCTGAAACAAACCATCATTGCTGAAGTGAGCGAAAGAGACCTCACCAACGCTGTCACACTCAACAGCACCACAGTTCCCGGCTTGACCAAACGAACTGTCGAAACTCAAGTCGAAATGAACTTCGGTCAAACACTGGCCATCGGTGGTCTGATTTCCTCCCGCAAAACCGCACAAACATCGAAGATCCCCTTCCTGGGCGAACTTCCCTACGTGGGGGCCGCATTCCGCCGCGTGAATTACGATGAAGCCGAAACCGAACTCCTCGTGCTGATCACTCCCGAGTTTGTCAGTGCCATGGATCCTGCTCAGGTTCCCGACAGGCTGCCCGGTACCGCATCGGCAGTTCCTACAGATCGCGAACTCTTCGGCCAAGGGATCATCGAAGTTCCTAACTATGGCGATCCCTGCCCCAATTGTGGGCCTCGTGGTGGATCGTCCACACCATCCGGTGTGACAGGTTCAGGCCTCTCGCCAATTCCTGCAGATTATCCATTGCCACCTGCCGCACCAGGTCTGATTACTCCTGGCGGGCCATTGCCACCACCACCATCTCCCGGAATCAGCAATCCCGGTGCTGGCCAGCCATCAGCACCATGGCCAACAGAACGATCCACGCCTGCACCACAAGAATTTGTACCTCCGATCAGTCCGCCAACTGGCTCACCAGGAGATATCCCGGCTCCTCCCGGGGTGACTCGCAATCGCAACAACTCCACAGGTCAATCCGTTGCCGGAAGTTCGAAGTTCAGCGGGCCTCGCACTCCAGCGACGGGTCGATCGGATGTCGAACAAGCGGGAAGCCGAAATCCAGCCTCTGGCGGTTTGATTCAACCAGTTTCAGGAACTCGTCCATAGACAAAAAACATCGTAGGGCAACATCAGTTTCCTGGAGGAGGATTTCTGATTCAGCCTTGAACGCATCACTCAATTTCCAGGGTCAGCATTCACTTCACAAGATCGTTGGGCCGGTTATTCCTGCTGGCATAGCTCGAAACCGGATGGTTGTATCATGAAAAACGTTATTCGACTCGCACTTGTCGATCCGCATGACAGTTCGAGGAATGCGCTCAAAACGCTCCTCCTGGGCATCGACATGGTCTGGCTCGAAGCCGAGTGCTCAAAGTACGAGTTCTTTGCCGACGTCATCATGCAGACCCAGCCGAACATTGCACTGATTGCCCTCGATTCCAATCCCCAGAAAGGTCTCGATCTCGTCAGCCGGATCTCGACAGAACTTCCCACCACACAGGTGCTGGTCATCAGCAGTTCCACCGAAGGTTCGCTGATTTTGCAGGCCATGCGAAATGGGGCCCGGGAATTCCTGAATGCTCCACTTAAGCTGGATGATTTCCTCGCTGCCATCGACCGAATTCAACAGGCCGGCGGTGTCCGCACCAGTGAAGGCACAGTGCGCAGCAGCCAGGTCATCGCCGTCGCTGGGGTCTCCGGCGGGATTGGCTGCACTTCATTGGCAGTCAATCTGGGTTGTGCACTGGCCAGTCAGCCTTCTGCCAGTGTAGCAATCATCGATCTCGATCTGGCTCTGGGAGATGCCGACGTCTGGCTCGACATCATTCCCGATTACACCATTCAAGATGTCGCCGATAACATCAGTCGGCTCGATTACGCACTCCTTAAACGATCGCTCACCAAGCACGAATGCGGCGCTTTCCTGCTCCCCAGGCCCGTCCAGTTGGATGATCGTATCTCGATCTCTCCCGAAGTCTTGCGGCGAGTGATTGCTCTGCTCAAGGCGACTTTTACGCATCTGGTGGTCGATATCAGTAAGAGCTACGGCCCTTCCGATCTGGCCGCTCTTGAAGTCGCGGACATGATCCTGCTCACCACTCAGCTCGATCTTCCCAGCTTGCGAAATACAGTGCGTCTGCTGCAATTCTTCAGTAATCACGAAGGACTTTCCGAAAAGACCCGCATTGTCGTCAATCGCATTGGTCTCGAAGACAGCCAGATCAGCCTGACCAAAGCTCTCGAAACACTGGGGCGGGAAGTCTTCGCTCAGATTCCGAACGATTACGCAGTGATGGTCGAAGCCCGCAACAATGGCGTGCCACTCATCATTCAATCTCCCAAGTCGCGCTTAACCAAGAGCTTCATTCAACTCGCCCAGCAACTGATTGAAAAACCGCAGGCGAGTGAAGAAAAACCCGATGAAAGCAAGAAGCCGCGTAAAGGCCTCTTCAGCTTTCTCAGCACTGCGAAATCGACTTAAGCAGTCCACATGACAGCAATCGCTCTTACGAAGAGCGTGGTCGATCTGTCGTCCGGGGGGACAATTGAGACAGATCGTCTGCGCTCTTCGTCTTTTGAAAATGTTGTCCGCATTCCAATTTGAAACAGGGTGCTGTGTGCCATGCTTGCAGCTCAGGGCAAGCATGCTCCCTTCGATCCGCAACGCGCGATCTCAAGCTGCAATTTGAATTAGCGATCTTCACCCGACTTACGCACCCATTCGGCTTCAATGATCTCCGGCCCGCCGGGTCTTGCCGAACCGCCTTCATGGGCAGCCGCTGGATGAGGATGGAGGCGAGGCTGTTCTGTTCCCTGGCCTTCGAAGTCTGCCGCATCTGTCATCCGTGGGCCCGCTTGCCAGACCGTGCTCTGGTAAACCTGAAAGCCTGATCCTCCAAAAGCACTTCCTGCCGAACGGAAAACTGTGCTCCCTTGCGGCCAGACCCAGTAGTTGAACAGCTTGACCATCGGTCGGCGCGTCAGCGGAAAGAGCAGGAGCGCTGCGAACACATCGGTCAGTGGCCCGGGAAAGATCAACAGCACTCCCGCCAGAAAAATCGCCGCCGCATCTGAGACATGCCCGGCCGGAAGCTCCCGGTTTCGAGCCGCCATCTGCAATTGCACAGACACCCGGCGCAGTTCAAACTGCAGCAGAGAAATCCCCGCCACAATCGCCAGCACCACCCACGCTACTGTGGCCAATGCGCCAATCTGCTGACCAAGCTTGATCAGCAGATATAGCTCAATCAGTGGCAATACAAGAAAGATCAGGCCAAATCGGGCAAGCAACACAACCATCCTCTCTGATTCATCTCCACTCGATCTCTTTCGAGGATCAGCGATGAACTCTCAAAATGACTCGACTCTCTCGGCGTTCTCTCGCATTATAATGAGGACGTAGACTTTCTGCTGATGGATCAGAGAATCTGAGAGATCTTGCCATGAATCCAATCCGCTTGCTGATCGATGCCGATCCCGGCTTAGGCGATGCCCTCGCCATTGCCATCGCTCTGAAAGATCCCCGGCTCGATGTCGTCGGTCTCACCGCCGTCGGCAGTTTTATTTCTGCAAAACAGGCCGCGGTCAATCTGCAGGAACTGGTCACCATCATCGATCCTCAGCGCTGGCCTCGACTGGGCGTACAACTGACCGATGCTCACGAATCGACAGCCAGTGTCCCGTCGCAGCATCTGGCCCATTATCGCCAGCTCAATGGAGAGAATGGCATGGCCGACTGGCCTTGCCGGAATGTCGATGCGGCTCATCCCAAAGAAGCGGCCAAGGTCATCATTGAACTTTCCCGCGCTTACCCTCAGGAACTGGTGATTCTCAGCCTTGGCCCGCTGACCAACATCAGCCTGGCTGCCGAGAAAGACCCGGAACTGCTGATGCGACTCAAAGGTCTGGTCATTTCTGGCGGTACTCTCGAAGGTCCCGGCAACATCACTCCCGCTGCTGATTTCAACATTTATCACGATCCCCTGGCCGCCCGCTCGGTTCTGAAATCGGCCTGTACCAAAACGCTGGTTCCCTTTGATGCCTCGCAAAAAGTGGGGATCTCTTTTGGTCTCCTCGACCGCCTGCCCATCGAACACATGGGGCGCTTTGGCGAGTGGCTGCAGACGATCGTTCCCTTCGCACTGCGCAGTCATCATCAATTCCAGGGGATGGAATCGTGGCGATTGCCCGAACTCGTCGCACTCGCCGCGGTGGTGAAACCAGAGTTCTTCCAGCACCTCACGTTAGCAGTGGATGTCGAAACCGATGCCCACCTGACGCGGGGAATGACCATTTTCGACCGCCGCAGCCCCCCCGTCTGGCGACCCAATGTTGAAGTTCTTAAAGATCCGGAAGTGCAAGGGATTCTCGACGATTTCATGTCTGTCTTGAGAAGCACTGTGGTGTAGACTTGCATTCTCGCGGCAGGTCATTAATCATTCGTGTATCGGCAGGCTCTTTGGGCTGTCGCCGGAGTGGCGGAATGGCAGACGCACCGGATTCAAAATCCGGCGAGGTTCACCCCTCGTGTGGGTTCGACTCCCACCTCCGGCAATTGCAGTGCTGGCTGACAGTTGACCTTGAAAAACAAAACCCCTTCGCTGCGATCAACTCGCCGAAGGGGTTTTTCGTTTGAAGGACAATTTGGCTGGCACACCGGATCCAAAATCCGGCTATGTGCCGTGCCTGTGTGCGGCACCCTACAACACTGTCAATCATTCGTGAAAGGGTGGCCAGGCCAACTCGTGGCCGGGTGCCGCAGGCACAAGAAGCCCCACCCTCCGCGTGTCCCGCGGCCAAAGCCCTTCTCGCAGGAGTGACCCAGACGCCGCTCTGGAGGTCTAGGTGCCGTAAGGTACAGGAAAGCCAACGAGAAAGACGCTGCGTGCTCACATTGCCGGCCAGTTTCCGCAAAAGTGACCCGACCGCCGCATAGCGAGCAAGAAGCATCGAACCTTGGAACTCGCTCGATTCCCCTGAGTCTGTGCCGATAAGTCCTGATGCGAGAAAAACGGTTGGCCATCATCTGTTGATTGGCGTTACAATTCGTGTTTGTCGTGCCCGTTCACCAACACAGACTTGAATAGCCCGAGCTTATGGCATATGCGGTCTGCTGTTGTGCAAGGTTTCGTGTTTCATTGAAACTTAGCGGATTCATCAGGAGAGTTAATCACAATGTGGCGTTCGTTTGCCGTGTTAGGTGTGATGATGATCTCTGGCTGTGGGCCGAGTGCCTACGAACGCACCTTGTCTGTTCTCAATACAGAGGCCGATCGCTGGGAAGGCGGTAAAGACTTTAACACATCGGCCATGGACAGTTACGGTCGCCCATTGTCCACATCGATTGAGAAAGGGGTCCTCAACTACACACTTGAGGTGAGGTCCAACGGCCCGGACGGCCTCCCCAAAAACTCTGACGACATTGTCGTCACCCGCTCCAAACGGCACGGGGAGAGTTCCGTCGCTGAAGAGGCGAAAAAAGTGACGGAAGGCGTTGCTGGTGGTGCTGCAAGTGGCGCGATCAAAGGCATAAAAAAGGGCCTCGGCCTGGGCCGCGAGGAAAAAAAATAGCCAGCCTCAGTGGAATGCCGTTTCCAAAGATGTTCGTCGAGACGCTTCACCAACATAAATTCCAACGGCTCGACGCTACGGCAGTCGCTGTCTGTTGTAATGAATGGTTTCCTGTTCTGACGAACCCAGACGCCCAAAGCAACGTCTGGGCCATCCTGCCGAAGGGGTTTTTCGTTTTCTGGTAAGTCAAATGGGCAAGAGTCTCGCTGCGTCTTAGAAACAAATAGTTTGACATTGCCGCGCCGCACTGAACAATCTGCGGAAAAATGCTCCTGTCCTGTGCCAGTCCAATCATTGCAGCCCAATCGATAAGCCGCCCTGCCTATTGCATGAGACGATCGTCCGATGCAGGTCTGCTGGGCTAATTGCCAACCATTCCAACGAAAGGATCGACGATGTTTCTCAAAGGAAGCCGGTGGCTTTCCATGCTCGCTGTTGCGCTTGTTCTCGTGGCTCACACGGGAGTAGCGCTGGCCCAAACCAGGAAGCCCAACATTCTGGTCATCTGGGGCGACGATATCGGCACCTGGAATATCAGCCACAACAGCCGCGGCATGATGGGCTACCAGACGCCGAATATCGATCGACTGGGCAAAGAAGGACTGGCCTTCACCGATTATTACGGTCAGCAAAGTTGTACGGCGGGCCGCGCTGCTTTTCTGGGAGGCAACGTCCCTGTCCGCACTGGCATGACCAAGGTGGGTCTGCCCGGAGCGAAAGAAGGCTGGCAGAAGACCGACGTGACCATCGCGACCGTCCTGAAGTCACAAGGCTACGCGACAGGTCAGTTTGGTAAGAATCACCAGGGCGATCGCGACGAGCATCTTCCCACAATGCATGGCTTCGACGAGTTCTTCGGAAACCTCTACCACCTGAACGCTCAGGAGGAACCGGAGAATGAGGATTATCCCACCAACATGAGGATGGCCAATGGCAAGACTTTCATCGAGAACTACGGGCCACGCGGCATTATTCGCAGCAAAGCCGATGGCAAGGGTGGTCAGACAATCGAGGACACTGGCCCATTGACCAAAAAGCGCATGGAGACCATCGACGAAGAAACCGTGGCGGCCGCTAAGGACTTTATCACCCGCCAGAAAAATGCCGACCAGCCCTTCTTCTGCTGGTGGAACGGCACACGAATGCACTTCCGCACACATGTCAAGAAAGAGAACCGTCATCCGGGAAATGACGAATACACCGATGGCATGATCGAGCACGATGGTCACGTGGGCGAATTGCTCAAACTGCTCGATGAACTGGGGCTCGCCAAAGACACGATCGTCATGTATTCCACGGATAACGGCCCGCACTACAACACCTGGCCGGATGCGGGCACGACGCCTTTCCGCAGCGAGAAAAACTCGAACTGGGAAGGTGCTTACCGTGTCCCCTGTTTCGTGCGCTGGCCAGGCCGGTTTCCGGCAGGCAAAACACTGAATGGCATCGTCTCTCACGAAGACTGGCTCCCCACACTGGCTGCCGCCGCTGGTGCCAGCGATATCAAGCAAAAGCTCGCACAAGGGGTCGAACTCAACGGCCGCAAATACCGCAACTATGTGGATGGCTACAATCAGCTCGATTACTTCGGCGGCAAGACGGATCAATCGCCCCGGAACGAATTTATCTATGTGAATGACGACGGCCAGATTGTCGCCCTGCGATACGATGCATGGAAGGCTGTGTTTCTTGAGAACCGGGGGGAGGCATTTGGCGTGTGGCGAGAACCCTTTACCGAGCTGCGTGTGCCGCTGTTGTTCAATCTGCGCCGCGATCCCTTCGAGCGCTCACAGCACAATTCGAACACCTATAACGACTGGTTCCTCGACCGCGTTTTTGTGATCACGCCGATGCAGCAGATGGCGGGCAAGTTTCTGATGACGATGAAGGAGTATCCACCCAGCCAGACACCCGGCTCATTCAACCTGGAAAAAATCCAGAAGATGATCGAGGCCGGTGCCAGCGGGAAGTAACGGGACTACAGAAGACCATGACGGGGCACTCTGCTACAGAGTGCCCCGTTGGTGCAAGTAGAAGAATCGACGGGGGAGCCTGGAATTCAGCTGGCATTCCAATCCATACGTCTTAACTATGCGAATTATGTTCGACGTTCGCCTGTAAAGCACAGCCCATGAAGGTCTATCTCACACGCCCACTTCGGCCGGATGGCCGAGATGAACGAACTTCGCTTCGGCAAGACAGAAGCTACGATGTGCTTGCGATTGAGTGTGATACGTTCCGGATCGTTAATCAGTTCGGCGAGCCAACACTGCATGATATTGATGCGTTTGAAATATTCAATGCGGATGAACCAAAGTTCTGGATTCATACAGACGTTGATGGCTGCCGATACTCAGGTCCCGCAGATTGGGATCGTCCCGGCTTTTTCGAGGACTGGCATGATGGAGTCGCCGATGTACGAAACACATTTCGCGACGATATCATGCGATATTACCCTCAGGTCATCGGTGATCTTGTCGATCTTCAGGGAGGCGTTCAATAAAGAGTCAACACACAAGCTTCGCAGGGTGACCTCGGTTGAAATTCCGATTTCTACCGGGGTGGCAAGGCCGCAGGAAATTTGATGCGAGTCAGCCAACCATCGCAGGGCCTCATACAAGTCACCCCGACGGAAACATTGCACACATTCCAAATTCAATCTCCACTGCCGACTGGCCATAGGAACTCAAGGAGCAGCAACCAACGAAATGTTGACAAGTTCCTACCACACCGCCAATCTGCGGTAACTTTCAACGCACTTTGGCAATCGAAAACCTGATATCCCTTGGGTTCCAATCGATGAGGCGACTGACCTGGCTTGAGCGTGAACAATTCTTTGAGATTGCCGAATCTCGTCCACGAACCTGCCGCGAATGGCAGTGTTATGCCTTCGATGTTGACCACTCCATCTACTCGGAGATTCCGTCGCCATACAAAGAGAATCCTGACGAAGATTCTTTCCCGTCTCCCGTAAGACGCTGGTACGGACGGATTGATGACCAGCTTTTCCTTATCGACGTCTTCTTTGTCATTTGCCCCAACGAATGTCAGGTCTGGATTCCTTTTTCCGATTCGCACGAATTTGCCTGGCAGACTTTGCAAGACCTACAATTGCTTCCCGCTGCAATTCGAACCAATCGAACATCGGGAATATCGAACGACTCCAAGTCGCGGATACGAACTGTTTTTCGACATGATGATCGTGGATTTGATTACCCGATTTATAACGGTGCATCCGATGACGACGCGGAATCTCTGATCCATTTTCTACGATCACAGGACTCCACGATCGTCTATTCGCTGGGTGAGCCTGAACCCTCTATCAGTTGGGTTGCCATCGAATCATCAGGTGCTTCCCGCATCCACCGTGCTCGCTATAACTCGCGCACATCTACGATCAGTGTCGGGTGCGAGATGTCAAAAGAATCGCAGAATGATTTTTTCGTATACTCCGAATCACCCGAACTCGATGCCCGCAGATACTCAATCCGTAATGGCATCGTCGTAAACATGCTATAACAGAGAATTCTATCCAGGCCGGAATCCGCTAGACCTACAAAACAGAATTTTCCCCCACAGCTAGATGATCGTGATCACTCGTTGTTTGGAGAACAGGATGTCGAGAATTGAGGATTCTTTGACCTACGCACAACTTTGCGCTGAACATCCTCACGTTGAACTCTGGTGCGACGACAAATCCCCCGATTCAAACTGGGATTACTATTGGGTCATTTCCCATCCAGATAATGAAACGGTGCGAAACGTCGCCTATCTTCGTACGGCAAATGATCAATTAGAACGACGCCGGTATGACGAAAATGGCGATGAACAATGGGTGTCGGTTCGCTGATGGGCTAAACAGATCCGCAGCGTGGCCCCGGTTGAAGTTCCGATTTCTACCGGGCTGGCAAGGCCACAGAAAATTTGATGCGAGTCAGCCACCCATCGCAGGGCCTCATCCAAGAAACCTCGACTCAAACATCGCACTCGCTCCAAACACAACCTCCACTGCCTCCCGGTCACAGGCCGCCTAGCGAAATGTTGACAAGTCCCTGCCACGCCGCCAATCTGCGGTAGCGATCTAACGCACTTCAGCACTTGCAAACCTGCTAGGCCTCGGAACACACATGGCCGATCCCCTGCTTTTCCCGGTTCCTCTATTGTTTGAAACCGAGCGTCTTGAGCTCCGCCCCTACCGGACATCTGATGCGCCTGAGCTCCACGAGGCCCTGCTCGAGTCCATCGCGGAGCTGCGTGAGCACTTGTGGTTCTTGCCGTGGGTCGCCGAGGAGCCGACACTTCAGACTGCCGAGGCCCGCTGCCGCCGGGCGGAAGCCAACTTCCTGATCCGCGCGGACCTGCCCTACCTGGCGTTTTCCAGGAGCACCGGGCGACTGGTCGCCTCGGCGGGGATGCATCGCACCGATTGGTCTCTGCCCAGAACAGAGGTTGGGTATTGGGTCCGTACTTCCGAAGCTGGCAAAGGCTACGCGACCGAAGCCGTCCTTGCGCTGACGAACTGGGCGCTAGTCGGCATGAAAGCCAAGCGCGTGGAACTCGTGACGGACGAGGCCAACGTCCGCTCACGCCGACTGGCCGAACGCTGCGGCTTTCACCTGGAGGGAGTCCTACACAACACCATGCAATCCCCCGACGGCCAACTACGCCACTCCTGCATCTATGCGAGGCTTCCCTCTACGTCCTGACCCAAGCTCAATCGGAGCACAAGGTGGCCATGCTACGCAAGGTTCAGGACTGGCCACCCATCGCCAAGTCCTTCGGGTCAGCCGCTGTCTCGAATTGGACACGCGCCGTGAACACAGCTTCCGCGGGCCGCTGCCTAAAGACACCTCTACGTCGCGCAACTTCTGAGCCGCTCAGCTCGCCATCTCCCCTTTATGACTCCAGTCATGGTGGCACGATTACGATCGCCCTTACGGCACCACCTTCACCTGTAAGCGGCCCGGGAGCTTTCGGGCGTAGATGTCCATGCGCAGGACTGGGTCGCCGGCCGATTCGTCGAGGGAGTCGGCTGTCATTCGTAAGTGGGCCACACTCGTGCGGCCGCTGGCTGCGACCGAATCGAGGGGATACCAGTCGTCTCCCAGCTTTGCTTCGGTCCAGGCATGCAGGCCGAAAGCGGACTCATCAGGGACGTAGACCAGCCCCATCACAAATCGCGAAGGGATTTTTTGTGCCCGCAGCATGGCCGCCAGCAAGGTGGCATGCTCTGTGCAATCGCCAGAGCGGCTCTTGGCCACTTCCGCAGCCGATGCCAATGCCGTCGATAGATTTTTCGTGCTGATGGTCTTGTGAACATACCGGCTCATTGCCAAAGCCTGCTCGCGTAAGTCGTTTCGCTTCTCTTGGGGCAGGCTGGCCAGGGCGTCAGTCGCCAGTTTTTTGACGGCAGGATCATCAATCTGCAGGAGTGATGTTCCTTTCAAAAAGAGATCGTCCGCAGGGAGTGGCAAATTGCTGGTCGAGAGCGGGCGACTCCAGGGAGTCAACTGGACGGTGACCCGCACAGTTTCAGGATCGATGACTTCAATCGTCTGGCCGGGCCCGCTGGAAAGGATGCGTGCGAGGTCATCGCCGGGAAGTTTCAATTCGTACGTGAGTGACTGACGCGTGGCCCAGTCTTTGGGGAGTTGTGCCTTGATGAGCGTGAGTTTGCCGATTTCCGGGCCTGTTCCTTCAATGGGGAGGAGTGCCTGCTCGCGGGTGGCGAGGTAGGTGAACATTTCGGTGCCGAAGATCCCCATGCGGGTCACAATGGCTTCTCCGTTCTGATCGACATAGACGGTGATGGGGGAATCTTCGATGAGCGAAATCCGCGCGGTCACCCGCAGCAGATTCTTTTCCTGCCGGTCGAGATTGAGGATCGGCACCATTTCCCGGGCCTTCAGATCGAGCACACCCATGGAGCGGAACTCGGGAAAGAAAATCTCCAACCGACGCTCTTCTCCCGGTTGAAGTGGTTGAGCCCGCAAGGTTTCGTCCTGATAGGCGGGTGAACGCCAATCGGGACTCCAGGGGATCGAAGAGGTTTGTTTGATGCCGCCAGTGGTGGCCACCAGCTGGCACTGTTTGCCTTCGATGGTGCCTTCCAGGGTCATGGGGGCGGCTGGAGGATTTTCCTGGCGATGCACAAACCGGCGAATCTCTCCGCCTGTCGTTTCTATCGTCTCGACCGTCGATTCGAGGACCAGCGGTGTGCCAAATCTCGTGAGCTTGAGTGCGGTCTTCTGCTCGCACTTCACGAGCTTTTCACCGTTTGCTGACTGGAAGAGAGTGCGTGTGCCGGATTGGTAACCGGCACGCTGCCCCTGCAGGTAGATCACTCCCCAGACAGTGCGAGTCTCCGGCTCCTCGGCCTGGCCAGAAGCAGAGACAAAAACCACCAACACCAGAGACAAGCACAGCCACCGGATCAACTGGCGATGGGACGGCCGTAGAAGCATCGTGGGCTGGCCGTTCGAGAGGACTGAATACTGCTCACCAGATGTCATCGGATCCCTCCTGTGCGCCCAAATTCTAAAGTCATGCAGAAACTGCAGAGTGTAGGGATTGTAACGATTTGGCAGAGTCGCCCTACCCCGCCTCTGAAGAAAGGGGCTAGATCCTGCTCCATTTTCCTGCAAAGGTCTGCCAGACCAGGAGTTTCGCTGCTTCTGAGAGGTGATGGGTGGCTCCGCAAACTCAACCAGGTTTACCCTGAGCAGCCATTCTTCCCGTTGCGATCAATCTGACAACTCGCCGTGAAATTTACGCCCCTCACTCGTGACCCGTTCCGATGCCCCTGGAATTCGTGTGCTAAGTTTGCATGTTCCTGTTGCGGTAACACCCCTTCCTTACCGCCTCACTAGATCTGCCGCTACGAACTCTAGAAAGACTTGAACCATGGGGTTCCTGAAGAAATTCTTTAAGAATACTTACCGCGACGGTGGGGTGCGTCACGGAAAGAGCAGTTTCGATCATCTGGATGACGAACAGCTCGAAGCCCATTTGAACATTGCCAAATATGGGTCGTTCATGCTGACGGATGCCGTCCGCCCTTCATATGACCTGCAGGTGGTTCCAAGAGCGGGTTATCGCCACGACGCCTATCACGACAAAGAAACCGGCATCAAAATCCCCGTCATCATGGCTTCGGTCTCCAAAGAACATCTGCTCGATGTCTTCATCGATCTGATGGCCCCCCTGGGTGATGAAGTCGATGTCGTCCTCGAAACCAGTCATGAGCGACGTGGCGGGCATCAGGATCTTTACCGCGAAAGTATCGATGTCCCCATTCTGAAGAGCACGCTCTACGACTTTGAAGATCTCTTGCTCAACGATGGCTGCACCGGATTTGCCGTCCTGAATCCCAATATTCCACTCGAAATCCAACTCGACGAACATAAGCTGATCATTATTTACGGCAACGAACTCGTCGATTTCAAAGACATTCTCGACGACTACAACATTGATTGTAACGAAGACCTCAAATTCATTACCGAAGCCGAACATGTCCATTCTTCATCCGAAGACTTCTCGCGGCAGTTCCGCCAGTTGCAATACCGCCTGGGTATCGATGACGAATGATCTCTAGTGTCCGTATGACATATCAGATTCTCAAATATTGATAGCCCTTGAGTGACCTTTGAATTTGTGTTGACAGTCTATTCCGCCAAGGGCTCAACCTGTCGAGCCCGTGGCGAATTTCGAGATCCGGTTACTCATGCTGTAAGTGAGAACCCAAAGCAAACGAGTGACGACTCAACTTCATCCCCGAGGTTGAATGAAGTTCTTCGATGGAGGGAGCCTTGAAAGTCTTACCTATGTTGTCATTTGTCACAGCCGCCGGTCTGGGTGTCATGTGGTGGGCCTCCGAGAATGACATTCGTCTTCCCGATGGGATCTCCACACCACTTCTTGTCTCACAGGCCACCATCCCCGAAGATCCTCCCGGGACTCCACCTGCCCGGCTAACGTTGGCAGATGCTCGCCCTCTGGCTTCAACAAGCTCTTCATCAACCGTTCCGAGTGCATCAACCACTCTCAAGAGGACGAAATCGTCGTCGGCCATCGAGATGGAACTGGCGACCGATTCTCCGTCGGTCAGCCTGGGTGAATCCGAACCCATTCTGATGGCGCTGTCCAAGCCATTACCGGCCGAATCGGAACTGCACTCTGTCTTTTCAGATCCCGCAGCGGCTCCTTATTCGCCATCTTCCAAACCATCGACGCGTCCCAAGACAAAGTCGGCACCTCGTCGTTTCTCCAGTCAGCCGGCTGATTCCACAGCCGGTGAAGCGGCTTCCAATTCTCCCGCAACCTTCGGTGATTCGATTGAAGCCACTGAGCAAGCCACTGAGCAAACAATCGAAACAGAAAAGCCGGTTGTCACTCAGAAGCAGAGTACGCCAGCGACCAGAGAATCAGAAACGGTGACCAGACCGGTTTCAGACGAAGAGAAGCTTCTGGGACGCTGGGAAATTGCCTACCAGTCGACCGATGGTTTGCCGATTTACATTCGCACGATGGGCCGAGGGAAGTTTTCGACACTGGTGGTGGCTGGCCTGGAAGGGACAGATCGTGTCTCTGTGCGCTGGGCCGACAAGCTGGTGACTTCTATTTCCAAGAATCCGAATATCCTTAATTCTTCGACAATCACGATTGTTCGTGCTGCGAACCCGGATGGTTTGCAGGCTAACCGGAGAACCAACTCACGAGATGTTGATCTCAATCGAAATTTCCCGACAGCGAACTTCTCGCGCGGCCAGACCAAGCGCAGTGGCGAAGCGCCAGCCAGTGAAATCGAAACTCGGGCAATTCTTCAGACGATTGCCACACATCAGCCCAACCGAGTAGTCATTCTGCGTTCGACACCGACACGCAACGGAGAAGTCATTCATTCGATGAATGCCAAAAACATTGCCAACCAACTGATGACCACTTCGCGGTGGACTCCTCAACTCCTGCTCTCTCCCGATTGGCCTGGCTCGCTGGAAGTGCTGGCTGACGAAACGGTTGCTGCTCAGGTCCTCTCACTCAGTCTGCCTTATGGGCAGGATCCGATGGTGGAGTTTGATCGGCATGTCAACGGGCTGATGATTGCCATTTCGGATCAGGCCGGAGAGAGCCTATCCCCCATGGCTCGTAAACAGAATTATCAGCAGCTTGAAAATCTGATGGCTCAAAGTGCCAGATCGCGAGTGGCTCCTGCAGATCCTGTTGAGGCACCAAACCTGGATAAATATAAACTGAAACAAGGCGGGATTCCGACATCCAGTCCACAAGGCCCAGCTCCTGTGGGTAAGCCGCGAGGCTATCAGGAGCTTCCACCGCCACCACCATCGAAAACCTGATGCCTGTTCAACTTCGATCTGCTTCAAAAGGGATTGGTCTCGTCGGATCGAGATCAATCCCTTTTTTATCTAGTGGTTATGACCGGGGTAGACACCCAGTGCCTGATTCCAGGTTTTGAGGAGTGCGCGTCGATCCTCGGTGTTTGATGGCAGTGCCAGAGGCCGACCACGTCCATCGAAGACGACGCCGACCATTCCACCACGAATTTCGCGCTCGAGCGGCTTTCCGGGGCCGGCGCCCACATCGTAGCCAGCAGCTGGCACAAGCTTCAGCCGGGCCAGTTCATCTGGCCCCAGATCGAAACGCTGCATTTCGTGGCCGTGGAGTTCTCCTTCTACCACCCTGCTGCCCACTTCGAGTGAGTACTTCAACAGCAGTTTGCCAGAAGCTGGCGGCCCCTTGGGGGCAATACACGTCGCCAGCATGATCAGGCAATCCCGCTCGAAGACATCCATGGCAGCCTGAGGATGAATCTCGGCCAGTACGCCTAAATGGGGCATCATGAAAATGCTGTCTTTAGCAAGGACCGTTATCCCTTCCGGCTCAAAGGCATCAATCATCATCATGGTGGTCTGCTCCATACGTGGAGCATGCGAGAGCACGCCGCCGGAACCCACAATCAAGTCGAGCTTAAGGTTGTTCACAATTGTCTGCTGACCGCCAGACTGGGCAAAAGCATCGCCAATCGTGCGCTGCTGCTGCACCCCGGCCAGAGTCGTGGCGAATTGTTTGTGCTGCACATAGGCCAGCCGCAAAGCTTCCCGCGCGACAGCCTGCTCAAAGATCAAAGCTTCCATGGTTTGAGGAATTGTCGTCGGGCGAATCATTTTGTTCTTCACCCGGTTGCGCAGCTCTTTTTCACTCTCGGGATAAGGCACCCACCGGAGGATGGCATCAAAGCCAGCTTCGGCACAGACATTCGAAATGGAGTAACTCATCCCCAGATTTGCACTGACCGTACGGTTGAATGTCCCGCTGAAAACGCTGAAGACATCTGTCGTGGCGCCACCGATATCGACACCCAGAGCATTCAGGCCGCGTGTGCGGGCAATTGTCTGCAGGATGTTTCCCACAGCACCGGGAGTGGGCATGATGGCGGTATCAGCCCATTCAATGAGCTTGTCGTACCCAGGGGCATGTGCCATGACATGCTCGAGGAACAGATCGTGAATGGCATCCCGCGCACCAGCCAGGGCTTCACGCTCCAGGACTGGTCTGACATTCTCGACGAATGACAACTCCGCCACGTTCCCCAGCACATCGCGAACAACAGGAATGGCCGCCTGGTTCCCGGCGTAGATCACGGGCATTTTATACTGACCACCAAACCTGGGCTGTGGTTTGGCAGGTGCAATCAACTCGGCCATGGCAGCAACATGGCGCACAGTGCCACCATCAGTCCCGCCAGCGAGCAGAATCATATCCGGGCGAAGATCCCGAATTCGCTGAATGCGATCATGTGGTTTACGACGATCGTTTGATGTCATGGTTTCGAGAACAATGGCGCCGGCTCCTAAAGCGGCTCTCGTCGCGCTGGCAGCGGACATCGTGGGGACAACGCCGCACACCAGCATCTGCAAGCCACCCCCTGCGCTGGAAGTGGAAATGTAGGCATCACAACCGACATTTCCACGAGCCGGGCGGATCAGCAGGCCATTTTCATCGACCAGTTGACGCCCAGCGAGTTCGCCTACTTCAGTCGCTGCGTTCACAACACCGATCGTGACATCGGCAGTTGGTTCCTCGACAGTTGTGGGAGCTTCACCACGATAGGTTTGACGGTAAACTCCATCAATCTTCTCGATCAACAGAGCTTTGGTCGTGGTGCTTCCGCAATCGGTCGCGAGGATGACTTCCAACTCATCGGGATTTTCAGGAAGCCGCCTGGGGCCAGTTGTCGCCTGCGTCATGCAGTTCCTTCGGACGATGCAACACGCAGGTCATCTCGATGAATAACCTCCGTCGTCACAAGTTGTTCTCAAAAGTCAGAGCTTCTGTCTATTGGCGAGCGACATAAGTCTATCCCGCCAGGGAGAGAACTGCGACTAAAAACCTTCTCTCAGGTTTTTGCTGAAATCAAGCTTCCAACTCGAGGGCGACTTCTCAAACTCAAGCGGCGACTTTCCTGGCGGATTGAATCAGTTTTCTCCGCTGCGAGTACCACTTCACACCTTCATCGGCCAGCACACCCGCCAGAAGCACCGTGCCGATCGTCACATATTCCAACGTGCTGGGAATCCCGAGCATATTGTTAGCACTGTAGAGCACTCTCAAGAGGACCGCGCCAATCACCACACCCGCCACTGATCCTTCACCGCCGCGAAGACTGCAACCCCCTAGAACTGCGGCCGCAATCGCATACAATTCATAAGTGTTCCCATGCGAACTGGGTTGCATCGAATTGAGGTCAAAAGCGAGCAGCACCCCGCCAAACCCGGCGATTGTTGAACACAGTACATAGGCCATCAACTTGATTCGATCGGTGTTAATCCCGCTGAAATGTGCGGCCTGTTCATTGCGACCAATCGCATACAGGTAGCGACCCCAAACCGTCTTGTTCAAAAAAATGGCAGCCAGCACAGCGATAATCAGCATGTAAACCACCGGGATCGGCACTTGATAATCCCCGGGCAAAGGGATCTTTTTGCGAGAGATTTCCAGCAGGCCGTTAAAGCTATTCCCAAACCCCTGGTTGGCATCTCCTGTGATCCAGCGGGCCAGACCACGATAAATCAGCCAGCCGCAAAGTGTCACCACAAACGGCTGAAGCTTTGCCTTGGTAATCAACAGACCATGCGTCGTCCCGATGAGTGCGGCTACTCCCATGACAAAAGCAATAGCCAGGGCCGGATGAAAACCATACTTCACAATGAGCAGCGGGAGCAGGCAGCCCACAAGGCCCACGACTGGCCCAATCGAAAGATCGATCCCGCCGGTGATGATCACGAACATCACGCCAATACTCAGGATGGCAAAGTAGGCCGAAAGCTGAGTGACGTTTGAAAGGTTATATCCACTGAGGAAGGCTGGTTGAAGAATGCCAGTCACAACCATCACGGCGATCAGAATGCCAAGAATTCCGAGTATTCTCTTCATGAGAGCGCTCCTCCGGTCGCCAGGGCCATAATGGCTGTTTCACTCAGTTGCTGGCGACTCAATTCGCCGGTGATCTTTCCTTCGTGCATCACCAGCACGCGATCCGACATGCGAATCACTTCTTCCAGATCACTGGAAACAAACAGCAGCGACAGACCCTGCCCCGCCAGTTCCTCCATAATCCGATAGATCTCCTGTTTGGCACCCACATCGACACCACGCGTCGGTTCATCCAGGAGCAGGATTTTGGGATTCGAAAGCAGCCATTTGCCAATCACAACTTTCTGCTGGTTTCCGCCAGATAAGTACTGCACGGCCAATTGGTCACTGGCAGTCTTCGTACGCAGGGCTGTGATCATCCTCTGGCTGTCTGTGATTTCCTGAGCAGTATTGATGAAAACACCCAGAGAGGCCTGGCGGGCCAGAGTCGCCAGCGTGTGGTTGTGCCGGACAGACATTTCCAGCACGAGTCCTTCGCCTTTGCGATCTTCAGGAACCAGCGCCATCCCCAGATTCATCGCGGCTCGTGGTGAAGAGATTCTCACCAGCTTTGAGTCGCAAAAGATCTCGCCAGCCAGTGGTCGATCAATGCCGAAAACTGCCCGTAGCAGTTCTGTCCGCCCTGCTCCCACTAAACCGGCCATCCCCACAATCTCACCTGCCTTGAGGGAGAAAGAGTTTCGAGCTTCCGGGAAGGCCGTGGTGACCAGATCTTTGATGCGGAAAACTTCCGGACCGGGAGTGTGGGAATGCCGCTCGATGCCACTTGTCAAACTGCGGCCAATCATCATCGAGACCATTTTTTCGCGAGTCATTTCAGCCCGCGAAATTTCTCCCACATACTGTCCATCGCGCAGCACCACCACTCGATCGGCCAGTTCCTGAATTTCACTGAGTCTGTGCGAAATATAAATGACGCAAACACCGTCCGCCTTCAGTTTCCGTACGACGCCGTAAAGCAGTTCCGTTTCATACTGAGAAAGACTGGCGGTGGGTTCGTCCATAATCAGCACCCGTGCCTGAATGGAAAGTGCTTTGGCAATTTCCACCAGTTGCTGCTGCCCGGTTGATAACTCTCCGACGATTGTCTCCGGAGTGTAGTTCAGGCCCACTCGATCGAGCAGTTCCCGGGACAATCGACGAATCGTTTTCTGATCAATGAATCCCCAGCGTGTCGGCTCACGTCCCAGGAACAGATTGGCTCCGATACTGAGATTTTCCGCGAGGTTGAGTTCCTGATGGATGAGGACAATCCCGTGCTCAATCGCGTCGCCAACATCTCGAAAAATGACAGGCTGGCCGTCAACCAGCAACTCACCACCATCTGGTGGCTGTACGCCAGCGAGGATCTTCATCAGCGTGCTTTTGCCAGCACCATTTTCACCAAGAATCGCGACGATCTCGCCGGGTGAGAAAGAAATACTGACTCGATCGAGCGCCTTACAACCGGGAAATTCTTTCGTGATCTGACTGGCTGCCAGCAATAACGGACTGTCATTCGTTCGATCAGGGAGCCGGCCTGTCGTCACATCTGTCGTTGTCTTTGATGTTGCAGAGACCATGTTCTCGCGACGATCTCCCATCCGCTAAAATGCACATGCCGGGCTGAACTTATTTGCCTTCCGAATGACTCCCCGGTCATTTGGCCTCTGGAGCGGGTTTACCCAGCAACTGGTTCAATTCTTTCCAGAACTCGTTCACATTGGCTTTGGTAATCTTGCGGACGGGAATCTCGATAAATTTGTCTTCGGGAATGCCGGACTTGTCTCCCGATTTGATTTTGTCGAGCATCATGACCGACTGATAGCCGTACTGATACGGGTTCTGCACACAGCTCCCATACATCACTCCATCCTGGATGCCCTGCAGAGTCCCCTCGTCTTCATCGAAGCCCAGAATCTGAATTTTGCCAACTTTGCCAGCGTCCTTAACGGCATCAATCAGCTTGGGGGGATTGTAGGCGAACAAACCCACCATACAGTTGAGATCCTGATGCCTGGTAATCGCATCCTGGGCGAGAGATTTCGCTTTCACAAGATCAAAGTCGTCAGTTCGGGTATCGAGAATGGTGTATTTGTCACCGACCAGTTCTTTTCCGGGCTCATCATATCGCTCAGGATCCACACTGCGTCCCAGCAGTTCATCAATGATTCCCTGACGACGTTGTTTGGCATTGAGCTGTCCCAGTCTGCCGACGAAGATCATGACCTTCCCACCGTCAGGCAAGGCTTCTTTGATCATCTCACCACACTGGCGGCCAGCGGTGTAGTTATCCATGCCAATGTAAACCAGCCGCTCGCTTTTGGGAGCATCTGAATCATTCGTAATGAAGATCGTCTGCTTCGCAATTTCCGCCAGCAGATCGCTTTGATTCTCAGGATCAATCGGCGAGATCGAGATGCCATCCACGCCGAGCGTCAACAATTCCTGCACCATCCGCTTTTGATCGACCACACCATCCGGAGGGTGACGAACTTCAACTTTCGTGCTTTTCCCGGCCGAATTCAGATCCTTTTCCGCCTGACGGACACCCGCCTCAGCCACATTCCAGAAGTCGGCCACACCGTTGGTGACATAGGCATATTTCAGAGGTTTGGATGAACCACCGGGCCCGTTACCTGTCATTCCTCCTGGTCTGGTTTCACAGCCGCTCGATATCAGCAGAGCACTGGCGGCCAGCCAGCCCCAAAAGGTGCCCATCACGAAACGTGGCTGCCAGAAAAACCCGATGTGCGACATGGTATGCAACTTTATAGATGAAGACAGAAGGGGAGATTGTGACAAGTTGAGTGAACTGCCAGAAGATTCAGTTCGACTCGTATCTGACCGTCTCGGGAGACAGATTGCAACAAAACATTGACACTCTTTAACGCGTTGTGCCCGATCCCTGGGCCACGAGTTTCAAAACCGGCAGATTATTTCCAAAGCGGACATGGTCCTTCAGTGTCCAGACAACCTGCTTCTGAGGTGTCACAATCAATGCATGGGGCTGATTGTCTCCACCATGACAATTGACAATCAGGGTGTTGCCATCGGGTAATCGTTCCACCATGGTGATCCAACCCAGCTTGATTCCTGGAAGCTCGTTCTCAGTGACTGACCAGACCACCTCTTTCTGGGGAGTGACTTCGATGACGCTGTGACCATTCCCCGTACCAATCAGCGTGTTTCCATTGGGTAATCGTTCGGCAGAATAAAGAGCTGTCCCCGTTACATAGTCCCAGACCACCTGGCCCTTCTCGTCGTACTCCCGCACAGTCTGGTCTTTCTCATGGCAAACGAGGTAATGGCCATTTTCCAGCTTGCGAGCCAGTCGGCTGTCCCGATGCGGATCCCGATTCTTCACCACCAGCGGAATTTCCCTGAGAACTTTTCCTTCGGCGTTTACCTCGAGAATCCGGGCGGGCCCACTTTCGACTATCATCGTCGAGCCATCCGCCAGTCTTTGAAACGCATGGATTTCCACTTTGCGATCCGCATTCCCTGGTGACGATTTGGCATCGTAACTCCAGACGATCTCGCCTTTGTCATTCAACTCGACGATCGTCTGGAAGTTCGTTTGTGTGAGGAGATGGCCATGGGGCAGAATCTGGAGATCATGCACATCGCGAATTGTCTGCTTCCAGACATCTGAGTTATCTGCCCCTACATGGACGAGAATCTTTTTGGAATAATCAGCCGCGATGTAACTGCGTGGCGTCCCCGTCTGCGTCGGATGCTCAGCAGCCGAGATGTTCTGTATCGAAAATGAAAGAATCGCCAACAGGGCGAACCAGCGATTCATAGTCGGGCAATTCATGGAGTGCGCCTTGGTGGGAAATCGTTGCGAAGTGAAGAGTAGGGCAACTGACAGCGAGACATGGACGAGTTAAGCACTCCAGGAATGCCCTGGAATACCGACAATCAATCGTTATCGGAATGATCGTCATCGCCAGTCAGGCATGTGGAATCAGGCAATGATCTGCTTGATCGGATCAGCTCCTTCGACGCCCACCAGTTTCTGATCGAGACCGCCGTA
This sequence comes from Planctopirus limnophila DSM 3776, assembly GCF_000092105.1. Classification (NCBI taxonomy): domain Bacteria; kingdom Pseudomonadati; phylum Planctomycetota; class Planctomycetia; order Planctomycetales; family Planctomycetaceae; genus Planctopirus; species Planctopirus limnophila. The sequence goes on along the minus strand of NC_014148.1, from coordinate 1,009,548 downwards.
AAAGAAGGAGAGGTGATTCGGATCGAGACCCAACTGATGCAGAATCGTCGCATGCAGGTGCTTGACGTGGAAACGATCCTTGACGGCTTCATTCCCCAGTTCATCGGTCTCACCGACACTGCATCCACCCTTGATGCCACCACCAGCACACCACATGGTAAAGCCAGCTACGTTATGATCTCGACCAGTCCCCTCTTTGTATTCAGCGACTGGCTGCCTGCCAAACTCACCACCCCACACAATCAGAGTATCATTGAGCAAGCCCCGTGCCTTGAGATCCTTTAATAGCCCGGCAATCGGCTTGTCGGTTCGACCGGCGTGTAACGTGTGATTCTTCACCAGATCGCCGTGAGCATCCCAGTTGGCGTCGTTGTGATTGCCACCAGCATAAACCTGAATGAACCGGACTCCGCGTTCTACCAGGCGACGAGCGAGCAAGCACTGCCGACCGAAGTATTCGGTCTGCGGATTATCCATCCCGTACAGCTTGAGTGTCGATTCCGTTTCCTGCGAGAGATCGGTCGCTTCCGGTGCTGTGGTCTGCATCTTGTAAGCCAGCTCAAAACTGGCAATACGAGCTGCCAGATTCGAGTTTTCACCTCGCGAGAGTTGATGCTCCTGGTTGTACTCGTTGATTGTGGAGATGAGTTGCCGCTGGACGTCATCGGACATGTTTTCAGGTGGCACGAGATCGAGAATGGCCGGGCCCTTTGATCTCATCACGGTCGCCTGATAACTTGCCGGCATGAAGCCGCTGGACCAGTTTTTGGCACCACTGATCGGCCCGCCCGAATGGTCGAGCATTACCACGAAACCTGGCAGATTTTCGTTTTCTGTCCCCAGGCCATAATTGACCCAAGAACCCAGGCAAGGATAACCACTTTGAATTTTGCCCGAGTTCATCTGCAGCATGGCGGAACCATGCACCGGCGCTTCAGCCGTCATCGACTTGATAAATGCGATATCGTCCACGCAGGTCGCGAGATTCGGAAAGAGATCTGAGACCCACTGCCCCGATTGGCCATATTGCTGAAAATTCCATTTGGGGCCGACGACGCGCCCTTCATTGCGTGCCCCGCCGCGCCCCTTGGTCTTGACGGGAATCGTCTTGCCATCCAGCCCGTACAATTTCGGTTTGTAATCAAAGGTGTCGACCTGGCTGGGGCCACCGTACATGAAGAGAAAAATCACACTTTTGGCTTTGGGAGCATGGTGAGGCTCTTTAGGAGCCAATGGATTCACAAAGGGGGTGACACCATCAGCACCGACCGCCTGCTTCACGAAGAAGCCTTCCTTCTGCAGGAGCCCTGTCATGGCGAGGCCGGAAAAACCAGCCCCAGCCTCCCACAGAAACTCCCGGCGAGTGCGTCCACAAAAATTATGCATGGGCTGGTTCATGAGGTTCTCACATTACGCAAAGTTCAATGAGCAGTTGCCATAATCACTGGCAGAATCGATCTCAGCAGCCGTCTATTTCGAGAAATCAGTCGAGATACAGAAACTCATTCAGGTTGATGGCCACGAGGCAGAAACGTTCCAGAGCCAAGTCGGCACTGACCTGACCACGATCCCGCAGCGACTGAATCAAGCCGAAACCGCGCTCGACTTCCGCAGTCGTCGGTGGGCGATTGGTGGTCAGCGTTAACGCCTGTGCGACACATTGGCGCAGCGATTCATCATTTAATTCGTTGATCTGCAGATCTGCCCGCACTCTCTCGGCGAACTCCTTGGCCTGCTGGTTATAGAAGGCACTGTTGAGGCTCGTTAAGGCTTGTGTTGGCTGTGTCGTCGCAAACCGAATAGGGCATGTCCCATCAGGATCCGGGAAATCGAGGCTCGACAACGTGGGAACCAGCAGTGATCGCTTCACATGAATGTAAACACTTCGGCGATTCTGCTCCTCGGGTGAGGATTGCCCCCAGCCTTGACCCGGAACGGATTGCCCAGCCAGGACTTCTTTGGGCATGGCGGTGTAGACACTCGGGCCACCCACCGCCAGATTGAGTTCGCCACTGACCGCCAGCAGTCCATCCCGGGTCTCTTCGGCCGTCAGCCTGCGCATCTCAAAGTGCGAATAAAGATCGTTCTGAGGATCGGCATTGAGCTGGGCCGCCGTGGGCCGGGATGACATCTGCCAGGCATACGAATTGAGAATCAGCCGATGTAGCGGCTTAATCCGAAAGCCACCTTCAATAAACCGCGTGGTCAACCTGTCAAGAAGTTCGGGATGAGTCGGAAGATCCCCCTTCAGTCCAAAATTACTGGAAGACTTCACCAGTCCACGACCAAAGTGCATTTGCCAGATGCGATTCACCATGACCCGGGCTGTCAGCGGATTTTCTTTCGAGGCAATCCAGTTCGCCAGCACCAGTCGCCGACCTGCCGTCTTTTGACCGGGAGTCAGAGTTGGCAGTTGTGGCGCATCGTCAGTCAGCACAGAAAGAAACCGCGGTTCGACCGGTTCACCGGGAGTCGCGGGGTTACCGCGAATCAACAAGGGCGTCACTCGCGGTGGCATCTGACAGTTATTCACGGAGAGCACCATTTCGCGCGGTGGTAAAGCCCGCTTACGAAGCTCTTCCAGCTGATTTTTTAAGCCCTGATAATGATCAAATTCTTCTTTTGATAGAAAATCCTTCAGCTTTTCACGCAGGACCTTTTTTCGCTCGGCACCTTCGGTCTTGCGCTGGTCTTCACCTTTCATCTTCAGAATCGCACCCTGCTCGATCTGACGCATCTGCTCTTCCAGTTTCTGAACAGCGGCATCGCGCTCGGCATGCGCCTGAATGACTTCCGGGCTGCTGATATCGGTCTGGCTCCAGCGGGAATTCATCTGATCGCCACGTCCGGCATACGATTGCAGATCCGCCATGAATGCCAGAAACCCGTAGTAATCCTTCTGAGGCATCGGGTCGAGTTTGTGATCATGACAGCGGGCACAACCAATTGTCATTCCCAGCATGACCTGACCGGTTGTCGAGACAATGTCGTCCATCTCATCGTAGAACGCCTGCCTCTGGTCGGCGGGCTCATCATCCCAGGCATTGAGACGGTAATACCCCGTGGCAATGACCGAATCACGTGTCACCTGTGGAAGTTCATCCCCCGCCAGTTGCTCAATCAAAAACTGGTCATATGGTTTATCGCGATTGAAGGAGTTAATCACATAATCGCGATACTTCCAGGCGTTTGGTTTTGGGTTGTCGCGCTCGAAACTGTTGGTCTCGGCATAGCGCACCAGATCCAGCCAGAAGCGGCCCCATTTTTCACCATAATGTGGTGATTCGAGAAGATCGTCGATCACCTTCGAAATCGCTTCGGGTGAGGCATCCTGCACGAAGGCTTCCACCTGTGCTGGCGAAGGAGGTAAACCAATCACGTCGTAATAGAGCCGACGAATGAGCGTCCGCTTTTCAGCAGGCCCGACAGGTTCCAGACCAGCAGCTTCCATTTTGGCAAACAGGAAGCGGTCGATGTCGTTCTTTGCCAATCGATCCCATTGGCTCACGGGAGGCCGAGGATCTGTGACCGGCCGGAAGGCCCAGTGAGCTTTCGTCGTCTCATTAACCTGAGGTGGCCCTTCATGCACTGGCATCGCGACAGGGACAGCAGGTGGCGGCATCGGGGCACCCCGCTTGACCCATTCCGTAATCGAAGCAATCTGATCGGCGGGAAGCTTCCCGGATGGAGGCATTTCGTAGGTGCGATAATTGATGACATCAATCAGCATGCTTTCGTCAGGTTTATCGAGCAAGACACCTGGCCCACTTTCGCCCCCCTTCAAGAGATGTTCACGAGCCGCCAGCGAAAACCCACCACGAAACTTCGAGCCAGTTCCGTGACATTCGTTGCAGTTCTTGACGAAAATCGGTTCGATCTTCTCTCGATAAAACGCCAGATCTTCGGGACTGAAACCCGGCGATGAGTCACCAGGAGCTGGATCATCAGGAGCCTGCCGATTTTCTTCGGCAACGAGTGCCTTACCGGCAACCGCATGATCCCCGGAAACCAGTCCCTGTATGAGCCATGCAGCCGCTGACAAAATGCTCGCTGCGAGCAAAGACGTTCCCCATCGGGAAGATCTCTTCACTTGGCGTGGTAATCGAAAATCATCGCGATTTTTTACAAACAACATTCGTCACCTGTCGCGAAAGCGTTGTTGTTATTGCCCTACAGCAGCGAGGGACACCTCGAAATGGCGATGGGAGAACCTCGCTTTGTAGAGAGACTTCCCGCATCCATCTGTGTTCCACACAACATATCCATCACTGCAAATCTATTATGGAATGATTTACGACAGAGAAACAATGAGAATCGAAGTCTATTGTCTGAGTTTTATTTCGCATTGGGAAAAACACCCCGGCCCCCCACGTCTGCTCAACCAGCGGTGATTGCAGCAACCAATTGTTAACACAGTAGTTAAAACCAATGAATCACACCCGCATGAATCGATTTACAAGATTCTCAGGCTCATGGAATTCAAACAGAAAACCATCAAATCTTTGAGACAGGTTGCGGCTGGATCTGATATGTTCTCGGCTTCCACCTGATCGTTACTTCACCACCTTACCGGATGCATGTTGTGAAGCCCCGAAAGCGAGTTGCCCTGGTCATCGAAACGTCTCTCGCTTATGGGCGCGCCGTTTTGAGAGGGATTTCCAAATATCTCGTGGCGAACCAGCCATGGTCGATGTATCTCGATCTGCATGAATTGATGGCACAACCTCCCCGCTGGCTCGAAAACGCCGAGATCGACGGTGTCATCAGTCGATCCACCACACCAGAACTCGCTGCTTCACTTCTCAGGCGGCGAATTCCCACCATCGATATGACGGATTTCCGGCTGCACGATGGCTTGCCGCATGTCTATACCGACCATCGAGCGGTCGGGAAACTGGCTGCGGAACATCTGCAGGAGCGAGGTTTCCGCCAGTTTGCGTACTGCGGCTTTTCGGATCATGCCTGGTCATCCGAGCGTCGCGAAGGTTTTGCCAACGCCATCACTGGCCAGGGCGATCTTCATATATATGAATCACGCTGGCAGACTTCATCCAGCCAGACATGGGCGCAGCAGCAGCAAGAGATTCGTGGCTGGCTGGAGGCGCTTCCCAAGCCTATTGGAATCATGGCTGCCAACGATATGCGCGGGCATCATGTGCTTGATGCCTGCCGGCAACTGGAACTCGCCGTGCCGGAATCGGTCGCAGTGATTGGTGTCGATAATGACGAAGTTCTTTGCGAGTTGTGCGATCCTCCGCTTTCCAGTGTCGTGCCTAACCCGGAACGCATTGGATACGAGGCCGCTGCCATGCTGGATCGCATGATGGCAGGAGATTCCTGGCCGACGGAGACGCTTTACATTCCCCCCATGGGAATCGTGACCCGACAATCGACCGATGTGCTGGCGACGGACGATCCGATCGTTGCCAGCTCATTAAAAATCATTCGTGAAGGTGCCTGCCACCAGCTCACTGTCGATGAAATTCTCGCTCGCGTGAACACTTCACGCAGTGTTCTCGAACGTCGATTTCGCAAACATCTGGGGCGTTCACCGCAAGAAGAAATCCGTCAGGTTCAACTGAAGCGAGTGAAACAACTTCTCGAAGAAACCGAATTACCATTGAGCCGCATTGCCGAATTGAGCGGCTTCCAGCATGCCGAATACCTGAGTGTGGTGTTCAAACGGGAACTTGGTATGACGCCGGGAAGTTATCGCAAAAGTGCCAATCTGCGATAAGGACTTATCCTGAATTCAAACCCGCACCCTCGCAAAGTGTACAAATAAAAAACACCCGGTGGCTCGATGAGTACCGGGTGTCTTCGTTGAACGAGTCGACATGGCGTTTACGCGCCGAATTTTTCCAGTCGACCAGCATGTGCCATGGCCTGCAGCATGAGGTACTTGGCTTCAAATGTCCCCAGACCACCGCGGGCACACTGCGATTCGCCGAACTTGGTTGAACCATCGAAACGACAGGTGTCAGCCGAGAGGAGCACGGGCACAGGATGCCAGCTATGCGATTTCATCTTGCTCGGCGTGCTGTGATCTCCGGTCACGATGACAACTGTCGGATCGAGTTGCAGGATTTTGGGAATGCAGCTGTCGAGTTCTTCTGTTCGCTTCACCTTGGCAGCAAAGTTACCGTCTTCACCGGTTGAATCGGTGTACTTGAAGTGAATGAAGAAGAAATCGTAGTCATTCCAGGCGGCTTTAAGGCAGCTCATCTGGTCATCGAGAGTTTGCCCCGCATCGAGCACATCCATGGAAACCAGTCGGGCCAGACCTCGATACATCGGATAAACCGCAATGGCTGCTGGCTTCATGCCGTAGACTTCCTGAAAAGTCGGAATGGCTGGCAACGTATCAATGCCTCGCAGAGTCAAGAAATTGGCAGGAGCATCGTTTTTGAGTATTTCTTTGGCTTGACGCAGGAACTCATTGCAGATTTCGGCAGTCTTCTTGGAACAATCGCTCTTGGCAACAGCCTCCAGTGGAGCCTTCCCTGTCGCCTGAGGATCTGTATCGTGAACCTGGCCACCCAGCCCTTCACTGCGGAAGACAATCACCAGCCGGTACTCTTTCACCGGGCGGACAAATACTTCCACTCCCGGAATCTTGATCTGATTCAACTTCTCGCACAGAGCGGCGCCAATTTCACTGCCAATACGGCCTGCACGACGATCTGTGATAATCCCGGCCCCGTCGATCGTGCAGAAGTTACCGCGAATCGCGACATCTTTCGGCCCGAGTTCGAAATCGATCCCCAAAGCTTCGAGAACACCACGCCCAATCTGGTACTGTAGTGGATCGTAGCCAAAGAGTCCCAAATGCCCTGGCCCACTGCCAGGAGCAATGCCCGGCAAGACAGGGATGGTTTGCCCCAGGCAGCCACGACTTGCCAGAGCGTCGAGATTGGGAGTTAACGCTGATTCGAGTTCTGTCTTCCCTCCGGGAGTTAACGGAAGACCTCCCAGCCCATCGCCCACAAGCAGGACGATCTTGGAGTCGTTGGATTTCTGAAGCTGCCGAGTGAGCACATGTGGATCGGTCATGGTCGTTCAGTGAGTCTGGTGGACAGAAATATCGGAACGCGAAGATTTCTCGCACGAAGTGCATCTTCGGCCCGATCCGCCTTGACCGCAAGTGTCTACCCAAAACTTGATCCGTTCTGGCCTGAGGTTGTGACGAGGAATCCCGAATCGTTACCCTTCACGGGATCAGTGACTTCCGTGAAACATGTGCGATTCTGCATTTTGTTTTCCACCACTGATGACGCCTGGTTCAAACCGTGTTTCCTTCATCAAAAAGTCTTCCGTGATGTCATTGACTTCGAATCTGCCGGTGTCTCTCAATGTTCAACTGGGAAGATTGTCACTTAAGAACCCGATTCTTGTGGCCTCTGGAACATTCGGCTACGCCCGCGAAATGTCGGCATTTGTCGATTATGCTCAATTGGGAGGGATCATTCCCAAAACGGTCACTCGCGAGCCGCGCGCTGGAAATCCCCCACCGCGAACTGTCGAAACGACGGCAGGTCTTTTGAATTCGATTGGCCTCGATAACGACGGCATCGAAGTCTTTATCACCAAGCATCTCGAAGCTCTTTCGCTGCTGCCGACGGCGTTAATTGTCAACATTGCCGGGAAGAGTACCGACGACTTTGTTGTGATGGCTCGGCGACTCGATGAGTTCAATGCGATTCAGGCGCTGGAGCTGAATATCAGTTGCCCGAATGTCAGTGGCGGAGTCGATTACGGTACGAATCCGACGATGACAGCCGAAGTCGTGGCTGCGGTGCGGCAAGCGACATCCAAGCCGATTATTGCCAAGTTGACACCGAATGTAACGAGCGTCGTGGAGATTGCACGTGCGGCCGCAAGTGCCGGGGCCGATGCCCTTTCGCTCGTCAATACGTTTCAGGGTTTTGCCGTCGATTGGAAAACGGGCGAGCCACGGCTGGGGAATGGTCTGGGGGGACTCAGCGGCCCAGCGATCAAACCTCTGGCGTTAAGAATTGTCTGGCAGGTCGCGCAGGCGGTGGACTGCCCGATCATTGGCGTCGGCGGGATTCAATCACTCGATGATGTCCTCGAATTTCTGGTCTGCGGAGCGACTGCTGTGCAGGTGGGAACGGCGAACTTTTACAATCCATCGTTGTCGAGTCAGTTAACGAGCGGGTTGGAAAAAGTTTTGCAGGATCGAGGTTGTTCACGAGTTCAGGAACTCATCAAAACCGTCAAAGTTCCCAAGAATCAGCGGAAAACCTGCTAGGTATTTCCAAGGCTTACGAACTCATTCTGATATTGGGCAAACTGCTCACAAAATCATGATCACGAAGGGAAGCAGCATGCGGGTGCTATCAGGAATCCAGCCAACCGGGCGATTCCACTGGGGAAACTATTTCGGAGCGATCCGCCAGTATCTGGCCCTGCAGGGACACGAACAATCGTTCTACTTCATTGCTGATCTGCATGCGCTGACCACCATTCGCGATGCAGCGCTCCTCAAGCAGAATACACTGGATGCCGCTTTAGACCTGCTGGCATTAGGGCTCGATCCAGAAAAGGCCACTTTGTTTCGACAATCAGATGTGCCCGAAGTGACCGAACTGACCTGGCTGCTCATGACGGTCACTCAAATGAGCCTGCTCGAAAAATGCCATGCCTATAAAGACAAGGTCGCTCGGGGAATACCGGCTGATGCAGGACTGTTTACTTATCCCGTCCTGATGGCTGCTGATATTCTCGCCTACGACAGCGAAGTGGTGCCTGTCGGTGTGGATCAGGTGCAGCACATCGAAGTCACTCGGGATGTCGCCCAGAGATTCAACTCGTTCTATGGCGGGGAGTTTCTCAAGCTTCCCACAGCCCGCGTGCTGGACGATTCGGCCAAAGTCGTGGGAACTGATGGCGAAAAGATGTCCAAAAGTTACGGCAACACCATCGAACTCTTCGAATCGGCGAAGTCACTCAAAAAGAAAATCAATTCGATCAAGACAGATTCCACGCCAGTGGAATCTCCCAAGAATCCTGAAACCTGCCACCTCTTTACCTTGTATAAACTCTTTGCGACGACCGAACAGCAGGAGGTGCTGGCAGCACGCTATCGCGCTGGCGGGATGGGTTATGGCGAAGCGAAAAACACGCTCTTTGAAGCGGCGATGGAGCACTTTGGTGTCGCCCGCGCCCGCCGGGATGAATTAGCACTTCAGCCAGATCTTGTGGAAGAAATTCTTCAGGCAGGAGCGGCTAAAGCCCGTAAAAAGGCCAGAGAAGTCCTCAACCGCTGCAAGTCGGCCTGTGGCCTCGCTATCCAGGAAATTTGAACACCACGCTCAGAAAAGACTCATGACTTAAAACCAGGGGCAAATCCTCTTAACAGGAATCCTTTTTTTCGCGACACTGATTATTTGCGAGACGCCCTCATAACCATGAACCTCGCCTGAGAACTTCAGCGGCAAACTAAGGTGGGAGAAGTGCATTGATCTTGCAGGGCTGTCTCTGAAAAATTTTGATACGGAAAAATAGAAGCTCTGGACTGTTCATGAGAAGAGCTTTGTGAACGGAGTATCTTTCGATGTCGTCGTCGGTTCGGCACAAGACATATCTGCTTAAGAGTGATCAGCTCAAGCTGCTGCTGGCGGCCTGTACTTTCGCGACCACAACCTCCTTCAGCGGCTGTGGCTCAGTGGCCGAAAGTGGTCTGCCGACAGTTCAAGCCACTTCGGTCCAACTCGATAGCCAGACGGTCAGCACATCGAATCAGACCCCGAAAGATGAAAATCAGGCCGCTTCATCGACAATTGCGGAGTCGGCGCCGGCTCCTGCAAAAGAAAACGCATCTGGCAAGAGCACGAATCCAATAGAAGCGGTCGATCAGGCCAAATCAGAACTCTCCGGCAGTGCAGAACCAGTGAAATTTCTGGGCGAATGGACAGACCATTTTCATGGACGCAGGGTCATGAAATTCGCTGAAGATGGCACGGGGGTGATGATCCTCGAACTCGATACTGTTGGCGCACTGCTGTATGGCTCGAAACTTGAGTTCGATTTCCAGTGGTCAGTGACTGGCAATATTCTGGAAATGAAAATGAAGGGTGGTCGTCCCAAAGCGACGACTGAATCGTTGAGTAAATCGTGGGGTGCAGAACATCAGTATGAGATTCTGGAAGTCTCCCCTGAAGTCTTCTCGATTCGCAATCTCAAAGGCCAGACGGTTTGCCATCTTAAGCCATTTGTCAAAGTTGCTCAGACAGTCAAACCCTGAGGCAATGGCGTTTCGTTTTCTGTTGATCGAACCGGTCGTCCCACGCTTAGTAACAGGCCGACCGAAGTGGCGCTGATCACCAGGGCACTGAGCCACCACGCGACGGGCAATGTTTTCAGCTCGCGTGTATCAAAACCCCAGGCAATCAAGGCTTCGGCATACTGGCCAAAGATGAGTACTGTCCCGTTATTGAGGACATGGAGAAGAATTCCCGGCCAGAGCGAATTGGTTTTTTCCCGGACTGCACCCAGGAGTATGCCCAGGAGTGCCGTGGGTAAAAACCGTTCGAGTACAACTGCATCCCGTATGAGAATATGAAACAAGCCAAAGACCAGGCCGGTCAAAATGACGGTGGGCCAGGCGCCTAGCGATCGTCTCCAGGCGGAGAACAGCAATCCACGAAAGAAAATCTCTTCGCAAAATGCGGGAATAATCGCCAGTGCCAGCAACTTGATCGGCAGTGGGATGGCGCCAATCTGAATCTGAAGACTGCCAAAGAGTTTGACGAGTTCTTCCTTCCTGGCGTCTGACATCATCCCCGATTCTACCTGCAGCAGGACAATCCAGAGCGATAGACCTGCCAGAGAACTTAAGAGCAACGCCAGAAATCTGGGTCGCTGAAGTGCCAGTGTTCGTACAGGGGGCCACCTGTTCCAGAAGATCATCAGGCCAGGGACACCTGCGAATAATGCGATGGTCACCAGGCCATTGAGCAATAAACGAACCTCAAGTGTTAAAGAACTCAGGCTCCCAGCCAGTCCTCCGATGACGATGAAGAGTGGCGTCACGACCAATAAAGCCACCCAGCCGGCGACCGGTGGGAGAGAGGACTTGTGCAGGCCGGTGCTCTCCTGAGGGCGCTGAAAAAATTCTCGCCACGAAGTTTGCGAGACCCCCAGCAGTGCGTCTCCACCAAATGAACGGGCTGCGAGAGCGAGGCAGGCCCCTGTGGCAATTGCCGTCGTTCCGATCGTCAGTGCCAAAAGTGACCAGTCGATGGTGGCGGAGAAAACATCGCGGGTGGCGAGCACCAGGTTCAATACCGGGATACACGCCATGGTGGGAGACAACTGAAACTGTGGCAGCAGGCTCGCCACTCCGGGAGCCAGCGAAATGATCATCAGTGGAATCAGATACGCCTGAGCTTCTTTGAAACTGCGTGCATGGCTGGTGATTGCCAATAGTGCTGCCGAGAAGAAACTGGCGAAGAGGGCCAGCATCGCGGCCAGACGTAAGATCAAACCGATGGTGATCCCATCTTCTCCCAGCAACGTGGCCGAGAGCCCGGTGGAGCTGAGTGTCACAAACATCGCAAATAAGTTGACTGCTCCCGTGAGCATAGCCACAGCCACGACAGCAATGTACTTGGCAGTGAGGATCTCTAAACGTGGCAATGGAGCTGCCATCAATGTTTCCAGCGTTCCTCGTTCACGTTCACCGGCTGTCAGATCAATCGCTGGATAAACAGCCCCGGTAATCGTCATCAAGATGAGCATCAGCGGGATCAATGCTCCTATGGAAACCAGGGGGCCTCCCTGTGAAAGTTTCAGCACGAGATCTGTGGTGGCTGCGGGAAGACGGGCGGGAGGATGTTGTGCCGCCAACAGATCATCCACAAACTTCTGATTGACGATTTTGAAACGGGAAAGAAGCGTTGCGTGAGCATTCTGGCTGGCGGTGAACTGCGGTGCATAGACCAGTTCCCAGCGTCCTTTCTCTTCGCGACGAATGCCGACATCGGCATACCCTTCCTCCACGAGAAGTTTCACATCGAGTGTGGAGTTCTGGTCTTGTGGCAATACGACGCGGATATCTGGTCTCAGCTTCGCACGGATTGTTTCGCCGAATTCCTGTGTCCCCGATGTTGTCTGATGGGGCGCTGATTTTGTGCTCAGACCCTCGATACCGTTGAGCATCGGAGACCCCGGCAGAATCTGGTCACGTGGGGATGATGCATCGGCAGCGGTATCTTCAATCTCTGCAGGTTGCGATTCTTCCAGTTCATCCGCTTCTCGTAGAACGGCAGCTACTTGCTGAGAAAGCTCCAGATCTGTGGCGACCACTCGATAAACAGGCCGTTCGATCGCTGTGAGCCCGGAGACCATGAATTTCTGTAAGACACTTCCGACCAGCGGATATGTGATGAGTGGCATGACCAGCAGCGTGAGCAGAGTGCGACGATCTCGCAATGTCTCGCGAAGCTCTTTCTGGGCCAGCTTCCAGAGCCGGGCCAGTTGACGATAGAACGAGTAACTCTGCTGCCTGGTCGATGGTGCCATCAAAGAGTTTCTTTCGACAGGGCTGTGCATTTCGTGTGCTTGTTTGCGTGCTGGCGTATTTGCGTACTTAAACTGCTGCCGGAGAGTCAGAAGCTGGGGCAAGGAGCGTTTTCCCCAGATGTTTGACGAACATGTCGACCAGATGGGTACAACCTGTCTGTTCCTGCAACTGGGATAGAGTCCCCTCGAATCGAAGTGAGCCCTGGTCAATCAGGCCAAATCTGTCAGCGAACCTTTCTGCTTCATCGAGCCGGTGGGTTGAGAGGACAACGGCTTTTCCTTGAGATTTCAGCAGGCCGATATATTCGAAGATCACTTGAGTCCCGAGGATATCGAGGCCTCGTGTCGGTTCGTCGAGGAGCATCATGGGAGGATCATGCAGCAGAGCGCGAGCCAGATTGATCCGCTGCTTCTGCCCGGTTGAGAGATTGCCACAGGCTCGATCGAGGAATTTGGCAAAATCGAGCAATTGGCTTAATTCCAGGATGCGTTGGGAAATCTGCTCAGTACTCAGACTGTAGATATTTCCAAAGTATTCCAGCATCTCACGCGGGGTAAGCCACTGGTAAATGCCAGTGCTTGCCGAGACCAGTCCAATCCGGCGTTTCACCTCTTCCGGCTCTCGTGTCACGCGAAAGCCATCGACAGTCACTTCTCCGGAAGTGGGAGGCAATAACCCCATGATCATGCGTAACGTCGTGGTCTTGCCAGCACCATTGGCTCCCAGCAGGCCATAAACTTCACCCGCTTGAACTGTCAATGAGAGCTGATGCACAGCCCGTACACGGCTGGCTCCTTCTCCAAAATCTTTTGTCAGTAAACTCGCTTCGAGCATTTCACCGGCTTTCCGGTTGTAAGAAATTGATCACGAGAGGTGTGTGCCTCAGCCTGGTGCGGAACTTCCCGGCGAATCTTGTGATGATTGCAGAGAGCAATCATGAAGAAAGAGAATCAACTTTTGATCATCACTCAACCTCTTCGTTTTTGCAATCACACTGCATCAATGGGCATGGCTAGGGGATCCCTTTCTGACAGAATCTGACTGTCGCTGATCGACTTCAAATACCAAGTGCAAAATCGATCGGCATGCTTTCGAGAACTGTCGAAACTTGTGATAACCATGTTCTTCTGCTGGCCAATTCCACTTCAGCATGCATGATTACGATCGATTTGAAACTTGTGTCGGAAAGAAATTGTTTTGTCTGAGCCAGCCAACCGGGATGCTGTCAAACTCCAGAACTCTTTGCCGGAGGGTTCAACACTGAAGGGGTTCTCGCAAGAAGACCCCGCACATGCAGGAGTGCGCTGGCTGCGAACTTCATCGGGCGTCATTGTCGAGCAGACTTTTGCCGAAGCCTTCCCGATGTCATTTGCCCGATTGATTGTGACAGCCGAAACGGAGCGATGGGTCGATATTGCGTCTGTGACATTTACCGGGTACGCGACGAGTGTGATCGGATGTGATCTTGAAGCGGGGATCGAAAGGAAGCTGACACCGGATGAAACGCCGGACGGCCGGCCCGGTGTGGCGTTACTGATGTTCAGTTTCAGTCGCGATCAACTCGCCAAAGCTGTGTTGAATCGAGTGGGACAATGTCTTTTAACATGTGCCACCACTGCGGTCTTTGATGGCTGGCCGCAAGGAGATCCTCAAAAGCGAATTCCCCTGGGGGATGGATTACGGTACTTCGGAGACGGGTATCAGATGTCCAAGATGCTTGGTGATCAGCGCTACTGGCGAATTCCCGTAATGGATGGAGAATTCGTGTGCGAGGATTCTATCGGGACTGGCAAAGGGGTCGCAGGTGGTAACCTGATCTTTGGTGGAACGACTCAAGCACAGACGTTGCTCGCCGCTGAAGAGGCCGTCGTGGCGGCTCGATCAATTCCGGGAGTGATTCTCCCTTTCCCCGGTGGAATTGTTCGCAGTGGAAGTAAAGTGGGGTCGAAATATGCAGGTCTCCGGGCCAGTACAAATGATCAATTCTGCCCGACAATCGGTGCCATCCACAAAGATCCGCTGCTCCCTGAGGGGACAGTTGCCGTCTATGAGATCGTGATTGACGGTGTCGATTTCGATGCGGTGGAACGTTCAATGAAAGCGGCGTTTCAATCGTTGCTCAGCGTCCGGGGATTAACAGTCATTTCGGCTGGTAATTATGGCGGGAAGCTGGGACCTCACCATTTTCCGATCTCTCGTCTAGGGATCGATGGATTACACTCGGCTTGAGATCCATGGTTCCCCCCCGAATATGCTCCTCCTGATGATTTGAACGATCTTCAATGTCGAACGACACCTTATCAAACTCGTTTTCAAGCGATCACGCTTGCAGAAGTTCACTCAAACATTACCGCGACTTTGTCTTCTGGATCCTGCTGATCGCGGGTGTCATTCAAGCCGCCGTCATCCTGCAGGCGCGTCCTCTACAAAGTGCGAATGACCGTTCGCGCTGGTGTGCAGTCTGGTCGATTGTTGAACGGGGGACTTTCCAGATCGATGAAATCCGCCGAGTTCCCGGTTGGGATACCATCGACATGGTCAAGATTGACGGTCACTTTTACAGCACCAAGCCACCGATGCTGGCCATGCTGGCAGCCGGCATCTACGCACCACTGCGATTGTTGGGCTGGGATCTGATTCAGCACACCCAATGGGTTTCCGGCATCACCTTATTGATCTTGAATCTGGTCCCTTATCTCGGGGGACTGTGGCTGATTTCACGAGTCCTGCCTGTGATTTCGAGTGGCCTGAGGACAGCCGGCGTCGTGCTGGTGGTTCTCACCTTTGGAACGATGGCCATCCCTTTTCTGGCCACATTGAACAATCATGTCCCTGCTTTCGCCATTTCTCTGATGGTGCTCTGGAGTCTGACAGGCTGGCTGGTCTCAGTGTTGCCAGTGGTGAATGACGCCTCCGAGGTGGAGTCAGAAATCAAGCATGCTCTTCGCCAGAGATCACCAAAGCTGTGGGCCAGTGTGACAGGTCTGTTGGCGGGTCTCCTGTTCTGTTTCGAACTGCCGGCTGCTGTGCTGCTGGTCGCCATTCCCTGTGTGCGAATCTGTTTTCACTCCCGGCGAGATGGACTGCTCCAGGAAGCTCTGGGATTTGGCTGTGGTGCGGCCCTTCCTCTGGGAGCATTTCTGTTGTGCAATTTTGTGGCCTCAGGAGAAGTCATTCCGCTGTATGCCTCGTATGGAACGGAACGATATCGCTTTGTGGAGGAGGGGATTCCCAGTTACTGGATGGAACCGCAAGGCGTTGATCTGAATCTCGATTCGTTCCCGGTCTATCTGTTTCATTGCCTGGCGGGTCACCACGGGCTGTTCTCTCAGATGCCATTTCTGCTGCTGGCCATCCCTGCCTGGATCATGATTCTGCCAAGTGTCTGGAGGGAGAAATTTCGCTGGCATCTGACGATCCAGGAACAGTTGGGGTTACTCAGTCTTGCCACCTGGGTGATCGTGCTGTCGTTTTATATGACACGCACGCAGAACTACAATTATGGTGGTGTCAGCGTCACACTGCGGTGGGCTTTGTGGCTGGTTCCCTTTGGAATCGTCTCGGCGGCCACGAGACTCACCGTCTGGTTCAGCAGCTGGCCTCGATATGCACTCATTGTCGGGCTGGCCTCGATATCGATCTTCTCGGCCTGGCTCCCCCTGGGGAATCCGTGGCAACAGCCCTGGATCTTCACAGCCATGGCACGCCAGGGCTGGCTGAACTATCAACAGGCTCCGCCTCCCTTCATGGCTGAGCTCTCGACCTGGTTTTCCAGCATTCCTGCAGAACCCGCCTCGGCTGTCTGGCAGGCAGTTTCCCCTACCGGTTTACGACAGACATTGAGGCTCGAAACCACAGGTGAAGTTCGTCAGCAGGGAGAAAATCGCTACACACGCGTCGATGTAGAAGAATCGACAGGGGACTGGAATGAAGTCCCTCAGATAGCGGTCATCTCGACAAAGACGCGAACTCTCTGGATTGATCGAGAGGGTTTAATGGCCGGAAAAAGCCCGGCGAACATTCTCAGATGGTTCGAGCCAGTCACCCTCGCACAGCAGCTGGATGATCTCAATTTTCTGCGTGGACTGCCACTACTGAGACCTTATGCGCCCGGGCCGATTCGTTATCTGAAGACGCCACTCAGGCGAGATGCCTTCCGGACGCAACGTGCTGCGAGCGAGGTCACTTTTCCACAGGAATCGAACGCGAAATCAACTCAACCTGTGCTGAGATATCGCAGGGACTTGTGGCTGTCGGATGAAGTTCCTTTTGGAACAATTCAGTGGGAGCAGACCTTACGGGATGCTCAGAGTGGCCAGCTTGTGGCGACGCAAACCTGGCAAATGATTCAAGCCAGCCCAGCCCCTGCTCCCAACAGCCCACTCTCAAGTTCCCAGCCGGCATCAAACAGAGGAGCCGGAAAGTGATATTTGCATCACTCTCCGGCGTTGGTGGCTGCTGTCAGTTATTGAGCATGAATTACTGTGGAGTATATGGAGTTTCGTCTTTTGCAGATGCTCCGAAGGTCTTTCTCAAATCATCGGCGGCAGCCTTAACAGTGGCATCCGGCCCCGTGAGTTTGAGAAAGAAGGTCCCTTTTTCGGGTGTGAGGAGCATCACGGAGAGGGAACGAGTCCCTGGAACAGCTTTCGTCTTACCCGCCATCGGAGGCCCGACGGGCTGGTTGAATGTCCCGGTGATGTCACTGAGGTAATACTCACCTTGAGGAACTTTCCCGCGAGTGACCTTCACTTCCCGACCATCAGCAGCAAACTGAGCAGCCCAGCGGTTGAGGTTCGCATCGACAGCTCCACCAAATGAGCTGATCACGAGTTCGGCAGAAGCCTCAGGAGTCGCTCCTGGCACAACAAACTGAGCCAGTCGCATACTGTTGGCGGGTGGCTGAGAATTCCAGGCAGCAGGAACTTCTAATTCTAATCCCTTGATCGTGACCTTGTTGGTCTTAGGCTCATCGGCCGATGCTATTGTCGTCGAAACAGAGACAACACTCGCTACCAGCAGAAAACTGCACGCAAATCGCAGGACACCATTCAAACTCATCTCGCAGCTCCTCTCATCATGATTGACCGGCACTTAACAAGCACTCACATGCATTATGCACCGGACTTACTGAAGTCGTTCTTTCGTCATCAGACAACGTCTGATTCGAGGCGTCAAGCAGCGAGTTGGTGATCGCTGACTTCCTTGTCCGATCAGGCACTTTATAATGTAATCAACGGTCGAGCGATCTTTGAGGAGCCTTGTGGTGAGCAAGTTTGCTGTCGTACTCCCGGCTGCGGGGAAAAGCACACGATTTACTGGCAATAACCGCATGGCTTCAACAGCCAGTCGCAAAAAGGTATTTGCCGACCTTAAAGGCCGTCCTGTGTGGCTCAGAGCCGTCGAACATTTTGTCGAACGGCCAGATGTTATTCAGACGATCGTGGTGCTCTCGCCTGAAGACATCGAGTGGTTCAAAGAGAAATTCCGCTCTCATCTGGCATTACTGAATATTGAGTTATGCGAAGGTGGTGCTGAGAGATCGGATTCGGTGCAGGCAGCACTGCAGCGAGTGAAGCCAGAAGCCGAGTTTGTCGCGATTCACGATGCCGCCCGGCCGCTGATTAGCAAGCTCTGGATTGACGATGTTTTCGCCGCAGCGAAGCAATATGGCGCTGCAATCCTGGCCCAGAAAGTGACCAGCACCGTCAAACAGGTGAATGAAGAAGGACGGATTACGGCCACAATCCCGCGAAACCAACTCTGGCTGGCACAAACGCCTCAGGTCTTTCGGCGAAAGGATCTTCTTGCGGCAATCTCCGTTCGACGAACTGCACAACCGACCGACGAAGCTCAGATGCTCGAGGAGGCCGGGCAGAGCATTCATGTCGTCGAGTGCTCGGCTTGCAACCTGAAAATCACGACACCAGACGATTTACGCATGGCCCACGCACTGATCGACCAGCTTCCGAAAGAGAGAGTTCTGGATGAGCTCCTGGAGCCCAAGTCGGTGAACCTGCTCGATCTGTAACAGTGCTCGAGTGACTAAATGTTCGTGTCGATCAAGATCCAGGTGAAAGGGGTGAGTATTAAGCCGAGGTGTGCGGGTTATTTTCTGCCAGCCTCTGGCGAATATAGGCCGCACGAGCAATGTTCCGTTCAGCTGATTCCAGCTTCTGGTGCCTGAGCTTTTGTAAGTGTGCGGGCTGAGTCTGAATAAAGAGTTCATTGACTGTGGGAATCTCCACATCGTCAATCAGGCCGAGATTCACACCCATGCGCACACTGCTCAGCAGGTGCATGGTTTCTTCGGAACTGATGGTCTGCGCGTTCTGCAGAATGCCAAATGCTCGCGAGACCTGATCATGCAGCGCCTGTCGATTTTCTTTGACGAGTGCTGTCCGCACGCGGCGCTCGTAGCCAAGAATCTGGGCGACGACATCTTTGATCGATTTCATGATGTCGATTTCACTCTTGCCGAGTGTGACCTGGTTGGAGATCTGATAAAAATCCCCCATGGCCTGGCTTCCTTCGCCGTACAGGCCACGCACAGCCAGGCCAATCTTCTGCAAGGCCTGGAAGACTTTCTGAATTTCTTTGGTGGCGACCAGTGCTGGTAAGTGCAGCATCACACTCACGCGGATCCCTGTGCCCACATTTGTGGGGCAGGCGGTCAGGTAGCCAAACTGAGAGTCGAAAGCGTAAGCGACCTCCTGCTCCATGAGATCGTCGATTTCATTGATCTCCGCCCAGGCGGCATCCAGATCCATCCCGCTGCGGAGCACCTGCATCCGCAGATGATCTTCCTCATTGACCATCAAGCTGACATTTTCTTCGGAAGAGACACCAACGCCGCATTGTCCATGATCTTCGGCATGCTCGCGGCTGATGAGTTGACGTTCCACCAGAAACTGACG
This sequence comes from Planctopirus limnophila DSM 3776, assembly GCF_000092105.1. NCBI lineage: Bacteria > Pseudomonadati > Planctomycetota > Planctomycetia > Planctomycetales > Planctomycetaceae > Planctopirus > Planctopirus limnophila. The sequence goes on along the minus strand of NC_014148.1, from coordinate 990,084 downwards.
ATCGAGAGGTTCCAGATCACTCGTTCTCAAGTAAGTGAGTGGACGGCGACCTTGCAGCTTTTCGATACGTTCCCGCAGGAAATCTTCGATCTGTGCCCGGACAGTATCGGAAGCACGATTCACAAACGGAAACTCAGCGAGATTTCTGGCCAGGCGAATCCGGCTGGAAATCACGATGTCGGCCTCTGGCCCGGTGCCTCGCAACCATTCTCCGCTGCGTTGTGTGAGGACATCCAGATTCACAGGCCCACTCTCCCTCTCTCACAATTGTTTCAGACTCAGCAGATTGGATCAGTTTTGCGTCACGGTTACAAACCATCCGCCTGGTATCAGGGGTCTTCCGTTACGATCTGACGCTAGGTGGCAGGAGAGGAACTTCGCAGTTCGAGCTCTACCTGCCGGATCTGATCTCTAAGTCCTGCTGCTTTTTCGTAATTTTCTTCGTCGATGGCTTCCTTAAGCTGCAACTTGAGCCGAATGAGATCAAACTGCTGTCGGCTGGCATCGGGCTGCCTTTTGGGAACTTTACCCACATGCTGCACTTCGCTGTGAATATTCTCGATCAGTCGAGTCAGTTCCTCGCGAAAATGCGAGTAATCGTGTGCACACCCTAAGCGGCCCAGGCTGCGAAATTCTTTGAAGGTGATGCCGCAGTTCGGGCAGGGCGGCTGCTCCTGGGGAGCAGCTTCAGAGGTTTCGGAGTCGTCACTCTCATCGATCGAGAGAGACGATTCGACTTCGACAGATTCCGGCTCAGAATTTTGTGTCAGATACTCTTTTGCACAAGACTCGCAAAGGTGGTGTGCCTCAACGCTGCCGTCTTGAAGTTCGGTAATGTGGAGAACTGCAGGTTTTGAGCAATGCTCGCACTTTTTCATGCTCGACCTTTCTTCTCCAGGATCTGACTCAGGGTCTGCGGCCCCTTGATTTCAAGCAAATACTGCTAAATGCAGTCTCTCATTTCGCCACTCATTCAAAACGATCCACCCACTGTGCGGATGCAGTCAACTCAGGGAGGATGCAGCTCAACTCAGGAAACGTTCCAGCGAGTTCTCCAGCCATTCTCAGTTGATGTCCCGATTAGCATGGAAGTACAGGAAATTTCTCTATGACCTGAATCGAACGTATGAAACCTTGATCAAAAATGACGTAAGTACCTTGCCAACAATCACTTCGTCTGACATCCAAGTAATCTGATTAAGAGAATTCTATCCCTCTCCAGGTGACTGTCAAGGTGGGAGCCCGCGGACTGTCAAGGCTCCAAGTCTTTACCAAATGGGGAGTTTCGTTCAGCACCCGTTTTATTCTCATCCGGCCATTCTCAACCTTCCATGCTCAGCCTCCCCGACTCAGCCGTCGCCAGGTGCTCACAGTCTTTCCTGCAGGAAGTCCTTTCTTCTATGACGGATGCTCCTCCCCCCATTTTGAGACCGAATTCAAAGTGCAAGCCACTTCCAAAGAACCTGATGTTCTGAGCGGCTGTCTCCGTTGAACCTTTTGTTGGCACACGACTCTTTGTAATGTGACGACTTTTTAATGAAATCAGCCACCTGCCAATTGTCTCTGCCTGTTATCACCCTGTGGCAATTGTTTCATCAACGGGTGCCACCTCAAGATTCCTACAACTGCATCACCGAAGGCATGTCATGTCGTCGAGTTCTTCGCCTCAAACCGATTTGGCTTTCCCTGGTTCCGGAACAGGACATGCAGTCCATTATCCGAATTGGGATCAGTTTCAAGATCTGGCCAACCAGGGATTAGAAAAAAATCGGACCACGGCAGAGCAGGCCAACGCTGAGGGAAAACCATTTGCCGTCATGGTGCCGGTGTATCGCCAGCTGTTCAGCGATACGCTCACGCCAGTGAGTGCCTATTCGCGAATTCGTTCCTCGACGTGTTCGTTTCTGTTTGAGAGTGTTGTGGGAGGGGAACAGGTCGGCCGCTACAGCTTTTCCGGTGCGAATCCATTTCTGACGATCAGTGCTTCCGGTGAGTCGGTCGTCATCGAGACAGATCCTTCACGGACAATGGAAGTACCGACAACGTATACGTCTCAAGATCCTCTGGGAGAATTGGAAGCACTTCTGGGACGCTACCCTGGTGTCCACCTCCCGGAACTCCCGCGCTTTATTGGCGGTGCCGTCGGGTATGCCGGTTATGACACCGTGAGATATGTCGAGCATCTGCCCAAGGCACCTTATGATGACCGGCAACTTCCGGATCTGGTCTTTTCGATTTATGATCTGATGGTGATCTTTGATCACATTCAGAAGACCGTGCTGGTCGTGGCTCATGTGCCCGTCTATGGCAAAGTGAGTCTGGCTGATTACGAAAGTGCCTGTGAAAGAATTGACCTGCTGGTCGAGAAGCTGTCGCAACCGGATCAACTCGCGATTGCCGACGTCAAGCCTCTGGGGCCGGTGAGCGAAGGGTACACCTCGAACTTCTCTCAGGCAGGGTTCGAGGAGATTGTCGAGAAGGCCAAAGAATACATTCGTTCGGGCGATATCTTCCAGGTGGTTCTGAGCCAGCGTCTGACGCGTCGCAGCAAAGCTTCACCTTTGGATATCTACCGAGCGCTGCGAGTGGTGAACCCCAGCCCGTTCATGTTTCTTTTAGAGACCGCCGATTCTCAACTGATTGGTGCTTCGCCAGAGATCATGGTGCGTGTCGAGGAGGGGGAGACAACCATTAGGCCACTGGCCGGTACTCGACGAAGAGGCCGCACGATTGAAGAAGACCGGGCCCTCGAAATTGAACTGCTCGCCGATGAGAAAGAACTGGCGGAGCATATCATGCTGGTCGATCTCGCTCGGAATGATGTGGGACGAGTGGCGGCTTTTGGCACGATTCGCCTTTCCGACATGATGCGAGTGGAACGCTACAGCCATGTGATGCACATCACTTCGAATGTTTCTGGTCAACTGGCGGAAGGGAAAACACCACTGGATGCCCTGAGATCGGGGTTGCCGGCAGGGACCGTATCTGGTGCACCCAAAGTGCGTGCCATGCAGATCATTGATGAGCTTGAGCCTCATCGCCGCGGGCCTTATGGAGGTGCGGTTGGCTATATTGACTTTTCAGGCAATCTCGACACGTGCATCGCACTGCGAACATTGGTTGTGAAAGATGGCGTGGTGTATCTGCAGGCCGGTGCCGGGATTGTCGCTGACAGTGTTCCTGCACTGGAATACGAAGAGACGCTCAATAAAGCCAAGGCTCTCTTGAGGGCGATTGAAGTGGCCGAGAAGCAACTGACTCAATAGCTCGATCAAAGGATCTGGAGCGCTCTGGCTTGTCGAGCCAACGGGTGTTGATTGCCCGAAGCGGCTCTTTTCCACACCTGAATCTCACCAGGATGTTCTTCTTCTCCCTGCGGCACCTCGGATGATCTAGGTAGAACTTGAGCCAGTTGCGGGAAGACCCACGTTGTGCATTATGTCTATCTGATAGACGTTTAATTCGCTGTTAATCCGTGGCATGTATGCTCAGGTTTCGGGCGATGAAACCGCTGTTATCAACTGATAATCATGAGAGCACGAACCATGATTGAGTTGTGCAACCTTATACTTGACAGGTACTTACAGATCGAATAGACGCCGAAACCCTAGTTTGGCACACAATCTGCTCTGTATCGTCAACCGTGATGTTTCACATCGTCTTCATCACAACTTGATGAAATGATGCGATTGCTATTTCCGTCCTGCCAATGCTTCCCGCCGATTGACTTCCCGCCCCGTTCGGTCCTGTGAGTGTTGAATCATTTCAGCATGAAACAGCGATGGCCGATTGCAGCCTGCTTCATCGAGACGAATGTACTCGACCCGGAGATGTTCTCATGTCTGCCGACTTACTGAACCACAATGTTTCAGGTACCTATGTATCAACTGTCTCTGAGACTCAAGGTCCTGGAGCAATCGGCGGAATTCGGACCATGCTGCAAGGTGTGGTGGCCTGGGGCCGAGAGTTGCTCATGATCGGCTTTGTTTTCGCAGGAATTGTGTGCCTTGGTTCGGGCATGACTCAATCGACAGATTCAGAGAGTCCCGTCGCTGCCTCAAGCACCAGTGAATCGGGAGTGATTCGCCTCTTTCCGATGGAAAGTGAAGACGCAGTCTGGATTGTGCGTGCCCATGGCCCGATTCGCCTTGTAGCAATTTCATCGGGAGAAGTTCTTCGGTCCTTCGACATCTCTTCCCGGTGCTATCCCACATTCACGGCCTCTCCGGATGGAGAGACTTACCTCTCGGTTTCCGAATTGGGTAATAACTCCGTGCTGTACCGTTCGATTGGTGAAGCCAATGCCCTCAATCTGCGAGATACTTTTGGCAGCCAATGGCCTGCTGATTTCTCTTTTGCTCCTGACAACGAAAAACTGCTGATTACGATGTCATCAGGTGAGGTGATCGAAAGATCCCTGGATGACATTTCCTGCCCCCAAGGTGGCAATCTCAGTGAATCGGCTTTACTGGCCAAATACAGCCCAGATGGTTCGCGCATCGTGATTGCCGGTACCGATGGAAGCCTCACGATCCTGGATGCCAAGACGAAAGCCTGTCTGCGACATGAGATCTGTGTGACCGATCGGGCAATCAGCCTGGCCTGGAGCCAGCGAAATACTGTGGCTGCTGGTTATTTGAACGGGACGGTAGTCTGTCTTTCCGAAGATGCCAGCCAGCTTCCTGTCAAAGAAAAGATTGCTCAGGACCAGATTTGCTCGCTGGCCTTCAGTCCGGATGGATCGGTGATTGCAGCAGGTGGATTTGACAAGAATTGCCAGTTGCTGAATGCGGACACTCTGGCACAGATTCGAGTCCTGAAGGGTCATACAGGGGCTGTGCGGCAAGTCTGTTTTGTCAACAATGGAGAACGCCTGCTGACTGGCGGACTTGATGGCAGCATTAAAGTCTGGGGCGCGAGCGGCTCTACGCCGATCTATGAACTCAACTAGTAGCGTATGATGGCTTCGCCCCAGGATCTTCGCCACATGCGAACTGTGCCTGATGTTCTGGGCGCGAGCGAGGACGTTTGACTTGAGCCACACAGTCTCCAGTCATCATGCAGATGGGCACACGTTTGATGCCTATGCCGGAAATAGATGACCTTTCGAGAGTCTATCAGGCATGCTTGCTCCGAGCCGCAAGGATGGCACACCTGACGGTGGTAAAACGTGGAATCTGCTCAAGCCACCCCAGATCTTTCGCCGCACAGACCTCTCAATGCACAGGTTTCTTAAACTGCTCGTTGCCAGTCGCTTGATGAGTTTCGTTCCTTGAGCACGGAATGATCTTGCGTGCATTGTGCGAAGGCCGCATCGCTCGTGATGCCAAAGTTGATTTTCCGAGTCTCGACTTTGGTTTCTTGGTGGATCAGATAAGATTCATTATTGTCGTATAAAGAACGGAGGTTGAACGCCACCGAACAGTTCAGACGCGATGGGAAAGCCAAGCCTCTTTCAACATCGCACGACTGACAGCCAGTGAAGCCGGGAGAGTCTGCTTTGAACACAGGTTTGAAAACTGGTTTGAATACAGGGCTGACTATGGGCCCACTTGAACCGGGAAACGGCGTCTCCAGCCCTGCTACCGCAATGGTGAGCAATCGTGGCTTAAATGCCTCGGATCCATTGACGCTGACGGTTGATATCGGCGGTACAAACATCAAGGCACTGGTTCTCAAAAACAGCGGTGAGATCGTTCGTCCGCGGGAATCATTGCCCACTCCCTCACCAGCCACACCTGTGGCCGTACTGAGTGTTATCGAAACACTCGCGGAACGACTGTCTCCGTTTGACCGAGTGGCCATCGGCTTTCCGGGTGTCGTGCAAAAGGGGATCACCCGCACAGCACCAAACCTTTCGCCCGCCTGGAAAGACTTCTTTCTCGAAGGAGAACTCGAGCAGCGTTTGAAAGTTCCCGTCCGGATTGCCAACGATGCCGACGTGCAGGGGTTTGGCGCCATTTCCGGTAAAGGGGTTGAGCTGGTACTCACGCTGGGGACAGGGATGGGGTCTGCATTGTTCATCGATGGCATTCTGGTCCCTAATCTTGAATTGCCCCATCATCCATTCGAGCAGAATGCAACCTATGAGCAACGACTCGGCCAGGCTGCTCTGGAGCGTCTCGGGCTTGAGGAATGGCAGGCTTCCCTGTCGAGAGCCATTGCTTTGTTAAGAGCCACATTTAATTTTGACTGCCTCTACATTGGTGGCGGGAATGCGCGCATGCTCCATGAAGCGTCGCTTCCGGCTGATGTCCGATTGGTGCAGAATATTCTCGGGTTGATCGGCGGGCTGGCATTGTGGACTCGAGTGCAAGGAACGTCGCTCGTTCGAGCGCCACAGGCCGAAGGAGCCCATTGCCTGATTGTGGACTCCCCAGCCTCAGATTCCCCCTTTGAATCAACACCCGGCGTGGGTTAGGCCTCACTCCCGAAGGCTGATTCCGAATTTTGCCTTCTAGCCAGTTTCAGGGATTGGTCACTCCCGATTTGTGATGTCGCATCAAAACTTACCAAAGTGAGTGTGTGGTCAATCGACTCGGACTCGCTCTTGAAGCGTAACTCTGCTACGACTCTCCACGCTGACAACCCTCCTGCCAGCTGTGTCCATCGCGAGGATGAAGCCGTGTTTCTGAAAGATCTTCTGTTAGTGTTTCTCTGCGCGGGCGTAGTCGTCTATCTCTTCCACCGGCTCAAGATTCCGACGGTGGTGGGATTGCTGGCGACTGGAATTGTGGTCGGCCCCTATGGTTTGCAGGTGGTCGATGATGTTCACCGTGTGGAACTTCTGGCCGAAATCGGGGTGGTGGTGCTGCTCTTTACCGTTGGTTTAGAGTTCTCACTTTCCCGTGTGGTCAAAATGGCCACGATGATGCTGCAGGTCGGAGTTCCTCAAGTCGGGTTTTCATTACTGGCCGGGACAGTGGCCTGCATGGCGACCGGCATTGCCTGGAATTCATCGGTCTTTGCCGGGATGTTGATGGCGATGTCTTCGACGGCCATTGTGATCAAGCTCCTGGCTGATCGTGGGGAACTGGGAACGCCGCATGGGCGGATCTCAGTCGCGGTGCTGCTGTTCCAAGACCTGCTGGTCGTCGTCTGTGTACTTGTGGTGCCGCTTTTGGCTGCAGAATCGGGCCAGCATCATTCATTCATATGGGATGTTTCCCAAGGTCTGGCGATGGTGCTGGCGATTACCATCGTTGGACGGTTTGTGGTTCCCCCACTGCTTTACCAGATCGTCCAGACTCGCAACCGGGAACTCTTTCTCATCTGTATTTTCGTGATCTGTATTGGTACAGCCGCACTGACCAATATGGTTGATCTCTCTTTGCCACTGGGAGCATTTCTGGCGGGGCTGATTATTGCTGAATCGGAGTATGGTCATCAGACACTCGCGGAGGTCATGCCATTTCGAGATACGCTGAGCAGTCTGTTCTTTATCTCAGTCGGGATGTTGCTCGATATCAACCATCTGATGACCCATGGATGGTCGATTTCACTGTTACTGATAGCCATTCTACTATTGAAGGCATTAACTGCGACAGTCCCTTCACTGCTGGCTGGGTATTCATTCCGTACGGCAGTGCTCGCAGGGGTTTCGCTGGCACAGATTGGTGAGTTTTCTTTCGTACTTGCGAAAAGTGGACTCGAAGTCAAGCTGATGACTGCAGATCAATATCAGCTCTTTCTCGCCGTGTCCGTGCTATCGATGGTGGCGACGCCTTTAGTCCTGGCCGGGTTGCCTCGATTGATTGATGTGATTGAGCAATCGCCACTGGTTAAGTCGTGGCAGAAGTACACTCCTCCCGAAGATGACTCGATTGATGAACTTCACGGCCATGTCGTGATTGCTGGATATGGGTTTAATGGCAGGAATCTGGCGACGGTACTTAAAGAATTGAAGATTCCTTATGTCGTGCTGGAAATGAATCCACAGACTGTCCGTCGGGAAAGAGCCCAGGGACAATCGATTTATTATGGTGATTCAGGCCGGGAATCCGTGCTGGAACATGTGCATATCGAGAAAGCCAAAGCACTGGTGGTGGCGATTAATGACCCGATCTCTGCACGCCGCACAGTTCAACTGGCCCGTCAGATGAATCCTGACCTGCATATCGTGGTGCGCACCCGCTACTTTACGGAATCGTTCGATTTGAAAAGACTGGGTGCGAACAGCATTATCTCCGAAGAGTTCGAAACCTCACTTGAGATCTTTGCTCATGTTCTGCGCGAGTATCATATTCCTGGCAATATGATCAATCGTCTGGTGGCCAATATTCGCTCGGATCATTATCAGGCATTCCGAGGGCAGGCTCTGGGACGAACACTTCTTTCCTTTACTCCCGATGGAAATCTCGACGCTCAATTTGAAAGCTGCCAACTGGCCCCGCATTCGCATGCGATCGGGAAGACACTGGGGCAGCTCAGACTGCGAAATTTAACGGGGGTGACGATTGTGGCTGTCAAACGCAAAGGCCAGGTCGTGACCAATCCCGCTGCCGACCTGCAACTGGAACTGGGTGATGTTCTCGTACTCCTTGGCCAGCCGGAACAGTTTGAAACGGCCATTGAGTTGTTGGAACTTCCTGCCGAAGGAAAAGAAGAGCGACCCGCCTGACGAAAAGCATGATCCATTCTGATGTGTTCTGCGTTGAACCTGGCAGATGCCCTGCGACTTCCCGTCGGAGATCAAACTCAGGTGTGCATTCGAGGGAGTTCTTCCTCATCAGTCCTGTTACGTACGAAAGGTTCAAGCAATGAGCGGTCTTCACTGGCTGGAAACTCATGGCCTTTCGGTGATTTCTCTGCTGGCGATCGTCGGCACGATACTGCTGCTTTATCGGGAAATTCAGACTCAACACGGACATCGCCTGCTCTGGCATAGCTGCCGGGTAGCCGCTTATCTGATGGCGATGATTCTGCTGTTCATGACGCTGGCGGGCTTTATCTGGTGTGAATGGAAACTGGGCGGTCTGGCGGTCAGTGATCCTGACGTGCGTAACGATTGGTTTTTGTGGTTGAATCGCTGGTCACTGCTCCTGTTTTTCACATACAACAGCGTACTGGTCCTGGCATTCAGCCGTTCTTCAGGCTGGAAACAATTATTCAACATACGCAAATCACTGAGCCGCTAATGAGTGGTCCGCAAATCACTGGGCAATGGTCAATAAATTCCAGTGCCGCATGAGATTTCCAGGTCGCAGGGATTCCCTCATCTTTTTCCCAAGGAACCACGATTGATGCCATCGCCAGAACATGCGCCGGAAGATCGCCCCGCTTCAACAGATTTACCCATCGAAGCGAGTGCTGGATCTGACCGGGAACATGTGGTGGCGACTTCTGTTCCTGTGATTGAACAAGAACCGATGGTTGGACCGGTGCGAACACCGGTTAATGTCCATGATGTGCTTGCCGATCCCGTCACAAAGCATCTTGTCTCGGCTTCACCAATTCTCAAAGCCGACGACACGGTGCAGCAGTCGCTGACAGCCTTGCGGGCATCGAATGACGTCGGGCGGATCGTTTACTTCTATGTTGTGGATGAAGACCACCGGCTGCTGGGCGTGGTTGCTAGCCGCCGGCTGCTGCTTTCACCGCCAGAGACGATCATCCGCTCCATCATGTCTGCAACCGTCATTTCGATTCCCTCGACGGCCACTGTGCTCGAAGCCTGTGAATACTTTACTCGCTATAAACTGCTGGCGTTCCCTGTTGTCGATGAAGATCAGAAGATTCTCGGTGCAGTTGACGTTGATCTCTACACCGCTGAAATCATGGAAATAGATCGTCGGCAAGACAGTGACGATCTATTTCAGTTGATCGGTGTGCATCTGACAGAAGCCTCGCAGCGCAACTCGCGGGCGGCATTTCTAGGCCGGTTCCCGTGGTAACTCTGCAATGTTCTGGGAGGGATGCTGGCTGCCTTTACTGCCGATGCCTACGACGACGTGGCGACTTTGGCAGTGGTGGCTCCTTTTATTGCTCTGGTCACTGCACTGGCTGAAAGCGTCAGTATCCAGTCGGTAAGTCTGGCACTGCAGGCTCTGCATGGTCAACATCCCACCTGGGCGATTTTTTCGCGTAAAGCAGCTTTTGAAGTGATCGTCGGTGCTCTCTTGGGAATCAGTTGCGGACTCTCTGTGGGAGTCATTGCCTTCCTCTGGAAGGGAAGCTGGGCGGTTTCTGCCAGTCTATTTCTGGGAATCGCCGCTGGGGTTACCGCTTCGGCACTGGTGGGCCTGAGTATTCCCTTCGTGCTTCGATTGATTCGACGTGATCCTCAGTTGGCCTCCGGCCCGATTGCACTCGCATTAAGCGACGTGGTGACGTTGCTCTTCTACTTCAATCTCGGTCGCTGGATTCTTTGAGTTCATCACATCGTGAACTTTTCATGTTGCCGGTGAATCGTGTGGAGGTACCACGGGAGTTTCTGCCGAAACCTGGCTGGTGGTCGTCGACTGCTTGATATTGAAGAACTCTCGCTCCACCCGGTCACGCTCTCGATCGAGTTGGTCACCCGTGGCACCGAGGTCTTTGAGGATGGATGTTGCCATGGCCAGACCAATGGCTGCTTCATCGACAAAAATTCTGGCGGCACCAAAATGCTCCAGTTCGGGAAGATTATGCAGAAAGCGTGTGCGCACGAAGGTGATGATCTGGGGATGCAGAGTTTTCGCCTGCTGGATGATCTCTTCGACACCATGGCTTTCCGCACTGCTGAAAATGAGATACCGGGCCGACTCGACGTGGGCCTGCTTGAGGACTTCGACTTGTCGTGCATCTCCATAGACGACACACATTCCTTCGTTTCGCAGTCGCCGGAATGTGTCGAGATTCATTTCGATAATGACAGGCCGGATACCATTCTCAATGAGTATTCTGGCAACCATGCGGCCAATCGGCCCATATCCCACAATGATGGCGGGTGTGTTGGTTCCGAATTTTTCGTGGTCTTCAGAGACTGCCGGGGCGGCATCAAGTCTGGCCAGCAAACGCGTTGACAGCCACGGCACCTGATGCATCCATCGTTCCAGTTTGGGAATGGCTCCGTACAGCAAGGGATTGATCGTGATCGAGAGGATTGCCGCCACGATGAGCCCCTGGTTCGCCTCTTCAGGGAAAACTCCCAATTCACGGGCGAGAGACCCGAGAATAAAGGAAAATTCTCCGATCTGTGCTAAGGCAATAGCGACAGAAAGGGCTGTGCGCGGCGGATAGCGCAACAACATCACAATCACAAAGGCAGCGAGAGGTTTGCCGATGAGCACAATGGCCAGTGTGCCAAGAATCACGCCAGGGGCCTCGACAAGTTGAGATGGATCAAACAGCATCCCCACTGAGACGAAGAAGAGCACTGCAAAGGCATCTTTCATCGGCAGTGCATCGGAAGCGGCTCGGGCACTGAATTCGGATCGCCCCACAACCATCCCTGCCAGAAAGGCTCCCAAGGCCATCGATACTCCAAAGAGTTGGGCAGAAACTACAGCGATCCCTAGAGCTGTGACCAGAACTGTGAGTGTGAAAAGTTCTCGGGATCCCGATTTGGCCATGCGTTCAAAAACCCATGGAATCACCACGCCGCCGCCGTACATCACGACGACGACAAACAGGCCAATCTTTCCGAAAGTCAAAAATGCCGCAATGGTGACACCTGCCAGATCGGCTTTGGCAGCAAGCACTGTCGGCAGGAGCACGAGGGTCACGACCGTGAACAGATCTTCGACCACCAGCCAGCCCATGGCGATGCGGCCGGTATTGGTATGAAGCTCACGGAAATCGGCCAGTACACGCGCCAGGACCACAGTACTGGCCACGCTGAGTGCCAGGCCAAAAATGATGGAGGGCACAAGCCCCCAGCCGACAATCAGGCCTAATCCCGTGCCGAGTAGAGCAGAAATGAGAATCTGGCCCAGCGCTCCGGGAAGTGCCACTTTGCGAACGGCAAGCAGATCCGCCAGATGAAAGTGCAACCCGACACCGAACATGAGGAGAATCACGCCCACTTCGGCCATCTGCTCAGCCAATTCGGCGTTGGCGACAAATCCGGGAGTTGCAGGACCGACGCAAATCCCGGCCAGCAGGTAGCCCACGATGGGTGATAATCCGAGCCGGTTGGTGATGTAACCCAGCACCAGAGCCGCCGTCAGGCCACCCGTGAGAGTGAGAATCAAATCAAGATGATGCAATAGTTCTAATCCTGTTGTGAGAAGTCGAAATTGTCGAGTGTCCTCATTCAGCCACTTGTGCTGAATTCAGCCACTCACAGTTGTCGACTCTCTCAGCAGGCAGGTCAACGGCAGCGAAGTTGATTTGTTCATGGATTCAAGAAAGAGATGATGATCCTCATTCGAGAAATCAATAGCCAGATGAGGGGCGTCTCCAAATTTATTTGCTCAGATTATGACAGAGGTCTTTAACAATCGGGTGGTTGGGGTCGGATGTCTTCATCCGCCCCCAGTTAGAGAGCTTTGTCAACGCAAATGCACCCGAAAAATGTTCTCCTGATTGGAGAGCTTATCGGCTTTATACGACGAAAGTTCAACGAACTGGGGGCAAACGAGGACGTTTGACCACAGCCACCCGCCGAGCTTTACTCACGTTGGTCAAATGATCGAAGTGAGCAGTACGCGGTGGACTTCATCAAGAGTCGTGATTCCTTCGCGGACCTTCTGCAGACCAGCTTTTTCGAGGGTGATCAACCCTTCGTCGATGGCGATCTGGCGAAGTTGTGTCACAGGTGTTTCCGAAAGGATGGCATGTCGCAGGCGGGCATCAATGGGTAAGACTTCAAAGACCGCAGATCGTCCCGAATAGCCTGTCCCAAAATTGACGGGAGCTGGAACTCCACGAACCAGATCGACGGTATCAGCAAAATCGGGAGAAATGTCGAGATAGCGGCATTCTGCCTCGTCTGGATGATAGATTTCTCGCGATTGCGTGCAGACTTTACGAACCAGTCGCTGAGAGACAATACAGTTCACTGCATCGGCAATGAACATTGGAGGAATGCCAAATTCCCGCAGTACGTCAATCGTGGCGGCTGTATCATTGGCATGTAATGTCGAGAGGACACGAACACCCGTGAGACCGGCACGGCAGGCAATATGCGCCGTTTCCGCATCACGAATTTCACCGACCATCACCACGTCGGGATCTTGCCTTAACACTCCTCGCAAAGCATCCGCAAAGTTAAAGTTAATGCGAGGATCGATCTGAATCTGATTGATCGATTCAATGCGCCGTTCGACAGGATCTTCCAGTGTGACGATACTGCGGTGAGGTGAGTTGAGTTGATCGAGCAACGCATAGGTTGTGGTACTTTTTCCACTGCCGACCGGGCCGACGCAAAGGAGCAGACCATAGGGCTTTTTGAGTGCTCGATTGATCAATTGAAGCTGGGTGTCGTTCAGGCCGAGATCTTCCACCTTGGTGAAAACGGTTTCGTCGGGCATCAACCGCAGGACGAGGCGTTCACCATGAATGGTGGGCCCACTCCCCACACGAATATCGCGCGAGGCTCGCAATGAGGCGCCGCTGATATGGCCATCCTGCGAGAGGCGTCTTTCGGTGATGTTCATGCCAGCCATCAGCTTGAGACGGCTGATAATCTGAGAAGTAATTTCACCCGGGAGTTCAATGATGTCGTGCAGGAGTCCATCGACACGCAGCCGAATTCTCAGGCCCGTGGGAGTCGGATCGAGATGAATATCTGTCGCATTGAGCTGAAAGCTGCGTTCGAGCAGAAGATCAACTAACGGAGCTGGCCCCACGACGTCTACGAGTTCACGTAGTTCCTGTTGAAGAGCTCGTTGACGGGAATCACCTGCGGTTTCCGTGACGACAGCCATGGGAGAGTTTCCTGAGTGAAAGAAAGTCAGCAGACAATCTCTGTTTCAATAAATGACGATGAACATCGCAAAAGTAGAAACTGTGTATGGCAGCAAACCAAGTCGTACTACCTGTCATCGATCTGAAGAACTCAGCTCGATCAGAGTTCTTGAACGTTGTCTGCCAACAGTTTTTTAAAGGTCTTTGAGCGTCGAGCGAGGAGTAATGGGTTCTGCTGGTTCTGTTGCCGGCGTGGCAGCTGGAGAATTGGTTTCAGGTGAACCAGTTCCTGAATCAGCAGCATCTGTCGGTGTGGTCGCTTTGGGTGGTTCGTTTGTGGCCTTGACGGCAGCAGATGGCTCTGCTGGAGCCGGTTGAGTCTTCGGGAGATCGTCCTGAGGAGAATTGACCTTGGGTTTTACCACTTTGGCTGGAGCCGGGGAGGCCGCTTGACTGCCCGCTGCTGCCTCTTCACCTTCAGACTCATTGCGGCGAAACTCGCCTTTGGGCTGTGGCAAAAGAAAGGAGATCAAAACGAGAACAACCCCGGCAGAGACTCCACTCCCGGCAAACAGACGCAACGTGCCAAAGGTGGTCAACAAGCCCCAGATGCCAGCGGCAAGTGCCATGATTCCACCTGTGACCAACAAGATTCTCCCCGGTGAAATCGCATCCATCCCGTAAGCAATGAGACCCAGAATTCCCACGACACAGGCCGCCAGCAGTGCATAGGCCGGGAGAGGTGAGGCATCACTCTGATCATCATCGAGGGTCGGTTGAATGTCTTGACGGCCCAGTGCGGCCTGAGCCTCCTGAGAGGTTTCGACAAGTTTCCAGACACGGTCGAGCCCCGAAAGTGCCAGAACTTCACGCACAGTGCTGTTCGATGTTGCCACGACCAGCGCACCATCCTGGACTTTGACTGCCTTCCATACGCGAATCACCAGAGCAACCTGGGAACTGCCAATGTAATTCAGTTCGGTGAGATCAACCACAACTTGAGGTTTGGCCAATTTTTGAACTTCCGAAACAGCCTCGAATCCAGCCTGCTCAATTTCTGACCACGGGGCTTCCGTCAATCCGGGCAGCAGTTTGAGGATGAGTTGTCCATTCTCTAATACGAGTTGATAACTGTTTGGCTTTGTCAGCATGGCCCGCTTTCAGCAAACGACAGCATGAGATGGTCGGTCAGTAAATTGTCAGTGGAGCAAACGTCAGTGAAACCAAGACAGTTATGAAAAGATTTCAAGCCGCCTGAATGACTGAGTGAATGCCTGAGTTGCCGCTATCATGCTGCCAATTGCCCAACCGGACAATCGGAAGGATCGTCATTCACGGAAAAAACATAAGATGCTGCTGCTTATGAAGCTCTCTTGATGATGATTCTGACGCCTCAGCCAGCGATTCTGCGGTCAGTAGCCACTGAAAGCCGAAAACCCAGATAAGACTTGAAGTCTTGCCCGATTCCTCGTTGACACCGATTTTTCTGCATTTCTATAGTAGAGAAGGTACGCAAAGCTGGATGAAGTGTTCACACTGATGTTCAGCAGGTGGTGCAACGCATCGATACGAAGAGTTTGCCTTTTCCCAATGAGAACGAGTTTCAGGCTCGATCTGGGTTCTGCCCATCGTTTGTTTTCATTAACAGATCTATGGATTGCTGAGTAACAATTTCTGGGGATTTGCCGACGAATGGCTCAGCTTGGACGAATACTGGTGGTGATCGTGGTGGCAGCCAGCCTGGGCTTTGCCGCTTTTGCGGCTTCGCTGGCGAATGGTGGTCGCAACTGGGTTGGTGACACCCAGAACTCTCCGCTGAATGACTATTTCGAGTTCAATTCGCAGCCGGGTGAGAAGACGACGTACACTGCAACACATCGATTGACTAAGGAATCTGCTGGCTCAGGTGTGATTCTCTCCGAGGTGGTCAACTCGGCCAAACAGAAGTTGAATCAGGAGCTGAGTGACAAGCTGCAGAAAACTCAGGCCGAAATCGACGCGTTGAAGCCACGTATTCCACAGATTCAGGCGTTACGAAAAGACGATGAACAGGCTCTCGTGAGCCGAGAAGCTGAACTGCTCAAGAATCTCGATGCAGTGCGAGCAAAGATTCTTGCGGCGACTGAGGAAGCGGCTCGCCTGGGTGGCGAGATTGAAAAGGTTCGTGGTGAAGGTGAAGAGCGCAGGGCTGAAGTTTACCGGTTGAAAAATCAGCTCGAACTGATTCGCAATGATTTGTTTGCTGCCACACAGCAGAAAAATGCACTGACAGATGAACTGTTGCGTCTGGAACAGAATCTCGATCGTTTGAAACGGCGTCAGGCTCAGTTGAAGCAGTTATTGGGTGAGCCTTACGACGATCAGGTGCCTGCTAATGGAGCGCCGCTTTCATTGAAATCTGCGACATAGTATTCATTTTGAAAAATCAGCATCGCGATTCGAAACGTTGTAATTGCTGCTGAAGTCTGACATTGAATTTGACGTTTTCCCGGCTGAACGGACCTGAGGTTCGCTATGACATTTGTTGGCAAAATTCTCGTTGTGCTGCATCTGGTTCTGGCCGTGGTTTTCATGGGCTTTGCCGGTGCCATTTATACAGCCCAGGTGAACTGGCGTACGGCGAAAGAAACCACTCAAAAGCAACTCGATGTTGCCAAAAAAGAACTCGTCGAGAAGTCGACGGCATTGACTCAGGCTGCCGACGCCGCCGCCAAGAAAGAAGCCGATCTGCAGCAGCAGGTGACTCAACTGACCGGCGAAAAAAATGCACTGACATTGCGGAATACTTCTCTCGAAGCCGAAACAGCACGACTGAAAGCGTTGGCCAATTCGGAGCAGAAGATTGCCGGGCTCAGCACCTCGGAAGCTGAACAACGTCTGCTCGAGGCACAGCTGCAGCGGGCCAGGAATATTGAACTGGAAAATTCCCGTAATCAGTTGATTACGGCAAACAACAAATTGAGCGACGAGATTTTTGGTGCCAAGGTCAAATTGGATGCACTGCTTGCTAAGCATGAAGAATCGCTGCGGGAAATTGCGACGATGAAGTCGTTCCTGGCATCCAAAGACCTCCCCACCGACATCAAGAGTATGGTGGTTTCCACCACACCGCCGCCACCTGTCACTGGTGTGGTGATGGATCTGCGCCCTGCCCGCCCTGGAACCAGTGAGACTGTCGAAATCAGCCTGGGCAGCGACGATGGGTTAACCAAAGGCCACGAACTGACGATCTATCGCAATGATCGATATCTGGGAAAAATCCGCTTAAACTTCATCACGCCTGATCGGGCTGTCGGTGAAGTTGTCGAACGAACCAAGAACAGCACTATTCAACGAGGCGATAATGTCACCACGCGGCTCTAACTCCAGTGATGCACCCAGCCCCGGGATCTACGACGCCCTGCTGTTTGTTTCGCTCTCGGCACTGATTGCCGGCATTATCTTCTTGGTGCTGGAATTGGGTGAATACGGCTGGAAAGTCGTGCCGTAAGTCCATCCGGAAGATTTTCATGCAGCATTGCTGCAATATGATCAGCCGTCAGTGAGCCAGCACTTTGGGTAAGCAAGTGTGATGGCTGTTCATGCGAAGGCAGTGGTCAGTGCAAACGCTGAGACGTATCTCAGCGATAGATCTGAGTCTAAAGTGTGTATTGCATGCTTGCTCAGAGCCGCAAGCATGGCACACAGAGCGTAATTCAGGCTGGATTTCGTGCTATACGCTTCTTCGCTGCTGCATGAGTGACATCACTTCGGCCCGGCTAGCCTGGTTGGTCTTGAAAAGTCCACGCACAGCGCTGGTGATTGTGAGCGACCCAGGTTTGCGGATGCCGCGAATCGTCATGCAGGTGTGAGTCGCTTCCAACACAACGATGACACCTTTGGGATCGAGGACGCTTTGCATGAGATCAGCAATCTGCTGAGTCATGCGTTCCTGTACCTGGGGTTGATGAGAGATCTCATCCACGATGCGGGCGAGCTTACTTAAGCCCACAACTTTTCCCCGCGGAAGATAACCAATGTGAGCCACGCCCATAAAGGGCAACAGATGATGCTCACACATGCTGTTGAAGCTGATATCTTTAACCAGCACGAGTTCGTCATACTGCTCGGGAAAGACGCGTTCGAGATGCCTGGCGGGATCACAGCGCAAACCCGCTGTTAATTCGGCAAACATACGGGCCACGCGGGCGGGAGTTTCCTGGAGACCTTCCCGATCAGGATTTTCGCCAATCGCAGAGAGAATCTCACGGACAGCCCGCTGAATTCGCGGCAAGTCAGGCTCAGCTCTCATTTCGCGAGGCGAAGGTGGTAAGGCGGAAGAGTGACTGCTGGTGAGGAGTTGAGTCTGGCTGTTATCCCCCAGAACATCAATCGCGGAGTTCGAACCATGCGGCATTGTGGCGTTACCGTGAATGCAATCGCCGTCGTCATCAGAGTATTCATCGGCCATGCTCATGGTATCTCCGCTGTGTGAATGTCGCAGTGAGTCAAATCGGGGAGGAAATCAGAGACCGAGAATGTCGGGATCATTTACCCGAGGATGACTGATGGGGATTCCATCAGAATGCCAGATATTCTCGCCGTAATCACTTCGAATGGTAGGCGGATGAGGGCACCATTCAAGGATTTGCATGCGATTTTCTGTCAAGAAGACGAATATCCCTCACGCTGAATCGCAGGCTTATGGGGTTCCCAGAGACGACAGTGCAGTGTTGATTGCAAAGACATGCTTGCCCAGAACGGCAAACATGGCACACTAAGCTGGTGCGAACGGTTCATCAGGCGAAAGGTTTCAGCTTTTGGTGCTGTTGGAGCATTGGACGCAGAAGCCTTTGAGCAGAATCTCATTGACTTTGCCAATACGGGCCCAGCTCTCTTTGTCGAACTTGGGAAGTTCGCTGCCATGGAGGCAGGTCACTTTTCCACAAGTAATGCAGACAAAGTGCGGATGCTGATCTTTCTCGGGATTATTGAGATCATTCAGCTCAAATCGCCAGACATGGTCGCCCAGTTCACTGCGAGTGACGAGCCCGGCATCCACCAGATCGGTCAGATTGCGGAAAACTGTCGCTTTGTCGAAACCCGTCGGTACGAGTTCTTCAGCGACCTCGGCATGAGTTACGGGAGCAGTCGCCTGCTGCAATTGGCGAAGGACAGCAATACGAGCCGCTGTGGTGCGTAGATTGGCCTTACCCAAAACACGGCGAATTTCAGCCACCGAACCGGCATCGGTTTCCGCTTCCTTCGACATACCGAAAATTCCACAGGCGAAACGGCTGGTAATTGACAATTGCAAGTTTATGCAACTATAGAACCTTGTATGCGTTTTCGCAACTTGTCATGCGTAGATCGGGCGGCAGATCGAGGAAATGCATCGCTCAGGCAGGTTTCTTGACCTCTGTCGATTTACTCGAAGACGACGTGGAACGGGCCGCTCGTTCCTGATCTGCAAGTCCTTCGGCTGAAATCAAATCGACAAGATCCTGCGCCAGCCCATCCATTTCGATGATCAACGAATCGACGCGCCCGGCAAAATACATGTACATGATCAATGCAGGGATTGCGATGAGCAGACCAGCCGCTGTCGTCAGCAGTGCCAGTCCGATGCCAGCCGCAAGATCTTCTGTCCTTCCCATCGCCTGCTTGGCAGCGATGGTATTGAAGCTCTCGATCATACCGGCCACTGTTCCCAGCAGACCAATTAACGGAGCAACTGTCGCAGCCCCATTCAGAACCCGAATGTGTTTTCGCAATTGGCTGGTCTGGCGTTCGCCTCCATCAATGATGGCCTGTTCCACTTCCACGCTCGGCTTGCCCCACTTCCGCAGACCGTGTGCAAACACAATCGAAATCGGGCTGCCATTTTCTTCACACAATTGGAGAGATGTTTTGGGATCGAGATGTCCTTCCCGCATGTGATCAAAGAAACGTCTGACAAAGGGCTGGGGAATCACGCGGCTGCGTCTCAGCACAACCAGGCGCTCAATGGTCACCCACAAGACCAGCACGGAAGCCAGGCCCAGCGGATAAACAAAAACACCCAGCCCGTTCAGAATCTCCAGAGGTGTTTCCGGGATTTTCGTGGCCGGCTTCTGGCTCTCTTCTGTACTCGGCACTGCCTGAGCATTTGCTGCACCAGAAGCGGATGGATCGATGGCGGCGGAATCTCCCCCTTGTGCCAGAGCATCACTCTGGTGGACTGCCACCATCCCCGTGGCCATCACCAGACACAGCATCAGGCAAAGACAGGCCTGAGGAAGGATCGAGATCTTAAAGCTTTTGCGGTGAACTGGTTGCGTACGACTAGCGCGGGGGCGATGACCCTGGTTTCGGGATGCCGGAATGTGAGTGAGACCTTGAGATTCCATTCGCATGATCGCACCGGAAAAACTGCCCATCGGAAATTTTGCCAGAAAGTGACAGAAGTCACGATGGCACAACAGTCTATCGACTTGGGCAATTCATGGTGAGAGAGGTTTTTGGAGATTTCGGCCATTGGAATTGAACCGTTTCCATCTTCGCGCCAGAACTTCTCCAAAGTACAAGCATTTGCAACGGCACTTTCAGGGAATCTCTTCCCCCCATCGAAGACTGCGGATCGATGATTCGATCGAAGAGATCTTTCATTGTGCGGCGAGGAATCAAGGATGAACCCGATGGATCGATCGAGTGACCTGGGCGTCGCTTCCATGTTCTGGTGGCCTGAAGTCATTTTATCGATTGCTATTGGCCTGGTGATTTGTGGAATCGCCGTTCCCGCAGTTCTGAATTCTCGCGAGAGTCAGCGTAAGGTTTTGTGCCAGCAAAGGTTGTCGCGTTTGTCCACGGGATTGGCAGCCCATGAATCGGCTTATGGCACATTGCCACCTGGTGTGCTCTGGGGAAGATTTCAATACGACGCGCCACGGACCACCTACTATGCCAATCTTCTAGAAGTTCTCGGAGAAGGAACGCTTTTGCCGGTTCCAGGCGTCACATGGTGCTCGTCACAAAACGAACATGTCACCAGCATGCCCCGGCCGGAACTGCTCTGTCCGTCAGATTTGCGAGGCGGAGCCGTCAAGAACAATCTCAAGTGTGGCGACCAGGCCATGACCAACTATATGGCCTGTTTTGGTCGAACGATGGCTGATGTCGCCCTCAAACGTGGACCATTCTTTGCGAATTCAGGACTCGATCTGAATCGTGTGGAGCGTGGCCGAGCTTCACTGCTGCTCATGGCTGAGTACATCACGGGAACACCTACTGACCTTCGTGGCGGTCTCTGGGGCGATGAAGCGGGCATGAGTCTGATATTCACCTCTTTGCCTCCCAACAGTCCTGTACCCGACAGGCTGTACCCGAATCCGAGGCTCTGTGATCCACAGAATGCAGTCCACAACAACGTGAAAGCCAACATGCCCTGTGCGCATGGTGATGGCTACCTGACAGATACCGCAGCAGCCCGGAGCCATCATGCGGGTGGTGTGCATGCGCTGTTTGCTGATGGACGAATTCAATTTGTTTCGAGTCGGATTGATCGTGAGCTATGGCAGAATTATGGAGTCACGCATCCTGAGTCGGCAGCATGGGAGACTGCAAGCCTCTCAGAACAGGAGATTGATAAGCTCAAATTGCCTTCAGGAAAGCTTGCCTCCAGTCAGATGACGAGGGAGTAATGCTTCATGATGCGTCAACTGACGTACTGCCTGTCGATCATAGCGGCCTTGAGCAGTCTGCTCTTAAGTGGTGCTCACATTGCGCTGGGGCAGACAGGTGCCAGTCAGCTACCTGGTGCAGCAGATTCACCAGGCAATACACATGCTGTTGCCACCGTGCGAACCTATTATGGTGAGGTTGAGCCTCTTCTGCGGGCTCATTGTCTGGAGTGTCATCGTCAGGGAGGACTGGCACCATTTTCGTTAGAAAGCTACGCGCAGGCAAAAGCCCATGCACTGACCAGTCTGCAAATGATTCAGCAGGGAAGTATGCCTCCATGGCCACCCTCTGCCCGAGGTTTGCTTTTACAGCATGAGCGGCGTTTAACAGCCACTGAGCAGCAACTCTTTGCCGAGTGGATTCAACAGGGGAGACTGGCCGGTGATCCTTCGCCACTCAACGACGACATGACCAGCAAGGTAACTCCGCAATCGGTTCAGACAAAGAGGCCGCCACTGGGTGAGCCTGATGCCGTTTTTGAACTTCCATCGAATTTTGAAGTCCCGGCAGAGGGCGACGATATCTATCTGTATGTGCCAATCGGCACAGGCTGGACGAAGGACCAATGGATCCAGGCGATTGAATTTGAGCCGGGAGTAGCCAGCGTGGTGCATCACGCCAGCTTTATGGCTGACACTTCGGGAACGGCTCGTGAGATGGATGCCGAAACGACCGAACTGGGTTACCGGCGATATGGCGGCAGTGGTTTTACAGCCTCAAGCACCTTAGGAGGCTGGGCACCGGGGGCACAGCCGATGGCATTTCCTCCCGGGGTCGCCCGCAAGGTGGATCGCGGTGCCGATCTCGTCTTGCAGATGCATTATCACCCCTCAGGGCGTGTGGAGCATGATCGCTCGCGAATCAAAATTCATTTCGCCAAAGAACCTGTCCAGAAGCAGGTGGTTGAACTGATCATGGCGAATCTGGATCTTCAGATCCCTGCGGACCGTGCTTCTCATCGGCATATCGCGGAGTACGTTTTGCCAGTCGATGTGACGATCTACGGGATTGCTCCGCATGCACATCAAGTGGCGACTTCAGTGCTCATTGAAGCGATTGATTTTGAGAAAGGTCCTACAATTCTGCTCGAGATCCCGCGCTGGAATATGAACTGGCAGCAGGTCTACCTGCCGCGAACACCACTGACATTACGCGGTGGAACACGCCTCAGGACGACGTTCGTGTACAACAACTCGTCGTCGAACCCCAGAAATCCCCATCAACCGCCGCAAGACATTTTCTGGGGAGAACAGACTGCTGATGAAATGGGAGTGGTTTTCTTCGATGTAACTACGAATACACCAGAAGATCTCAAATTCCTGCAATGGCACAACCAGAATCGCCTGACGGCTTCTCGTGAAGAGGCGGCACGCCATCCCCGCGGAAAAATTGAAGCACAATGAACTGCCAGCAAAGCAGCCCGGCCTCAATCAAGAAGCCGGGCTGATGAGTTGTGACAAGGTCGATGTTTCGATGGATCGCATGATCGATCAGCATGTCTCTCACCTGTTCATGAGAGAAAACCAGCAGAATTTCAGCGACCAAAACCACCATCAAAGACAGGGGCTACGACCGATCGTGTCAGCATGAGATCAATGCTGCGATTCGGATTGCCGCGCGTAATGACCTGCACGGGAGTGGCTGTCGACCACTGGAGTCGGCCCTGTGTCCAGATTTGTGCATCAATGGCGTAAATGCGTCTTTGATCAATCTCGTCACCATCGAAGTTCAGCCGGAAAGAAACGGGCACACTGCGTGGATTTTCGATGACTTCATCGACCAGCACGCGAGGGAACCGGGGGTTATCCGTGATGTCGACCAATCGAACTTCGACCACGGAGTTTGGTGGCAGAGCCATGCGCTCGCGGTAGGTGACTGTGCCGACCAGAGTCGATAGCCTGGAGGGAGGATTGGGTATCAAGGACCGTTCAAGTCGAACCACTCGATTGGCCAGTGTGCGATCCCGGTGATTCCAGATGAGCAGGTTGACATACCCGCGAGAGTCGGCTCGTTTTTGAAACTCTTCTCCGATGTCAAAGAGCTGGCCGTTGACGATACCGACCTGATAGCCGTTGACGGTAATGATGATATCGTCGACCTCAATCCCGGCCCGGCTGGCCGGCGTGGGCCGGTAAACTTCAGTCACACGGACGCCGACATCGAAGTCTTCGCCTTCAATTCCCATTTTCCAACGGGGAAGGTTGGGTTGCGGGAACTGTGGAGTCGGAGGCAACAATCGAGGTTGAACCAGACGAGGATCCACGCCTTGAATGCCGCGGGATCGATCATCGGGTTGAAAGGTTCCCAGTTGCGCCTGAACCGTCCCACTCGAGCTAAGAGCCAGAAGTACCACTAACTGACACAATCCATGACCAGCAAACTTCGTCCATAACCTTGCCATCACTAAGCCTCCTGAGATGTCTCGCCTTGAAGTTTTCCGTAACTCCATCGCTCCATTTGGTGAATGAAGCTGAAATTGAAACTGGCTGGTCGGTATCTTAACGACCAATTCAGTCGTTCTCGCATGAAAGCGGCTGTTTTGTCCACTGGAAAAATGGAAAAGTGTCAGCATCGAGTTCTTCGTTGACCCAGATCGCCCTAGGGAGAATTGTCAAAGCACTCAATGGAATTGACCTTAGCGGTTGAAATGCTGGGAGACGGGCTATTACTCTAAAGCGGTTGTGTTGCAGACAATTCCGCGAGGGGACTGGCAATAAGACAATGGCCATGGTTCTCTCAGACGATGCATGGATGTGAAGTTTGTCACCCGCTGCTGTCGATTCCCGCCCAAATACCGCTAACGAAGCACAGGCTCCAGCCCGTCATCTCGTATTGAGGCTGCTCGGCCTGGCGTGGCGATATCGCAAAAAATGTCTGGCTGTGGTCTTCCTCAATGGATTTGTCGCCATTCTGGGACTGGTGGGATTTCAACTCACGGGGTTAGGGATCGACGTCTTACGAAAGGCTGTGGATCCGGCGGCTCCGGCTGTGCGCTGGCCTCTGGGCTATGCACCACCCGAGAGCTGGTCACTGGTGGCAGAATTGTCAACGGTCGCTGTCATGATGGCGTTGATGGCGGTTTTGTCCCTGGCGATCAAATACTGGGCGGCGATCGTATCGGCCCAACTGAGCCAGCAGATTGTGATTCAATTACGAACCGAGGTTTACGACAAACTGCAGAGATTGTCGTTTCGGTACTTTGACGACCATGACAGCAGTTCGCTGATCAATCGAGTGGCGGGTGATGTCCAGGCCATCCGGCAGTTTGTGGATGGTGTGGTCATCAAGTGCCTGGTGGTGGTGATCACACTGGCTGTCTGCATTGTCTATATGCTGCGGTTGAATGTCGGCCTGACGATTGCCTGCCTCGCGACGACACCACTCTTGTGGTGGGGTGCCATCTGGTTTGCCCGGGTGTCGCGCGAGCAGTATCTCGAGGCCAGCAAACTGGGCGACGAGATGGTGCGGGTTCTTTCCGAGAATGTGCAGGGCATTCAAGTCGTGAAAGGCTTTGCTGCCGAAGAGGGACAGATCGAGCGATTTGCCGAAGCCAACCGCAGGATTGTGGAACATAAGTTCGGGATCTTCTGGAGCCTGAGCCTCTATCAGCCCATCATGGGGATTCTCACGCAGATCAATATGCTGGTGCTCATCGGGTATGGCAGTTATCTGACGATTCGTGGCGAATTGCCTCTCGGAACGGGGTTATTCGTCTTTGCCAACCTGCTGCACGAATTTGCCAACCAGGTGGGCCATGTCACCAATATTGCCAACAGTATTCAGAGCAGCTTGACCGCTTCGGAACGTGTATTCGAGATACTCGATGCGCCACTCGAAGTCGATTCTCCCGCATCGCCACAGCAGCCAGTTCAAGTTCGTGGAGAATATGTGCTGGAGCAGGTGAGCTTCGAATATGTTCCCGGCAAGCCTGTGCTCAAAGAGATCAACCTGCGGATTGGTTCGGGCCAGATGGTGGGGATCACCGGAGAAACCGGTGCGGGAAAAACGACCTTACTGGCTTTGTTGACCAGGTTTCATGATCCGACTTCAGGCCGCATATTGCTCGATGGTGTCGATTTGAAAGCGTGGGATCTGCCTCTTTTGCGACGACAGATCGGGATGGTCTTTCAGGAAAGTTTTCTATTCAGCAATACGGTCTCGAACAATATTGCCTTTGGTAAGCCCTCGGCGACTCTCGATGAAATCGAATTTGCGGCCCGCCAGGCGGCTGCGGAAGAATTTATCTCGGCCATGCCCGGGCAATACCAGAACGTGGTTGGTGAGTATGGCACTAACCTTTCGGGTGGTCAGAAACAGCGAATCTCACTGGCGCGTGCGTTGATCCTTCGTCCGCCGGTCCTGATTCTTGATGACGCCACAGCGGCTGTGGATTCTGAAACCGAGCATGCCATCCAGCAGACGCTTGATCGACTTCGCGGCGAACGAACAGTCATTCTCGTTTCGAGTCGAGTCAGTACGTTAAGACATGCAGATCAGATTTTTGTGCTGAATGCCGGGATGCTGGCTGAAACGGGCAATCATCAGGAATTGATGCAGAAGCATGGCCATTACTTCCAGATGGCCCAATTGCAGGCGTGGGAACAGACACTGACTGAGCCTGAAGATTCGTTACCAGAGGATCGTGAAGCCAGTTCGTGGCCCAGTGCGCAAGGAGCGGCCTTTCCGCAAACGAAAGGGATCCGCAACGTATGAAGTCATCTGCTCCGCAAGCGATCATCGGGGATCTTCAAGGACTGACGCAGGTTGTGCGTAAGGAGGAATCCGAGGCACAGACCAGGCCTCTGGATTTCCGGCTGATTTCCCGAATTCTGACTTATATGCGGCCCTATGCAGCCAAACGGAATGCACTTCTGGTGGCGGTAGTGCTCCGAGCGATTCAGCTACCGGCATTGACCTGGGCGATTGCACTGACCATCAATGGCCCTGTCACATCACGAGATATTCCAGGGGTCTGGCTGGCTGCGGGGGGATTTTTCCTTCTGGCACTTTCGACACAGTTCGTGATGCATTTTCGACAGCGTTACGCCCTCGAACTGGGTGAACTTGTCGTTAAAGATCTCCGCAATGAGTTGTTTGCACATCTGCAGAACATGCCCTTGAGTTTCTTTAACCGTACAAAAGTCGGGCGAATTATCAGCCGCATGATTTCGGATATGGAAGATGTGCGTGTCGGTGTGCAGGAAGTGTTGTTTGTCAGCCTGGTGGCGTTTGGACAGTTGCTCGTCGCGGCAGCCTGCATGCTCTATTACGACGTGGGACTGTTTCTTCTGGTGCTGGGGATGGCCCCGATTCTGTGGTTGACCAATCGGTACTTCCACAAGCTGATGAGTGAACTATTGCGGCAACTGCGGGAATCTTTCAGCCGGGTGACAGCCACTTTGGCGGAATCTGTCCTGGGCGTGCGAGTTACGCAAGGGTTCAGTCGGCAGGATGAAAATGCGAGATTGTTCAAGTTACTGGTGCAGGATCATTCGAAATACAACACGCGTGTGATGCAGGCCCAGGGGCTCTTTTTGCCACTGCTGGAATTCAACAGCCAGTTCTTTGCGGTGCTGCTTTTAATTGTCGGGAGTTACCGCGTTTTACAACCCGATTCGACACTGACCATTGGCGAACTGGTCGGTTTTTTCTTTATGGCGAACATGTTCTTCTCGCCGATTCAGATTCTTGGCAATCAGTACAATCAGGCACTGACAGCGATGGCCGGGGCTGAGCGATTGTTTGCACTGCTGGATACGCCGCCGGAATGGACAGATTTGCCAAATGCCCGGCCCTTGCCCGATGTGCGAGGACAAGTCGAGTTCGACAATGTGTGGTTCAGTTATGAACCTGGCCGGCCTGTTTTGAAGGGGATCAACTTCAAAGCCGAACCGGGTGAAACGATTGCTCTGGTGGGACATACCGGAAGTGGCAAGACATCGATCATCAATCTTGTGGCTCGCTTCTGGCTCCCTGACTCTGGCCAGATCCGCGTGGATGGAGTCGATCTGCGGGGAGTGACGAGTGAATCTCTCCATAGGCAGATTGGAATTGTCCTGCAAACCAATTTCCTCTTTGCGGGAACGGTGCTGGATAACGTCCGGTTTGCCCGGCCCGATGCCTCTTTCGAAGAGGTGCAACGTGTCTGTCGGCAATTGGGTTGCTGGGAGGAATTCAGCGGGTTATCGCAAGGTCTTGAAACGCCGGTGGGAGAACGTGGTGCCCAGCTTTCGCTCGGGCAGCGGCAAATGGTCTGTTTTGCCCGGGCATTGCTGGCCAACCCGCGAATTCTGATTCTTGATGAAGCGACGAGCAGCATCGATATCGTGACGGAAATTCGTCTGCAACAGGCACTCAAAGTGGTGATGCAGGGCCGCACCTGTTTTGTGGTGGCCCACCGGCTCAGTACCATTCGTGAGGCCAGCACCATTCTGGTTCTCGATCATGGGGAAATCATCGAGCGGGGAAATCATCACCAGTTGATTGCCAGGCAGGGGCATTACGCCCGGCTGTACGAACGATTTTCCCGTGCCGTTACGCTGCCACCAGCGGGCTGAACAATGCAGCCTGATTGCTTCCGAACTGGCTCCCTACAGGCTCAAGAACTGGCACTGCGATACTGGGTCAGTGCGAACTGAAAGATCCAGCGCGAACATATGAGCGAAAATCCAGCAGCGACTAAGGTCAATAACGTCCACAGGGATGGCGCCGTGATCATCGACATCACCACCTGCGCGGGGACAGTCACAACCAGCAGAATGGGAATCACGAACTGGAATGTGAACCGTATGAGTTCTCCAATCGGCGAACCGCTGTAAATGCTGGCTGGGTAGCGAGCAAAGACGGTCACATAGAACCAGAAATCGAGCAGACCCTGGTTTCTGCCCAACCAGATACTGGACGCTGCCAGTGCCAGCATGAGGCTGTAGAAAAAGGCGACAGCCGAGAGCAGCAATAACGGATAGATCACCAGCACCCATCCTGAGGGCCAGACACCATTCTGATAGATCGCGTAGCCTAGTAACCCGATCGCGAACACAATCTGGTTCGCCATGGAGAGATCCATTTTTTCAAACGAGACCAGGAATTGGGTATCAATCGGCTTGAGCAAAGCAAAATCAAGTGAACCCGTACGGATCATCTCGCTGAAGTTGGCACAATTGGGCATAAAGATCGCCTCGACGATCGCGTTGATCAGCATGCCCGTGGCCATAAATCCGAAGTATTCGGCTCTCGTCCACTCGTTGATTTGCGGGACGACGCGAAATATCAGATCGAACATCACGATTTGAGCCGCAAACCAGAAAAGTCGCGAGAACAACGTGATCATGAAGTTGCTGCGAAACGAGAGCTCGCGCACCAGAGCATTGCGGAAGAAAACCATCAGCACTCGCAGATAGTTGGCCTGGAGCTGCCGATTTTCAGTTGTCATCCCACGTACTCCACGCCGGCTTCGCCACTTTTGACTTCGCCAATGCGAACAGGATTTTCGCCCATAGCGAGAAGCTGCTTTTCAATACTGGCAGCAAATTGCGGTCTGACAATCAGGACAAACCCGATCCCCATATTGAAGACTTTGTACATCTCTTCCCGGTCGATACCACCCAGCGACTGTAACCAGCGGAAGAGTGCCGGGATTTCCCACGATTTTCGATCAATCACCACATGGGCGCCGGGCGGCAGAAATCGCTCGATGTTATCGCGAAGACCACCACCTGTGATATGTGCCAGCCCACTCACCGCAATCCGGCTGGTGTATCGTCGCAAGACACTCAGCACCTGACGAACATACAGCCGCGTGGGCTTGAGCAAGGCTTCGCCGACTGTGGTGCCGAGTTCGGGAATCTGTTGCTCGACCTTGAGTTTGGCGACTTCGAAAACCACCTTGCGCACGAGGCTGTAACCATTCGAGTGGAACCCACTGGAAGGCAAACCAATGAGCACGTCGCCGGGTTTGACTGCTTTTCCGTCGATGAGCCGCTTGCGTTCGACGACACCCGTACAAAAGCCAGCCATATCAAAATCGCCAGCCGCATAGATATCCGGCATAATGGCGGTTTCGCCGCCTAAGAGAGCTGCTCCACATTCTTCGCAGCCTTTAGCAACTCCTTCGACCAGGCTGGCGACAAGATCAGGATCATCTTTTCCTAAAGCCAGATAATCTAGGAAGAAAAGTGGCTCGGCTCCCATGCAGAGCACATCGTTGACGGACATCCCCACCAGATCGATACCAACCGTCTTATAGCTCTTGAGCTGAATCGCCACTTTGAGTTTGGTACCCACGCCATCAGTCCCCGAAACCAGCACAGGGTCTTCGTAACTGTGCTGCCCTGGTTTGCGGCTGTGATTGAGTCGGAACAAACCGCCAAAAGCGTCGTTGATTGACACAACCCGCGGTGTATGAGTTCGAGCCATGAGCGCGGGCAGCCGCTTCATCGCCTCATCGTAAAGCTTGAGATCAACCCCTGCAGATTCGTATGTCAACGAAGCCATTGTTTTTGCACCGAAAAGGCTAAGGAAAGCGTTTCAGTGCAGTATAACCCGACAGAGGCAGGCTCGCACAGCGAACGGCAAATTCCTGACAAGACGCTGGCTGGCAGGCTTAAAGTCGCTGGAACTCGCTGAAAGAGATGCGAAAAGCCGTTGAAAAATTGAGAACCTGTGACTGGATCGCACTGTCAACATCTGGCGTTGTGATAAACACACCAGCGAAAAGGATTACCGAATTGAATCGCCCGGCCATGCGACAAGAATTGATCAGTTGGGATGATTTTGAGCAGGTCGAATTGCGTGTGGGCACGATTGTCGAAGTCCACGATTTTCCCGAAGCTCGAAAGCCGGCTTATCGATTGACCATCGACTTTGGCGAGGCCATTGGGCTGAAGAAATCGAGCGCCCAGATCACAACACGGTATGAGAAGGAGCAACTTCTCGGGAAGCAGGTGATTGGTGTCGTCAATTTTCCAGTGAAACAGATCGGCCCTGTCCAGTCGGAATGTCTGGTGACAGGGTTTTACCATCCCGATGGATCGGTCATTCTCGCTGTTCCTGATCAAGCGGTGCCGAATGGCTCCAAACTCGGCTGAGCCACCAGGAACACCCGCAACAATCCCATACTGATGTGTTTCAATTGAGGGATGGCGGACTGGATTTTTCTTTCCGGTCGATCCATGCGAGCCAGGGGCCGGTCATCATCGTGGTGACAATGGCCATAATGACCAGCATCGTGAACAGTTTGGGAGAGAGAACACCCAGATCGAGGCCGAGATTCAAGACGATCAACTCCATCAACCCGCGGGTGTTCATCAGCGAGCCAATGCGCAATGCATCGAAGTGCGATACGTTCGACCAACGTGCCGCAAGATAGCTGCCGCCGAATTTTCCAAGAATTGCCATTGCGATGAGCGTCAGGCAGATAAGCATATCAGTGAAGGAGGAGAGCAGACCGATTTGTGTGCGCAAACCCGTGATGGCAAAAAACGCGGGGAGCATGACGGGTGCGAAGGAGTTGAGCAAACTGGCAAGTCCCTTCCCTGCGGCCGATTGGTGCGAGATCAGTGCACCGAAAAAAAACGCACCAAAAAGTGCATGAATCCCGATCAAATCAGTGATTCCAGCCGAGATGAGTCCCAAAGCCAGCAGGAAGATCACCTGGCTTGAACTGCGGCTTTCACCCATTTCTTCGCCGCCAGAATTCTGGATCCCGGCCACAGTGGAGGATGTCGTGATGCGGGTTAACAAGGGTTTAAAGGCCAGCAGCATGAACAGGCAGTACATGACAGCACAGCTGACAACCCTGATGGCATCGGCCGCAGTCGATTGGACGATTCCGATGACAATCGCTAGCAGGCACCAGGCGGTCACATCGTCCGCAGCGGCACAAGTGAGTGCCATGACACCCAGCGGAGTCTGTGACATCCCGCGATCGGCGAGAATACGAGCCAGCACAGGAAAAGCCGTAATCGAAAGGCTGACACCCACGAATAGAACAAAGGGGGTAAAACTGGCAGCTTCGCCAGCCAGTGACGGATAAAGGGCAATCGCAGCCATGCAGCCGAGAATCATGGGGAAAATGATACTTCCATGAGATATGGCAAGGGACTGATGGCCTTTCGAACGAAGTGCCGAGATGTCGAACTCCAGGCCCACGTTCAGCATGTACAGGATCACCCCCAACTGGGCAATCACACTGAGAGCCGGCATCACGGTGTCAGGAAAGAGCGTGGCTGTGGCTTGCGGGAAAGTGGCTCCAAGCAGCGATGGGCCCAGGGCAATCCCGGCAAGAACTTCACCAATCACAGCCGGTTGATTCAGCCGGTGGCACACCTGACCCAGGCAGCGACCGACAATTAAGACCGCGGCCATGGCAAACATGAGTTGTGCCACCAGATGAACGGCATGTCCCTGAGGTTTGGCTGTGGTTGAGTCCTGAGGTTCGTCGGCGATACTGTTGACGGAATGACTGCGATTCACCAGCAGCTGTTCGCCAGACTGGCAGATGATGACCACAATGAAGATGGCGACGACAATCGTGACCAGATAGGTGGCCCAGAATTTCCACACGTTGATCTTTAACGCGCTGTGAGCCGGAGGATCGCTGGATGGAATCTCCATGATGAGTACAAAATCCCCGAACCACCCTATTAGTCTACCAAGCTGCGAAAATTCTATTGTTTAAACAATAATTGTCACAACAACTGTATGCAAGCAGAAGACACAGAGAATGTCACAAGTTGTTTAACAGTAGAGGATTGATAACAAACATCCACTGGAGATTTAATCGCCAGCTGGAAGATCGGCGTCATTCGGGATTGCGACTGCCCGCAAGTCGTAGCCGTCGCGAGCCGTGATTTCGACGGGAATCATCTGACCTGCGCGAAGGTTTTCACCAGTCACGAAGACATTCGCGTCGATGTCTGGCGCATCGAAAAAGCAGCGGCCGAGCCACGTCTGCTCGTCGATCTTGCGGTCGAGTACGGCATCGAGTTCATAGCCAATCCATTGATCAGCAAAGGCAAACGCATGCGGCTGCTGAATTTCCATGAGTCGATCACGCCGGGCTGCTTTGACATCTTCGGGAAGATGATCGGGGAGTCGCACAGCCGGTGTTCCCGGCTCATAGGAATAGGTGAACGCTCCTAATCTGGCAAAGCGACCTTCATCGACAAACTGGCAGAGTTCTTCAAACTGGGCATCGGTCTCTCCCGGGAAACCCGTGATGAAGGTGGTACGGATCGTAAGATTCGCAATCCGATCCTGCAGTTTATCGAGTAATTCCACGGTGGCAGCTCTGTTCGTGCGACGCTGCATTCTCCGCAGCATCGTGTCGTTAATGTGCTGCAAGGGGAGATCGAGATAAGGCAGAATCTTGCCTGAGCCGGCAATGGTATCGATCAGTTCATCAGTGAAGTGAATCGGGTAAAGGTACATCAGGCGGATCCACTGAATCCCCTCGACTTTTTCCACTTCTCGAAGCAGTTCTGCCAGACGCACTCGACCATACAGATCGAGTCCATAGTAGGTCGTATCCTGGGCCACAAGAATCAGTTCTTTGACGCCATCCGCAGCCAGCTCCCGAGCTTCCTGAATGACCATCTCGATTGGCTTAGTGATGTGCTTCCCACGCATTTTAGGAATCGCACAAAACGTACAGGTTCGATCACAACCTTCTGAGATTTTGAGATAGGCGAAGTGTTTGGGAGTGACTCTTAAACGCAATCGGTCATCCATGGCCCGGATGGGGGCTGGACGGAAAACTTCGCGTTGTTCGCGTGCTCCACCGACCATTCGATCGGCGACTTTGCCAATTTCTTCCCGGCTGAAGACACCCATGACATGGTCGATCTCCGGGATTTCCTGCAGGAGTGCGCCACCCATACGTTCTGGCAGACAGCCAGCGACGATGACACCACGAGTTCCGCCGTGAGACTTGAGTTGGAGCATTTCGCGGATGACCGATTTTGATTCTTCGCGGGCACTGTCGATGAAGCCGCAAGTATTGATGACGACGAAATCGGCTCCTTCGGGATTAGGAACCAGCGAGTAGCCTTCCTCGGAGAGCGTACCGAGCATACGTTCGCTATCGACGAGATTTTTGGGGCAACCCAGGCTGACGAAGGCGTATGTCCCTTTCGAGTTGGTTTGGGGGCCAGTACTAGCTTGTGGCAAGCTGGGCGTTTCGTCGAGCGAGATGATCGGCAACTGCATTGTCTGGTTCATTTCAACGAAAAAGTCATGATCTGGATAAAGGCGAAGCGAGCACTGGCTCAACTGAGAAAGTCAGTCTCACAGGGATTATTCAAACAGGCTGTCCACAACAACTTCGAAGCCGGGCAGGATATCGGGAAACGTCAAAAGGTCGGCACTCGTCAAAATCTGTGCTTCCTGGTCGGCTGAATAAACATGGACATGTTTAGAACTGGGGTCGATGATGGCCACTGTGAGAACATTGGCATTGAGGTACTCAGCCACCTTCTGCAGGATGTCTTTCCAGCGATCGTTCTGGGAGCGAATCTCGATGACCAGTTCGGGACTGGCTGGCCAGTATCCCTCTGGTAATGAACCTGCCGGGATTCGTTGATAGCTGTAATAGGCGAGATCCGGGCCACGTACAGTATCGGGATCGTGTTGTGTCACGACCCCCGCATCACCTCCGACGACCCTCCCCAAATTTTTCTGCTTCACAAACTGCGCCAACCAAAAGCTGGTATTGATGAGAATGTATCCATGCGATGTGAACGGCCGATTCATCTCGACAACTCTCCCACGGACAAGTTCTGTCAACCGGCCGTCGTTATCCAGTCGGCCGTATTCGTCTGCGGTGAGTAATTTTGAGCCCAGCAGTGTTGTCATGATGGATGGTTCCCCGGCAAAACGGGCTCGCTCTTCAACTTCGTCCTGATTCTATCGCAACGGAGGCCCGGCGGGAATCACCCACTGGGGTACGACTTCCCTGGATCGCAACTTGCGAGACTATTGTCGATTCGATGGCCTGCCACGTCATCCGAGAGATACCTCGATTCAAGGTGTCTCATCCAAAGATTTGAGCCAGTCAGCCTGTACGGGAATGAGAATCTGCAGAATATCTGACAAGACTTTTGATGGTCTCTGTAAGGCATCCACGAATGCGACTTTGTCCGAGTCGTAGCAGTTGATCACAGGGTCGCTCTCGCGGCGGTACACTTCGAAGCGTCGCCGGATCACCTCTTCCGAAGCATCGTCAGCCCGGTTTTCCCGAATGGCCCGGCGTTTAATGCGGTCAATCATCTGTTCATGATCGGCACAGATAAGATGAATGACCTTCAGGACGTTGATCGTCGAGTTGAGAATTTCCGCCTGAGTCACCGTTCTGGGAATGCCGTCCAGAATCAGAATTTCTTCCGGCGGTCGAAAACGCGAGACAGCAATGTGTCCCAGGAGTGCCTTATTCCAGACGCGGACTGTCAATTCATCTGGAACGAGTTCGCCGCGTGAACTGTGGTCGTAGATTTCCCGGCCTTCAGGAGAGCGAATGTTGAGCGAACGGAAAACATCGCCACAGGCCAGATGAAAGAACCCGGGAATCTGACCCAGAATTGTGCCTTGCGTCCCTTTCCCTACCCCAGGGGCACCGAACAGGAGAATGGTGGGATATCGATCATCGGACATAAGTGTGCCCATCAGCAGGAGATTTGCCAGAACGCCTGGGACTTCGTTTCAGCTGAACTCAAGACAATTTGACCAAAGACCAAATCACGATCGACAACAAACAATTAGCCCCCGAAGGATGATCCTTCGAGGGCCTCATGATGATTTCCGCAGGCATGTTGAAATCCGAAATTGAAATTTCACAGCCCGAATGGACGGTTTATCGTAACAACTGATTATCGTGACATGAGGGCGACGACGAGACCAATCTCGACGGGCAGGCTGATGTCAGTAGCTGTCGGCAGAGCCATGACGCGGATCTCAAACCCGCTGCGATCAACGGCCAGCCAGTCGACTGAAGGAAGAGAGGCACTCTCGACCAGGTCGGCATAAAGTTCTTTAACGTTTGGACGGTTCCGCAGAGTGATCACGTCGCCTGGCTTGACCAGAATCGACGGAATGTCAACGGTGTGGCCATTTAACTGGAAGTGACGGTGTACAATCCCCTGTCGTGCCTGGAGGCGGCTCTTGGTGAAGCCGGCACGGCGGACAATGTTATCCAGCCGACGCTCGCAGGTCAGAAGGAGAAACTCGCCGGTATTCCCCTTCTTGGCGCGGGCCATTTCGAAGTATTTTCGCAGCTGTGCTTCGCGCAAGCCATAGTAATACTTGATCTTCTGCTTTTCGAAGTGAGCTGTCCCATAGGCGGACAGTTTTCTTCTTCGCTCGGCCATACCTGGCGGAGTATTGCGACGCTCCAGCGCACGAATGGCACCGGCATTTTCGAAAACGATTGCACCCAACCGACGATTCACACGTCCCTTAGGACCCGTATAACGACCCATGCACCAGACTCCTGCACGACCTTAATCGTGCGCACCCAAAAGCTCTTGTTGGTTCAAAGCCAGAAACCGCGAATCATGGCGATTGCTCCGCCTGTCGTCAACCATACAGAGGATTTGATCCCGACTGAATCTTGCCCTAACGGTAAAGATGTTTCGATGCAACATATTCCTGGGCAATATGTTACTTCGATTTTTGTGGGGCTTTGTCGCGTTCCGTCAGTTTTTTCTGCTTTTTCAATAACTTGGGAAGCTGCTCGGGATCGACAATCCAACCCCGGCATTGGCTGGCGCCGCATAAGCAGGGAATCGCCCCAACAATGTCCCAGGCGTAGTCGATGCGGACTTCTTCCTCGGGCTCAATCGTGCAGAGAGCCTCAACCGTCACTTCCGTCGGGCCGGGTGTGCCGTCTTCATAGACTGTTTCATGCAGAAACAATTTCGCATTCGGCTCGCAGCAATGATTCAAATAGCGGAACGGGCCCCGTGGCTCCAGCGACTTAACCCCATCTCCCAGATCGATGCAGTAAGTCGAAGTGTACTCCGGATCATCGATCACTTTTCCGGTGACCTTCCCGATTGTCTCGCCTGCGGTAATTGTCCGGATGGCAAAGACGCCTTTCCCATAAGGAACTTTACCCACTCGAATAATCTCATACCAAGCCGGCATCTTGCTGTCCTTTTCTCCGGGCCGCACGTTTCACGGAATCATCTCGAATATTGACACGGGATGGAAGATCCCGATCTCTGATGAATCCATCAACTCTCGATAACAATCCACATGATAACGGTCGGCTGAGCGTGATTCCGCGATGAGCATTCCCCCGCATGCGGTGTTGTTCGCAAAATCTCTTTGGGAACGGCACGGAAAGGTATCGCTTTGCGAGTGGAATTACACCGGGTGACTTTCAGCCGGTCGTACGACGATCCGTACTCCATCGACAGAAATGACTTCGATGGGAGTTCCCGGTTGAACAAAGCCACCATCACTCACCACATCCAGAATCTGCTGCCCGACTCGAGCTTTACCGGAAGGCCTTAGCACAGTGGTGGCCACACCATGAGCTCCCATTAAGTCCGCAGAAATCGCCTGGAGTTCGTCATGCCTTAAACGAGGTCTGCCGGTGGCTTCGATAGCCGCTGCTCCACCAGGAGGTGCCAGGATCATGGCTTCCATCCAGGGGAGGTTCGGGAGGTACTTGCTCACGAAAAATCCAAAGATCATCACACCCACCATCGCTGCCGAGATGGTGCCTAATCCATGAGCGATATTGATGGAGGCTCCCCAGGCATCGACATGGCGAAACGATTCAATGGCCATGACCAGCGAAGTCAGCACCAGGAGGATCCCTGAGATCCCGGTGACTCCAAACCCTGGAATCACGAAAATCTCCATGGCGATCAACACCACTCCCAGGAGGAAAAGCGAGACTTCCAGCCAACCGGCAGTTCCTCCTAAAAACGCAGCCCAGAAAAACAGCGTAAAGCTGGTGGCCGAGACAATACTCAAAATCCCGGTGAAGAAGTGAGCTTCAAGGTAAAGTGCCCCCAGTGCCACCATCAACAGCAAGACCTTCATGGGGGTGGTATTCAACACAAAGACCAGTGAATCGACCCAACTGGGTTTGATCGGCTGGAGCCTAAGCTCTGCAGAAATCCCCAGTTTTTCCTTAAGCGCATCCAGATCCGGAACAATGCCGTCTGCCATTTTGAGTTCAACAGCTCGTGGTGCCGTGAGCGTGATCACCATTTCGCCGCGAGTCTCTTCAAGTTGAGGCCCTTTTTCCCACAAATCGCCAGCGGCTTCAGCCTCTTCCTCTGTCATGAACCACACACGACCCGAAGATTTTTCCCGCATGCGGAAGACTCGCGTTCCCCGGTCAGCCATCGCAGCCGCAATTGCTTCGGGACGCCCTTTTTGCTTCGCGAGTGCCAGCAAGGTGGCCCTGATGACGGTCATCACTTTATCGGGAACACGTTCAAAGGCTTCACCCGGGCGTGCCTCGATGGGCTGTACATCCCCCATCTTGGCATTTGGAGCCATGTAGATTTCATCACAGCCCAAAGCGACCATGGCCGCACCACTGATTGCTTGACGGGGAATCCACGCCACTGTGCGAATCTTCTCCTCGGAGAGACTCGCGATCAGTTCGGCAAGTTCTGAACTGACGGTTGCCAGTCCTCCCGGCGAGTCAATTTCGATAATCAACAGTTCGACACCCTGGGCCTGATATCTGGCAATCTGCCTGCGCAGAAATGTCCCATTCATCTGATTGATGACGCCATCCAGACGAATGATCCCCACCTTCTGCTGTTCTTCGGCCGGCCTGATTCGCATGGATTCTTTGGGCAACTGATAAAGATCGGCCACTTCGGTCTTGGTCTCGGCTGTTTGTGTGCAAACCATACCCCAGCTTCGCAAAGTGTCACCGCTGAATCGACCGACCAGACCGGCTTCTTTCAGCCGCTGGGTTTCCAGAATGACAGCTTGCGATGCCTGGAGTTGCTTCAGTTCTTCCGCAT
This sequence comes from Planctopirus limnophila DSM 3776, assembly GCF_000092105.1. Taxonomy (NCBI): domain Bacteria; kingdom Pseudomonadati; phylum Planctomycetota; class Planctomycetia; order Planctomycetales; family Planctomycetaceae; genus Planctopirus; species Planctopirus limnophila. The sequence goes on along the minus strand of NC_014148.1, from coordinate 951,565 downwards.
CGACAAAGCGGATATCTGTCCCTTTTTCACCACCAGCACCCGGTTTTTCGACAGTCACCTTCCACAGCACGGCCTCTCGATTGGTCAGACTCGACAAGACGGCTGAACTGACGCGCGGGTTGACCCGCCGGGAGGCAATCATCTGCAAGAGCTGCTGATCTTCTTCGGGTAATTTCTCGCCGCGACCTAAGTCTCCCAGCTCAGCATCTGGTTTCACGACAACATCCTGACAGGCCAGTGCGACCATCGCCTGCCGACCGGTGACTGTCTGAGGCACCCAGGCCACAAATCGCACACGCGGTGTCTGTGCCGAAAGGAGGAAACGAACCAGACCCTGCACCTGATGCGGTGGGCTGACTCCCGGTTCGATTTCGAGCACCATCACGGCTGGTCGATTTTCGGCAGTGGCAGTCGCCTGGAGTTTTTGTGCTGTCCCCGTGATCTGATTGAAGACCACATCGTTGATCGGTGCTGTCACACGGACGAACTGCCCCAGTGGTTGACCAGCCTGAAGCGCATTTGCATTGGCAATCCCTGAACCATTATTTTCTGCCGGGGCCACACCCTGAGGGATGAGCGGTACACTGGGGGACTTCGCTTCAGCACCTGAACTCTTCGCACCTGAACCCTCAGGAATTGGTGCATCTTCGCGGGGTGGTGCGCCAGGCACTGGATCGACGGCAGCAAATCCTGCCTTAGGTGTCAACCACAGGCTTCCACACAACATCAACAGCAGCAGGCATTTCGGCTGCAGGAACCACGTTTTCGAGGTCCTGCTGACTGACAGAGTTTCTGGTCGTGGAAGCCTCGCCTGATCGGATGAGATCTTTAAGCTGCCGTACGAACTCGCACTCATGGGCACTGCTCCTGCCAATAGTTGTGAAGGGCTGCCACTGCTCATCATTCACTCATGCTGAAAATGCGTCGTCGGTTTTCTGATAACAGTCGTTCAAAATTATATCCAATTCCAGCGAGCAAAGTGTGAGTGCTTCCAAGATTCATATCGGTTTGCAGTCTGACCTGTGAGCCTGATGGCCCACAAGGAGACTCATCGAACGAATTCCTTAAAATACGAGATAGACCTTGCCGGATTTCTGCGGAGCTTCTGCCGCGAGCACAGCCTGATGAACTTCATCGATAGGAAACTGCAATCCCACTTCGGTTCGCAGAATTCTGCGTTCCTGGAGATAACGGATGGTCTTCACGAGAGAAAGTTTCTTCCATAAGTTCATCCTGGCCATCTCAGCACCGAGCCAGAAGCCCCTCACGCTGGCTCCGTACGTCATTAATGAACGTGGGGAAAAGCTCATCGGTTCATGCGAAAGCGTCCCATACAAGACAATCTGGCCAGATTCACCCAGCATTGAAACCAGAGTGGCTGCCAACTCTCCGCCGACGGGATCAATCGCATAACGTATGCGGCCACCCGGTAACTGCTGCTGAAGCTCTTCTTTCCACAAGCCTGCGTCATCTGTCACGATGACGGCATCGCCACCGGCTCGCTTCACAATTTCTAGAGCGCTGGCCGATCTCACCAGATTCATCGTGCGGAAGCCGTAATGCTTCCCGAGGGCACAGACCATCTGCCCGACAGCCGAAGCTGCTGCCGACTGTACGAGCCAGCCACCTTGAGGAATCGACAGGCTCTGATTCGTTAACAGCCAGGTGGTGGCGGGATTCACAAAGAAACTGGCCGCTTCGAGGGAATTAAGTTTGGAACCGACAGGGATCACATTTTTGGCTGGCAGATCCAACTCTTCGCCCCAGGTGCCGCCATCCGCAGCGAGGACAGCAACGCGCTTCCCGACCAGCCATCGTCCATACAGACCGGCATTTGCCGCACTCACAATCCCTGCACCTTCATAGCCAATGCGAGCCGGAAGGGGTGGCTGCTTAGTGTACCGGCCGCGAATCGTCATCAGATCTGAGGGATTGATCGGCGCTGCTTCCATCCGCACACGCACCATGCCTTTTGCTGGCGTTTGAGCAGCATGGGCGGAAGCAGAATCTGCTCCTGAAGGTGATTTGTTTGTGTGGATGGATTGAATTTCAATCACGTCTACGGGTTCACCTGTTCGACGAAAAATCGCAGCCTGCATGGCATCGCCTTATGAATGTTCGAGTGGCTTCAACACGTTTGTATCTGAAGTTTTGATTGGTCTGCGATGATGGCAGAAATAGATAGCAAGGATAGACTCGGCAACTGGCTCTTACACCTATCCTTGAAGGCAATGACGTGAAAGAAACCGTCAAGCATACTGTCTCGGATCTATTGTCTTTTCCACAGAACTTCGCTGGTTTGTTTCTTGACATGTGCTTGGCGAAAGGATCGCTGACGATGGTGAAGTCCCGGGAAACATCGAAGGCTGAGCCCGGCGTGGAATCGCACCCGGCATCTGTCATCGCCGGCTGAGTTCCTGATTACTAAAGGAGACGGGAAACCCGCTGGGATGATGCTCTGGCCCGGATTCGAAATTCCCAAGACCAGCCGGCGCCTTCAGAAAAGCCTCGCCAGCAGGTGTGGGTATCGATCAGGACGGACGGCCCGTACCACCCAGCCGAAGCCTATCCAGAAATCACCAACTGCTTAAGTTTTCTGGTCAACCTCTCAGCATATTCCTGGTCATTTCCTCAACAGCATAGTTTACATCTTCATCTGCAGTTCCATACACGTCCCTGGTGGTCTCAGCAACAAGTGTCGCAATTGCTTGAAATTGCTCTCTCTCAGAGAATACATAACGACAGTGATTTTCAATCGATGTAATCCATGATGTGCAAATCATTGTTGGGTACTGCTTTCTCGATGCGATATGCAGCAGGGCAGTTGATAATGCAATTGGACGGCAGGACTTGATTTTGCATAACTCAATCATACTGGATATACGATGCAGGCGACTCGAAGTCGGCCTCAAATAGAATGAACTTGTACATAACGCTATGAAAAACTCATCCGGCCCATGAGATGATATGTATGCACTTGCAATGCCATTCACCAGCGAAGCTCGCGAATTGAACGCCTCTTTAACAATATCATCAGGGATTGGTGTCGAAAGTGTCATGCAGACAATTATTGCACAAAACTTTAATTTCTCTGGCATTAGTCTCCACTTGGCAATCAATTCTTCGCTTGTGTCAATATGATGCCTTTCACACCAATTCAAGAAATGTGTATAAACGTTTTGTATAGTATGATCCTCTGGAGATAAAGTGGCAATTATGTGCGTTACAACATTTTCGATCTTGTGTACTTTTTTCTTTTTGGCCAACTTCTAGCCTCCTCAAATGAAACAAGGCGGATTTTATAGTGGGGATCAGTCAGCACCCTTGACCCCTGCTACTCAAACGCCAACTGCACCCAAAGTCCGTACTTACGCACATTTGTGAGCAAAATACAGTGACCTGCAGCTAGCATACTTGCTCAACTCTCCCCGCGCGATCGTCTTTTACGGTAGATATGCGGAGTAATGACGCCCGAAACAACGCGTTGCCAAAACCTGGACTTTTGCCAAATTGAGGCTTACATGCGACATGATCGGTTGCGCTACCAGGGCGTTTCCATCATGTTGACAATCCGGCGGGCCAGCCTCGATGTCGAGTCGGCCGTCGCGGTGGCCAGAGATTGACCAACTTCAGGTGCGAAGTCGGCTTGAGAGGCCATGGCAATCGAACTGGTATCGAGTGGTGCGGTCTCTTTACCGAGGACCTCACCACTGCGAAGATCTTCCCAGGTCACATGCACCATCAGTGAAAATTGCAGTTCGCGAGGATCATCCCAGGTGGTTTCTCCCAGAACATCTTTGCGGATTTCGACAATTTTCCCCGAAAGGCGTGTCTCGGCTTCATCGCCATTCACCAGTTTAAACGGGGTTCGTGTGCGAATCTCACGCTGCACAGCTTCCGTCAACTGGTACTCAATCCCCCGGCGGAAAGTATCGTTCTCGAAAATAGGGACAGTCACTGTCCGAATCTGAGGACTGAAGGCTTTTCCAATCGTGTATCCACAGCCGGTGAAAACCCAGGGCAAGGTCGAGAGCATCGCCAGACAATCACGCCGAGAGATTTTTTGTGCAGCCGGAAACGATTCCCGCGGCGCAAATTCTCCCTGACAACGCTGCTGATCTCGAGGAGTGGTCATCGCCCCTCCTGAGGTCTTTCACCTGCGGCCTGAATAGTGCGTGGATCGACACCATTATCGCCGGGAGAACCGCGATCATCGGGTGGATTATCTCCCGGATTCAATAACTCTCGCCCTTCGGATTCCTCGGCAGGAGTCTCTTTGCTGCCACCCCACCAGCTTCGGGATTTTTCTGTCTTTTCAACAGGTTTGAGTTCGGGTGGCGTGGTGGGTGTCAAACCGGGAATGGGTGGAATCAGTGAGGGCTTCGGTTGAGGCGGTGGTGCGATACGGTACTTTTCACCAGTGGCGTATTGTGGCCCTAATTCATTGAGGATTTGACGGGCTTGAGGAGCATAGGAACTGTTGGGGTAGCGGTCGATCAGCATGTGGCAATACAGACCCACAGCACTGTCGCGGCGTTTTCTCTGATAAAAACGAATCTGTTCCCAGAGGCGAGCAACTTCGGCTTCCTCAATCCCAGCCAGTTCTTTTTCCAGACGGGCGCGATCTTCAGCTTCCGGGTAGAGGCGGAGAGCTGTCTCTTTAAGTTGACGAGCTTCTTCAAGGCGGCGGCCATCGTAGCCAGCCCCTTCATAAGACATCAATTTGACGTGAGAACCCAGCAAAAACGCCTTTTGAACGTGCGGGCTGTTCGGATACTGCTCTCGCAGAAGTGAGAAGTAGTTATCAGCTTCGGCCCATTTGCTGCGTCGCGCAAAATGACTGGCGGCGAGCATCAGAGCGTCATCGGCCAATGGCCCGGCAGGGTCATTGAGCCAGATCGCCCGTAAGGCAGCGATTGCATTTCCTTCGGGATCAAAAACGGGCTTCTTCTCGTCGAACAGATTGAGAGCAAAGGCGCTTTGTTTCTTATCTTCCACTGGGGAAGGTGGCGGAAGTCGTTCGCCTGGATTTTGCAGATTGGTCTGCTGAATTTCATCGATTTGAGCAACCTTGGGATCATTCAACCAGATCCGGGCAATTTCAAAGAGACGTCGCGAGATCGAATCCAGATACCGGGATGATGGATACTCTTTCAGCAGTACAGCGACGATGTCATAAGCGTCGGCATAGTGCTGTCTCTGGAAAGCAGATTCCGCCTGCATGAAGAGGGCGTCCTCTCGAATCTCGCTCTTTTTGTACTTCTTCGCGATTTTCTTGAACGCACTTTCGGCTTCGGCGAACTTGCCTTCCTTGAATAACTCTTCGGCCTTTGCGAACTCTTCGGAACCAGCGATCGGGGCCAGAGAACGCTCGTCTCCATCCGCATCTTCCGTTGCACTGGCCTGTGTGATCAGACCGCGGCGAAGGCGTCTTTCGGTGGGACCTTGAACGCCATCAATTTTGGGTTCTTTGAATCCGGAGACCAGGGGCGATTGCCACTTGGTCGCTGCACAACCCGCTCCTGCAAATGCGCAAAGGGCCAGCAGCATTGCCGCAACGACGAAGCGTGCAGCAATCTGATCAGGTCGTGGGAGCGAATTTATTGGGCCGGTTCCAGACATGGTCATCCATGACACTGAGTCGGACGTGCGAAATTTCAGTTGGTGGGAGCAATGAAAGGCTTGAATAGCTGCTTGTAGCAGAAGCTTGAATTTACTGGAAGCGCAGTAGTTTCAAAGTGTTGGGCCGCTTTCCTAAAGTGTGAGTCACGGCTGCCAGCATGACTGCCCGAAGTTCCTTAACCTGTTGTGGTGAAGGGATTAACCGCGACCAGGTGGTGTTTTCATTGCTCGCCATCCGCCGCAATAACTGAGCCGTCCCCGCGTGAACAGGAATCTGAGAATAGTCGTCGCGCTGGCATGCAGGGCAAATCATGCCCCCTTGCCCGGGCCAGAAACCAAACAGCCGGCCTTCTGTCAATTCGGCTCCACAAGCCATGCAGGTCTCGAAATCCGGAAGCTGGCCACACTCTCTGAGCATGATCAATTCAAACCGAGTTAACTTGATCGCCAGGTTCGAAGCATCTGCCAGACTCTCGAGCAGCTTCTGGGCTTCGTCGTAAATCTCAGGATGGGGATCGTAATCTTCCGTCAGCCCCAGAATGAGCTCAGCAACGTAATACCCGGCATACAGTGCGTTGAGTTGATTGGGCTCAGGACGGAAGCGATGCACCAGCCGGGCTTCTGTGAGGAGATCCAGCCCGCTGGAAGCTTTCTTGAGAAAGACCACATCACAAGTTGATAGTAAATCCAGTGACGACTCGAATGGCCCTTTTAAACGCCGGCCACCTTTTGCCAAGGCCGAAAAACGCCCGTGCTCTCGGCTGAACATGACGACGATGCGGCTGGTCTCACTGAAGTCAGTGACCCGTAAAATGAGCGCCGTCCCCTTTTCTGCCGCCATTGCCGGGCCTCTGTCCTCTCTGCGGGATGGTCATGCTGAAAAGTTAAGGCGTATACAGAACAAGTGACAGAGAATCGCCAGAGACCCAAACCTGGACCTGAAACCTGGAAAAGCTCCAGCCATGCCTCGGTTACGGAGAGATTTTTTTGGGCTCCGGTAATGCCAGTGCAGTCTCTAATTGCATGAGAACATCAGGCGATTCGACATAGACCAGAGGCTTCAGGTTGGTGGTCACTGGAGGCAAGCGGTAAAGCTGTTCAGCCCACGGGATTTGAGCCCAGGAGGCTGGCCCCTGTGTCACTTCCCAGCCTGTTTCGGTCTTTTGAAGGGGGACGACCAGCCGGGTCTTCGCAGGAAATTTGCTGAACTGGGAAAGTTGAGGGAGTTTTTCCGGGGGCTCTCCCTTCCAGGTTTTTACGACTTGATCGAATGATTGGCCTTGCTCGCTGGTTCCCAGTTCAACTGTCACCACCGCATCAGAGAGGGAAATCTGCAGTTGATTGACCACGACGGGATTGGCTGTGGAAGCCGCCAGACAGGTGAGAATTAAGATCCAGACAACGAGCATTCCTCCGGCCACATACAAGGGCCACTGCCTCGTGGGCAGCAGATCAGGAGGTGAATTCGAATCTCGCAACTGTGATTCAGCAGACAATATACCTCGACCTTTCGCTGCCATCCTCACCCGTCATCCAGTTCTGCAGGAGCAGACCGAAGGCACCTCGGAAGGGATGCATTGATATGGCGTCACCAGTGGATCAATTCGTCACGGTTGACGAAACGCCTTAGTCGTATCCACCAGATAAGAATTCAGGAAGACTTCATTGAACTCGTAGATACCATCAAAATCCGTCAGTTGATCTTCATCGGTTTTGCGGAGTTCCCCGCGCTCAACGAGGTCAAAGACCACCCGGCCAAAATCGTGTGTCGATTCGATGCCCCACAAACGAAATACAGTGGGAGCCATCATTCCGAACATGCGACTCCCGAGAATTCGCACACCTTCGAGCAGTTCTGCGCCGGAAATGTGAGCAGATTCTTCAGATTCATCCAGATTGCGAAGTTTTCCAGCCTGATCCTGGGCAACTTTCAGGGCTTCTGTGACAAACAGGTAAGCCTGAGGTGGAAATTTCATCTTGGGACGAGTTGCACGATCGATCAAACTCATAGTTTCTGATGCCACCGTTAAGATTTGAGGGATGTAAGAAGAATAAAATAGGACAGCCCTCTGGCGTCTCATTGGATGATACACGCTGTGTCGAGCGTTTCGAAAGTCTGAAGTCGCGAGCATTTCCGCAAATTTATGCTCTTTATTGTCAAATTGACAATCACAGTTCCTGAGGTCTCCGGCCAAATCTGATCTCGAATCAAATTCTCCAGCCAAAACTTTGGGGATCAACGCTCTGAGAATCATGCTTTCCCGCAGAAATCACCAGATCGAAGACATAAAAGCCCTGATGATGGCCTTTTGTTGTGCGATGCCAGTTCAGCGGAGGCCTGCCAATCCCTAAGCCCAACTTCTGGAATCGTCCAGATTTTTCGTGGGTCATGAAGGGTTTTTACCGGCAGTTGATGAATTCGATCGACATCCAATTGCCAGAGAAGGGGCTGACGTGCAGAAGACTTCCTGAACTGTCGGCCAAACCTGCCACTAAGCCAGCCAGAGGAGAAACGACTGCCCGAATCATGGCATTGCAGGCTATTTTTGTGAGTGGAGCGCAGCACACGCGCGAATCTGTTAAACTCTCGGGTTTTGTCGAGTGCAGGTCATTCAAACCAGCGATTCCATGAACTCGGTCGAGGTCAAGAATCGCCGGTGAATATGACTTGGCCGTGGAAGACAATACTGCGATCAAAGCCTCAGAAGGTCATTGATTTCGGGATCTGTTTCCACGGATGCTTCCCAGGCTGGCTGGTTTTTACAAATCACCAGCACCAGGGCAGATAAACCACACGATCAGTCGACGACATCACGAACAGCATTTGGAGTCAAAACAGCTCTCGCCAGAGTGAGGTTTTGATTCCCAGGTGTTTCCAGCGATTGGGAAGCGCCTGAATTCACTGCGAACAACTTGAGGGTAACGGTCTATGGGCGCCTTTCTCGGGATCGACATCGGCACAAGCGGCACAAAGACAATCGTCATGCGGGCTGACGGCGAAATTCTAGGCTCAGCCACCGTCGAGTACCCACTTTCCAACCCAAAACCCGGGTGGTCTGAACAGGATCCAGAAGACTGGTGGAATGCTGTCGTCGAAAGTACCAAAAAGGCCATTAAGTCGGCAAAAATCAAAGCCGAAGAAATCAGCGGGATTGGTCTGAGTGGCCAGATGCATGGCAGTGTCTTTCTGGATAAATCCAGCGAAGTGCTCCGCCCTGCCATTCTCTGGAACGATCAGCGAACTGCCGCCGAGTGCCTCGACATCGAAAAAAAGGCCGGTGGCCGCGAGAAGCTGATCGAAATGGTCGCCAATCCGGCACTTACAGGATTTACCGCTCCCAAGATTATGTGGGTCAAGAAAAACGAACCCAAAATCTTCGACAAGACTGCCCAGATCCTGTTGCCGAAGGACTACATTCGCTTCCGTCTGACAGGGACATATGCGACCGAAGTCAGCGATGCTTCCGGCACATTGCTGCTCGATGTCAGCCAGCGAGTCTGGTGTAAACCACTGCTCGACAAGCTCGACATCCCACTTTCGTTGCTCCCGAAAATGCACGAATCGGAAGAGATCACCGGGACTGTCAGCGCAATTGCTGCCAAACAACTGGGACTCAAAGCCGGGATCGCTGTCGTGGGAGGGGCCGGTGACCAGGCTGCCGGTGCTGTCGGAAACGGCATTGTCAAACGCGGCGTGATCTCTGCCACCATGGGAACCAGCGGCGTGGTCTTCGCTCACTCCGATGAAATGCAGATTGACCCTCAGGGGCGTGTGCATACTTTCTGCCATGCCGTTAAAGGAAAATGGCATGTCATGGGCTGTGTCCTTTCCGCTGGCGGCAGTCTCCAGTGGTATCGAAATACACTGGGCCTCGTCGAAGTGGCCGATGCCCGCAGATTGAAAACAGATCCTTACAATCTGATTACCGAACAGGCAGCAGAAGCTCCTGCAGGTTGCGAAGGGCTCTTCTTCCTGCCTTATCTGACGGGCGAGCGCACTCCGCATGCCGATCCACTGGCTCGCGGCGCCTGGGTGGGGCTGACGATTCGGCATGGCCGGGCACACCTCATTCGAGCTGTGATGGAAGGTGCCACTTATGCCATGCGGGATTGCCTGGAAATCATCAATGAATTGAAGATTCCCATTCGCGAAATCCGCGTTTCTGGCGGTGGGGCACGCAGCCAGTTCTGGCGACAGATGCAGGCAGATGTCTATGGACGCCGCGTGGTCACGATCAATGCGGAAGAGGGGCCTGCCTATGGTGTGGCACTTCTGGCTGCCGCTGGCACTGGCGAATACAAGAGCGTGGTCGAAGCCTGTACTGCCACCATTCGTGTCAACGGCGCGACCGATCCGAACTCCGAGGCCAAACGCGTTTACAACAAGTCGTACCCCATGTTCGGTAAACTCTATCGATCGCTTAAGCCCGACTTCCCGGAACTGGCCAAGCTGGTCGATGTCTAAAGCCGCTGGAGCTGCATAGATCTGGCTCGATGACGAACAATTCCCCTCCTAGAGACAACCATCATGACGGCATTCTTTCTCTCAGAAGGGGACGTTCGATTTGTAGCCGATATGCCTCTGGCATTGGCAGCGGCAGAACAGGCGTTTCAGGAACTGGCGACCGGGCATGCGGTGAACATTCCGCGCAGCCGGGCGTCGATTCCCGGAGTGATTCTCCACAGTATGTCAGCGGCCTCGACCGGGGTGAAGATTCTGGGCACCAAGTCGTACACCACGACAAAGCAAGGTGCCCAGTTCCTGGTCACTTTGTGGGATGCCGAAACGGGAAAGCCTTTATGTGTCATGGAGGCGGATTATCTCGGTCAGCTACGCACCGGGGCGGCCTCAGGACTTTCCTGCAGGTTAATGTCCAATCCTGAATCGCAGTTGGTCGGTTGCTTCGGCTCAGGGCTGCAGGCGCGCACTCAGTTGCAGGCCATCTGCATGAGCCGCCCTATCGAGCGTATTGAAGTCTACTCACGAAACAGTGAGAAGTGTTCGCAGTTTGCCGATGAAGTCTCACAGCTTTGCGATGTCCCGACGATTCCGGTACACAGCCCCGATGATGCTGCCAGTGAGAAGGACATTGTGGTGTGTGCCACCACCAGTAAAAGCCCGGTGTTTCAAGGCGCTTCGTTAACACCCGGCACTCACCTGTGTGTGGTGGGAAGTAATCATCTGTCGCGAGCCGAGATCGATCTGGAAACAATACGCCGCAGTGACTGGATTGCCTGTGATGATCTGGCTGCCTGCCAGAACGAAGCGGGCGATTTTGTCGCAGCGATTGAGGCCGGCTGCCTGGAATGGCAGCGTGTGCAGGAACTGGGGCGAGTGCTGGTGGGTGAACAGACAGGGCGGGCTCACGAAGACGACATCACGCTCTTCAAATCGGTGGGCCTGGCGATACAGGACATTATTCTCGGGACACAGGTTTATATCCGTGCCCGCGAAGAAGGCCTGGGTCAACCACTGCCATTCTGAACGGCAGGTCCGATCGAGAGCGTGCATGCTGGTAGGTGAGCTTAAAGCAACTCTCAAATCGTGCTGTAGAAATATCGCGTGAAGTGAAAGAAGAACGGCGCGGCGAAGCAAAATGAGTCGAGCCGGTCCAGTATTCCGCCATGACCTGCAATGGCCTGCCCCCAGTCTTTAACGCCTCGATCTCGTTTGATGGCAGACATAACGAGACCTCCACCAAAGCCGGCCAGGCAAATCGTGAGAGACATCCCCGCAGCAGCTTGTGGCGAGAATGGGGTCACCCACCAGAGTGCGGTCCCCAGACCAACGGTTAATGCCACTCCACCGATCAATCCTTCCCACGTTTTGGAAGGGCTGACCTTGGGAGCTACGGGATGCTTACCAAACAGTTTCCCGCAAACATACTGCAGTACATCGCTCGCCTCGCAGATGAGAACGAGATAGCAGAGAAGTTTTCCGTCGCGTGTGGGATAGTCAGGTATCTCGAGCATCGTGAGAAGTGCCGGGCCATGACTAAGGCAGTAAACACAGATCATGAGCCCCCATTGGATAATGGCCGTTCTCGTGAGGAAGTTCTGGACATCTCCTGCTGCCGCGCTGCGAATAGGGAGAATGAGGTACACATAGACCGGAATAAAGATTGAAAAAAACGCATACCAGTGGATTCCAAGAATGATGTACTGAATGGGAAGAACCACGAAAAACGCCCAGAACAACGCACGATGATCACCCAGTCGTGTGGGTGTCAGAGTGAGAAATTCGCGGAGTGCCAGTAATGAAAGTAATCCAAACAGCACCACAACCACGATCGGGCCAGAGAGTACTGCTCCCAGAAAAACCAGAATCATGAACCACCAGGCCATGATGCGGGAATTGAGATTTTCAATCGTCTTCGTGGGACCGCATTGCCACCTGAGAATCAATCCCATAAGACTGGCGCAGCCTAACGCTATGAATGTACCGATGATTAAACAGCCGAGTTCGCGATCAGGCCAATTCATTCGCAAAGGTCTCGGCTGGGTGAAGGGGGGCGCTTTCCATTGGTTCGATTAACGTTTGCTGCATTAGCGCGATAATACTTTGTCTGGCGCGATTGAGAAAATCGTGTCTGCCCTCGGATTCGATCCATCCTAACGGTGCTCCAAATGTGGCCCGTGCAATGATTGGTAACGGGATGAACTCACCCTTGGGCAGAATTCGATTCAGGTTTTCGAGGTAGACCGGGATAAATTCCACATGTGGCAAATCGCGGGCGAGGTGGTAAAGCCCACTCTTGAATTCCTGAATCTGTCCATCGGGCGAACGGGTTCCCTCCGGAAAAACGATCACCGAAGCCCCTTCTTCAATGGCCTGCCGAATGAACGTCACCGGATTGTTGCGGGCCGTAGGGAGTTTACGATCAATCAGAATCGCATTCATCACGCGGCTGGCAATAAATCGCCTGAAAGGCCCTGCCGTCCAGTAGTCTTGAGCAGCCACAGGGCGTGTGGTTGCCCGGCAAATTGAAGGAAGCGAGGCCCAGATGGCAGGGGCATCCAGGTGACTGGTGTGATTAGCAAAATAGACGCGAGGCTCGACTGAAGGAAGGCAGCCTTGCCATTCAGCGCGAAGTCCAGTCAGCAGTCGCAGGCATGCGGCAGAAATCTGTTGCATGTTTCTAGACTCCTTCCGGCGGTGAAGATGTGGCTGGTATCGATTTCTTTTCCAGAGGAGCGTTTTCGAGAATCACGGCGATATTTCTCGCCCGACGAAAAATGGTGATCAGGCTCCCCAGGGCGATGATGATCAGTGACCATGTCATGATCCAGCCATGAAGCCATGTTGACACAAAAATTGCTTCCCCCACACAGGCAGTCGTCAGAACTGCCATGCGTTGAGGTTTTGCCATAGGGCCTTCAAAGTGCTGGCCGGCACCTGTGGAAGCACCGAGAGCACGCACATAAGCCGTAATAATTGCCAGAGCAGCAGCCAGCCAGCCGACATCGACCACCCAGGGCATTGCCGAAACAAAATACCCCCCCCCCTGCAAGTGAGAGGGCATCTGAAAATCGATCCGGGATCTCGTTAAACAGTTCGCCGGATCGCGTCGACTTTCCCCCTTCGACAGCGACCATCCCGTCAAAAAGATTGCAGAGCAGCCGACACTGTATACCCAGTGCTGCCATTAAAAGGCAGACAATCTGAAGAGACAGCATTTCGCTTTGTCCACCGAGAATCAGTGCGAGTGCAGCCAGAATAGAGAAGCCAATGCCTGCGACTGAGATCGTGTTCGGTGCAATGTTCCACGTGGTCAACAGATGAGCAAAACGCCCAGCCCAACGCGTCTTGCGAACTTCCAATGGTCTGCGGGAGAGGGGAGGCTCTGTCGGAGGCGATGTGTTCAAAAGACTCTTTCGCCATGCGAGGAACGTTCAATGGTCTCAGCAACAAATCACTTCATGAGGAGACAACTGATCATTGCACAGTGAGAGTCGCTAATGCAAGCTGGATGTACCAGTGCTATGCAATGCCATCGAACTGGCATAGACCACTCAATTATGGTTGTAGTGAAGATTGACCATCATCGATGATCTGCCGCAATCCCTGCAGAGATTGATCGAGCTGAAGTGTGAGTTCCGGGAGAAGGGAACGGGAGGTTTCAAAATCTCCTGCAGCAATCAGTTTCTCGATCCTGGAGGCAGTCGCTTCACAGCGAGTGCAGCCGACGGTCGCCACCAGGCCCTTCAGGCTGTGGGCATGCCGGTGGGCTGATTCGAGATCTTCCTGCGTGAGCGAGGTCTTCAGTTGCCCGAGAACAATCGAGGCATCTGTCATGGTCATTGAGGCGAGTTCTTCTGCCAGATCCCAGAGACCTCCGAGGCGTTCCATCATCGATTTGAAGTCAATTTCGTGGCGATAATCAGTCACGGGATATCCTTAAATCATCTTCCGCATGAATCAACGGCGGGAACTCAACGTGGAGGATCGATGGAGACATTCTTGTCGAGATTGATCCCGAAGGCGGCAATCCGATCACGCACTTTACCGCGTGTGATCCCCAGGATTTCGGCCGCTTTGGATTGATTGGCCTGGCTGGCCTGCAGGACGCGGGTGAGGAGATACTTCTCCATCATTTCCAGAGCTTCGGCATAAAGATTGGTCGAACCGGCCTGGAGCCTGGCTTCAATCAACTGGCCGATGTCCGAGCTTGGCAGTTCGCTCATTCCAGAAGCCTGGGTATGCGTCTGCGGAATCCCATGAGGTATTGGAGCAACACCCGCGATAGACGAGTCCTCCGGAAGTTGCGAAAGAGGTCGCACTCCGGCAGTGGAAGAAGGATCATTGTTGATCGATGCAGGGGTGTTCTCTGGAAAGAAAACTCGGTTCGTAGCTTCACCATGGGGAGCAGCTTTGTAATCGAGAATCGCTACTGGCAGAAAATCCGGAACGATCACGGGCCCCGTACATTTGAGAAGACATTGCCGCACAACACTTTGCAGTTCTCGGATGTTTCCCGGCCAAGGGTAGGCCATCAGCAATGCCAGCGCATCAGGTGAGAGTCCTTCGACATCTGGCTTATCCAACTCACGCCTGGCACGCGAAAAGGAGTATTTGAGGAGCAGTGGAATATCCTCGACACGCTCCCTGAGTGGCGGCAAAGAGATCGTAACGACATTCAGGCGGTAGAACAGATCCGCACGAAAGCGGCCATCCTGTACCATCTGCTCGAGGGGACGATTGGTGGCGGCGACCAGACGGACATTCGTTTCAATGGTGTCGTTGCTGCCCACTCGTTCAAACCGCTGCTCTTGCAGCAAGCGGAGTACTTTGCCCTGCGTTAAGGGGGACATATCGCCCACTTCGTCGAGGAACAACGTACCGCCATTACACTGTTCGAACTTGCCAATGCGGCGGCGATCCGCACTGGTGAAGGCCCCTTTCTCGTGCCCGAACAGTTCAGATTCCAGCAATGTATCTGGCAAGGCAGCGCAGTTGACTGCCATAAACGGACGCGTCGAGCGGCTGCCGAACTGATAGATCGCCCGGGCGACGAGTTCTTTTCCGGTACCACTTTCTCCGCGCACAAGGACTGTGACATTCTGTTGAGCGACACGGCCAATCTCTTTGAAGACTTCGAGCATCCGCGGGCTGCGACCGACAAAAAAATCGCCCTGGTCGCCGGCTTTATCATCATCAGTCACCGAGACCGCTACCGGGACACTCATCAGCCTCCGCGTTTCCAACGCTTTGGAAACAAGTTGCTGTAACTGGGCCAGATGCAAAGGTTTGGCCACATAGTCGTAGGCCCCCATGCTGATGGCACCAATCGCCGATTCGCTGGCGGCATCGGCCGTGATGAAGATGACCGGTAACCGCCGGTCGAGATCTTTGATGCGTTGGAAAAGTTCCATTCCCGAAATTTGCGGGAGCACCAGATCCAAAAGCACGACAGAGGGTTTCAATGTGCGAATGGCTTCGAGGCCAGCCTGTGCCGTCGTGACCCCCTCGACTTGAACGTTTAACGGTTCCAGCGCGCGAGAAATCTGCAACAGAATCGTACGGTCATCATCAATCACCAGCACAGTTGGTGTCACTGTTTTCAAACTTTCCATGGTCGGGGTTTTTGAGGCATCCTGTAAAATCATGTTTAATTTGGAACCATCAATGATGCCCGACAACATTCATCGTTCAGCAGGGCCTCTGATTCATTTTATCAGGACTATGCGCCTGACTACGGATGCGAGGAGATCGTCTTCCCCGTGTGTTGTGACATTTCTGCTCCTGATGTTATCGCAGATGATGAAGCCCCAGATGGGAGGGACTGTGGCTGCGGCTGGATAATTTTCAAAGCTCGTTCAATGACTCGAATGTGGATCAAGCTGGCTTTGAAACTTTCGCCATCAGTAGTGCATGGCCAGGGTTCCTGAGAGTTGATCGTAACGGATTTTCCACGGCTTGTGTGAATCAGCGGATGTTCAGGAACTTCTCCACGGAAGTAACTGGCGGGGAGCGAAACGAGTTCTGTGGGTGGGCCATCGGCAATCGCCAGAAGATTTAATGTGCCATCCAAAGGAGTTGCATTCGCAGCGACTTCCTGGCCACCGCCAGAGTATCTGCCATTGGCCACGAAGAGATTGAGCCACGATTCTCCCTCAATTTTCTGGCCATCAATTTCAATCTGGCCCTCGTAAACCTGCAGGTTGGCCACGACATCCACGACTCCTCTAAGGTAACACAGCGGGCCCCAGCGCGCTTTGATCTCCTCAGTCAGATTTTCGAGGTACTTTCCGGTATTGCCGGCTGTGAACATATTCAGAGCCACCCGCGATTGACCATCGGCCTCAAGTTGCAACAGGTCGCAATCGATGAGGGAACCTTGCTCAATGGCTTCCCAGGCAGCGAGCGGTTCGAGTGGCGAATTCAATGTACGGGCAAAATCATTTCCACTCCCCAATGGGAGTATTCCCAAGGAAAATTCGGGATCGGGAAAAGACTGTTGATGGGCATAAACCCGACCAGCAACCGTACTGGCAGTTCCGTCGCCTCCAGCAGCAATGAAGCACTGAAAACCATCAGCAAACGCCTGCTCGATCAATTGATCCAGCGTTCGCCCGCTCGCAGTGGAATAGAGTCCAATCTCAGAATTCTCTCGAAGCTGCTGTTCCAACTCTCTGGCGTGAGTGATGGATCCGGCGTGTGCATTCCATAGCACTGCTTTGCGAGTCGGGATGGGCATGACCATATCTTTTGTTTGGCTAAAATTCCAAACTTATCGTGCTGTCAGTTTGTGAAGTTCGACTGCAAGGTGCAGTTCAGTCAAAAGCAGGCTCTGGGCGTTCTGTCCTATCAATAGGACAAAATATGCAACGAACATGCCAGAGTGCCATTTTCAGCAGGAATGAGCCAGAAGCAGTCGAATTTGAGTGAGCCATCACACGACTGATCGTTGATCGCTCACTCTGGAGGGTTATCCGCCAGAACCCTCTGCTGCACCGCCGGCAATCAAGCTTAGCCAGCGTGAATGGATGGACTCGCAAAATGAGCGCGTGCCTCCTGGCAATCGCGATGAAGTTGTGCCAGCAACGCCTCTTTATCAGCGAACTTCGTCACCCCGCGAATACGGGCCTGCAGATCGACAGAAAGCATCTGACCATATAAATCGCCGGCAAAGTCGAGAATATGGACTTCAATCTTCGATTCCTGCTCGCCAAACGTGGGGTTGGGCCCAATGTGAATTGCTGCCGGATAGCTTCGATCCAGGCGAACCCGACCCGAGTAAACACCATGAGCAGGAATGAGATTGGGGCATTGAGTGAGATTCGCTGTCGGGAAGCCAATTGTCCGGCCGCGCTGCATCCCTGTACCCACGACACCACTGATCTGATACGGATGCCCGAGCAGATCGACAGCTTCTTTCATCTGGCCTGCACCGAGCAGTGAGCGAATTACACTGGAACTGACCAGTTGATCCGCCACAAGAATCGGCGGGACAATATCCAGCGAAAGCCCGGCTTTCTCGCACAATTGCTTCAGGAGCGTGATATTCCCTTCGCGTTCTCTGCCGAAAAAGAAGTTCGGCCCTTCGATCAATCCACGGGCATCCAAAGTTTCGATAATGATTTGCTGAAAAAAGTCGCTAGCTGAAAGTTTGAGGAGTTCGTGGGTTGTTCGGCAGACCAGCACTTCATCAGCGCCGTAGCGCTTGAGCAATTCGACACGATGCTCTAGCGTCATCAAGCTGGGAGGCGCACCACTCGGTCTGAGAAGTTCCCACGGATGGGGATCAAATGTCATCGCTAAAGCCCTGCCCCCCAGCTCTCGCGCACGCTGAGCAAGCAATGCCATCATGGCCTGATGACCGCGATGAACACCATCGAAGTTTCCAATCGCTACAAAACCGCGACGGCATTCTGGCGTGAAAGAGATCAGTTCTGTGGGCAATTGTGGCAAGTTGTTTGCAGCCAAAAGTCGCCTTTCCCTCATGCCGGTCAATCGACAAGTCAAGCCTGATGCTGAAGAGCTGTCAGGAGTGATGCTCACATAATATACGTTCCGAAAATCATTGGTGTATCGAGAGGCATGAAGACATGCTTGCCCGGAGCTGCAAGCATGGCACATTTGACGCTGCTCAATTCATAGATTCGTATATCATCATTTTAGCCAGGACGAACTCAAACAGTGACTGATTTCATCCGGCGGGAGTCATTCCTGAGGAGAGAGGACTTCCGTCAAGATACGTCCATCGGTTTGCGGGAGTTTGAGTTTCAACAGATGGGCAATGGTGGGAGCCACATCAACATTTCGAACAATCCCCGGGCTGTTTTCTGTGCCAAAACTGGCACCGGTCCGAATACCGCGACCAGCCATAACGAGGATGGCGTTCATTTTCGGATTGGTCGAAAGAAAACCGTGCGTTCCCAGTGTGGTGTCGCTTTCGACAATCGTTTCATCACCTGTGGCGACAGCACTGAAGCCATATCCATCTTTGGCAACGAGAATCAAATCGGCCATGCCGGGATGATCCGCAGGATCTGGCAGACCATAGGTAGCGAATTCCGCAGGTTGCAGAATCGACGAGATGCCTTCGGAGTCTTTGAACAGCTCGACCACTTTCTGCCTGTCGGAAGCTTTTGATTCGGGAACAGTCAGGAAGACCATGGCAATCCCCCCTTCAGGGATGGCGTAGGCCCGGGCAGAATCCACCCGGTTTCCTGATGTCGTCAACAGACCTGCCTGTTTCAATTTGACGTTCGGACGAATCGATTGGGGAATCGAGATAAATCCATGGTCAGCGGTGACAATGATCGTCGTATTCCCGGCATTTCCCGAAGATTCGATCGCGTCCAGAATCCGGCCCAGGCAGGTATCGATGTACGCCACTGCGGCATCGCCACCGGGAGTTCGCGGCCCATATTTGTGATGGACACCATCCACATTCAGAAGATGGATTGTCATGAACTGTGGCATACGGTGGCGAATTATGTAGGTCGCGGCAGCCGTCCACATGTCATCGCGGATTGTTCCGCTGTATTTATAAAAATTCTTGATGAGTTCTTCCGTGAGTATCTGATTCTGCTTGAGGTCGTTGATCAGCCCTGGAGTCGATGATTCGAAGAATTCAGGAACATCGGGCATGTTGTCGTCCACCGACTCGATGTTTCGAGTGCAAGGCCAGTTAATCCCTGCAGTCGCCAGCCCGGCTTGCTTGGCAAAATCGAACAATGTCGGCACAGCAACAAGTTCGCGGCCATCCTTTTTTGCTTCCGTCTTGGGTGGCAAACCCAGGCCCGGTCGTTGCAGGACACCATTGAAGAGGACGCCGTGAGTTGCGGGGTAAACGCCGGTAATCAAGGTTGTATGATTGGGCCAGGTAACCGAAGGATTCGCCACGACCATGCCTTCGGCAGCCACTCCTTGCTGAGCCAGTCTTCTCAGATTCGGCAGCGAAACGGCAGGGTCTCGCAAAAATGTGGCGGGTAACCCATCGAGTGTGATCAGGACGACCGAAGGTTGACCTTTAGCCGGTGCAGGTGCTGTTTTCGCTTGAACGACAGGGCCATCAGCCAGCACAGAAGTCATTAGTCCGGGCAGTAACTGAGAAGCCAGAAAGAGTGCCAGCAGACTCCAGAAGACGCCTCTTAAAGGGAAGCCAATCTCACACGAGCCAAAAGATCTGTGATTGAGTCTCTGCATCGTCTTGAGCTTCACCCTGAAAGTTTGGGAAAGACCGGGAAGCAGGCCTTCCTGCAGATTCACCATTAGTAACGATTCTTGCCGTCAATAACGATTTTTGCCGTCAATAACAATTTTTGAGAGTGGGCAGGAAAATTGCGGCGAGACTGAATCCGGCTGGTAAGACCAATCATTGCGGGAGGAGGGACTCGAACCCACACGCCTTGCGGCACCAGATCCTAAGTCTGGCGCGTCTGCCAATTCCGCCACTCCCGCGAGTCTGGCTGAAGTAGTCTAATTGAATTTTCTTGCCCTGCCAAATCACTTGATTCGCAATTCACGGAACTGCAAGTTCGCGGCAGGCTATCGAAAAGCCGCCAAAATTGGCCTCAGGCCCCCAATTGGCGCCGCAGATCGTCAAGAGCGTCCTTCAGTGCCGACACCTGTGCTTCCAGCGCACTCAGGCGGCTTTTCATCTCTTCGTGAGACTCTTCGAGACGACTGAGTACCGAACCCGGAGCATGTGCAGCAACCACTTGCTGGGTACCATTGCGGTCGCTTTCACTCGGAGAGGCTGGTTCAAACTTGTGAGTGATCGAGGTCGTCGGCTGTTCATCGGCGAGTTGTGCGAGCGGTTCGTGATTTTCACCCGGTGCGTAAAGATTATGATCGACCTCCACGCCACGTCGGTCGAGCGGGCCATTGGCACGAATCCACTGGCGATCTAACAAACCTTTCAGTTGTGTCTTCAACTCGTCTTGAGAATCAATCGCACACATCCGGCTGGCGCGAGTTCTCAACTCTCCCAGTTGCTGACGACCGCGTAACAGGAGTTCCGTGAGTATGGCCAGTTGTGGCTCGCTGATGGAAAGCTTCTGGCGGCAATAGTGCCGATAACGCTCGGTGCGACCCGTCTCGGTCTGAATAAACGCCACCAGCCCCATCTCGCGAAGTTCATCAAGCACCTGATAGACAGCGTCTTCCTCGTAGTTGGAAATCGGCTCTCGATTATTCTTCTGATTGCAACCAGTGACTGTGGCCTTGAGAGTCAGCGGATACTGTTCCGGCGTCGTAATTCCCTTCTCAATCAGCGTGCCGAGAACTCGACGCTGCTTCCTGGAGAGCGACTTGAGGGGAAAAACTTCTGTGTGGGAGGTGTCCATGCCGAAAGCCCTGTCCTCTGGATGTACTGATCAGTTGAAGCTCTTTGAGTATTGCCGCCTTTTTCCCCGTGTGGATGCGAACGTATTCTGACGCAACCTCTGCCCCCTTGCCAACATCAGTCTGCTCACCAACGCACGAGGATTTCAAAGATCCTGACGAGTTTCCAGCAGGTGGAAATCTCCCCTTGACCCTTTGGCGATGTTCGACAACAACCAGTGAGAAAATCTGTCGAGATCGATTGAGGCAGACGTGCAAGGCCCGGCTGAAACGATGGGGCCGCTGGAGGCAACATGCCCAGGTTCTGGCCATTTGCAAATCGTTTGCCTGCTGCATTGCCGCCGACATGCAAGGCCTGGGTGCTGAATGTCATGAGTCGCACCGGGATACGCCTCGGAATGTCGGCTCTCTTTGTTTCTGCGAACGACCCCGCATATGCCGGCGATCAATCGGCTGGGGCCAAAGCCCTGGAAGAACTCGGTTGGGAAGTCACTTATTCCCGTATGGTCAATCAGAAAACTCCTCGACCAATCGTTTCAACGGAACCGGCACCTGCAGTTCTGGCTCATCCAGGTTTTACGCCACCGCACTCTGCTTTGACACCACACTCCGGGGCGATCAATGACCACTTGTTTTGTGACGATTTCGACGAACACCAGAAATTCGATCTGATTGTTCTGCCCCGCGCGATCAATGAAGAGAATCTGCTCTCGCGCCGGTTGCGACTGCAGACCGCCGGGTGGCTGTCACTACTGGCTCCAGGGGGATTTTTTGTGATTCCCCAGCTAGGGATTTCAACACAGCGAGTTTCAACACAGCGAGTTACAACACAGCGAGTTACAACACAGGGAGTTTCGGCAGAGGGAACTTCAGCCGAGAACCATGGTCTGGAGTGTTACCTTCGTCATCTCACCTGCTTTCCCGGGGATGTCCAGATTCTGCAGGAACAGCCACGCTTGCGGGACCTTTTCTCAGCGGGCGGCTGGCGGAAATCTGCACATCGACAACAGCCCTCCACTTCGTTGTCTCCTTTGAAGACACAGGGATTGGAAATCGCCTCCCAGCGAAATCATGCTCATCTGGTGCTGCAGATTCCCCCGATTTCTCACAGCCTGAGTGATTGGGAGAATTACGTCGAGAAAGGCTTACTCACCGAAATGGCGGCCTGTTGTCGTGGCCATCAGCAACTCCATAGTGCAGCGAGTGATCGGCAAAATCGCGTGGCTGCCGGGGCAAGCTCTCCAGAAAAGAGCCCCTTCTTCAATGAGCGTCGCAAGGCTGCCTGATCGAACACAGCTTTTCTCGCAGCCTCTTTGTGGCGACTTGCATGTCGAATCCACTCGGGCTCACTATCATGCGGAGGGTTGCCTGATGGAGCAACTTGACCGATGATGCATGTGCAGACTCTGTTGCGAGATGCTTTTCAGGTTGTGAGAAGCTTCTCGAATTCTCTCAACTGTTTCTCTCAACTGTCGCCAGGAATGATCCTCATGAAGCTGCTGTTGCCTATCATTTTCGCTGTGATGACGGGTTTGTTCTGGGGCACATATGGCCCAGCTGTCGGTTTAGCACGAGAAGCACTTCCGGGAGATAAAAGCCCGTTCAAACCTTACCTGATGATCGGGCTGGCTTATCTCGTCTGGGGTGTGATTGGCGGCGCTGTCGCCATGCGTGCCACAGGGGCCACGTTCACCTACAACGGCGGACAGGCTACCTGGGGCTTTATTGCCGGTTCGCTCGGAGCGTTTGGTGCACTGTCGTTGACGATTGCCATGTTCTCCGGGGGGATGGCAATGCCCCAGGTTGTGATGCCGATTGTCTTCGGCACGGCGGTCTCCGTCAGTGCTATTGTGGCGACATTGACCATTAATAATGTTGAAGTGAATCCGATGCTCTATGTCGGGATTGTGGGGATGGCCATCTGCATTGTGATTGTGGCCTACTTTACACCTCACCCCAAAAAACACGGCCCACCCCCAACTCCTGCAGCACAGGTCACAACTCCCTCGACCAGTCACCCGGCCTGATTGAACTGGGTTGCAGACGATCGTCGTCGAGTGAGCCAGTCTTTGTGGAGCATACCCGCGGATCGATGCAGGCATGCTCCACAGTCTT
This sequence comes from Planctopirus limnophila DSM 3776, assembly GCF_000092105.1. Lineage (NCBI taxonomy): Bacteria > Pseudomonadati > Planctomycetota > Planctomycetia > Planctomycetales > Planctomycetaceae > Planctopirus > Planctopirus limnophila. The sequence goes on along the minus strand of NC_014148.1, from coordinate 928,533 downwards.
TTGTGAGGGATCATCGTGACCCCAAATCCTGCAGGGTGGCCCAGACGTGGCTTTGAACGTCTGGGTGACGAAAGTCACAAGAAAGTCCGTGCAAAACTCTACATAAGTTGCTTACGCAGAGAGAAAGACTCTTCGTGCAATGCTTACGGCTCGGAGTGAGGATGCCGGATTTGCGCTTGGTATTGTTCGCCGAAGGAAAAGAACACACGCTTGCTCAGAGCCGCAAGCATGACACGGATTTCCGAAGGTTTTCAACTGCCAAAGATGCCATTTGGCCCGAGATTCAGCTCGAATGGCATCGATAGATGACCCTCAGCAAGCTCACCAGAAACGACCGCTGGGCGAGCCAGCAATGCCACCCAGACGACACACAGGTTGTCCAGCAGACGGTACATAACGGTGCCGACTTTCAGCCAAGGGATTTATCAGGTGGGGGCACGAAAAATCCGCTGGGCGAAGTGGTAGAGATCGCTCTTCCAGACTTTGAAATCGTGGGCACCACCCGGGATCACTCGATAGAGATGAGGCACACTCTCTTCATCGAGTTTTTTGTGGACACCTTCGCTGATGCGAAAGAGGCTGTCCTGATCGCCACAGGCCACGTAAAGCAGCTTGAGCTTCTGCCTCGCTGCCGCGGGATCATCCAGCAGTTCCGCAGGTCGTCTCGTATTGGGAGCTGACGAAAAGCCGCCGACCCACGCAAAGGTATCGAGGTTTTTCAGGCCAATGTTCAACGATTGACCACCACCCATCGACAAGCCGGCCAGTGCTCGGGATTCTCGATCCGATTGGACGGAATAGGCTTTTTCGATCCACGGAATCAGATCGTCGAGCAGATCCTGTTCGAAAGCTGCAAAGGCGGGTGATTGCTTTGGAATCGGATCTCGTGGCCCGACATCCTTAGCCGCCCGGCCATTGGGCAACACCACAATCATGGGCACCAGTTTTCCCTCGGCGTAGAGATTATCAAGAATCACTTCGGGGGTGCCCTGGCGATACCACTCATTCTCATCTCCACCGATACCGTGGAGCAGATAGAGCACGGGGTATTTTTTTTCGGAGGAGTACCCGGGAGGCGTATAGACGCGAGCTTTGCGTTTGACGCCCACCGTTTTCGAATCGTATTCGATGAGTTCGATCTTCCCGTGCTCAATCCCTTCCCGCCGCACATCGTAGCCTTCTGGAGGAGCGGTGAGCCTGGTTTCATCGGCTGTTGAATTCGCAGAGATCGCGAATACCGTGAGCAGAGTCAGAGCCAGATATCGCCAAGTTAACATGTTCATAACGCATCCTCTGGAGAGCCGGGGAAAGTGTGTCAAGTGACCGTTTCAAGGTCTGTATGGAGGTCAGTATTCAGACCAGTGGCCACACATTGAAGCAGCCGGACGAGATCCTGAATTGTGCCGGGGGGAAGTGAGTTCTGAATTTGCTTGCGGATGGGTTCACCAGCCTGCCAGAGCTTTTGAAACAATTTCTCACCCTGCGGAGTCAGTGCGACGGTTCTGGCACGAGCATCGGTGGGATGAGTTTTTCTTTGAATCAACCCCTGCTTTTCGAGCAGCACCAGCATGGCCCGGACAGTACTGGGATCTGAGGGCATCCGCCGCGCCAGTTCGCGCTGGGTAAGAGCTTCGCCGCGATGCAATGTGGCGAGGAGGACAAACTGATCGGCTGTGACACCATATTCGGCAAAGCGATGATCTGATTGCCGATGGAGTGCCAGATAAGCGGCACGCAGCACCATAGGCAGCTGGTCTCTGGCGGTCTTCATCCGATCAGTCTCCACGGTTTTCATACGTATACGCACGAAATTAGCGGCTGAGCATCATGATCGCAAGAATTTTTTTCTGTCCGGTGATTGGGATGAGCCGGCACAGGTGGCTGGAAAAAATCGACCGTGGCCTCCGTTTGAGAGCACCGACTGATCGTATTCGTCGAGACGAAGATTGCGTCAAAGAACTCGGGGCGGCAGACTGGCTATTGAGTTTTTCACCAGCAAGCTAAGGCGAGTGACGATTGGGGCGGGCTACTCTGGAACAGCCCTGAATGTCTGCTTTGGCCGCAGAGAGTTATGGAACAACAAGATGATGGATCAGATTTTTCCCCATCGTGGTTGCCAGATTCGAGAGGGCAGTCCCGAGAAACCGGAATCAATTTTCGGAAGGTTATGGCTGGTGCTGGCTGGCTTCGCCTGTTTGACAGCTGCTCCAGTTCTGGGGGCTGATCCACAAGCTGCCAGCCGGCCCAATTTTGTCTTTGCTTTCGCCGATGATTGGGGCCGGATTGCGTCGATTTATCAGGAAACTGGTCAAGGGAAAGATCCCATTGCGCTGCATCAATTTGTCAAAACACCAGCGTTTGACGAAGTGGCTCGAAATGGTGTGCTCTTTACGCATGCCTTTGTGAATGCCCCTTCGTGTACTCCTTGCCGGAGTTCGTTGCTTTCTGGACAGCATTTCTGGCGAACGGGAATGGGTGCCATTCTGGTGGGTGCTCAGTGGGATGATGCCATCCCTGCCTGGCCGCTGCTGTTGAACGAAGCGGGCTATCATATTGGAAAATCGTACAAAGTCTGGAGTCCGGGGACTCCGGCCGATGCTCCATATGGAGGACGCCGCTTCGCTTATGAACAGCGTGGGCGGAGAATCAACAATTTCTCTGAAACAGCCACCAAACTGGTGAGTGAGGGTTCTACCATCGAAGCGGCCCGCGAGGAGTTGCTGGCGGAAACTTCGGGGAACTTCGACGATTTTCTCAAAGCCCGGCCGGAAGGTCGGCCCTTCTGTTACTGGTATGGCCCGACCAATGTCCACAGGCTCTGGGTGCGTGGCTCGGGCCAAGCTCTGTGGGGGATCAACCCTGATTCTCTCAAGGGGCAACTCCCTCCATTTTTCCCGGATGTTCCCGAAGTTCGTGAGGATGTAGCCGACTATCTGGGTGAGATCGAGGCCTTCGATGCCCAGGTGGCAGTCTTGATTCAGCAACTCAAGGATAAGGGGCTGTGGGAAAATACCGTCTTCATTATCAGCGGCGATCACGGCCCCCCCGGCTTTCCCTATGGAAAGTGCAACCTCTACGATTTTGGTACGCGGGTTCCTCTGGCGATGTGCGGCCCTGGTATCAAAAGGTTGGCCTTGGCAAAGCCAGATGCAACTGCTGAACCGAGAGTTGTTCACGATCTGGTTTCACTCCCGGATCTGGCACCTACGATTTTGCAGATGGCGGGTGTCCCTGTCCCTGAAGTGATGACTGCCAAAAGTCTGCTCCCCATTCTGCAGTCGGATGCTGCCGGGCATGTTGATCCTCGGCGGTCGCATGTGCTGATTGGTCGTGAGCGGCATGTGCAGAATGCCCGTGCGGGACGATTGCCTTATCCGCAAAGAGCAATACGCACGCCGGAGCATCTACTGGTAGTAAACTATCATCCCGAGCGTTCACCCATGGGCGATGGCGCACCGACTCCACCAGCAGGATGGGATTTCAATGTTCTGGCCGAAAACACACGCGCGACGTTTGCGGATATGGATGCGGGGATTACGAAAGCGTGGATCGTGATGAATCCCTCTTCGGCAGGTCTGGCTTATACTCTTTCGTTTAACCAGCGGCCAGAAGTCGAACTTTACGACTTGAAAAACGATCCGCATCAGATGGTAAATCTGGCCATCGGTGCCAGTGCAGAGGATCCTCAAGTGAAGGCGACCATTCGAGAGTTGCGAGAACGCATGGAGCAGGAATTGATTTCGACCGGTGATCCACGTCTGACGGGGACGAAAGACAAGTTTGATAAGCCGCCATTTACGAATGAAGGTCGCTAAAGACGATATAGATTTTCTATCGGTGAGATTGTCGGAGTGTTGAAATCCAGGAGAGAGTCATGAGTGAGCCTGTCCGACAGCGTCCTTTGCAATCGGCAGGTTTTGTCATGCTGGCGATTGCTGCGACCGACTTTATCATCAAACTGATCGAATACATGGCGGGAGATACACCGCTCTGGAAGATGATGCTCGGAGCCGGGATTGCGGTGCTGCTGGTTGATCTTGTGGCTTACGATCGATCGTCTGTGGGAGCCAACCTGCGCTTTGCCACTCAATGGCTCTGGCAAGGGCTGAGGCAAGGCTTTACGACAATCTGGCAAACCATCTCGCCACTCTTCCGCAGGACACCACCCGGCACGAATGGCTGACAGGAGTTAGCAAGAGCTACTTGCAACGCCACCAGAGATCTTCTTCGAGTTGATGTTTCTGGCAATACTCGACGATTTCGGCACGGAAACGTCGCGCATCCTGCGGATAACCTTGAGTGGGTTTAATCTTTGGGAGTTGCTGCAACCACCAGTGATTAAAAGCGTGCATACAGCATTCGCGTAGATACTTACATACCAGAGAAGCTGCTGCGACTGGTAGATAGCTTTCACTACGGGGGGCAAACGACGCAAAAATATTTTCTGCCAGATAGTAGCGACCTTCACCGGTGGCAGGCAAAGTCTTCCACCAGGCATCTGGAAAGTAATTGGCTAATAGAGCCTCGTAGTTTTTGCGGCCACCATGCTGATCACTCAGCAGAAGGATCGGCGCAGCGGGATCGTTCGCCAGTATTTCTTGAACAGCTTTTTGCATTAATTCGAAGGCGATTTCTGAGACTGCGGTTGATTTATTGCCTGTACTCTTCACTCGATAGTTGAATTCCGGAGTAAAGACGACTCGGGAATGAATCGCTGTCAACTCGATCTGTGCCTCGCAGCAGACATTGAGCCAATTCGAGATGGCACTTTCCTGAACTGAAGTCAGCTGTTGACCTGGTAATGGAATGGCCTTCAAGTCAGCAAACCAGGGTTCGATGATTTCGCTTGTTTGATGTTTTGCGGGCGACGATTGTTCGACCAGATCAACCAGCTCTCCGATATTGGCCGGAAGGCTTTTGCAGGAAGAATCAGCGCCGGCATGCCACACATGCAGCAGCCCATTGACAGATGCGGCCAGTGAGTCGAGGCCGCGTGATGTCGAGTAGACGGCTTTGGAATCGGCAATGTGCAGGCGTGTCTCCTCACGCGAAGTCGTCTGGGTGATGGCGCTACTTTGGCTTTCCCAGAATGTGTTCGATGCGGCATTCAGACACTGAGGAATTTGACCTTGAGTTGAGGAAGGCCACCAGGCAAGGGGGGTTTCCCAGACCGTGGCGGTAATCACGAGCGGTCCCAGGTTCGGTCCCAGCCCCGCTTCATCCAGGCCAATCCAGCGCAGTTTTCGTTGTTCTAAGCCTGACAGTTTGTTTCCGATCTGCAGAAAGTTCATCAATGATCCCAGGATCCAGGTCAGCGAAAAACAAGGAAATCAGTGGTGCTTGTTACGAGTTGATTCTCGGTGCTGATGAAAGGTTGGTATGTCACAGGGCCGTTGCTCTGCACTTCTCCAGATGGTGAAGATCCAGATGGTGAAGACCTTCTCGAGAGAGAGGTATCGGCGGACAAAAGTCGTTATCATCCGTTCCACCGAGTTTATCAAGTTGCCTATGATCCGCAGGGGATGGATTTGCGTTTCCATGCAAAAGCCCCTTCGAAAGCTTTCGTTTCATGACAAATTTAATCCAACTCATTGATCAGCAGACGGGTGCCAAGGCCACCATTCTTCCCGACCTGGGGTTCAACTGCTTCCAATTCACAGCCGTGATTGACGGGCAGCCGGTGGAAGTGCTGGATGCACCGGCAGATTTTGCCTTGGGGACTGCGAAACCTTCCAGCGGTGGGATTCCGATCCTTTTTCCATTCCCGAATCGAATTCGCAGTGGTCACTTCCGCTGGGCAGGCCAGGATTATCAGCTCCCTCTGAACTCGCAGGGAAAGAATGCCATCCACGGATTTGTTTACGACCGTCCTTGGCGTGTGACGGCTCATGGGAATGATTTTGTGACCGGCGAATTCCAGTTAAGTGTCGATGCTCCTGATCGCATGAGCCTCTGGCCGGGTGATTTCCTGCTGTGCGTCGATTACGAACTCATTCATAACCGGCTGCGTGCGAATTTCCGGATTACCAATGTTGGTTCCAGACCCATCCCGTGGGGCTTGGGAACGCATCCTTACTTTCGCCTGCCACTTTCTGCCCGGGGTCGGTGGGAAGACTGCGTGATTGAACTCCCTGTCACTCAGCAGTTTGAACTGGTGGAGAGTCTGCCCACAGGGAAGATCGACGCCATTCAGAACGAGCTGGACTTCCAAAGTGGTGAATATGTCTCGACTTTGAAGCTCGACGACATTTTCACTTCGCTCGATTATGACGGCCCGCAGTTCGATATGACGCTCATTGACGAAGCTGCCGGCCTGCAAGTGGTGCAGACCTGCCCACCGATCTTTCGCGATGTGGTGGTCTATACTCCAGCAGGGCGACCTTCAATCTGTATAGAACCTTATACCTGCCCCACTGATGCCATTAATCTGGAGAGTCAGGGGTTATCAGCCGGTCTACGAGTTCTGGCTCCAGATGCTGAATTTCATACATGGGTTGATATCAGCGTCTCCAAAGTGATTGCTTAAGGGGTTTTTGACAGGTTGCGAAAACTCTGAATTTCAGTGAGCTTTTCATACCAGATGACCAGTTGCTGTGACAAAGACGGCCACATGAAATACACCCGCAGTGTGCTGATCGTTGAAGACGAAGAGATCATCCGGACATCGCTGCTGGAGTTTCTGACGGATGAAGGCTATCAGGCCATGGCGGCCCCCAATGTGGCCACGGCTTTGAAGCTGGCTCGAGAACGTGAGTTTCAAGTTGCGGTCTGTGATGTTCAGCTCCCGGATGGTGATGGTCTGGCGCTGCTCCGCAAGCTGCAGCAGATTACGCCCGGAGTTTCCGGCTTGATCATCACGGCCTACGCCACAGTCGAGAATGCGGTCGAAGCGTTTAAGTCCGGGGCTTTTGATTATCTCGTCAAGCCGGTGATCTTCGATGATCTCGCCAATAAGCTGGCCAGACTGTTTCAATACCGCGATCTGTATCTCGAAAACCAGATCCTAAGGCGCGAGTTAGCCCGCCGGGATGATGGCGATGAGATTGTCGGTTCCAGCACGATTCTGCGCGAAGTTCAGGATTCTGCCCGAAAAGTGGCTTTAGCCAATGCCAATGTGCTGCTGGTGGGTGAATCCGGTACCGGGAAAGAACTATTTGCCCGCATGATCCATAAGTGGGGGCCCAAAAAAGACGAGCGGTTTCTGGCGATTCATTGCGGTATGCGCCCGATTGAAATGCTTGAGAGCCAGCTCTTTGGAGCAGCGGCGGGAACAATTCCAGGGAGTGGTGAACAATCGGGAGCGTTTCGGTCTGCGGAGAGCGGCACTGTCTACCTGGATGAAATCACTCTGCTGCCACTAGCCATGCAGGCCAAACTCGTGCGAGCTATGGAATACAGTGAGGTACTCCCGTTAGGAAGCGCTGATGCCGCCAAAATTCACTGCCGTATCATCGCGTCGTCGTCGCGCGACCTGGCACAGGAGATTGCTGAAGGACGCTTTCAGGACGATCTGTTCTACCGGCTGGACGGAGTGAAGTTGCTTATTCCTCCACTTCGAGACCGGCTCGACGATATCCCGGAACTGGTCGATTTTTTTATCGCCCGCCACAGCAAAGTGATGAATCGCCGCGTGACCAGTGCCACCAGTGAAACGATCCGCCTGTTGCTGACTGCGAACTGGAAAGGGAATGTCCGGCAGCTCGATAATGCCATTCAACGGGCGGTTATGCTCTGTGATTCAACGCAGATTACGCCCAAAGACCTGCCACCAGATCTCGTGGGAATCTCTCAACCACTGCCTGATACCGATGATCTGCGAACAGCGATTCGTCACTACGAGAAGATGCATATTCTTCGAGTTCTAAAGCTTTGCCCCGACAAACGAGAAGCGGCAAAACGACTCAAACTGGGCCTGTCGAGCCTCTACCGAAAGATCGAAGAACTCGGGATTGATCTGTAACCAATCTCAGGACTTCACTTCGTCAAGTGGGGAGTTGATTCTCAAAGGATGTGTGGGTCGGGACAAATTCTTCGACATGATGACCTCTTGACTTATGATTCATAGAGCAAATTGATGAAGTGTATGAGAACAGCCCGCGACATGAGCTCATGTCGCGGGCTGTCGTTACTGAACACCATAAATCGGCCGGTTCAAGAGTTTTGCGGATGGACATGTGCGGGGCGTCCTCCACAGAACTTAAGCCGGCTGAAGATGTGTGAGCACATCCTTCAATCGGTTACGAGCTGTGTGGAGCCTGCGCTTGATAGTGCCGACCGGACTCTGGAACTGCTGGCTCATTTCGATCAGTGATTGACCTTCAAAGTAAAAGGCCAACAACGTGGCTCGATCCAATGCCCGCAGCTTTCGCAGCCCAGCCTTCACCTCTCCCGCCGCTTCACCCTTCAAAACATGCTCCAGCGGAGACCGACCTTCGCCCCGGATGTTTCCGAAGATTTCGGGGCTGCTGATCGTTTCCTTCGGGCGACGGACTACCCGGTTGATGGCCATCCGCACGGTGATTCGCCGCAACCAGCCGGCAAACCGTTCTGGTTCCCGCAACTGAGGCAGCTTCCGCATGGCCTGAACCAGGACATCCTGTGTCAGCTCGGCAGCTTCAGTCCGATTTCGCAATCGCCGCAAAGCAATCGCGAAAATCGTCGATTCGAACTGCCGGGCGAGCACACCGAAAGCCTGCCGGTCACCTGATTGAGCCAATTCCACTAACTGCAACAATTCCAATTCATCAACCATATTTATTCGATCCCAACCTGCATTCACCCTCGGGCATAAAGGCCACCGTGGCTCAGGCAGATATCACTGTTCTGCTGTTTTGATGCGGTCGAGACAAAGCCATGGGACTGATCGCGAGGAGGGGACATCTGCCGAGTTCACTCGTAGAACGCCATCCGCTGAGCAGGAGGTGCTTTGCCTGACGATGCCGCCAGAAAACAAGCAGGAAATTCAGGAAGTCATTTGCAGATCCCCAGGGAAACAACCCTGTGAGAAATGCCCAATGTGGTCAAAAGGAGGTTTTCCATTTGCCACTCCCTGCATCGAGAACCTTTACGGCTGATGAAGCGAAAGCTTCAGATCAACCGCAGGGGAACTCGATTCAGTCATCCGTTGCGGATCGGCCTGCGACGAAGGAACTCTGCTTGAGTTGACCTGTGATAAAGACTTCGCCAGCCAAACTGGAGAAATCTTCCGTTGCAGACGACCGCTGTGCTTGAACTGGCAATTAGCCAGCACAAACAGGCTGCAGGCCAAAACCGGTGCTTATTGCACCGAAAGCCTGCCATCTGCCGCCTGAAAGCCAATTCAGCCAAAAGCTGACTGGCATCATCCAGACGGAGACTTGCGGATCACTGACGCAGCACAAGTCGTTTCCTTGCCCCGGCTGTACAACCTGTACCTGACGTACTACGACCTCGCTGGGTCGATAACTACGCAGATAACAGGGTGATTCATTCACCGTGGAAAACGACTCTTCGTGATGGGGTGATCGTTTCGACATCTTGAGTAACGAATTATCAAGACGTGTCGATCCACGATGACCCAGAGCGGCGGCGGCGACTGTCGCAATGTTTGCGGCGACAATGGTCGTGGTGTTTGCAATAGCAATGCCGTTGAACTGGTTCATCGTTAAACCCCCTGCGGACTTGCCGCAGCTTCCTTTTTGGAATCGAACTGTAAAGCTGTTTCGGTTCTTTCCTGATCACTCAATCATGTGTGGTGGGTGCCACTCGGCAAGCCCATCAAGAAACACACTCGTTAACCTTAGGCTTTCACAAAGCCCAATGAATACTGGCGATCTGTACAGAAAACATCAAGAGATGTTTCAACAATCCCAGTGATTACGAATGCATTATCGCCACGCAGACTATGACGCAATCATGGCTGTTGAGGTTCGCACGGAAAACTCGAAAAAATGGAAATTTTCCAAAAACGCCCGGATTCAACATTCTCAGGCCGATTGTGAAAGAGCTTGCGATTGTTGAACCTGTGGTGGTGTCAGACTTTAGCGCAAGCCTGAGAAAATCTCAAAAAAAATCTGGAAAAAAGACTAAAGCGTCAAAGTTTGCCCAATCATCATGCCGATAACCTGATTGTGGGGTGCAATGCCTCACAGGGAGATTGACCTGCAGATCTCCTGTCTTGCCTGTTTTCACAAATCCCGCCTCGAACCCCTCCGCAACTGCATCTCACAAGGACATGACATGAAGTCGCTACTTTCCCTTGGAATGGCTGCAATGGCCATTATGTTTGCCGCCGGCTGTTGCTGCCCGCGGCAATACGCCTGCGTGAATCCCTGCACCCCGGATCCTTGTGAAGCTGTGATTGCTGGCTGCGGACACAGCACCTGGTTCCAAAGAAAAGTTCAGCACTGGCGAGCCAAGCGTGCTGCCCGAAAATGCGGTGGCTTTGGTTTAGGTGGCAGCGATTGCTGCGGCATGGCAACTCCGACTGATGATTGCGGATGTGGTGGCGCTGGTGGCTTCCTCCTCGGCGGCGATACCGGTGGCTGTTCATCATGCGGCTCTGCCGCCAGTGTGGGCGCCAATTACATGCCGAGTGCGCCGGCAGCCAGCCAAATGGCACCCGTACCACCTGTGCCCCCAGTGACAACTCCTGCTCCGATGTCTCCGATGACCCCGATGCCAATTCCCGAATTCAATTCGAGCCAGCGAATGAGCACTCCACAAAGCCAGTTTGCACAGATGCAGCCGCAACAAGTCTCTTATGAAGAGTTTCAGCGGCTGCCAGGCGTGATCATTCAGGGGCCAACACCAGTCGGCAGCCCAATGGCGACTGTGCAGGCTTCTGGGCCCACACCTTTGCAGACAGTCAGCTTTGAAGCGGCCATGCCTCAAGCAGCACCTGTTCCAGCAACCACCGTTCAACCAACCACGATTCAGCCAGTGCAGTTCCTGCAACCAGTTCAGGCCAGACCAACAGCTCCTGGCAGTCCTGTCTGGACTCCCGCCCATTAAACCCTGGTTTAGTTCAACTCAGATGCTCACATGATCTGAAGAACTTTGTTGACTCATGAAAAAAGGCTGTCCTGCCCTCGCGGTGGAGACAGCCTTTTTTCGTTTCCAAAAGAAGAATGTATCGATGCAACTTTTGAATTGATTGAAATTCACCAGAATTCAGACCGACAGGCCAAGTCTGAACAGAAATGTGAACAATCAACTGGCCATGAGACTTGACAGCGCGATAATATGTTTACACAAGTATTTGTGCATAATATGATGTTACGATCACATGATGCAATTTTTTGAATTCATAAAAAGTACACATCTGGTGGGGTGGAGCATGCGGATTTCTTCAAAACGTATTTCATCAAGAGGGTTTACGCTGATTGAGCTACTGGTGGTGATTGCGATCATCGCCATTTTGATTGCCTTGCTATTACCAGCCGTGCAACAGGCTCGAGAGGCCGCACGCAGGACACAGTGCCGCAACAATCTTAAGCAGTTAGGTCTGGCACTGCACAATTATCACGACAATTACCTGATGTTTCCGCGGGGGAATTATCAGTCGCAGACGGGTGGCGGAACGATTCAGGATCCGAACCCTTATCGTGGCCGCAGTGCCCACATGATGATTTTGCCATACATTGATCAGGGCCCACTGTACAACACGCTGAATTTTGGATTGGCATCCGACAGTGGAGTCAATGGCCAGGCCTGCCAGCGCATTATTGCCGCGTTTTTGTGCCCCTCCGATCTGGGGACAGATAACTCGGCAATCGGTGGCGGGAACAATTATGTTGGTTCAGCAGGCCCCAGTGTCTATTGGGGCAGCCATACGACCGCGAACACCGATGCAATACAGATCGGACTGTTCAACACACGGGTGAGCGTGGCGATCCGCGATGTCACGGACGGTACCTCAAATACCGTGGCTATGAGCGAGCAGATTATTGCCAGGCCGGACAGTACTCCACTGAGCACCAATTCGAGAGCCGCAACGAAGCGTGGCGGTTCATTGGGATCGATTCCGCAGACATTTATGTCGGTCGCAGATCAGAAGACGTTCACCGATAGTTGCCTGGCGGCATCGGTGGGATATGTGGATGATTCGGGAGGCGAGGGCATCCGCTGGACGAATGGGATCGCGAACCAGACGCTGTTCAACACGATTCTGACACCGAATTCCAATCTGCCGAACTGCGTCAACGCCTGCACAACCTGCTCGGCTACAGACAATATGGGAGTCTGGGCAGCCCGCAGCCGACATACCGGCGGTGTACATGCTCTGATGGCGGATGGTGCTGTCAAGTTTGTGAGCGAGAATGTGGATAACACAACATGGCAGCGTGCAGGAGCACGGGCTGATGGAAATACCCTGGGTGAGTTTTAAGCTCTCCTGAATCAGCATTGAGGTACCATGATAGATCCTCAAGATTCGCTTTGCCCAAAGTGGGTTTTGATAGATCTGCCTTCTGTGTCGCAAATGAAACTACATGAATCGTAAGGTGAGTCAGAGATGATGTCGCGACTGCTGCAGATGGCCTTGGTTCTTTCCGTCTCTGTTTGGGTAGCCGGTTGTGGCAATGACCGCCCGGCTTTACCCGTCTATTCACTGGATGGTCTCAAGCGAGACCTGGGATCGATTGCCCAGACCGGGGACGGTGGGAGTGCGCTGGAAGGAATCAAATACTCGATCGAGAAGCTGGCCGGTGAGAAGTTCGAAGGAGCTGAAGAACTGAAGAAACAATTCAGTCGGCTGGAAAAGGCTGGCAATGCGGAGAACCGCAAGCAGATCGCTGGTGAGATGCTCAAAATTGTGGAAACGCCCAAGCCCGCCGCTTAAAGTCTGGCTGAGTTCCGCAAGTCTATCGTCAAAATGTTCGTTCCGCAGACCAGCGCTTCTAACCTGGCCCGCATGTAGACAATGAACCAAAGTTTTCATCAACCCGGTGGCCACTCTTCAAAGTGACTGCCGGGTTTTATTTTTGATGAGAGGACTGCTGAGCACACGCTGATTGTGCGATGAGGCCACCGCTGTGAGGACGAGCCTGGTTCACTGAAGATACCCAGCAATTCATTCCGTCTACTGAACGAGATCAGAACGAGTTCTATGGCCTAATACGAGCGGCGCTGGCGGCTTGAAGGTATGTTCAGCGCTTTGCGGTACTTGGTCACCGTGCGGCGGGCGAGGTTGAAGCCGTGCTTGGCGAGTTCTTCGACCAGAGCATCATCGCTCAATGGGTCATCTTTGTTCTCACCATCAACAATCTCTTTGAGTTTAAGGCGGATGATGTGCCAGGCAACCTCTTCCCCTTCGGCCGTTGTCGTACCGCCTCCAAAGAACCTTTTGAGTGGAAACAGTCCCCGTGGTGTCTGGATCCACTTGTCATCGACAGCACGCGAGACGGTCGTGACGTGGACTTTGACGATATCCGCAATCTGCTGCATTTTGAGAGGCGAAATAAACTCCGGGCCTTTTTCGAGGAATTCGATCTGATGATCAACAATGGCCTGAGCCACGCGCTTGAGTGTGTTGTGTCGCTGTTCGATCGATTCAATCAGCCACTTGGCTGATTCCACCTTGCGTTTGATGTATTCGCGCGTGGTGGGATCGGATGCTCCCTGCCGCATCATCTCAATGTAACGCTTGCTGATCCGCAGCCTGGGCGTGTACTCATCTTCGAGGCGCACGACGTACTTGCCGTTCTCATCCTGTTCCAGATAAAGATCGGGTGAGACAGTCTGATTGGGCCGACTTTCGAACTCAGCCCCCGGGTACGGATTCAGCTTTTGAAGCTCTTTGAGGGCTTCTTTGATGAGATTCAGCGAGTACCCTGTTTTTCGTTCGATCAGTGGCAATCGGTTCTGCGCGAGGTCTTCCAGATGCTGGGTGATGAGCACTGCCAGTACATCTCGAAAAGGGGTGTCTTCGTTGAGTTGTAAGAGCAGGCACTCTTTGGCGTCGCGGGCACCGACACCTGCGGGTTCGAGCTTTTGAATGAGGCTCAATGCCTGCTGGGCATCTTCGAGGCGAACGTGCCGACCATAGAGCTGAATCAGATCGTTGAGCGGACTCTGCAGCCTGCCGTGATGATCGAGGTTCTGAATCAGAAATTCGCCAAAATCGCGAATTTCTCGCGGAACTGTGAAGTAACTGAACTGATCGAGGAGGTGGTCGTGAAGTGACTGCGGCTTTTCGGTGATATTCGCAATCATGTCGTGAGCGCGATCACCAGCTTCATCGATCCGATTCGAAGAGGGCTTACTGCCGGACGTGTAGTTGTCTTCCGGCCAGTCCTGGGAGATTTCCAGAAGCCTCTCGAAGGCGGCCTCGCCATTCGCTTCATCTTTGCCTGCCATTTCTTTGGCAGAAATGGGGGTTTCAAAGGCTTCTTCGCGGGCCAATTCCATTTCGGCGAGCTTGCCGGGAGCATCGGGTTCGTCGAGGCGCATCTCGAGACAGACGTTTTCAGCCAGTTCCTGCTCGATGCGTTCCTGCAATGCCAGTACCGGCAGTTGCAGGATCTCCATCGATTGGATCATGCGCGGAGCCAGCCGCATTTGCTGGCTCATCTTCATATGTTGACCGAGATTAAGCTGCATAAGTGATCCCGGTGGAAAAATCAGCAAATCAGGTAAACGAAATCCGGATTGTTCACGAGCGCCAGAATTCGCTCAGATGCCGTCTATTGCACTCTTTCGGAGCGTGACTTAGAAACTACGTTAGCCAGTATAAGCAGATGCGAGGCTGTCTTCACAGAGAATGTACCCTGATTATTCAGCTTTGGCGTATGATTTGCTGTAAGTTTTGTCCCAGAGACGGAAATTCTTGACGTTGTGCCAATTCCAACGGAATTTTGCGGAATTTGTACAAGTTCAAACTGGGATTGCGCCCAGAATTCGTGACTGGAAACGCTCTATTGTGCAATGATCCAGCATGGGCCGAGAGAATTTACGAAATTCATTGAAAATCCTGCAGCGATGAGGATTCCTTAAAAGCTCTGGCGGCCCTTGAGAGCATCCGAAAGCATCTCGCGATTGGCAAATTCCAGTACACTGCCGGTGGCGATCCCGCGTGCCAGACGAGTGATTTTGACCGGTTCATCGGCCAGAAGATTCACTATGTACAGGGCGGTTCCATCCCCTTCGAGAGTGGGATTCGTGGCCATTACCAGTTCGCGAATCTTCCCGGCTTTAACACGGCGGATGAGCGTGGCGAGGTTCAAATCATCGGGGCCCACACCACTCAGTGGTGCAATGCGGCCACCGAGCACATGGTAGACGCCCCCAAAGGTTCCGGTGGCCTCCAGCGCCAGAAGGTCTCGAGGTTGCTCCACAATGCAGACCAATCCCTGATCCCGCCTTGAATCGAGGCAGATGTCGCAAGTTTCCTGCTCAGTCAGATTGTGGCAGACCGAACATCGACGAATTGTGCGGCGAACATCCAGAATGGCATGGGCAAGAGCAGCCGCTTCTTCCTCAGAGCAATCGAGAAGATGCTGTGCCAGCCGCTCCGCCGACTTCTGCCCAATCCCCGGGAGAGCCGCCAGTTGCTGAACAAGCAGACCGACATGTCGGCCATACGCATGATGATTCGGTTCAATGGCACGGGGCATGACTCTCCTTAGTCCTTACTTGAAGTTCTGCTACTGGTGCTGCTGCTGTCGATGAAGGGTTGGCTCTGTATGAATTCGACTTCTGGGGCTCACTTATGGGGAGGGAAGTTTCCCACCGAGTAATCCTTGAAGCATGGAAAGATCGCCCAATGCCGATTGTGTTTCTTTGGCAGCAGCCGCCTGTGCCTGCTTCATCGCCTCGTTGGTGGCCTCGATGGTGCAACGGGCAATATCCACTTCACGATAGCCGGGCTGAACTTCGCAATTCGTCATGTGCAGCAAGCCATTCACTTCGACCTGAACGGGGCCTGAGGTCGCCGAGAAGCGGAGATTCGCCAGGTCAGTTTGCAGACGCTGAAACTTGGCCGCCATCTCTCCCATCTGACTTCGCATTGACCACAAATTGGCAGCGAGGCCAGCCATTTGTCCAAACATTGCCGCTCTCCCGGGTCAAAATTATGAAACATGCATCGTTGTGATGAGAATTGAGGATTCCTCGATACTTAATTCTAGTCGTCGGAGCTGGAATCCGCAGTCGTGTCGGAATTCTCTTCGATCTCCACGGAGACAATCCGCTCACGCTCATGCACGCGCCAGCAATCAATGCCAAAAGCCGCTCCAATCGACTGGACGAATCTGTCCTCTGGATCTTCAACAGTGCGGCTGGCTGGCCGAATCGCTGGCGTTTCTGTCACTGAAGGATGAGGAAGAGGTTGCCGTTCCACTCTCGAATTGAGAGAAGTTTCAGGCTGAGCGACACCCCCGTTGCCATCCGCCAGCTGACCATTGGGGGAACTGGCAGGGTTATCTTTTGATGATGGAGACTCTGAATGTATGAGCGGATTGGATTCGCTGGATTCGTGGGCAGAGCCGGTCGTGAAGCGCAGACGAATGGATGTTCCCGTTGCGGTTCGCAGTTGCTGTTCGAGCTTACTCACAATGTTCGGCTGTTCGAGACACTGCTGCTCGAAGCGATGATTCGCTGAAATGACAATTTCCAGTTGGGTGGGGCCCGTGATCTGACAATGCGTGGCTCGCTGAAGGTGAATACCAGTCAAATCAGTATTTTTGGTACGCAAGTATTCTAGCAGAGTCGCTTCATTCCCCGGTTGAAAAACCAATTCAGGCTCTGCGAGCGAAGTGCTGATACTGGAGGCTTCAGCGGAAGAATCTACGGAAACGGTCGCGTCAGAACTTACTGGGACAACGGTTGCATTCGATGTGTTCGCCGTTGCGTGTTGATGGTGCTGAGGCTCAGTCTGCGATTGAAACTCAGGCTGTGATTCTTGAACGTCCGGCAAATCGCGAGATTCTGGAGAACCCTGAATGATGGCCACAGGTGGTGGCAAAACCCGTGGAGAAGAGTTCATGGGCCGGTCGGTCGCCAGGCGTCCTGAACTGGACGTGGCGGGAATTGACTTCCCTTGGAACCGGGCAATCAACTCATCGAGGCGGCTGAGATCTTCGAGGAGCGTGATACGGACAAGTGCCAGTTCGGTGAGTGCTCGCCCCCAGGTGGCGCGGGCCATCTTGATCTTGGCTTCAGCCAGAATCTGCAGGGCTGCGGAGATCGTTTTCAACCCCCAGGCTTCCGCCTGTGTTTCGACTCTCGACCGGGATGATTCAGTCGCCCCCAGGAGAGCGATGCCTTTGACTCCGGCAGCAGTCACCATCAGATCACGCAGGTAAGAAATCAATTGATCGGTCAAGGCGTCGAGCTGGACGCCATCCAGAATCGCCTGATCAAGAGCCTCCAGTGCACGGGCGGCATGACGGTCAATCAAGGCCTGTACCAGCTCGATAACCCGGTCATCGCTGGCAGTCCCCAGCAATCGATGCACATCGGCGACGGTGACATGCTGATGACCAAAAGCCAGTACCTGATCAAATAGCGACTGACTGTCGCGCATCGAACCATTGGCTCTGCGGGAAACAAGTTCAATGGCTTCATCATCAACCTGAAAGCCTTCGGTGTTGGCAATCTGCCGGAGCCGTTCGCCGATACTTTCGATGTTGACAGTACCGAAGTCGAATCGCTGGCAACGCGAAAGAATTGTATCCGGAAGCTTGTTCGGCTCAGTCGTGCAAAAGATAAACTTCACCCCTTGAGGTGGTTCTTCAAGTGTTTTGAGCAGCGCATTGAAGGCTTCCTTCGTGAGCATGTGAACTTCGTCGATGATGTAAACCTTGTAGCGGGTTCGCATCGACTTGACGTTCACATTCGCTCTCAACGTGCGGATATCGTCAATCCCCCGGTTCGAAGCTCCGTCGATTTCAGAAACATCAACATCCTGCCCGGCGGAAACCGCCCGACAGATTTCACAGGTATTGCAAGGGACAGCCTCGACAGCATTCGGACAATTGAGGGCCTTGGCGAAGATTCGCGCCATCGAGGTTTTGCCCACACCCCGGGCACCGGTAAACAAATAGGCGTGAGCGACGCGGCCTTCGAGAATGGCGTTTCGCAGCGTCTGGGCAATTCGATCCTGCCCCACAACTTCGCTGAAAGTCTGCGGGCGGAATCGACGTGCCAGAACGGTATAATTCTCAACATTCATCGGTCAATCACCACATGACAAAAGGCAGCAACTCAGTGCCAGGCTCGCAACACAGTGCCAAACCCGCAGCTCCGGGCAAGCATGTCTTTTTCTGCGGTAGGGTGCAAGGAGTTCAGATGGATTGCACCATCTTCATCTCAGATGAGCGAATTCCAGGAGAAGCCGTCAACAGACGTCATAAGAACCCGACTCTTCAGGAACAATTGAAGCACAGACCACGCAACAGTCATCAGGAATCGGATTTCAAACGAAAAAAGGGGTGGAAAGCTGCCCCCTTCTGCACCTGAAAACCTGCTGCTTAGGGCTGCTTCCTTTCGGACCTGACCCGGTTCACACGGCCTCACCACAGTCGGAGGCAGCTTCTCACCCCCCGTTGTTCCTGCATAGTTGTTATCGTCTCGTGTTCAGGATTGCAAGGAACCGGCCCGGCAGCCTGGCTGACTTTCGACTCGTAAGTCATACGGAGACTGTCTATGCGGTCGGAATGTGTTCTGACGGATGAGTTTGACCTTTGAACTGGCCCATGGATTCGATGACGCACACGAACAATTTTCAGTCGGTTTACATCCACGTTCCGTTTTGCCGACATCGCTGCGGCTATTGTGATTTTACGCTGGTGGCCGGGCGAGATGATCTTATTCCCAGGTATCTGGCTGCGCTGGAGCGGGAAATGCAGGCCCATGATCAGCCACTGGTCGTCCAGACCGTCTTTTTCGGCGGGGGAACTCCCACACATTTGCCAATTGTCGAACTGGAGCAACTTCTCAAGATGGTGACGAGACGTTTTCCACTGGCCGATGGTGGGGAATTTTCGATCGAAGCCAATCCTCTGGATATGACAGAGGAAGTGATCGACGTGTTGCACAGTGCGGGCTGCAATCGAGTCAGCCTGGGAGTGCAATCATTCCAAAATAAACATCTGCAGACACTCGAACGCGACCATCAAGGGGGAGAGATCCCCGAGATCGTGCAGCGAATTCGGGCCCGGATCCCCAATGTTTCACTGGATCTGATTTTTGGTGTGCCCGGGCAAACTCTGGTCGACTGGGAGTATGACCTGGAGCAGGCACTTGCTTGCGGCCCCACGCATCTTTCCACCTATGGACTCACCTTTGAAGAAGGGACGGCCTTCACGACCAGAAAGCGACGTGGACAACTGACCGAGATTGACGAAGCTCTCGAACGGGAGATGTACGCACTGGCCATAAAGAGGCTTCAGGAAGAAGGATTTGAGCATTACGAACTCTCGAACTTCGCCCGCCCCGGCTATCAATGTCAGCACAATCTGGCGTACTGGAATGGTTCGCCTTATGCCGCCTTTGGCCCGGGGGCAGCCAGTTATCTGCAAGGAACGCGGCGAACCAATACTCGCAGTGTGCTGGGCTACTTATCGCGGATGGAGCAGGGAGCGTCGGTGATTGCCGAAGCGGAGACTCTGGAGAAAGAGCATGCCATGCGCGAAGCTCTTTACG
The DNA here is from genome assembly GCF_000092105.1 of Planctopirus limnophila DSM 3776. Classification (NCBI taxonomy): domain Bacteria; kingdom Pseudomonadati; phylum Planctomycetota; class Planctomycetia; order Planctomycetales; family Planctomycetaceae; genus Planctopirus; species Planctopirus limnophila. The sequence continues at coordinate 908,910 of NC_014148.1, read as the reverse complement.
TGGGTTTACGCCGCTTGAGCGGCATGGATTACGCAGAATTCCAGCATCGGTTTGGTATCGATCTGCAAGAATTTGCGGCTGAGACCATTCAACGACTCGTCAGGCAAGGTCTGTTGGCAGCTGATGAAAAGAGAATTCGATTGACCAGCGAAGGAATTTTTCTGGCCAATCGAGTCATGGCCGAGTTCCTGTAGCCTTGCCTGTCTCCCGAGAGTCCACTGATGGTGCCAACTGACAGAGTACGCCTCCATGGAAAACTTTGCGGCCTAAGTAGCCCGTAGCGAATCAGGATCGTTTCTCTGGCTGCATCTTAATTGCTGCCGAGCATTTCGATTGGACGGAGGCCCACTTGCAGGGAAGAGTTCGAGAGTGACGAGTAAAGTTGTTTCTGGCAGCACGAGGAATCATTAAAGATGTTGAACTTGAGTATCGGTGCCAGGTATGGGCTCGCATTGCTGCTGGGCCTGGCAATCTTTACCCGACCGGCGGCAGCCTGCACCGGAATCACCTTAAGACCCAAAGACGGATCGATCATTTACGGCAGAACTCTTGAGTTTGGTGCCGATCTGTTGTCGAACGTGGTGATTATCCCCCGCGGCTTTGCCTATACAGGGACCACACCTGATGGAACGCCGGGCCTCAAGTGGAAAAGCAAGTACGCTTCGGTGGGGGCCAATGCATTTGGGCTTCCCGTGCTGCTGGATGGACATAACGAAAAGGGGCTCGCTTGCGGCCTCTTCTACTTTCCGGGCTATGCCAAGTATCAATCGATCAGTCAAGAAGATCTCCCTCGGACGATTGCTCCCTGGGAAGTGGGGGCCTACATACTGGGAACCTGCAGTACGATCGAAGAAGCCACCAAGGCGATTCGCAGCGTCAAGGTGGCTAATACAGTCTTGCCGCAGATGAATATGGTGCCTCCTGCCCACTACATTTTTACGGATGCTACCGGCCAGGCCATTGCCGTCGAGTACGTCGGTGGAGAGCTCAAGATTCACGATAATAAGCTCGGAGTCTTCACCAACGCTCCGACGTTCGACTGGCACGTCACGAATTTGAGTAACTATCTCAACCTGGATCCACTGGGAAAGACCTCTGTTAAGTTAGGTGAACAGCAGGTGAAATCGCTCGGCATGGGAAGCGGCATGCTGGGATTGCCTGGCGACTTCACGCCTCCTTCGCGGTTCGTGCGGGCTGTCGCCTTCTCGAAAACAGCACTTCCCGTCCAGACCAGTCGCGAAGGGGTGCTGCAACTCTTTCATCTTTTGAATCAGTTTGATATCCCCAAAGGGTCAGCAAGGTCACTCGAAAATGGTGAAGAAGTTGCAGATTACACGTTGTGGACGAGCGGAAATGATCTGACGAACAAGCGATTCTACTTCCGCACATTTGAGAACAGCGAAATCCGCATGGTGGACCTCATGAAGGGGCCGCTAGATGGAACAGAGATGGTGGTCTACTCTATGAAAGGTGAGCAGAAAATCCAGGAACTCACCGCACCCGCTCAAAAAGTTTCGAGCATCTCGCCAGCTATAGTGCCTGTTAAGATCGTTCAGAACGCCGAAACCACCCGCCGCCAGCGAATCTTCCGACGCCCAGCCAATTTGATTGCTCCGTGAGTGCTATTATGAATCAAATACCGCCTCGTTAAAGGTCGTCAGCTGCGCGTTTTCTGGATGGGTGGATGAAGTCCTGACACTATACCTGATCTCCTCGCTCGCAAAGCTCTTTGATACCGAAGCTCTTGGCTCCGCAAATACCTACTAAGTTAGAGTCCCGCATAACCTACTGGGCTGGGAGACATGCTACGCCACCAGATTTCCTGTGTTCTGCACATGGGTTTGGATGAACAGGCATAGTGGGCCATGTTCACAGTTCAGATCTGCCGATTCCAAATAGCCGCTTTTCTGTCGTTCTGGAAGGACTGCCTGGTGAGGGTCTCGTCGAACAAGTGGCAAGAGTCTGAAATTCGTATCAGATCTCTTGCGTATTGAACCACTTTTTCAGGGGTGGCTCGGCGGGGAGTGAGAGTTGTTCCAGAAGGTCAACTGGTGTGGTGGCGATGCGCAGGAGCAGCCGATGTTCCGGACGAACAAAACCCTCGGTAACAAGATGATCGATCTGCCCAATCAGTGGCGTAAAGAACTGCCGTGTGTTCAGAACGGCGATGGGTTTATTGTGCAGGCCCAACTGCTTCCAGGTAATGGTCTCCAGCAGTTCCTCGAGTGTGCCATAACCACCCGGAAGAGCGACAAAAGCATCGGACAGTTCCATCATCTGACGTTTGCGGGAGTGCATGGAATCGGTCACGAACAACTCAGTGCAATTGTCTTTCATGACTTCGCGCGTGGCGAGAAATTCGGGAATGATTCCGATGACCTTTCCGCCGGCCGCGATAACCGCATCGGCCATGATTCCCATCACGCCAATCGATCCGCCGCCATACACCAGATTCCAGCCCTGAGCCACCATTAGCTGGGCCAGTTCGACAGCGGCATGCTGATAATCGGGATGAAACCCGGAGCTTGAGCCACAGTAGACACAGAGATTCGGCATGACACCTTCTTGATACGTATCCCAGGCGGTCATCCACTACGCTGTTATAGTAATGAAGACAAGCTTGCCCAGGTTGTGAAGACATGCTTGCCCAAGGCTGCAAGCATGGCACAGGTCTGCAAAGCATAGTGCTCAACAGGTACGGCGCACAGAGCACCTGGATGACATCGAAAGCGTATCAGAAATTGTTACTTGAAGAACCCGCCGATCATTTCGACGAGAGCACCGCTATAGACGGCTGTCTGCCCCTGCGAAGAGATGACGCGCATCAGATCGGCGGCAATCACAGTCCCTGCCACCAGCGTCAGGGTTGAAAGTGCCAGGAGTGAAAATGTGCCAGCGCCCCATTCCTCTTCACGAGGAGTCGGTCGTCGGACACCACCGGCAGCCAGGCCGACGGCACTGGAACCTTCGACCATTTCCGAGTCCATATCGTCTTCGTCGGCATCGGCGAAGACGTTGTCGTCATCATCGTCGGCATCGTCAAATGTCACGACGTCATCGTTCTCGAGTTCGGCGACAGAGCTATCGCTGAGATCTTCGAATTCATCATCGTCGTCGACATTCCGGCTTCCCTTGCGAATGGTGGTCGCCAGATTGCCATCAAGGTCTTCGTCGTCATCGAATAAAAGCACATCAGCCTCTGTCTGATCGCGACGATTCCCTTTGGAAGGAGCAACATCGTCGAGCATGGGGACTTCGAAGGCTGTCGTCGAGACGGTGTCTTCTTCATCGTCCAGAATCAGCATCGGGGCTGTCTGGTCAAGGTCGTCACGCGCGGGAGGGGCCTTGCCGGAGTTCTTTGAACCAGAATCGCCAGCCAGCTTGGGGCTGGAATCCATCGCGAGAGTGAACTGCTCGGGCTCAGTTTTGGATTCAAACAATCGCGAGCTGCTTGAACCTGGTTTCGGTTTTTCCAGGAGAATGCCGCTATCAGCAGGGCGTCCCAGCTCCATGCCGCTGTCGCCGCCTAACCTTAAAGCACTGTCGCCAGGCAGGAACAGGCTGTCGCCCTCATCGTCATCGAGAATTGCCGAACCGCCAAAATCGCGATCTCTTTTTTCCACATCCGAGACCAGTGCGACGTCGCTATCGCTACCGGGCTTCACAATATCGCGCCCACCCACGAGACGGACATCGCTGTCAGAACCGGGAGATTTCGCGAGTTTAACGTCACTATCGGAGAGCGAGAGACGGACATCGCTATCCGAATCGGAGCGGCTCATCAGTTTGACATCGCTATCTGAACCTGGTTTTGAAGCCAGACGGACATCACTATCGGAAGGAGCCGCAGCTAACGAAATTTCCGGATCGGTGCGAACATCGCCTTCGTCGAGGGCAAAAGAGGGGGCCACCAGACGGACATCGCTGTCAGAACCCGATTCCCCTTTTCTACGCGAGGGTGTTGGCTCATTGAACAGGTTGCCATCCTCATCATCAGACAGCAGGTTGACGTCAGGATCGGAGTCGATTTGACGCCGCCGGAGGGCTTCTTCGATATCTTCCGATCGAAACTTCCAGTTGCCGCGATCGGCGAAGCCTCGCAAATCGCCTTTTTCGCGCATGCGGCCCACATCTTCCGGGCGCATGCCGAGCATTTCTGCTGCTTCTTCGAGGCTCAGATATTTCTTCGCCATTGCGATGTTACCCCAGACAGTTCATCTCGCTGATGAGGACTACAGAATTGGAAGGTCTGTCGCCTGATCGTGTTTCTGCGCCTGATCGTTATCTTGCCTCACATCGGCATCTCCTCAGGCAGACCCATTGTTCAGCCGGGAAATTCTCCAGTAAAGTCAGCCAGAATTCGCTTGCGATCCTTATGCCCCGCATACCTGTCGCAATCGCCACACCCTCTGAGGGAGGAAGTGGTGCTGAAATCTCCGGATTGGTGAAGCGAGGCACTATTTTCCGCTGCTGACCGGGCTGCTGACAAGCAGAAATCAGGGTGCGTGCGGATTTCGTGGGAATTGAGGGTTGGAATTGACGGGAGACCAGTCTTTCCCCGCGGGCCTGGCATGAATTCAGACTCCCTGGAGTGAACAGATGCCAGGGAGGAATCCTTTGGCCGGCTTGAAGGGGATCGTAAAGATCGGAAATGACGAATTTGCCGATTTCGAGTGTGGACGCCCTGAAAATTGGTCTAAGTTTTTACAATGCTTCAAATTCTTTCATGCTTTGGACTTAGTTTTGCACTGATCGATCTTTTCATTCTTACAAAAATGTGGTATTCCAGACTCTGAATGCAAAAGCTGCGCATAGGTCATGCGGGCTTTGAGTGCACGATGCACGTTGCGGTAGGGGATGGATCCATGCTGTCCGGTTTCTGGAAATTTGCCGCCCTTTCGGTCGTGGTTGGGGTCTGTTCACTCGTTGTCGTGAATGTTTACGGCCAACTCAACCAGCTTAATCAGTTGAAGCAGCCTCTGGTGCATGCGGGTGAAATCTCCGCTGAGCAAGGCGCCGAAACCTTCCCGGAACTTGATCTGGCTGTCGATGCGTCGCTGCCTCCTGTCCATGAGGCCCATGTTTCGACGAATTCGACCAAGGTAGTCCCGGGTGAGACGGCAAAAGGTCCATCTTCAAGTCGTGGACTCGATTTTCGACTGGCGGCTTATCAGGCCGGTGGGGAATTCCCCGAAGCTGACCCCACGGACGATGAGAAGCAAAGTCCTGTCGTGCGCAGTCAATCAGCCAACGAACCTGTATCGGGCCCTGCACTGGTATTGCCTCCACCGACCGTCGCCGAAAAAGACTCAGCGGCAGCCATGCCCACACCTCCTGTCCTCCCCGATCTGGATGCTCAACCACTGACAAGAACCTCAGGTTCGGCACGCACTGCACAGATCGAACCCACAAAAGAAGCTTCCGGGGTCGCACCTCGTTTATTGGAGATTCCTGATGCCCAGCCGATTCCGATCGGTCAACCGACTGTTGGTGAGAAGACCCCAGCCGGAAGCAGGATTCAACAAACCAGCGGCATCCAGAATGGTGAGGCGGATCCCTTTGCTGATGCATTCCCAGCGGACTTACCTCCATTAAAAAACAGTGCTCCAGCCAGTAGTGGACGAGAACCTGCGGGTGCTCAACCGGGTGACAATCAGCAGCCCGGTGACATGCAGCCTTATCGCCGACCATCAATGGCCCCCTCGGCACCACCGGCGGTGATCCCTGAGGCAGATCCCTTTGGGCTGGATACTCCTGCAACTCCTCCCGCTGGCAATAATAGCCGAGATCGTCTGCCATCGCGGAATCCATCGAATCGTGAATTGCCCACCGATTCCGGTCTGCCAGCCAATGGTTCTGGTCGCACAACTCCTCCAACCAGTTTGCCTGTCGATCTCGATGTTGAATTGGGTTTGCCTTCTCAGCTTCCGCCTGCAGGTTCCACGAATGCTCCGGCCACTGGTCGAAATCGGAATGAGCCCGATCGATTACGCCTGGTTGAACCTGCGATTGGCCCTGATCGTGATTTTCCCGGCGATGAAGTTCCTCGTACCGTTTTGCCTCCGCGCAATTCGGGATCACGAGATCTGGAAAACTCATCGCGAACTCTTCCGGCTGATAATGATCCCTTTGGTTCTGAGCCCGTGCGGGGACGGTTGCCGCAAGATCCTCGCGGATCAATTAGAGATGATTTCCCGCAACGACGTCCCGTGAACGAAGTGGTTGAGCCACCATTCGATTCCTCAAACCGCCCGGCACGTCCAGCCGTGCTCCCGGAACCTGGAGCAGCGGCCGAACCCACTGCGCGGGCTGTTGAACAACCGCGGGTTGTCATTGAGAAGCAGGCTCCCGCCAGTGCCGTACTGGGCCAGTCGCTGATTTATTCGGTGGTGGTAAAAAATGAAGGAACTGTGGCTGCCCGGCAGGTGATTGTCGAAGATCGAATTCCTAAAGGAACACAGCTGACGGGAACTGCTCCTCAAGCCGAGATCAGCGACAAGCGTTTGATCTGGAAGCTGGGGACTTTGACGCCCGGTGAAACCCGCACCATTCAAGTGCGAGTGACCCCGGTGGAAGAAGGACAGATTGGCAGTGTGGCACGCGTCAGTTTTGTCTCGGAAGTGGCCGCTGAAATTGTCGTGGCTGCTGCGGAAATCGATCTTCGGAGTGATGTTCCCGCAGAAGTGACTCTGGGAAAAACCTTCGAAATGACGTTCCGGGTCAAGAATCTCGGTAAAAACACGGCCAAAAATGTCATCGTGCGGGATCTGCTTCCAGAAGGAATTGATCACCCTGCGGGCAAAGATGTTGAGTATCTCGTGGGTGACCTCGCTCCCGGGGAATCTCACGATGTGTTACTCGAAGTGGTGCCAACCCGTGTGGGTCGATTGAAAAATCAGGTGACCGTGCTCGCTCAGGGAATGCGGCCCATTGAAGCTCTGAAGGAGATCGTGGTTCTGGGGAGTGGCCTGGCAATTACTCATCAGGTTCCCTCCCGTGCCATCGTGGGACGCCCGGCCCGCTTTGATAACCTGGTGCAGAATCAGGGCAGTGCGGTCTTGAGAAACATCAAAGTCGTGGAGGAAATCCCAACCGGTTACGACTTTGCGGATGCCAGTGAAGGAGGCGATTTCGATACCACAACGCGCACCGTGAGCTGGGAAATCCGTGAGCTCCCACCCGGGGCCACAAGAACATTGAGCACTCGATTGACTGCCCGCCAGACCGGTGAAGTGGCTGCCACAGTTTCTGCGATCAGTGGTGAAGGTGCGAAAGCGACTGTCAGTGCAACAGCAAAAGCCGAAGGGCTCCCTTCAATCACGATTATCCCGATGAACGAAGAGAAGCTGATTGCTGTGGGTGAACGCGTTCACTCTCGGCTCGTCGTCAAGAATCGCGGCAGCGCACCGGCTCAAAGTGTTGCACTGGCGATCGATATCCCTCCCGGCCTGAAGCTCATCAGTGTGGATGGCCCTGTACAGCACACACAGCAGGGTTCGCGGATCATTTTTCAGATTCCCGGCTCGGTGGCGGCTGGAGCCGAATTACCGTTCGAACTCGAGTTAGAAGCCTCTCGCGAAGGGGATAACCCGATCGGTGTGCAGGTGGTGGCTGAAAACATGCTCCGACCACTCCATCGAGATGACGTAATCCAGGTCATCACCGATCCCGCAGCACCAGGGTCAAATACTGCTGGAAGCCGAGCCTCCACCCGCCGATAAACGAGCCGACTGCTATCGCCAGAAATTAAAACGGCCGGGAGAACAACAGGAGATCCCGGCTGTTGTTTTGATCGATCGATCAAATGGTGCAGTCCGTCAAGCGACCAGTGACCTATACGCGTCCTTTAAACCAGAGCGGGTTAAAGGGTAGTCCAGCATGCTTGTGCGGAGCCGCAAGCATTGCACAGATGATTGAGAGCCTTAATTTCTATGCATGCCTCCCAGCCCACAGTGGTCCTGAACTTGAGAAATCAACGTTTCAGTCGCATAGTCGGTTCGAGTACTACATCTCTCGCCAGCGACCCGGTACGAGCAATGGATCGCTCAGACGCAGCATGGTTTCACATGCCACATTCGCCACCAAGTCGTTAGCATGATTCACAAACTTAGCTGCGAGTTCAGCGTCAGCCTGCTGTCCAAACCGACCGAGCAAGGCGAGCATTCTCAGCGTCTCGGATATCGTTGTCGCCACGTTGAGCCGTGACTGAAGTTGATTGGCAACTGCAGCGGTGGGGAAAGTTTGAAGAAGGAGAGCGGCACGTGCGACGTAAATATCGTCCCTGTCATCAGCACATTCATCGAGTGTGTAACTAATGGCCGATATGTCGCCACGATTTCGAAGTTCCCAATAGCACATATCCGAAAGCCGCCGCTGGTCGCTTTCCCGCACAACCGCATCTTCAGGCGATCCACGGCGATTCCCCCACTTCTGTAGCAGTGTCCGAACTTCCGGGCTATCGATTTGACGAAAGGCATCCCCAATGTCCCAGTTCTTTTCAGGGGAGCCCAGTTTGCAGTGAGATTTCAGGTAGTCAACTAACTCAGCTGTGTAAATATGTGTGTAGTACTCGCCACATCGCCACCCACGCATCCAGGAAAGGCGGCCAAGTCGTTCACACAGCCACTCAGAGCCGTCCAGTCGTGAACTTGCATGCTTGATCACCTCTGCGACTGCCGTGGGAGAGCCACAACAGAGGAGGGCTTCAAATATGTGGTCCTCAATGCCGTCCCCTTTTTGAAGTTGATGAAGACGGCCTAGGGCGGACTCGGCTTCTGAGTTCCCAATCAGGCCGAGGCTCGCAATCGCTTGCAGCCCGACCCATTCGTCAGAATGCTCAGTGGCAAGCTTCTCCAGAAGCGGCACTGCAGCCACGTCCCTCAAATCACCTAACGCATGAGCGGCTGACGACTTGGCCGATTGGTCATCGGTGGTGACCGCTTCGGAAAGAATCTCCCGTAGACGAGGTGCCGAGCGGATCGCCCCGTATTCTCCAAGCCGTGTCGCCGTTGATGCACACAGTTCAGGCAAGTCGAGGCAATCTAGAAGGATCTCTTCGATCTCTGCATTCGGGTAACGGGGAAGCAGTCTCAGTAATTTTTGGCGAATTGCAACGTCGGTTGATTGCCGCCACCATCTCAACCACTCGTCGGCACTCACGCAACTTCGTTCCTCACCGTGATCCAACTCAATCCAGCCACTCCGCTTGGAAGCGGCTATTGCGGCAGGGTACAGCAGCGATACGGCATGAGCTCGTTTTGCTAAGTGAATAGCAATCCATGATACGTCTGGATTGGCATTTTCGATGAGTTGTTTAATATGCGGCTCAAAAGCAGGCGTTAAAAGGTAGCGCACGTCACTAACCACGAAGTGGACCAGTCCGATCAATTCGTTCCGAGCATCGTTATTAGCATGATCGTCTGGCAGCGGAGCGAGACGGTCCCCAATCGCTTTCACAGACTGGGCGAAGAGCCTTCCAGCTGCATCCGATCCGAGGGCAATCAGGGCGTGGTTCTCGTAGTGCTCGAGCAGTACGTTCTGGGTGAGTCGGGAAGCCAAGTGATCCACAAGACGGCAATCGCCTAGATAGGCCAGCACTGTCACTGCATTGACATGTTCCTTCGTACCAGTGGCACTTGAGAGTTGTAGGACGGACTGATCCGCCAGGGCAAGCCGGAATTCAAATGTCGCATCACGAATGAATGCCAAGAGATCCTTAAAGTAGTAAGTGTCGTTGCCTTGGCGCGTGCCGAACCACTGCCAGCGGTATACAAAAGCCGCGGCGGGAGCATAGCTAAGTTTTGTAAATGCTGTCGCGCCGAGGGACTTCAGGTCGTTGTGAAGGTCAGCAGGAGGGAGAAGATGCTTCCCAAGTACGTCGATAGCTTCTTGACAGTTCAACTCTCCGAGCAGAGTTATCGCCATCGCAGCCCGAACACGATGACGGTCTGTGATTTGAGCACCGAGTTCACCTGCGATTCTTGTCCTGACTTCTGCCGTGTAGCAATCCGGATGTGCTCGCACAACAATGGCAGCTTTTATTGGAGACGCTTCCAGTAGCCGCTGGATGAACTCGTGACGAACATCCTCGCCGATGAGCCGGGACCCTATTCGCACAAGCCTGGAGTACGCCGTCGTAAACGGAAGCTGCGAGAAGGCTTCCGCTATATGTGCAGGGTTGCTCTTGATGTCCTCGACATCCGCTTCAGCCCGGTAGAAGTCCTGGACTGTTTCAACCGTAAATCTGATGCGATCGGATTGGTTTGGCAGGCTTTCCAGGATGCCCGCTTCAATCATCCGTTGAAGGATTGGACCCGGCGGATGTGAGGAGTCAAAACGAGGCACTTCCGATAGTTCGTCCACGGATACGGAGCAATGACTGGTTTCGGCAATCCGGCTCGCCACCATTCGAAGCGCTTGTTGAAAGTGGCTGCGGGTGATCCGCTCACTTGTAAGCGTCTCTGCATCGAGGCGGTGATTCAACCAACACTCCAACAGGGCCGCCCTCGTTACCTTCTTCGGCGAAAGACCTTCTTGCATCTGAAGGTCAAGAAACACTCGGAGCGTGAATGGATGACGTAATTCTTCTCTCGCATCGGCTGGCAAGATAGCCAACTCCGAACGAGTCCGGCCAGCCCGCAGCCATGCCGCCTCAAGCTCTCCTTCGTTGAAGCGGTCAGGAAGCGGAAGGCCCGCAGCCGGATCACTCTTTTCGACTTGCAAGCGTTCAGCGACTTTCACCGGCGAGCGGTCGTCGAGGTTCGAGGTGGGCATCCATTTGACCCAAGACGAGTCCACACAGGTTTGCCAAAACTCCCGACGTGAGGTCACCACCAAAATGCTGACCTGGCACAATTTCGACCTCAACCAGAAGGTGATTGCTTTGCGTACGGCCTCTGGATTGTGTGCTTCATCTAATCCATCCAGCACTACCGTCAGGGGCACTGAACCGGACAGCAGCTTGGACAAAGCCGCCTCTTCGATCACACGGGTAGATGGATCCAGGAACCCTTGGGCATAGTTTATCACGGCGGCAACGAGTTTGTCCTCCGGACCGAACTCGATATCTCGGGCCTGAATGAGCAGAACCGGAAGAACCGCCCCAAGTGTGCGGGTGAGCTCACAAACCAGACTGGTCTTCCCAACCCCAGAGTCGTTCACGAGTGCGATCAATCGGATAGGGGCAACACGCCGGTCGCTGCTGTCATTGTACCGGTACGCCGACTGCCACACCCGATATAGCTCTCTGTCGGAACTCCGGTGAGAATACCTTTCTGGGTCATACCTGCCGCTCCCTCTTATGTAATCGATTGCAGTCTGCGAGGCCATTCGACAGCTGGCAAGGATACTAGACCCAGAGAGGCGGGAGTAAGGGATGCCTAGATGGTTGTGTCTCAGGTCTTGATGATCCGTATCGAGCAGTTGGCTAATTTCCCGCCCGTCGATCACCCGGAGGATTGCTTTGCCAGCTGCCGCACGTGCCTCTGAAAGCCAATCAATTGTCTTGTCCTGGGGGCCATCTCGGTCGGCATTGTGCGGAATGACTACAACCACCCCGGTCGCCATCGGACAAGCCGCAACAGCCTCCCCGACGTCTTGCACCACTTTGTTCCACCAACCAGATCGTTGCACTGTGTAACAAACCGCCACGCTACAAGTCGCAGCGGTCTCTCCAACATAGGAATCTGGCTGGCCTTTGATGCTCTCCCCACGTTCGTTCAAACCGTGGGTTCGAAGACGCCGGTATCGGGATTCGCTCCTGCGTAGCAGGTCGTCACCAAGCCGATGAAACTGGCCATCATTTAGTCGCTGAATTTCGTCGAGAGTGCCCATGCCCAATAGTGTAAGCCGTATTTGGCATTTGTCAGTAGGGAATGAAAGCAAAACCTTTGAACAACGTACTGGGAGGCCTTGCGCTCGAAAAACTCCAAATCCCGTCAGCAAATTGGAGAAACCACACACTTTTCACTCAACCCAACGGGCTGGTTTGATCCTTGTGGTTACCAAGAACACGGCAGGCGGGAGCCTGCCCTACTTGATAACGACAGCGGCAAGATGGTGCATTGCGTAAGAACTTCATGCACCCTACATGGCTGGGCCACCGAGGGAGGTCAATTAAGTTGGTGGGTTGCGCAGAGCCTTAACCCACCCTACCCGGCTACCCGGCTATGTTCGGTCATGAGAATAGTCCGCCAATCAAATATCATAATACATGGCAAATTCGAAGGGGTGGGGGCGTTGTCTGAGAGCTTCGATTTCTTTTTCAGACTTGTACCAGATCCAGGTATCAATCACGTCTTCAGTGAAGACATCACCCCTGAGTAGAAACTCATGATCTTTACGTAACGCCAGCAGCGACTCATCGAGTGAAAGTGGCGTGCGGGCGACATCCACGAGTTCTTCCGGTGCCAGATCGTAGATATCTTTATCGAGTGGTGGGCCGGGATCGATCCGGTTTTCAATGCCATCCAGGGCCGCCATCAGCATGGCCGACATCGCCAGATAAGAGTTGCTGGAAGGATCCGGGCAACGGAATTCAAAGCGCTTGTTTTCAGGTCGTGGGGAATGGACCGGAATGCGAATGGCGGCTGAGCGATTGCGGCTGCTATAGGTGAGGTTGACCGGTGCTTCATATCCCGGAACCAGGCGTTTGTAGCTGTTGGTGGTGGGGCAGGCAAAAGCCATGACAGAATAAGCATGCTTGAGAATTCCGCCAATCGCATAGAGGGCGGTATCGCTGAGGCCGGCATAGCCTGAACCTGCGAAAAGATTTTGAGCATCCTTCCAGAGTGAGAAGTGAAGATGCATCCCGGAACCGGCATCATTCCAGATGGGCTTGGGCATGAAGGTCGCGGTCTTGCCATGCCGGGCGGCGACGTTCTTGACGATGTACTTATAGAGCAGTAGCTGGTCTGCACTCTGAACCAGAGGTGCAAACTTGAGATCAACCTCGCATTGACCGCCCGATGCGACCTCGTGATGTTGAGCTTCGACACCCACACCGCATTCCTGAAGCCTGAGCATGATCTCGGTACGGAGTTCCTGCAGAGTGTCGGTGGGAGGCACCGGGAAGTAACCTTCGCCATAGCGAATTTTGTGTCCACGATTACCGCCAGCTTCCACACGGCCGCGATTCCACTGGCCTTCCTGACTGTCGATGTAATAGAAGGCGTGCTGCTGGCTGCTGTCGAAGCGGACATCGTCGAACACAAAGAACTCGCATTCCGGACCGAAATTGGCCGTATCGGCAATGCCGGTAGAACGCATGTACCGTTCGGCTTTGCGGGCCACGTTGCGTGGGTCTTTGGCGTAGTCTTCCCGAGTGATGGGATCCTGAATGTTGCACGTCATGGCGAGCGTGCGTGTCATAAACGGATCGACAATCGCGGTGGAAGCCTCGGGAACGACCAGCATGTCGCTCTCGTTAATGGCCTGCCATCCGCGAATCGAGGAACCATCAAAGCCAAAGCCTTCGTCAAAGCTCTGCTCCGTCAGTTCGGAAACGGGGATGGTAAAGTGCTTTTGCAGCCCCGGAAAATCCATGAATCGCAGATCGACGGCGTAGATCTCACGTTCCCGGCAGAGCGCGAGAACTTCACGGGGTGTCATATCAGTCACGAAAGGCAACTCCTGGCGCAAGGAGGTAACAGAAATCAGTTCTCCATAGTTAAGCAAACGCTATACCAATAGGCAATGCTGCATTGTTGTCACACAATCGCGGGTGATTTCGTTAGAAAAACGTAATCTTACCTGCCTTGTTTTTGTGCATTTGCCGCAATTTCTGCGCGGTGGTCATGCAGGTTTTCTGGCAGAATCTGGTGATTAAATCGTGCTATTCGCTCTGACGGAATGTGGTCGCTGGACCAGAAAACAAGACTTCTGGCAACGTCAGCGGAGTTTGCGAGCCGAGCTGAATCACCCAGTCTGCCCAGGATAATGCCACGGGATGGATGTCGGCCAGCCAGACGGTGTGGCCAATGCTGACCAGTTCCAGAAAGGCATGCATTAATTGGTGAGCATCCTGATCGTGCAGGCCCATGGTGGGCTCATCGCAGATAAAAATGCCATTTTCGACGGGCTGACCAAGTGCCAGGGCCAGTTTGATGCGTTGTCGTTCTCCGCCGGAGAGTGACTTCAAAGTTTGCCCCAGGCGCAGGTATCTCAATCCTGTGCGAGAGAGCGTCGTGAGCATGCTTTGAAGTTTGTGGTGCCCTTTGAAGTAGGTGAGGGCTTCCGCGACAGTCAGATCAAGTGCTTCCGCAATATTCAGCCCCCGGTAGCGAATCTCCAGAGCATCGCGGCGGTAACGCTTCCCGTGACAGTTCGGGCAGGTCATCGAGGCTTCATTGAAAAAGGTGAGATCGGCAGAGATCTGGCCAGTCCCCTTGCATTGAGAGCAGCGTCCACTCTGGGCAACATGCAGGCTGAAGAACCTGGCTGTCAATTGCCGGTTTTTGGCTTCTGGTGTCTGGCCGAAGAGTGCTCGAACTTCTCCGAAAAGATCGAGCAAGCCGATCAGCATCTGGCTAGGCTGTCCTTTCAATGGTGACGAATCGACCATCCAGAGGGGATGGCCAGCGAGTGCAGGAAGTGTGTCTCCATGGGAAGTCGGCTGAAGAGCATCGATGAGTGCCGCTGATTTCCCAGATCCATGCGGACCCGTGACGACGCAGAGCAGACCCAGTGGAAGCTTCCATTGAAATTGCTGGAGATTTTTGAGGTTGATCGGGCCGGGATCGATCCAGCCGGCGGGTTCCCGCAAGACCCTTGGTGCAGTGAGTTTGACCTGATCATGTTCCGGCCATGGCTGAGTTGGCGCAGGAGAAGAACCAGCGTAAACGATGCGGCCTCCTTCACTGCCAGCTCCCGGGCCCATTTCGATCACAAAGTTGGCTCGTTTTTTCGCCAGGGGATGGTGCTCGACCATGAGCAGGCTGTTGCCACTCTTTAAGAGGCTCTGGATGGCGTCGAGCACGATGCACGCTGTCTGGTCATCCAGTCCGGCGAGTGGCTCATCCAGAATATAGAGCGTATTGACCAGACCCGCTGAGAGGAGCGGGATGAGCCTGGCCCGACGATATTCAGTTCCCGAAAGACCACTGACGCTTCGGAAAAGCGGCAGGTGATCCAATCCGAGCCTGCGGCACCATTCAATTCTCTGGAGAACATGCTCCCACAAGGATTGATCTCGCAGGTTCGAAGTCTCTTCGAAACTCCCAGAAGCGAAGTATTCCTTCCGGGCTTGCTGAAGCAAATACTCGAGTTGATCCAGCGATTGTTTGCCAGCATTTTGCCAACTGACATTCCCCAGGCTCAATGACTGCTGGAAGATCGTCGAGGGTGAGACGGTGCTTGCTATGGTTTGTGAGGCTGGTGGGGTTTGTGGGGGGGGCTCATCATCGAGCAGTGCCAGTTGTGGCTTCGGGAAATCTCGCTGGCAAGGTTCGCATCGGTAACGTGTGTTGAACTCGTGCCGGTACCACGCCTGGCCATCAATTGTGCAGGCAAGATAGGCGCTTTCCGGTAGAGGAGTTTGTGCCCAAAGACCGATCGCGCCGGCCCCGTATCGCATGGCTGTTTCACAGCTTTCGAGCATGCGTTCGATGGTTTGTGAGCCTGCGATTAAGCGATCAACAATGACGGCGACAAGTTCGAAATGCTGTGGCAGATCCTTAGAAAATTCGTGAGTGACAAAGTTTTCGGAGAGAGCTTCTGTTTGAAAGAGACCTCGGCGAAAACCTTGCTGACGGAGTTCTTCGATGAGAGCCTGATGTGCTTTTTCTGTTGGTAAGCGAGGCGGTGCGGTACGCTTCGTTGAATTCCGGCTGGGACCTGCAGTTTGTGAGTCGAAAGATAATTGAAGAGCCGATTTTTCCGGTACCTTCATGGTCACCAGAATTCGTGTTCCCTGTGGGAGTTTTGCAAGCCGCTGGGCCACCTCTGCCGGAGAGGATGAAGTGATTTTACGCTGGCAAGTGGGACAGATCACGCTGCCACAGCGGAGAAACAGCAGCTTCAAATGGTCGGCAATGCTGGTCACAGAGCCGAAGTTTTGAGCATCGACATACTGGCTTCGAGATTTGTCACCTGTCTGGGCGAGTTGTCGCAGGGCGATTGTCGGCGGAATGTTTTCCAGTCGATCGACGGCAGGACGCTCGAACTTTTCGAGAAGTTGCCTCGTGGCCAGTGAAAAAGTTTCGATGTAACTCCGCTGACCTTCTGCAAACAGTGTATCGAAGGCCAGGCTCGACTTCCCTGAACCACTCACCCCGCTGACCACGACGAGCTGCTGCAGGGGAATCTCGATATCGACTCCCTGCAGATTGTGCACGTAAAGATTGCGGATCAGGATAGGTGCGGGATTCATGCCTGTCATTCTCGTCGCAGGAGTCGGTTTCTGGCAACTTTATCCAGTCGTGTCCGAGTGCGGCAGGAATTGCCGCTTCATCTTGACCGAAACTGTCAAATCGCCAGAATTCGATGATTGATCGGGACCAACCCGTCACGATGAGACTGTATCGGAAGAACAGATCAACGCTGGTCGATGGAATAGTGTCGAGTGCGACAGGAACCACTCGCCTTCAGTCAGGCAGAATCAGGCACACCAATTGACGAAACGGGTCAATTTTTGAGAGGTGGAATCGAGTGATTTTGAAGTGCTCGTCAGCACTCAGCAATGCGATATTCAACGATGGCTGGACAACGAGTTGAGATGAACCGCAGACTGGCAGGAAGCTGGTAGCGGCAGCGCAAGGAGGCGCCGAATTATGCCACCACAGCATGCTCTCCCGGCATCACTGAGTCTGAAAGATCATCTACCGACCGCAGAGTTAATGGGGGCGGGTGACATCTACTTCAACGATGTCACACTCGACAGTCGTGAGTGTCGCCCGAAAACATTGTTTGTGGCTGCACCAGGTCGAAATAGTCATGGCAGCCAGTTTCTCGAAGAGGCCATTTCCCGCGGCGCTGTGGGAGTGGTGACTTCTCAAGTCTTACCGAATTGCCCGCTTCCCCAGTGTGTCGTGGCGAATCCTCGGGCGGCTTATGCTTATCTCTCGCAATCGCTGTACGGTCATCCCGCCAGCCGCCTGAGAATGATGGGAGTCACGGGGACCAATGGAAAAACGACAGTCAGTTGGATGACGAGAGCGCTGATGGCCAAATCCGGGTATCGGACGGGCTTATTGGGAACCGTGGAATACTTTGATGGTTATCGTGCAGAGCCCTCGGTATTGACGACTCCTGATGCGAAATTGATGGCTTTCTGGCAGCATCGCATGGTCAGCCGGGGGACAACTCATCTGGCCATGGAACTTTCGAGTCACTCTCTGGATCAATCGCGAGCCGCAGCGTTACCACTTGATTGTGCAATTGTTACCAATATCACGCACGATCATCTCGATTATCATGGTGATTTTGCCAGTTATCGCGAAGCCAAAGCCCGGATTCTGGATCTCGTTAAGCCAGGCGGAACCATCGCATTGCATATCAACGACCCGGGAGCCGCCTCGCTGGCGAGTCTGGTGCCTGCGGAATGCCGTCTGATTCGCTATGGCGTGAATGTCGATGCCGAGCTCTCGGCTCAGATTCTGAGTGAATCCTTAAGCGGGACGACATTCCGTGTGCAGTACCAGGGCCAGGTGATGCAGATGAAGCTGCGGATTCTGGGGCGGCACAACATCGAGAACGCACTGGCAGCTTTAGCTGCCGGGCTGGCCTGGAAAGTTCCCTTTTTATCGATGGCAGAAGCCTTGGAAGAGTTTCGGCCAGTGCCGGGAAGAATGGAACGCTGCACTTGGGGTGAACCGTTTGATATTTTTGTGGATTACGCTCACACCCCTGATGCATTGAGCAGAGCGTTATGTTCGCTGCGCGGGCTGACGAGAGGCCGGTTGATTTGTGTCTTTGGGGCTGGCGGAGATCGCGATGCCACCAAACGGCCACTGCTGGGTCGTGCTGCCAGCCAGGCCGATGTCGCCATCGTTACCAGTGATAATCCGCGATCAGAAAACCCCGAAAAGATCATTCAGCAGATTTGTGATGGGGTGCCTGCTCAACAAGTCGAAGTCGTGATTGAAGTCGACCGAAAGCTGGCAATTCAACATGCCATTGAGCAGGCGTTGCCCGGTGACATGATACTGATTGCCGGGAAGGGACATGAGAGCGAGCAGATTATCGGAGCCAGTCATCTCCCTTTCGATGATCGGCGAGTGGTGCGTGAGCTGCTGGAAAATCGATCCAAGGAATCTTTGAATCGGTTGCCACCAGCCAAATCTTTCATTGCAAACTCTTATTCAGCAAGTGGTTGTAGCGATATGGCTCCCGCTTCTTCGCCCATGGGGATGGCTTTACAGACGGAAGCCATTCTGCCCAATCCCGCCGCTGTCGAAACAGATTCCTTGCAGCGTGTGAGTGCCTGATGCCGACGATACCCAACGACTTTTCTGGATCGAAGCAGGACAGGGATAGCGAGCTGTTGCGTCTTCGCCCGCATCTTCATCGAAAGCCTGATGTACTCATGATCTGCAGCTTAACGCCGGGTTTGAATGGTGTTGCATTCATCGTGGAGGCGCGATGAAACGACATCCGCTTGAAGTTCTGGCAACGATCCTTTGCGGGACAATTCTGGGTGATCAGCGAACTGTCGCTGCCGCGGAAAAGAAATTCTCGGGCCGGGTATCGATCGATTCGAGAAAGCTCAAAGAAGGAGATCTGTTTCTCGCTCTGTCAACGGGTCAGCGGGATGGGCATTTGTTCTTGAGTGATGCCGCGAAGGCTGGTGCCGCTTTTGCCATTATTGAACGTCACTTCGAGGCGGAGTTCGCTTCGCTCAAGTTATCGATGCCGGCTGTGGTAGTGGCAGATTCGGTTCTGGCTTTGCAGTTACTCGCTGCGAGTCATCGCGATGAGTTTGATGGCCTGGTCGTGGGCATTACCGGGAGCGTGGGAAAAACGAGTACACGTTCGATGCTCTACGAAGTGTTGCAGGCCAGATACTCGGGTCGGCAAAGCCCGGCGAATTTCAACAATACACTGGGGTTGCCGTTATCAATTCTTGAACTTGAATGTACTCGGGATGAGTTTGCAGTTCTTGAAATGGGGGCCGGCCAGCGAGGGGATATTGCGCGACTGTGTGAGATCGCCCAGCCCGAAATGGGTGTCATCACCTCGATTGGTCTGGCTCACCTGGCAACGTTTGGGACACCGCTCAGCGTGGCCGAATCGAAGGCAGAACTGTTTGAATCGTTGCCGGAAAATGGAGTGGCATTCTTTCCGGGGCATGATCCATTTGCTCTGGTTCTGAAAGATAAGGCCCATTGCCGTACGGTGACTGTCGGTGAAGATACCGTCAACGACTGGACGATTCAGCAGGTTCGTGCTGTCAGGGATGGCTATCGATTTGTGATGGATGGCCAGGACTACTTCATTCGAACGGTCGCCCGCCATTTTGTTCAGAATGCAGGTCTGGCGATTGCCGTGGGGCGTGAAGTGGGAATCTCGAATGCCGAGATCGCCGATCAATTGGCGAAGTGGCAGCCTGTGAGTGGTCGCTGTTCGCTGATTCCACATCCATCACTGACGATTCTGGATGATTGCTACAATGCGAGCCCTTCGGCCATGGCAGCGGCTCTACGCACATTAGAAGAGCTGGGAGAGCGCGAAGAAACCCGTACCATCGCAGTGCTGGGCGATATGGCCGAGTTAGGTGAGATCAGTGAGCGGGAACACCGTCGTGTGGGACAATTGGCTGGCGGGCTTTCGATCGATTTTATCCTGGCTGTGGGCCAGCATGCAGACCTGATTGCTAAAGCGGCCAAGGCGACGAATCTTTCATTACATCGGTTGGCTGTCGCTCGAGATGTTGAAATGGCGTGGATGCTGCTGGAATGCTGGATCGAAGAGGGCGATGTGATTCTTGTGAAAGGGTCACGTTCGATGGGGCTGGAACGAATTGTCGAGAACCTGCGATCATTTCAACCCGCAGTCCGAGACCGATTCCATCGACTTTCGGCATGAGCCCATTCGATTCAAAACGGTTATCAAGGCATCGACCGTGGGATAGAAAAACCTCTGGCAGCGAGAGGCGTTTCTCTCAGGAGAGTTTTGAGATATCCATAAACTGTTCGCGAATCACATCAAACATGTGCTCGCAGGAGATGAAGGCGTCCACAATATCCGGGTCGAAATGAGTCCCGGAAGAATTGACGATAATCTCACGAGTGACTTCGGGAGAACAGGCTTCCTTGTAAACGCGTTTGGTGGTTAACGCATCGTAGACATCGGC
This sequence comes from Planctopirus limnophila DSM 3776, assembly GCF_000092105.1. Taxonomy (NCBI): domain Bacteria; kingdom Pseudomonadati; phylum Planctomycetota; class Planctomycetia; order Planctomycetales; family Planctomycetaceae; genus Planctopirus; species Planctopirus limnophila. Next base: position 888,623 of record NC_014148.1, on the reverse strand, counting down.
CAGTGCCACAATCCGGGCAGCCAGTGGAATCTCTGTTCCTTTAAGACCGGCGGGATAGCCTGAGCCATCGAATTTTTCATGATGGCTGGCAGCGATGTCTCGGGCGACTTGCAGAAATCTGGCTTCGGGCATGCGTTCGAGTGCTGAAGACAGCGTTTCCGAGCCTAACGTCGTATGTCGCTTCATGACTTCAAATTCTTCACTCGTCAGCTTCCCCGGCTTGAGGAGTACGCTATCGGGCACACCGACTTTACCGATATCGTGCAGCGGACTGGTGAGGAAGACCAGACGGATGAACTCGGCGTCGATCATGTCGCGATAACGCTCTGAGCGGCTCAATTCATCGGCCAGAACTCGTGAATAATGCTGAACACGTTCCAGATGGTGGCCCGTATCCGGATCTCTGGATTCGGTGAGTTTGGCGAGCGAGTGAATGAGGACTTCACGAGTTTCCAGCGAGAGAACTCTGACTCCGGCTCTTAACCTCACCAGAAGTTCTTCGGGATCGAAGGGTTTGTTCACAAAATCATCGGCGCCGGCAATCATCCCTTCCACCAGCGACTCCCGGCTATTATGGCTGGTAAGCAGCAGGACATAGACATAGCTGACGAAGTCCTGAGAGCGGACGGCTCTGCAGAGGTCGATTCCGCTCATGCCGGGCATATCCCAGTCAGAAATCACGAGTCGACAGGGTTCTTGCGAAAGAATCTCCAGAGCCGTCGTTCCATTATGGGCACGAAGGACCTCGTACCCTGCAGGTACTAACGTATGTTCGAGCATTTCGAGGATCATGTCGTCATCATCAACAATCAGGATTTTCATCTCTGACGCTCCTTGTTACCGGAGAACCACACGATCACCAATAGACGACACTAGAGAGCCACCGATCCAGCAGCACTGGCTGGAGCATGCTCCGCCAGAAGCTTTCGATCGATCCATTCTCTGACTGTATCAATTTCATTGAATAAGTCATTCAGATTCTGTTCGTGAACAGTTAAAGACTCGTCACTGATCTGCTCTTCGAGATTTCCAGCCAATTGGGCCAATCGAGTCGCACCAACGTTAGCTGCGGCACCTTTCAAGGAGTGAGATAACGATTTGAGAGTTTTCGAATCTTCAGCAGCTAAAGCGAGTGCGAATTGTGCCTTATCGGCCAGTACCCGGGTGGCGAATTTTTGAAGAACTCTCAGGGCGAACTCGTGATCTCTCCGGCAGCGATTGACCAATTCCTGAAATTGCACCGCTTCGATCGATTGCTGATGAACATTAATGATGGCCTCTGGTATCGCAATGGAATCACTAGAGACTGAAGAAAGAATCGACTTCGTAATATTTTTTGCAGGTGAAATCGTTTCAATAGCCGTCACTACTTGTGGAATTGTTCCTACAGAGACCGGGGACAATTGTGTTACCAGATTCTTGTTGCTGGATAACTCAATATCAACTTTGTGTTCTTGCTGTGGAACCGGCTGATGAGTTGTCAGTATTTGCAACAACGTGTTACTCAATTGAGCATGGTCAATCGGCTTTGTGAGATAGCCATCCATGCCAGCCTGTCGGCAGCGATCGTTATCTCCCTGAATAGCGTTCGCCGTTAAAGCAACAATCGGAATATGCTCTCCGTTCTGAGCTTGTTTTTCGATTTCTCGAATCTTCCGTGTGGTTTCGAAGCCGTCGAGGGTCGGCATCTGGCAATCCATAAGTATCAGGTCATAAGTTTGCGATTTCAGTTTCTCCAGGACAATTGACCCATCAGCGGCTGTCTCTGTATCGAAGCCTAATGACCTGACCAGCTCGGTGGTCACAATCAGGTTGACCTCATTATCGTCGGCAATCAAAATTCTCGCAGAAGGTGTTTTGGTTTCTGATAGTGGCTGTTGTGCAGACAATTCACGAGCATTTTCTAAAGGAACGTAGTCGCGCAGTTTCTGCAACATCTCGAGCAGACGTCCTGCCCGGACAGGTTTATTGATCCACGCATCCCACGGAGGGATCCCATCCACTGCTGCATCACTGAAGTCGACACTGGTGAGCATGAGAATGCGCAGGGAATCCAGGTGTGCGTACTTGCGAATGCTGCCAGCGAGCATTTCACCATCAAAGCCTGGCATTTGCTTATCGATAATGGCAATCGAGAAAGCTGGACCTGTGGTGGCTGGTTTACTTAATAGCGATAATGCGGTCTCTGCCGAGAGGCATTTACTGACCCGGCAACCCCAGGCAACCAGATGTTCGCTGAGAATTTCGAGGTTAATTTCGTTATCATCGACCAGCAGAACACGCAGTCCGGCTAATGGCTCATGCTCTGGAGCGACTTTTGAAACCTCAGCAGAGGTTAACGGCAGGTCGACAGTAAATGTCGTACCGACACCGACGGCACTCTCTATCTGTATCGATCCCTGCATCAGGTCGGCCAACTGACGGCAGATCGATAGCCCCAACCCGGTACCGCCAAATCGACGAGATGTGGTGACATCTGCCTGGGTAAAGGGCTGGAAGAGTTTTTGTTGCTGAGCTGGCGAAATTCCGATCCCTGTATCTTTGACATGGATCTGCAAGCGATGCTCCCCAGTCGGGGATTGAGCCATCGAAACCTTGATGAGGACATAGCCGACAGAAGTAAACTTGAGAGCGTTACCGACAAGATTGACCAGGATCTGCCGCAACCGTTCTGGATCCCCTTCAATTCGTTGAGGGACATCGGGAGCAATATGGCAGGCCAGCTCGACTCCTTTACCTTCCGCACGATGGACAAACATCTCGGAGATATCTTCGACCAGTTGGTGCAGATCAAAATCAACAAGAGCCAGTTCCATACGACCGGCCTCGATTTTGGAGAGATCGAGAATATCGTTTATTAAACCCAGCAAGGTATCGGCCGATGAACGACAGATGGTCACGTAGCGTTTCTGGCGATCATCGAGCGAGGTGGCTTTAAGCAAGTCGAGCATGCCAATGACACCGTTGAGCGGAGTCCGGATTTCGTGACTCATCTTGGCGAGAAATTGGCTTTTAGCTTCGTTAGCAGCTTCAGCTTCGGCTTTTTCTGCTCGCCATTGTTCAGCTCGGCGAACCTCGGTGACATCCTCTACAGAGCCTTCATAGTATAAAATGCGACCAGCGGCATTCTTCACCGGATGAGCGTTTTCGGAGATCCAGATGGTACTGCCATCACGCCTGTAAACTTCCGAGACAAAACCTTTGACGGCCCCTTCCGTTTCAATCAGACGGCAGAACTCAGCCCGTCTTTGTGGATCGACATAAAGATCTTTCGAAATGTCGCCGATTGAGCCAATCAGATCGTTGGGGGAATCGTAGCCATAGATCTTGGCCAGAGCAGGATTCACATTCATGTAGATCCCGCTCGGCGAGGTTTGAAAGATCCCTTCGACGGCGTTTTCAAAGATACTGCGATATTTTTCTTCGGCCGATTTCAAGGCGTGGGTGGTTTCTTCGCGGGCACGAATTTCATCCGTCACGCGATCCAGCACGCGGTTGTATTCTGCAGCGATCTGGCCGACTTCGCTATGGGGCTCAACAAAGACATGCTGGCTGAAATCACCGCGGGTCCGATGATCGTTCATGGTACTCATTAGTTCGGCCAGGTCGTTGGAAGCCCCATGTTCGACAAAGTTCAATCCCACAATTTCGTCGCGGGCTCTGACGCGCAGAGGCATGACTTTATTAATCAGATAAATACAGACTCCACCGACACCAAATGCCCAGACAAACGCGACCCCGGAGCCCAGCAACTGCACACCAAACTGCTGCAGGCAACTCATGCCGTGCTGGAAACTTTGCTCAGGAGTAAAGAGTGGCCAGAAGACGGTTCCAAAGAGTCCACAGGCTGCGTGAACAGGAACTGCAGAGACGACATCGTCGATCTTGAAATCATCGAGTAAATAAGTAACTGCGACGGAGATGACACCGGCACCAACACCCAAGAGGACCGCTCCCCAAAAGGGAATAATGTGGCATGACGCGGTCACGGCCACGAGCCCGCCCAGTGCCCCATTGAGCGTCATTTCAACAATGGCACGTTTCTCGATCCACCAGGCCATAAAGAGAGCTGTTAAACAACTGGCAATCGCAGCCAGGTTGGTAGCGACCAGAATTCGAGGAACCTGTGAATTGAGTGCTAATGTGCTGCCGCCATTAAAGCCAAACCAGCCGACCCAGAGGAGCATGACACCGCAGGTTGCCAAAACGAGGTTATGTCCACGAATGCGAGGAGCTTTGGTATCAAAGCGTCCCAGTCTGGGGCCAATAATGATGACAGCAGCTAGAGAGAACCATCCGCCAATGGCGTGGACAACAGTCGAGCCTGCAAAATCGACAAAGCCCAGTTTTGCCAGCCAACCGGTGGGAGATCCTGTATCCGCCCCGCCCCATGCCCAGTGACCAAACAATGGATAGATCAATCCGGAAAGTACAACGGTGAGGACCAGATACCCGGCGAAGCGAATTCGCTCTGCGACGGCACCCGAAACAATCGTGGTCGATGTTCCGCAGAACATCATCTGGAACAGGAAAAATCCTAACGCGATGGCCGAGGCCGCTGTGGGGGTACTACCAATGGAGAAGAATTGCTCATCAGGCATGAAGCGAGAAGTGCCAATCCACCCATAGGCAGAGTGGCCGAACATGATGCCGTAGCCAAACAGCCAGAAGATCATGGCTGAAATGCAAAAGTCTGTGAGGTTTTTCAGCGCGACGTTAATGCTGTTCTTGGTGCGGGTCACACCCGCTTCCAGCAGGCAGAAACCACCCTGCATCATGAAGACGAGAATGGCGGCGCACATCACCCACAACAGCGAAACCGATTGAAACGCATCGAGCATGACACTTACCTGCACGGTGCCAGTCCGAAGAATTGGTGGTGTTGACCGCTGGAGTGCGACAGTGATCACACGTCCCGGGCTCACTTCGGATGATCGATCGGGACAATTGTGAACCTAGGTTGCGTTTTGGAAACATCCCGATGACGAATGCCACCTTCAAGAAATTTGAACGAAGTCGAATCGACGAGAGTATCGATTCTTCCAACTTTGACGGCAAAGAATAAGTGTTTTCCCTCGCTTTGGAAGAGTTCATTCCGACAGAAGACTGATCGTATGCCATGTGTCTCCAGGGAACCGGGAATGATGAAGCTTGCGAGTTGATCATCGACAGGTTGGACATTGGTCGTTTGTATCGATTGTAACGTGTCGACCGGTAATAACGATTTTAAGTATATAATTTATCTGAGATCATTGAAAACTTGAGCACTCTTAAAGGCTCCCGTCGAGAAACTCGCACTAGACTGAATGCAGTCGATTTGCATCAAGAGGTGAAAGAAAACAGCCGAAGCTTACGAGAATGCCAGATTTGAATCGTGGGGTATAAGTTTCAGGTCAACATTTCAGCCGGTTGTTGATACCTGCTAAGAATTGGTCTGGTGAAGAGTGATTCGACTCGATTGATGAATTGAAGGAATTCATAGGCATGCCTTGGGGATTATCGAAGCAAGAACTGTTCGCTAAGGCTCTGAGTTCCTCAGGGTGCGGGCCGATTCTGCGCCGTTGCCCTCTGTGGAATGGTGTCTTGATTCTGAATTACCATCGAGTTGGAGATGGTTCGAATTCTTTGCTGGATCGAGAGCTGTGGAGCGCTTCGATCGAAGATTTCGAATACCAGGTGAGGAGAGTGAGTCTCGACTTTGATGTGATTCGTCCCGAAGAACTGACAGATGCCTTCAGCCGTCGAGGTCGGCATGTCATGTTGACATTCGATGATGGATACATTGATAACTACGAATTTGCCTTTCCGATTCTGAAAGCCTACAACACGCCGTGCGTGTTCTTTGTGACAACCGGCTTTATCGATCACCATCTCGTCCCCTGGTGGGATGAGATTGCCTGGATGGTCAGGACATCACCGCGTAGTCATTTGCCGGCCAGCGAATGGTCTATGGAAACCATCACTTTTGATGAGCCGGATCGTCAGAAAGCTGTGAAGACATTGTTGAAGCGTTATAAAACGCTCAATGGGGGCCGGACGAAGCTCTTCATGAATTACCTGGGTGAAGCTTTAGGCACAGGCCGGGCTCCTGAGCTGATCGGTGAAAAGTTGTGGATGAACTGGGACCAGATTCGAGAAATGCAGCGTGGCGGGATGTCTTTTGGCGGACATACCACCACTCACCCGATCCTGGCGAACCTATCCCGCGATGAACAGAATTTCGAGATTGGCAACTGCCAGCAGCGATTGACCGAAGAGCTGGGTAAAGCGTGCCGATGGTTCAGCTTCCCGGTGGGCGGTCGAGGGAGTTTTAACAACGATACCCGTGAGCTGTTAGCCTATCACGGCTTCGACTGGTCGTTCACCTATTTTGGAGGTTACGGCACAGCATCTCGGGTCGATTCTTTAGCTGTGCCCCGCATGGCTGTTGAAACCAACGTGACACGCGACCTTTTCGACGCCATCCTGACGCTACCTCAATGCTTTCACCGCAGGTGAGAAGTTATTTCGCTGAGGATTTGGGGAGTACCCAGATATTCCGAAATCGTACCTGATCGCCATGATCCTGTAAGAAAATTGGGCCGGGTGTGGGTTTCACGGGGAGTGGTGCTGCCGTCGTCGCTTTTGGGACTTTGATGTCTTTATGAATCAATGTGCCATTGTGCCGAACGGTCACTTTGGCGTCTTCAAGCTTCTTGCCAGTTTCATCAAAGCGGGCGGCTGTAAAGTCCACATCGTAAGTCTGCCATTGCAGAGGCGGGAAGCACATGTTGACCGCCGGAGCACTGACGGTATAGATGCCGCCGCACTCGTTGTCTTTGCCTTCGAGGCCAAAAGAATCGAGAATCTGCACTTCGTAGCGGCCCTGCAGATACAAACCGCTATTGCTTCGGCCCTGCCCCAGCTTATCCGGCGCGTAAGAGAGCATGAATTCGAGGTGGAGTGAGAAGTCATCAAAAGTTGGTTCGCTGGTCGCCCCCTGCATCAGCCAGCCTTCGGGAGAGATTTTGCTGCCGGGGAACCGATTGGTCCCTTTTTCGTCAAAGAGGACAACAGCACCTTCGGGAGGCTGTGTTCCCAATGTCGGGCTTTTGCGAATGACTTTTTTGAGCTCGCCAATTTTGTTGCCGTCACTGTTCGTGACGGTGATGCCAGTGGCTGAGAGGATCCCAGCAAGTTCTTCTCCCTGAAACGTGACCTGTTCGCCGGTTCGCGACCCTTCCACTTCATGCTTGCGGGTGGAATCCCATCCTTCACCGGGCAGGCCCAGAGGATATCCGACGAGACGAAACTTCCCTTTTCCACGGGCGATCACCTGTGCTCCGACGGGAATTTTGCCTTCTTCGATGGTCACTTCGCCGCGATATTCTCCCTGAAGGGCAAAGTCGTCATCGACCTTGGTGACGTCGGTTTCACCGGCAGCGTGGCAGGAGGTGATCCCCACGGAATCCGTCGAAAAGCCAGTACCAGCAGCTAACAGCAGTGCCGTCGTGAGGAGATTCAGCCCTTGGGAACGGTGGAGCAGAAAGACGGTTTTCATAGCAGGTGAATCCTTGAGCTTGATCGCGACAATCCAGATCGAGTCTCAGCAAGTGGAACCTTGTTTGGATGAGATCTCGAAGATCATGCGGCACGAGTGATTTGAAAGCAAGATGCTGAATGGAACATCGCCAGGTGATGAAATCATGCGGCTGATTGAGCAATGTCAGCCGGCCCGATCTGCAAAAGCGTGGGTGTGAGTCGAGTTGCCGATTGGCAAGATCTTCGCTTCCCGTGTACTCTTTCGATAGATCTGGTCTGGAGTCCATCCGGCTGGGTCATGATGAATTCGCATTGAACGACATTACTTTGAGACTTCACGGGATTCCTGCGATGGTCGATTTTGGAACTCAGGAAGATAATAACCGCCGGAAAAAAATCGCCAATGAGTGGTGGAAAAAGGGGACGGAGGCGATGTCCCGGCAGAACTGGGACTTTGCCATCGAGATGTTTGGCAATGCCGTGCAATTCTTCCCTGAATTTATGAACTATCGTCAGGCCTTGCGGGGTGTCGAGGAGAAGAAATACGGCAACAACAAGACTGGCGCCCGGATGGTTTTCCTGAAGGTGAACAGTTTGCGGGGCCGGGTAAAGAAGGCTCGCACAGCCAAAGACTGGGCGGAGATGGATAAGGCCGCCGAAGAAGGCCTGGCGCTGAATCCCTGGGATGGGCAGTTCAATCATGATGTGGGTGAATGCTGCCGCGAACGAGGGTTTGAAGAGGTGGCCACCTGGGCTTATGAGAAGGCGGTTCAATCAGAACCCGAGAATAAGACTTTTCTGATCTCGCTGGCAGATATTTACGAGCAGCGTGGCAACTACCAGGGGGCGGTTGGTATCTATCAGCGATTGGCCAAGCTGGAGCCTTTGAATGGCTCGTATCGATCCAAGATTACGCAGTTGGGTGCCAGCCAGACGATTGATCGTGGTGGGTATGAAAAGGCAAAAGACACGCAGGAAATGAAGCGTGGTTACGAACATGATCGATTGGCGAAAGCGGAAGAAGCCGACGGGCCGGGGATGTCGGTCGAGGCGGATTTGCAAAGGCAGATTCGCAAAGAGCCCGAGAATATTGGCCACTATGTGAAGCTGGCCGAGTATTACCGCAAGGAAGGAAAGTTCTCTGAACAGGCAGAGATTTTGAAGAAGGGGTTGGAAGTTTCCAATGATCCCAATTTGCGAGAGCAATGGGAAGATGTCGAGATTCTTCTGACGAAGCGACAACTCGAACAGTTACGCGATGCTGCCGAAAAGGGGGATGCGAACGCCAAAGCCAAAGCGGCTGAAATTGCGAAAGAGTTGATTGCCCGGGAAGTGGATGTGTTCACACGTCGAATTGATCGGTATCCGGCTGATCTGAAGATCAAGTTCGAACTGGCAGAGCGATACTTCCGCCTGAAAAAGTACCCGCAGGCGATTCCGCTGTATCAGCAGGCGGCGAATGACCCTCGCCATGAGGCCACAGTACTGGTCAACCTCGGGAAATGTTTTCTTGCCGAGAGCCGAAATGATCTGGCTCGCCGACAGTTCGAAAAGGCCGTTACCAAACTGAACTTTCAGGATACGCCTGACCCTTACAAGGAGTGCCATTACATTCTGGCGCGACTTTACGAACAGTCGAAAGACAATACGAAAGCCGAGAACCATTACAACGAAGTGCTGGCTGTCGATTACAGCTATAAAGATACTCGTGAGCGGTTGGAGAAGATCCAGGGAGCAGCCGGATAGGCTTGTTGGAGAGGGCTGTGGTAGAGCATGTTGTGCAAAGCCGGCATGGCTTGGGATGAAGCTGGGATGTTGCCTTGTGTGTCAAATACAGATCTGGGATGCAAGTAGAGTGTCCAATATCTGAGTTTGATGCCTATAGAAGATGGTGCAATCCGTCGGAACTTCTTGCACCCTACCTGATGAAGTGCAGATGATCCTCAGATTGCCCTCTTTCACGATGACGTGGGCGAGGGTTTCTTCTACTGAGGTCAATCGAATTAAGTGGCGGGGGCCCAGTCTTTAATGTGCAGGTCGACATTTCTCTGGCCGCGGAATTCATTGATGATGGGCTGAAAGGCGAGGTGAATTGCCGAGTGTGCGGCGATCTCTTCAGCCCATTCTCCCTGCCCAAAAGCGACGGCCCGCAAGGTTTTATCGTGCTGCTTGAGCAGGAGCGATAAGTGGCGCCCTCCTTCACCCATAGTTTTCGGTGGTGCAGCCAGTTCCACACGAGTCGCGGCGAACATGGGGCGAGGGTTGGCACTGCCAAAAGGGGCCAGCAGATCGAGTTCTTCAATAGCCCGGGTGCTGATTTCCTGGAAGGTCACTTCGGCATCGATCGGCAAAGGGGCTGAACCTGGTTCGACCGAGTGATTCTGAGAAACAAAATCGACCAGCGACGCCCGGAATGTATCCAAATGCTTGCGGGACAACTTCATGCCGACTGCCGCATGGTGACCACCGAACGTAATAAGGTGCTCCCGGCAAGCGACCAGCCCTTCATGCAGATTAAATCCGGCGAATGAGCGGCCAGAGCCTTGCAGAATATCGGCTGAAGTCGAGGGGCCCAGGAGAATGGCAGGTCGTTGAAAACTTTCAGCCACTTTGCCAGCGACGATACCAATCACGCCGGCATGCCATTCGTCATGGGTGAGCACGAGTGCTTTTTCTTCGCTCCAGGCAGGGTGATCGTTGACGAGATCTTTGGCCTGCTTGAACATTTTTCGTTCGAGCGATTGTCGCTGCTTGTTGAGTTCATCGAGGTAGGCAGCCAGTTTCTGCGCTCGATCTTCGTTATCGGTCGTCAGGAGTTCGACAGCGAGGCGGGCTTGCCCTAAGCGGCCTGCAGCATTAATTCGTGGGCCCAGGGAAAAGCCAATATCATCTGCCGCGAGAGATGTTTTTTCGTGAAGCCCAGCCGCTTTGATGAGTGCCTTCAGACCAATGGAGGATTTCTCGCCGATGGTGGAAAGGCCATAGTGAACGAGAACACGGTTTTCTCCCGTTAAGGGAACGACGTCGGCAACGGTACCGATGGCTGCCAGGCCAATGGCACTTAAGAGAAACTCTTTCATGCGGGGAGAAGCCTTTTTGCCATCCCCTAATCGAGCACAGACAGCCCAGGCGAGTTTGAAGGCGACGCCGGCACCGCAAAGCTCGCCGAATGGGTAGCTGCTACCGGGCAGACGAGGGTGGACGAGAATCGTTTCTTCCGGGAAATTTTCGGCAAACTGGTGATGATCAGTAATGATCAGTTCGAGGCCGAGTTCGCGGGCGCGTCTGGCTTCGATAAGACTGGTAATGCCACAATCAACACTGACGACGAGCTGGGATGGATCCTGGGCTGCGAGAGTTTCGATGGCCGTGCTGTTGAGCCCGTAACCTTCTTCGAGACGGGCTGGAATATAGTATTCGGAGCGACCACCCGCGAGGCGGATACAATGCCATAAGAGGCTGGTGGCAGTGACACCATCGACATCGTAATCGCCGTATATCGTGATGAGTCGCTGATGTTTAATGGCTTCAACGATGCGGTCGGCGGCTTGACTGATGCCGGGCAATTGTTCGGGATCGTGAAGTTCGCTGAGTTTGCGGGAGAAGAACTTCAAACCCATTTCGCGGGTATGAATCTTACGGGCGACAAGGACGCGAGCCAGGAGTGGGCTGATCTGCAGTTCTGCGGCCAGCCTGCGAATGGATTCTTGATCGACATGTGCATATTGCCAGACCCGCCGCTCTGTCGAGACCATACACTTATTACTCCATGCTCAAAGTGACGGGATTGTCACCCCGCAGAGCGTACCACGATGAGTGTGAAATCCAAATGGAGCCAGAGCGGCTTTGACTGGTAGCGACTGTGGAGAGCCATGGGGGATGCACGACGCTCCCCTCGATGCGAGTGAAGTCCGGGACGATTACTCGGGAAGATCCCGAGTGGGGCGTGGACGATTGGCCCAGTGTCCTGAGGGATCGCTGCCACTGACGATGACTCCTTTCTGATTCCAGTCGAGAGCCGCACGGACTTCTGCAGCGGCATAGCGAAGAGTTAATCCGCAACGGCGACGCGAGGAATTGTTGGCTTCGGAACCATGGAGCAAAAGATCAGAGTGAATCGAAATCTGCCCTGCTGCCAGCGAGTCGATGACTTCGTGGCCATATTGCCAGGGGTTTTCGATCGTCTGGTTGAGAACGTTATGTTCGGCAGGATTACTATCGCGGAAGGTCATATGCCCGTATTGATGCGAGCCTGCGATAAAACGCATGCAGCCATTCTCGATGTCAGCATCGTCGATGGCGAGCCAGGCAGTCACATTGCGAGAAGGGCTCAGTGGCCAATAGCTGGCATCCTGATGCCAGGCGACCGCTTTACCGTCTCCAGGCATTTTGCAGAAGAAATGCGAGCCCCAGGCGACGACATTTTCACCCAGCAGATCTTTAACAATGGCGACAATGCGGGAATTCGTCAGCAGATCCCAACAGAATCCATACTTGAGATGTGCTGAACTGATGGAATAACTGTCAGCCCCCGTCGCCAGTGTGCGAGAAAGTAATTCATCGAATTGCTGACGGATCGAGGCGATTTCCGCAGGGGAAAAGATCGTCAGATCCTTGATGTATCCGTCACGGTTAAACTGCTCAACCTGTTCTTGAGAAAGGACTTGTGGGTGTGCATTTGTGGTGGGGTAGAAGCGCAGATCGCGTTCGATCTGCTGCAGTTGTGATGAATCTGGCACGGCCTGAAATTGATCTTTGAGCAATTGTGTTCCCCTGACTAGAACGTGTACGCGTGCATATTCGTATCGTACTTTGTTGATGGGATTGGACACGTTCCGAAAGCCATTTTCCAGTACAAAACCGATGACCTGACCTGCGGTCGAGGATTTTTTCTGCTGGCAGATGAACCTTAAGTCAGGAGTGTTGCTACAGTTCGTGCCAGCGGGGATGATGTTTGGAAAAGCTGGAATTCATGGCGGCAGGAATTCGTCATGACAAAGATTGCATTATTTGAATTCGATTTTCGGGCCAGGAATTAATGACCGAATCGTTGATGACTCAGCAGCATGAGTTTGAAGCATTCTGCAAATCCATCCGTCAAGCGGGGATTGTGGGGTTCGATACGGAGTTTATTTCGGAGTTTACCTGGCGCCCCGAATTGTGCCTTCTGCAGCTGGCGACGCCTGATCGAGCAGTTCTGGTCGATCCGTTTGAAGTGCGTGATCTTGCTCCCTGGTGGGAGATTATGCTGGATCCCGACGTCGTGGTGGTGGCGCACGGTGGTCGAGAAGAGGCGCGGTTCTGTGTCACCAACACGGGACAGGCTCCGGTCAACTTTAAAGATGTGCAGATTGCGGAAGGATTTCGAGGTCGGAGTTTTCCTTTGGGTTACGACGCGCTGGTGAAGCGTGTTCTAGGTCATAAATCCCACGGGAAAGAAACACGTTCCGACTGGCGCCGAAGACCATTGACGAAATCGCAGGTGCATTATGCGCTCGAAGATGTTCAGCACATCCTGCCCATCTGGGCCAAGCAATCGGCCGATTTGAAGAAGAAAAATCGACTGGCCTGGGTTGAAGATGAATTCACGCGGCTGGTTCGCGATGTGGTACTGGAACGAGCTGATGAGGCGTGGTTAAAGCTACCCGGGCTGCACAAGTTGAATTCCCGCGAACTGGCTGTCGCCAAGAATGTTTTCTGGTGGCGGGAGCATGAAGCCGAGGCGCGAGATAAGCCTGCACGACGCATCTTGCGGGATGACCTGTTGATTGAGCTGGCTCGACGTCAGCCAGCTAATATTGATGAACTGGTCGCGACCCGGGATATGAATCGCACGGAGTATCGCAAGGCGGCTGCAGAGATTCTCGCAGCGATTGATACCGCCCTGGCGCTCCCTGAAGATCAGTTGCCTTCGAGGCCCCCGGAGCCGGAGGACGATCAGTCGCATGATGAGCAATTGCTGGGTCAGCTCCTTGGGATTGCGCTGGCCAACCGCTGTGCTGAAATGAACGTGGCGATGTCGATTGTGGGGAAGACGGCTGACCTGAGGCATCTGGTGAGGTGGCATGTCTTTGGGGACAAGCGGCATGGAACACCCCGGCTGATGCAGGGCTGGAGAGCCGAAGTATGCGGCGACCTGCTCAGTAATGTCCTCGATGGCAAAATCTCGTTGCGAGTGGCCGACCCGCAATCGGATCATCCGCTGGTGTTCGAGTATCGCAGTGATGAAGGGATTGTCGAGAAAACCTCGCGACTGGGACCAGCGAAGCGGCCTGTGAGACCATCTCGCCGGAAGCCTAAATCTTCGTGATTTGTGAGTAGAGTTGTCGTGTGTATCGACGTCTTTGGATTTACTGGCACAGCTTCAGCAGTAGGTGCTGCCGACAAGAATAGTTGATTAACTGGTTAGCGCGATAACCTTTCGATCTGCCATTCGAGCAAAAACCTCAGTTGACTCAATACTCGGAAATGCGGATATTTTCAGAAGACTGAATATTTAGATAGCCTCGTGCAGTAAGGCAGGTTGTTCGAAGTGAGCGGGAAAGTTGCCAGTTTGATTGCACTCGTACCGATGCTGTTTCACAGCATTTTCGGGTGCTGCTGGCATCATGTGCATATCCTGCCGGGAGCTGCCCAGGTCACTGTTGCAGTGGCTGATGAAGCCTTGGTTCGCACCCCCGCCAGACGTTCTTGCTGTGGTCATACTCACGGCGGGTCTAAGCAAGTTCCCGAAGAAGTTACTTTGGCTGGGCAGGCTGCTGGTGACCCGCAGTCCTCAGAGCACCCTCCCTGTGAAGAGGAGGATTGTGCTGTTGATCTGGGGGTGGTGATTGCCAGCCACTCAGAGAAAATCAGCTTTGAAGCGCCGGATTTTTTCCCTTCATCCATTAACGAGTTGCGATTGATCGACCAACTCCAGGGGAACGTCTGGTGCGGCGTGATTGAAAGGTCGCTGCCCGTTTCTGCGCGCGAGCGATGCGCCATCACTCAGGTCTGGCGCGTTTAAGCCATGACAACCTGCTTGTGAGCAAGCGGCTATCTCTTTGGGCGACCTGCTGTTGCCATTTGCCGGTTTTTGTTTCACCGAAGCGTGGGTGCGACGTCTGATCGATCTCCATGCTTCTTGCTCAACGTTTTCTCAGCTTGACGCTCAAAGTCTACGCGGGCTGTCTATCCCGAAAAGGGAAACTTATGAATCTTTCCAGCTGGTTCCGTAAATGCTCGTGGGAATGGATCTGGTGGTCTGGAGCCATTGTACTTCTGGCTTTGGGAGGCATCACAGCCACTTACTGGTGGCCCCATGCACAGACCTGGGTTCGCCATACGATCTCTGCGCAGAAAAGGGTCAATGCTGCGGATGACCATCCTCACGGTGAGGGTACTGATGCAGCAGGTCATGACCATGGTGATCATGCCCATGCACATGATGATGCAAATTCACTGGAGCTTTCGCAGCAGGCGATGGGAAATATCGGGCTGACCAAAGAGTCTCTCAAACCGATTCAGTTGGAGACATTTGTCCGCTCGATCACAGTGCCGGCGATTGTCGTAGAACGCCCTGGTAGAACGCGAATTCAAGTCTCGACACCGATGGCGGGTGTCATTACCCATGTCCATGCGGTTCAGGGTGAAGCAATCACTCCGGGAACATTGCTGTTTGAGCTTCGAATCACGGCTGATGAACTCGTCGCGACCCAGACGGAAATTTTCAAAACGATTGGTGATCTCGATGTTGAACAGCGGGAGATCGCCCGATTGGAAGAAGTGACCAGATCGGGCGCGATTCCTCAGCGAACCATGCTGGAGCGGCAATATGCCAAAGAGAAGCTGGAAGTGCTGCTGGCTGCGCAGAAAGAAGCCTTAAGGCTGCAAGGACTATCTGACCGTCAGATTCAGGACATTATCGAACACCGGCGACTCCTGAGAGACCTGCAGATCCGGGTGCCCTCTCCGGATCGACATGCTGAAGATGAGATCGAACTGACTGATAACAGCATTGCGCAGGTTCGTTTCCGTGAGAGTGATCACGATTCCCATCCAGCGGGTGAACCGCATCTTCGCCGTGATGGGCATGCGGCGGGGCAGGCAGAGAAAACGGCTCTCATTCTTCAGGAAGTCCTGGTCAGCAAAGGGGAGCGTGTTCAGGCGGGAGAGACTCTGGCGGTGCTATCGGATATGTCGGAATTGTATATCGAAGGACGGGCCTTCGAGCAGGATGCTCCACTCCTGGCGACGGCAGCCGCCAATCATTGGAAAGTGACGGCTGTGTTTGAGCGGGCCGGGAAGCCAGCCGATCAATTACCAGGGCTGGAATTGCTCTATGCAGCCAGTGATATCAACGTGCAGTCGCGAAGTCTTCCGTTTTATGTTCGCTTGCCGAATGAACTCACCCGCTCAGTTCCCTCTCCGAACGGACTGCGTTTCAACGAGTGGAAATATCGACCAGGCCAACGCTTGCAGCTCCGGGTTCCTGTCGAGGAGTGGCGTGAGCAGATTGTGCTACCTGTCGATGCGATTGCCCAGGAAGGCGCTGAAGCATTTGTCTTCCAGCAGAACGGGAAACATTTTGAACGTGTTCCTGTGCATGTGATTTATCGCGATCAGTCGTTTGCCGTGATCAAGAATGATGGTTCGGTCTTTCCGGGAGATGTTGTCGCGCTACGTGGTGCGCATCAATTGCAGATGGCCCTCAAGAACAAGTCCGGTGGCGGCGTTGATCCGCATGCCGGGCACAGTCATTGATCGAGAGGTTCGTCTTGCTCAACGCGATGATTCGATTTGCACTGCGGCAGCAGATGATTGTGATGGTTGTGGCTGTATTCCTGATGGGATACGGAACGTGGCAGGCCTGGCAGGCAACGATTGATGTCTTCCCGGATTTGAATCGACCGCGGGTGGTCATTATGACCGAAGCTCCGGGTCTGGCTCCGGAAGAGGTCGAAACGCTCGTTACGTTTCCGATCGAAACGGCCATCAATGGTGCCAATGGCGTTCAGGCGGTACGCAGTTCATCAGGGATCGGGATTTCGGTCATCTATGTCGAATTCGACTGGGGGACAGATATCTATACCGACCGTCAGATTGTCATGGAACGATTGCAACTGGTGCAGGACCGTATGCCTGCGGGAGTCGTGCCCACTCTGGCACCGATTTCTTCCATCATGGGACAGATCCTCATGCTGGGGATGTGGAGCGAAGATGGCAAAACCAATCCTGTCGAACTGCGAACGCTGGCCGACTGGGTGGTGCGTCAGCGTCTGTTAACTGTCCCGGGAGTTTCGCAAGTCTTCACGATGGGTGGTGGCAGGAAGCAGTTTCAAGTGCTGGTCGATCCCGACGCACTGCTGCAATACGGAGTGACATTACAACAGGTCAAACAGGCAGTTGTTGACAGTAATCAAAATGCGACGGGGGGTTATCTCGACCAGCAGGGGCCCAATGAATTGCTAGTGCGAGCGCTGGGGCGGATTCAATCACTCGAGGATCTGCAAAAGGTGGTGGTCACGGTACGCGATGGCCGGCCGGTGGCTTTAGCGCAAGTTGCCCAGGTGATGGAAGGGCCGCAAGTCAAGCGGGGGGACAGCAGTGTCTTTGTGCGTCTGAAAGATGAATTGGCTACGACCACTCCCGATGAATCTGCTGCAAAAGCAGAGCAGTTCAAATTTTCCGGAGGGCCGGCAGTCATCCTGACCATCAATAAACAACCGGGCGCAGATACTCGCCTCATTACAGAAAACATTCTTAAGGCTGTCGAAGAACTCAAAGCGGGATTGCCCTCTGATATTCGTATTCAGCCGACCTATTCACAAAAGGATTTTATCGACCGAGCGATCGAGAATGTGATGGAAGCCCTGCGCGACGGGGGCATTCTAGTCGTCATCATTCTGTTCCTCTTTCTGATGAATTTCCGCACGACCTTCATCACATTTACCGCAATCCCCTTATCACTCGCCTTGACGGCAGTGGTCTTTTCGATTTTTGGCTTATCGATCAACACGATGACGCTGGGAGGATTGGCAATTGCCATTGGTGAACTCGTCGACGATGCGATTGTCGATGTCGAGAATATCTTCCGCCGGTTGAAAGAGAATCGGCAGGCAGCGCATCCCAAGCCGGCATTGCTGGTGGTTTATCAGGCCAGCACAGAAGTTCGCAACTCGGTCGTGTTCGCGACGATCATTGTCTGCCTGGTGTTTGTGCCGCTGTTTGCTCTCACGGGGATGGAAGGGAAGCTGTTTACGCCCCTGGGTGTGGCGTACATCGTGTCGATTATGGCATCGCTACTGGTTTCCCTAACTGTGACCCCCGTGCTCTCTTACTGGCTGTTAGGGAATGCCCGATTGATGGAACACGGGCAGGACAGTTTTGTATTGAGAGGTCTCAAATGCGTCGCCGAGAAGATCATTCGCTTCAGTCTGACATTTCCACGGCTGAACCTCACGGTGACGATGGTCATGGTGGTGATTGCCGGAGTCTTTGTGGCTCATCTGGAGAAGGATTTTCTGCCTCCATTTAACGAAGGGACCATTCAGCTCAATGTGGTCTTGCCGCCGGGAACTTCGCTGGCGACCTCGAACGAGATCAATCGTAAAGTTGAAGAGCGATTACAGGCGGTCGCAGAGATTGACTCTTTTGCCCGCCGCACTGGGCGAGCTGAACTCGATGAACATGCCGAGGGCGTCAACATGAGTGAATATCTCATAGAACTCGACCCTCAATCATCACGCAGTCGGGAAGAATCGCTC
This sequence comes from Planctopirus limnophila DSM 3776, assembly GCF_000092105.1. Taxonomy (NCBI): domain Bacteria; kingdom Pseudomonadati; phylum Planctomycetota; class Planctomycetia; order Planctomycetales; family Planctomycetaceae; genus Planctopirus; species Planctopirus limnophila. The sequence continues at coordinate 870,357 of NC_014148.1, read as the reverse complement.
AACGAAATTCGCGAAGCGATGGCGGATATTCCGGGAATTGTGACCGCCGTGGAGCAGCCGATTGCTCATCTGATATCGCACATGATCTCGGGAGTGAAGGCCCAGGTTGGTATCAAAATTTATGGTGACGATCTCGATGTGCTGCGGCGTAAGGCCGAAGAGATGCTCTCAGTCATGAAAGGGATTCCCGGAGTGAAAGATCCACTCCTTGAACCACAAGTGATGATCCCTCAATTGAGGATCGAGGTGGATCGCGACAAATTGCTGCTCAACGGGCTCTCTGTGAGTGAGATCAATGAATTCATAGCGACAGCGATGAATGGAGAAGTGGTCTCTGAGGTGCTGATGGGGCAGCGTCAATTCGATCTACTTGTCCGTTTGAATGACGGTGCCAGAGAGAATCTGGAAGCACTGAAAAGGCTGACCATTGATCTGCCTGAAGGTGGACAGGTGCCTTTGGAAGCGGTGGCGAAGATCTATCAATCAGGCGGGCCCAATACGGTGAACCGAGAAAATGTGCGCCGCAGGGTTGTCTTACAATGCAATGTCTCTGAGCGGGGCGTCGTCGATGTGGTGCAGGACATTCAAAAGAAAATCGAACCAGTGATCGCCAGCCTCCCGGAAGGCTATTTCGTGGAGTACAGCGGGCAGTTTGAGAGTCAGCAGTCGGCCAGTCGGATGATTGCTCTCCTCTTTGGTATTTCGCTGATGGGAGTCTTTCTAGCGCTCTATTCGATGTTTCGCTCTGTCAATTTATCACTCCAGGTGATGACGGCTTTACCCATGGCATTTATCGGTTCAGTGGTGGCACTAGTGATGACCGGGCAGACACTGACAATCGCTGCCATGGTGGGCTTTATCTCGCTGACAGGGATTGCTTCACGAAATGGAATTCTACTGCTGAATCATTATCTCCATCTCGTCCGTTATGAGGGTGAAGGCTGGACGAAAGAGATGATTGTGCGTGCCGGTCTCGAGCGGCTGGCACCTGTGTTGATGACGGCACTGACGGCGGGAATTGGCCTGGTGCCATTGGTGCTGGCAGCCGATGAACCGGGGAAAGAAATCCTTTATCCGGTCGCGACAGTGATCCTGGGAGGGGTCATCAGTTCGACGATGCTCGACTTCTTTGTCCACCCGGCTTTGTTCTGGCTGTTTGGCTTGAGATCGGCTGCACGGGTCGTCAGTCAGACAGATACAGAGATCCCTTTAATAGAACATGACGAGTTGGCAACTTTTCACGTTAAGGAAGACTCTGTCATTTCAGGATCATCAGTGGATGACAGATAGCCACGGCTATCTCTGGAGGCGGTTGTCTCAGCGAGTGCTGGCACAATCGCAGAATACTGCCTTTAACAAGACGCTGTTTATAGTTTGCTACCGACTCAAGGATGGAAAAACATGCTTACGACAACTTGTGTTCATCATCGTTTGGCAGGACGGTTCATTCCGGTGATTTGCCTGGCTGGACTGGGCCTCGCCGGGAGTTTAATGGCAGGTTGTGGAGGAGAGCCAAGCTCTGCGAAACAAACCACAACTTCCGCTACCCCTGCGAAGCCCCATGACGATCACGGGCATGCTCATTCGGCAGAAGGGCCGCATCATGGGCAACTCGTGGAATTAGGTAATGATGAATACCATGCGGAAGTCGTACACGACGACGAGGCGGGAACCGTCACAATCTATCTACTCGATGGAAGTGCAAAAAACAGCGTCCCGATTGAAGCGACCGATGTCATTGTCAATGTGTCACTGGAGGGAAAAGCCGAACAATTTAAACTGCCCGCGACGCCAGATACGAATGATCCAGCAGGAAAATCGTCGAAATTTGTATCACAGGATAAAGTGCTCTGCGAAAAGCTGGATGCGCACGGAGTCTCTGCCAAACTGGTCGTGACGGTCGATGGCAAGCCCTTTAGTGGTAAGCTCGCACACAGCCATGATCATGGGCATGATCATGAAGGTGGTGACCATAGTCATTCGAAGTGATTAAACGATTCGCGATGGTCGCTTTAATACGGATTCCAAAAAATAACTGCGGCGGGTGGCTGGGGTTGAGTCTTCGAACCCCCAGCGATTTTCGGCACGAACTGGGGGTTCGCGAAGTCGCTCAACCCCAGCTACCCCATACCAAAGAGCGCAGTTGAATACGGGAATCGGTATAATTGGTGCGTTTTAGCACCAGCGATATCAACCCAGAAATTCAAATACGACTTGAAGTGGTTGGCTTTCAAGTCGCATTTGATATCGACTCCAGACATCAAGGGCTCACTGATGACGATTTATGGCTTAATCTGCCATTTCGCCTGGGCCCCCTTCTCTGCCGCGAGTTCTAACTGCACTTCGTTCGTTCTTTTCTGCAGATCAATTGCCAGATGGATGACATGATTGCCGGCACCTAACGATTTGCGAACAATCTGCCCTTGAGGTATCGACTCGCCATCAATCCAGATCTCGACCCCTTCGGAATCATTGAGGCTCAAGACCACTTCCCCAGCGGTTGTCACTGTGGCGGTCGTCTTGAGGAACATCACCTGCCGGGCCTTTTCTGCCAGTCGGTCGCGTGTACGGAAGGCGGGCAGGTCAGCCAGTGGCAAGGCTCCATCCACCTGACTGTAGGCAGTCTTCCATTCCAGGCCCTGTCCTTGTCGCAATAACTCGGTATCCGAAGTGCGATACAGCTTCGTCCAGGCCGGATCTGTCGGCACCAGGACTTCCCAGCGCATCGCATACTTTCCGGAAGGGGGAGCATAGGGCCCGATCTTTCCCAGTTGTGAAAGGAAGGTGATCAAGTCGGCCAGTTCCGTTTGAGTCAAACCATCCGCCAGACCAGCCGGCATTAGCGAAGTCCCGGCACTCTGCTCTTCAATCTCTTTGACTGGCACAACAACTTCAACATCGTTGGCATCCCGCAGCACGATCTCACTGGCTGATTTGCGAGTGACAATCCCGCTTTGAACGCGACCATCCGCCAATGCCAGAATCACAGTGTTGTAATTCTCCTTGACCTGCTTATTCGGAGTGACCATCGAGTCGAGCAGATAATCGAGCTGGGCACTGGCACCAATACTCACCAGATCGGGCCCCACAGCTCCTCCGGCACCACCAATCGCGTGGCACTTCATGCAAGCCAGTTCGGCCCGGCGGAAGACTTGCTCGCCTCGGGCGGCATTCCCTTCGGTCGAGACCTTTTTGAGAATGCTCTCCAACTCCTCCGTTGACCAAACCTTCGGGCCGCTTCCCAGATGGCCAGATTCTCGCAATGCCGCTTGAAGCTGAGGTTCTTCCCGGCCCGAGCCTGTGACTGAACGCAACGCGAGCTTGGCGGTATCTTCGCTGAGTTTCACCGTGACCAGACTTTTGGCCAACAGCACGGCACCACCCTTTTCCCGCAGGAATGTCTGCAGCAGTTCACTTACGACATCAGGTGCTGGCCCTTCGGCCAACCAGAGAGCCGCTGCCTGAGACGACGCTTCGCTGGCTGAGACCATCAGCCCGCGAATCGCTGCCAGCCGCACTCCATCGGCCTCATTGACATCCGGAGCATTGGCCACCTTCTCGGAAGGCTTTGAAAGCTGCTCCAGAAGTGTCTGGTTCTCTGCTCCTCCCAATTTCGCGAGCGTCTGAACTGCCGCCACGCGCAGGCTGACATCCCGATTTCGATCACTTGCCAACTGGCGAATTTCGCCCGCTAATTGGGCCTGCTTCCACAACCCGGCCAGTTCCACGGCCACAAACTGCTCACGCAACTCTTTTGACTGAACGAAAGGAGCGATCTTTTCCAGATTTCCAGCAGGCTGAATATCCCGCGACTTCTTTGCTCCCGCGAGAGCTTCCAAAAGTATGGATCGCTGGGTGGCCTGAGTCGTCTGATCGATTGCGGCATTTAAAACGAGGCTTAGTTGAGGAGGGCCACCGAGACTCCCAATAATCTCCATCGTCGAGGCAATCTCAGCTTCAGGGATCTTTCCAGCCTGCAGCCATTGCACAAGCACCGGAATGAGCTGCACAGCTTTGGTCGCCTTGATGCCATACAACCAAGGTTCAATCGAACTCTTTGACGTAGCGGGTGATGTCGCTTGATCTCCGGGAGACCACTTTCCCTGGAGAACAGCCGCATGCCAGACAGGCGCCAGCTCATTGGCCGAAAGCCATACGGCATACTCCAGAAACTCATCCATGGGCTCTGCAGCGACATTCAATACGGCTCGTGCCGCATCGGCCGTTCCTAAGGCGGAAAGTGTCCGCACCACTTCCATTCTCACTTGCGAATGTGGGTCTTTCGCCAGTTGCAGCAATTTGACCATCACTGGCGATTCGGAATTCAAATCCTTCTGCCAATGGCCCAGCACACGCACTGTCGCGGCACGAAGGCGATAGTCGCTGGAATTCAGCAGTACTTCGCAGGTCTTAAAGTCTGGGGCTTCATGGGCGACTCTCACCCACAACGATTCCAGTAGCCAGTCATTCTTTAGGGGATCGTCGGCCGACAGACTGGCTGCGTGCTTTTCCAGCGTAGAGATCACCTCGCTTTGGGGTCTTTCGCGCAAGACGAGTTTGGCCTGCTGGCGGGTAAACTGCTCCGGAGCTGTCAGCAATGCCACGAGTTCTGCAGTCGATAGACTTTGCAGAGCAGGAGTTTTCACCAGTGGACGCCCCTTAGCCGTCACGCGCCAGATGCGGCCATGTGTGTGATCGCGACGGGGATCGCGAAAATCGACTTCACCATGCTGAATGATCGGATTGTACCAGTCGGCAATGTAAATGGCCCCGTCAGGCCCCTGCTTGATATCGATTGGTCGGAAAGCGACGTGATTGGTGCGAACGAGATCGGGCATAGGCTTGGAAACGTACCCTGTCCCTTCCGGTGTCAGTTTAAACCGACAGACGCGATGGCCGCGAAAATCGTTGGTGATCAAGTCACCCTGCCAGTCATCAGGCAGATGCCGACCATCCACCACTTCCAGTCCACAATGTTTGGGGCTTCCGGGATTCAGGCCATGGAGAATTCGCGGGCTGTTCGCCGCCGTCGGATACGAAGCCCCAGGCACCACAAAGTTAATCCCTTCACCACCCGCACCGTCTGTCGCAAACGACTGCCCATATCGATCAAAGTGATGTCCCCAGGTATTCACCCATCCTCGCGCAAAGACTTCGAGTTGTCCCGTCGGAGGACGATACTGCCAGATCCCACCCGCATTCAGCCGCCGCACTCCAAAGGGTGTCTCAATATGGCTGTGAATATAAATCGACTGATTCATATAGAGCAGCCCATCAAACCCCCAGCGGAAGGTATGCAGAATATGGTGGGTATCTTCTGTTCCAAATCCTGACAGGATCACTCGGGATTCATCAGCTTTGCCATCCCCATTGGTATCTTTGAAGTGCACGAGTTCGGTACTGTTGGCCACATAGGAGCCGCCATCTCCGGGGATGACAGCTGTGGGAATCAACAGCCCGTCGGCAAACACTGTTGTCTTGTCGGCCTGACCATCACCGTTCGTATCTTCAAGTACGAGAATCTTATCGTTGGCCACTTTGCCAGGTTCGATCTGCGGATAGATCTCCGATGCCGCCACCCATAACCTTCCCTGAGCATCGAAGTTCATTTGAATTGGCTTGTGGATCAGCGGATCAGCAGCAAACAGATTGATCTCAAACCCGTCGGCCACTTCCAGCGATTTGAGTTCTTCAGCCGGATCAGGAACCGGAATGTTCTTCAGGTCGCGCTGGGCGAACCCTTCATTACCCCAACTCAAGAGAGCGAACATGGCCAGAAGCAGCAGCCGCAGGCTGGGGAACTGATCTCGATGACACGAAGAAGACATAGAAAATCACCCTGTTGAATCAGGAAGTTCATTACATAGAGAGCAGGCCGGGGAAACCAGCCCGTCAGGATTAACGAGGGGCTCAATACAGTTTCAGTAGGCTCTGTATTGAGTACGCTCTATTCGAGAAATCAGTTGGTCGCAGGCGTTATGGCTTTCGCCTGATGACTTTTCAGCCAGGCAGCAATTGCCTTTTCGGCTTCATCGACCAGTGGATCGAACTGGGCAATCTCAACGGCGTTATTCCCCTGTTCATGCTTACGAAAGCCGGTCAGGTAGGTAATGTTCTGTGGCCGCCAGCGATGAAAAAAGAGCGTATTCTTCGCCACGATGGCTTTGCGAAGCTCTTCCTGTTCGGCCTGTGTCAGCTTCAACCCTTTGACAGCCTGGCCCTCTGCATTAACAAATTGAATCTGATCTGCCAGCCGACGGGCCAATCGACGCTCACCTTCCGGTTCCAGATGAATTCCGTTCATCGATTCCAGGGGCGGTTCCCCCTTTACTTCGGCAAATAAATCAATCACCGGAGCCTGCTGCTCGGCTGCCAGCTTGCGGATGGCTTCAACATACAACGCCATGTTCCCATTCTGCGAAGAAGGATCACGGTATTGCCCACGCGAATGAACAAACGCAAATGGCGTTACAAAAACGATTTTTGCCCCTGTGCTGGATGTGAAATCGTGGGCCAGCTTTTTGTACTGGCTGACAAATTTTTCCAGACCAGCCGGCCCGGCCCAGGACTCATTCGCCCCATAGCTGAGCCAGATCGTGGTGGGCTTCAGCTCTTTGGCCAACTCCAGCATTCGCGAATAACCAGCTGCTGGCGGGTCAAAAATCCCCCGGCTCTCCGCCCAAACCGTATCACCACTCCAGCCGAGATTCCTGAGTACAAACGTCTCACCTCCCAGGCGGCTCTGGAGTTCGGCTTCCATGGCACCTGTTCGCACATCCTGCTCGACCCATGTCGGGCCAATCCACACCAGTCGATCAGTGCTGGATAACGTCGCTTGCTGAGGTGAAACAGGTGCTTCCGCAGCCACGGCAATGCTGTCCTGTGCCAGGAACCCTACCATCAATAGGAAAACCATCAATCCTGCAGAAGTGCGCCAAAAATAGATCGGGGCGTTTGGCATGCCAGGTCTCACGGTGGGATCATTGAGGCAGGAAAGTCATTGCGACACACCACCTCAATATATCCACACTCATTGATGGATTCCAGCTTTCCCCAGCAAAGATCGAGGGCAACTCGTCGATGAGTACCGCTCAACAGAACGTCGGGCGAGAGAATCACACGCAGGTTGATCACGTTTTAGACTCACCCAAAGCTCGACAGACAGGAGCAGTGGGGAACACGAGCAAGCATCGATCGCCGGAAGCATTTGGCGAGACGCATAAAAGAAAATGGCTAGGGCCGGGATCGAACCGGCGACACCAGGATTTTCAGTCCTGTGCTCTACCAACTGAGCTACCTAGCCATGCAAAACCAAGCATCAAATCTGGCGCTTGCGTACTACGGGGATGAGTATAGGGAAGAGGAATGTGCGCTGCAAGTTGACGGACGAAGATCACTTCAACCGGGAAAAGCGGCTCTTGCCAGCTGCGGTTTAAGACAGATCTTCACTTTCAGTTGATGGGAAACTGAAATTTACGCCCCATGATCCGGAGGGGTGGGTCGGTCATCTTCGAGAATTGGTGGAGAAACTTTTTCCTGATTGCCAGGCGATGAGCCACTGGAAAGTTCCTGATTCGCAGAACTTTTCTGAGCACCAGGGGGCAACACAGGAGGAGATTTATTGATAAACCAGTATTCTGGAATCCGATGCTGCTGAGGAAGTGGACGACGGTTCAACCGCTTCAGCCGCCGAGCCCCGACAAGCGTTAACAGGATCAGCATCCCACCGGCTATCAGAATTCCAGCCAGCGCGACCAACCCGGCCCACGCCTTCGCTCGCAACTGCTTTCGCTTAACGTCATCTGCTAATAAACGGGATCTCGCCGCCTCCCCGTTATCACGAGCCTCTTGGGTGTCACCAGTCTCTCCACCCGCCTGGTTCACGGCAGATTTTACACCATTCTCTGATGGGAGAAGTGATTCTGCCGGTTCGACGAGTTCTATGGGTTGTTCAGACGCCCGTTGGACTGGATCGACGGTAGATTGTTCTGCACCAGGGGCAGCCGGCAGTGGATGAGAACCCAATAACAGCAGCACAGCAAGAAGCCACCAACTTCTTTGCCCATCAGTTTTAGTCGCTGGCGCAGCATTTATATCGACAGACGCTGGTCCGGGAATTGGACGTTTCCAGAGACCATCCACAGCTCTGTTCATATCCAGATTCCGTCACGGGGAGCGGCCTGACCGACGAGCTTCAATTTTTCGTAAAGTTCTCTCTCTTCAGCAGTTAATGACTTAGGAACCACGATCTTGATCACGACAAACTGGTCGCCAGCCGTCGCCGTTTTCGTCGCTGCCACCCCTTTTCCCCGGACTCGTAAACGTGCACCAGAAGATGTGCCGGGCGGGATGGTCAGAGTAATCATGCCATCAGCCAATGTGGGGACATCGGCCTTACAACCGAGCGCTGCTTCAGCCGGCGTCAGTGGAAGATCGACGAGAATATCCCGGTTTTCACGACGGAAAAATTTGTGGGGCGCGACAAAGACATCCAGCAGCACGTCACCCTGATTCTCCGGGCCCATTCCTCCCAGACGAATCTTCTTGCCAGTCTCAATCCCTGCCGGAACTGAGACCGAGACGTTTTCTCCACCATTTAAATGCGAAAGATGGACATCGATCTTTCCGCCAAGAATGGCCTTTTCAAAGGGAACGGTCACAGACATTTCAATATCGCGCGGTGCAGATCTTCGAGTCCTGCCACCTTCCCCACGACCTGCTCTGGCGCCGCCACCAAAACCACCAAAGCCAAAGCCACCGAGAAGTTCTTCCAGATCAACTGCCGATGCACCACCGGCTCCACCTCCGCCAAAAGGTGAACGACCGTAGGGGTTTGCGCCGCCTTCGCCATTGGAGGCTTTGTAGAAATCGTGCCCTAACTGATCGTACTTGCGACGCTTCTCTTCGTCTCCAATGACGTCGTAGGCTTCCTGGATCTCTTTGAACTTCTGGGCAGCCGCAGCATCCCCCGGACGGGCATCGGGATGGTACTCGCGAGCCAGCTTGCGATAGGTCTTGCGAATCTCATCAGCCGTTGCAGTTTTTGTTACACCAAGTGCTGAATAGTAATCCTGAGCAGGCATGTAGACTTTCCGGGTCCCGAGAAGAACACATTTTTGACAGATTATACGATGATTCGCTTCCGATTGTGGAGTCAGAACTTAAGTTGGCCGGTCCGCTGACGACAAATCGGCAAGCTGCTCGATCGCCCCACTGCGGAACGTGACTTGCTGACATCTCTTGCGGACATGACGTTTGCCAAGGAAGGAGCATATTCCAGCGGTACGAGACCTTGGGTCGAAGATCCCTGTTTGATGGCACCCATTTCGAAAAGGCGGTCGATGGTCAGCAGGCCATCGTATCGCTCATTGATATCGCCAGTTTGACTCGACCGCAGACCGCTGAATAGGCCCAGGCTTCAGGGAGCAGTTGTTTTCATAGGACGTCTGCTGAAGGATTCGAACATTTCGAACAACGATTGAAATCGTTGCTCGAAATATTGAGTCTCATCAGGCAGATTTCCCAAGAATCAATGAGCTGCTGTCCGTTTGTGACGGTTCTTACAAAGAGCGAAAATTGGCAAGAGGAATCCAGTTTGACCTGTGCACGGGGCGACCTATAGTCGTTTTGTACGGACAACAGAAGTTTCATTAAAGAAACATTGCTGTTGCCCACTTCCACTCGTCACGCTGTCTGAAGAAGGTTTTGCCACGCGGGTAGCGCAAAGCCTTCTCCGATTGCCGACGTTCTTGTTCGATCCTTGAGGGGGGCTTCAAGGTGCATCCACCATTTGGACTGCGCTCAAATTCCGTTTGGACTTATCTCGCATTTCTGGCATTGGGCTGGTCCGTGGCATTCGCCCCGACGGCTCAAGCAACAGAAAGCGAACCAGCCACTGAGAAAGCCGCCATCGAGCGCGCGGCTGATTTCGAAAGAAGTCGACAGTGGGTGGACGCCATCGGCCTGTACGAGAAGGCCCTCAAACAGTGGCCAGAAAATCCCCAGCTCAAATACGGCCTCAGACGAACTCGCATTCAGTTCTCGGTCGATCGTCGCTATGCCGACAAAAGCTATACCGACGGACTGACCGCCTCATCACTCGACGAATCGCTAGTCTTCCTCGATGACGCACTGCTCAAAGTTCGCAAATACTATGTTGATACGATTAGCCCCACTGCATTTATCGCCCACGGCACAGAGAGTCTTTACGTCGCTCTCACCAACGAAAAATTTCTCGCGAAGAATGTCTCCTCCGCCTCGCAAAGATCCATTGGTGCCTTCCGTGCCATGCTTCGTGATCGCTACTGGAATCGTCCTTGTAGCAGCATGGAAGAAGCCCGCATGGTTGTGACCGAAGTCGCACGCTCTGCCTATTCCGAACTGCGAATCGCGCCCGGTGCGATTGTCATGGAGTATGTCTTCGGTGGCTGCAATGCCCTTGATGAATACAGCAGCTTCCTGACACCTGGCCGCCTGGATGATCTCTACAGCAATATCGAAGGTGAATTCGTCGGGATCGGCATTGAAATGAAGGCCGAAGCTGGTAAAGGGATGCTGTTGATCAACGTCCTCAGCGAGAGTCCAGCCGAAGAAGGTGGTGCTGCCCCGGGCGACTACATCGTCGCGATTGATGGGATCAACTGCCTCAATATGAGTACTGAAGAAGCAGCCCAGCATCTGCAGGGAACTCCCGATAGCCGTGTGCGTCTCGATCTGAAAAATCCACGCACAGAACAGATCCGCCAGACCGAGCTGAGCCGCCGGGCCGTTAAGGTGAAGAGCATCCCCATTGTGCGAATTGTCGATCCTGCGAACGGGATTGGCTACATCAAGATGACTGGCTTCCAGAAGAACTCAGCCGCTGAACTCGATGCGGCACTGAAAGATCTCCGCAGCCAGGGAATGCAGGCGCTCATCTGGGATTTGCGAGGCAACCCGGGTGGTCTCCTGACAGCGGCTGTCGAAGTTCTCGACCGCTTCCTTGATGACGGTATGATTGTTTCCACCAAAGGTCGCACACAGGATCAAAACTGGAGCTACACCGCCACTCGCGGTAATGATTGGAATGTTCCACTCGTCATTCTTGTCGACGGCGATAGTGCGAGTGCCAGCGAAATTGTCGCCGGTGCCATTCACGACCATGGCCGCGGTGTGCTGGTCGGCCGCAAAACCTATGGCAAGTGGAGCGTCCAAAGCATTCTTCCCGGTCGAGCTTCGACAGGTCTTCGGCTCACAACGGCCAAGTTCTACTCGCCCAATGGCAACACTTACGGAAAAATTGGTGTTGAACCCGATGTCCAAGTGCCAGCAAGTTCAGAACAGTTAACCGCCTATCGCGGCCTGCGAAATGAAAATCCCGAAGACGATCAGGATCTCGCGGCAGGGATGAACTCCCTACGCAGGCAACTCGCCCGCAGGTAAACTGGCAACTTCCAGTTCCTCTCCAAACAGCGAATTCTAAGAACGCCCGATCCTCACCAGCAGGATCGGGCGTTTGCTGTTTTTCATGATGTTCAATGATCTCACTCAGCTGAATCGAGATCACATTTTCCGGCAAATCTGGAAAATCCTGGAAAATTCTGGCACAGATGATTCCTGCTTCTCGCATGTCATAGCGTCAGGAAAGCGCAGAGTTGCATCAGTCGATTGAGCATTCACGAATCGCCGGGAGAGAACATGAGAAAAAAGTCAAACAGCAGATTCCGTGGGTTGATGGCCGGCCTGTGGTTGATGGCCGTCGTGGGTCTTGTCGGCATCACCAGTACGCTACAAGCTGCTCAGGGAACGCCCTCTCTGGCAGAAGGCAAACGCTTGGTCACATCGAAGGCGGCGGCCGATCAGCAGCAGGCCTTCGAGATCTTCCAATCGCTCAGCAGAAAAGGGAACATCGAAGCTCATATCGAATTGGGACTCTGTTATCTCGATGGGATTGGTGTTTCCAAAGATGACTCGAAAGCCTTTGAACTCTTCAAGAAAGCTGCCGATGCCAAAGACGGCAGGGCGCTCTCCTTGTTGGGGAATATGTACCACTTTGGCCGTGGCGTTAAAGCCGAATCGACCAAAGCGTTTGACCTCTATCGCCAGTCGGCAGCCACAGGCAATCTGACGGGTCAAACCAACCTGGCCCGCTGCTATCTGGAAGGCAAAGGAGTCACAAAAAACTGGGCCAAAGGCGAAGAACTGCTCCGGGAAGCAGCAGCCAAAAATCACGCCGACGCCATGGTCACATTAGCTGCGGTATTGATTGACAGCCGCTCGAAAAAGGTGGATGCAGCCGAATCATTTCGCTGGATGAAACAAGCTGCTGAACTTCAAGATCCCGAAGCGATGACTTTGCTCGGCCATATGTATCGCGAAGGTGTCGGGACATCTGCCAATCCATCGTCAGCCGTTGAATGGTATCGAAAAGCCGCAGCTGCGAATGATACGAATGGCATGGTGGGACTGGCCGATTGCTACTTGCTGGGATCAGGTGTGGCCAAGAATGTGCAGACCTGTCAGACGCATTACCGCACAGCGGCAGATCGCGGCAACGCCCTGGCCATGAAGCGACTAGGCGATCTCTACCTGAATAACCAGGCACTCCCTCGTGATCTTCCGAAAGCGATCGAGTGGTACGAGAAGGCCGCCAAACTGGGGCAGCCCGATGCCCTCAATACGATGGGAGTCCTGTATGTCACTGGGACTGGCGTTACCCTCGATGAAAAGAAGGCTCTTGAATACTTCCTCCAGAGTGCCAATGCCGGTAATCCGTTAGCGATGCTCCATGCCGCCAAGTTTTTTGCGATGGGCCGGGGTGGAGTGAAGCAGAACTTCAAGACCTATGCCGCCTGGGTTCGCAAATCCGCCGATCTGGGCTACCCCGAAGGAATGTACGAATACGGCTTATGCTTTGCCTATGGCGATGGCGTCAAACGAAACGACAAGACAGCCGCACTCTGGATTCGTAAAGCGGCTGACGCCGGGTATGCACAGGCAAAAAAGGATCTCCCAGCAGCCGAGGCCGGTAATCTGGCCGAGATGCAAATGATCGGTCAGTTCGCTGAGCAGATGGGAAAAGTCATGAATGCTCTGGATGAAATTTCCAAAAGCATGCCCAGTTCCAATCAACCTGCCTGGGAAGGTTTTGGTGGTGGCTTGAGCGAAGGAACGAAAGAGGCCATTCGAGAAAACCGAGCCTGGAACGACGACATTCGCCGGATGAATGGCAATTGAATCAAGTTGTTCGATTCAGCCACTCAGCAAGACTCGATGGATTTAACTCAGATGCTCAATGAGTCTTGCTCAATCTGCGGACGACTAGAGTTTCTTTTGCTTGGAACGCTCAATCTGCAATTCGAGGATACCAATCAGAAACGAGCCAAACATGGTCTGGGTGCCCAGTACGAGCAACGTTCCCGAGAGAATCCACAATGCCGGTTGAGACACAGTTCCCGAGCGAAACCATTCGCTGACGACAGGGATTGTCAGACCGAGTCCGATCAGTGAAATCACGCCACCACTGATCAATCCTCGCTCCACCGAAAACGTTCTCAACAGCCAATCCATACGCGGACTGGCAAACACCGGATCGACCCGATGAGCCTGCAGACGGGCAATCAAACCGAGGAAGAAAATCTGTGCTCCGGCAACCGCCATGAAGGCCGCCATAATCAGAAAGTTCGGGCCGAAAATGGTCTCGTAGGTTCCATAACCAGCTAACAAAGCCACAGGGGCAGCCAACAGTCCCAGAGCGATCATCACCACTGCAGGCAATAGGAACAGGAACGAAGGCGAGTACATCAGAATCAGCTTGAGATGTCGCCAGCCATCTCGAAAACTTCGCAGATGAGGTGGTCGATCTCGCCCATCGGGCGAGAGCACAATCGGTATCTCACGGATTTTCAGTCGAGCCTTGCTGGCCTTGATGACCATCTCACTGGCAAACTCCATCCCCGGCATATGACAGCCCAGCGACTGGTAAGCCTCTTTACGAAAACCTCTCATTCCGCAGTGACAGTCACCCACTCCCGTGCGAAAGAGCAGATTCAAAAAGCCACTCAGCACCGGGTTGCCAAAATAGCGATGAAGTGGTGGCATCGCCCCAGGCTTGATTTCACCTTTGAGACGATTGCCCATCACCAGATCGGCACCGCCACGAAGTTCCTCGATGTACCGCTCCAGATCGGTGAAATCATAGCTGTCGTCGCAGTCACCCATAATGATGAATTTGCCGCGGGCTTCTTCAAATCCCTTCTGGAGAGCGCTGCCGTATCCTTTCTGCGACTGATGCACCACTCGCGCACCAGCCTCGGTCGCCAGTTCAACGCTCTTGTCCGTTGATCCATTGTCGGCAATCACCACTTCGCCCATGACACCCAGTCGGCTCATGGTCTGGAGGGCCTTTTCAACGCAAACCACAACTGTCCGCTCTTCATTCAGACAGGGCATCACCACGGAAACTTCAATCGCTGGCAAAGCATACTCACCAGAAAAGTCGGCAATCGTCACGCCGTCGTCAATCGTTTCAGGAAGCAACCGGGAAGAAATCATTTCGCGCACCATGATTCGAGAAGCCAAGCGATCATCGAGGTGCTGAGATCTTTCTGTCCTTTCGCGAATCACCGGTGAAGTCACTGTGAATTTCGGTTCACAAAGGACGACTTTTGCCAGTTAGCAGCCAATTCTTCTGACGGATAGACTGCGGGTGCTAATCACAGGACTCACAGTCAACAGCTTCTCAGCGAATGGGCTACTCTTTGAAAATTCTTCAACGGCAAAGCGACTCGAAAAGTTGTTCGTATTTTGAAACTGTCTCGTTCCAATCCCATAGGCCGCGAGCATAATTGGCAATCTGCCGCCTCCGAGAATCATCCAGAGGTGACTGCGCTTCCAGTCGCTGAAGAACTGCTTTTAAGGATTCGGCTCGAGGATCACAGGTACTGAGTTCGGGAAGATCACCACTCACACCCGATGCCGTTTCATGTGTGATCAAACAAGGCGTACCACTCGCCATCGCCTCCTGCACAACCAGCGGGAAGCCCTCACCAATCGAAGGCAAGACTAGCTGATCTGCCAATTGATAAAGCTCGACCAGTGCGTCAGGCTTTTGCCAGGGCAGCACCTTTAATCGTGGCGGCTTCTCAGATTCATGCCATTTCTCCGGGCTGAGCGGCCCCTGACCCACAAAACACCACTGGATGTTGGCAAAGTGCTGGCAGACTCTCTGTAAAAGTCTGAGCCCCTTCTTCTCGACAAACCTGCCGACAAACAGCCAGACGGGGGCGTCTGTCGAGAATCCCCATTTTTTTCGCAGTTCCTCACGACGGATCTGCTCTGCCGGAGTAAAGATCGTCAGATCTACGCCATTGGGGATTAACACCGGTTCGCGAGAATAAGGGAATCGCCCGTCAAAATGTCGTCTTGTTCGTTCGGAAATGAACACGGTCTGATCACACAAACCCAGGGTGGATGGAGCCAGCCGGCGGTCAGCCATGGCCATGGCCCATCTCAACAATGGATTACGATAAGGGACGGTCCCCACATGTTGTGTGATCACAACCGGACGGCCTAGTTGAATGGCCATCGAGAAGGCTTTTCGATTGCCCGAGTACCAGAAGTCATGGATGTGAACCAGATCCACATCGATCACTCCTTGCCTTAACTTTTGCAGGCTCCTGGAATCCCAGATAGGAAAAGGTGCGCCAGTCCATTCTTCAAGATGATTGCTGCCACTCATTTCGAGAGATGTCACAGCCCCGGCAGGTTTCGACTGAGTACGGGAAGGTGCTGTCGCTGCCCACACACATGCATGCCCCCGTGAGGCTAACCGCTCGGTGATCTGCTTCGCCACCGACTCAATGCCTCCGCCATGTTCAGCAAAGTAATGAGTGACCGTGAGAATCTTCAAAATGAAACCTCAAACAGATGTTGGCAGCCAGGCAAGATCCATCGATCGCCAATTCCGACAGACAATGGCACTCAACGGGGATGACTCACGGTGATATAGACGCAGGCATGGTTCTGGATCAGCGCCGGCGGAGTGATCCCATCTTCCAGGCACATGCGCACATTCATCAACAAAGCCATCAAAGAAGCCAGCAGATTTCCCACCAGCGGAATTTTCTGACAAACCATCCGGTAGCCCAGTAACCGCACTTGTGTGGTCCATGCTAAAGGGCCTACCAGCCCTTCAATCTTGTCCACAACCAGGCCCCGGGTACTAAGTTCTTCCGGCAATCCATCGACTGTCCATCGCCGGAAGTCTGTCGGATGTGGATGATACAGCCAGGTGCCATGCGTCGATAAAATCAGCTTGCCATC
This sequence comes from Planctopirus limnophila DSM 3776, assembly GCF_000092105.1. Classification (NCBI taxonomy): domain Bacteria; kingdom Pseudomonadati; phylum Planctomycetota; class Planctomycetia; order Planctomycetales; family Planctomycetaceae; genus Planctopirus; species Planctopirus limnophila. Next base: position 854,055 of record NC_014148.1, on the reverse strand, counting down.
AGGCTTAAGGACTCGCCTGACCTCACTCAAATACCAGTCCAGATCCCAGACGTGCTCCAGGACCTGAAAGGATACGACAAAATCGATCGACTGATCTGCGATCGGCAATGGTTTGCCAGACTCAATCGGAATCTCGGCCCCATCACCCAGATCCGCAGCCAGGTACTTCGCGATGCCACTCGCTTGAAACAAAGTCCGATAAGGGGCATCACCACAACCAAAGTCGAGGACTGTGGCGTTTTTCAATGGCTGGTGATGTTCCTCAACAATTTTCACCACTGCCTGCGCGAGTGCCTTGAGCACATGCCGCTGATGATTGAACCACGAGGGATGGAGACGACCACTTTGATCAGGATCCACAGTCGCTCCTTCTCCAGACACTGACAAACTGCAGATGATTCGTACAACTTCCCAGCCAACCTTCATGGACAGGTGCCGGCCAGATCCGGCGCTCTTCCTGAAAGCCTGCTCTTTCCAGGAGACTCCACCATTCCCAGCCCTTCATGTAGCGATATCGGGAAGGAATGCCAAAACGCCGGTTACCCAACTCATCGAGCAGGCAGAGAGTCCAGTAACCGGCACTGGTGGTGTAAGTGTGATCCTTGATAACCAACCACTCTCGCGTTACCCGCGACAGTTCCTCTAATGACTTCATCGGATCAGGACAATGATGAAGCACATCGACGGCATAACTGAGATCAAATTGACGATCATCAGCAGGAATCCGCACTCCATCATAGGCGGTAACAGGATGCAAAAGCTGTGGCTGAATCTGCACATCAATCGCCGTCACCTGTGCACACAACCCTCTTTGCAGCAGATGACTGGCGAACCATCCATCCCCGGCACCAAAGTCCAGGGCTTTAACCTGGCGGACGGGCCAGCATTCCTCAAACAACGAAAATACCCGTTCGCGGTAGTTCGTCGGTCGATGGTCAACTACCGGCGGTGCTTCCACATCGGGCAGAACCCCCTGAGTTGCAACATCTTGCGAAGCGATTTGTTTGAGGCTGTCAGTCATTTCAGGCTTTACCAGGGATGGTTTGTCATTCGTCACGGAAGTTCAGCATATTGCTTCACAACCATAGGCCATATCCACTGAGACCCGCATCACCACCAGAGTTCTTCATTAGAAATCCTCTCGTTGTTCGGTCAGATCAGTCTCAATCAAACGTCGAAACCAGTGTGAATAAAACATGAAACTTTGAACAATTCGCTCATGAGTCACATCGGCCAACCGTGCAGGCCGACTCTCGACAGGTTAGAACACATGAGCTTTTCCTCCTGACACACTAAAGATCTTCCGAGATGCCCCAGCGACCATCAGCATCTAGCCGATCATCCGTTCTACCGGCCGAGGAACTGGCGATTGGAAGTCAAAAGCCCATTCATCAAGCACCGCTTGAGCCCGCTCTATTGAGTTTCTGCAACTCTTGGTGGCTGGCAGTTTTCCTTCTTCTGACAGCCGTGGCAGTGGCCTATGCCAACATTGGCTCCGCAGATTTCGTCTTTGATGGCCGGCTTTTTATTCTCTCCTACAAGCCCGTTCGCGCTCTCTGGCCTCCAGAATACCTCTGGTCGTCAACGCGCCCCGTTGTCTTTTTCACCTTTGCCCTCAATTATGCACTCAGTGGAGAACAGATCTGGAGCTATCAGGCCGTCAACCTGTGCATTCATCTTATCAATACGCTCCTCGTCTATGTTCTCACTCGACTCGTGATTGAACGAAGTCCTCATTCCGATCCGCGCATGATTTCGGATAGCTGGTGCATTGCTCTTTGCACGGCCGCTCTCTGGGCTCTTCATCCCTTGCAGACACAAGGCGTCACCTACACCTACCAGAGGCTCGAATCACTCACCTCTTTATGGTACCTGGCATCGCTGGTGGGGTTTGTATTGGCCGTCACTTCCCGGAAGAAAATCTTGATTCTGGGAACAATTCTCTGCCTGCTGCTGGGGATGGCCTCGAAGGAACTGATGGCGACAGCACCTCTGCTGATTCTCTGGCTCGACCGCGTCTTCTTTTCAAAGTCGGTTCGCGAACTCGTAATAACTCGCTGGAAACTTCATCTCTGCATCTGGTCCACACTGATTTTCCTCTTCGGAATCATGTGGGCTCATCGCGAAAACTACGATGATGGCGGAATTGGAGTCATCCAGAAGGGAACCCCCTGGCAATATCTGATTACTCAACCCAGCGTGATATTCCAATACCTCAAACTTCTGTTTTGGCCCGATGGTCAGGCGTTAGACCCCTGCTGGCCCTGGCGAATGTCACTTTCCGAAGCCTGGCCGGAAGTTTTACCATTTGCACTCGGACTCTGCCTGATTGTTTTCTTAATGGTTCGATTCCCCAGAACTGGCTTTCTTGCCGGGGGATGGCTCCTCGTGCTGGCTCCTACATCCAGCATTGTGCCGATTGCTGATGCCTATTTCGAGCATCGCATGTATTTGCCAATCGCCTTCCTGGCCGCAGGGTTTGTCCTGGCGATCTATCAGCTCGCTCGACTGGCCACAGACAAACTGAAGCTGCCTCAACAGTCACCAGCAGGGATCAGCTTACTTGTCTGCCTGCCGATTGCTGTGGCCCTGGGCTGTGTGACCTATTCACGGAACGCGGTCTACACGTCGGAAGAGGCCGCCTTTATGGATACGATTCAAAAGTATCCCGATGCTGCCAGGCCGCGATCTTCACTCGTTCGCAATTATCTGGCAGACAACCGTCTCGAAAAAGCGGCTACGCATGCGGCTTATCTCGTCAGAAACTATTCACGGAGTGCCGAATCTTATGCCGACTTCGGACTCGTGCTTCTCGCAATGAAAATCCCCGAAGATGCGGCTGTAATGTTTCGCAAAGCCCACGAACTTGATCCCAAAAACAGCCTGCATCTGCTGAATCTGGGCGATGCACTCGTCGAAGTCAATCCTCAGGAGGCTGTGGTCGCTCTCCAGAAATCGGCAGCTCTCAAGCGAGATCATGTCGATACTTGGTACAACCTCGGAAGAGCGTATGTCCGTTTGAATGATCTCCCCAAGGCGGAGGCAGCCTTGAGGGAAGGATTAACAATTCCCGGCCCGAACTTCGCCACCCGCGAGCTTCTCGCCGATATCCTCCTCGCCACCGACCGGCGCGAGGAGGCGATCGACATTTTGAACTCACTTCTCAAAGACAAGCCTGAGAGTCGCGAAGTTCTCCAGAAGCTCCAGCACGCTACCACCAACCCTTGAGCTGAGTGAAGTTTACGATTCTCACGCGACCACCAGCGATTACTCATCTTCTGGTGGATCGAGCCGAATCATGAGCCAGTTTTCGGTCGTCTCAACTCCAAAATGAGCCAACACGGGGACTTCATTCTGAGTGAGGTTGTAAAGTCCGGTTTCGATCACCAGATCATCCGTGGTGCCAATGCGGAAGGCCACTCTTTGCGTCTCAGAATCAACCTGACCCTGCACAGATGTTGCTTCATCGGTCTCTGCGTTAAAGAGCGTTCCACCGATGATCCCCGTGCGTGTCACAGCCAGTTGAATACTGAGTGAAGGGCTCTTGTCATCGCGGTCTGTCGAAATGGCAAATGTCCCCAGTGGCATCCATTCCATCGCTGCCGCCTCTTCGTCATTGGCCGGTGCCGGGACTGTCGCCAGAACTGCAGCACTTTCTGCAAACTCAGCCGGTGTCGCCACCACCTGACCATTGATCAACACGGAATCCGAGTTGATCACCACATTTCCACCCGTCCCATAATCAAAGAAGACTGGCTGTGACCACACGACGGCGGGAGGAGGCTGCCTCCAGGTGAACCATGTGGCAAAGGTCGTCCAGACAGGCACTCGCCACCAGAAACTCGGGCTTTGCCAGACACTCCAGCGATGAAAATGCCAACCACCCCAGCCATGAGGATGACTCACCCACCAGTTGGGGCCATACCAGTTTCTGTGAAAACCGTTGTATCTCCACGATGAACGAACACTACCGCCCCAACTATTCCAATAATCTCGGCGGTTAGGGTGATCATTGAGCCAGTTCCCCATGCCGGGCTGACCTGGCAAGGGCCTGATCGCATTCCCCCAGTTGTTTCTGATCACATTGATCTGATTGTTATTGATGTTCACCCAGCTCGGGCGGTTGTTGATGTTAATATCACCTGGACGTCCCGGACGTGGCCTGTCTTCAGGTCGACTCCAGTCTGGCCGTTGACCGTTTCCAATCCCGGGTCGCTCTCCAATCCCGGGGCGATCTCCAATACCTGGGCGATCTCCAATACCGGGCCGATCTCCAATCCCAGGGCGATCTCCAATACCAGGGCGATCGCCAATACCGGGTCGATCTCCAATACCTGGCCGATCTCCAATACCGGGTCGATCTCCAATACCGGGTCGATCTCCAATACCTGGCCGATCTCCAATCCCGGGTCGATCTGGTAATGGGCGTACGGGAGGTTCCGTTGGTCGGATAGGCCGTTGCATGCCCAGAAAATCACCCAGATCCCCCGGCGTCGGGCGTGTGACCCCACCCACACCCGGACGGCCTGCCCCGCCCCCAATCTCTGGACGAGAAATGCCCGGTCGAGAAATGTCTGGGCGAGAAATGTCTGGGCGAGAGATCTCCGGACGCCCTGTTCCAGGACGAGTGATCTCAGGTCTGGTGATATCAGGTCGCGTCGTACCGGGGCGATTGATCCCCCCTTCAGGCAGTGAAGGACGAGTTACTCCGGGACGATTTCCACCAATGTTTCCAATGCCGCCGGGAAGTGTGGTTCCCGGATTTGATGTCCCGGGGCGATTGATGGAAGGCCTGTTGCCACCAACTTCGGGGCGATTGCCAATCCCGGTCCCAACGCCCGGACGGTTCTCCGGAAGTGATGGTCGGGTTTGAGGCAGCGTCGGGCGTGTCTGGGCTGCACCACCACCTGCCCCAGGCCTCGTCGTGGGCAATGTCGGCGCTGTCGGCCTTGTTGTCGGTAACGTGGGGCGATTGTTTCCTGAAGGTCTGGAGATCCCACCCGATGGCAACGAATTCGGCCGATTGGCCGGAAGTGATGGACGGGCCGCTGGCGTATTCGGTCTGGCGGTCGGCAGGTTAGGCCTCGCTGCTGGTGCACTGGGCCGGGCCGCTGGCGCACTGGGCCTCGCCGTCGGTGCAGCAGGTCTGGAGGGCATGGATGGCCGGGCTGCTGCTGCTCCCCCCCCACCACCGCCAGAAGGTCGCGAGATATTTGGCCGATTGCCACCGCCACCGCCACCTCGACCACCAATCGCCCAGACGGGCGAGAGCGATGCCAGCGATAGCGAAACCGCCAAAGTCCATGAAAATTTCTGATACATGATCGCTCCCTGGATGTCGCCCGGCATATGGAGTGGAGTCGTGGTCTCGAAAAACAATGCTTCTGGGTCTCAATACCAATGTTGGCGTTCAATATCTGAGATGGCTCCAGCCTCAGAACAGGTACGCCCTAAGCAACTCACCGACCTGGAACATTCGCATTGGGAGCTGATTCCACCTGAGTCATCGACTCGCTGTTGACGCGAATCACGCGGATCTCTCCCGTGGATGGAAGTGGCACACCACCCAATTCGCGACCAACGGATTCGACCGTGTAGGCATCTGCCGATTCCGGCCTCAAGATCTGCCGCGAAGATCCGCGTGTTCCATCAGCCAGTGTCATTGTATTGCGAATCGTCCATTCCCCACTGGCCAGGGTCCAGAGGCCTTCACCAAAAGCACCATCCGATTCAAAATTCCACGAACGGATCGTTTTCTGCTGCGCGTCCCAGCCGATCACTTGTGTCCCTTCATGGCTGATCTCGTCATCAATTCGCACCTTGTAGGCCCGAATCAGAAAAGCCTGCTGACTTGACCAGCGCACAGTCGTCTCAATGGAAACATCCTGATTGTCGTCGCGCCACTCACCCACCAGCCAGGCCAGGTTCTGCAACATGGCCTTTCCTTCGACCGCAGCCGATTCTTTCACCGAATCGAGTAACCACTGATTCCCTTCCTTGACGAGCACAGCCTCAAAGCTTGAGACCGTGGCGTCACTCTCTGGAGCACTGGTCGTGACGATTCCTTCGAACATCAGCACTTCCTTGGTGACGGGTCGCACCGATTGCACATTCGCAATAATCCGCAGGCCCGGGTTTTCTTTGAAGAGGTTGCCGAACCCTTCTTTGAGTGCTGCATGGCCAGTCACAATCAGCCCATCGGTTTCGTCCTCATAGGTTCCCGTCGCACGCCACAAGGCAATAAGGTCATCGATCTTCGCAGCATTGAAGGCCTGGCCATACTTCTCAGCAAAGCTGGTGACAATGGCCAGTGGCTCTTCACTCGCAGGTGGTGCAGCAACCGGTGCCGCCACAGGAGTCGCCCTTGAGATGGGTGTCGGCGTTGGTGCCGCACTCTGCTGGGCGAATGCCGAAGAAACTGTTCCACCCAGCGTTCCCAGAACACCCATAACCAGCAGGACGGCACTCACCCGCAGCATGCGTGTGGCGCCTGTCGATGTTCCAATCGTGATCCAGCAATCGGCCTGACCATCACTGACCTGTAACCTTGCAGGCTGAGACCCATTAAAAGTCGATATTTGAGGAGCAAGCATGATGGAACTCTTAAAGATGGAAGGTGATGGGATCACTCAGACGATTGGAAAACCAACCTGGACATCGTGAGAAAGTGGCCGTCACGCACCACGCACTTTCATCCACGATTGACGACTAACGCACCACAGTCAGCTTATCAAGCCGTTTCAAAGAAGGGAGTGAAGTTTGTGTCAACGTAGCAAATTTACCCAAATCGCTCCCCCTCCACCAAAACCACACGTATGAATTCAAAAGTCGTCTTCACCAGAAAATTCGAATTGCCTAAATTGACAACGACAAAATGAAAATTCTGCAGGAAGCACGACAGCGAAGGGAATCCCGTCATGCGTCTGGCAATTTTTGAAAACTCCGCTTCATCAGCTCTTGAGCCACTCGTCTGGGTCCGTCCCGTGTTCGAGTTGCTGACAGGCCACTTTTCCACACGTGAACGCTGGCTGAAAGTTTTGCAGCCGGATGAATGGGGGGCGATTATTCGTCCGCACCTTCTCGAAACGTATCGCGAATCCCATCCCGATGCTTACGTCAATGATGCCCGCTGGCTGGCTGGTGGTCACACACTGTTGCTGAATGGTCAATGGCTCTGCAATCCCGCAGAAGTCCCGGAATTCAGCGATGAATCTGTGGGAATCGTCGATGGAGAAATCGCCTGGCTAGTTTGCGATCCACTCGAAGCCACCTTGCTACTCGATCATCACCTCGACGAATCGCTCGTCCGGCTGGCTCAATCTCGCAAGCGAGTCGTCTCACCCGGAAAGATCCTGCGAAGACCATGGAATCTGGTCAATGAGAATGAGCAGCAGATCTGTGAGGATCATGCCTTCCGACAATCATCCTCAAGTGAACTGAAAGCTCATCCAAACCAGACCTTCACAATCGTGGGGCCAACGCAAGCGCTGTGGGTTCATGAATCTGCCAAAGTCGATCCTTTTGTCGTCTTCGATACGACGGGTGGCCCCATTTACATCGACCGCGATGCCGTCATTCAGGCGTTTACCCGTATGGAAGGCCCCTGTTATGTTGGCCCGGGGACTCAACTTTTCCGTACGAACCTCCGCGCGGGTACCAGTTTTGGCCCCATGTGCCGGGTGGGTGGAGAGATCGAGAATTCCGTCTTCCAAGGCTTCTCGAACAAGTACCACGATGGCTTTCTGGGCCACAGCTATGTCGGCTCGTGGGTGAATCTGGGGGCCATTACGACCAATAGCGACTTGAAAAACGATTACTCGAATGTCTCCGTCCCCATTGGTGGCACATCGATCGCAACGGGTGAGAAAAAGGTGGGCTGCTTTCTTGCCGACCACGTGAAAACGGGTCTGGGGAGCATGTTCAATACGGGAAGTGCCGTGGGCGTGATGAGTATGATTCTCCCGGCGGGCGAACTCCTCCCCAAACATATTCCCTCGTTTACCCGATTCTGGCACGGAGAGATCGAAGAGCTATCCAGCATCGAACCCCTGCTCGAAACGGCAGCCATTGCCATGAGCCGTCGTGGCGTAGAGTTTTCGATCGCTCAGGAAAGAATGCTTCGATCTGTCTGGCATGCCACGAAACCCGAACGCCAGAAAGCCCTGGCACGCCAGTCGTCTCGATCAATCGAAACTTCCAGACAGAACCAATAGAGCGATATTCCATCGAATCGAGAGCAATGAACACCTGACTCGGATTCGTCGATTAAGAGTAATTTGTGTGCCATGCTTGCGGCTTCGAGCAAGCATGCTTGACTGAACCCAACGCTCTATTGATTTCTGGGATTTGTCGACTCGTCATGATGAGAATGTGTTCGCACGCACCAACAAGTCCCCATCCAACCTAAATCGGGGTCTTGAAGCCCATCGCGCGAATGGCACACCAGCCTTTGCGGGCCTCATAAATTTGAAATGCCCCCGAAATCAGCAGGGCAATCCCGGTACAGACCATCGCAATCACCGCCAGTCCGGCAATGGCCACACCCAGGCAGACCAGTCCGCCAATCGTACAAACAATACCGCCAATCATGCGGACCCGGCGTCCCTTCTGATCGATGTTGCACTGCATGGGATGACCTCACTTTCTCTTTGTTCGCAGCAAAATCGTGGCAGATGATCAAAATTCGTTATGCGATTTCGCGGGATATCTGCCAAGCTGTGCTTGATGCCACTGAGAATTCACACCAATGCCGCAGTTCATTGCAGGAGTTCCCCATGATCCACCGCTTTGCTGGCCTGTCTGTCTCTTTGGGAATCGCTTTTTTCATTATACACGCGGTCTCCCCACTTCTTGCCGAAGATCCATCACCAGCCGTCAGTTCTCAGAAAACAGCCCGTCCGAACATCCTTTTCATTATCGCTGATGATCTGAATAACTCTCTGGGATGCTATGGTCATCCTCTTGTCAAAACGCCTCACATCGATCGACTCGCTCAGCAATCAGTTCGCTTCGACAAAGCCTACTGCACCTTTCCTTTATGCGGCCCCAGTCGCAATTCCATTCTGACGGGTCTGTACCCCAACTCGACCGGTATTCTGCAGAACTCGCAGATCTTCCGGCAATCGATCCCTCAGCACTCCAGTCTCCCCGAACAGTTTCGCAAGGCTGGGTATTTCTCCGCTCGAATTGGCAAACTTTATCACTACAACGTTCCGACATCGATCGGGACGGATGGTCATGACGACCCGGCTTCGTGGGAACTGAAAATCAATCCCGCAGGGATCGATCACCTGCAGGAAGAAGACAAGATTCACACTCTCACACCCCGGCAATTTGGTGGCACACTGAGTTGGTATGCATCCCCCGGCAAGGATCTCGAACATACCGATGGCAAGGTCGCCACCGAAGCCGAACTTTTACTCAAACGTTTTGCTCAGCATCCGCAGCAGCCGTTCTTTCTGGCAGTTGGCTTCTATCGCCCACACACACCATTCGTGGCTCCTGCCGAACCTTATTTCGGTTGGTATGATCGACCTCAAATGCCTTTGATCCCCGGCATCCAGGAAGATCAACTCGATATCCCGAAGCCGGCACTGGCCAGTGCCAAGAAAGAGCAGGATCAACTTACCGATCCCATGCGGCAGGAAATCCTGCAAGCCTATTTTGCCAGCATCAGCTTCATGGATGCCCAGGTGGGGCGAGTCCTGGCCTCGCTGAAAGAGAATGGCCTCGCCGACAACACGATTGTCGTTTTCACCAGTGATCATGGCTATCACCTCGGGGAGCATGGTCTCTGGCAGAAGCAAAGTCTGTTCGAAGAAAGTGCCCGAGTCCCACTGCTGATTTCTGCTCCCGGAATCTCCAAGGCTGGCCAGGTGGTTACAGAACCCGTTTCTCAAGTGGATCTTTATCCAACTTTGGCAAAGCTGGCGAACATTCCCACTCCCGCCAGTCTGCAAGGCCAATCGCTGGTTTCGTTGCTGACTGATCCGCAGGCCAAAGGTCGCGGCTGGGCGTTGACTCAGGTCATGCGGAATCAAGGAAATCCCAATCGTGCGGGAGCCGCAGCCAAAAAGGGAACCGCTGCGTCAGTTCCTCAACCACAGCCCACCAGCAATCGGTTTTTTGGCTACAGCCTGAGAACCGACAAGTACCGCTACACGGAATGGGATGATGGCCAGCGGGGTCGTGAGTTGTACGATCACTTGGCGGACCCCAAAGAGTTGAATAACCTGGCCGAAAAACCTGAATACGCCGCCAAAATCACCGAGCTTTCGGCTCTCTTGAAAGAGGCGGTTGGCAAGTCACTTCCTCCGGGTGGCGTCACTCCCGAAGTCTCTGACAAGGACTGGCCTCCCGTTCTGGCACCTCTGCGAGATTAGTCCTGCTCCGCCTCGTTTAAGAGGTGTTTGGCAGATCTCAAAGTTTACAGAGAACAGAGAGCATGTGCTCTGCATATAGACCGATCACCACGACTTGGAACAGTAGTCGATGATCCGCACCAGTTCCTGCTTCAATTGCGGCCGGGAGACAATGCGATCGACAAAGCCATGCTTCAGCAGGAACTCGCTGGTCTGAAAATCATCAGGAAGTTCAATTTTGCAGGTTGCTTTGACCACACGCGGGCCGGCAAAACCAATCAGGGCCTTGGGCTCAGCAATGGTAATATCACCGAGCGAAGCAAAACTGGCAGCCACACCACCCATCGTCGGGTTCGTCAGCACGGAGATAAACAATCCACCCGCTTCGTGATAGCGAGCGAGTGCCGCAGAGACTTTACCCATTTGCATCAAAGAGACAATCCCTTCATGCATACGGGCGCCGCCACCAGAGCCGGAAACAATCACCAGTGGCAGTTTTAATTCGGTGGCCTTCTCGACCGCACGCGTCAGCTTTTCGCCGACCACTGATCCCATCGACCCCATGATGAAAGCAGAATCTGTCGTGGCAAAGACCAATGGTCGGCCACGCATATAACCTCGGCCCACCGTACAGGCATCGCGCATGCCCGTTTTCTTCTGCTCGGCCTTCAGTCGCTCGTGATAGGGCCGTGAATCGACAAAGCCCAGAACATCCTTGGGGGCCAACTCACTGAACCACTCTTCAAAACTGTCTTCATCCAGCAGTTGGGCAATGCGTTCAGCCGTCGGAACATAAAAATGGTGGTCGCATTCGGGGCAAAGGTGGAAATTCTTCTCCACCTGCTTGCGAAAGACGGTCGCCTTACACGATTCACATTGAATCCACAGACCGTCAGGGACGCCCCGCTTAGGTCGCATCTGGCCATTGGAAGTGATTGCGTCCAAGGGTGCGCCGGTGCTCATTGATGATCCTTACCCCAGTAAGCCCTGACAAATTAATCTGCTCAGGATACTGACTGTTGAATTTCGATGTCCAGGGTATCGCTTGTTCCGATGATCTCACAGGAACACGGTTTTCGTACGTTGACTGTCGGCGGAAATGTCCTTTGGCCACAGACTTTCATGCGTGGCAGTATAACGAAAACGGGAAATTTTGCCGAGAGTACACGACAGGTCGTGAACAAACCGGGATCAATTTTTTTCACGGCAATGCTGGAAATGCCTCAGCCTGATATCCACGCACTTAAATGGTCTGCGATTCTGTCACTGCTGTCACTGCTGTCACTGAGTTGGAATTGGCAACAGATGACTGCCCCATCCAGCCACTGAAAATTGACCAGCGACTGGCCATCCGTGGTGCCGGGATCGTGTTGCAGATTGTTAATAATTCGCAGTGGCAATGATCAACTTCTGCCACTTTAACTGTCGACAGCTCATGGCCAGATTCGCCCAGGGAACTGGTAGATTTCTGCAATTCGGGAGCAGTCTGAGACGATGAATTTCCCTTCTCAGGAGCTTCCAGAATCATCGTTTCGGCTGGCGACAGAAACTCCCGCACATAGCGAATCAGCGGATCATCGGCCATAATGATCAATCCCAGATACCGTCTGGTGGCCTTTTTCAAGATCGTGGCGACACGCTGGCGCACATCATCGCCAGCTTCTCCTTCGGGAGGCGATTCCACATCCAGAAAGGCACCTTTCGAACAGAATCGGCGTCCATACTTCCGCTCGATTTCTGACCTCTGCAGGCCTTCCCACAATCCCAGCGACTGATTGGCCAGCAAAGGTGTAGCAACAATTGGAAAACCCAATTGAGTGGCCAGGATCTGGGCAGCTTCGAAAGCGGGCCCGGAGTCTGACGAGTAAATCGCCCCGACAGCCAGATCTTTGGTGACCAGTTCGTGAAGAAAAGTTCCCGTCGCAGCGACTTGCTCAATCCCTCGGGGAGAAAGCGAAACATCGAGCCCACCAACAACACGCATTTGTGAACACAATTCCGTTGCCCCTGGTTGCACCAGAACAACGTGTGAACAGCGAGACATATGCCTCAACACTCCAAAGAAGAAGATGCCAACTGCTCCAGTTGCCTCATGGCAATGGCATAATCGCTGACATCAAAAATTGCACTTCCTGCAACAAACAGGCGTGCCCCCGCAGCTGATGCTGCAGCAATCGTCGTCGTTCCTATCCCGCCATCAATCGAAAGCCGGACATGTGGTGCGAGCCGGCTTCGCAAAGCGCGAACTTTATCAAGCACCTCGGGCATAAATTTCTGACCGCCAAACCCGGGCTGCACACTCATCACCAGAACCAGATCGCATTGATCAAGCCATGGCTCGAGGTGCGAAAGTGGTGTATGCGGGTTAATCGCCAGACCAGCATGCGCACCCCCTGCACGAATTCTCTGGAGAATCTCGGCAGGCTCTGGTGCCGCTTCAATATGAACTGTGATGGCGTCACATCCGGCGGCTAAGTACTCATCCACATACTTTTCCGGATGAGCAATCATCAGGTGTGCGTCAAAGAACAAGGACGTTCTCTTGCGGACACTGGCAATCAGCATGGCTCCATACGACAGATTGGGAACAAAGTTCCCGTCCATCACATCCCAGTGCAGCAGATGTGCATGGGCCTCTTCCAACCGACTGACTTCTGTCGCGAGATCTGCAAAATCGACTTTGAGCATTGACGGAGCGATCACAGGGATCTGGCTACCCAATGCCGCATCAAGTCGAGAAGGATTCGGAACCATACAGTACCTGAGGACAAACCATCATTGGCTGTCGGAAACCAGACCTGCATCATTTTTTCGATGCAGACTGGCTAAATCATCCACGGATTCCAAAGAAACCGTCAGACCGACAGGGCCGAGGACATATCCTCAGCCAGAGATTCTGATCATTGAACTCGCGCTCATCGACCAGTGAAGAGTAAAAAATGACCACCAGAGCCATCCGCCCTGGTGGTCATCATCATCCAATTAGAGCTTGGCAACCTTGGCAATGAGGTCGGCTGTCCGGTTGGAATAGCCAAACTCGTTGTCGTACCAGCTCAGAATCTTGATCATCCGCTTCTGGAGAACCATGGTCCAGGGAGCGTCGAAAATCGAGCTGTGAGCATTACCAATCACATCGCTCGAAACGATGGGATCGGTGTTGTACTGCAGAATTCCCTTCAGCGGGCCTTCGGCAGCAGCTTTCACAGCAGCATTCACTTCATCAACAGTCACGTCCTTGCCAAGTTCGGCGACCAGGTCGGTAATGCTGCCGCAAGGCACAGGGACTCGCAGCGAAATCCCGGTCAGCTTGCCATTGAGTTCTGGCAGAACTTCACCGACGGCCTTAGCGGCACCGGTCGATGTGGGGATAATATTCACGGCGGCAGCTCGTGAGCGATGAATGTTATCGTGCAACTGGTCAGCGAGACGCTGGTCGTTGGTGTAGGCGTGGCAAGTGGTCATCAAACCCTTGACGATGCCAAAGTTTTCGTGCAGCACCTTCGCCACGGGAGCCAGGCAGTTGGTGGTGCAACTGGCATTCGAGATGCACTTGTGCTCGGGAGTGAGCTGATTGTCGTTGACGCCCACCACGACGGTCAGGTCAGGTGTATCCTTGGCAGGTGCAGAAAGAATGACCTTGCGGGCACCAGCTTCCAGATGGCTGTCGTAACCAGGCTTTCCATCCTTCGCACGAGCAGTGAAGAAACCAGTCGACTCGAGAGCGATCTCGACGCCCATTGCCTTCCAGGGAAGCTGGCGGGGATCGCGTTCAGCGACCACTTTGACCTTCTTGCCGTTGACGACGATTGAGTCGCCATCGACTTCCACAGTTCCAGGGAATCGGCCATGAACGCTGTCGTACTTCAGGAGCATAGCGAGAGAATCAGGCTTACCCAGGTCGTTGACGGCGACAATTTCAAATTCTTCCGGGCGGGCTGCCATTGCACGAAATGCGACACGCCCAATACGTCCAAAACCGTTGATGCCAACCTTCACCGGGGCCACAAGCACACTCCTCAACTGAAGTACAGTCTGGACATGTCTCAACAACGAAGTCGGACAGTTCGCAGACGATCTTTCTTATGCGTCGAAGAGTATACGGCTGCGCAATGCCGTCAACAAGGTGCTGACACAACGCATCCACCATCACCAATGCGATAACTGCTTCTCACCATCTCGACGTCAATTCCACACAGCCTCAACAGGCCGCGCAAGTTCAAGTTCACCGACTCGATGAATTTTCTCATAAGGAAACATTATGGCATTGAAAGTCGATAACATTCCACGCGATATTGTCAGGGTAATCGTGTAAAGAAGTTCGATCCTGCCGTGTTATCAGCCATTGGTGTGGCCACTGCCTTCATGGATCGTTGATTGTCCTTGGAATGAATACGGAGTGATCATCATGGCGACCACGGGAACATGCGGCAGCGAATCGCCTCAACAGGTGATGGAATCCATCGTGAATCTCTTTGCTCAGCATGGCGATTCCAATTATGGCAAAGAGGCCGTTACTCAGCGTGAGCATGCCCTGCAAGCTGCTCACTTCGCCAGAAGCTTCAATGCTCCCGAGTCTGTGGTCGTTGCGGCTTTGCTGCACGATGTCGGCCATCTCCTGCACGATCTTCCCGAAGATGCACCAGATCATGGTGTCGACGATATGCATGAAACGTTGGCTTTTCAGTGGATGGAACCCCGCTTCATTGAAGCGGTTACTCAACCCGCCTGCCTGCATGTCCAGGCGAAAAGATACCTGGCTGCAGCAGAACCCGGTTACTTTGCACAGTTAAGTGCTCCATCGGTGCAAAGCCTTGCCTTGCAAGGTGGCCCGATGTCTGCCGACGAAGTGGCTGAGTTTGAAAAACATCCTTTTTTCAAAGAAGCCACACTTCTACGCCGTTGCGACGAAGCAGCCAAGGTGCCCGAACTGCAAGTTGCTCCCTTAGCCGAATACCTCCCTGCCATCGAACGCTGTCTCAAGCCCCAGGCTTGCTGATCAGGACTTCAAGATTTGACTTAGACAGCGCCAGATGTGCCATGCTTGCGGCTCTGAGCAAGCATGCTCGACGACCCACAACATGCCATTGATTTCTGGGACGTGCAGAGCCACTGCCTCATGAGTTTTACTTGATCAGCAGAAATCGGCGGGCATCTCGAATCAAGCCGGGATCGGTTTCTTCGAGCTTCTTGAGCCACTCTTCGGCCTGCTGGCCAAGAGCTTGAACCTGTGCCAGCTCTTCAGGTGTCAGCTTCGATTCCGACGCTGGCTGATTTTTCACTTCCTGAGCATCTTTCGCACAGTAAATCATAAAGCGAACAATCGCCCGGCGGATGGAAGGGATGCCAAACTCAGGATCTTCAAACTTGGCAATCAGCAGCGGAACCACTTCCCAATCCTTCCAGCGGGCAAGATCAGCAATCACCAGATCAGCCAGCTCAGGCCGGGTCAGGAGCAATTCCATCGACTTCCGCAGACGTTTGGGGCTGATGGTCTCGTTACCGTATTGCCACATGAATCGCAAAGCCTGCATGGCGGCATAAGTTTCGCTGAAGGGTGCCTGCTTATCGGCGAGTTTCGTCCGCTCAAGAACCTCCAGACCCGGCTCTTTTGCGAGAAGCAGATAGCCCCCCATCACCCCATCGATTCCCAGGCGGAAATCGGTATTGGGTTCGAGGATTTTTTTCTCCATCAGTTGCCGGTCTTCGTCATTCCCAGAAAGCCCCATCATCAGGCCATACAAGCCCAAGCGGCTGGGAGAAACTTTGGGATCGACGAGCCATTCTCGCAACTTCTCGCGGGGCATTTTTGAAGAAAGTGGAGTGATCTCTTCGTACGGTGCATTGGCAAATTCACCGTAGGCGTCATCAGAAATGGGTGTTTCGCTGTTTTCCAGATAGCCCATGAAATAAGGCAGTCGCTCGCGATACGGCAGATTCGGCTTCGGCGCATTCTGCAGGTACTCCACCAGTGACTGACTGGCTGCCACCGGAGGTTGCCAGTCGAGTTCAGCTCCGGCTGCATTTCCAAATAACAGATAGCGATCCGTCTTTTCACCGGGGCGATACCTGGGAAGCGTAATCAGATCGTTGACTGAGAACTCATCTTTGGCCTGCTTGATGACCTTGAGAATGCGAAAGGTCGTTGAACCGACATCGGTCTGCTGAGCATCTTTGGCAGATTCCCAAGTCACTTCCAACAAAGCCGAAGCATCACTCACCTGCTCGGAAAGTGTTTTGCTGGGTGCCGAACAAAATGGGCACGCCCGCACAGGTGACACCATCAGCCCCAGGGCCAATATGAGACAGAGCCAACTGATCCATCGCTGCCAAACCGGCTGGTGACCCCGTGATGATCGGCTTACGACTGGCGAAGAAAACATCGTCATAGGATTCTGCATTCTGGTATTTCTCTGATCGATCTTCAGGGATGATGATCAATCCACTTCACTTATGAATTTCAATGGCTTATGGGACGGTTCAGCGCTCGTTAATGACAGCGTCACGAATCCAGTACAGCCCAAAAATCTCGCCTTCAGCCGAGGCCTTTTCAATCACAAAGGTTCCGGTCACATCGAATGGTCGATTGGGAATGTAGTGCGTGGTTTTTCCCGCTGCCATCTTCACACCAATCAGGTCGTAAACTTTGGGATTTCGACCAAAACAGCAAATCTGATTGTCACGAGCCAGCACAAACTCAGTAATCCCTGTCGCCTCGAACGTGGGATACATAAAGCCCCGAATACGCACCTTTTGCCCATTGAGTTGTTTAAGCCAATCGGGCATCAGTTCCACACATTGATCGGTCACAGGTTCCATATTCAGAACCTTGAGCAGATCCAGATCGTCGTAGGAGACCCGCAGTGCCTGATCTTTCCCTTCAGCACTGAACTGCTTTTCCGGAATCAGCAGCTTCACTTCCCGCAAAACGGGGGTTTCGGAACTGTTGCCGGCCTGATCAGCCGGCAACACCTCAGAACCTCGCTGATCAACATTGGAACTGTTAGCTGCTTTGAGAGCCGAAGCAGGTGCCGATGCGGTCCTGGATTCAAACCCTGCTTCGGGAGCCAAAATCAGATCGCTGCGCAGGCTGCTCGCTTTGGTTTCTGGCCGGACGGGTGTCATCTTTCCATCGGCGCTGGCAAGGTTTTCAGCGGCCCCTGCATCAGCCACGATGGCAGTCGTTGCCTGAGGATCAGCAGCTTGTGGCTTATCAGCGCCGACAGAGGCTCGTTCGGTCTGAGACGGTTCTTTGCTGGACGTTGCGACCTGAGATTCTGCCTGGTCTTCACTTTGTCCGCTCGCCTCTGGTGCGGTTTTCACCAGATCTGCATCACCGAATGTCTTGTAATCGCTGTAATCACTCTGAAAACATCCTGAGGCCGTCGTCAGCACGAGCAGCATGGGGAGCCATCGCAAGCGATCCTCGAACCCCCGTTGAAGAGATTGGGGCTTGGATCGGGCTGCAAAACCTGGCTGTGACCACATCGCACTGCTCTCCCATAAACCGCAGGAACACCAATAGAGAGTACGGTTTTTTGCATTTTGAGAACAGCACGATTGACTGTGTGAGCTTGCAAATTCGCCAGATGAAACCACCGGCAGTTGCAATCAAGATGCAGATACGCCTGATTTCAAGCGACTGGATCTTCCAATTAATGGTCACTTCCCTCGGCGGAGGCTGATCAGAGTTCCGAGAAAATCAGCCCGGATCCATCAATAAGCCGTACGGGCAGGACTGTAAAACTGATCGGCATTCAACTGATAAACCGGTGACTGCCCGTCAGCTTCGGCTCCATTTGCCAATGTAAATGTTCCAGCCACCGCTTTGAGTCCGGGAGAAAAATCCACAGCTTTCTCTTTGGGAACACTGATGAGAATCATATCCGTTGGCTTGGGTGCTCCACCAAAACAGCAATCCCCACTGTCTTTGCAGAGTAAAAACTTGGTAATCCCAGCCGTCTGCTTGGAAGGGTACATGTAGCCTTTGATGAAGATCGGTTGGTTCTGCAGTTTCTGAACAGCATCGGGAAGCTCCACCTTCCCTTCAACCACCTTCATGCCGTGAGCGCTGATATCCGAAGCAAAGCTCACCCGCTGATACCCTTCGGGGACTTCCGTAATGTAGGCCATCGCATGCAGCGAGCCAGCCCCCGCGATGATCAGCGACGCACAGACCATCATCGCTTTGCAGGCTCCGGCACCAGAATAGGCTCCTTCGGAGTTGCGAATCTTCCGTAGCGCCATCAGGGCTGCAAACATCCCCAGCAAGGGCAAAACCAGCATCCATTCTGTCAAAAACGACGAAAGACCCAGAATCACCAGGCCTGCGGAGATCGAAACGAGCACTGGAACGGGGCGGTAAGAAAACTCTTCTTCTGAATAGCCACCTTGAGGCAATTCGAGGCCCAATGAACTCACACGAGTTGTCGCAACCCTTTTCTCGTCCAACCTTTCAACAGGCAGCGCTTCTCCGGGGCAATCCACCTCTCCGGGGCGATCCAATGGGGAAATTTGGCCAGCCACTTCGACGGTGTCGGAGCCTGGGTCAATCACTGCAGAGTTCACGGCACTCATATTCATCTGGGAATTCCAGGATCAAACCAGAAATACCAATCTTCGCCAGTAGCCATCCTTGACTTCGCATTCACTTAGCATTGCATCCAATCGTTAGGTCGTCGGGGAACAACCTATCGCGCCCAGAATCCATTCCCGTTATCATCTATTCTGTAGAGTCCTCTCCGGGGTTCAAGCGGTTTCTGGAGATTCCTCGCGAAGAGTTCACACCTTCCACCCGCGCCATCTTACGTCTCCATCATTCGCAATGTTGGATTTAACCCCTGAGATCGATGCGACAGGCCATCTCCAAACGGTTGCAGCGTTTTTTTCTCAACAAAACCTCTCAGGGGAGGCTCAACTGCTTGAGAAACACCGCAACCTGTTCACATATCAACAGTTAATGTCAATTCGACGCTTTCATCGTAAGAGTGAGCGGATGCTTCCGGGTAGGCAGATTCACATGAACAAAAGAGACCCTGTTAAATGGTGACGGCTCACAAAAATTCCATGATGCTTCGCCCCCGAAGTTTTTCCAAAAGCCTGACTAAACCGGGCAACCCACAACCACGTCATTCCCTGCAACCCGTTATTATAAAATAGGTTACAGAATTTATTCTCTTCCCATTTGGAACCGCAATCCCCATTGTCGGCAGCATTCAACTTCCGGGCTCACCAGTCACCAACAGCCATTCTGACGGATCGAGTCTCCATTTTGACCACAGGATGGCAGGAATTGCCGAAACTCCAGCAAACAGCAAACGTTACGAAAAAAATTTCTTGGTCACGAGTCCGACTCCGTATTGACCAATCCTTCAGGTTTGAAATACCACTCTCCGTGTAATGAAGAGATGGTGTCAATCGGTCTCATGGTCTTCCCGGATCAGGTCTCCATTTCCAGCACTCTTCATTCTGTTCCAATCACACGTTCAATGAATGTCGATTCGATTGAGGAACCCAGCGTTCTTCAGCCAACTCGACGGCGATCAAACCGGCGGCAAGGCAACGCCAGACTGATCGTTCCCTGAATGCCAGCCAACTATCACATCACTCGCGGACGCATGACAGGAAGTCGGGCGCATCACGCATGCCTTATGGAGGAGGCTACCTTGGGTAGGGTCATTGGTTTGATCGCGTGCAGCAGTTTGGTCGCCGCTGCACTCTGGCTGACAAATCTTGCGACCACAACAAGGACATTGTCTGCCGGGAATGCCCCGCGGACAGAACAGCAGGCGATGGCTGCCCGAGACGCTTTCAAGCGGGGCAAAGAGCTCTACCTGCGTGGCCGGTACGAAGAAGCGATTCCGCTCCTTCTCTCCAGCAGTGTCAACAACAGCGAACTCAACCTGGCCGAACGTCAGGTCGCTACCGAGTACCTGAGCCGGGCCCGCCAGCGAACATCGGGTTCGCCAGTGGCCAGCAGGTCCACTTCGGCCGACCAGAGTTCGATCCGGTCTCAGTCGCCCGAAGGCTCCAGTCTCCCGGCTGGTGTCGATGAGGCGGCCAAGACTCGTGTCGAGCGACTGATGTCGCAGGCCAAAGTGGCTGCACAGCAGGGGCGCACTAAAGATGCGACCACTCTGGCAACCCAGGCCTTCCAGATCTCTCGCGAGGCTCGCCTCAAATTCTCCAAGGGTGAAGTTTCACCCGGTGAATTTCTGGCCATGCTGCAGGATGGAACATCTGCCAAAGCCGATCAGATGGCCTGGGCCGAACCGTCAACTCCTGCTCCTAAGAGCGAAATTCAACTCACCTCAGGCCAGACTCCCGATTGGGCCAGCCTGACTGCTGATGAAGAGGCATCTTCACCTGCCGTGAAAGGACTGACAGGTAGTTCCGCCAAGGCTCAAGCCGAAGCACTGGTCACTTCCGCCCGTAACGACATTCGGACCGGTGACTACGATGCCGCCCGCAAGAAGGCACTTTCGGCCATGGAGCTGAAAGTCAGCTATGGTCTCTTTGATGATCGCCCCGAACTGGTGATCGCCGATCTGGATCGTAAGCAGGGAACCACCACTGTGACTGGGGCAGCGACCAAGCCCACAGTCACCATGGCTTCCGAGCAGCGACCAGAAGAAGCGGCCAGCCAGCGAGCCACTGCCCTGATTCTCGAAGCTCGCGAAGCCATGCAGGCCGGACAGTTGAGTGTTGCCAAAGCCAAAGCCATCGAAGCTCAGAAAATCGGTGCTTCCTACAAACTCTTCGATGATCGCCCCGAATTGATTCTTTCCGAAATTGAAACTCGCAGCCAGTCTGCCGCGAAAATCGCTCAGGCTTCTGCTGCCCAGGATGCCCCCAAGTCCAACGCCGATAACGCTGCCAAAGCACAGGTCACCCAGTTGCTGGTCGAAGCTCGTTCGGCTTTGAAGGGTGGACTGATTGAAGAGGCTCGTCGTAAGGCCATGGACGCAGAAAAGCTGGCCAGTGCCAACAAAGTGACTTACCAGCTCTTCGAAGATCGTCCGGAGATCGTGATTGCCGATGCCGCTCGTATGGCCACACGGGGCAACAATGCCGCCAGTGGTGCTACCGTCGCAGATCAAGATCCCGCCGTCATCAAGGCCCGCACGGAAGCTTCTGAACTGCTGAAGCAGGCTCGCAATGCACTGGCTGCTGGTCAGGTTGAGAAGGCTCGCGCTCTGGCCACCAAAGCCGAAGCGATGAACGTGGCTTACGAAGTCTTTGCTGACACTCCTGATGCGGTTCTCGCCGATATCGAAGCCGAATCCGCCACTATGATGGCCAGTCGTACCAAGGTTCAACCCGCCGGTGCTACAGTGCCAGCCGGTGAAACCAAGTCTGCTGCCGTCGATCTGGCACGAGCTGATCAGACTCCGGCAGCTTCCCCCTGGGAAGATGATCCTCAGGCACCAGCCCCGATTGCTGCTGCTCAGGGACTTTCTGCAATCGATCTCTATAACCGTGGCATGTTCGAACTCAATCGCGGCAATCGCGAAGCAGCCTACCAGGCTTTCAGCCAGGCTTACGAATCTGGCCAGAAGCTCGATCGCTTCCGCGCTCAGCGATTGCGGGATTACATGCGGGAACTCGCACCTAAGGGTGGCCGAGATGTTCAGATGGTGAACCATCAGACCGAAAGTGGCCCAGCTTTGACCGAAGGTGGCGTGATTGATGACGCCGCCAAGGCCAAGTCGCTCCAGTTTGATCGTCTACGCACAGAAACTTTGAGCACCATCTTCAAGGCTGAGCAGCTTCGCGAAAAAGATCCCGAAACTGCCCTCCAGATGATTGATCGCCAGTTGGCCACCATCGAAAGCTCCGAGCTTTCTCCAGAATCGATGGCTCAACTACAGTCTTCTCTGGGCAAGACTCGCGTTTCGCTCACCAACGAAATTGAGCAGCGTAAGCCAAACCTTGATCAGAAGCGTCACAACGAAGAAGTGCTCGCTCGCATCAAGGGTTCGACCGAAACCAAGATCCGCATCGAGCAGGAATATGCCAAGCTGGTCGAAGAATTCAACGAACTCTTCAAGCAGAAGCGATTCGCCGAAGCCGAAGTCGTTGCCAAGAAGGCTAAAGAACTCAACCCCAGTGAACCTACTTCCGAAACTTTGATCTACAAGTCTCGCTATGCTCGCCGCAACGAGATCAACGCTCAGCTCAAAGATCGTAAAGACGAATCTCACTGGAAGATGTTCAACGATGTCGAGCAGGCCATGCTCGTGAACGTGGGCGATGAAAACCCAGTGGCCTATCCAGAAAACTGGAAGGATCTGTCAGCTCGTCGTTCGAAATTCGGGACCGATAACCGCAAGCGAACCGATGCCGAACTCAAGATCCAGGAAAGCCTGAACCGGGCTGTCTCCCTGCACGAAGACAACGTCCCCCTGGGTGAAGTCATCAAGAAGATCTCCGCCATGACGGATATCAACATTGTGATCGATCCTCGTGGTGTGGAAGAAGAAGGAGCCACGACCGACGCTCTCGTCAGCATCGATGTTGATGGCATTCCTCTGAAGAGCG
Source organism: Planctopirus limnophila DSM 3776 (assembly GCF_000092105.1). Lineage (NCBI taxonomy): Bacteria > Pseudomonadati > Planctomycetota > Planctomycetia > Planctomycetales > Planctomycetaceae > Planctopirus > Planctopirus limnophila. Next base: position 831,157 of record NC_014148.1, on the reverse strand, counting down.
TGCTGAACCTGATTCTCGAACGCTTTAACCTCGCTTACATGATCCAGGACGACGTCCTCAAAATCACCAGCCGTCTGCGTCAGCAGGGGCAGATGATTGCCGTAACCTACCCGGTCGCCGACCTCGTGGTCCCTATTCCCAACTTCGCCACAGGTGTCGGTGTCGGCATGAACAATGTCGATCCTCGCAATGGCAGCCTCAACCAGGCAGCCGGCAGCATGATGTCTGTCCCCGCCGGGATGGGCGGCATGGGTGGCCAGTCGATGGCTCAGGTGGCACCAAACGTCGCTGGTGGCCTGAATCAGGTCGGTAGCAATCCACGTGCTCCTCAGCAGCCCACTCAAAGCACCGATTACGACACACTGATCGAACTGATCACCCGCACCATCGCTCCCGATAGTTGGGAACAGGTCGGTGGACCGGCATCGATTCAGAGATTTGAAACCACTCTCTCGCTCGTCATCCGCCAGACCCAGGCCGTCCATGAAGAAATCACCGATCTGCTCAAGCAGCTCCGTCGGTTGCAGGATCTTCAGGTGACAGTCGAAGTCCGCTTCGTGACAGTGAGCGACAGCTTCTTCGAACGCATCGGTGTCGATTTTGACTTCAACGTCAACTCGACAGTCGGTGGTCCGGAAACCGACAACCAGGGCTTGCCATTGCCACCATTCGGTGCCGTGCAGTTGCCCACACAAGGAACTTCATCAGCGAATACTGCGGGCACGACAGGCACTACGGGGACTGCCGGCACCGCTGGTACCGCTGGCACCGCTGGCACCGCTGGTCAAGCGGGAGCCGGGCTCTTTGGAACACAACCAACGAGAAATACGACTCAGCGAAGCAGCTATCAGAAGGGTGGCACAATTGTTGGTCTGGGCAGCCAGAACAGCTTCACACCCGATCTGGATATCCCCTTCCGTCAAGGATCGTTCGATATCGGTGTGCCTGACTTTGGTGGATTTGACCCCACCGCCGGTATTACCACCGGTCTGGCCATCCTGAGTGACCTCGAAGCGTTCTTCTTCATCCAGGCCGCTCAAGGCGATAGCCGCAGCAACCTGCTGTTTGCCCCCAAGTTGACCTTGTTCAACGGCCAGACAGCCACCGTCTCCGATACGGTGAACCGCTTCTTCGTCACTGGTTACAACACGACAGTCGGTGTCGGTGCTGCTATCCAGACGCCACAGATTCAGCAGTTCCCCGAAGGTGTGAGCTTGACGGTTACCGCCGTGATCTCTGCCGACCGCCGCTACGTCCGCCTGACCATCATCCCCAACTTCACCAGCATCACCGATGTTCAGACCTTCTCGACAGCCAGTGGTGTCACCGGTAACCAGGCCCAGGCAGGCGGTGCTGGTGGTGGTCAGGCCTTTGGCGGTGTTCAGGCCGGTGGTAATCAGCAACAGCAGCAGTTTGGATTCGGTGGTATCGGTGGCTTCGGTGGCTCTGCCCCGATTGCCAACCAGGCCAGCCGTGTCACCATGGGCCAGGTCAACCAGAACGGTAACAACCAGAACGGCAACAACCAGAACGGTCAGGTTCAGCAGCCTGCCCAGGTCGTTCAGCTCCCCGTGGTCGAGCAGGTCACTGTGCTCACCACAGTGAGTGTGCCCGATGGTGGTACCGTCCTCTTGGGTGGCGTGAAGCGACTCCGCGAAGGACGGAACATGGCCGGTGTCCCCATCCTCAACAAGATTCCTTACGTCAGCCGGTTGTTCAAGAACTCCGGTGTGGGTCGCGAAACCGAGAGTCTCATGCTCATGGTGACACCTCGAATCGTGATCCAGGAAGAAGAAGAAGAGCTGCTGGGCGTCGAAATCGACTAACCCCGCACAAGTGAAAACCAGGTACTCCCGATTCGATTCCTGACCTGATCGACCAGAACTCCGATCCACGTCGCCCAGGCCGCAGGAAATCAAAATCACCACCTGACGAGGATCCGTCGCAAATCCTCGCCCGCCGCAGTCACTGGCCAGTGACTGCGGCGTTTTCTATTTTACAGGGATGGTATTTGGCATTTGATGTTCGGCATTGGATCAATACCTCGTGCCATGCTTGCAGCCCTGGGCAAGCATGCCCAGGCAAACAAACCTCAGCCATTCCTCAAACAAGCCTTTCACAAACCATCAACTATCAACCAACAAACACCAAACTCCTCCATGCCCCGACTTTACTGCGACAACGCCGCCACCAGCTTCCCCAAAGCCCCCGGTGTCGCCGAAGCCATGCTCAAGTACCTCACCGAATGCGGAGCTCCCGCCGGCCGAGGCGCCTACCGCTCTGCTCTCGAAGCCCAATCGATTATCGATCAGTGCCGCCTCAAAGTCGGTCGGTTCTTCAATGCCCCTCCCGATCGCTTCGTCTTCACCCTCAACTGCACCGATAGTCTCAATCTCGCCATTCGCGGCTTGCTCAAGCCCGGCGACCACGTCGTCACCACTCTGCTCGAGCACAATTCCGTCCTCCGCCCCCTCGCCTGGCTCCAACAAACCCTCGGCATCACCCAGACCCTGCTCACTCCTAACCAGCAAGGCTGGATTGAACCTGCCGATCTCCGCGCTGCACTCAGGCCCCATACCCGGCTCGTCATCACCACCCACGCCAGCAACGTCACCGGCGTCATTCAGCCCATCGACGACCTGGGCACAATCTGCCGGGAAGCGGGCGTTATCTATCTTGTGGATGCCGCGCAAACCGCCGGGATTCTCCCGCTGGATATGTCCTCCCAGCCTGTGGATATCCTTGCCATGGCGGGGCACAAAGGCTTGAAGGGCCCTCTGGGAACCGGCCTGCTTTACATTCGAGCGGGCCTCGATGAAGAAATTTCCCCCTGGCGATTGGGCGGCACAGGCCTCGCCAGCGAAGATCTCGCCCCACCCACCGCCGGGCCCGCCAGGTTCGAGGCCGGCAATCAGAATCTTCCCGGCATCGCCGGACTTTCCGCCGCCCTGGATTGGTTAGCCGGGCAATCATTGAAGGAAATTCAAGAGCGCGAGCAATTTTCACGCTTAGGCTGGCAAATTGCTCTTTCCACATTTCCGGGAATTCGGCTAATTTTGCCAGAGAGTTCCAGCGTGAACATTTTGAGCGTGACGGCGGAAGGATTCTCGCCGCACGATTTAGCAGTCATTTTTGAACAGGAATACGGCATGGAAGCCCGCCCCGGCCTACACTGCGCCCCCCTCTGCCACCAATGGCTAGGCACCCTCCCCACCGGCGGCACACTACGCGTGAGTGGTGAGTGCGTTCCTCGTGATGATGAACATCTGAAGTTCCACAATTTAAGCCGATGAACACGCACTGAGCGATCTCGGTTAACTCTCACTGATTACTTCAATTGGCGAAGTTTTCGTGGATGGACGACTCATGCCATTGAATTCTGTCAGGCAACTCCTCCAAGTAAAACCAGAATCCCTCATTGCATTCCTAAATCACTGCTTGGGCTACACGCTTCAATTAGCCATGTTTGGCCTATTCGCAATCAAACTGAGCCCAAACGAATATGGTGTATTTGTAATCTGCTTAGCGTGGTCTCTAATAATGGCTCGGCTCGCTGCCCTTGGTATTGACTTCACAATGACAAGGTTTATAGCCAAATATGATTCAACAAAAAGTAACGCCACCTCTGCAGCCCTGATAAGCTGGGGGTATCGCCGTATACTATTTGCGTCGATAATCCTTTCCATTCTAACTTTAACACTTGGAGGACTCTGGAACCTACAATTCGAAGGAAAGTACACCCTTGAAATCGCATTCACGGCTCTCCTCATACCAGTAAACACTTGCATAAACGTTCTGTTTGCAGAACTAAGAGGCAAGGCCGAAGTTTTACTCTCAACATTTGGTTTAAACTGCGTAAGGCCGCTAATCGCACTGCTATCCTTATTTGTCATCAGCGGCAACAACAGCTCAACAATATCGGAAGCGTTTGCAAGCTACCTGCTAGGATCACTCTCGTCATTGGCACTGCTTACCATTGGATGCGCAAATACACGAAAAGAGAAATCACACCACATTGCTCATCTAGTGAATGAGAATAAAAATGAATGGTGGAAAGCCAGTTGGCCATTACTGATCACAGGCCTTGCACAATTAGCACTAAGACAGTCAGACGTCATCATCCTTGGCATGGTAGCCACCGCTGAGGAAGTCGCATATTACAGTCTCGCTGCCAAAATTGCTGGGATATGCATTTTTGGCGTTCCAATCATCGATAGCATAGTAGCAGCCAAATTCACCGGACTTTACGAGACTGGAGTTCACCAACCGCAGCAATCATTAGTTACAAAAGCAGCACGAATCAACTTACTTATCACCATCTTTGCTGCCATTGTAGCTGTCAGCACGTCACTCCTGATTACTTCAACAGAACCTCGATTCGATGCAAGAATGGTCCTACTAACCTCGATAATCTCATTCGGATGGGTACTTGTAGCATCCATCGGAACTGGAAACATTTTGTTCGCAATGAGCGGAAAAGAGGGAGTATTACTCAGAATAACCTTCATCTTCGGCTTAGCAACCATCATATCGAACTTCATCTCCGGTAGTTTGCTGGGATCATCTGGAATGGCTGTCAGTGTTTCGGCAATCACTGTTTTTTATGCATTATACTCCCGAAAAATGATCTTCACCCACCTTGATCTAAATGTGGATCCATTTTCCTTCGCTCTCGTGGGGCCAACAGCAGACAAGATCAAACACAACGACGATCGATCGTCACTTACAGGTAAGGCGGCCTAACCCCAGGACATCTTCGCTCGATGAACAAAAGGCAAGCGAACGTGCTAGCAAACAGCTCAGTGATCGCCGTCAATCGATACAGGACTCAGAACCTGTATAGCTCTTCCACACACATTCGCACTGCTAAAACAAAGTGGTTTTTGCCGGTCCTTGGAGGCGTTTTTCTTTGCTTCTTTGTTGCAAAAGCTGATGATCTGCTCTCCGTGAGATTCGATGCACCAAATCCATGGATCATGCTTATCGCGGCAGGATGCCTGTTTACTGCTTTTAGCAGTAGAACTGTGCGGTTACCGTACCTTTTTCAGCAATTGAGCACTGTCGGCGCTCCACTTGGCATTATGCTCCTGCTTAGTGGATGGGGTGCTTTTTGCAGTGTCATGTTCGGCGTTGCAAAGGGAACCGAAGAGCATTATCTCGTACTTCCCCTTTTTGATGGCATATGCTTTGTTTTCGGGTTGTTTATTGGAATTGCGCTTAGCGTTAATGGACATAATTCCTACACGGTCTGGAGATCTGTTTCCTTCCTGTGGCTTTGTGCATATTCGATCAGCATCGCAATCGACCTGATCAATCCGGGGACATTCTCAACAGTACCCAGCAGAAGCGCCGGTTTCGCCATGAACTCGAATGACGGAGCATTCTGTATCTGCTTTTTATGCATTTTGTCTCTGGATTGGAGAAACGGAATCATTGACTTGATGTCATTCTGCTCAATTTGCCTTTCACTCGGCTGCGTTTTTGCCACATACTCACGAAGCGGCTTATGCGTTCTCGCATGCGTATGCGTTCTATTTTTATCAGTCGTTTGCAGGAAGGGCTGGGGTACAATTCTCATTGGCCTAATCACTGCGTCATTAATGGCCATCACTGCGCCCATAGTCATAGGCATGGTTGTTGAAAACACAAGCCAAGGAAGTGGTTCAGCGAGGGCAACAGCAATTCTTAATGGGGACTTTGACGTTGTCTTCAATAAAGATGATTATCGCGCCCATCTTGCAAAATATTTCTTGGATCTTGCATGGAAAGAACCTGTTCTGGGCTGGGGAACACGTTTTTCTTATTCTCTGATTCACGATCAAGGCCCACATAATATTTATATTGCTCAGTTCCTTGATAATGGTCTTCCGGCCCTAATCCTGCTTGCTACCTTGTTTGCTACAATTCTTTTGCGGGCGATTCATCGGCGTGACATGATGGCTATATGCATGATATGCACGGTGATTTTATATGGTTTTTTTTCTCACAATGTGCTTGACTTACGGGGCGTTCTACTTCTGTTAGGTTTCATTTCATGTAAGTCTCATGGAATGTATCTGGCGAAGGACATACGCGCATATCGTGACCCTTTAGTTGTAAGCAGACGGCGAACCGCTGCTTGATATTGTGATTTTCTCGCCCCTTTCTGGTCGTTTTGTCTTCCTGCTAGTTGAAAAATTTGATGAAAGTACTTCATATCATCAACAGTTTTGAACTCGGAGGGGCACAAAGAGCTCTTCAGAAAATTGTGCGTTATTCTTCCACAAAAGGTATTTGTTCATTTGTTGTTTCGCTGACATCACGAGGCAATTTAGGAGAGGAATTCCGTAGCTTGGGCTGCGAAGTAGATTGCATCCGGATGGATTATTCACTTACGGTGCCGATTGCTTGTATAAAATTGCTCAGATTGCTGAAAGTGATTCAACCCGACGTGGTTGTGACATGGCTTTATCAATCTGATTTTTTTGGCGGCCTACTGACCAAATGTGTCGCAAGAAAGGTGCCCGTTGTCTGGAATCTCCGTACCGCCGCTGGCGACGACATCGCAGGGAGAACGGCACGTTTCTTTCGGTTTCTTTGTGCCTCTATTTCGCGGTGGATTCCATCGCTCATCATTGGAAATTCACCTTCTGTCCTCTTAACTCATGAACGGCTGAAATATCCTAAAGATAAACTCAGGATGATTCCTAATGGCTTCGATTCTGATCTGTTCCGTTCGGATCCTCTGGTTCGAAAACAGGTGCGTGAAGAATTGCAGGTTGCGAAAGATGAGATTCTGTTTGGAATGGTTGCCAGGCGGCATAAGTCAAAAGATCACGAGACATTCCTTCGGGCAGCCGTTCTGACTTGTGCTCAGGTTTCAAATGCCAAGTTTGTCCTGTTCGGCCATGGCATTTCTGGGGATGATCCTGTGTTTCAGGAGATCCTTAAAGATTGTGAACACCGTTCGCACTTTCACTTCTTACAACCTCGCAGCGATGTGAAGTCGATTCAGATGAGTCTTGATGTCGGAGTCCTCATGTCGAATGTTGACGAAGGATTTCCCAACAGTATCGGCGAGGCGATGGCGTGTGGAGTTCCCTGTATTGTCAGCGATACAGGAGGTTCCAGCTTTGTCGTAGGCGACTGTGGGGTCGTGGTACCAAAACACAGTGTTGATAAACTTCACGAAGCGATGCTTGAGTTTGCATCTAAAAGTGAGGCTTCCCGACTGGAATTGGGCGAATCATGTCGCGAGCGAATTGTGCATGAGTTCGGCATCGAGGCAACAACCATGCAGCATATTGATTCCTGGCGCGAAGTGATAACGAATGTGAACTCTAAAATGCAATGAGTATTTCTCATGGATTGATACTAAGGTTTTATATAATGAATATACGTCATTCTCTCCTCAATCCCCGGCACTGGGTGCGTCAGATGTTGCCGACTTCGCGGCGGTTGCTGCTGGAGAAGTCGTTGCGGCAGCTGGATCTTTCAGCCTGCAAATCGGTCCTGATCTGCGGGGCGGGGCATGATCCTTACCGGCATCTGTTCCAGGGCGCCCAGGAGTATGTCTGCCTCGATATCGAAGAAGTACCCGGCGTGACTGACGTGGTGGCCGATGTCCTCAGTATGCCCTTTGAAGACGGACGCTTTGACTGCGTCGTGGCCACCGAATGTATGGAACACATTGCGGATCCATTCACACTCTGTTCGCAGATTACGCGCGTGCTCAAGCCGGGCGGTCGTGTGGTGCTTTCTGTCCCGTTCATGTTTCATCAGCATGGCGACCCTTACGACTTCTGGCGACCCACCCGGCATTGCCTCGAATCGCTCTTTAAAGAGTTTGACAACGTGGAGATTATTTCTCACGGACATCGCCTGCATGTCGTTTCCGATCTTTGTTCGACAGCTTCGCCCGGGTGGTTGTTTGCCCCTTTGCGGCTGGCCAATCACCTGCTGGCACGGTTGCCGGGGAGTTTGCAGCGGGGGCATCGAACCCCATCGGCAACGACAGGGTTTCTGTTGACGGCCACCAAGTCGGCCAACTCTTCCCTCCATGAACGGGCCGCCTGACGTGACGCAGCCACATCTGGTTTATCTGATCAGTGAAGACTGGTATTTCTGGTCGCACCGCCTGCATCTGGCCAGGGCCGCCATGGCGGCGGGCTACCGCGTTTCTCTAGTCACACGTACCAGCACTTATCAAGAGAAAATCGAATCCGAAGGGATTCGTGTGATCTCGTTTGCATGCCCGAGACGTTCGATTGACCCTTTCAGCAATCTGCGTGTCGTTACCCGGTTGGCGAAAATTCTGCGAGAGCTTCAACCCGATCTTGTGCATAACGTCGCATTAAAAAATGTGTTGCTGGGTACATTGGCAGCTCGTTTGGCGGGAGTGCCGCAGATCGTCAATGCGTTTGCAGGACTGGGTTATGTCTTCGCCGCTAAAGGATGGAAGGCTGCGTTGGGCCGTACCGCCATCCGGACGATCCTTAGAGGTTGTTTTTTGGGTCTTCGGTCACCAGTCATCGTTCAGAATAGTGATGACGAGCGTGAGTTGGTCGATTCCGGGATCGTTCGACAAGAGGAAATCTGTTTGATCCGAGGCGCGGGCGTTGATATCGAGTCATTTCACCCGGTGCCTGAACCGGCACAGCCATCGATTGTTGTCATGGCCTGCCGCATGCTGTGGTCTAAAGGCGTGCAGCAATTTGTGGATGCTGCTCAGTTACTAAGATCTAAGGGTTGTGAAAGTCGCTTTGTGCTGGTGGGGCGGACAGATACAGACAATCCTGATCATGTATCGGAATCGCAGTTGCGGGCATGGCAACGAGATGGCGTCATTGAATGGTGGGAACACCAGTCAGATATGCAAACTGTTTTCAGCCAGGCGCAACTTGTGTGCCTCCCCAGCTTCTATGGAGAGGGACTACCAAAAGTCCTCCTCGAAGCTGCGGCTTGCGGCAGGGCCATTATCACGACAGATATCCGAGGCTGCCGGGAAATTTGCCGCCCTGGGCTCAATGGCTGGTTGATACCCATTAAAGAGAGTACAGCTTTAGCAGAAGCGATACATTTTGCACTATCGCATCCTGAGATACGCCAAACCTTCGGACAAGGTGGACGTCGTTTAGTAGAAGAGGAATTTACTTCGACATTGATCGCAGAGCAGACGATTCGACTCTATCAAAGGCTCGTACCCGTCAGTGACGATTCGATCACACGTCGGAAAGCGGCATAATGGAGTTTGCTACTCATCAAAATCACTGTGAGGTGATACCGCAAACCGTCGCTGTTACTGGGGCAACCGGTGCGGTGGGGCGGCAGGTTTGTCTGGGGTTGCGAGTGGCGGGTTTTCATGTGCGGGCCGTGGGGCGTTCGGCAGTAGGACTCGATATCGCTGATGAATCCGTCGTCGCCGATCTTGACGACACGCGTGCGCTGGCCACGGCGATGAGCGGTGCTGCTGCCGTCATTCATCTGGCGGCACTTCTACATATCAATAATCCCGGGAGCGACATTAAGCAGAAGTATTGGCAAGTGAACGTCGCTGGCTCCCGCCATGTCTGTGAGGCGGCCAGCGAATGCGGCGTCAAACGTGTGATTTTAGCCAGCACCATCAATGTTTATGGCTCGGCCTTTCAGCAGGGCGTGGTGAATGAATCGACGGCTCCTTGTCCAATCGACTGGTACTCAGAAAGCAAGCTGGCAGCTGAGGAAGTGGGCTTAACCTTTCCGAATGTCACCATCTGGCGGTTGGCCGCTGTTTTGGGACGGGGGCTCAAGGGGAACTATCGAACCCTTTTAAAGCTGGGACGATATGGAGTGCTGCCATGCATTGGCGACGGATCGAACCGCCGCACGTTGATCCATGCGGCTGATCTTTCGCGGTTGATCGCTGCCGAGTTGAAAGCCGATCCATCGACACAACGTATCTGGAATGTTTGCGACTCGACGATTTACTCACTCAATGAGATCCTGGCTTCAATCCGCGAAGCAACAGGTGGACGTGCGAGAATACTGCGTATCCCCAGAAACATGACGCGGAGTGGGTTGGGTGTGGTCGAGGCCATGTTTCATGCCGTTCGGCGGAAGGCACCCGTCGGCAGGTGGCTGGTGGACAAAATGTGTGAAGATGTGGCGGTGGATGGGTCGGCACTTTGGCGGGAGCTGGGGATGGCTCCGGCAGTTTCCCTGGTGGATGGCTGGCGAGATGCGGCTGGCGAACTGAACTTGATCGAAACTCTTGAATCGGCGAGACATTGTCAACGGGCGGCTTAGAGCCGTTGGCCATGAGGATCGTGTGCGAGATTGAGGTTTTCAGGTGAAGCGTGCATTTGACGTTGTGCTGGCCTTATCAGCAGGAATGGTGCTGCTGCCGCTCATGATGGCGATTGCCTGCGTGGTGCGACTGACATCGCGTGGGCCGGCACTTTACTGGTCGAACCGAGTCGGCCAGAACAACGAAATTTTCCCGATGCCGAAGTTTCGCTCGATGCGGATCGATACGCCGGTGGTCGCGACTCATTTACTCACTGACTCACGTTCGTGGATCACGCCAGTGGGTCATTTTCTCCGCAAGACGAGTCTCGATGAACTGCCGCAACTGTGGTCGATTCTGCGGGGTGATATGAGTTTTGTCGGCCCGCGTCCGGCACTGTTCAATCAGGATGACCTCGTGGCAGCACGGACAGCGGAGCGCGTCCATCTATTGCGGCCAGGCCTCACGGGCTGGGCACAGATCAACGGTCGCGATGAGTTATCGATTCCCGAGAAAGTCGCTTTAGATGCCGAGTACGCTCGTCGGCAATCTTTGTGGTTTGATCTGCAGATTCTGTGGATGACTTCCATCAAGGTGTTAAGGCGAGAAGGAGTGCGTCAGGCCGACGAACCAGCAGGTCGTCGAGCTGCGTGAAATTGCCGGGCTTTGGCTGAACTCCCATTGCTTGCTCCGGTGCTCGCTGTACACTCAATAAATTATCAAAACTTATTGATGCGTTTGCTTGAGCAAAGGGAGTGGCAAATGAGCCGATCTTTACGCCTGTGGATTGTGGGTATCGGGCTGGCTGCCTTCGTACAGAGTTTGGCGCATTCGTCCGTCACTTTTGCGGCCGATCCTGCGGCCATTGAAGCCGGGCGACTCAAAGGGCTGGAATATCTGAAGTCGAAGCAGGAGGCCGATGGAAGCTGGGTGTATGAAGGGCACCAGGTTGGGATTACCGCTTTGTGTACCCTCGCGCTCATTGAGAATGGTGTGCCGTTGTATGACCCGGTCGTTGATAAAGGCTACAAAAGTGTTCGACGGGGGATTGATGGCGAGCTGAAACAGACGTACGACCTCACGCTGGCGGCACTGCTCCTGGCACGCGTTGGTGATCGTGCCGACAAGGCTTTGATTCGTACGATTGGCGCCCGATTACTCGCTGGCCAGTTGGAAAGCGGCGGGTGGACATATACCTGTCCGACGGTCGATGCGACTTCGCTTTCGTCCACGGCCCGTGCCCCGAAGCGAAAAGCTGGCATGGGAGATAACAGCTGTACTCAGTTTGGTGTGCTGGGGTTGTGGGTCTGTTCGCGGTACGGCGTACCGATCGATGAAGCGATGCAACTGGTCGCTGCACGATTTGTCGATTCGCAAAATGAAGACGGTGGCTGGCCTTACAACCCCAAGGGCACGAAAACGGATAGCACAGGTGCGATGACATCAGCAGGTTTGTTCTGCCTGACAGTTGCACGAGCCACCAAGATTCGCGAAGAACTTCAGAAGAATGCAGCCACCCGCAATTCATCAACCGCGAAAGGCGCCGAAAAAGCCACGTTACTGCAAGATCCTGTCTATGCCAAAGGATTCACTCAAGTTGGCTACTACGCCAAAGGGATGAGCCCCGGATCGGCCCGCTATTTCATGTGGTCCATTGAGCGTCTGGGTGTGCTCCTGGGATTGGAACGCCTCGGAGACGTGAAGTGGTTCGATCAAGGGGCCACAGCTCTCTTGAAGGCTCAGAAGCCAGATGGTTCGTGGCCAGATTCCAAAGAAAGCCCGGCTGATACCGCCTTTGCGGTTTTGTTCTTGAGGAAGGCCAATCTGGGCAGCGATATTTCGCGATTGCTGGAAGGGGAGCCTGAACAAGCCTTTTGTCTGCCGGGACGCGAAGGCTTACCACGCTTTTCTTCCCTGCAGGAAGCAGTGGCCGCTGCCAAGCCTGGGGAAGTCATTCGTATTGATGGGAATGGCCCCTATCGCTGCCAGAACGATCTGTTCAAGCAGGATGTCACGATCACAGCAGGCTTCGGCTACACACCCGTGCTTGAGTATGGTGTGGGATATGACAGCACTGGCCTGAGATATCGACCTGAGAAAGATGAGATTGCCCGTGCCCTGTTCACGATCGACAGTGGTGTCGTCACGCTGGAAGGACTCCGATTGCAGATGGATCCACCGTCGGGATCGTCTTCGATTCCATGGAAAATTCTGCAGGTGAATGGCGGGCAGTTGCGATTACTTAACTGCGCCCTCTCTGAAGGAACCAAACGCGGAGTGGTGGCGATCAGTTCCAAAGGAAGCGCTGTCATCGTCGTTAAAAATTCGTTGCTGGCCACCAGTGCGACAGCCATGCAACTCGATGTCGCAGATAACCAGAAGGTAACAATCGATAACAGCGTGATTTTCGCCACGAAAGGATTTGAAATCTCTGGTCAAAAAGAGCTGTCGATCGGCATTTATGCAAGTGCTGTGCATACGATCGATGGCTTTGTCGCAGAGAAATTCAGCGGCGAACTCAGTGTGAAAGCACTCCACGATGTCTTCAAGTGCGATTCGCTGGGCATGTCGTTCCTGGGAGCTGATGGAAGCCCGAACGGACGCCAATGGACAGGACGGAACAACGTTTACAATGTTTCCAAGTGGGTGGGATTCAAAGGGAAGCCGGTCGTCATTGTGAAAGACCCACCCAGCTTCAGTAAATTCTTTAACGGTGGCGAAGTGGACCCCTCCAAACTGACCATTGCTTTCCTCAATTCCCGTAAGCCAGGTACTTCCATCCATGGTTTGAACACACAGGAGTGGGATCTCTCCGAGAAGAGCGAACTCGCCTTTTCAGCGAAAAAGTACGGCATACTCTCGGCCATCACCGGCCCTGGTGGTGGATTCAGTCGCTTTCGTGAGGAAATTGGTTACAACCAGTGGCAACGTGGAGAGACTCCACTTTCTGTTGCTGAACTTGAACCGCTGGCTAAAAACTGATGTCCCCGAATGTTCTGCCGACACACCTGATGATCGAGCCTGCCTGGAGCCTCGAACCTCAAATCCTCTTAGAAGATGGTCCTCTTCTTGCCATCTGGAAGCCGGCAGGGCTGTTAACTCAGGGAGTTCCCCAGGGGCTGCCCACGCTTGAAAACTGGGTCAAAAACTGGATTCGGGAGAAGTATGCCAAGCCAGGGAATGTCTACCTGGGGATCCCCCATCGACTGGATCGACCAGTCTCTGGTGTGATGCTCTTTGCTCGAAATTCCAAAGCCGCGGCCAGGCTGGCCGAGGTCTTTCGTGATCGTCGAGTCAAAAAAACATATACCGCAGTGGTGGAAGGGATGCCTCCACAGACGACTGGACGACTGACCAATTATCTTCTCAAGGATCCTCAAGCCGCCCATAGCCAGATCGTGGCGGAAGGGACACCGGGGAGTAAATCTGCCATTCTGGATTACCGTCTTCTCGGTACTGTGGCAGGTCGCAGCCTGCTGGAGATTGAACTCCAGACCGGGCGGATGCATCAGATTCGTGTGCAGATGGCAGCGATGGGTTGTCCGGTCGTGGGGGATCAGGAGTACCAAACGCCACAGGCTGGAGATACGACGACACGAACGGTTGAAGAGCAGTCGACGACGAATCTCACAACACAACCGAGGGGATCCGAGCGGATCGCCTTGCATGCGAGTCAGATCATTGTCCCTCATCCCATTCGCTTTGATGAAGTGACGATCCATGCACCATTCCCAGCCGAGTGGGCCAGTTATTGGCCAGAACCAGAAAGAGATCTCGCTGGCGGAGTTTGAGCCGCATTTCGACTTAAATAAAAAGAGCTGACCCCGCTACGAGGTCAGCTCAAATCTTGTGGCCTGACGTTTGATTTAACGGAGAGGTTGCACGATACAGTTTACTTCTTTCCCGAACGCTTGGAAAAGACCGATTCGAGGCTTCCTGCTCCCGGGCCATTGGCCATGATGAAGAGCATGGCTCCACACAGCGAGAGGTTCTTCAAGAACTGAATCATTTGAAATTCCTTGGCGGCGAGATCTTTAACTGTCCAGAAGTCATGAAAGAAGTACGTCGCGAGAATCAGAAAAATCAGGAGCAGAGTCGCGCCCAGTCTGGCTTTGTAACCAACGAGGACCAACGCACCCCCGACAATCAAAAAGGCAATTGCTCCACCCAAAAGGATCTGTGGTGCGGGAACACCTTCGTTCGCCATATAAGCTGCTACTTTGGAATAGTTCGGGATTTTATTCCCGAGAGCACTCATCAGGAAAATCGCAACGAGGGCGGCTCGCCCCAAAATGGAAAGGAGGGACTGAAACATGGGAATACACTTTCTATCAAGAGTTCGGTATGAGTGATTTTGCAGAGATGCGATGATCACAGAATTCTGGAAACGTCGTCAGGAGAATCCGGACGCAGCAACTGACTGGCTGTGAACTGGAATGCGAGATTATTCAAGTTCAAAGAGCAGCAACTGGCCATCGGCTTTCGTGACCACATCGAGGCGATCTTCTTCACTCCAGTAGAGAGCATCCCCTTCCTGCACCTCGTGGCCATCGATCAGGAATTGACCCTTCAGGATTTGTAACCATCCTTTGTGCGAAGTCGAAAGGTCTTTTCGCAGCGATTGACCTGCTGAGAGATCAGTCAGCCACAGATTCGCCTTTTGCTGAATAGTTAGCGAGCCATCGCGGCCATCTCGTGAAGCCACCAATCGCCATTGATTCAACTGTTCTTCACGTGGAAATGGCTTCTGCTCATAACCTGGTGTGAGATCTTTCTCCTCAGGAAACAGCCAGATCTGGTATAGATGTGTCGGTTGACTCGAACTGGGGTTGAATTCGCTGTGACGAATACCGCTGCCCGCTGTCATTCTCTGCAATTCGCCCGGGCGGAGAACTTCTCCATTGCCCAGACTGTCTTTATGCTCCAGTTCACCCTGAAGCACAATGGTGACGATCTCCATATCTTTGTGGCCATGCATCCCAAACCCCTGGCCTGGTGCCACCACATCTTCGTTGATGACCCGGAGTGTATGAAAGCCATTCCAGCCCGGGTCGAAGTAATGGCCGAATGAGAACGTATGGGCCGTCTTCAACCAGCCATGATCAAAATAACCGCGATCCTCAGCTCGACGTACCTGTTTCATGATGTAACGCCTTAACCAGACAGACAGTGACAATCCACCGGCCAAGCAATGTCAGCATGACCAGTCGATAGATTACATGTCATGTATTACTGGCGTTCCAGCAGAACCTTACGCGTCGGGTTCGACCTGCTGGCGAGTTTTTTCCAGCAGGTGAGTTAACTGCTTCAGCCCCTCTTCATCGAGATTACTGAACATCTCGGAAATCAGCTTGCGTAAGGGTTCATCCAGTTGAGAGATCAGCTCTCGACCTTGTTCAGTGAGGCCCACCAGAATCTGACGTCGATCCATCGGGATCTTCTGGCGATCAACCAGACCCAGTTTTTGCAAACGGTCAATTAATCCTGTCATGGCAGGGACCGGCTGCAACATACGGCGGCCAATCTCCAGGCTGGGCAAGGGTTCACCTTCACCGCGCAGAATCCGCAGCACATTGTATTGAGAATTTGTGAGACCATGCTCTCGAAAAAGTTGTCCGCAGCGGTATTCGAGTCGATCCGCCGTTCGAAGTAAGGTCAAAGCCGCTTCTTCCGCCGGATCTGTGAAGGGCCTACGCTTTCCCAGGAGTTTCTGGAAAGTATTCATGAGTCAGACTTTCGTATCAGCGAATGCTGGAGTCAGTTCAAGACCTGCAAACCCTTTTCCAGTTGATGTGCTGGCAGCATTTCTGCATGAGCCAGCCGACTGGAAAAATGAGTTCGCTGCTTCCGGGAAGAAGCAAACTGACCAGTATCAGAATAGTTAAACATCAGAACAGAAAAGTGAGACAGGACGTCGAAGTGAAGAACCGTTAATCAGTAACCAGAGTGATGAGATCTGAGCAAGAAAATGATGAGCATCGATAACCAAAAGGTTCCATCATCAAGTCGTGATGTCGATAGAAATGGGCGACCCGAAAATCATGTCACCAGTACATAGAAAAATAGAAAACTTAGTCGTTCATCGACCAACCAAAACCAGCAGTCTTGCCAGCGAGGAATCGCTGGCAAGACCAGTAAAATCGATCAATTCCATTCTTTCAGCATGGCTTCAACACGAGCTTTGTTGAAGTTTTCTGGAATCTGCTCATCATGACCGACCAGTAACTCTTCCACGCCGACCTGACCAATCGGGACGCCACCTGCGGGAACATCGACCTGGGCGGTCCAGGCAATCCCATTCAGGAACAGTCGGCGAAACTCGGGATGTCCCCAGTTCCAGTGAACGTGCCCACCGCTGCATCCAAACCCGCGAGCACCATTCGCCCGTTGATGAGCCCACGCCATATGCTGTGGCTCACCTTTGGCAATCGCTTCACGAACTGCCGGGTTACCACTGTGAGGACCATCAGGCCGCTTGAGTGTCTCAGGCCCGGGGAGATCGGTCAGAATTGGTGTGACCCCTTCCATCCCTTCGCGAAATCTCATGTGGTAGTACCACTCGTCGTTAATTCGAAATGGCTTGACCCCTGAAGTAATCGGATGCGCTGGGAAAGCCTTGTAATCCGCTGTCCAGTGAGGATTGACTGACCAGTGAGGCTCGAAGTAGCCACCAGTCCAATCCAGAAAAGCCTGCCCGGGCTTGCCGGCAACAGTTTCAACTCCGTAGTGAATGCAGACAATCCCAGTCCCTCGATCGACCAGTTTCTGCAATTCATCGAGATGGGAATTAAAGGGATGACCGCCCCCGCCGTCGGCATAAATCACGATTGAGTCGGCAGCAGACAGCACCTCAGGTGAGGGCCAACCCTGTGATTGCAGCGAATGCATGGTGGCTTCAATCGGCAAGCCACTCTCATTGAGCAGGCGGGCCAGCAATGTGCAACCAGCCGTATGGTCGTGAGCACCAAAACCATGGCTGCGATTTCCCGCCAGGAGCAGGACTTTCTTCTTGGCCGGTTCCTTGCTGCTGGAGACTTTGTCAGCAGTCGCATCGAGTGTCTTCAAGCGGATATTCTTGAATTGCACCTTCATGGGTGGCCCGGCATGCAATTGCAAAGCCAGAAGCCCCTTGGCGCGTCGATCTTTCAGATCTTCATCAATCACAGAACTCATCAACGTGTCGTTGATGTAATGATCAAACTGAAAACCCCGGGCCACAATCCGATACGAGTTCCAGTCATCTTTCTTGATGGCACTTTGCAGTGCCGCACCTTCGGCAAACTGCTCTTTGACAACCGGCTTATGGTTCTCGCCAATGACGGTTTTCTGACCTCGAAGAGCTAAAATCCCTCGGAAACGTTCGCCGTAATTAATACCGCTGTAAGTGTTTCCGGCTTCAAAGTCGGCCTGATACCCACCGATGACCCAGGGCTGATCCTTCACTTCAAAGCTGCGGTACTGAATACCACTGTTTCCACCTTGAATTTTGTAATCGAGCCGGAGTTCGAAGTCGGCCGTCTCGCCACCGCGCCAGATAATGAAAGTGTTTCCCTTGGTAGGTTTTTCAGCAGTTGTGATGCCGGTAATGGCACCATCCTGCACGCTCCAGAATTCTGGATTTCCATCCCATCCTTCGAGAGTTTTTCCGTCGAAAATCGAAACAAATCCTGTTTCATCCGCTTTGTCTTCGGCCTGAAGCTCACTTCCTGAGCTCACCACACACAACGAGACGCTCGCCAGCCAGAAAAAACAGGCCCAGGCCGAGATGGCGGGCGTCATCATTGGCTTTTGGGCCATAAGAAACTGTAAAAGTCTGTGCATCAAGCACCCTTTCGGAATAAGAGTCCATCAGTTGAGCGTGGGGAGTGTTGCCGCTGGCAAATTGGAGAACAGACAGGCACGGATTCATGAAATCTAACTCAAAGCTGGCAAACTTTAATTCACCAGCAATTGTTTATCTGTTGAGTATTGAACACCTGCGCGGTTCGAAATGCAACAGCGATGAAATGAAAGCCAGCCCCTTCAGGCAAAACCCTGTTCTTGAAAATTTGCCATGGGCAATTCTCGCTGCATAGAAAGATGCCTCACACATCCGCTGCCTGACAGTATAACTGTTGAGAGAAAGCCACTCCGTGACGACGCTATCGCCAGCTTCTCCATCTGCCACCGGGTCCCGATTTGTTGTCGGGATTGACCTGGGTACGACGAATTGCGCGTTGGCATTCATCGACACCCAGACCTCACCAGAGACAGTGCAGATCCTGTCAACTCCACAACTGGTCGCCCCGGGCGTCATCGAGAAGCGGGAAACTTTACCTTCGTTTCATTATGAATTTGCCCCTGGCGAAGTGGCTGCCGCCGATCTGAAGCTCCCCTGGGCACAACCCCCAGGCGATCGGCCTCAGCTATCTGCGGTCGGTGTTCTCGCCCGCGAGCAAGGCGGCTTGAATCCGCAGCGTCTCATTTCCTCAGCCAAGAGCTGGCTTTGCCATCATGCGGTTGATCGAACAGCTGCTATTCTTCCGTGGCAAGGTGATGACGAACTTCACAAGCTTTCGCCAGTGGCCGCCAGCAGCAGGTATCTGGAGCATTACCGTCTGGCCTGGGAGACTCAATGGCCCGATGATCCTCTGGCTGATCAGCAGATCGTTATTACCCTGCCCGCTTCATTTGATGAGATCGCTCGCGAACTCACCATCAAAGCAGCTCGCGAAGCGGGCTTACCCCGGGTGACATTTATTGAGGAGCCACAAGCCGCCTTTTACGCCTGGATTGAACGCCATCGAGTGGACTGGGAAAGCCGCGTCCAACCTGGACAGAAGATTCTGGTCATCGATGTCGGTGGAGGAACCACAGACTTCACTTTGATTCGAGTTCAAAAACGAACCGATGGTTTGTGCGAGTTCCATCGCGTGGCAGTTGGTCAGCACCTGATCCTGGGTGGAGATAATCTCGACCTGGCACTGGCCCATTTTGTCGAGCAGAAATACAACCTCGAAGACAAGCTTTCCCATCGCGAATTCTCTTCCTTAATTCGCAAATGCCGAGTGCTCAAAGAAACTTTACTCGGCCCGAATCCCCCTGAATCTGCCAAGGTGATTCTCGCGGGCAGTGGCTCGAAACTCCTTTCTTCAAGCAGGCAATACGAAGTCACCCGCGAAGAAATCCAGACTTGCCTGGTCGACGGTTTCTTCCCTGTTTGTGAACTGAAAGATCGCCCCGCTGCGCACCCCATGGGCTTTCGAGAATTTGGTCTGGCTTACGCCCCCGATGCGGCCATCACCAGATATCTGGCCCAGTTTCTCGAACAGCACCGCGCCACTTTGAGTGAACTTGAGCAGCGAGCGAACGCCACACTACCCCATCAGACCAGCTTGAGCGCTGATCCTGCTTGCCCGGATCTGATTCTCTTTAACGGCGGCGTGTTCGAATCGACTGTTTTGAAAGACCGCGTTCTGCACACCTTGCGCCACTGGTTTTGCCAGGGATTATCCAGCTCGCAAGCCGCCGAAAAAATCCAGGAACTCGATCATGGTCGGCTCGATCTGGCGGTTGCACGTGGAGCGGCTTACTTTGGGATGGTCAAACGAGGACTGGGAGTCAAGATCGTCGCGGGTCTGGCACGCAGCTACTATCTGCAGCTCGGTGGGAAAACCAACGAAGCTCTCTGCGTTTTGCCAGCCGGTATTGAACCCGGTGCCGAAGTGGATTTGCAGGATCAGCGATTCTGGCTGTTGCTCTCTCAACCCGTCGAGTTTCCTTTATGGTGCTCGAGCACACGACTTACCGATCGGGCCGGGACACTCATCCCGATTGATCGCGAACAACTCACTCCCCTCCCACCCATTCGTACGGTCTTGAAAAGCCGCCGGGAAACAGAAGCCAGTCGGATTCCCGCTCAACTGTCTGCCCGTTTGACAGAATTAGGCACTCTCGATTTAAGCTGTCGAGAATGTGATGGAACCAGATCATGGAATCTGGCCGTTGATGTCCGCAGTGCGACCCATACCGAACTGGCCGCACATCAAGGCCAGGGTGAACAGGCCGGTGTGTTTGAAGATCAACTGCAACAGCAGGCGATGAAATTGATAGAAAACACTTTCCGGCCTACTGACGAACCCCTGCTTCCCCGTGAGTTGATGCCCAGACTTTCTGAAGCCCTCGAAGCGCCCCGTGATTCGTGGTCGCCAGTTCTGCTCAGGTCACTCTGGACAACACTCATGGATGTCGCTGCCCAGCGCAGCCGATCTGCGGCACATGAGGCCCGGTGGCTCAATCTGGTCGGGTTCTGCCTGAGGCCGGGTTATGGCGTCGCCATTGACGACTGGAGAGTTGCCGAAACATGGAAAGCCATTAGTGGCAAGTTAACTCATGCCGACCCTCAGGTTCGAGCTGAAGTGCTGGTTCTCTGGAGGAGAATTTCGGGAGGATTGAATGCCGGCATTCAGCAGGCCATTGCAGCTCCCTATATTTCAATGGTGAAAACGGCTCTCAAACGAGGTCTGGATCACCGGAAATCTGCCAATAAATCGGGGCCGACTTCCCATGAACTCTCAGAAATGATGCGGATGTTCGGTGCCTTTGAAGAACTTTCGAAAACAACTCGAAGTGAATTGGCGGGTCTGGCAGAAGTCTCACTGCAGCAGAAAAACTCACCCATTACGATGGATGCCGCCATCTGGTCGCTGGGCCGGTTTGGCCAGAGAACCCCGGTCTATGGCTCTCTCGACCATGTGCTGAGTCCCGAACGGGTCGAATCGATGCTGGCAGCCTTGATGACTTGTGGCGGGCCGATTGGTCTCGTGGGACTTTCGCTGGCGCAAATCGCCAGACGAACACACGACCGCTATCGCGATCTTCCCCAGGCACTTCGAGAGGAAGTCGTGCAGTGGCTGAATCAACACCCGGAGACGGAAGATCTCGCGAAACTGGTGAAAGAAGGTGGAGAATTCACTCAGGAATCGGCTGGCCAACTGCTGGGAGACCAACTCCCCCCAGGTTTGTCACTGATGTCCTGAACAGAAGCAGAGGCAGCTTGACGCGTCGCCGTTATCACTACCCGGCCATAATCACCAAGTCACATTATTAGCTGGCAGATTCGGTAGTTTTCCGGAAGGAAACGCCATATTCGACAAACGATTCACCAGGAATCTCGCGGACACGCACGACGCGGCCTTCTTTCCAGCGATAATTACCATCAGGAAGTCGCAAGCCAATCTGCAGGGATGAGCTGTCGAAGGCTTCCGAAGAGATCAAACCCACGCCACCTTGAGAAATGTTGAAGGCGACAGCCGTGCGGGCTGAAGGATGATTCGGCCCGGCAATGGGATCATCCGGAGTCAACACACAGACAATCACGTTGGCATGAAAACTTTTTCGCTCAAACTGGCGAACGGCGCCATACAGTTGCTGGTCGCGTTCAGCCATGCGTTCCAGCCACTTCATCATGCGTTCCCACGTCCGAGCCTGGCGGTCAGTGGTGGTTGAAGCATAGGCACTCATTGGCAGAAACCTCATAGCAGAACGAAACGATTGAGGTAAAAACTTTACCTATCGGAAATCTGCCACATGAACAGCCAGCGTCAAATCGTTTTTTCAATCTCCGGAGACTTTACTGAAAGCTGATGCCACAGATGTCGTCACATAGGACTTTTGTGTCTATATGTATACTATTATTTCGCCTTGCGCAACGAACCTTGGCATTCAGCTTTTAGACTAACATGTCGTGCGTTCACCTATGATGAGCGAAATTGGAGCTTGGCCAGCTTCCAGCCAAACTGATCTTCGATCCCGATATTGTCGCGTGCATGAACACGGAAGAGCTCATTTGGGCAAGAGGGTCTTAAACATTTCCGGCTGCTGGCCTTCGACCTGAATACGAAATTGCTTGCCATCGGGAGAGACCGACGCCTTGATGTAATGCCCTTTGCAATCAGCAGTATCGCTGGAATTAGCAATCCGGTGCGGCGGTGGCTGGACGTCATCTCCCAGCTTGATGTTCCGATGCAACTGAAACTGAGCCTTGAGAGTCGGGACCGTCTCAAGTGTCTTCAGAACCGGTAGCATGCCCCCTTTGGTGGGGCCGTTGCAGGTGACAGTGGCGACCGGTTCAATCGCTTTGACCAGCACTGGATTGTTACTGACATCAAGGCCATGGTGAGTCACCATAAAGAGATCGACCTGACCAATCGGGTTATTAGGCGACATCAACCGATGTTCGGTGTTCCACGTCAGGTCACCACAGGTCAGAAAGGCGAAATCCCCCAGTTTGAAGAGCAGACTCAAACTGCGGGCATTGTCGGAAGTGTCCTCAGGTTTCGCGACGTGCTCACTGACAAACGGGTTGGCCGGCCCTTCGTTCGGAATGGTTTTCCCACTCGATGTGATCACCTCGGCTGTGAGTTGCGGGGCACCTTGACCTGATTTAGCATTTTTCAGTAGCAGTTTGTCTCCGGGGGAAAGGGCTGTCGACTTGTTCTGTGAGGCCGCTCGGTACAAGGCGATTCTCTCGGGAAACCCTTTGTCTTCCGCAAGATCTTCCGGAATTCCCCGGTCATAAAAGGCCGTAACGGGAACTTTGCTGACGAGTGCCGCATGATTGCCGTAATGATCCAGATGCCAGTGAGAGACGATCGCTTTGTCGATTCGAGTTCGACCAGCGACCTCTTTCACCACGCGCACAATGCGATTTAAATCCCGGCCGCCGTAATCAGGATAGCCCGAATCGAGGAGAATCGATTCCCCCGCGGGTGTCACCAGCAGCGTGGCAGCTCCCCCCTCGACATCAATGAAATAAATGTCGAGTTCACCATTTTTCTCATCTGCCAAAACACTGTTCCTCGGCAGCCACAACAAGGCAGCCATCGCCAGCACTGTCGCCAGAACACGAAAACTCCGTTGTTCAACCATTCGCAAGCCATTCATAGCCAGTGACTTTCGCAAGAATTGACGATCTTCCCGCTCACGTTCGAACGGCCCTGGCGCGAGCCAGAATTCATCACTTGATGATATAATGAGGGGATGATAAGTGTGCAGACGTAAGATTGCACCTGTTTTCTCAGTCTGTGCACATTCCACGGTCCACCAGAAGCTGTTTCCCAGGCCGATCGATCAACTTTCCAATGGCATCATCGATGGGCGTCAACTGGCAGAAAAGGAAGTTTTCCCGGAGAACTTGTGCAAATCGGACATCTTTTGCGCCATCCGATTGATCCTCTTCGCACCTCACAGCGATCACTACTGAATAAGTCTTATTTGTGCAAAATCACGCCGTTTGACGCCGAGTTCTGCCAATACGCGATGAGGCCAGCAACCTAAACTCAACAAAGCGGCAGAAGATCAGGTTGCCGCAAAATCGATTTGGGATCGAAGAACAGGTTTTGATTCAAGATCACAAATGACTTTTCCTTGATTTCCAACTTCTACCCGACTTCCTGTGTTGCAAAATTGGTAATTCTGCTACGGTTTAACAGATAACCTCGCCAGAACTCGATCCTCCCGTGGCGGGTGGATCATTTTGGTGGAAAGCATCGCCCGGGGCTTTCCACCAGACTTCGGGCGAGCCGGGTTCTCCCTTGAAGTGACTGAGATGAGTCCCTCTGACACGCTGATGGCTACCCCCCGCCCCGCACGTCCTGTTGCTCCTGAAAACTCGACTCTACCCTCTGCGAACAGCCCCAATTTTATGTCTCCTTCCCCAACTGCCAGCACTCGGCAGATATCGACTCTAACTCCTGACACCACAAATGGTTCTCACCAAGCACATCTGACAACAGATGAAATGGTTCGCGAACTCGAAAACGTGGCCAGTTCCAGTCCCTCGTATGTCGAATCGCTCTATCAGGAGTACGTGAAATCTCCTGAGAATGTGGATGTTGCCTGGCGTGAATATTTCCGCCAGATTGCGGAGGTCGCCCGCCAGGCTCCTCATCAGGAAGCTCAGTTCTTCCGTCCACCCACCATGGGCGATTCGAATGTCGTCTCGCCGGTGGAACTTGAAGCTGCGATTTTACAGGAGCGGGTGGATCGCCTGATCCGCAACTACCGGGCTATGGGTCACTATGCGGCCATTATCGATCCGCTGGGCCAGCCGCGCGAGCCAGTCCCGGAACTCGACCCTGCTTCCTGCGATTTCAGCCCCAGCGATCTTGACCGCCAGTTTTCGACAGTCAGTTCCAGCGGCCCCAACGTTCGTACTCTCCGTGAAATTCTCCAGTGGCTGCGAAATACCTATTGCCGGTCGATTGGTGCACAGTTCATGCACATCGATAACGTCAAGGTTCGCGAGTGGCTGCAGGATCGGATGGAAAGCAGCGAGAACCGCATTTCTCTGACAGCTGATCAACAAAAACGAATCCTCAAGCGATTGAGCGACGCGGTCGTCTTTGAAGACTTCATTCTCCGAAAGTTCCAGGGCGCCAAGAGTTTCTCTCTGGAAGGGGGCGAAACGCTCATTCCGCTGCTTGAACTGGCCATTAACAAATCCGCCTCGCAGGGCGTCGAAGAAATCATTCTCGGTATGGCGCATCGTGGCCGCCTGAATGTCCTGGCCAGCATCATGGGCAAACCAGCCCGGGCGATCTTCCGTGAATTTGCCGATCTCGACCCACAATTGCATCTGGGCCGAGGCGACGTCAAATATCACCTGGGCTACAGCAACGATTACACCACTGCGGATGGCAAGAAAGTCCACCTCTCGCTCTGCTTTAACCCCAGCCACCTCGAGTTTGTCAATACCGTGGCACTGGGCCGCGTCCGGGCCAAGCAGGATCGTCGGCAAGATGTCGAACGCCGCAAATCGATGGCACTGCTGATTCATGGTGATGCAGCCTTTGCCGGTGAAGGCATCACTCAGGAAATGCTCAACCTCAGTGAGCTCGAATCCACCCGCACAGGGGGCACTGTGCATGTGATTGTCAACAACCAGATTGGCTTTACCACACCGCCGCATCAGGGGCGTTCGACAGCCTATGCCACCGATGTCGCGAAAATGCTGCAGATCCCGATCTTCCATGTAAATGGTGAAGATCCCGAAGCGGTCGCTCAAGTGGTTGAACTCGCCATGGATTTCCGCTGTGAATTCCAGCGAGATGTCGTCATCGACATGTATTGCTATCGTTTGCGCGGTCACAACGAACAGGATGAACCCCGCTTTACCAACCCGGGCATGTATAAAGCGATTGACCGTCGCCAGCCCATGCGAGTCACTTATTCCAATCACCTCACGAAACTGGGAGGTGTTACTCAGCAGGAAGCGGACGAACTCGTCTCGCAGCACAAGAGTCAGCTTGAATCCGAGTATCAGGTCGCGACAGCCTCTGATTACCAGCATCGCTGGGAACAGCCAAACCAGCTTTGGAAAACCTATCGTGGTGGCAATGAAGACATTGCCCACGATGTCCCGACAGGTGTTCCAGTCGATCGGCTCAAGCAGCTTCTGGAAATCCAGACGCATCTGCCCGATGGTTTCAAACCCCATCCGAAAATTCAGAACATTCTCGATCAAAGGCGAGCCATTTCCCGCGGCGAAAAGCCTGTGGACTGGGGTGCTGCCGAAATCCTGGCTTACGCTTCATTGCTGACAGAAAAGCATCCTGTGCGTTTACATGGGCAGGATTGCGAACGAGGCACCTTTGCTCACCGCCACGCCGTGGTTCACGATATCGAAACGGGCGCCAAATACGTTCCACTGCAGCATCTGACGGTCGAACAGGCTCGTTTCCAGGTCTATAACAGCGCACTTTCAGAAACAGGCGTGCTGGGCTTTGATTATGGCTTCAGCCTCGACTGCCCTGATGGGTTAACGATCTGGGAAGCCCAGTTTGGCGACTTTGTGAACGTGGCTCAGGTGATTATCGATCAGTTCATCACCAGTGCCGAAGACAAGTGGAACCGTTACAGCGGTCTGACCATGCTCTTGCCGCATGGGTTTGAAGGGGCCGGCCCCGAACACTCCAGTGCTCGCCTCGAACGATTCCTCGAAGCCTGTGCCGAAGACAACATTCAGGTCTGCTACCCGACCACGGCCGCTCAGATGTTCCACATGCTGCGCCGGCAGGTTTTGCGACATTGGCGCAAGCCACTTGTCGTGATGACTCCCAAGTATTACCTCCGCTCGCCTCAGGTCGCCGCCACACTCGACGATCTGGCCAACGGATCGTTCCAGAGAATCTACCCGGATGTCCTCACCACGAGGCCTGATTCCGCAGTCCAGCGGATTCTCATGTGTACGGGCAAAATCTATCACGAACTCGCCCAGCGTCGACAAGAACTTGGCCGCTCGGAAGTCGCCATTATTCGTGTCGAACAGCTTTATCCTTTGCCCACAGCGGAGCTTCAGCAGCAACTGAGCCGCTATGCACCACAGACGCCGGTGACATGGGTGCAGGAAGAACCAGAGAATATGGGGGCCTGGCGATTCATTCTGGCTCAATGGGGGCTCAACGTCTTGTCGCAACATCAGTTGCGCTGTGTCAGCCGGCCCGCATCCGCCAGCCCTGCCACAGGTTCCAAGAAGAGTCATGAAATTGAGCAGGAACGAGTTCTTTCAGAAGCGTTTGGCCAATAAAATCGATCGAAGAGCCAGGCATGGCGAGACTGAACGTAATCAGCTTGTCATGCCTGTTTTTCGTTTCGAGTTGAAATCGTATTCGCAATAGATGATATCCAGTTTTGTCGGGCAATAACTTAACGGATGCGAGTTGAGCTGGCTTAGGCCCAATTCAAGTCTGGATCGATTTATATTCAAGAGGGAAGGCAAGAGGCTGTCATGCCGGTCGAAGTGAAGGTTCCCAGTTTCGGCGACTCCATTGTGGAAGTCGTCATTGGTCAGTGGTTCAAAAAAGTGGGTGAAGCGATTTCGCCCGATGATGAACTGGTCGAGGTCGAAAGTGAAAAATCGACACTCCCCATTGTGGCCACTCATGGTGGTGTGCTTCAGGAAATTCTGGCTCAGCCTGGCGAAACGGTCGCCGTTGGGGCCGTTGTCGCGCGACTGGCCGATGCCGGTGCTGTCGTCAGCGCACCTGCTGCTCCTCCAGCCGCTTCCGCCAGCACCCCACCTGCCACCAATGGCACCGGGCCTGCTCCTTCGGCAACAACCAGTGAAACGATTGTGATGCCAGCCGCAGCCCGGGCACTGGCCGAAAAAGGTCTCTCTGCTGCCGATGTCACTGCCAGTGGACCCGGTGGTCGCCTGCTTAAGGAAGACGTCCTGCGGCACAGCGGTACCCCTGCACCAGTTCCAGCACCTGCTGCTCCTAAACCAGCACCTGCACCCGCACCATCCACAATTGTCACGACAACCACTGCACCTGCCGGTGAAAGAGTGGTGCGTCGCCAGCCGCTCACCACCATTCGCAAACGTATTGCCCAACGACTGGTCGAGGCTCAGCACAATGCCGCCTTGCTGACGACGTTCAATGAAATTGATATGTCCGCAGCTATGGCTCTGCGCAAAGAATACCAGGACAAATTCGTCGAGAAATACGGCATCAAGCTGGGCTTCATGTCGTTCTTCGTGAAAGCCACCATCAACGCTCTGCTCGCTTATCCGGCGATCAATGCCGAGATTCAGGGTGGCGATATCGTCATGCACGATTATGTCGATATGGGTATTGCCGTCGGTGGCGGTAAAGGGCTTGTCGTGCCTGTCATTCGCAGTGCCGAAAAGCTCTCCTTTGCCGAGATCGAAATGTCGATCAACAAACTCGCCAAACGAGCCATGGAGAATTCTCTGAAGCCTCAAGATCTCGAAGGCGGGACATTCACCATCTCCAATGGTGGCGTTTACGGCTCATTGCTCTCGACTCCGATTGTCAATCCCCCACAAAGTGGTGTCCTCGGGATGCACTCGATTCAGGAACGGGCGATGGTCGTCAACGGGCAAATTGTGGCTCGTCCCATGATGTACGTCGCGCTCACTTATGATCATCGGATTGTCGATGGCAAAGAAGCCGTCAGCTTCCTCAAGCGAATTAAGGAATGTGTCGAGTCTCCACTCCGGCTGATGCTCGAAGTTTAGTTTCCGCTTGAGTTCAACGCGGTCGTCAGACGACCGCGCCCAGAAATTAGTGACAGGAAGGCAGCTCTTGAGAGTTGCCTTCCTTTTTTAATGCACTGACCATTCCCGGAATTTCAACTCTTCACGAAGAGACTTCTGGAATCACCGACAGACCACTGATAAATTCACGAAGTCAAAGAACTGTCGTATTTCTCTGACGACTTCCAGAATTGACACCTTGACGATGATTGCGGAGTTCACGATGGCTATGCGTCCTGAAGTTCAAAGCCTTGCGGTGGTCGCTCGTATGGGATTCCTGGGTCTATTGACCACGTTCATCTGGTCCAACCCTTTCATCTCCATTGGGGCTGAGGGAACTCCTGCGACAACCGTAAAGCCAGTCACCTACACAGAGGCTCATAAGCAGGTGATCGCTCAGGTGAAATCAAAGGGGGGCCAGGTGCTGGCACTCGCTCAGACGGATGCCCGGCTGGATGTCAGTTTTCACCTCTCAGATCAACCCGTCACCGATGAGCAGTTGGCATTACTCCCAGGCTTACCCGAAGTCGCGATTCTGAATCTCCGTGGAACCAAAATTACCGATGCCGGTCTCGTGCATGTCGGTACGCTCAAAAACCTGCTGAAACTTCATCTGGAAAAGACGGCGATCACTGATGCCGGACTGGCCCATCTTTCTGGGCTCGAAAAGCTCGAGTATCTGAATCTCTACGGAACAAAGGTGACAGGTGCCGGGGTGAAGGGGTTAGCAAAACTTCCGAAGTTACAAAGGCTCTATTTGTGGCAGACAGAAGTCTCCGATGCTGATCTTCAAGAGCTTCAAGTCAGCAGGCCTGAGCTGAAAATCATCAAGGATCTCAAGACTCCACCAACCACTCCGGCCCCGGAAGAACCCAAAAAGTAGCCATTTGACTTACGATCAGGCCGATGTAAGTCGATCACCAGCTAAGAGCTGTACCTCGATCAATCATCGTTTTTGAGGATGATTTCGGGATCGTGTTGAACGATCACATTTCGGGTGCTGCTTCGGCAGGGTGGCAAGGGTCGGATGTCTTCATCCGCCCCTTGGTCAATCGAGTTCACCAGCACGAATGCATCGATCCAGTTCATCCCCATGAAAATTGGGACGAACAAACAGCGTCAAGCAAACTGGGGGCAAACGAGGACGTTTGACCCCAGCCACCCAGTCGTGAACCTGTTGAACAATCACATCTCGGGTGCTGCTTCGGTCGTCTCAATGCTGAAGGAGCCGAACCACATGACAGCTTCATTCAATGGGACACGGAACTTTCCATTCGTCGTGGTGTAGCCGTTCTCAAGTCCATCGGGACCTTTGGGGGTGTATTTGTGACCAAAGGGATTCCAGAAAAGAACCGTGTCCGTCACTTCGTCATATTCGAGGACACCATACGAATGGTTGTAGTAAATCCCTTTAACGAGTGTTTGCGAACCTTTGGGGCCACAACCACCCACCACCAGTCGCTTTTCGGCAAAAGCCCGTTTCAAATCTTCACGCAGAGCAGAAAGGTCCGCAGTACTGCGGCCTGACTCATCTTTAGCTTCTCGATAGGGCTGGCAACTGTGCTTGCGCACTTTGTGGCCAGTGAGAATTTCAAGAGGAACACTCGGTGTGCCACCGACACCAATCAGACTGAGTGGAGTGACGTGTCGGGTGCCTTTCTTGCTGGCGCGTTCCAGCATGACGGTACCGACAGCCTTCTCATAAGTGTTTGTCCAGCAACCTGTGTTCCGAGATGTCGCACCAATGGCCACTTCTCCATCAGTGGGTGCTTCAATGGTCAATTGACGGCCATTGCCCAACGTGACGAGGATTTTTCCATCGGGTTGTTGCTGCATCATCTTCATCAGGCGATCAGGATCGCAATAAGCACAGGTTCCCATGCTGACGAGCAGGAAGCAGTCTCCCAGACGTCCCTGGCTGATCGATTCGAGTTGGGGTGGGCCATCAGCAAAGAGATCGCGTTTTGTGGTTTCGATCTTCTTGAGGGCCGTTTCAAACATCGACTGATACTTGGGAGGAGCTGGTTGAGCAGTGGGCTTCGTAACGACACCTCTGGCGATCTTGTCGAGTGAAAGGGGCGCCAGTTCCTTGTCGCCGCGAACAGCTCTCCGCAGGGACGTGACCGCTGCAGCTTGTGCACTCCGGACGTTCGAATTGTGCAGCGCCAACTCGATTTCTTCGGTGGAGAGTTCCTGATTCTGGTTCAAATCCCACTTGCCAAAGTGTTGCTTGACTTCGCAGAAGAAAGGGCTTTGATCGAGGAGCTTCTGTTCAGCATCGGTCAGTCGAGAAAGAGTTCTTTCAGCTTCTTTCGCTGGCAGATCAGTCAGCAAAACTCCGCAGATCGCTATCGCACAGAACACCATCCCGATTTTCCGAAGCAGATGAACACCACACGGCCTGCTGAAAAACTGAACTTGAGTGCTCAGAAAAAAGACATCGAAACATCTGCGACCGGGCATGCCTGAAACTTTCCATCGAGAAACTGCTCGCGCCTTGGAGAGTGTGGAATTCACAATCTCACCAACGCCAACTCACTGCAATCAGCATGCCTTGCGCCTGACCTCACGATTCTGCATCGGGCCTTGACGCATTGCCGGGAGCGAAGTCCGCCTGAACTCTGAAAATCAGCAGGTTTTCATGCCGGGATTATTCTTCAGGCTGCTGGCCCAGGACATGTTGAATCACGGGGCGTTTTCCTGAGGCCTGCTGAACTTCACCCGGCATACGGATGGTCGCCACATAACTGGCAAACCGGACATTGAACGACGGGATGTCTTCTTGCAGCCGGGCCACGAGACTCCCGGCATCTTTCCGGGTTTGCAGCGTCTTCAAGTATCCCAGAAGGACGGCTCGCGAGTCGTCGCCATCATGCATCATAAAGTGAACCCAGGCCCACGCTTCCTGATAATCACTCCGCTGCATCTGCCCCACGCTTTCGAGTCTTTCCAGACGAGCCATGTCCGGTTCCCAGCCGCTGGCAATGGCTTCGGAAAGTCGCGAGGCATACTCGGGATTGATCTGTCCGGGTTTTCCAGCCAGTTCAAAGTATTCGGCAAGCCCCTCATCCAGCCACAGAGGGACATCTTTGAGCGTGGCATGCAGGATCCCATGCGTGTATTCATGCCGGAGATCTTCCTGCACACGCTCGCCCCAGAAGGTATAGACCGCCAGCTCTTTACTCGAACCCACAAAGTAAGCGCGTCGGGGTGGCAACTGTGGAAAAGAAGAACGCATGTAGTCGCGATAACGCTCTTCGGAGCCAAAGAGGTAAACGACCACCTGTTGCTTTTGTGGCGGAAGATTCAACTCAGTCGCGATCTCATCTCTCAGGTTTTCGAGGTCAACCAGCAGTTCATGGTCTTTGGCCAGCTTGACATCGGAAAGCACCTTCAACCCATCGTTTTTGATGGAGGTCTTTCGGGGCAGGCCCGTGTATTTCGGTTGAGTCTGGCAACCGGAACAGGCAACCATGACCAGCATCAGGTAGCCGACGAATAGTCGCGTGGGGACTCTGCCGGCCAATCGGCGAAGATGAGCAGCACACTCGCGCAACGGCTCTCGACTCACCAGTGAAGTGAGGATCACCATCTTCAGGATCTGCAGCGCCCTGCACTCCCACATCATGCGGCATGCCACTTTCGATAATTTTCGATTCGGTCGCGACGTTGCTTAACGATTTCACTCATAAGCATGCGCCACGTGAGTGGAGGAAGCTTACACGCCACCCGCTTAAGCCAGCGGGCACAGGTGGATGTCCGCAGATTGGTCATCACGATGGTCGCGTCGTGCAGTTCACGCAGCGAGGCGGCGATCTGCTTGAAAGACACCGATTCTCGCTGCTCAAACCGCGAAGGATCAGCCAGAGCAATCAACACGCGGCCATTCAGCTTGATGACGAAAAACTGCTCCAGATCGGTGATTTCCGGCTTAAAACCATATAGAAACAACCGGGCGAGTGTATCCAGAACTCGATGGGCCACCTGAACTTCATCAGATTGTGGCAGGAACGAGAGCCGCCCCTGATCACTGATCCAGTCCGCGATTGTCTTTTGTTTATTGTGATAAGCCCGGGCGAGATATTGCTCCGTCTCAGTCTCCACATAAAGCAGTGGCCCCGGTGTCGAGAACCCCCGCCTCATCAGAGCATAGGCGTTTTCCCACGATCGACGTGCCCAGGAATCATGAGCATCTCGAACCAGAGGGCGAGCCACAAGTTCGGCCTGCATCACCGAACCGGAAACGGGAAGCTGAATGATCGCCGTTTTTTGTAAAGCCGCCCCTTCGGTCGATTGCACCAGATAAGGAGGTGAAAAAAGCTGAGACGGCTTGCTGGTGAGATGTCTCAGCAACTGAGCATCCATACCCGCGACACAGCGGCCGGAGCGTGCACCCACTTGAGCGATATGCAGGCGGCGGTTTCCGCGTCGCCACTTGCGATCCGCCTTCTTCCACGCCTGGATAGAATAGCTTTGCGTCACCTGCTTCAGTTGCACAATCCAGTTTTTGAGCTTTGGCTTCGAAATCTGCAGGCTATGGGGCAGCGATAACTCATTCAGCTTTTTACGCTTTGGGGCAATCAGAAAATCGACAGAATCACCGACAGCCGCAGGATCAGAGGGCTCAGCTTCGGAAATCTCTCCAGCGCCAGCTGCTTGAGGATTCGACAGTTCCGTCAGATAAGCCGCGAGAAATCGCAGCTGGTCGGTACTGGAAAGATGGCGATGCAGAGAATGCCTCAGCATCGCCAGATTGAGCATAATCTGCTGGGGAGAAACCTTCAGCCACTTCTGGCGGATATCACTCAAATCGACCCACCACATCCGCATCGGGCCATGACTTTGAACGGGAGCAATCAGCAGATTTTCTGCCTGCAGATCGCGATGCACAAACCTATTCTTGTGAAGCCGCGCGACCATGCGAGCCACTGTCACACACAGATGCTGCCGACCTCGAATGCCGAGTTTGTCGAACTGCATGACATCGCTGAAGCGCAGCATCAGATTGGCCAGCGACATGGTGGGCTCAATCGCTTCCAAGACCAGAAAACTGCTCTGCGGATCATCAAGAAACGATAAATTCAGCTCAGATGTTGTCGAGGTTTCTGCTGGTGTATCGACTGGTCGGGATCGAGATGTCACTGGCTCACCGATCCCCAGTGGTAAGGGAACCGGGAGATTGGCCGCCTGCATCGCCCGGAGGACAGAAAGCTCTCGCGCCGCTTTAGTTCCCGAAAGCCAGGTCCGCAGTTTTGACTTGCGATCATTCGTCAGGTACTGCTTGATGTACACCGCACGGTCGTTCAAATTCACTCGATAGACAACTCGATGCGGCCCGCTTTTGGCAATTTTCGCAGTGCCATTCAAGATCCACTCGCGGAGTGGCAACGTCCCCTCTTTGAGCTGACTGATCAGTTGAGATGTTGCCGACCATTTCATGGGCACCCCAGAGTTGGTTGGCAACTGCAGCTTTTCGAATGGTTCAGAGGCTGAATTCTGCATCAGTGTGACAGTCACGAAGAAAGACTCCGCCATCGCCAGAAAATCGTTTGATCAATCGGATCGGGACCATTTCCGGTCGTGAGCAGAATCTGTGGTGGAGAGAACAGGCCTGACCAGCAGCAGGGAACTTCCAACTAGAGCCCGGGGGTTGCCGAGAGCATGTTGGCACTCGAATTGACGGGTTTCCCGGTCATTCCCTGGGAGACATTCGAGAAAGCATGATCCACAAAATCACCCGCTTCGTTTCGCAGTGATTTTTCAATAACTTTCTTATGTCCTGCCCCCATCATCGAACGGGTCAGATGCGGATGTTTGAGCCATTCACTCCGGCCCCAGGCACGCACATCGGCAACAGTATCTTTCAGGCTGGGAGCACTTCGCTGCACAATCAGCAGGCGATCTTCCGTCCAGACCAGATGAAAGTTAAACGCACCCCACATGGTAGATGCACCTAATGTGCCGCCAAAGAGGATCAGAATCAGACCACGTAACATGATGCCCCCTGCACTGTTCAATCACTCCATTGATCCAGAGGTCAACCAAGTCTTTAAAGAAGTTGGCCACCCCGAGTGCTTGCATCGGAGTGTTACAGAGATCTGCATTCATCTCAAGATGGCTTTAACAGCAAATAGGCAGGATGGGAGATCTGGCTGAATTGTTTCCGTCGGAAGGCACAGCGTTTCGAGTGAAAGTTGCGTCGCCGGTTCAGGATCGACGATTCGCACTTCGACGATTGCCAGAAAGGATCAATATCAGTGATGACGGGATATAGGGATTGGTCTCTTCGAGACGAGCGATGCTTCCAACAGAATTTTTCTAAGTGTTACCACCCTGGCCTCTAGCGTATGATCTCACAAAACCAGTGGCCAAAGTTTTAGAAGAGAGGTTCCATGTCGGTAGCAGAGGTCGAAGAGGCTTATCGTGCCGTACGCCGTGAAGTGGGCAAAGTGGTGGTGGGTCAGGAGGAACTGATCGAAGCGGTCTTTGTGGCGCTGCTGGCGGAAGGTCACGTGTTGATTGAAGGGCCGCCCGGTCTGGGAAAGACGCTCCTCGCGACGACAATCAGCCGGGTTTTAAAATGTAGGTATTCGAGAATTCAGTTCACTCCCGATCTGATGCCATCAGATGTGACTGGGCATTCGGTCTACAACTTGCAAGAAAGGCGGTTTCACTTCAGCGAAGGGCCGGTCTTCGCCAATCTGCTCCTGGCCGATGAAATCAATCGGGCTCCCGCGAAGACACAGGCGTCGTTGCTCGAAGCCATGCAGGAATGTCAGGTCACTGTCGATGGTCAGACGATGCCTTTACCAAGGCCGTTTATCACGCTGGCAACTCAAAACCCCATTGAACAGGAAGGGACCTACCCTCTTCCCGAAGCTCAGTTGGATCGTTTTCTCTTTAAAATGCTGGTGACCTACCCCACATTCGCGCAGGAAGCCGGCATTCTCAATGCCTACAACGAAGGACGTGACCCTCGGCGTATCCATACGTCGGATGTCCAAAGTGTCCTCGACGATGAGAGTATTCTCCGTCTGCAAGCCTCCGTGCGGGATATTGTCGTCGAGCCTTCAATCATTGATTACATCGTTCGGATCGTCACAGCCACACGCCAACATCCCGCCATCGAGATTGGTGCCAGCCCGCGTTCCAGTGTCGGGTTGTTGGTCGCTTCCCGGGCCTTAGCGGCCTGCCTGGGAAGAACTTTCGTTGTGCCCGATGATATTAAACAGCTCGTGCCCTGGATTCTCAGACATCGCATTCGCCTGGAACCCGAAGCGGAAATTGAAGGCTCCACAATTGAAGTCGTCTTGGGTGATCTTCTCGAAACCACCGAGGCACCGAAGGCATGACACCCCGGCTTCAATTGCTATTGAGTATTCTCGCAGCCGGGATGCTGTACATCCCGGCGTGCTTTAGTTCTTCCTGGGCAACTCTGGGAACTGGCGCCACAGTTTTTGTCATTTTGCTGGCAATCATCGATTGGCTTCGCAGCCCGGCACTTTCCCAGATGGACATCGATCGAAAAGTAGGGCGCGTACTCAGCGTCGGAGCCCGTAACCCGATCACAATTGAGTATCGCTGGAAAGGAAGATCCAGCTGGCAGGCCGAGTTGCATGATGAACCTCCTCATCCGGGAACGTTTGATGGCGTACCGGCTGTTGTGCCTCTGGCACCTGGTCGTTGGCTGAAGCTGGTCTATCACTTCACACCTGCCCGGCGTGGAAATGTCACCTTTCAATCGATTCACTGGCGGGCACGATCCCCCTGGGGATTCTGGCAATTGCACTGGTTGATCCCTTTACCGATGACCACCAAGGTTTATCCGGATGTGCAGGCCATTCGGGGAGTCGAATTGCTCGCCCGGCAGAACCGCCTGGCCGAAAGTGGAGTCCGCATGACCCGGTTGCATGGCAAAGGCTCGGCCTTTGACCGGCTTCGGGAATATCGCCGCGAAGACGAATTTCGTTCGATTGACTGGAAAGCATCGGCGCGGCAGGAGTCGTTGATTGCCCGCGAATATACGATCGAGAAAAATCAGACGATCGTGTTAGTCCTCGACAGTGGACGATCAATGTGTCATGCCGAAGGAGTCGCCACGCATTTTGATCGTGCTCTGAACTCCGCCTTGCTGCTGGCCTACACAGCTCTCAGGCAGGGGGATCATGTCGGGTTGCTGGCCTGTTCATCCAAAGTCCAGGCATCGATCCCGCCCGTGCGTGGGCTGCGAAGTATCGATACGCTCATTCGTAACATCTACGATATTGAGCCTGAATACACATCGACAGATTATCAGCTCATGGTCGATGAATTGCGCCGTCGGTATCGCAAGCGGGCCTTGGTTGTGGTGCTGACCTATGCCCTCGATGATGTCCATCTGGAGCAGATGGCCCGGCAGTTTCGCCGTTTGCGTTCACCTCATCTGGTGATCTGCGCTTTTCTTTCGCCTGAGAGTCTGGTGAAACAGGCTGAAAGTGTGCCGCAAACAGATCAGCAGGCCTTTGAAATTGCCGCCGCCGCCGATCTTCTACAGGGACACCGCATAACACTGCGCGACCTGACTGCGATGGGCTTGTTTGCCATCGAGGCGACACCTGAGACATTGACCAGCCAGCTCATTTCCCGCTATCTGGAAGTCAAAGCCAGATCTTTGATTTAAGGCGTGGATTCTTCCCATCGATCCTAGAATTCGAAAACAGAGCAGATCAGAAAATCAACTGGCTTGGAAGGGGATGGGATATGGCCAAAGGTCGGGAATCGAAGCAAGCTTTCATCGACAGAACCGGGCGGATTCTGGCTCAGCTGGAGCGGACTTACCCGGATGTTGAATGTGCTCTCGAACATACCTCGCCGTATGAACTGCTGGCAGCCACAATTCTCAGTGCGCAGTGTACTGATGAGCGAGTGAATATGGTCACGCCTGGGCTGTTTAAGGCGTATCCAACGCCCGTTCATCTGGCCAAAGCCCGGCAGGAAGATGTCGAAGCGCTTGTGAAATCAACCGGTTTCTTCCGCAATAAAGCGGCCAATCTGATTGGTATGGCCCAGGCCGTCGTGGAAAAGCATCAGGGAGAGATTCCTCAAGCACTGGAAGAGCTGGTCGCGCTGCCGGGAGTGGGAAGAAAAACCGCCAATGTTCTCCTCGGGACATTTCACGGCGTACCAAGTGGTGTGGTCGTCGATACTCATGTGCAGCGCATCAGTCGTTTGTTAGGGCTAGCCAAAGGCAATAATGCCGAAACGATTGAACGCGAACTGATGGCCATTGTTCCACAGCACGAGTGGATCATGCTCTCCCACCGCCTGATTCATCATGGTCGACAGATCTGCATCGCCAGGCGGCCGCAATGCACACGTTGCCCTTTACTGGCAGACTGTCGTCGTGTGGGTTTGCCTGAGCTGGAAATGCCGACTTCTGTGCTCGACGATCCTGCAGAACCTCAGGAAACTCGTCCCTCAAAGAAGCCATCCCGAGGCAAGAAGACAATGACCAAAGGCACACCTTTGAAAGGCACTCACAAGGCGACCACGACCACCACACCTTTGGTTGCAAAGAGCAAGAAAAATATCGCAAAAACCCAGAATCGTAACGGGCACTGACCTCGCCTGTTGCACGCGGGCTGCTGGCTAACTAATCTCGCCATGACCAACTCTCAGAGAGGAATCCTCCCGGAAGGCCCAGAGATGCCCTTCGAGAGGTCTCTTCGTGCCAACCAGGACAACAGGGAACAGGCGACCGATGATTCTCACCGGGAATGAAATTCGTTCGCAACTGGGTCGTAATCTCGTCATCAATCCGTTCGAAGAGCGTCTGCTCAACCCGAACAGCTACAATTTGAGATTGCATGATGAGTTACTGGTCTACGAGGAAATCGTCCTCGATATGCAGCGGCCCAATCGCTACCGCCGGCATGTCATTCCTCCCGAAGGACTCGTGCTTCAACCGGGACAACTCTACCTGGGGCGGACCATCGAATACACGGAGACGCATAACTTCGTGCCCATGCTCGAAGGCCGGTCTTCGGTCGGACGACTGGGATTATTTGTCCATGTGACGGCAGGCTTTGGCGATGTGGGATTCTGCGGTTACTGGACGCTTGAAATGTTCGCGATCCATCCCATTCGCATTTATGCCGGCGTCCCGATCTGCCAGATTTTCTACCATCAACTGGAGGGAGACATCACGGAGTACGCCAGCGATAAGTATCAGAGAAATCACGACATCCAGCCAAGCCTGTTGTTTAAGGAGTTTCGGGAACCCGAGCCTGATCAGCAGCTCAGGCTGGCCTTTGGTCAGGAATGCTCGACCCGTGAAGATGCGGATTGTTCGACTCCCACCGATCGAAAATGATCCATCAGCCAATCATTGAACGTGGTGCTGGGTCGAAAAAAGTCGCTCATGATGGTCGTTCAGCGATTCAACGAGTTCGGTTTGGTCGTGGTTTGAGTGCCATTCTGCGGAAGTCTCGGTAGAATCCTGAAAGAAGGTGTTCTGGCAGCAGTTTTCGGAACGATGGGGGCCCATGATTCCCCAAGTTTTTTCGAGATGATGCAGCCAGAAGAGCAGTCCTGCCAGAATTCGGCAATCGATCCGAGGAAGCCTGAACGTGAAGTTTGAAACCCGCTGTGTTCATACCGGCGTCGATAAAGATGCCACCTACTTGAGTGCCACGACACCGATCTATCCCACATCGACCTTCCGCTGGGACAATCTCGATTCTCATCGAGGTTTTGACTACACCCGCAGCGGCAATCCAACTCGGAAAGCTCTCGAAGAAAATCTGGCGGCTCTTGAAGGAGGCGTCGATTGCCGGGCAACCTGCACAGGGATGTCAGCGATTGTGGCCGCCCTGCAATTGGTGGCGCCAGGCGATCATGTGATTACCGGGCACGACATTTATGGTGGTACTTATCGACTCTTCGATAAAGTGCTGCGAGACCAAGGAATCGATTTTTCGTTTGTCGATATGGGGCAACCGGCTCAGGTCGAAGCGGCCATCAAGAGCAATACGAAAGCAATCTGGATCGAAACACCTTCGAACCCCTTGCTGAATATCGTCGATCTGAATGCCATTGTGGCGATTGCCAAAAAGCATCAGCTGATCACGATGGCCGACAACACATTCCTGTCACCTTACTTCCAGCGCCCTCTCGATCATGGTGTCGATGTCGTCATGCATTCGACCACGAAGTACCTCAATGGCCATAGTGATGTTGTCGGTGGTGCCGTCATCTGCAAGCATCAGCAGCATGCCGAACGAATCAGTTATATCGTGAATGCCATGGGCCTGGCTTGTTCACCATTTGATGCCTGGCTGGTTTTACGCGGGGTGAAGACACTGGGCCCGCGGATGGAAGCTCATCAGCGTGGTGCGGATGCCGTGGCTCGCTTTCTGAATGAGCATCCCGGTGTCGAGAAGGTCTACTATCCCGGTTTACCAACGCATCCCGGTCATGACCTGGCCAAGAGGCAGCAGTTTGGTTTTGGGGCAATGGTCAGCTTTGAACTCAACGGCGGGCGCTCTGCCGTCGAGAAGTTCCTCTCCAAGCTGAAGATCTTCCAACTGGCAGAATCGTTAGGTGGCGTTGAATCACTGATCGATTACCCGGATACAATGACTCACTCGTCGATGTCCAAAGAAGACCGACGGACGGCTGGCATCACCGAGAACACATTGCGTCTTTCGGTTGGTATTGAGCATCCCGATGATCTCATCACCGATCTGGCTGCTGGTCTTTCAGCAGTCAGTCAGTAATCAACCGTTAAAGGGATGACTGGTACTGCGGTCAACTGGGCGCGTTGCCAGATTCAAAGTATTTGCTGTGGTTCACATAAGTTGTCGATCAGCAGGAACAGGCCATGGAATTGCGTCGTAATCCGACACGTGCCGTCCGAGTGGGCAGTTGTACGATTGGTGGTGGCCACCCGATTGCCGTCCAGAGCATGACGGCAACTCACACACAGGATATCGACGCGACTGTGGCGCAGGTGCTCGACCTGGAAAAAGCGGGGGCGGATGTCATTCGGATCGCGGTCGACAGCCCGAAAGATGCGGCTGCTCTCAAGGAGATTCGCAGTCAGGTCAAAGCAAATCTTTCGGTCGATCTGCAGGAGAATTATCGACTGGCCGAACAGGTGGCTCCTTATGTTGATAAGATCCGCTACAACCCGGGGCACCTCTACCATCATGAGCGATCCAAACCCTGGCAGGAAAAGGTCGCTTACATTGCCCAGGTGGCGAAAGATCACGACTGCGCCCTGCGAGTGGGTGTCAATTGTGGCTCAGTCGATCCCGCCAAAAAGGTTGATGATTACGGCGGGGACGAAAACGGGCCACTGCTGGCCAGTGCTTTCGAACACTGCGAGTACTTGGATTCAATTGGTTTCACGCGGTACGTCGTTTCAATCAAAGATTCCGATCCGAAGAATGTCATCGAAGTCAACAAACGATTTGCCTTACAGCGGCCCGATATTCCTCTCCATCTGGGAGTAACGGAGGCCGGTCTGCCACCAGATGGGATTATCAAGACGCGTATTGCCTTCGAGCAGTTAATCAGCCAGGGGATCGGCGACACGATTCGCGTTTCACTGACAGTGCCGAACAATCGCAAGCACGAAGAGATCGAAGCCGGCCGCAAAATTCTGGCCGACATTGCGGCAGGGCGTGTGCGATCATTCGTCGATTTTGGCCTCGATACGTTGAACATTATCAGTTGCCCCAGCTGTTCCCGTGTCGAGAATGAAGCGTTTATTGATCTGGCTCAACAGGTCAAGGAAATGACGGCCTACGCCAAAGATCACAAAATCACGATCGCTGTGATGGGTTGCCGAGTCAACGGGCCGGGTGAAACCGACGATGCAGATCTGGGCCTGTGGTGCGGACCAAATCATGTGAATCTCAAGAAGGGCCCTGTTGAGTTGGGCCACTTCAAGTACGATGAGATTCTGCCCAGGCTAAAACAGGAACTCGATCTGGTCATCGCCGAAAAGAGTGGACAAGCCTTAACGTCGTCCTAATACGTTTTCCATGAAATAAGAGCACTCGATGTGCCATGCTTGCAGCTCTGGGCAAGCATGTTTTCGCGACCAACATCGCGCGACGGGTGGCAGGGGTCGAATGCCTCATTGGCCCCCTGGTCAATTGGCTTCACCAGCACAAATGCATCTGAAGACATGCTTCATGACAGTTGAGACAGTTCGCTAGGGACGATCAAAGTCCAAAGAACTGGGGGCAAACGAAGACGTTTGACCCCAGCCACACATTCTACTGGCGCACCGCAGATCAATAGGCATGCAAAGTTGTCTGTAATAGACAGCCGCTCTGGGCAAACATGTTTTCCAGACCGTTGATGCGATGGTCCTGCCTGGAAAACGTATTAGATTGGATTCATTTCCAGAATATTTGCGACCGTGTGATCACGACCAAAAGCTCTTTGCGTTGAATTGACGGCCACGGGCGAAGAAACTTCAACTTGATTTCTGATCCAGTTGAACGAACACGATCCCTATCGCAATACAGGCACCGGCGATTCCCATCGCTGGGGTCAGTTGATCACCTCTCAGCATTGAGGCGAGTGCAATCCCCATGAGCGGGGTAAGAAAGCTGAAGATCGCAATCTGCGATGCAGAGTGCCATTTGAGCAGCCATGTCTGTAAACCAAAGCAGAGCCCTCCCACCAAAAAACCCTGGTAGACCAGAGCCAACCAGCCAGAAGTCGAGATTTTGTGCCATTCGACATGCTCTGTGCTGAAACTGAGCAGGGCAAACAGCACAACGGCGACCACATCGTGCCAGAAGATCAGTTGCGTCGAACCAATCACTT
The DNA here is from genome assembly GCF_000092105.1 of Planctopirus limnophila DSM 3776. Taxonomy (NCBI): domain Bacteria; kingdom Pseudomonadati; phylum Planctomycetota; class Planctomycetia; order Planctomycetales; family Planctomycetaceae; genus Planctopirus; species Planctopirus limnophila. The sequence goes on along the minus strand of NC_014148.1, from coordinate 789,050 downwards.
TGAGTGCCTGTTTCGAGTAGAGCAATTTTGCCGCAAACAGGAAGGCACTGAAGAGCGTCACCAGATCACCAGCCAGTGTCGGCAGATCCTTTTGTTTTGGTTCGCTGGTTTCGATTGAAAGGATTAACCCCGTGACTCCTGCCATCGCGAGCCAGAAGCCGCCCCAGGCATAGTAGCCCAGGCGATACTGGCGAGTGACAAAATGATCGCAGACCACCACAAAAAAAACGTAGCTGTTAATCAGCAGCGATGAGTGGCTCGAACTCGACCAGGCGACGCCGAGAGTAAACGTCCAGATCTGCAGGGCCAGTAATGTTCCTGCGATGAGCACCGGTCGAAACTGTCCGCTTTTGAGTGCCAGTGGAGCTCTTTCGAGTGCGCACCATCCCAGCATAAAGATCGTGGCCAATAAAAAACGAATGCCCGAAACTGCGACAGGAGGGAGCACATCTGTCGAAAAACTGGTCGCTACTGGATTTCCCGCCCACAGAAAAACTGTCAGCATTGTCAGCGAAAAGGTAGTGGCAGTCAGTGGTTGAGATCGCGTCAACGCGGGAAACTCCTGAATCTGGCTACGCCTTGGGACTTGTAGCAAAAAAGCATCAATGGTGGGGAGGAAACCTGAGAATCCGTTGTTTGGGCGAAGTATTTTTCCAGTGGATCACTCAGCACTGAAATCGATGAGCTAGGTTTTAGCTTGATCGTATGGACCCGTCGACTGGCATGCGAAAACTCACATGACTGTTCTGAGAAATTCATTCCATTTTTGTGACCCCGCTCTGTAAACTATTGGTCACTGAGCGTGATTCCCATCATTCAATGAAAGCAAACGGTTCCTGCTCCGATTGAACCGCTCACTGGCTGCGCTCCAGCAAACATGTCCGCAAGTGCCATGTCAGAGCACATCTGTCAAAAAAATCACCCGGGATTTTGAATCGTTTAACACAAGGGTCGCTATGCCTCGTCAATTCTTCTTCGGTCTCAGTCTTCTCTGCGGGATGGGCGCCATCGTGGCCGATGCCCAGTCTCCCACGCCAGTTCGTGTCCCCGCAGCCACGCCAGCCGCTGCCGCTCAGGCGGTATCCGAGAATCTTGAACTTGCTGCCATTCGCCAGACATCATCAGCCTTCGTCGAGGCTTTCAACAAGGCTGATGCGAAAGCGATTGCACAACTCTGGGCCAAAGACGGCGAATATGTCGATGAGAGCGGACAGGTGACGGTCGGGCGATTAAAGATCGAAGAGCTGTATCAGACCTTCCTCGCTGCACATCCGAAGATGCAGATCAAGGTGCAGATCGATTCCTTGCGACTGCTCAGCGACCAGACGGCCATTGAAGATGGTCGCAGCATGCTTTCCCCATCGATTCCTGGAGCTCCCCCCTTTTCTCGCTACACAGCAATCCACGTCAAAGAAGGTGGCTCGTGGAAAATGGCCAGCGTGCGGGATCTTCCCACCGCCAATCCCGCCGCCAGACGTCAACTGGCCGATCTGGACTGGCTGGTCGGCAAGTGGGTGGCCGAAGAACATGGCTCAGTGAGTGAATCGGTCTTCGAGTGGACAGCCGGTCGCAGCTTCCTGAAGCGAACCTACACTGTGACCCATCCCGATCGTTCGATCACTTCCGGTATTCAGATTATTGGTTACAGCCCACTCACCGAGCAGATTCAAAGCTGGAATTTTGGCTCTGATGGATCCGTCTCAATCGGTATCTGGACATCTCAGCCCAATGGCTGGGCGGCAGCAATTCGAGGGCTGACCGTCGAAGGGACGCCAACGTTTGCCGTCAATGTCTTAACACGCATCGATGATCAGGCCCAAAGCTGGAAATCGATTGAACGCCGCATTGGCGACGTTCCATTGGCAGATACGCCCGAGATCATTCTCAAGCGTCAGCCTGCTCCAGGCAAATAGACATTCGAGTGACTTTTGAACCAGATCTGAATAGTACCGATAGCTTATCTCCAGGCAAAAAGCCTGATTCAAGGAACTTAACATGATTCGATACAGTTGGGTTTGTCTCGTCGCAGCCGTAGTTGGCGCGACGGTCGCGGATGAATGCCACGCACGTGGCTTTGGTGGCGGCGGTGGTGGTGGATTCCGCGGCGGCGGAGGGTTTGGCGGTGGTGGTGGCGGCGGCTTTGATCGAGGCGGTGGTGGCGGCGGCTTTGATCGAGGCAGTGGTGGCGGAAGTTTTGGCGGCGGAGGTAGTTTTGATCGCGGCAGCTTCGGTGGCGGCGGAAGTGGAAGTTTTGGCGGTGCTGGTGGCTTTGACCGTGGAGGCATGGGCAGCCAGGGTCTGGGCGGTGGAAGTTTCGATCGTGGAAACGTGGGTGGCCAAGGTCTCGGCGGTGGAAGTTTCGATCGTGGAAACTTTGGCGGCGATTCCTTCAACCGGGGCGATCTGGGAGGCTACGGCAGCGCTCCTTCCCGGAGTTCTTTGAACAGTTTTCTCGGACTCCCTTCCGATGAAGGGATGCATGGACTCAGTTCCTCTGGTGGTTTCGGCAGCAATGCCGACGTCAATCATGCATCGTATGAAGGGCCACGTGGTACCACTGCCAGTGGCACCACTGTCACTGGGCCGGGCGGTAACACTTACGGCCGTGGAGCTGTTGAAGGCCCCAATGGTGGAGTTGCCGCTGGCCGTGGTGTTGAAGGTGCCAATGGAGGTGCAGCAGCCCAGGGAATTGCCGTTGGACCGAATGGTGGCGTCGCTGCGGGTGGTGCGGTCCGAGGGCCGGGCGGTACTGAAGCAGCTCGCGGAGTTGCTGTCGGGCCTAACGGCACCGTAGCGGCTGGCGATGCCGTTCGCGGGCCCAATGGAACAGTAGCCGGTCGCGGGGTTGTTGCAGGGCCCGATGGTGTCGCCGCTGGCCGCTTTGTTTCAGGCTACACGCCCATGTCGCCCACTGGACGGTATACCACCGCCTATGGATGCCGTAACAGTTTCAACAACTACAACTATTACGGCTCTGGCTGGTACGGCGCTCATCCGGGAGCCTGGGCAGCCGCAGGTTGGGCCGCTGGTGCCGCCTGGAGTACTGCCACCTGGGGCTTGGCAGCTCCTTATTGCGGGTTCTACGATGTTCCACCCGTCTACTACGATTATGGCAACAACGTTGTCTACCAGGGTGGACAGGTCTATGTGAATAACCAGGATATGGGAACGTCGGCTGATTACTACAATCAGGCCTCGAACCTCGCCAATACAGGCAGTCAGCTTCCCGTGACGAATCAGGGCGATTGGCTTCCTCTGGGTGTCTTTTTGCTCTCGATGAGTGGGCAGACCAATTCGACAACTTCAGTTCAACTGGCTGTGAACAAAGCCGGCATTATTCGCGGTAACTGGGTTGATTCCAGCACGAACAAAACGCTCCCTATTTCTGGCGCTGTCGATATGCAGACCCAGAAGGTGGCGTTTACCGTCGGTTCGGATACCAGCACAGTGTACGAAACCGGACTTTACAACCTCACCAAAGACGAAGCACCGGCTCTGGTTCATCTTGGCAAAGACAAGACCGAACAGTGCCTTCTGGTTCGGCTGAAGAAACCTCAGGGGGATGCTGCTGGCAATCCCAATGCGACAAGTGACGCCAGTTCCAATGGTGTGCAGATCTCTCCCGGAAACTCAAATCCCTAACCAAGAGAGTTCTATCGGCTGACAGGTTTTCTTCAGAAGTGTGTCGCGTGCCATGCTTGAAGCTCTGGGCAAGCATGCTTTTGCAACTAACGCAGCTGTGTCGGTTGCTGGGAAAAGCATCAGCGTAATCTGACAAAAACCTGTCATAGAAAACATCAAGGCCGTCGTGAGCCCCCCTGGCTGACGACGGCCTTGCGATTTCCGATCATTGGCCATTAGCCGCTGATCGTCCCTCTTTCCCATGGCACTCGAATTGTCCGAAGACGTTGCTGAGCCGTTGGTCTCAGCGATTCGTGGCCTGTCTCTACCGTTCGTGTTGCAAGCCGTCCCCACAGCCCGCAGCGAAAGAATTACTTAAGCAGAACCCGTGCCAAAACTTGATTCGTTGCAAAGCTGACAACAAAAACACCCCAGACTACCCGCCTTGACATATCTTGTTGAAAAACTTGCAACGTTTGCCGAATTGTCGTGTATTTTTTTCAAAACCTCGGCCGGATTCGAAATCCGCAGAGAAGGTTCAGAGTGATAAATCCCGGCTGGTTGATCTTCTCAACCCTGAAAATCTGGGGAGAACCACCCGTACTCCCACTTTGCTCCAGTGGTCGTCATCGAACATCGATCTTCCAACGATTGAGATGGCTGACTACCAATGAAAGATCGATGCCGACCCGTGGAACTCACGAAGAATCTTGTCGTTTTGACAATCTCTCGCCCGAATTTCTGAGGACACAGCCCTGAGGCTTCAATTTTTGGTTCGCCCCAGGTTTCATCGAGAGTGTAAAGGACGACCGGGCAGATAAAATTCGATCCCCAAGATTCGGCCCAGCCTGAACAAGAAAATCGCCCAGTTTGACTTTAGCTGTTCGCCATCCGTGGCTATACTCACTTAAGTCGAGGCGGCAATTTGCACGTCAAAAAGATGTTTTTTGAAAGTTCAGAAGACACCTGAAACTGCAAACCGACTCCTCACCTGGCGAACTCCGCCACTGCCTGATGGTGTAATGGTAGCACGAGTGACTCTGGATCACTTAGTTGAGGTTCGAATCCTCATCGGGCAATTTCTCTGTGTTATCGATCGCTGGTTTCTCAGCTGGTGATTCGCTGGTTGCATTGACGTATGCAGTCTGCACCAGTTGCCACACGCTTTCGGCCATCTGTTGATGCCCCGCCTGCGAAAGGTGGATGCCATCCAGTGTGGCCCCCTGATCTGCGAGCAGCGACAGGAATATTCTCCGTGGAATCAAATGGACACGGTACTTGTGTGCCAGCCTTCGCTGAATGCGTCCAAATTCATGATAGAACGGCGGCAAAGGCAATTCGTACATCACGATCTGCCGCCCGGGTGCACTCAGCCCGTTGAGCAGCGCATCCAGATCTGTTGCGAATTGCTGTGAACTGGTGGAGCCGAGGATGTCGTTGCCCCCGATCTCGACCATCACCACTGGAGCCTGAATCTCCAAGTTCTGGATCCGTTTGAGTGCCGACCCCGCTGTCTCGCCGACATGCGAGAGATCCTGGACCTGCAGTTGATGTTTTCTGGCGATGATCGCCGGCCACGTCTCGGATCGATCTTCACCACCCATCCCCGCAGTGACGGAATCTCCAATCACCGCCAGGCCGCGATTTGCCACAGGCTGAAGTGTCGGAATCAACAGATACGGCAACTCTCCGATCGCAACAGCCAACCAGAAGACAGCGGCAATTATAGCAGCGACTCTCTGCCGGGATGTGTCAGCCCGCAGAAGCCAATACAGCCAGACCAGTGTGGCCATCCCCGCGATCACCAGCAGCCAGAGGGGAATCGCAATCGACGATGCAGCGACCAGAATCAGCCCCAGCACAAACGCCAGCCCCCACCATCGCTTCCAGGCTTTGCGAGATGCCTGTGCGAGTGCGAGGCTGGCAAGTAATAAGACCATTCCAGAAAAGAAGGCCTGCCCGCTCACCACATGGTACACCAGCCCGTTCATGATGCCCCCCGCAATCTCGTCAGTCTCTCATCAGCCCATCAATCGCACTTCAACTCATCGCTGAATATCGACGACCCATTCATTTTGGCGTTGATCTGATCCTGATTCCATGGGCAGCACACTTCCGGCTGAAACTGCGAATTCCACCAGGGCGACCTCCGCCTTGCCGGACTCGCCATGTTTTCCCAATTGCTTCTTAAGGCATTCGCCACCCAGACATTCAAAGCCACGTCTGGGCCATCCTGTCGGGTCTGTTGTTTGTGGTATTATGACACAGCCTAAAGCCCATGTTCACCAGCGCTTGGTTTGGAGCGATTGGGCTCTGAAGATCGCAGCCGCCAGAACCCGTGCGAATCCCAGGAGTGCGGTTCCACCTTTTCAAACAGTTCGTGGATCATACCGACCTCCGCTTCCTGGCCGACAGCAGCCGACAGACAGGCGTCGAACCCGGCCCCATCGAAGAACGCCGCATACGACGGGTGAAAGTCGCTCATCACTGCCACGTCCTGCGACTGCACGAGATCGGCCAGCGACTCGCATGCACCGAGCATAGTGGCCTGCCACCGGGGCTCGGTGAGGAAGAACCGCCACCGGAGCAGATGATAGACGCAGCACACTCCCTGACCGAATGTGAGAAAGAAGCCGTCGACCGTCCGCAGGGCCACCGACAAATCTGGGCCGCGGGGCCGTTTGACCTGCCGGCCGTTGTCGTGGGCCACCCAGCACGCCCGGCCCCAGTCGGACTCGGAAAATTCGTACTCCCGCCAAAGCGACCTCACCTCGGCTGAGAGTGGGACAGTCTGGTTTTCTAGACCGTTAATCGCCCGAACCACCTCGCGGGAACGGCTGTAGCGCATGAGGGCAACGAAATCCATTCCCACCGTCAAATCCTCCTGCCGACGAACAGATATTCGACCACCGAATTCCGAAAGGAAATGAACTCCATCTGGTGGCTTGTTAGCGTTAGAACATTTCATGTCAAAGATCATCGCAATGAAGCCATATCGAAGTGATACAAATCAAGCGATGCGACACCGCAATCATCTCAAGTGCGATGAACCTCTCCATTAGAATGACTAATTTCGAGCCTATGCACCATTCAAAATCTCCATCAAATGGCGTGCTGCATCGTAGGGTTCATTGGCTGAGCAGATGGCGCTGGAGACGGCGAGGCGGGTGGCACCGGCGGCGACTACATCGGCAGCATTTTCAGTGGTGATACCGCCAATGGCATACGCCGGGAGTGCGATTTCCCGGGCCACTTCACGCACATATTCCAGCCCCGCATACTCGGCAAACTCTTTGGTCGTCGTCGGAAACGTCGGGCCCACGCCAATGTAGCTTGCTCCTTCGATCACTGCTGCTTCTGCCTGCTGGAGAGAATGTGTCGATAATCCCACCAGTGGCCTCGGCCCCGTAATCTGGCGGACCTGTGCTATGGTCAACTCTTCCTGCCCGACGTGGATCCCATCGGCTTGAGTCAGAGCGGCCAGGTCAGGACGATCATTCATGATCACAAGGGCATCGTATTCATGGGCCAGATCCAGCACGAGACGAGTGTGATCGAGGAGGCGGCGATCCGACATCGATTTCTCACGGATCTGCACAATTCCCACACCGGCACGCAATGCTTCCCGTAAAGTTTGTCCCACCGGGCGATGGCACAGCTTTTCGGTCAGCAATAAATAAAGCACGCGACCTTCAAGCGTTTTCTGGGAGAACTGCCCGATTCGCACTGCTTTTTCGAGTGTGTATGACTGATAGCGAATCGCTTCGATCCGCGAAGCAAAGTAACCATTGATGATCTTGCCGTATTCTTCGAGCGACCGCAGCGATTCCTGCAAACGTTTGAAAGCAGCCGCAATCACATCGTTGGCAGAACCCCGCATGGTTTCGGACATGGTCGTGATCTGTGTGCCGACATCATTGGGGGTATCTCGACTGGCGAGGAGAGCCTCTTCGGGGAGCATGCGTAAAGCTGTGGTCAGCCGATGCCGGAGTTCTTTGAGTTCACGAGAGAACCAGCCATCGTTGCGCACCATGCGGACGGCATCTTCAATGACACGCAATCCCTCACGAGCTCGATTGCCGGAAGCATCGAGCAGACGGTAAACCGCTGTCAGATTTTCAGGCGGTGCGGTTTCAGGCAATAAAATTTGTTCGTGCTCAAGAGGTGGCCCGCTGGCAGAAGTGGCGGGGCCCGAGATTTCCTCGACAGGTTTCGCCAGTGCGATCTGTTCTTGAGCCAGCCACGCCGTCAGCCAGCCATTCGCTTCAAACAGTGCTCTCAGCAGATGTTCAGTCCCCACTTCTGATCGCGAAACTTTGTGCGCCTCGTGGCGGGCCTGGCGGATCATGCGGTCGAAAGCGGTCGAGAGCGACGACTGCAGATCTGTTTCATCGCCGACGGAACTCGACATGCTGGGGAGAAAACGCTCCATGCGTTGACGCAGGTCATCAATTTCAAGCCCCTGTTCGATCATCCTCAGATGGGCGACGGATTCTTCTTCCAGAAGTGCCCAGAACAAAGCCGCTTCCACCACCTGGTCACTGTTTAACCGGGCCATTGAGTTTAACCGGGTCGCTGAGGCATGTGGCGAAAAGACCTCAGGCATCACAGGAGCCATAACCGTTGCATCAGTCAGACCGCGAGCCGCTTCGATGACACGCAGGGCAGCGGCTGTCAGAAAGTGTTCCATGGCAGGCAGAAACCCTTCGGTTTGGACATTTGGAATTCGGGAATTGTCGAAACAATTTTTCAGAGGAGGAGAATCGTTTCTGCAAATCCAGGCGAAGACTCTCCCGAGCAATCAGTGCACACCCAGCCGAAAACAGTCTTATATCAAAATCGGCATTACACTTCCGTCGTTCAACAACCGGCAAGGTCTAGCTTGTCTGACTCACTGGCCACCACTAGAATCAAAAACACGTCAGAACGACTCCCAACCACGATTCATGGCATGCAAACTGCTGAATTATTAATGGAATCGTTATGAGTGGTCGCAGAAAAAGGTATAACTTGTCTGCCAGCCTGCATTCGCAGGCGACTTGCAGGTTGCCAGCTCTGGCCACGTGACACTGGAGACCTACCCTCCACTATCGGAGAATCGCTGTGTACGAACGTTTTACGGATCGCGCTCGAAAAGTCATGCAGCTTGCCAATCAGGAAGCTCAGCGGTTCAATCACGAATACATCGGGACTGAACACATCCTTCTCGGCTTGGTCAAGGAAGGGTCGGGTGTTGCGGCAAACGTTCTGAAAAATCTCGATGTCGATCTTCGCAAGATTCGGCTCGAAGTTGAAAAGATCGTCCAAAGCGGCCCAGAACTCGTCACCATGGGGAAGCTTCCCCAGACACCTCGTGCCAAAAAGGTCATCGAGTACGCCATGGAAGAGGCGCGCAACCTCAACCATAACTATGTGGGAACCGAACACCTGCTGCTGGGCCTCATCCGCGAGCAGGAAGGTGTTGCTGCTCAAGTGCTCATGAATCTCGGGCTCAAGCTCGAAGATGTCCGCGAAGAAGTGCTGAATCTTCTGGGCCATGGGATTGAAGGGAGCGAAGGGACCAGCGAACGCGGCAACCCTGCGACCGCCGGCGCTGGCTCGTCAACGAGTGGCTCGACCTCTGGCAAAGGCTCTAAAAGCAAAACGCCAGCACTCGACAGCTTTGGCCGCGATCTGACAGAACTTGCGCGGCAATCGAAACTCGATCCGGTGATTGGCCGTGAGAACGAAATCGAACGCGTCATTCAGATTCTTTGCCGACGTCAGAAGAACAACCCTGTGCTGCTGGGTGAAGCCGGTGTCGGCAAGACCGCCATTGTCGAAGGCTTTGCCCAGATGGTGGTGGATGGTGCTGTTCCCGAACTTCTTCGCGACAAGCGGATTGTGGTTCTCGACCTCGCCATGATGGTCGCAGGGACGAAATATCGCGGTCAGTTTGAAGAACGCATTAAAGCGGTCATGAATGAAGTGAAGCGTGCGAAGAACACCATTCTCTTCATTGATGAATTGCACACACTGGTGGGTGCTGGCGGTGCCGAAGGGGCTATCGATGCCTCGAACGTGCTGAAGCCCGCACTTAGCCGTGGCGAACTTCAGTGCATTGGAGCGACCACTCTCGATGAGTACCGCAAATACATCGAGAAGGATGGTGCTCTGGAACGACGCTTCCAGCGTGTGGATGTCGAGCCGCCCAGTGCCACACAAACCGTCGAAATCCTCAAGGGCCTTCGAGACCGTTACGAACAGCACCACCGCGTGCAGATTACCGACGATGCGCTGGCCTCGGCCGTCGAACTTTCCAACCGGTACATCACATCTCGCTGCCTGCCTGATAAGGCCATCGACGTCATTGATGAAGCCGGTGCTCGCGTTCGGCTGAAATCCATGGTGCGTCCACCCGATCTGAAGGAACTCGAAGACGAAGTCGAACGGCTCAATCAAGCGAAAGAAGAAGCCGTTGCGAATCAGGATTTCGAGAAGGCAGCCGCCCTGCGTGATCAGGCCGACAAGCTCAAAAAGAAAAAAGAAAATCTGAATCGTGAATGGCGTGAAAAGTCCAAAGAGACAGATGGCGTCGTCGATGCGGAAGTCGTGGCCGAAGTCGTCTCGAAGATGACTGGGATCCCACTGACACGTCTCTCGAGTGAAGACGCAGTTCGTCTGTTGCAGATGGAAGCCGAGCTGCATAAGCGGGTTGTCAGCCAGGAAGAAGCCATTAAGCAGGTGGCCAAGGCAGTGCGCCGCAGTCGTTCGGGTCTCAAAGACCCCAAGCGACCGATTGGTGTCTTCCTGTTTGCAGGGCCCACCGGTGTCGGCAAGACTTTGACAGCCAAGACGCTGGCCGAATTCATGTTCGGCGAGCAGGATGCCCTCGTGCAGATCGACATGTCTGAGTACATGGAGAAGCACAACGTGAGCCGCTTGATCGGGGCACCTCCCGGTTATGTCGGTTACGAAGAAGGTGGCCAGCTCACTGAGAAAATTCGCCGCCGACCCTATGCTGTTGTCCTGCTCGATGAAATCGAAAAGGCGCATCCTGATGTCTTCAACATGCTGCTCCAGATTATGGAAGAAGGCCATTTGACCGACAGCTTTGGTCGCAAGGTCGATTTCAAGAACACGATCTTCATCATGACGACCAATGCGGGTGCCAAGGTGATCAGCCAGGGGAATACATTTGGCTTTGGCAAGCAGGATGAAGATTCGAGTTACGAGCGGATGAAGCAGCGGCTCATGCACGAGATCGAGCATGAGTTCAAGCCCGAGTTCCTGGGCCGTCTCGATGAACTCGTCGTCTTCCGGCCACTCACTCGAGACCATCTCAAATCGATTGTCGATATTGAACTTTCGAAGGTTCGCGAACGTCTTGCCGAGAAGAACATTCAACTCGTCATGACGGATGCTGCCCGCGAGTTTATCGTCGAGAAGGGGAACGCCACCGAGTACGGTGCTCGTCCACTTCGCCGTGCTGTCGAGAACTACATCGAAGATCCACTCGCCGAAGAGTTACTCAAAGGCTCTTTTGAGGGGAGTAATCGAGTGGAAGTCATCGTCAAGGAAGTGGGAGAACTCAAGCATCTTGAGTTCGAACCATCCCGCGCCGAGACGGAAGAAGCTGCTGTGGCAGTCGCCGAAGTCGCCACTGGTGAAGCGACTGTCTGATTTCAGCAAGGTGGCAAACCGACATTTCAAAAGCTGTCAAGTCCCTGGGCTTGGCAGCTTTTTTGTTAGCAGAGTATGGTTGATTAACGAGAGAAGAAACTCTCTTCAATTAATTGATGGAAACTGCGGCCAGCGAAATCGACAACAAAATTCGACGACTTTGAAATCTTCAGGCAGCTCTACGATTCCGAAATGTCTGGTTTTCCTGGGCCGGCGGAGCGTCTGGAACGTTATTCCACGCGGCCACTCGAAAGAGATGACAGCATCTGTGGCAGCGAGCCATGGTCGTCACGAGCGACAACACGCCCGCTTGTGCCGAGCGGCTGCGATAAACATCTGTTGTTTTACATCGAGGACATTTCATAAAACTTTCCGCACCATTTTTGTTGACGAACAAAACCCCGCCCAGCACCAGCAAAATCAATTTCAAACACTCAAGTTCCATGCCATGAGTGGAGCTTTTTTGAAGAGTGCGAGATACCAGAGAATTGAAACGTTAGGAAAGACAATCTTCTTTCGACAGGATTTTTGAATTCCTCGCCCTCGCTAAACACATATACACACGAACACACACTCTCCTGTCAGTTCAGCGTATCTCCTGAAAGAAGCTTGATTCCAGGCGATTCTGGCGACGGAAACTCTCACTTGGCCAACCGAATGTTGCTGATCGGCTATCGCGCATTCATTGGTCAGAGTTGCAGTCAGCAGTTCGGATTGTTTATTCTTTCGTGTTCGTGGCAATTCTGCCATTAGCCGTAATACATGTGAAAAAGTGCGAGGCGACCTTGAAGTCTTTGGAAGCGGTTGACGTTCGTGCAATTCTGAGTGGTAAGAATTCCTTAAGTGCTGACGATCTGGCTCAGCTTCGCCGGGCGATTGCCGGTGACCAGGTGGCTTCCACCCGAGTTGAGTTGGAAGCCCTGATCCGTGAAGTGGAAGCGGGCAAAGAAGATATCGGGCCCGCTTCACGTGCCGGGATTGGTGCGTGGCTGCTCGGGCAGCATGCGATTGCTGACAAAATTCTTTCCCGTTTGACGACCGACCCTGTGGCCCTTTATGCCCATGGGCATGTTCTGCAAGCACTCGATCAATTCGAGGCCGCTGCTGAAAAGTTCGCTGCTGCAGCAAAGGCTGGTTTCGACCCCGTCGAATGTACCCTGAAACGTGCCGGTGCCATTCGTTTGGCTGGTCAGCTCGATGAAGCCGAAAAAGCTGTCCGTCAATCCGGGACCGAAGGTGCCCGCCGCGCTGAGTATTCGTATCAGATGGGCTGCATTCTCTCAGATCGAGGTGACACCTACGGTGCGATCGAGTATTTCGAGCGTGCTGTCGATATGGATCCTCACCACAGCCAGGCACTCTTCCGCCTTGCTGAACAGAATGCTCTCTACGGCAACGACACTGAAGCGATTCGTTTGTACGAGCAGGCTCTTTCCCGTCCGCCCTATCATCTTTCAGCTATGCTGAACCTGGGCCTTCTGTACGAAGACCGTGGCAACTACGCTTCGGCTGCTTTCTGTTTCCGTCGGATTCTAGCCTTCGACCCCAATCATGTGCGTGCCCGCATGTACATGAAAGATATCGAAGCCACCCAGGAAATGTATTACGACGACGACATGGCTCGCAACGAGGCCCGTATGGCACAGTTGCTCAGCCGTCCTGTCACCGATTTTGAGCTTTCAGTTCGTAGCCGCAATTGCCTGGCCAGTATGGATATCCATACGCTGGGCGACCTGACCCGCGTCAGCGAAAGCGATCTTCTCCAGGGCAAGAACTTTGGTGAAACATCGCTGGTGGAAATCCGCGATCTCATGCAGCAGCATGGCCTCAAAGTTGGCCAGAATCTGCAGCCCACTAAGGCTCGCGACGCCAGCTGGGCCGGGATGCCAGCTTCGGCATTTGCTCCGATTGGTAATGACCTTTCGCCACAGGAGCAGGCACTGCTCAGTCGCCCAGTTTCCGATTTGAATCTCTCGGTGCGTGCCCGCAAGTGTATGGCCCGACTTCAGATTGGTACTCTCGGCGAACTCGTGCAGAAGAGTGCCGACGAACTCCTTGCTACCAAGAACTTCGGGGTGACGTCACTGAACGAAATTCGGGCTCAGCTGACGGAACACAACCTCAAGCTTCGAAACGACTAATTTCTGAGCCCTGCTCTTCATCGAAAGAACAGAGCCAGACCATTTGCCAGATCAGCCCGCGAAGACAATTCTTCGCGGGCTGATTTCGCATCCAGACAGCGATCATCCATCCTGGCCATCGACCAAACTTGTCTGGTTCAAAAGTGCAAAAACGCCTAATCTTGACCGCGGCTTGGCCTCGTTTGGCTCGATAAATTCTTTGAGCAGAACCAGTCCCGTCCATGTTTTGCCCTGCCGGTCACTCGCAAGGATGCGTCATGCCAGCTCAGATCCGCCATCGTAAGGATTCGACAGCCGCTGTTTTGATGATCATTCCCGGCATCTTTCTCCTTGTCATGCTGGCTGGCCTCCATCAGTTACGCAGTCGGTCACCAGAACTGGGGCCTTTAGTCGATGTCGATGTTCGCCGCAGTAGCTTCACCTCCGGAGGGATCCCTGGTTCTGCACCAGCTTCCCGCTTTGAACCGCAGCAGATTCGTGTTGTTTTACACGAGGGTCTGCTCTCGTCAGCCACTGTGGAATGTACCGCACCTTACATCATTCACGATTTCGTCTCCGGTCGGCCACTGGCCCACGGTCAACTTTTGAGAGCCGCCACTATTGAGGCTATGCCCACGGGTTTACGAGTTGGGCCGCATCTGCTCGATACATCCGCTATCCGCATTCTTCCTCAGGGAAATGCCTTGCTGGGCTTCGACAATCATTTCTATCGCGGCTCGATGACAGTTCATCGCACTGGCTCTGAACAAGGCTTGAAACTTAAACCCACGTTCTCTCTCGTGAATCATGTTCCCCTGGAAACTTATGTGGCGACCGTCGTCGATAGTGAAATGCCCGCCACTTTTCCTCAGGAGGCCCGCTGCGCACAAGCGATTGTCGCACGCACCTATGCCATTGCCCGGCATAAGACCGCTCTGCCTTCGGCTTTGTTTGATGTCTACGCCTCAACCCGCAGCCAGAAGTATCTCGGGGCGGAATACATCAATCGCGAAGGTCGTCGCCTCAAAGGAGAAACGGCTGCCGGAATTGCTGCCGCACAAAGCACGGCCGGCATGGTCGTGACCTATGAAGGGCAGATCATCACCAGCTATTATTCAGCCGTTTGCGGTGGCAGAACTCTCGATGGACAGACAATGTCCCAACGCACCGCACCGTGCCTGAAGAGTGTTGTTTGCGAGGGATGCCGCAATGCACCTCTTTACCGCTGGCAGGCCAGTATCTCGGGGCAGGATCTGTTGCAGAAACTCTCAGATTCTCGAAAATCTGCTGACCTCTCGACGATGTCTTCCGCGAACCTCGCGACTCTCATGACCATTCGTATGCGGCAGGATAGCAAAGGGAGTTTACCCACGTTTACCTTGACTGATGGTCGCAACTTCCAGCAGTTATCTTCGATTGAACTGCGTCGTATGCTCGGAAATCGCGAGCTTCCCAGTCCTCAGTTTTCGCTGAAGCTCACCAACGATCAGATCGAAATCGAAGGCCAGGGGAGCGGTCATTGCGTGGGTTTCTGCCAATGGGGGGCGCGTGGCATGGCGCAAACAGGTCTTACCGCTCAAGGCATTGTGCAGCATTACTATCCCGGTGCTGATGTGGTGAAGTACCAGGCACAGCCATTGCACTTTGCAGAAGCTCCCCATGTAGCTTCAGGCACATCGGGTAAGGCCACTCGCTAAAACTCCCCCGAGCCGTACAATCCATAGTCAGGATTGTCGTTTCGGGAGCAGTCAACATGCAGTCATGGCAGTTAAATGGCCCTAAACTCGTCAAGTTTGGGCCCAGGGTGCGAAATGAGGTCATCCCGCTCGCCAAAGCTCTTGCCCGTCGAGCGATTGTTCTTGTGGGAAGTCGGACACTAAGACAATCTTCTCTCTGCCAGCAGTGGCTCGAAGATTTCCAGAAGCAGTTGCCCGTCGAGTGCAGTCTGCAATTGCCTGCACGAGAGCCTCAGGTTGATGATGTCAATCACCTGGCCCACTCACTTCGAGAATTGTCTGCCGGGCCGGACGATGTCGTGATTGTCGTGGGTGGTGGCTCGTCCATCGATATGGTGAAAGCCGCCTGTGGTCTGGCCACACAAAAGGAAGTGAGATCCTGCCAGGATTATCTGGAAGGTGTCGGCACAGGTGCCAAACTGATTCAGGCCCCACTCCGCTGGATCGCATTACCAACTACTGCTGGAACCGGATCCGAAGCCACTCGCAATGCCGTCATTTCTTCAGACGACTCTTCTACCAGCACGCCGTTTAAAAAGAGCTTTCGCTCCGACGAACTTTACGCACAAGCGGTCTTTCTCGATCCCGAATGGACACTCTCACTCCCCCGGCAAGTGACCATCTCGTCAGGGCTTGATGCCTTAACTCAACTACTCGAAAGTGCCATCAGCAGTCGGGCGACGCCCTACACGTTCATGCTTTCCCAGCAGGGGTTGGCCTGGGGGCTCCCCGCTTTCGAGCAATTGTTGCAGGAGCCCGAGAATCTCGATGCTCGCGGCAAAATGCTCTCGGCCGCTTATCTGTCTGGTGTGGCATTGGCGAACTCCGGTCTGGGTGCTGCACATGGTGTGGCCGCCGGTCTGGGAGCGATACTCCCTGTGCCCCATGGTCTCGCCTGTGCTGTGATGTTGCCTCATACGTTGGCTTACAATTTTTCGACCAGTCAGTCAGCACTTGAAATCATGGCCAGATCCGCAGGTCTCTCTGCAACACCCAACACCTCGGCAGCAACCCAGTTGATTGAGCGGATCACTCATCTGGTACACCTGTGCCAGATCCCCCAGCGATTGCGGAATCTTGGTGTTACCCAGGAGATGATCCCACAACTTGTCGAGCTCTCTCAAGGAAACAGCCTGCAAGGCAATCCGCGTCCGATCTCGCCAGCCGAACTCGAACAGTGGCTGTGTTCCATCTGGTAAGCTCGTTTTGATCGCGATTGCCTCGCACGGTTAATGAAATGTGCAGTATTTCAGTTTCATCAAAAAACCATCCTGAGGCCTCTTGATCTCGCCGGTTGAACAGAAGACAACATCAACACAGGTTGATTTCAAAATCACGCGAGCCACTCCGGAAAGAGGAAGCACATGATTCATGGACAATTGCGGAACATCAAGTGGGCAGCTCTTTGGAGATCGGCTCTGAGCTTCTCAATGTTATCGATCGCTGCCCCACTCGCTCTGGCTGCTGAACGAACAACTGACTGGCCCGGTTGGCGTGGTCCCAATCGTGATGCCATCAGTACCGATAAAGATCTCATACCCAATTGGGAAACCAATCAGCCCGAACTGCTCTACCAGGTCGAAGGCCTGGGGGCAGGCTACGCGAGTGTCTCGATTGTCGATGATGTGCTGTATACCTCTGGCAATAAAGGCTCCACACAATCGGTCTTTGCTATCGATCTCAAAACGAAAAAAATCAAGTGGGCTACCCCCATTACCAATGAAGTCCCCAAGCATGGGTACGAAGGCTCACGAACAACTCCCGCAGTCTCCGATGGCAAGGTCTATGCGGTCGCTTCGAACGGGGCTCTCGTCTGCCTGAATGCTGCCGATGGCAAGCCTCTCTGGCGCAAGGATTTCGTCAAAGAGTTCGGCGGCAAAATGATGTCCAGCTGGGGCTTCTCCGAGTCCCCACTCGTTGACGAAGAGCGCGTCCTCTGCACACCGGGCAGCAATAGTGCGATGATCATCGCCCTGCAGAAAAGCACTGGCAAACTCATGTGGAAGTCAGCCGTTCCCGATTTTGGCGAATCGGGTGGTTCCGGCGCTGGTTACTCGTCGATCATTGTCAGCGAAGCAGGCGGTGTGAAGCAGTATGTTCAGCTCGTGGGTCGAGGTGTCATCGGTGTGCGTGCCACCAATGGCCAGCCATTGTGGGGCTACAACCGTGTTGCCAACCCGACGGCCAACATCCCCACACCCATTGCCAGTGGCGACTATGTTTTCGCCTCCTCAGGTTACAGCGAAGGTGGCACCGCTCTGCTGAAGATCACCAAAAAAGGAACAAAATTCTCTGCCGACGAAGTCTATTACAAACCTGCCAATGAACTACAGAACCATCACGGCGGCATGGTCATGCTGGGCGACTACGTCTACATGGGCCATGGCCATAACAATGGTTTTCCGGTCTGTGTCGAATGGAAAACTGGCAAGATCGTCTGGGGTGGCCGTCAGCGCGGTGCTGGTTCACGCTCGGCGGCAATTGTCGCTGCGGATGGCAATATCATCTTCCGTTATGAGTCTGGAGAAGTCGCTCTCGTGGGAGCCACTCCCGATGGCTACAACCTCAAAGGCTCCTTCCGCCCCAATGTCACCAACGAACCCTGCTGGTCGCATCCCGTGGTTGTTGGCGGCAAACTCTACCTGCGTGATCAGGATGTTTTGATGGTCTATAATCTGGCCAATAACTGAACTTCCGCTTTGTGATGGAAAGAACAACCGACGTGCTGGCTGATGACTATCTCCCTTCGGCTTCGATGAGTCTCCTGAAGCTACGTTCCAGCTTAATGGCAGCAGCACGTCAGTTTTTTCTGCAGGCGGGGTACTGGGAAGTGACCACGCCCATTCTGTCATCAGAAATGGTGCTCGACAGCTGGAGTGATCCCTTTATCACGACAGATGCCGTGACGGAAAGACCTCTGTTTCTGCAGACGTCTCCCGAAGCACACATGAAGCGATTGCTCGCTGCTGGCTCAGGGCCCATTTTTCAGTTCAGCAGAGGGTTCCGCAAAGGAGATTTCGGGCCCAGACATAATCCTGAATTCACCCTACTGGAATGGTACTTTCCTGAAGGTGAACTCACTGATCAGATCCAGTTTGTCGAGAACTTCATCCGGCTCTTCTTCTCTGAAGCGACCCGACTGAGAATTCAAACGGCACCCCGAACCCATGATTTTTCACGACCGGTCAGCAGCGGCCGATTGCTCCCCTCAACGGCATTCGAGCGATTAACCTATAGTGCCGCGTTCGAGAGATTTCTGGGTCTGGCTGCTCTGGATGTTCCTGTGGCCGAACTGATTGCCAAAGCCCGGCAACTGCAATTGGATCTGCCCGGCCTCGATGAAGATGACCGCGATGGCTGGCTGAATGATCTACTCGTGAATGCTATTGAACCTCGGCTCGGCTTTGATCGACCGGTTGTTTTGATGGATTATCCAGCTTCACAGGCCGGGTTGGCTACGACGAGGCCGCTCTATCCTGCCGGGCCAGAAGTGGCCAATCGATTCGAGCTTTACATCGATGGTGTGGAGCTCTGCAATGGCTACCACGAACTGACTGATCCAGTCGAGCTGGCTCACCGCGCTCAAACACATGCCCGCCTGCGCGAGAAGGCTGGTCTTCCTCCCATCAACCCACCACAACGTCTCATGTCGGCCATGGCTGCCAATTTCCCATCAGCCACGGGTGTCTCGTTAGGTTTTGATCGACTCGTCATGCTGGCACTGGGCACGAGTACGATTGCCGACGTCATGAGCTTTGCCTGGGATCGCGCCTGAAGTCACTTCACCTCAGCAAGTGCTGTCTCGATAGCTTTCTCGATTCCCTCAGGGTGATGTTCCCGCCAGACAATCTGCCCATCACGTCCCACCACAAGAATAGTCGGGATTCCCTCGACCGACAGCTCATCAAAAAACGACTCGGCACCATAAGCGTTCGGCCACGGAATGGCTGTCTCTTTGACAAACGCTTCACTCTCTTTCAGTCGCTCTTTTCCCTCATTGGTCACTCCCAGAAAGACCACACCCCTAGGAGCAAACGTCTCTTTCAGCGCAATGATTTCTGGCACAGCCCGCTTACAGGGCCCGCACCAGAATGCCCAGAGATCAATAACGAGAACTTTTCCTTTCAGTTCTTCGGCCGTCGGGCCGGGCCCATTGATCCAGCCTTCCTCCGCAAATGCGGGTAAGGCTCCCTGTCTCTGGAACTCTCCCCCGGTTTTTGTGGGAAAGTAAATGCGAGTGAAGATCACCACAGCGATCACCACACCGGCCAGCGTATATAAAAATGCTCGCTGAGACATAATTCTACTCCTCAGTCAGCGGTGATTACCGCCAGTTGATCATCGCGCTTAACCGAAATGGCTGGCCACGATCTGGTTGTTCATAAGGCCCTAAAGTGAATAGATCGCACTGTATTTCGCTTCCAGATGCCGCAAAAGCGGCTCGTGCGTCAGTTTTTGCCCTGTGGCTTTTTCGATCAGGGCCGGGGCGGTGTATCGGCGTCCCCACTGATGAACTTTTTCCTTGAGCCATTCCTTCAATGGCAGAAATTCACCACGGGAAAACTGAGCCTGCAGTTCGCCCAGATCTCGACTGGCCGCTTCAAACAGCATCCCTGCATAAAGATTGCCCAGTGCGTATGTGGGAAAGTAACCAAACAGCCCCGCGCTCCAGTGAATATCCTGCATGCATCCCACTGCATCGTTAGGAGGCACAATCGAGAAATCCCGCTGGAAAGCACTGTTCCAGGCCGATGGCAGATCGGCAGGCTTCAATTCACCAGAAATCAGCTTCAGTTCAATTTCAAACCTCAGCATGATGTGGAGATTATACGTCGCCTCATCGGCCTCGACTCGAATGAATGAAGGCTCCACGACGTTAATCGCCTGATAAAACTCGTCCTGGCTGACTTCCTTCAGCGCCGTGGGAAATGCCTGCACTGCCCCAGGATAAAAGTAATTCCAGAAGGCCATACTTCGGCCCACAAAGTTCTCCCAAAGCCGTGATTGGGATTCGTGAACTCCCAGCGAACAGGCTGTCCCACATCCCAGACCAAACTGATCTTCAGGCAATCCCTGTTCGTAAATGCCGTGCCCCGCTTCATGCAGGACACCAAAAAATGCCGAGTTGAAATGATGATCCAGATATCTTGTGGTCAACCGCACATCACCAGGCCCCACCCCTGAGCAGAATGGATGGGCCGATTCATCGAGCCGGCCTCGCTCAAAGCTGAAGCCAATACATCGAGCCGCTGCCTCGGCAAACACTTTTTGGGCCGCTTTGGGATAATGCCGCTCCGCGATTTCTTTGCCGGGTTTGGTCGATGAACCTTGAATACGCCCGATCAGATCGACAAGCCTTGGTCGCAAGGCTCCAAAGACTTCCTGAATCGAGGCAGCTGTGGCCCCCGGTTCGTATTCATCGAGCAGGGCGTCATAAGGGTGCCCGTTGCCGTAGCCCACAACTTGAGCTTCTTCCCGTTTCAAGAGAACCATCTTCTCGAGCCAGGGCAGAAATGCCGGAAAATCCTGATCTTTGCGGGCCTTGATCCAGGCTTGTTGAGCCAGGCTCGTGGTCTTGGATAACTCTTCGACTAGCCTCCTTGGGAGCTTCTTTGATCTCTCGTAATTGCGACGTGCTTCGCGAACATTGGCTGCGGCAACCGAGTCTTCATCGGCAGTGGCCTGAGACAACTCCTGCAGCAATTCCCCCACACGAGGATGGGTGGCTTTTTCATGCACGAGCCCCGCAATCATCCCCACCTGCTCGGCACGAAACGCAGAACCTTCAGCAGGCATACCAGTCTGTTCATCCCACGACAGGACGGCATTGCATGAACTCAACACTGCGACTTCTCGAAGTTGCTGACAAAGTTCGTCATAAGGGCCGGCAGGTGCTGCAGCAATGCTGGACATCAATCATCCTTGGAAAATTGCGGTTCGAATAAGTCGGTTATCTCTCCATATCGTTTGTTCGCCCGGCCTGATCGTCAAGTGCACCGTCCCAGTTCCCTACGCGAGAAAGCCAGATTGAATTCTGCCTCTGACTCAAATTCCTCGTTTGTCCTCTGGAAAGTCAATCAAAACTTCTCCATGCTTCCGTAAAAGACTATCAGTTGGGGAGGTCGATCGACGAGATCTTCAGTCTCTTGAATGACATCTCCAGTGTGATCATTTTTCAGTCACCTTCGACGCCACATCCTGACTTCGAGTTCCATCGCGGAGAATCCCCATGAACCTGACGACCACCACGACTTCTCCACATTCATCGCTCCGTTCCCGTCCGTGGGGAATCGCCTCGGCACTTTCATACGGAGTCATTTTGTGCCTCCTGTTGAGCCACGTATCCGTATTGAGAGCGGAAGAGCCTCAAAAGTACGAGCACGGGCCTGATTCCGAGCGTAAAGAAAGCGTCCCTCGCGGCAAGATTGAAAAGTTCGAACTGAATGACAGCAAGGTCTATCCCGGCACATTTCGCGAGTGCGCGATCTACGTTCCCACTCAATACAAGGGCGAACCGACAGCCCTCATGGTCTTTCAGGATGGACATACCTACCTGGGTGAGAAAGGTGATTTCCGAGTTCCCGTCGTCCTCGACAATCTGATTCACGCCAAAGAATTGCCACCTATCATTGCCGTCTTCATCAATCCTGGCAATAAGGGCAAACTCCCCGAAACTCCCTGGAAAACTGATCACCGCAGCGTGGAATACGATTCACTGGGCGACACCTATGCCCGCTTCCTGCACGAGGATGTCCTTCCCCGTGTCAAAGCCAAGTACAACATTACGGATGATCCTAACCAGCGTGCCATCTGTGGCATTTCTTCGGGAGGGATTTGTGCTTTCACCGTCGCGTGGGAACGCCCCGACAGTTTCCGCAAAGTCATGACACAGGTCGGAAGCTTTACCGATATCCGCGGCGGTTATGTCTATCCCACGCTCATCCGCAAAACTGAGAAAAAGCCGATTAAAGTCTTTCTGCAAGCCAACGAGTTCGATGTCGATAATCAGTTCGGCAACTGGTATCTCGCCAATAAGCAGATGGCCAGTTCTTTTAAATATAAAGGCTACGATTACAAGATCGTCGAAGGTAAAGGTGCCCACAACGGCAATCACGGCGGTGTCATCTTCCCCGACGCCATGCGCTGGCTCTGGTCAGATAACAACGGCCCTGATGCTGATTATAAAACCGACTCTGCCCCCAAAACCTCCAGCCAGAACAGCAGAAAAAACACCACCAAAACCAACACTTCCAAAAAGTAGCCGTTACGTGCCCTGTGCTTGTCCGGTTCTGCCGAACGGACTTCTGGACAAGCGGATCACTCCACGTCTGGCTGCTTGAGACTTTATGCTTCCCAGTTCATTCACCGAACCGAAAATCGCTCTCGATGCTCAGGATCAACATGGGCATCGTGAGCCTTTCTCGTGGTGGAACCGGTCGGGTAAGTCGCGAGAAAAAAGTGTTTCGCGTTTGAAGACCAGCCATCCCTGGATTCACCAACTGGTTGTCTGGGTGATTGTCGTCGCCATTCTTTTGCGCTGCCTCTTTGCTGCCCCCGGGGAATTCCGCTGGATCTTTCCTGTCGCATTTGCAGCCATCGCTTATTACGCCACAGCCATCTGGCCATGGTTGTTTGCAGGCCTGGGGACTGCCTACATGACGTTTCAATCGATCTGGCGGCCGGGCGTCTCCACCAGTAGTACAATCTCGCTGCTGGCAGTCTGCCTGTTAAGCGCTGTATGGGGTCAACATCTTCGCAATCAACTGATTGCCGAACAGGTTCGCTCACGCCGGGATCCTGTCACAGGTTTGCTGAATGCCCGTGGATTTGAAGAGCAACTTCAAGAGTGGATTCTGATCTCGCGGAAAGAGCAACATCCCTTTGCTGTGGTCTATATCGACTGCGATCGATTCAAGACAGTGAATGATGAACAAGGCCATCAGGTGGGCGATGCTCTCCTTAAAATCGTCGGCGAAGTCTTGAGCCAGAACGTCCGCCAGGAAGATGCCGCCGCTCGATTAGGTGGTGATGAGTTTGCCATTCTCATGGCTGATATGGATGAAATTCAGGTCTTGAGTCTCGTCGAGAAACTTCTGGCGAACCTGCGGGCTCAGATTACCAACGCGCGAACAGCTACGACTTTCAGCGTGGGAGTAGTCTTATTTTCCGAGATGGCCCCCGATCCGCTGACATGCCTGTCGCTGGCTGATCAAGCCATGTATCATGTGAAAAGGCATGGTCGCGACGGGATCCACGTCGAGCGATATCCCCAAAAAATTGACACTTTCGAATCCTGATTAATTTTCGCAATTCAATTGCAATATTGTTTCCAGCAGTTAGATTGACGAACTCCCAACGGGCTTGAACAACGCGTCTTACACCTCTTTCTCTTTTGCAGACTGGAAGCTTCGATGCAAACTTTCAATGGATTCAAACTGGCGGCTGCACTTTGCGTGCTGACAACTTTCACTCTCGGCTGTGGTGGCAGTGGCGATTACAAAACAGCAACTCAGTTAAAGCAGGAAACTGGTCACGACGATCACGGCCACGAACATGGCCCTGCCGGCCCGAATGGTGGCAGCCTGTTCTCGCTCGCCAAAGATTTCAAAGATGTTCAGGGTGAAATTGTGGTCGATGGCAAACGCCATGCACTGATCATTTTCCTTCTGGGCAGCGACGGCAAGACTCCTTACACCACCACCGCCACCGAAGTGGAGCTGGCTGGCGAAGGGGGCGATAAGCTCGTGCTCAAGGCCGCTCCACTCGAAGGCGAGGCCGATGGCAAAACCTCTCGCTATGAGCTCGTTGACGAAGCAAAAATTCATGAACTGATCGAAGCTGGCTTCATTCACGGGACAGCCAAGATCACCATCGATGAAAAGGTCTACAGTCCATTCCTCGATGTCCACATGGATCACGATCACGACCATGATCATGACAGCAAAGAAAAAGCCCCGGCTGAAAAAGCCCCAGAAGAGAAGAAGTAGCCTCGCTTCAAAAAAGCCTTCTGGCAATGGATCTCGACAATCGACAATGATCTTCAGCGGTGCATGGCCTCTTTGGTCATGTACCGCTTTTTCGTTGATCGTCAATGTCCGATCGAGAGATTATTGACCAGCAAGAATCGATCCGCGAACCTCGGCAATCAGATAAAAGGAACCAGTAATCACAATCAGGTCGTTGAATTGATGATCACTGGACTGGCCACAAACGTTTCGAGCCATCGCCAGGGCTTCCATCGGTGTCGCAGCCGTCAGAAAGGGCTGGTCGCTGATCGTGCGGGCGACGATCGAAAGTTCCTGCACGCTGACTCCTCGCGGATTCTCCTGATATTTCGTCAGGATCAGTCGATCCGCATGATGCCGTACCAATCGCATCAGCCCCGAGACATCCTTATCGCGTGTGGTTCCAAAAATCACCGTGAGTCGGCAGTCTTTGAACTCGTCCTGCAGCGTATCAAAGAGCGCATTCATCGATGCCCAGTTATGTGCTGGATCGAGAATAATGGGTGGCTTCCCGGGGATCCGTTCAATCCGCCCTGGCCAGACCGATCTTTCGAGGCCAGCCACCATTCGATCACGATTTCCGTCATCGGAATTCTCTCGTACAGCCAGCCAATTCTGCCCGTCATGAGTGCCTCGCCATTTTTCCCAAGCCAGCAGACCGGCAAACAAGGCGAGGGTCGTGTTCAATTCCTGATGTTTCCCCAACAGCGGAACCTGGCTCAAGACTTCACCGTCACCCCACGGAGCATTCGTCGCAGAGACTGCGATCTGTCGCCTGGCAGGATCATCCGGCGATCTTTCATCGAGGCTGCGGCAGAAAAGCTGCTCTCCCAATTGCCATAGAGGAGCATCACGTTCTTTCGCAATTGCCGCGATCACAGGCCGGGCCAACTCATCCAGTACACCACTCACCACAGGAACACTTGCCTTAATGATCCCCGCTTTTTCCCTGGCAATCAGATCCGTCGTCGCACCGAGTATCTGTGTGTGATCCCGGCTGATGTTCGTAATCACGCAGACCAGCGGCTGGCAAATATTTGTTGAATCGAGCCGCCCACCTAACCCCACTTCCAGCACTGCGATCTGTACCTGCTTGCGGATGTAGTGCATCCAGGCCATGGCCGTCACCGCTTCAAAAAATGTGACATGCCACTCGGGGCCCTCGCGATCCATCTGCTCAATCACGGGAACAAGATCTTCGACCAGTTGTCGAACTTCTTCCTCACAGGGCAATTCGCCATTAACAGTAAAACGCTCTTCGAGCCGGTGAATATGAGGCGATGTAAACAGGCCCACAGAGAGCCCTGCTCCCCTGAGCAGGTTGGCCACCATCGTCGAAGTTGAGCCCTTTCCCTTTGTGCCGGCAATATGCACGACGGGAATCTTCTTCTCGGGATGACCAATCCTTTCCAGCAGCCGCTGCATCCGGCCAAGTTTCAATGTTTCACCCCGCAATGAGTCGGCATGAGCCCGCTCATAATTCACGCGATGGAGCAGAAACTGGATTGCTGCGTCGTAATCGTGCACGGTCTACCTGTCGCTGGAAACTTCCATCATTCCTGTCGATGCAACGAATCCCATCGTCGCAATCACATCGACCAAAGACTCATTCCTTCGGACGGCTTGAGTTTATCCCATGATCATCACAAGATAAGGGCAACACAGCAAAGGACATCTCACCATGCGAACGCCGACCAGTGCCATCCAGGTTTATCAGTCACAACTTGTCTTTGCCCGCACAAAAACGCTTGCCACGCTGGATGAGCTACTCAAGACCGATCCTACAGGTCGAATTCTCGGCTGGCGGCCTGGCCAAGGACGTGCTCACTTCGCCTGGCAAATTCTTCATGTGGGGATTACGGAAGAACTCTTCGCCACAGAGCGTCTCATGGCCCGCCCGGCTGCCTTTGCCGATCTCGTACCACGCTTCAAAGGAGGGAGCACTCCGGATGAAGAGATTCCGGAAGCCGAACTGATTCGCAATGTCCTCAGCGAAACTCGTCAGCACCTCTTCAGCGCTCTCTCGACATTCAATGATGATGATCTGGGTGTGATTCCGGAACCCCTCCGCGATCGCGGCTGGAATCTCGAACGAGTCCTCCAGGTTCTCGCCTGGCACGAAGCCCACCACCAGGGCCAGGCCCACGCCGCCCTCAATCTCTATAAAGCGACTCATGGCTGATTGATCGCAACTCCACTCGAACCGGACGATTTGTGAGCCCAGAGAGTGGCCATTGATCATGCGATCTATCTCCCCTCAAACCCGAAGTTACATCCGCTCGGTCGGTATAAGGGTACTCGTCTGGTACTTTGTATTTCGCCCACTTGTATGGATCGCGTTAGAACTCCCCGGCCCATGGGGCCCACCATTAGATGCTGCTTTACAAGAGGGTTGGCAGCTACAGCTTAAGTGTCGTCGTATTGGCCGAGAGACTGACGAGATCTTGTTTGTCACATCACCGGCGGGTCATCGACAAGAGTTTGTCGTGAATGGTCACCACGCGCTCGACGTTTGGTATGCCACAATCCGCCGAAGTGATCCTCCTGATTGCCGCGTCTGGATCGAATCTCGTGGGGAAGTCATCGCCAGTATCGATCTTCAGACGATGGAATTCTGGTCTGAATCCAATCAGCAACCCTTCTGGGCACAGGCTGGCCAGGGCAAAATTCTCTCTCAGGGTCCCACCAGATACTGGTGGGAAATCCTTTTGCCCATATAAGAAGTTGGTTCATTCACTTTCTGAGATCGATCTATCGGATCTCGTTGCCTCACTCAATCACCTTGGCCTTCCCTTCGAGATCTTCGCGGCTTCGCGCGAGCCCCTCCACATCACTTTCTGACTTGCTGCCCCTTCAGCATCAACCGTCGCAAAATCATCTCTCATCCGCCCGGTTCACTTTGCAGAGCAACGCTATTCTGTCATGATCTTGCACTGTGGAAAACGTCATTTCCTTGTACCAAATACTCGTCATGCATTACGGCTTCCTTAAGAAGATCACTTCTCAGGAAGCCAAAACAACCGATAATTTTCAGGCAGAATTTGACTTAAGCGGTTACTCTTTTTGTTCCTCACAACGATCCTGATGCGGAGAGTTCAGCGTTCATCAGACGCTCTGCATCGGTCTCCCGCAAACTCAGGAATCACGTTATGCCGACAGCCTCTCGACGAGATACAAAATGCCATATCCTCGCATTTCTTTCTCTGGCAATGCTCTGTCTTTCGGGAATGCAATTCATGTCGATTGCTGCTGCTGAAGAGATCTTGTTGAAACCACCCGTGGCAAAAACGGATAACGTTCCCGAAGTCTTTCATGGCGAAACGATCGTCGATCCCTACCGCTGGCTCGAAGATCAAAAAGCTCCCGCCACTCGGGAATGGCTCAGCGAGCAGGCTCAGTACATCACAAGTTCTGCCAGTAGCTGGCCGCAAATTCCTGAACTCAAGGCCCGGTTAGCCGAGCTTCTCAAAGTGGACAGTGTCGGCATGCCGGTCGTTCGTGGAGGTCGCGCTTTCTTCTCGAAACGCACCGCCTCTGCCGATGTCCCCAGCATCTGGTACAGGCCATCGGTGAATGCTCCCGATGAACTCCTGATTGATCCGCAGAAGCTCTCGTCGGATGGAAAAACGACTGTCAATCTGATGGACGTCACTCACGATGGCAACCTGCTCATCTGTGGTGTTCGCACTGGTGGCGAGGACGAAGTCACCCCTCGCCTGTTCAATGTCACCACCAAATCGTTTGCAAAGACCGAGTTCCCGAAAGGTCGCTATTCCAGCCTGTCGTTCTCACGCGATGGCCAGAAGGTCTATCTTTCGCGTCACGATCAGAAGATCGGCCCCCGCGCGTACGTTCGCGACCTCGCTACTGGAAAGGAAACACTCCTGTTTGGCGAGAAGTTCGGCCCGGAGAAGATTCTCGGTGTGCGTCTCTCAGAAGATGACCAATGGCTCATTTATCATGTTTATCTCGGGGCCTCCTCGCAGAATGATGTCTACATTCAGTCGCTCGCCAAGCCCAACGAGCCGATCCTTCCCTTCGCTGTCGGTCTTGAGGCCGAGTTTGAAGTCGATGCCATTGATCATCGTGCGATTGTCCGGACCACCTGGAAAGCACCCCGAGGCCAGCTGCTTCTCGCAGATCTTCGTCAACCGGTCCTTGATCAATGCCCCGTCATTGTCCCTCAGTCTGAGGCATCACTCGAAGGGATCTCACTCGTTGGGGGGAAGCTTTTTATCCGCTGGTTGCGAAACGTGGTCTCAGAACTCAAAGCCTACGATCTCACCGGGAAAGAACTTTTCTCAATCGATCCTCCGACGTTGGGATCGATCTCAGGCGCCTCAGGGGCGTGGGATCAATCCGAACTCTACTATAGTTTCAGCAGCTATATTGTTCCGGGGACAATCTATCAGTTCGATATTCCCACACAGAAAACGACTGTCTGGCATCAATCCGAGATCCCCTTCGATAGCGAAAAGTTCACTGTCCGGCAGGTGTGGTTCCCCTCCAAAGACGGAACGCGCATCCCCATGTTTATCGCTCATCGCAAAGGCCTCGAACTCAATGGCACGAACCCCACTTTGCTCTATGGCTATGGAGGTTTCGCGGTCAATCTCACCCCCGGCTTCTCCACCAAAGCCGCCCTCTGGATGGAACTGGGTGGTGTGTATGCCGTCGCCAACCTGAGGGGTGGCGGCGAGTTTGGCGAAGACTGGCACACGGCCGGCTATCTCAAAAAGAAGCAGAACGTCTTTGATGATTTTTATGCGGCTGCCGAATACCTGATTGCCAACAAGTACACATCGCCCGCCCATCTGGCCATTAATGGTGGCAGTAACGGTGGTCTCCTCGTGGGCACCGCCATGACCCAGCGACCCGAGCTCTTTGCAGCGGTCGTCTGTTCCTACCCGCTGCTCGATATGCTCCGTTATCACCAGTTCCTCGTGGCTCGTTTCTGGGTCCCCGAGTACGGCAGCAGCGAAGATCCCGAAATGTATCCCATTCTCAAGTCGTATTCGCCCTATCACCACATCGACCCGAACGTGAACTACCCGGCGGCCATGTTCATTACCGGAGATGCGGATACGCGAGTTGATCCCAACCATGCCCGCAAGATGGTTGCCCGGCTGCAAGCCGTCCCCGCGCTCAAGCGACCGATCTTCCTGATGTACGATGATGCGCTGGGACACACCGGTGCCCGGCCTGTCAGTAAGACCATCGAAGATCTCGCGATCGAACTCGCCTTTCTGCTGAAATACACACAAGGTGCAGGACCTTCCGGTGGATCAACGTCACAAGAATTGCCGGTCTGCTCGAAAACTGTCGCCGATGCCGAGCTTGAAGCCTTCTTCGATCAGGAGTGGGAACAGACACTCAAGAACTCGCCCACATTTGCCTCATATCTAGGCGATACCCGCTACGATGCCCTCTGGCCAGACATCTCGCTTCCTGCCATCAAGCAGCGTCACGAGCAGATGAAGATCTCTGCCGAAAAGCTGGAACAGATTCGCGGGAAGCCACTCTCGGCCAAAGCTCAGTTCAACGCCAGGCTCTATGCCCGCCAACTCGCGATGAACATCGAAGAAACGAAAACCAAATGGTACCTCGTCCCTCTCACTCAGCGGGAAGGAATCCAGGATGAAAACTCCATCACTGACTCGATTCAGTTTGGCGATCTTGCCAGCTATCAGAACTGGATTGCGCGCATCAACAGTTTTCCTGTCTATATGGATCAGACAATTGCCTTGATGGAAGAAGGGATTCGCGCAGGCCGCCTGCAACCGAAGATCACCATGCAGCGGGTCGTCAAGCAGATTGAGCGACAAATTGTCAAAGATCCGACACAAAGCCTGTTCTATAAGCCCTTTACCAGCATTCCTCAAGATCTCGCTCCGCAGCGGGATGAGCTCCAGCAGGCCGCTCAGGAAGCGATTCGTACCAAGATTGTCCCTGCCTATCAGAAGTTCCTCGATTTCTTTACGAACAAGTATCTACCGGCGTGCTATGCAGGAGCTGGCGTTTCGAATCTTCCTGGCGGCGACGAAGTCTACAAGTTTCGAGTCCGTGAATTTACGACTCTCGATATGACCCCTAATGAAGTTCATCAGATAGGCCTGAATGAAGTCGCGCGCATTCGTGCCGAAATGGAAAAGATCCGCGAGCAGGTTCAATTTCAGGGCGATCTGAAGGCCTTCTTCGAATCCTTACGCACTGATCCCAGGTTCTACTTCCAGAATGAAAAAGAACTTCTCACTGAATACGAAGCCTTTTGTAAACGGGTAGACCCGCAACTCACGAAACTCTTTAAGACGTTGCCGCGAATTCCTTATGGCGTGAAGGCGATCCCCGCCAATATGGCGCCAGATACCACAGCGGCCTATTACTACCCACCATCGGCCGATGGCTCTCGTGCCGGAATGTTCTTTGTGAATCTCTATCAGCCCCAAATGCGACCCAAGTACGAGATTCCCGCGTTGTCGCTCCATGAATCCGTTCCCGGGCATCACCTGCAGATTGCGTTATCAACCGAACTCGAAGGCGTCCCCAACTTCCGCCGCTTCGCTGGATTTACGGCTTTCGTCGAAGGCTGGGCACTCTATAGTGAAAGCCTCGGCGAAGAATTAGGTGTCTATGACGACCCTTATGCCAAATTCGGGCAACTCACGTATGAGATGTGGCGTGCGATCCGTCTGGTGGTCGATACCGGCATTCACTCGAAAGGCTGGACTCGGGAACAGGCCATCCAGTTTTTCCGAGATAACTCGGCCAAGACGGAACTCGATATAGTGAACGAGGTGGATCGTTATATTTCGTGGCCCGGTCAGGCTCTGGCTTACAAGATTGGCGAATTGAAGATCAAGGAACTTCGCAAGAAGGCCAAGGCTCAACTGGGCGAAAAACTCGACCTACGCGAATTCCACGATGTCATTCTCAAGAATGGAGCCATCCCACTGGCAGAACTGGAAGTCGTCGTTGACGACTGGCTCGCCACCAAAAAGTAAGGAGATCTCGCTGAAAAGCGTTCGAGCCAGGTCTCGTATTTCCTAAGGCGGCAAAGATCGTTCGCCAGCGAGTGACTTACGTGCCAGAGGGAGAGCAGGCTTTCGTAACAACCAGCACGCCCTGCCCGTTGCTCGCATGAAAACATTCCTGATTCACAATTGCGGCAGGGCAGGAAGAATATCCCTTGTGGCTTCACCACCCTGGTAGAAATCAGATCTTCAACCGGGGCCACCCTGCGTCCACTTCAAAAACGCCGGATCGCGTGCTCCGGTTCACGGCTTGGTTCTGCCTTCAATCAGTGCGAGCCTTTCAGTTTCTTGGTCAAACCATTGAACCAGCGAGGCACAGGCATTCTGAAATCTAATAGTACTGCAAGTCGCGACAACAAATGGCCCCGGCTCTCGTTGACGTGCAAATGCGGAATGCGGTCGATGCAGAATCGTCGTTGTTTCTTCATCTTCTTGGATTATCACAGATGCAAATCCGTCGAATTGCTCACCCCAATTTGTGAGGAAATCAAAACGACGGTATCGCTGCGAGTCTTCGAGGATCGCCGACATGGTCCTGTCATCGTCCCCATAAATTGCATTGCGAACGAGATCGTGGATCTGCTCGAGAGATAGCCCATCAAATGATTCGTCCCATAGTCGAGCGCTCGTGTTGAGCAGTTCTTTGAACCCACAGTAAGCGCCGTACAGTCCACAATGTTCGTCCGAGAAATCCCCTAGCGTAACATCATCAATATGCAGACACATTCGGCTCCACACGGCCGACGGAGCTATCAAATGCGGTTCCGTCATTGCCTCGATCGCGAAGTCTTCTGGATTCCCGAAAATCATCTGGCGATTGGTATCCGATACTACTGCCGAACGACAGCGTTCACCCGGCCGCGGCGAATGACATTGATTTCAGAAACCGCGCGGCCTGCGGCTGCGGTTGAACCGATTGTTATGCGATGTGATATGTTTGTTTTGCGATTGCAGTCACTCGCTCTTGAGCATCGTCAAATGTCTCGAACAAGAGAGCTTCGGGGTTGCCCCGCATCTCCTCTTTTACGAGGCTGGTGAGTCCGTCTCGGTTTAGGTCGGAAACGATAGCGGCAAAGGGAAACTCAACTTCTTCATCGTTCATTGAAATGAGCTCATGCGGCGGCGCGAAGATCGCGGTCATCATGTCGCCCCATTCGTATTTCAGGCGTCGCAAATCAAGAATGAAGCATGAGGGATCCCACGCCTTAAATCCGGCGGCAATCATTCCGTTCATGTAGCAGGCATCAGCGTTGCTGCCCGAACCAAAGCCACATTCCCCGCTGAACTCGACAATGAGCGTTGGTAGGTGCTCAAGTCCAGGAATCTCCGCCATGAAGTACCGACAGCGGACGTTGCTGAGATCCTCAAGTCGAACTTCTGTGGTCTTCATGATATGTTCGCATAACATGTATTCGACCGCCGAAGTGCGGTAGAATTTTGCCGTACTTCGGCGGTGTAGTATGAATTTGTCGAAATTGATTTGTCACACCGCGAAACAAGTTACAACGGAGCGCTGACCGGATTCCCTTGCTACACCGCTCTAGACATATATGCTATGCCGCACTTTTGATAATCGCAATCGGAAACTCAGTGAGCTACACCGTTCCTCGCCAACCCGCCTGAATCAGAATTGCCACGAAGAGGAAACCAAACCTCTTTCTGCTTCACCACCCCGATAGAAATCAGATCTTCAACCTGGATTACTGGCTAAAACCAGGTTTTAAAACCCGCATCAGCTATGAATCCGGTTTACCCCTTGGTTCGGCGGTGTGGGACTCTGCGGCCTCCCTGACGGCTTTGCGGTCGCGCTTCGTTCCCCTCCTTGCCCGGAAGAGTGGAACTGCGACGGCAGCGCACGGGATCAGGAGCAAGGGGGACAACGCATAACCAGGAGGGACAACCTTCAGCGACATGAGCAGCAAGGTTAAAGTGGCAGCGCACAATAAGCTATAGAAAACACCCACCAGGGCGTCTGCGAGTACGGCAACCGGACGGAATCCAAACAGGTAGTAGATACCCAACACCAGAAACGCGATGCATAACCCGGATGCCAACGCGGCCGCCGTGCAGACCCACAGAAGTCGTCCGATGGGATCGGCTAGACCGACCAGTCGGGTGCTGGCAAGCAGACCAACGATTGCCGCCGGGATGACGGCGAAGGTAGCGATCTTTCGAGCCGCCTGATCTTCGGTCGGCCGGCCGTCTCGGGCCTCGAACAACTCTCGCAAGTCCATCGGATAAGTAATGTGTCTACCCTCCTCCGCTGAACGAAAACTTGAGAAGTTCGCAGCCAACAATCTCATCATATCACCGATCGCTATCGCGATTCTGCTCCAAGGCTATGTTATGGGGAATGACCATGCCGAAGGAATATGTCAGGTTTGCTCCGCTGAGTGGCGGTGTCAGCCATAAAGTCATCCCCTTTTTCCTTCCACCACTTCCGCCACTTTGCCAATTCTTCGCCTTCCCGTGGCTCGTACTCTTCCCACTGCGGACGATCCACATCGTCGACTGTATGCGTCAGACAAAGTACCGCCCACCACCGCACCCTCTTGTCCGGATCATCCAGAAGTTTCACCAATTCCGGAACGCACTCCTTCCGCTGCACCTTCCACGGGACACCGAAGAACATGTACAGCGTTTGATCATCCTTGCGTACCCACTCCTTTTTGATTCCCTCCCGCACGTATGTCGCGTAGTCAAAGTCCGGCAACCCGCGCTCCAGGAAAGTGTGACCCGCATCGCGACGCCAGATCTTCTCTCCCTTGTCGTCCTCCTGTGGCTCGCCGGATTCCTGATACCAGACCTCCATAATCTGCTCGTTGAACAACTCCATTACCCGCTTCGCATCCGGGGCGATTTTCATGCGATATAGCGCGATGACTCCAGCGCGCGCGGTTTCCGCATCCTTATCCTTTGCCGCCGCGATCACTTCTTCGCTCACCCGCCTGTCCCGAATTATTCCCATTTGCTCGATTGCCGCGATGCGCATTTTCGGATCATTCGACTTCCACATCGCCACCAACTCTGCTAACAACCGTTCCCCTGGCCTGGTTCCAAATGTCGGTTCGACGACCGCGTCTACCGCCTTAATCACTGCGAACATCTCGTAGGGCGAAGTCTTACCACGCAACATCACAACGTAGACTTCGCCTTCCTTGACCGTATCCATACCTGGATTATGTGGCCCATTCGCATGATGCCTGAACGTAATCTGCACCTGCTTCCCCAGATGGCCCTTTAAAGTCGCGAGTACGCTGCATGTCGCGTCACACAGTGTCCCGGAAGGTGAACCAACTTCCCGCTCGGTGATTGAGCCCATTTTCAGCTTGCACGCCAGTGACGCGTGCGGAAACTCCGCTGCTTCTTCAGAAGACCGCAGTACCTGACCCGATATCGATGCTGCTGACCCGCCCAACACAGCCGCCACCACAACCAACCCAATACCGACGTGTGTGCACACTCTCATAGATCCTCCTTACGAGGAACGGGCTCTCACCAGCCCCATAACACCAAAGAATACCCGGCAGCGTCCAGAACCTTTGATATCAGAATCCGCCCGATCCGCCGTTCGGTTTAACTGCCTTGTTCGCCGCACTCGAGAGCGACTATTTGTGTGTCGCACCGACCACCCAGCCAAGGAACCCACCGATCAGCATTGGAATCGGCAGAAGAACCAGTGTTGCAATCAGCAGCAGCCCAAGACCGATATTAGCACCACCGCCATTGTAATTCAGAGACGAGTACCAGATCGCCCCATACGGAATGGAAACGGCGAACAAGCCTCCGACGTATGCTCCGATCGTCACACGAAGTGGAATTCGCATTACGAGCGACAGGCCTGCCAGAATCACAAACGGCGCACCAGGAAGTATCCCCCAGGTAAGGATCGGGCCACCAGGACTCAGCTGATACGCCCATGCCGACATCCCGATTCCAATCACCGCAAGTAAAACGCAGGCAATAACGCGAGTGGGATTCTGAAAAAATGTCGTCGATGGAGCGTCGGCAATAGATCTATCGGACATTCGCATTTCCCTTTTTCATGCAGCTGACAGGCTCAGGGCTCGTGAATTCATGGTTTCTCTTCAGCTCACATTTCTGATGCCGAAAGCGATCTTGCAGACTCGACTTAGGAGACGATTCACTCCTTCGAGTCTTGAAAATCCAATGCGTGTCGCTGGCGTTCTATCAATCCATCGACATCCTGATCCTGAGTCCACTTTTCTTCTCGATTCGAGCGTTGTGAATCAAGCAAATACATGTTTTTCGCGGCCCTGCATTTTGAACAATAGGTGACCATCGCCATTTCGCCCTCAGAGTATGGATCGTCGAACGCACAGGGAAATAAAGCGAGACGGATTTTGTAGTATGACGGCATGTAACTTCCGCGTTCAAAATCGACGCTGTTTGTGGCCTCGATCAGCGGTTCGTCGTGAACAGGACAGCGTTCGATATCGAGGCGAATGTCGGAGATGATCGCGGGCCGGATCTCTTTCTGCATAGTGCACGAGCCAATTGTGAGCAGCGTAAGTATCAAAGCAAGTTGGGCGAGGCGTGGCATCGGGAACTCTGTTTCTCGCGGCTTGGCAACATAGCAATTGTTCGACCGCCGAACGGCTGCAGAGAATTAACTTACTTGGTCGGTGGGGATTGAACTCTTCAATTTTGATGAGTTCGACAATCCAAGGAGTTGCGACGGATCATCGAACGAACCTCCACACCGCATTGCACTTTTTGACACTACGCTAAGCCGCAATTTTGACAATCGCATTTTGGAACTCGCGGAGAGCGATCCTGTTGCTCCCTTACCAGTCTGAGTCAGAATTGGAGTTGCCCGGAAAGCATACCAGCTGTTGCTCCACCATTCCGGTCGAAATCAGAATTTCAACCGGGGCCAAGGCTGCGGCGACTGAGACGATTACTCAAATGGGAAGATCACTCAACCGAGAGGACCACTCAGCAGAGGGTCACTCCAGCACTCTGAATGAAGACCATCTCTTGGGGAATTGAGTCGCGAAGGCTTTGAACAGAAAGAAAGAACGTCCAGAACAGGAGAGGATCAGTGAACTGCAGTGGAGCAATACTCCTTGTCAACTGATCAACTGCTCTCATGCTCCACTGATCTGCGTTTTCGGCCGTGTGGGCCGAGAAAGCGGAGAGGACAGGACGCCAATTGAACTTTTTATCGCTGGGGTTCGGGGGTGGGAAGCCGATTGGCGGCGAGTCCTCACGGCTCCTGAGGAAGAGAACTGAACCATACGAACGGATAAGCACGGAAGTGTTTGTTTGGCCTGTGTCGCCAACGCCACCCATAGCGCTTCATCGTGGATGCGGGTTTGAGGAATCATCGCTCGTCTTCAAATTCTATTCCGACCATTCTGATCACCTCTGGTGGCGGG
The DNA here is from genome assembly GCF_000092105.1 of Planctopirus limnophila DSM 3776. NCBI lineage: Bacteria > Pseudomonadati > Planctomycetota > Planctomycetia > Planctomycetales > Planctomycetaceae > Planctopirus > Planctopirus limnophila. The sequence goes on along the minus strand of NC_014148.1, from coordinate 752,473 downwards.
CGCATCCGGCTGATCACCGATTCAGTCTGATCGTTTAAAAGGCCAAACCCTCGTGTCACTTGCTTGAAAGGGCACCCAATAACTGCTGAGATGACTTCGCCGTGCTGGATACTCTGGCTGACCAGCACGGGTTGACCGGTGCACAGGATTACGAAGACCCCGCGATCATTCCCCTGATCCGAGTGCGCCGGAAGGTCGTAACAGGCGACTTCCGTCACGTCCGTCAGCGGCAACGTCCACTCGACGCGATCGAACCGCCATCGCTCGCGAAGGCAAGTCAGACTGCCGTGTTCGCGGTCAATCCAGAACACCCGTCGGCCTTTCTGGAGAAAACTAACTGCGAACAACGCAGGTAAGAACCCTATGCATGTGCAGAATAGGCCGGAAGATGCACCCTGGTCTGGAACCCTGCGTTCGAACGCGCTAACTGCCAAACCCAACGCTGTGGAAACGAACACGACAGTCCACAGCCCGACAACGATCACCAGAAAAGGGTACAGGAAGCGAGGACGCACAGACGGAGAACACTTGAGTACCGGCGAATTGCTGAGACTCATTCACGAGTTCCCTGAACCCACTCGCCCTCCCGGGGGCGCACGCCTTGCCTCCGTCACTGAATTTCTAATGAATCGATCCGCGGACATTGACGAGAACAGTCGGCACCCGCGTGTCAATCTACATTGGGCCATCGGATTGCGTTGAATCGACCCCGCTTTCAGATCTCTTGGTGGTCGTCAGGACGCAATTCTCGGCAAATGCGGTCAACATCGCCTTATGGAGCCCACGTCGTTTGATAAGTTCAATCGTACCTCGCCCCCGAAATCAACGCGGTCGCAACATGAACCCAATGCCACTGCAATAGGAGCGGAGAGGGGGGGATTCGAACCCCCGGTACCCTTGCGGGTACACCGGTTTTCGAGACCGGCACAATCAACCGCTCTGTCACCTCTCCACCGCGAAGGATATCTCAACAGTGAGAGCAGCGCCAAGTGTGACAGGCGGTTATCTTCGGAAGGTCTTTTTTTCCACGCCGCTGATCTCTTCCCAGAAACATGAGTTCGTCGACAAAGGTGTGCTTATGGCTCTGCACAGGATTATTCACAAATAATGCTTTTTGGTTTTCTGCGGGTTCACTGGTACAATCCCGAGGTAACTCCTGTGTGCGTGATAACGATCTCTGAAACCAAGACCGAAAAAGACTCTACCCCCCACGGCGCAAGTCTCTTAATTACAGTCACTTAAGGCGGTTTATCTGCGGTAGCTTAAACCCTCTTCATGAATTAATCCCGTTCCTTTCCCTTCGGAGTGAGCCATGTCAGATCAACAGAATCTTCCCACAGACGACACCTTGAGCTACGTGGAATCGCCCGCAGCCACGGCTCCCCGGAAGAGCCAGCCCTTTCTGCTCGTTCTCGCAGCCCTCGGGTTAGGTGTTGCAGGGACCTTGGCCTGGAGCGAACAGGCCAATATTGTTGCCGCCATCAGTGGCAAACCCGTTGAAAGTTCTCCCTGTTCCATGAAGAGCAGTGGCGGTTGCTGCCCACTGAGCCAGAACCACGAAGAAGCCATGGCCATGCTGGGGACGGCTGAAGAGCAGAGCTGCTGCAGTATGAAGGGCCGCGCTGCCGCACTGGCAACTGTCGAGATCGAGCAGCCAGTTTCGGCACTGGTTCCTGCCAATGCAGCTGCCACTGAATCCGTGACATTCTGAAATCTCGCTAAACTCCTGATCGAAAACACCTTACGAAGATCTCTCCTGAGATTTCGTCGAGTTTTTGTTCTTGAATCAATTTGGGTACGAAACGAGGGTCAGTCCCATAGGGGCTGGCCCTCGTTGCTTATGTGATTGAGCAGCCTTGCTTTGAGGTGATCTATCGAATTCCGCTTTGTTTCTCCTGGGAGATGCCTGCCGGTGGAACTCGTCTTGCTGGTTTTGGCCTTCTTTGCGAGATTCTGTGATGATTTCCCACAGTTCAGTCGCTTCGCAAAGGATCTGCCAGGCGGAAACGGAAATTGTTCAGCATGGATGCGACCAGATACTTCCTCGCGATTTGGGGTCTGCTACTGATTGCAGGCTGTGCTGGAGGTCCGCAGACAGCCGCCCAACCGATGGGCAATCCGCTGTTCGTCCGGGCTCAGAATGAAGAGCAGGCGTGGGAAACTACCGTCGATGTCGTACACGATTACCTGTTCGAAATCGAACGGGAAAGTCGTATCGATGGGGTGATTGAGACCAAATTTAAAACCGGCGCAGGGATTCTTGAGCCCTGGCATCGTGATTCGGCAGATGGCTACTCCCGCTGGGAAAGCACACTACAATCGATCCGCCGCAAAGCTTACATCAGCGTGACCCCTGCTCAGGGAGGTTATTTTATTTCTGTTGAAGCTTTCAAAGAGATCGAAGATGTCGCAGGGGCTGCGAATTTCGCAGGTGGCGCGACTTTCCAGGATCACACGCCTTTGCAGCGCGATCTGGATTTAGTCGTGGGTCAATCCTCACCCAGCGGCTGGATTCCTCGCGGCCGGGACGCTCCTCTGGAAAGGGCCATGCTGCTGTCGATCCAGAATGCCTTCCAGAGATAGCCGCCTGAATGGTTGTTCGTGGTGGTGGTTGATCCAGAGGGGAATTGGCACTCACGCCCCAGGTTGATCCAGACGCCAGGATTTTACAGCGCTCGGTGTGCCGTGCTGGCGGAAGCATCACTGGGATCAACAATCCAGATCAATCATGGCTTTGATTGCACCCGTTTCTGGCTTGGTGAAACGCTCAAACTCATCAATCACATTGTCAAACGGAATCGTGTGCGTGATCCAGGGCCGGGTATCAATCCGCCCAGCTTCAATATGATCAATAATGCGCCCAAAATCTTGAGGCATGGCATTTCTCGAACCCATGATCGTCATTTCCCGGCGGTGCATCAGGGGGTGCCCAAACGAGAGGACATCAGTCGTAATGCCTACATAAACGAGTCGTCCCGTATGCCCCACATACTGCAAGGCCTGCGACATCGATCGGGCTGAACCTGTCGCATCGATGACCGCCATCGCCAGATGCCCATCAGTCAGCTTTTCAAGTTCTTGCAGCTCTTTGCCATCCCCGGTGGATAGAATCGTATTACGAACTCCCATCACATCCCGGCAGAAAGCCAGCCGCTGGGCATTCATGTCCATCACAATCACACGCGCCTGCGACAGCTTCACAAACTCAATGACGGAAAGTCCAATGGGCCCGGCTCCAATCACCAGCACATCTTCCTGAGGCTGCGCCATCGAGCGATCGACCGCATGGCATCCAATCGCTAATGTCTCGACGAGTGCTAACTGCTCCCACGATAATTTCTGGGCAGGGTGCAACTTGCGGGCAGGAACAATAAATCGCCGCCGCAATCCGCCATCCGTGTGCACACCCAGAACCTTTAACTCTTCACAGCAGTTCCCCCGTCCTCGGCGACTGGCAAAACTCTCCGGGTTATTGATGTAAGGCTCGACCGAGCATTTATCCCCCGGCTTAACATTGGTGACACCCTCACCCACAGCCAGCACCTGCACACCCAGTTCATGTCCCGGTATGCGTGGATACGAAAAGAAAGGCATCTTCCCCAGATACCCACTCAGGTCTGTGCCGCAAATTCCCACACGATGCACTTCGACCACAGCTTCACCTGCACCCGGCTCTGCCACTTCAGGAATTTCAATGAACTGGAAAGCTCTCGGTTCAACAAGCTGGAGTGCGCGCATCATTCATTCCATTTCGTATTCAAGGTGTCAGTCGGCAGGAGGCATCTCAAAGTGAATCAGTCAAGGAAGACGAGGCCAGCAGCAGCCCTTCGCCCCACCTTCTATCGATGATCCATCTCAGGCGATCGTTCTTCGAAGCATGTTCGCATAGCCTACACCATGTTTGATTTTTACTGGAGTCTGTAAAATCAGAAATCATGGAAGTTCAGTATTCTGTTTTTCCCTTCGGCCTCGACAATAGAACGAAGGTCACCACAGGCCGAAACTCACGCCCGATCGAGAATCGCAGAGAACGGATCAACGGTGAGTGCCAGTGCCGCTTCGTTAGCAAAGGAAATCTGTACCCATGGAAACTTTTCCCGCTTTAGAGCTTCTGGAGGCGATGCACAGCTTTCCGTGCGTGTTCACCTTCAAGGTGATTGGCAAAGCCGATAATGATTTTCCCAGCCGTATTCTGACTGCCATTCAGTCCGAGTTGGATCATCCCGAGGTGCCCAAACATTCCATCCGGGAAACCAAACAGGGCCGACATGTCTCGCTGACTGTCGAACCTATGGTTCAAAGCTCTTACCATGTTCTGGCCATTTACCGGAAAATTCAAACGGTCGAAGGACTCGTCATGCTGCTCTGAGAACTGTGCAACCTGAAAAGCATGAGATGTCTCTCCTGCGTATGGGTGTCTGTCAGTACAAAAGCCCAGACACCATCACGAGGGGCGTCATGAACTCCGTCGCGGCATGCAACTGCACACTGGAGTTAGAGATCAGGCGCTGTTCCCTGCGTTGACCTTCAGCAAAACATCACTCTGCGGCAACCGTCTTGAGAAGTCCCTGTGCTTCTTTGGCTTCCATCGGTTGAGCAGTTTTTTCGATACCATTCTTCGCTTCATCTCGCCATTCACGAGCCAGCCAGATAATTGCAGTACCATCCCGGCTGCCCGTGAGAATCTGTCGGCCATCGGGCGAGAAGGCGACGCTCGTCACGTCCTGGGTATGACGTGAAAGCGTCAGAATCTCGTTCGAGGTGCGAGTATCCCACAGTTTGACGGTCTCGTCCTGACTCCCTGTCACTAGCCGGGTGGCATCTGGCGAAATATCGACGCTTGTCACGGGAGCTGTGTGCCCGGCCAGAACAAATAGTTCTCTCCCGGTGGCCACATTCCACAAGCGGGCGGTCTTATCTTCACTGCCCGTCAGCAGCAACTTTCCATCTTCACTCAAAGCGGCAGAAAGGACAGGCCACTCATGCCCCTGGAAGATCTGCAGACATTCACCCGTCGTCGTATCCCACAAGCGGGCGGTCTTATCGGATGATGTCGTCACAATGCGCGAGCCATCGTGGTTGAAAATGGCCGAGCGCACCCGCCCTGTATGCAGCCCCAGCACTTTGACGACCTTCGGTGGTGCGGCTTTCCAGTCCCAGAGTTTAGCAGTTCCATCGTCACTGGCTGTCAGAATCAGTTCACCATCAGGTGAGAAACTGGCCATATTGACGGCAGACGTATGCCCACCTTCCAACCTGACCATCGATTCGCCAGTCGCAGCTTTCCACACCTTCACTGAGTTATCCCAGCTCGACGTGACAATCCACTGATTATCAGGCGAGTACCTCGCTGAAGCCACCACTCCATTCGGGCTGAACGACATCATTTCCCGACCATCGCGCAGGTTCCATAAGCGGGCATCGGTGCCACCAATCGTCATTAATGTCTCAGCTTCCGGCCCAAAGGCGACTGCCCACAACAATGCCCCTCGCTTTTTCAGATCAACGACGGACCCTCCCATCTCCATGGGAATTCGCTTGAACCCAGGCAGTACCAGGATCTCGGCCTGCCGTGTTTCTGCATTCGCAATGGCCAGAAGACGCCCATCACGAGAAATTTCCAGCGAATTGACCATCCCTTCCGGCAGGCGATATTCACTTACCAGCTTGGCATCGGCCGTCGACCATAGCCTTAAAGTGTTATCTGCAGCACTGGTGACGAGCTGCTTGCCATCCGGCGAAAGTGCCATCGTCAACACTGATTCCGGATGCTTCATCACAGCCGGACGAATCTCTGCCATCGATCCCAGATCCCAGACCGCGACCGTGTTATCTGCACTGGCGCTGTACGCCTTACGCCCATCCGTCGCATAGATGATTTTCTGCACACGACGGGAATGACCATCCAGCTTTCCCAGAAGGCCGCCTGTCTCGCGAGACCACAACAGAATTCGGCCACGCAGATCCCCTGAAAGAATTGTCTTGCCATCGGGTGAGATCGCCACTGCTGTGGGCTCATGCTGATGACCGGTCAGCTCAAAGATTGTTTCCAACGTTGAAAGATCACGCAGTACGACCACTTTGCGATCACTTCCCGTGACCAGCCACTTTCCATCGGTTGAAATGTCAAAAGCGGCACTTCTCCCGGTGTGTTCGAGGAGCTTTGTCTGAGAACCGGTTTCGACTTCCCACAATCGCAATGTGTTATCGACTCCTGCCGTTGCCAGTCGTTTACCACCATCAAAGAAGATGGCCTTCGAAGCCAGGAACTCATGACCTTCTTTGAACTGCAACTGTTTATCGCCTGTTTCGACATTCCACGTACGCGCTGTTCGATCGCGACCGGCTGTGACAATTGATTGCTGATTGGGTGCCCAGGCGGCTGAAAGTACGGCATCTTCATGCCCTTCAAACACGCGACCATTCAGCACGCGAAACTCTTCGTAACGATCGGTACTCCATTCGCAAACAGTCGAATCGTAGCTGGCGGTCAGAATCTGCCGGTCACCCAGGCTGAAGTCGCAGGCCCGTACCCAGCCATCATGGCCTCGCAGCACGAGAGTGGCTCGCCCTTGCGGCAACTCCCATAACCTGGCTGTATTGTCCTGAGCACCACTGAGCAGCAAACCCCCATCTCTGGAAAAATGAAGTGCACGCACGGCCCCTTCATGGCCTTTGAGAATTTTCGCTTCAGAGCGTTGCTCGGCACTGATTTCGAGCACAGCTTTCTCGGAAGACTCCTGGACTTCTTCTGCCACTCGTCGAAAATCAAATGGCTGAATATTTTCCGGGCTCCAGAGTTGGATTGTGCGGTCGTAACCGCCACTGGCCACATAATTGCCCGTAGGATCAAATGTCGCGGTAAAGACCGGGCCCTCATGACCGGTAAATGGTGGCAAATGCCGACCACTCTCCACATCCCAAACCAGGACAATTCCATCCTGTCCTGCCGAGACAATCCGCTTCCCGTCCGGAGAAAATCGTGCGGACCACACCCACCAGTTGTGCCCTTCAAACGTTTTGACAACCTCGCCAGTTTCCACATCCCACAGCCGGATCGACTTATCGTACGAGGTACTCAAGAGCTGCTTGCCGTCCCGGCTGAATTCGACCGAGAGCACTCCATCGGCATGCCCTTTCAAAATGCGCACCCGCTCACCGGATTCAACACTCCAAAGCTGCAGATACGCTCCCGCTTCACTGCCACCTAAGGCGATCAGATCTCCCTGGGGCTGGAAGGCGACAGCATGTACATACTGACCCTGAGTTTTGAGAACATTCTTCGGAGCCCCATCTTTCAACTGAAAGATCCGTGCTGTTCCATCCCAGCCACCGGTGGCAAACAATCCTTTTTCATGCTGTATGTCCAGTGCATCCAGTGGCGAACCGGCTTGAATCTGTTTCGATTGCTGGCTGCATAAATGCATCAATCGCCCCCACTCCCAATTCCTCAGGTAGGTGGGGCAATCCAGTAACAATTCTTTGGCAGTCGCAAAAGCATTCTCATTGATCTTTGCCGAGGCCAGACCAATTCTGGCAATATAGGCTTCGTACTCTTCACTGGCCTTGGCCTTTTCGGCGGCCATGCGGGCTAACTCAGCTTTCGCCCGCTCCTTCTCCGAGACAGACTGAGCTTCACGGGCCTGCATTTCTGCCGTCTGAGCCGCTGTTCTCGCGATAATTGCCTGTTCTTTGGCCAGTTCCGCTTCTTTGCGACGAGCTTCGGCGTCGTCACGAGCCAGCTTCGCCGCCTCTTCATTCTTGACGGCCACATCCCGCTGTTTAGTGGCATCTTTTTCGGCAAGCATGGCTCGATTGGCTTCGGCTCGAATCCAGAAGAACGCAATGGTCACCACCACGACGACGGCACCCACGAGCACGCTGGCAGTGCGTCTCAATAAGCGAATGCGCTGCTGCCGACCTTCCCGCTCGGCCACTGCCTCGTCGATCAGTTTGATCAGCGGCTGATGTTCTGCTTCCGTCGGGTGCAAAAGCGACTTCGCGAGATCGTAATCACCCTTCTCAATGGCGAAGTTGGCATAAGCCAGACGGGCTTTCCGCTCGCCCTGTTTGGCCCGCAGGTTTCCATCCCAAAGCTCGACAGCTTCTTCAAATCCAAAGAGGGCTTTGGCAAACCCTTCATATCCCCCCAGGCGACCCGCTTCACTGAGATCATCTTCGGCCCGCACCGTCATCTGCACACTCTCCGAGTGTGACAGGTACTCGCGGATACTCGCCTGAAAATCCATCACCGACTGATATCGGTCATTCGGATCTGTCGCCATCGCTTTCAACGCAATGGCAATCAATTCCCCTTCCTGATCAGTCTCGACAATCTCATTTCTCGCTGCAGCCATGAGGCATTTCATAGCCGTCTTGCCTGCATGCGGCGGCATGTCAGTCAAGATTTCAAAAAGGATGGCTCCCAGCAGATACACATCGCTTTGGGGAGTGACTTTGGTGATCGGCCCTGTGGCCATTTCCGGTGCCATGTAAGCGGGAGTCCCGCCCATGGTCGTGTTCTCGACAATGCTGTCTTTCCGCCGGAAGGCCGCCGAAGGCTGTGCCAGCCCCCAGTCCATGACCAGCACTTCACCGAACTCACCCAGCATCACGTTTTCGGGCTTCAGGTCGCGGTGAATCACTCCCCGGGCGTGGGCAAATGCCACGGCATCGGCCACTTTGAGCAGGATCTCCAGATTCTCGATGAGTGACTTTTTCGAAATGACTTTCAGCCAGGGTGTCCCCTGAACTTTTTTCATCGAGTAGAAGAGCGAGCCATCTTTGGCCGATCCGACATCGTAAATCGGAACAATGTTCGGATGTTCGAGATCACCCGTAACGACCGCCTCAGCCAGAAACTTCTGCCGCTGACGCTCATTCTTGGCCGACGCTGATTTCAGCATCTTGACGGCCACTTCGCGATCCACCGAGGTCTGCCTGGCCTCGTAGACCACCCCCATACCACCTTCGCCAAGAATACGAATGACTTCGTACTCCGCCTGATCCGATCCAACTTTGGGCCCTGGCCCATGCGTCAACGAGCGATGTTTGATCACCAGCGTCTGGCGAGGACCAGGAATACGCTTAACTTCCCGACCCTTCAGGCTCGTCACAGGCTTAACGTCATTCCCGGAAGGTTCATCTCCCCAGACTGAGGCGATCGTTTTAATAATGGCCTCAGGAACATCATCCGAGACAAACGTCGCGGCGGTATCTCCTGATTCCAGATCGGCAAACTCCGGGCCCACATACGTCGCGCCCGCATCGGCCCTTTCCTGCTGAACTCGTTCTGCTTCATCATCAGCTACATACGTGGCCATGTAGCTGTCGTCGGCTTCTCCTTCCGGAGTACCAATCGCGAGCGTTTGAGCCGCCGGTTTTGCAGGCAGAAAATCGTCTGAAGTTTCACCATGAGCCGGGCCATTAGCCGGGTCTGGAAACTCATCAGAGATCATCGTCTGATCACCGGGTCCCGAAAGATCAACGGAGCCGGAAAGATCGATACTCTCTTCCGTCACCATGCGGACATCTTCATCGTCAGATGCCCGCGTCTGGCCGATTGAGGAACTGTCATCTGCAGAATCGCCCAGCGAACCGGAATCTTCTGGCAGGACGACAATATCTGCCGAGTCGGCAAAGAAGACCGAGCTGTCGGCAATCACCATCGTGCGACCGCCATTGTCAAACTCGTCGGGTGTCTCCCGTCCAGCCACCGGTGAACCTTGGGCTCCCGCATCTTTCTTCAAAGACTCAATCGGGGTAAATTCGACCGCACTGGCATCCAGAGTTCTTAACGGTGGCGAAATCGTTTCCCCTGGCAAAACAGGGGTCGCCATGGCCGAGTCCGATGGTTTTTCCGGCAGAGGTTTCTCAGGCTGTGCCAGCGATGCGGATGATGGGTGACCCGCTCCAGAAAGATCGAGCGAATCATCCGAGGCTGCCGCAGGCTCAACGATTCCCGGATCGGAAAGCATGGTGTCGAGAGTATCACTCTCAAGCTCAGAATGGTCGTTTTCATCACTCAAGCGGCTATGGCAGCGCGAACAGATCCCACTGACGAGATCTGCTCCCGTAACTCTCGTTCCACAGCTCGGACATCTCAACATGGCCCGCTAACCCCGGCTGATGATCTCGACCAGCATGATTCATTGAGTGGATCACCACTTGCGTAATGTGGCCTGCTTGCAATTCGATGCAACCTGGCCCTCACGACTTCCAACCACCATCTGAAATTACAATTCAGAGTATTCAGCGACTCTCAGGGAGTTTCCGTCACCTGAATCGCTTCTCTACTCAGGTTCTTCAGGACTCGAACTCAGCTATCTTCCCGATAATCTTCGCATGAGCCGACGACCTCTCGCCAGCGGCGAAACCTTATCAGTCAGAGAATTTGTGACAGCCACTCCGCCCAACATGATCGTACCGGCTATGGCGACCTGAGTGATCCAGTATCCTCCCGAATTTTCTTCCATACAGGCAATCTCGGTATCGATCTCCAGCGATTCCCTTCGTTCCATCGAGTCGAAATCTTCGTTCAGGGGAATTTCTGCCTCATTCACCTCCTTCATCAGAGGATCTGATACATCCGTTACGAGCGATAAAACCCTCATCAGCGAGGCATCACGGCTCGACTCACTGTTTTTGACTTCGAACAGAACATCCTGCCCTCGACCAGTCTCTTGCTCAACCGATTTCGCTCCCAAGGCTTCGTCCAGCCGGGATTGAATTCGCCACGAACGATATCCAAAACCCTGTGCGGCCTGCTGGTTTTCCTGGCCCTCTCTCGAGAACTGGGCCATCCGTTCACTCTCGCCAGCAGCACGATGGTTACCAGCCCCTGGCATATTCGCTTCCGGATTCACACCTGACGGGTTCCCTGTTTCCCGTGGGGGTCGGTCAAGATCCTGTTCCTGCTCGTTGACGATCCGTCCCTGACGCAATTCGACTTCAAGGACAGTTCTCTCAACAGGTTCACCCGGCTCTCGAACCACCACCTTGTATTGCCCGTCTGGCAACTTTTTGAAAATTTTCGGGAGATCGTCGAGCACACTCTCGTTCAAAGCCACGCTCTGGAGAACCTCTCCATCGGCACCAAGCACCTGGATCACAACCTGGATCTCATCGTCACCAACAGCTTCGCCGGCAGTACTTTCATCCTGCAGGACATCACTCAGACTCAATCCGACACTCTGCGATAAGAGCGCTTCATCAAGCCTTGTTTGCGCTGGTTCCGGTACGGGCCGCACCGGTGGCGTCAGATCGAACGGAATGCTTCCCGCCAATCCTTCGCCCGGCACGCTCGCGAAACTCGTAACCGTCGTCGTGTTCTGTTCCACCACGCGGGCTTCAAAGAAGCGGATGAGCGGATCCTGCTCGATCGTCACTGTAATCGGGATTGGTGAAGCCGGGTTGTTCGGATCCGGATTGCCGTTGTAAGTATGCTTGAACAGGAAGTTCCCCGGCTGATCAAAATAGAACGTCTCGACAGTCCCGTCGCCCCAGTCGACTGTGATGATGAAATTCTTCTCGCCCGGACGGCCAAAAGTCCCCGAGACCTGTGCCGAACCATCCGCCTGCACCTGTGGTGTCTGCACATTGATCAAGAGCGGCGGCACATCGGTCACCGCCCCCGTCTGGCTGGCCACCTGCACATTTGGTGCGAAGTTCACCAGACCACCGGCGACACCCACCACGCTCCCCGCTCCCTGAACTTCCACATCTGGCTGCGAACCCGTGTCGTTGAGATTGATATCCTCATCCGCATCCAGAGAGATCGAACCATTCCCTCCCTTGGCTGCCAACCGCTGGTTGAGAGTGATATCCCCGGTCAGCGAAGTGATCTCGATCGTCCCCCCCGCCGTATTGAGCACCGCCCCGTTGATGAAGACATCCCCTGACGTTACCAGCGACACCAGCCCGTTGGCCCCCGCGTTCGTGATTCCCGTCAGTCCATCCACTGTTGCGACATTCAGCCCAGCCCCAGCAGTGTTGTCGATCTGAATGCCACCGCTGGTCGTGTTCCGTGCAGCGAGCGTGGCGATGTTCGTCTCCAGGGCGTTGCCGGAACCAATACCTGTTGCGGCCCGCAGCACCACTGTCGGTGCGTCGATATCCACGCCGCCCGTGTCCCCCGCATCGGTGATCGCCCCCAGCCGCGAAGTGAGCGACACCGCCGCCCCCCCGGCATTCGTCGAGACGAGCCGGCTCACCGCGATGTTCTCGGCGGCGGAGAGCACGATCGTCCCCGCACCAGCATCGATCAACGAGCCATCCGCCAAGGCAATTCCACCCACGTTGTTGAGATCGCTGTCCGCCGCGATGACGATGTTCCCGCCCTGCGAAGCGATCGTCACATTTGCCGCTGCAGTGACATCCCCCCGCACGTTCAGGGTGATGTCGCCGCCGGTCGTGGAGACGTTGTTCAGCACCGTCAAATCCGCGTCGGCACCATTCACCGTGAGCGAGATGTCCCCCGTCTGGCTGCTGATCCCCTGACCCGCCGCGGTGATGATCGTGGCCCCGTTCACCACACCCTCGATCTGACCCGCTCCCTGTTGAGTCAGGCGTTCAATGTTCAGCCCCGTCGCTTCGCTGAACCGAATATCGCCATTGGTGCTGTTGATCGCATCCAGTCGAGCAACTTGCAGTTCCAGTGGTGCATCGGCACCGCCATCGGAAACGCTGCCGATCCCTGTCGCGGCCCTCAAGGTGACCAAGGCCCCTGCACTGTCGGCCTGAATATCAGCCCCACCACTTTCGCCGCTATCACGAATGCCACCGGTTTGCGAGGTGATCTGTACGGCACTCGTCGTCGCGTTTGTTGTCACCAGTCGCGAAATACTGACATCTCCATTAGCCGTCACGGCGATCGTCCCGGCTCCCGCATTCACCACCGAGCCGTTGAGCATCCGCACTGTGCCGTTCGTCGCCGTGATCCCGATGTTGCCGTTCGTCTGGATGGTCGTCACACCACTGAACTGCACATTCCGACCCGCTCCCAGCGTGATCGAACTCGTCGTCGTCGTGACCGAGCCGTTGAGCAGCAGATCGGCCGCCGCACCTGTCGCCAACAGCGAAACGAGACCGCTGGCGGCAGTCACATCAAAGCCCGTCAGCAGCGTCATCGTCCCAACCGATTGAACGGCGATGGCCCCCGGCCCCTGGTTGTCGATATCCTGCAGCCGCAAGGCATCGGTCTCGTCGATGCGGATGTCGCCGCTCGTGCGGTTGGTCGCCTGAAGCTCAAAAACCGTGGTTTCCAGGGCGGCATCGCTTGCCAGACCCGTCGCACTGCCGATCCCCGTGGCCGCATCGAGCCGCGTGATCGCCCCCGCACCGTTGGCGATCAGATCCGAGCCCCCCGTGTCGCCACCATCGATGATCGCGCCGTTTCGCGACACAACATCGATTGCCAGCCCACCCGTTCGACCGGAGATCACCTGACCGACAGTCACATTACCCGCCGCCGTGATCGTCACCAACTGCGTTTGCGATTCGACAATGGCGCCGTTCGTCATGGTGAACGAGCCGGCTCCATTCAGATCAGCATCGGCGGCGAGAGTGATCGTTCCACCCGTGCTCGTCACACGTCCCGCAGCCCCCATCGTGATGTTGTCGTCCGCGTTCACGACCAGCGCACCGTTCGTGGTGGCCAGCGTCCCGAAGACCGCCACATCGTCACCCGCATCGACCGCGAGTGTCCCCGTCCCCAGAACCGTCAGCGAGCCGTTCACTGTCACATCACCAGCCGTCAGCAGTTGCACCTCGGGTTGATTCATCGTCAGCGGAGCATCGGTGCCGACGGTGATTCCGCCCGTGTTGGTCGCCGTCCCGATAACGAGGCTATTTGAAAGAATCTTGTCGAGCTGGGCATCGGTGAAGTTCATCGCCGTGGAGGAGTTCTCCAGCCCGATGGCCGTCGCGTCGTCACGAGTCTGGAGGAACACAGTGACCCCGGTGGCTGTGATGCCATCGCCGTTCAGGTCGATATCGTTCGCCGTCAGTACGACATCCTGCCCGGTCGAGTTCAGCGAACTCCCCGCCAGCATGACGATCGCCTCGGCCGTCACATCCAGTCCATTGGCTGCGGTTGTGATCACATCACCAACAAAAGTGACTGTGCCTGAGCTGTCCGCAATACTCAGCAAATCGGCTTGAACATCGGTCAGCAACACATCTCCAGCCTCACTGATGACCAGATTCCTGAGAGGGTTAATGTCGCCCACGGAATTGTTGAAATCCACGCGGCCGTCATCCGTATCAATCGTCAGGTCGAATGTGCTGGCGACTTGCCCATTGATAGTGCTGTTGAATTCGAGATTCCCTCCGGCAGTCTCAATCGTGATGGAATCGGTCAAGGTCATGCCGCCACCGCCCGTAAGGATGTCTCCGCCATTCGTGAGTAGATCGGCACCCGTTGTGAGCGTCCCCAAAATGGTCAGGCCGCGTCCTGCACCGTTGAGTTGAACCACGGTATCGTTATCGAGCAGAACACTTGAGCCTTCGAGCAGCACGAAGCCGTCGGTGACCGTCAGCAGATCATCAACTCGAATCTCGCCGACAGTCGCCGTCACCACCACGACACTACCCGCGGTGACAGCCCCCACAAACCTCACATCGCCCGTCGTCGCCTTCACCGTGAGTGTCGTCCCCGCATCGAGCGTATCGCCGAAGACCGCATCGCGACCGGCGGTGACATCCACCAGTCCGCTGGTCGCCACCGCTCCATCAATCAGGACATCCCGCGAGGCATCGATTGTCAGCGAAGCGGCGTCAATTGTCTCCTGGGCCAGGAAGTCGTTCCCGGCAGTGGCGACAATCGCACCCGAGACATCCAGCGCCCGGTCGAAGTCGATGTCGTCGGCACTCTGGAGCGTCAGATCGCCGCCGGTGACCGTGAAGGTCTCTTGCGCGTTAATCGTCCCGCTGGTCAGTTCGCCGATGACCGCCGCACCTGTGATCTCCACCACGCCCACGAATGTCGTCGTTCCGTTGGCCAGCAGCTCCAACCCGCCGCTGACCACTGTGAACGTCGACTGGGCCTCGAAGTCGCCCGTCAGATCCAATTCCGACCGACCACCTGTTTCATAGGCACCGACGAATGTCGCATCGTTGGCCGTGATCGTGCTGGTCGTCCCGACATCGTAAGTTCCATTCACCAGCAGATCGCCCACCGCCGCGATCACGCTCGCATTGGTGACATCCACATCATCCAGCGTGATATCCGTCACGGCATCGAGATCCAGCGAGTCAGCCGTCAGTGGCCCCTGCACCTCAATCGAAGTTCCCGCGTCGGCTTCCAAAGTGCCGCTGGTCGTTACCGTCCCCAACGCCTGGATCAAACCACCGGCATCCAACGTGATCGAAGTCGGCGTCCTTGTGGCACCCACATTCCCCGCCAGCCGGATGTCGTCCGTATTGGCCGTTCCCGCCGTCAGGCTCAGTGCCCCGCCCACATCGAGCGTGCTGCCGAAGTCAATATCGTCGTCCGCCGTCACTGTCGCATTACCAACGACATCAGTAGCACCCGCCACATTGACATTCTGCCCCGCATCAAACAGCAGGTTTCCACCGACATCAACCGTGCCATCCAGATCAATGTCAGCCGCCGTCGTGATTGTCAGATCGCCTGCCACATCCAGCGCTGCCAACGCCTGCACCGTTCCGCTGTTCGTATCCCCGATGACCGCGTTGCCGACGACCGTGACCGTCTGACTAAACGTTGTCGTCCCGTCAGCGATGATCTCCAGTCCATCCGCGTCGACATCCAGCGTCGACTGGAACAAGACATTCCCCGTCGAAGCGATCTCCGTCCGTCCGCCCGAACGGTAGGTCCCCGTGAACGTCGCATCGCCGCTGGAGATGGTCGAAGTCGTCCCCGTGTCGAAGTCGCCACCGACAGTCAGCGTTCCTACCGATGTGAGGACTGTTGTGGTATCGACTGTCACGTTCCCCAGATCGATCGTCGTCCCGGCGTCGAGTTCCAGAGAACCCGCGTCCAGATCCCCCACAACTTCTATCGAAGTCCCGGCATCAGCCTCCAACAGCCCGCTGGTCGTGATCGAACCCAACGCCTGGATCAATCCCCCCGCATTCAGCGTGATCGAAGTTGGTGTCCGAGTGGAACCCACATTCCCCGCCAATCGAATGTCATCCGTATTGGCCATTCCCGCTGTGAGGCTCAGTGCGCCACCCACATCAAGCGTGCTGCCGAAGTCGATGTCGTCGTCCGCCGTGACGGTCGCAGCACCGACCACATCGGTGGCCCCGGCCACATTGACGCTCAGCCCCGCGTCGAACAGCAGGTTCCCACCAACATCGACCGTGCCGTCCAGGTCAATGTCACCCGCCGTCGTGATCGTCAGGTCGCCTGCCACATCCAGCGAGTCGAGTGCCTGCACCGTCCCGCTGTTCGTATCGCCGATGACCGCGTTCCCCGCCGTCACCGTGACACTGTCATTGAACGTCGTCGTCCCCCCCGCGATCGCATCCAAGGAACCGGTGTCGAACGTCCCGTTCACTTCGATGTTGCCGCCCGCCCGCAGCAGACTGCTCGTCGTCACCAGCACATCGTCCAGCGTGATGTCCGTCCCGGCATCCAGATCGAGCGCATTGGCCGTGAGCAGTCCCTGCACCTCGATCGAAGTTCCAGCATCGGCTTCCAGCGTGCCGCTCGTTGTCACGCGGCTCGAAGCCAGCACCTTGCCGCCGGATGTCAGTGTGATCGAAGTCGGGCTGGCCACGCCGCCAACCGCACCCTCCAGCAGGATCTCGTCGGTGGCGCTTGCCCCTGTTTCCAGTGTCACCGCACCCGTGGCATCCAGAGTCTGGGCAAAACGGATCGTGTCCCCCGCCAGCACATCCAGATTGCCATCGATCGATGCCACACCCAGCACTGTCGTCGTCGTCCCGCTCGTCAAATCGGCGGCAGCCCCCGTGGTCAACGTGCTATCCAGCGAGATCGCACCAGCGGTCGCCGTCGCGCTGAAGGTCGCCCCGGCATCGACTGCCCCCGTCACGTCGATATCCTGACCGGCGGTGAGCACCATCCCGCCGACCGTCGTGACCGACCCGTCGAAGAGGATGTCATTCCCCGCGTTCGTATTCAGCGAACCCGCCTCGGTGGTGCCCCGCACCGTGACATCACCACTGACACTATTCATAACCACAGCCCCGGTGACATCCATTCCATCGGTGAGCAGTCCATCTCCAATTGTGATGTCGTCAGCTGAGCGGACTGTCAGATCGCCCCCGACTGTGACGAGATCGTTGATCGTCACCGCCCCGGAAGTCGCCGCCCCGATCACCGCGTTATTCGTGACATCGACTGTCCCCGCGAACAGCGAAGTCCCGTCGGCTACTGCATCGAGGCTGTCTGCCTCCAGGTTGCCATTGATGTCGAGGTTCCCTGCCACCTCCAGCAGCACGGCCCCCGTCGCGTCGATGTTCCCCGTGGTTGTCCAGTTCCCCGTCTGCGAAGTACCGTCGAGCGAGGCGACCGTCAGTGCCTGGGTGGAGACGGCAGCCGCTTCGATGACGAGCGCGCCCAGTCGGGTCGTGTTGCCGACAGCCCCGCCCAAGGTCACATCACCCACCGCGTCGAGTGTCAGGTCTTCCGCACCGGCTGTTGTGCCGTTGATGGTCTTCTGGAAGGTGATCGTGCTCCCCGAGGTTACGACCACATCGCTCGTCAGCACCACATCTTCAGCAAAGTTGACCTCACCGCTGGTCGAAGTGATGTCCCCATGCAGACTCACATCCCCCGTCCCGATCTGCACCACTCGGCCTGCTGCTGTAATTCCGGCGGGATCGAGGATGGAGAGCAGCCCACCGTTGTCCAGTTCGACTTCGCCACTGCTATTCACCGCTCCCGCCAGCCGCATCGTTGTGCCACTGGTCAGAAGGATGTCGCTCCCCGCACCCGTCGTCGTGACCGCCTGATCGAAGTTCAGCGAAGTCCCGGCATCGGCCGTCAGAATTCCCCCCGCCGCCACCGTCCCCGAAGCGTCGATCAACCCACCTGCATCCAGCGTAATCGAAGTCGGCGTCCGCGTGGCACCCACATTCCCTGCCAGCCGGATGTCGTCCGTGTTGGCCACACCCGCTGTGAGACTCAGCGCCCCGCCCACATCGAGCGTGCTGCCGAAGTCAATATCGTCGTCCGCCGTGACCGTTGCACTTCCCACCACATCCGTGGCACCCTCCACATTGACGTTCTGCCCCGCATCAAACAGCAGGTTCCCACCGACATCGACCGTCCCATCCAGATCAATATCAGCCGCCGTCGTGATCGTCAGATCGCCGCTGACATCCAGCGCTGCCAAGGCCTGCACCGTTCCGCTCGTCGCGTCGCCGATGACCCCATTCCCCGTCGTCACCGTGACGGCTTCATTAAACGTCGTTGTCCCAGCAGCCACCGCATCCAGCGAACCCGTATTGAACGTCCCGTTCACCAGAATCGCATCGCCCGCCCGCAGCAGACTGTTCGTCATCACACTCACATCGTCCAGCGTGATGTCGGTAACGGCATCGAGATCGAGCGCATTGGCCGTCAAGAGCCCCTGCACCTCAATCGAAGTCCCCGCATCGGCTTCCAACAGCCCACTCGTGGTCACCGTCCCCAATGCCTGGATCAACCCACCTGCATCCAGCGTGATCGAAGTCGGCGTCCGCGTGGCACCCACATTCCCTGCCAGCCGGATGTCGTCCGTGTTGGCCGTTCCCGCCGTCAGGCTCAATACCCCACCCACATCAAGCGTGCTGCCGAAGTCGATATCGTCGTCCGCTGTGACCGTCGCATTACCCACGACATCAGTAGCACCCGCCACATTGACGTTTTGCCCCGCATCAAACAGGAGGTTCCCACCCACATCGACCGTGTCATCCAGATCGATGTCACCCGCCGTCATGATCGTCAGATCGCCTGCCACATCCACCAAGCCCACCGCCTGCACCGTGCCACTGTTCGTGTCGCCAATGACCGCGTTGCCAACGACTGTGACGGCCTGATCGAACGTCGTCGTCCCGTCAGCGATGATCTCCAGTCCATCCGCGTCGACATCCAGCGTCGACTGGAACAGCACATTCCCGGTCGAAGCGATCTCCGTCCGCCCACCCGAGCGGTAGGTGCCGACGAACGTCACATCGCCGCTGGAGATATCTGAGGTCGTCCCTGTGTCGAAGTCGCCGCCGACGGTCAATGTCCCCACACTCGTGAGAACCGTCGTGGTATCGACAACCACGTTCCCCAGGTCGATCGTCGTCCCCGCATCCAGTTCCAACGAACCCGCTTCCACATCACCCACGAACTCGATCGAGCCTCCCGCCTGCACCAGCAGGTGATTGGTGACATTCGTCGCACCGCTATTCGTGAAGTTGCCGTCCAGATCGAAGCTGGCACTGTTCGCTGTCAAGCCTCCCGCACCAATCGTGACATCACCTGTGATCGGCCCGATGTTGATCGTGTCGGCCGTCAGCGAACCAAACGACAGGCTATGAGCCTCTTCAATCACCAGATCGCCCGTCGTCCCCGTCACATCCCCCACCGAGAAATCACCGTCCGGCCCCGCGTCGATTGTCAGTGTGAACGTCGCCAGGTCGATATCGCCGGTGACCGTCACATCGGCCCCGGTGCCGGTGTTCGTGCTGTCGCTGTCGAACAGCACACTGCCCGTCAGCAGCACATTCCCCTGCACCTCGATCGGCTGATCGTCAGTGACGAGATTTGCCGCTGTGGTCAGATCGCCAATGATCGTGATACCGCCAGCCGTCGATGTCACATCCCCCGTCGCATCCAGTGTGATGCCGCCAGTTCCCGCCAGTGTCACCGCTCCACCCGATGTCAACGCCTGTCGCAGACGAACGGTGGAACCTGACGATGTGATCGAGGTCGTGCCCGTAATCCCCTGCGTTCCCTGAATATCGATCGCATTCACGGCATCCACATCGAGCAGGCCGCCGACCGTCGTGTTTCCTGTCTGCGTGAATGCACCCGCACTCGTCACCAGCAGATTCCCGTCCGTCGTGGCCGTTCCCAGCGAGAGATTGCCACCGGCGGTCGTCGTCAACGACAGCTGACCATTCGTCCCCAGGACCATCGCCGCTGCAACAGTCAGATCTCCCGCATTCGAAATCGTCGCATCGCCGCTGGTCGTCGACACATTCGTCACACTCAGGCTCTGACCACCCGTCTGCACGAACGAAATGTTGCCGCTTGTCGTTGCCTGCAGATTGCTCGCTGTCACAGCTCCCGTCGTGATATTGGAGGCGTTGGACAGATTCATGCCGCCATTTGTGCTGGTAGCGCTAATTGTCTTGCCGCTGAGTTCGAGCGTTCCCGCCGCCCCGCCGGTCGTGCCGATTCCCGTGGCAGCGGCGAGCGTGATCGAACCCGCCCCGGCGTTCAAATTGACCGTGCTGTCGGAGACATCCACATCCTGGATCGAACCACCCGTTGAAGTGACCTCGATCGTCCCCGCGACAATTTCCGCCAGAGTGACGTCCCCCACTGCCGTCAGTGTCGCACTGGTCGCCGTGATGCTGGTGCCGCTGGCCATGCCGATGGTCGCATCGCTTTCCAGCGTGACTGTCTCACCGGTGGCGTCGATATCGGCCTGCTGGCTGATTGCACCCACCGCATCGATCAGTACGTTGCCACTGCTGGTAATCTCTTCGGTGATGGTCACACTATTGGCGGCAGTGATCTCCAGGTCGCCACTGCCGTTCTGGGTGGTTCCCGTCACCGTCGAGGCCTTGAGGTTCACTTCACCCAGCGTGAGCGCCCGGTTCCCCTGATTGATGGTCACGCTACCCGACGTCCCGTTCCGCAGCGCCAGTGTATCGACCCGTGTGGTGAGGTTAATGCCTGTCTGCGCGACCAGCGCCAGGTTGGCGACGGTAATCACACTGGTCAGGTTCTGCTCAATTGAGCCGTTGGTGATGATCGCCAGCGTGGTGACATTCAGCCCATCGATATCGCCAACGCTCACATCTCCCGTATCAGCCCGGCCCACTTCCAGCGTGCCGGCGACAATCCCCTGCAGTTCAGCCTGCGACAAGTTGATCCCCGCCGCCGCACCGTTCAGGCTGATTGTCCGGCCCGCCGTGTCATTCTGCAGCAGAACCGTCTCCGTCCCTGCGTTGATTCCCGCGCCCAGCACATATTCGTCGGCCCGCAGCCTAATGTGACCGACATTCGTGGCGATCTGTGCCCCGGCCAAAGTGGTGAGCGTGTTGGCCGCCACTCGCAGATCGATCGCACCGCCCGCCGTCTGATTGACCAACCCACCGACGACCAGATCGTTGGCGATGGTGAGCCCCCCAGTGGTATCGACCAGCACGATGTCGCCACTGGTGCGATTGCGAGCAGAAAGACTGTCGGCATTCACCTGCAGATTAATCCCTGTCGCTGCATCGAGCACCAGGGTCGGCGTGGTGATGGCGAGCGTCGAGCCCGCATCCTGAGTGATCGCGCCGTCGGTTGTCAGGCGGGCTTCCTTCCCCGCGCCGCTCCAGCTCACATCCCCCAGTTCGATCCCCGCGTTGGTCTTGGTGGCCGATCCGACCAGCAGCCGGTTGGCTGTGATCTGATCCAGTTCCGACTGCGTCACTTCGTAGCTACCACTTCCCGAACCCAGCCCGAATGTCCCTGCGGCGGTACTGGTGAGGAGCTCGACCGTCCCCAGACCGACATTAACAGTCCCTGCCACATCCAGGTCGGCGGCGCAAAGTGTGATGCTGTCAGTTGCCAGCCCCGAAGTGACGGCCACATCCGCACCACTGGCAATCGTGATCTCGCCGTTGCTGCTGCCATCGGCATCGGCCTCGATGACGAGGGTGCCCGTCGCCAGCGTTACATCGGCGTTCACCGTCACATCGTCATCGGCCATCAGTGTCAGACTGTTCCCGCCCGCCACGATGAGCGAGTTGATAATCAGATCGCCCGTGTCCCCGCCCAGCGCTTCGATGGTCGTTTGCCCTGTCCCCGTCTGCACACCGGCGACCAGCGTCCCGCCGACCGCTTCAGCCAGCGAACCAATCGTCAGGCTCCCGGCCGTATCCTGCAGCACATGTCCCGTCACCGCATTCCCGGCACTTAACGCCAGCGTGGTGACATCGAAGTCGAGCGCCACCTGCCCACCGGCGACAATGGCCAGTTGACCCACTGAGACATCCGGCGAGCCATCGACCGCCCCCGCCACATTCCCGTTTGTCAGCAGCACCAGCGTCCCGATGTGCGGGGAAAGATTACCCGCTGCTGCGATCGATACATCGCCACCATCTGTCCGCCCGACAATCAGTTGATTGGTGGTGATATTGGCCAGTTCGGCCGCATCCAGTGAAAGATCCCCAGCGGCCAATCCCAGACCAATCGTCGCTGCAGCCGTCGATTGGCGGATCTCGACAAAACCAACTGGAGCGTTATTCGGGCCAAACGTTCCGGCGCCGCTGGCTGTCAGCGAACCAGCCAGCATGACATCACTCGCCGTGATACGAATCGCTTCGGACGTTGCTTCCACCGATCCGGTCGCTGTCACGTTGAAGACACCGTTAGCGTCGGCATCGCTGTCAGCGTCGAGAAGGATCGTGCCACCGGTGGAAAGGACATCTCCCGAGATTGTGATGCCGCTCGTGGCGTCCAACGTGATGTCGTCGGTCGTGTTGACGTTGCCGCTCACATTAAGCGCACCAGCGACGACGTTGACGGTCAGATTGACTGCCGACGCTCCCGTGAAGCTCTCGAACGTCACTCCGCCGATTTCCAGATCGCTGGCGTTCTCCAGGAACACATCGCCGCTCGTCGAACGGACGGCCAACCGATTCACATCCGTCTGGAAGAACTGCAGCCCTGTACCAATATCGCCTGCCGCGAAGAGGCCCAGATTGTCCGTGGTGATCGTGGTTCCCGCCAGTTGTGTGATCGCACCGCTGGTCGCGACCACCAGCACCGACTCACCCGCTTCGATGTCGCCACCCAGATCGACCGCATCGCCCCGCAGTTCAATGGTCGAAGAGAGTCCCGAAGTGGTGATGGCCTGCGTCGTCACATTGCCACCGGGCAACGTCCCATCCGCATTCGCAACCATCTTCACACTCGTGACGGCGGTCACATCGCCATTCAGCGTGACATCTTCATTGGCGGAAAGATCGACACTCTCGGCATCGATCGCCTGCTGGAATAGAATGTTGCCACCAGCCGCCACATCGATGAGGTCGTTCACAGTCGCGGTGCCGTGATTGGTGAAGTTACCCACCAGATCGATGGTCACCGTCCCCGCGGTCAAGTTCCCCGTGCCCACCGACGCATCCTGGGCATTCGTGATCACGAGTGCGCTCAATGGCGTCCCGGTAACGAGATCCGTCGCGAAGTCACCGACAAACCCGGCATCGATGGTCAGCGTGAACGCGCCCAGGTCAATGCCCCCGGCGCCACTCACGGTGATATCCGCCCCGCCACCCACGCCGTCCGATGAGTTGCTGTCGAACTTGGCGTTCCCCGTCAGCGTCACATCGTCGTTGATCAGGATGGCCCCATTATTGGTGACCAGATCGCCAGCCGTGGTCAGGTCGCCCGTGACAGTGATTGTGCTCCCCGCATTCGTTGCGGCCACATCACCATTGACGCCAAGAGTCACGTTAGTGCTGCCAATCAACGTGATATTGCCACCTGCCGAAACAGCCTGCTGAATCTCAATGGCATTGTTGGTCGATTCCAGGTCGAGCGTGGTGCCAGCTGTGACTGTCCTCACCGTGAGCAGAAGACCATTCGACTGAATGTCAATCAACCCGGCCGCTTCAACGTTCCCATTCTGGGTATAGCTCCCCACAGTCGTGACTCGCACATCGCCGTCGGCATCGATGGCTCCAACTTCGACATTACCTGTGGTGAGGGTGGTGAGCGTGACATCTCCACCCGCCGAAGTGCTGGTTGTGCCCGTGATGGTGAGGTCGCTATTGGCAGTGGCTTCGACTTCAGCGGCGTTGAGGTTCCCTGTCAGTGTGAAGCTGCCCGCTGCGATGACCTTCGCCAGACCGGTGATGTCCACATCTCCCGTGGTATCCCAGTTGCCGCTACTCGTCGTCTCACCATCCAGGGCGGCAGCTGTGATCCCGGCCGTCGTCACCGTCGTGCCATCGATGGTCAGCACACCGAGTCGCGTTACCGCTCCGACAGCCCCGCCCAAAGTTACCGTCGTGGTGGCATCAAGCGTCAGGTCTTCACTACCGGCAGTGGTCCCGTTGATTGTCTTCTGGAAGGTGATGCTGCTACCAGAAGTAACAACCACATCGCTCGTCAGCACGACATCTTCAGCGAAATTCACCTCACCACTGGTCGAAGTGATGTTCCCATGCAGGCTGACATCTCCTGCCCCCGCCTGCATGATTCGGCCAGCCGCCGTGATGCCTGCCGGATCAGTAATCGACAACAGGCCGCAGTTCTCCAGCCGCACTTCCGCCGAAGCATTGACCGGCCCAGTCAACGTCATTGTCGTACCGCTCGTCAGGAACAGGTTGCCGCTCAGCCCCGTCGTGGTGATCGAGCCAGCAACATCGATCAGGTCACCCGCTGTCAGCGTGATGCCGGTGGGTGTGCGAGTAACGCCGATATCCCCACCAATCACCAGATCTCCCGTCCCATCCCTGCCGGCATGAACCACCAGGTCGCCACCCACATCCACCGTGTCATCGAGCAGCACGTTGTCCTGGCTGTTGATCGTGAGCCAGCCCGTGACATCGACTGGACCCTGGGCCTGGACTGTCCCACCGGTGAGGGAATCTCCAATCAGGGCATCTCCCACGACAGTCACTGCGGCGTAGAAAGTCGTCGTCCCGGTGGCGAAGAGTTCCATTCCCCCGCCATCGACATTGAGCGTCTGCTCAAAGAGGACATCACCTGTCGATGTGAGTTCCGTACGATTTCCCGAACGATACGTCCCCGAGAACGTCGCACTCCCCGTGTTGATCGTCGTCGTGGTCCCCGTGTCGAAGTTCCCGGTGACTTGCAGAGCACCGCCACTTGTGAGACTGGTCGTGGTATTCACATCGACCACACCCAGTGTGATGCTGTCGAGGGCGGTGGTTCCCGCCGTAAGATCGAGGGCGTTGGCGGTGATGGTGCCGTCGATCTCTATCGAGGTCCCCGCCTCGGCCTGCAACAACCCGTTGGTCGTCATGGAACCAATGGAGTCGATCTTCCCGCCGGCAGTCAGGGTGATGGAAACTGGCTGATTTGGTCCACCGGCCCCACGCAGATTTCCGCCAAGGATGATGTCATCCGCCGTGGTCGTCCCGGCGGTGATGACGATCGTGCCGTCGGTAATGATCTGGTTAGTCGTCGTCACACTCTGAGCACTGATGATGGAAATGGCACCACTGCCGCCACCAGAACCGACAAGACCGGCCGTAATGCTGCCGGATGTCGTTGTTAAGAGTGATATACCACCTGACGACGTCGTAGTATTATTCGCGTTCAAATCAGCGCCGTCGTTGGAGAGCGTGATATTGCCGACAGTCGTCGTGGCTGAGGTGACTGTCAGCTCTTGACCACCCGTTTGGGTGAACTGAATGTTTCCGCTGTTTCCCTGCAGGATAGCCGTCACTCCGCCTGTCAGTACAGAGGAGTCATTCACCAGGAAGATGCGGCCGGAACTTGCTTTCGCATCGATATTGTTCGATGCCACCTGAATGGTCGATATGGTGCCAATCCCTGAAAGTGCATCCAGTACCAATGTGGGTGATGTAATCGTTCCGGCTGTTTGATTGATGCGGTCGCCAGCAAAAATCGACACCAGAGATCCGGCATCGATATCGCCACCCAGGCTGATGTCTTGCCCATTGATACGGATTTCGCTCGTCAGGCCGGTCGCAGTCAATACAGCTGTGGTAATGTCGCCAATAGTACTTTCAATGGTGATGTTGCTGGCCGTTGTGACACTTCCCGTCAGTAGAATGTTACTTAGGGCCTGCAGATCAACATTTCCATCGGCCTCGACCGCCTGCTGAACTTCGATGCCGCCATTGGTCGATTCGAGGTTGATCGTGGTACCAGCGGTGACTGTTCCCTGGGTGAGCAGCAGATCATCCGACTGTATGTCAACCAACCCGTCCGCCTCGACATTGCCACTTTGTGTATAGCTCCCCGCGCTGGTGATGTTCAGGTCGCCCGTCGCATCGGCAGTCCCCAGTTCCAGGTTGCCCGAGGTAATGGTGCTCAGGGTGATGTCGCCATCCGCACCCAAAGCCTCGGCCGTGGTGACCGTAAGGTTCGCCCCCGTGTTCGAGATCACGATATCGCCGTTGTTGGTTTCAGCGCTCGTGATCGTGAGGCCTTGGCCACCCGTCTGCACCAACTGGATATTGCCGCTGGTAGTGGCCGTGAGGGTGGCGGTCACGGCTCCATTGGTGACCGTCGAGAGGTTGGCGAGGTTGATGCCGCCGGTGTTGGTCGTGGCGGTGATTGTCCGGGCACTAGTGTTGACCACGCCGGTCGTGCCGATGCCTGCTCCCGCATCCAAGATCAGCGTCAGCGTGGTGAATGTCCCGCCAGTCTGGTTGATTGCTCCTGTGTTGGCCGTGATCTCAATGCTGGTCGCGGCTTCCACATCGTCCGCGAAATCGACCGACGCTCCGATAACCTCGATGGTACCTGTGACACCATTCGCAAAGAGATGGCCTCCGAAGTCGACAGCCCCCAGAGAAGTGACTGTCACATTGCCGGCACTCGTCACGTCGTCCTGGAAGTCGATCGCCCCGCTTGTGGTCGTGCCGACAATCACATTGCCGGTCGTGGTCGTGATGGTGCCGGTGAAGAGTGATGTTCCCGTCGCGACAGCCTGCAGGCTCCCCGCACTGATACTGCCGATGATCGACAGACCGCCAGTGGCATCCAGTTCCATCGCCGCCGTGATGGTGATGTTGCCCGTTGTTTCCCAGGGGCCGGCTGTCGTTGTCCCATTCAATGTCGCCGCCGACAGCGAAAGCGTAGTAACTGAAGCTCCCTTGAGGACCAGATCGTCCACCGCAGTCACCGCGCCGCCCAACTCCAACGAACCTGCCGCTGAGTCAATGCTCAAGTCGAAACCGGCACCAGTAACAAGGCCATTGAAGAGGATATCCCCCCCCGTCGAGCCAACATTGATTCCCTCAGTGAGTGTCGTGTTCCCTGTGATCGTGATATCGCCGCCGGTCGTGAATAGATTGGCACCTGTCGTTAGCGTCCCGGTGATCGACAGGTCATCGCCGGCACCATTCAGCTGCACGATGGTGGCGTTGTCCAAGAGCACGGTGGCACCCGTCAGCGACGCTCCGCCTGCGGTGACCGTCAATAGGTTGTCGAGCCGCAGTTCCTGATCGGCGGTGAGTTGCACTTCGCCCCCGGCCGTCACGGTCTGCACGAACCGGACATCGCCCGCCGTCGATTCCACGGTCAGCGTACCGCCCGTATTGAGCGTACCGCCGACAGTCAGCACCCCAACACTCGTGAGGACTGTCGTGGTATCGACAACCACGTTCCCCAGGTCGATCGTCGTCCCCGCATCCAGTTCCAACGAACCCGCTTCCACATCACCCACGAACTCGATCGAGCCTCCCGCCTGCACCAGCAGGTGATTGGTGACATTCGTCGCACCGCTATTCGTGAAGTTGCCGTCCAGATCGAAGCTGGCACTGTTCGCTGTCAAGCCTCCCGCACCAATCGTGACATCACCTGTGATCGGCCCGATGTTGATCGTGTCGGCCGTCAGCGAACCAAACGACAGGCTATGAGCCTCTTCAATCACCAGATCGCCCGTCGTCCCCGTCACATCCCCCACCGAGAAATCACCGTCCGGCCCCGCGTCGATTGTCAGTGTGAACGTCGCCAGGTCGATATCGCCGGTGACCGTCACATCGGCCCCGGTGCCGGTGTTCGTGCTGTCGCTGTCGAACAGCACACTGCCCGTCAGCAGCACATTCCCCTGCACCTCGATCGGCTGATCGTCAGTGACGAGATTTGCCGCTGTGGTCAGATCGCCAATGATCGTGATACCGCCAGCCGTCGATGTCACATCCCCCGTCGCATCCAGTGTGATGCCGCCAGTTCCCGCCAGTGTCACCGCTCCACCCGATGTCAACGCCTGTCGCAGACGAACGGTGGAACCTGACGATGTGATCGAGGTCGTGCCCGTAATCCCCTGCGTTCCCTGAATATCGATCGCATTCACGGCATCCACATCGAGCAGGCCGCCGACCGTCGTGTTTCCTGTCTGCGTGAATGCACCCGCACTCGTCACCAGCAGATTCCCGTCCGTCGTGGCCGTTCCCAGCGAGAGATTGCCACCGGCGGTCGTCGTCAACGACAGCTGACCATTCGTCCCCAGGACCATCGCCGCTGCAACAGTCAGATCTCCCGCATTCGAAATCGTCGCATCGCCGCTGGTCGTCGACACATTCGTCACACTCAGGCTCTGACCACCCGTCTGCACGAACGAAATGTTGCCGCTTGTCGTTGCCTGCAGATTGCTCGCTGTCACAGCTCCCGTCGTGATATTAGAGGCGTTGGACAGAAAGACGCCTACCGTTGCCGTGGTGGCGCTGATGTCGCTGGTGCTGATTTCCATCGCGTCAGCGGCTAAACCGATACCGTTCTGGGCATCGAGTTCGAGGATCGGCGAGGTGAGGGTCCCGGCGGTCTGGGTGATCGAATCAGTAGCAGTGATCGTCGCCCGGCCAGAGGCGGTGATATTGCCACCCAAAATGACTTGGGTCCCTTCGAGAGTGAGTTCCCCCGAACCGCTGATCAGCGCCGAGTTGAGCGTCATAGTAGCGTTGTTGGTGAGGTTCGCGTTGCCGCTGGTGGCAACGTTGGTCAGCGTCAGCGACTGGCCTCCCGTCTGGTTGAAAAGGATATTGCCTGTTGTCGCAGTGAGAGTCGCTGTCGTCGCTGTCGTCGCGGCGTTTTCCACTTGCATGCCGCCGGTGTTGGTCTTGGCGGTAATCGTGCTGGCACTGATCTCCATCGCACGGGCCACCATCGCCGTCGTGCCGAAGATTCCTGTCTGGGCATCGAGAATCAGTGTTGGCGACGTGACGAGGCCACCTGTCTGTTCGATTGATCCTGCAGTGGCCGTAATATCAACAAGACTTCCCGAAGTCACATTTCCTGCGAGTGTAACCGATGTTCCCGTGATCGTGATCTCGCTGACGGCATCAGTGGCCTCCAGCAGTTCCGTCGTCACTGTTCCGCCAGTGCTGGCAATGGTGATATTGCTGGCTGTGGTTAAACTGCCCTGTTGAGTAATGCCGTCGCTGGCTTCGAGCCGAATGCTGCCACCACCGGCCGTATTGTCGACGGCAGCGTTCATGTCGATCGTGCCTGTCTCGACGACCAACTCAAACGTTCCGGCTACAAGAACCGAACCCAGTGTCGTATCCGCATTCCAAATCAGTGCGTCTGCGCCAGCACTGTCAGCGTCGTCCATGGTGACGAAGATGTTCGCCCCAAAGGCGGCGTCCAGCGAACTCGCTGTGAACGTATCCGTCCCATTTTGCACGGTGATAATCAGCGTGTCGGTCGGATTGAGAAACAAAACCGATTCACTGAGCGATGAATCGATCAGGTTGTAACCAGCCGCTGCGTCGTCAGTGAGACTGATCGTCTCGTTTCCGCCAGTGAAGATGAACTCGCGCGTGGTCGCCGAGAGGTTATCGACAATTGGTTCCAGCCCGGTGTAAGAGATGCTGGTGGTTCCATTACCGATGACTTCAATCGAACCGTCATTCTCACTGACGAAAGTGTGTGTCACTTTCGTGAAAGTCTGGCTGCCGTTTAACTCAATGGCGTCGTTTCCATTCCCGCCATTGAAATGCAATCCGCCCGCGAGATCGATCTCGCCATTGGACAGATCCATCACCAGAGTGTCGTCGTCACCTGAGCCGTTGATTGTGAGGCTGTTGGTACTCGCATAATCCTGCTGGAAGGCGAGCACACCATTTACATAGACTTCGAGAATCGAGGGGTCGCTGTCACTGCGTTTGACCAGCCAGTTGTCGGCGACGTTGTCATCGGGATTCTGCGCCACAATGACCGCATTGGCTTCAACCAATGCGCTGTAGTTTTCAATGCTGGCGTAGGTGACGTCCTCCCTGTCCGCAGCAGTCAACGCACCAGCCCCGGCAATCATCCCGTCGGGCGTATTCGCAAACCCATAGAGCCCGTAGAAGTCGGCTTCAAGCGTATCGACTCCATCTCCTCCATCAATCAGGATTGTCGTGCTGGGCTGGGGACGCACAAAGATCTGATCATCGCCATCACCGGCGTCAACTTCCAAAGTATCCACGGTGAAATCGAGTTGGTCGATTATCAGCAAGCCACTGGATGAGATACCACTATCGTTAATGGTGAACACATCATTCGAGGCTCCGTCACTGATCAATATCAGTTGTGTGCCTGTGATGGTTGCCGGACCAGTCGTGGTGATATTCGTGAGTGTTGTCGCATCAATGGCACTTAAGTCCAACGAATTCACACCTGAGAACGTCAACTGTTCGAGCCTGATGTCAGCTGCGTTGCTCGCTGAAAACGCTGTTCCTGTGGAGGAGAAAATGGTGGTGGTGCTGGCGCTCTCGCCAACGAGCGTGAGAGATTTTCCAGTAACGACGACCTCTTCGTTATAGCTGGTGGCATGGGCGGCGACATTGACCAGACCCATATCTGCCACTTGATCGACACCCTGCTGAACGAGAGCAAAACTGTCGTAACCAAACATCACTCTGGGCCCGGCAGGATCATCGCCATTCAACAGTGCGGCAAAGTCGTCATCGACCCAGACGGTGGTCGGCGAAAGGATCGTCAGTGCGACATCGTTACCATCTCCGCCAGCCTGAGAGTACTTGTAACGCACCCCTTCGCTATAGAATTCATCCCCTTCTGAGCGGTTGGAGAAATTCCCGGTGATGCTGCTGCTGGAGTCGGCCAGCGCAATCACCTGAAACTGATCCCCGACAACAGCCAGATAGCCGGGCTCTCGGGTAAACGTAAAGTCTGCATTCCCCAGATCGACCACACGGTTGGCACCCGTTACCAGAAACGCACTTCCCGTGGTGTCATAGTCACCATTCGGCGTACTCCCCGTGAGAAAGAACTGATCGAAACTGAAACCATTTCCGAATGTCAGATTCCCATCGACTGTGGTCTGCCCCGCAGAAGCCGGTGCGTGAATATCGCCATTCAGGAACAGCGTTCCCGAAGGCCCGAGGTTAAACAGATAAGCCCCACCCGTCGAAGAGTCTGCATCAATCGAACCGTTGAGTTCAATATCGCCCAAAGTGGATGTAACAGCCAGATTGACGATTCCGCTCGTCGTAAAGGCGATGTCACTGGCGAACGTGATCTGATCCTGTGCCACCACTTCAATCTGATCGCCCGCAGTCAAAAATCCCGCATGGATATCACCGGCATCAGAGCGAAGCTCAATCTTTCCAAGTGTCGTCAGTGACGAATCGGCAGCCAGATTAACTTCTGTTGCGTTCGTTCCGCTCAAAGCAAGGAGCGAAATTCCGTCATCTGCGGATACGATGCGATTCGTGCCAACAAAAATTGACTCGCCGACAGTCAGCGACAATTCCCCTGTGAGGTTCAAATCGCCATTGATACTGATGATCTCAATATCATCACTTGAAGTCGTGATGTCGCCCGCCAGATTCAATGAGGTTGAATTGTCGAAGACAACTGTCTGCACCCCACTATTCGCACCATCACCAATCAAACTGATCGAATGAAACGTGCTGTAATCGAATGAATCAATCAGTGTGTTGGTTTGATCGTATACCTCTAGCTCGTTATTCAGATCGTCAGTTCGCAGATAGGCGGTGTCTCCGTCAGCATCGAGAGTGATCTCCAGTACGCTTCCATTCAGCACGGGGGTCACACTGAAGACGCGACGTTCCTCCAGCGGCTCGACCTGCAGGAGGGTCGAGCGCAGACTGCCTGGTTTCAGACAGGTCGCCACATCGCGTTGTTTGGAGGCCACAAGATTCTGCAGCCATTGGGTCACTGACATGAAAAACCTCCGGGCCTTAAGCGACGGCAGGAACTCCGTATCCTGTCCTCAGTCATGGCCCCATCACTTACAAACTAGGTCATCGAACCACATCGCGGCCCTCCCTCAGAGGCACGAACTCTACGTGAGGGAAAAACCCGAAGGGGTTGGCCGGTAACTCGACATTACCGGTCGTAGGAATTCTTCTGGATATTCAGGAGCCATCACTTGCGCACAATGCACGAGTCTGAGGCAGAATTCCGCCCGACTTCTCGCGTTTGTTTCATTTTGCACTCATGGGTAGGCATGTACGAGAAAAAATCCTTCAATTGCACGGATTGTGCCGTCTTCTCGTAAAAACTGACGAGTTACCCATTCCCAACCTTACGACTCGTCGATTTCCAGAATATTCCTGCGTACAACCACCAAATCTAAAATCTGGGTAATCTAGGAAAGACAGGCGCCGTCAGTGGACTTTCTTTGAAACAGCTCTCGGGAGAGAACATTTTGGCCTTGAGAGTCGTCTCACCTGACGACGAAGAGACGAGAGACGCCTGTCTGTGCTCACCGATTTTCCACTGACATTTTTTCTGCTGGCAAAATCGAGAGGACGACGCTCGGAGGGAGCCCTGGTCAATGCGTCGAATTGATCTTCCAGATTCACCATCGTCACCGGATGACCGACATGCTCGCAGCCTGTCGCTGTCTTGTCGTCCCGTGGGCCTGGGCTGGGTGTTCACTTTGATTTGCTGCTGCACACTGGTGACTTCGGCCCCTCTTTTCGCCCAACAGATAGCCGCGATTTCCGGGGATGCTGTTTCGGGTGCTGAGGCTGATAACAAGCCAGTGCCGCCCTTCGATCCAGTCGAAGAGTCGTTCCTGGTTCCTCCCCAACCGGTGGGTTCAACTCCCGGAGAACTCCCGCCGGCATTCGACAGTGACGATGCTTTCGAAGAGTGGGCCAGCGAAGTGCTGCCTGTCAGCAATCAGTCGGCTCCCCAGTCCCCTCTTCCGCTGCCTCCATCGACTCAGGTCAATACGCCTGCTGCTGAACAAATCCAACCACCATTGCCTCCCGCTCCAGATGCCGGAAAAACTGCAGGAACAACTGCTACTGAAGATCCGAATTCTCCCGTTCCCTGGGCGGGAAATGACCGACCTGTTGTTTCTCTGAAAGCCTCCATCGCACTTCCAGCAGGAGAGATTCCCCGCAATCGGGCTCGTGAGATGGCTTCCACACTCCCGACACAAGTGATGGTCACCGGAATCAGCCGGCCGTGGATGTGGCAGGAAGTGGAATGGGAAGCGGCGGCCACGAGGCACTTGCCGCTCTACTTCGAAGAACCCATGCTCGAACGACTGGGCTACACTCATGGCTGGGGCCGCGAAACTTGTGACTACTGTGCCACAGATTGTGATCGGATGAAGGCGGAAGCCTTCCAGCCGTTTGTCTCTGCGGCAGCTTTCTTTGGTCGAGTTCCCATTCTCCCCTACCAGATGGGTGTCGATCTCCCCTGGGAACCGATTTATACCCTGGGTGAACCACTTCCCGGCTCGCCAGCCCCCTACGAAAAGCGGTTAATCCCCTGGAGTCTGCGCGGCGCACTCTTTCAGGCAGGTGCCACAACCGGTGCGGTCTTCATCGTTCCCTGATTGAACGAACCTGTCGTTATGACGCAATGGTGAAGACACCACGCTCGTGGTCATCAGACGTTGAGCCTATCTTTGAGTGATCGAGAATCAATTGCTCGACTCTCCCCGCGACTTTCCATGAGTGAGTCGATTCGACAGACGTTTTTCGCCGATAACTTCCATCAGCGGTATTCTGTCTTTCTGCATTTTGCCCTGGGAACCCGGCAATGAAAAGCTTTGTGCAATTCATCCTTATCGGCGTGGTGCTACTCGCCATCGTGGGCTTTTCGAGGCAATGGTTCGCAGTTGTCACGACCAATCGACCTGAGGAAGGGAAGGTCGATCTGCACCTCGAAGTCAACAAGCAGAAAATCCAGGAAGACGCCAGGCAGGCTCGGACGGCTTTGCAAAGTGCAGCCGATCGCACCATCCGCCGCAATTCTGCCAATCAGCAACCACAGGATGATCAGTTCTCCCGCGATTGGCCTGAAGAACAAGGTAACGTAGAACCTCCTCGTTCGTCAGCAAATCCGAACTCGACAGTGCGGGATGGTTTTCGGAATGGAAACGACCAATGGTCAGCCCCGAAAAACAACGATTCCAACTCCGATGGTGACGCTCCACTCTTTGTTCCACCGACACGCAGAACGGCCCAGCAGGAGAATGATCTGCTCGACGCCGCTAAGCCTCAATGAAGAGGCTACAAGTCGAGTTAGTTTGAGCTTACAAATCACAAAAGGTTCTCAGTTGACAGGATTCGTTCGAGTGGAATCAATCTTCGGAGGAAGCAGCTGCTTTGGCTTTTCCCTTCTGTGATTTTTTCTGACTGGCTCTTCCCTTTCTCACACCATTGTTGCTCTCGGAAGGTGAAGCATTTTTCGCAGGCATAGGGGCTTTAATCTCCTCGCGCCACGCTTTGAGCCTGGACTGCAATTCGTTCACCTTGTCAGGATATGTGGCTGCCAGATTCTTTTGTTCCCCCACATCGCTGGTGAGGTTGTAAAGTTCCAGTCGCCCATCTTCCAGAAACTCCATCAGCTTCCAGTCACCACTTTGAATCAAACTCACAGGTGTGGTTCGCCACTGGTTCTGACCCGAACCCAGATAACCGGGAAAGTGCTGGAAAATGGCCTCTCGATGGAGCTTTGCCCCGGGGTCTTTGATCAACTTCACCAGACTCTCACCATCGAGGGGATGCCCGGGGTGCTCAGCCGAAGTGATCTCCAGGAACGTCGGATAAAGATCGACATGGATTGTCGGCGTGCGGCACTCAACCCCTGCGGGTGCCACGCCAGGCCAGCGCACAATTAAAGGTACACGAGTTCCACCTTCGTACAGGCTCCCTTTACCACTTCGCAATGGTGCGTTATCGGTCACATCATTGGCTTTGTGCAAACCTTCCCGTTCGTAGCCTCCCACTCCACCATTATCACTGGCAAAGATCACCACGGTCTTGTCGGCGAGTTTGAGTTCGTCCAGCTTATCGAGGATTCGCCCGACACTTTCATCCACACTGGCGATCATCGCGGCATACACCGGGTTCCTATGGCCACCCACGCCCGGCTTGTTTTCAAACTTCTCGATCCATTCCTTCTTCGCCTGAAATGGTGAATGCACACCAAAATGGGGCAAGTATAGAAAAAATGGTTCCGACTGATGCCGCTCGATAAAGTCGATGGCGCGATCTGTCAGGTAGTCGGCCAGATACTTTCCTTCGGTATCTTTCTGCGCTGGAGTGGTTTTGAAATTGAAGTGCTGGCCAGAAGATTCGACCGCTTCATGAAAGCCGCGTTGCGACGGATGGTAAGAGCCATTCAGCCCCAGGTGCCACTTCCCGAACATTCCGGTTTGGTAGCCGCTGCGCTGCACCTGCTGTGCAATAGTTGCCGGGTCGAGAGGCAACTTCTCCACATTCTCGACAGGCCGCAGAGGTCGGCTTTGCCAGTCGAACCGGTCAATGCTTCCCACGGTGTAAACACCCGTTCGGGGCCCATATTGCCCGGTCATAATGGCGGCCCGAGTGGGTGCACAATTCTGACAGTGATGGTGATTCAGGAAACGGACGCCTTGCCGGGCCAGTTGATCGATGTGAGGCGTTTCATAATATCGGCTGCCAAAGCAACCCAGATCGGTATACCCCAGATCATCCGCCATGATGAAAATCACATTTGGACGAGTGGGATTTTTCCCATCCTCTGCTCGGACAGCCTGCGAGTTAACAGCGATTAAGCCTAAACACAGGAACTTGATCCAACGCCATAAACAGTTCTCTTGCGACACGACATTTTCCACTGAAGCAAATGATTCTCTTGCCAGAATAAACATTTGGAGAGCGTATCACACAGAGATCCAAAGCGCGAACAAAACTTGCAGCAACTTTTCTTTCTTTGATCGACTAATACTTTGGAAAGATCGCTGGTGTCGGGAAGCGATCTTCGTGATTGAGCGAACCATCTCCCAGATACTCTTCCCGCGGAATATCGACCAGTGGCCAGTTGCCGGGCCGAACACGCACGACTCGCCCGGGCCGAATGCCTTCAATAATTAGATCCGTTTCAAAACGAATCTGAATGCCACTACTGCCGACTGGCGGATGGGGCGATGTGTTCACTTCCAGAATGGTTCCACGCGAGGCCATGTGAGCCGGGCCATAAGAACCGCCCGCATGCTTGAGTGTATTCTCTGCCGCATTCATCATGGCGCTGGCTCCTTTCTGAAAATCGGCATACAATGCAGGGTCCATCCTGCCAAAGAGTGTGGCCGTCACCGTTGCCCTGCCGAATTTTCCATACTCCACGGCATCCACAAACGCTGGCATCCAGCGTGTGCGAATGAATGCTTTATGAACCTCCGCCTGATGACGGGCCGCATGCTGAATTGAGGCTTCATCGAGCCAGATGTCCGAAATATGAAACCTGGTAAAGATCCCATCGGGCGTGGGTTTCCAGGTGATACCTAACTGCACGGCCATGCCTGCCAGCGATTTCTTGCCACTCGCAGGCCATACGCCTGCAGCAATCAGATCGGCCACTTCCAGACGTTCTTTGCCACGCCAGATCCGGGTCGCCCCGTCGAAGGTCAACTTCTCCTCTGGAATTTGAGTTCCGGAGTTCTGCGCTGCTTCCTGGCTGGACTTAGGTTCGCAAGTCGCGACGATCATCCCTTCGTGATTCTGCATGTCAATTTCTTTGAGCTTCCAGATCTTGCCTTCGCGAAGGCAATGGCTCACTTCATCTTCGAGCAGCAGCACATGATTCTCAGCCGGCGCAATTCCCGCTCCACGATTATGATTTCCGTCAATCGCTTTATTATTCACAGGCAATACAGGAACTGCCGACGTTTTCGGGTCGGGTGGCAAAAACGCATAGACGTGCAGGACTGTTCCCAGCGGTATATCTCTCAGATCCGCAGGGGCATTGTGATAGCGAATTTCTGCATAAGGCAACATCGCCACCGGGTGGGGATCGTTGCGAAAAAACATGCCCGACGCCTGCACACGAATACTCCCCCGGCGGTTGGGATGATCGACAAACACCAGTTCTCCCCGGTATTTATAGGCCTTTTCCAACGGTGGGAATTTGCCGACCTCCGGTCGAAATGGTTCTTCTCCACGAACGGACTCAGTAAAAACACAACTGAGAACCAGGCAAAAAACAATCAACCAGAATGCCATACCTTGACTGATAGTTTTTGAGCTCAATGGATTGGATCGCGTATTCATTATCGAGAGATCTTTATTGGCAAATAGTCGTAGGTAGCACGAGGTCAACTTCAAAACCACTACTTGGAGATCAGCCTTTACAGAGCAATGACTTGATTGCTGTCGCCAAACTTATCTGTTTCGACCCCCATCCGCTGAGCCATCAACAGCAACAGATTGCTCATATGAGCATTTGGATTCGCGGGACGACTACAGAGCGAATAATGCTCGCCCGGTTTATCGAGTCGATACCCACTGAAATGCCCCTGATTAAAATCGAGATGGCTGCCATGTTTGAGCCCCAGATCTGACCCACCCGCCAGCACCAGCGGTAAATTTGCATTGCCATGGCTATGTCCATACGACATTCCACTTCCAAAGAGGGCCATTGTCGTCCCCAGGAGTGATTTGCCGTTGAGATCTTTCGTCTCTGCCAACCTTGTCAGGAAGTAACTGAACTGTTCAATAGCAAAGGTGTCGTACTTGGTCAGCTTCTCCATATACCCCGCATCACCACCGTGATGACTGAGTTGATGCCGCGATTCGGTAATACCAATTTCAGGAATCGAAAAGGCGTCCCCTTCACCTCCCAGGCTGAATGTTGCCACGCGAGTAACATCCGTCTGGAATGCCAGCACCATTAGATCGTAGACCGTGCGGAAGTAATCACCGGCCATTGTGGCCGCTACATCGCGATTGGTGCGTTTACGATCTTCCTCGGAAAGTGCTGGTAAAGGTGTATCCAGCCAGGCATCTGCCCTTTTCGTGCGGATCTCGGCTTCGCGTACCGAGGTCAAATACTGGTCGAGACGACCTTTATCCGCAGCTCCCATCGCCTGTTCGAGTTGACGTACTTCCATCAGGTTGGCATCCAGGACACTCGCTTTGCGTCTCAATGCTCTCCGTTGAGTGGCTGTTCCTCCCTTGGGTTCGGCAAATAGCGAAGCAAAGATTTCACTGCAGCGCCGCATGGAAGGCAAGCGGACTCCGTCAGCCGTCCATCCGAGAGATTCGCCGGTTAATGCCACTTCCATAGATGGATAGCGCGTATGAGGTGCGGTGATCTCAGCGATTTTCTGATCCACCGAAATTGTATTGCGATCCGACGGACCCAGCTTGCCGCCCGTCAACCAGACAGAAATACAATTGTGATGATGACTCAGAGCCCCCGGATGATGTAGACCACTGATCGGGGTAATCACCTCTCGATGTTTCTCCAGAGGTTTCAGCGAGGGGGAGAACTGATAGTCTTTTCCTGGCGTCGTAATCTGATAGTTCAGTGAATGCACCCCATTGGCGAGATAGATAAACGCACTTCGCCTGGGTGTGGCTGTCACTCCTTCGGCAGCTTTCAAGGGAACCATGCATTCCAAAAACGGCAACGAAATGCAGGTCCCGAGCGCACGAAGTGCATGCCGCCGGTCAATCAACCAGGATTGCGAAAGAAAGTTGCTCATCGAGAGATCACCTTTAGCAGGTACTGTTCTATACTTAGTGACTGTAGCGTTTATCTATAAATGCGATTCAACGGAGGACGATCTACCGTTTTCTCATCATTCCAGAAAGTGCGACGGCTCGAATGATGTCTTTCACGCGGTAATCACTTTTCTTCGCTTCGATTTCAATCGCCTTCAAATCGTCCTGATCATCGACGGTCAAGACCCTGCGAAGAGCATATGTACAAAGGTGCTCAATAAAGGCTTTCGCGACTTTATCTCGATCTTCCAGCAGCAGTTGGCGGAACTCGACAGCATCTGCAAAAGATCGACCATCAGGGAGAACACCGGAAGGATCAATCTGCGGATCTTCGCCAACCCCCTTTTCAACTCTTTCGCGAGTGCGCCATTGGCCAATCGCATCGTAGTTATCCCAGGCCAGGCCCAGTGGATCGATCTTGGCGTGACAGGCCGCACAACTGGCATGATTGCGATGTGCTTCGATCTTCTGACGCAATGTCGCTTTGGGACTCTCTGGAGGACTGGGCTCAATGGCACTCACATTGGCTGGTGGTGGAGGGGGTGTTCTGGCAAAAATCGCTTCGCTTAACCACACACCTCGATGCACGGGACGATGGCGGGTTCCATCCGATGTCAAACTAAGAATTGCCCCCATCGTCAGCAGGCCGCCGCGATGATCTTCCGGTTGGAGTGTAACACGTTGAAAGCCTCCTTCTCTGGGCTCTGGCAATCCGTAAAAATCACACAGCCTGGCATTCGCCATGGTCCAGTCTGATTGAATTAACTCGTCAATCGGGAGATTTTTGGAGAACATCTCACGGAAGTATTCCACTGGCTCGGCTCGCATACTTTCTTCCAGCCAGTCGTCATAGTTTTTATAAAGTTTCTTATCGGGTGGAAACATTCCTAACTTATGTAACTGCAGCCATTGGCGAGTGAAGTCGTCAACAAAACGGTTGGCTTTACTATCTGCCAGAAGACGATCAACTTCTTTGCTTAAAACCTCTCCCTGAAGCTGATCATTTCGAGCGGCTGTCAATAATTCTTCATCGGGCATTGAACTCCAGAGAAAATAGGAGAGTCGCGAGGCGAGTTCGGCATGAGTGAGCTGCTCTCTAGGCGTGGGCGATCCCTCGACAAGGTAAATAAAATGCCGTGATGTCAATAGGCCTTGCAGTGCGACGCGATAGGCTTCAAAGGTTTTCTCCCCTGCAGCCAGTTCTTCTAAATACGACTGGAGATATTGATCGAGTTCTTCGGGCTTTACTGGTCGCCTCCAGGCTCTTTCGGCAAAGCGCTGCAGATATTCAGCTACAATCTGGGGAGAGGCACCATCGGGTGGTATGAGATTGTCGCGGCGCGACTTTTCGGCTTCTGTAACCAGCGGCCCTTCCCACTCAATCCAGTCGAGCAATACAGTCGAAAACAGGCCATTTCCTTGACCATCGAACATCTGTGGAGCGTTGGGGTTTAACAGCCGGGTCTCACTACTATGGGTAAACATATAGGAGGGGCTGGCCAATGCGTTGCGAAAAGCAGCACCGCCTCTGCGATCAATCACATCAGTCGCCACCACACAGAAATCCAGGCTGATCGGCATCTCCAGAAAGACTTCAAACTCGAAGA
The DNA here is from genome assembly GCF_000092105.1 of Planctopirus limnophila DSM 3776. Lineage (NCBI taxonomy): Bacteria > Pseudomonadati > Planctomycetota > Planctomycetia > Planctomycetales > Planctomycetaceae > Planctopirus > Planctopirus limnophila. The sequence continues at coordinate 712,040 of NC_014148.1, read as the reverse complement.
CCTGCGGGCTGTCTTCCGAAGCAGTCAGGTCGAATTCAATGAGGCCATCAACGGTTTCTTCCCCGGTGGCTTTGCCAATACTCAGATGGGCAGGTTGACCACCTGGCGGCCTGATGCCACTGGCCTGTAGACGTAAGCGATACAAACCACTGTGCTCTGGGCCTGTTTTTCCAAACCAGTTGGGAGAGAGTGCATTTTCGACACGTCCCGGGAAAAGCAGATATCGCAGCGGCCTTTGGATTCCCAGTCGATCCATCGCGGCCTGCTGCTCTTTCCCGCCGCGATATCGAAGATCGACAGCCGTTTTGCGAACTTTTCGTGCTTCGACTGTGGTCGCAGGAAATGCTCGATCAAGAACCGTTCCTGCCGCCTTGTAATAGCGGTCGATATGCGAAGGTGAAAGAGTCAGTTCTGACCCGATCCTCTCGAAACCGTGCCATAATGTATCTTCATTGAGTTCTTGCGGCTTCGCTGGATCGTAGCGCACGCCCAAAAGATCGTAGACCGTGTTCTGGTACTCTTTGCGACTCAATCGATAATGCGTGACAGCTGCCCGGGCAGCCATGCGCGAAGCTCGACCTTCTTTCAGTCGTCCATCAAGAGCGGTGACAAAGGCTGCAATCTCTGCCTGAGTCGGTTGAGGCTCTTCTTTGGGCGGCATTTCGCCGGTGTTCACCTTATCCAGAGCTTCAGCCCAGTGGTGCGAATCCAGCCCTGCTTTGAAATCCCGAGAGAGCTGATCGATCCGGATATCTCCCTCTTCCTTCTGTGGGCCATGACATCGAATGCAGTGCTGGGCAATAAAACTTTCGATGGCATCTGCCGCTTGAATCGATCCCTGAATTTCGAAACTCAAGACAACCGTCAGCACGGCTGAAAGGAGAGCTGAGTTAAAAGTGACTACCGACTTCATGAGCTGTCTCGACTTGGCTTTGTCGTTTTCGATGGCGATCACACTTCAGCGTATCGGAGATCATTTATGGATGCGAGACAGATCCTGCCACTTCAACACTAGATTTTCGTCCATAACCCCTAAAAGGTTGCCCCCACAGGGAGAAACACCTATTGAGAACATGAGTCCTGGAAGGTCATAGCCCCAGTTGATGTTTTGCCGGTACTTTCTCATGGCAAATTGAAGAACACACACTCGGCGGGCAGCATCGCCAGACAATCGAACAACAAGCTGAGTTCAGCCTCGCTGTACGGCTTGTAAGACTCGCTTCCCGCCAGGGTACTTCCAGCAAGCTCGAAGTCAGAAACCCAATGATCAATCCGTTTTGACTATGGTTTCTCAGCATGATTTCACATGATCATCAGAGAAATTACGGCGTCCCAGCAGGAGAGGTTCTTTTCTCATGAGTCAGTTATTCAGCACTTATCAACTGAAGGATGTCAGTTTCCGCAATCGCATTGCGGTCTCGCCCATGTGTCAGTATTCATCTCATGATGGACATGCGGATGACTGGCATCTGGTGCATCTTGGTGCGCGGGCGGTGGGTGGTGCCGGTCTGATTGTGGCTGAGGCGACGGCGGTTTCACCCGAGGGTCGAATTTCTCCGGGTGATGCGGGCTTATGGACAGATTCGCAAATTGAGCCGCTGGCTCGTATCAATCGATTCATTAAAGCGCATGGTGCTGTTGCCGGGATACAGATTGCCCATGCAGGGCGAAAAGCGAGCGCTGACCTTCCCTGGCAAGGTGGTGGGCATCTTGCGAATGATCAAGGTGGCTGGGATGTGATCGCCCCATCTGCAGAAGCCTTTGGAGACAATCTGACAAAAGTTCCTCAGGCGCTGTCGATCGAGGAGATTCATCAGGTGCAGAGACATTTTGTCGCTGCGGCCAAACGAGCGATCGAGGCTGGTTATCAACTTCTCGAGCTACATTTTGCCCATGGTTACCTGGCTCATGAATTCTGGTCACCACTCTCCAATCATCGGACGGACCAATATGGTGGTTCGTGGGAAAACCGGGCTCGCTTTCTCGTAGAAACACTTGATGCCGTTCGTGCCGTATGGCCTGAACATCTCCCTTTGATTGCGCGGCTTTCTGTTACCGACTGGATCGATGGCGGTGTCACTGTGGATGAATCGATCGAACTGGCTGCTGTATTGAAAAAGCGAGGACTCGATCTGCTTGATGTCAGCCATGGGTTTGTGACACCAGATATCTCTCATGTTCCGTGGGGGCCGGGCTTCCTGGTGCCGATTGCCGAAAAGATTCGTCGAGCCGCCGAGATTCCTGTGGCTGTAGGCTGGATGATTACCGAACCGCAGCAGGCGGAAGCGATCATTGCCCATGGCCAGGCTGATTTCATCATGCTGGCAAGAGCTTCATTGGCAAATCCCCACTGGCCTTATGTGGCTGCCCGAGAACTGAGTGTCGAGCGCCCCATGAATGTGTTACCCATCCAGTATTCCAGCGCATTGAGAAGGTAATCTTCAAGGGGTATTTCCTGTAGCTAGTTTTGCAGTTCAATTTGATCAATAGAGCAACCTCTTATGCATGACATCGATGTTTTTGAGTATGCACCCACGGCAGACAAGTACCGCCTCGAGCGTAAGCGTCGACCGATGGCAAAATTGGGTTTCCATCAGGTGCGAGTGGCTGTCAAAGCTGTCTCTTTGAACTACCGGGACCATATCGCATTGCACAACCTGGCTCGCCGGCAGGTGGGTGGCCGCATTCCCTGCTCGGATGGTGCGGGTGTTGTGGAAGAAGTGGGCGAAGGTGTCACTCGCTGGAAAGTGGGCGACCGTGTGATGGGGAGTTTCTTTGCCACCTGGGGAAAGGGACCATTCCAGATGGCTTACCACCAGCATGATCTGGGTGGTACGGTCGATGGGATGCTCGGGAGCTTCGTGACACTTGAGGAATCGTCTCTGGTGGCCACTCCTGGGTATCTCTCGGATCTGGAAGCCTCAACCTTACCTTGTGCAGCATTAACGGCCTATCATGCGTTGTTTGTGCGGGGCCAGCTCTCGGCTGGACAAACAGTCCTGTGCCTGGGGACTGGAGGTGTTTCTGTCTTTGCGTTGCAGTTCGCTGCGGCAGCAGGTGCTCAAGTCCTGATCACTTCCAGCAGTGATGAAAAACTGGCACGTGCTGTGGAACTGGGAGCAACTCACACCATCAACTATCGCTCACATGCAGAATGGCAAAAAGTGGTTGATGAGCTGACGGCCCATCGGGGCGTGGATCATGTTGTCGAAGTGGGTGGGCCGGGGACGTTCGATCGCTCGCTGCAGTCTGTGGCTGCCGGGGGACATATTGCGTTAATCGGAGTGCTCACAGGGTTCGGGCCACCTACCGGCAGTCTCTTTCCACTCGTGGCCCGTAACATTCGATTGAATGGGATCTATGTCGGCAGCCAGGAAATGTTTAAAGAAATGAATCAATTCCTGGAGTCGCACCAACTGCATCCGGTGATCGATCGAGTGTTTCCTTACGATCAATCACGCCAAGCCTTTGAGTGGCTGGCATCGGGGCATCATTTTGGCAAAGTCGTCATCGACCTTTCGGCGACCCACTGAAGCTGCGGCGGAGCGAAGCTGACGTTTTCGCAAGTTTTTTTTGAAATTCGCGTGACAAGATCGGCAGGAATGGCCGGTTTCACCTTTTCTCAACTTCTCATATTCCTTAAAACGAGCATGTCATTCAGGACGATTCAGGCTGGATACGCAGTGGAAAACCTTCGTTTTCCATCCATGAATCCTGAATGTCAGATCGTTACCGCAAAAACATTCTCAACAGTCGTGGAGGATTTCCTGTCCTCCAAACAGAGAATACTGGCAACCAGGGAATGGTGGGAATCGTGTCATCGATTCGAGAGCAGGATGCACCTCGGAAAAGCCAGGATGCACGGCGACAAAGACTGTGCCGATCACTGGAGACGAACACAGAGATCGCTCCTTCCACCGCAGATCGCTTAGAGCGTGCTTTCAGACCTCAGCCAGTCGTCAGTCGCCGCCAACATCCACTCATCCAGCGGCTCGTACAACTCACGAGACAACCGCTGGCTTACTGGATCTGGGCGACGGTATTGATCGGGATCTCGCTGCGATTTCTTCGTTTTGCCATGGTTCGCCCTCTCTGGTGCGATGAAGCTTATCTGGCGACTTCAATCCTTTCCCGTGACTTCAAGACTCTCTTCACGCCACTCGAATATGGCCAGATCGCTCCCAGTGGATTCCTGCTGGGGACATGGCTGAATGTGGCCACCTGGGGTGCTTCGGAAGTTTCACTGCGTACTCCCGCGATCATCATGGGGGTGGCGGCACTGGCTTTTTTCCCCTGGGCGATCCGTCCTTTGGCCAAACGGGAAGTCTGCTGGGTCGCGACGGTGCTCCTGGCTGTCAGTATTTTTCCTGTCCGCCTGGCCAGCGAACTCAAGCCTTACTCCATCGATCTTTGTCTTTCCGTATTGCTTCTGGGCTGTGCAATCCGGTCTCTTGCAGATTCGTCGGTCAGACGAACGTTGATCAAACCGCAGCATCGAGGGAACCATACCTGGTTCTGGTTTGGTCTCTTCGTGATCTTGTGTGTGGCCACCCCCTGGATCTCATTCCCGGGCGTTTTTGTCGCTGGTGGAATGATTGTGGGACGCTTTTTCTGGCAATTGTCGCCACCGCTTCCCAGACTTCCCGCAGGCTTGCTGTTGCAGATTCCCGTCAATGATCGATCCACAATTACGCGCATTCTGCCTTATCACTTCGAATCCCGCTCCCTCCGCCTGCAACGGGCCTTGATGGGCGGTTTTCTGGTTGGCATCCCCCTGGTACTCAGTACGTTTCTCATGTGGAACTGCTTTGGAAAGTCCGCTTATGAGCATGGCAATCAAGTCATGAATCTCAAGGTCTTCTGGCAGGATGCGATGCCCCGCAGTTTCTCTGCTCAGGAAATTCTGCGCTGGCTGGCTGAAGCTCACACAGGCAGCATGGTGGCGTATCCTGTGGGTGCAGAGCATGGTGGGAGTGCTGCGACCTCGATCTTTCTGGTACTCGGGATCGTTTTACTGGCATTTCGACAGCGGCAGATTCTTCTTCTGCTTGTTTCGCCGTTTCTACTGACAGCACTGGCCGCTGCACTTCAGAAGTATCCCTATGGGGGATCAGCTCGCATTGCCCAGCACCTGGCCCCGATGATTTGCCTGCTGGTGGCCTGGGGTGTGATCGCCATCTTCCCGAGAACAACAATCACTGGCAGACGACTTTGCCGCCTGCTGGTGGCTGTGATCGGCCTGGGTTTTGTTGTCGGACAAGGGATTTATTTCATTCAGAAGCCCGCTAAAGATCCCAACGATACTTCGATAAGAGAAACACTCGCCTCGATCTATTTGCAGACTCCTATCACGCAATCAATCCGCTGTGCCGCTGATGATCATCATGTGGCTTTTGCAGAGCATCAACTCTGTTCTGAGCAAGGAGCCAAGTTCAGGGCTAACCGCTTACTTGAAGAAGCCAATCGCAAGCAGCAGCTGAATTCCGTCGTTCCCACCAGTGAAAAAGTGCTGTTCTTCAGCCATCAGCCGATCCATGAACTCTCTCCTGAGATTCAGCTCGAGTTAGCACAAGCCTTTCCATCGACGATCTATACACCATCCCGGACATACCCTCTGGTGCATTCGAATCGTGATGGTCGGCATGCGGGCTATTTCTTCACTTTTGAAAGAGCACTTTCCGAATTGCAGCCACCTGCCGTCGATCACCCGTTGCCAGAAAGCCATCCATCGTCTGGGCAGGACAATCTGGATTTTGTCAGCAACAGCAACTTCCCCCGTTTGCCCTAACTTACTCTGTGGAATCGAGTTGGGATTGACCTTTGCCTGTACGTTCTGCTATTGAGCCCGATGCTTGAATCGATTTCTCGGGCACGGATTCTCTCCTGACGGGTCATGTTTTTGATAATGGCCCGCAGGTGCTTTTGCAGGTATCAACGGAATGAACCTTACTGGTCAATGCTCTTCTGCTGGTGGTCAAACCAGTCCGATGCGCCGCTTTCCTGATTGGATGCTGGAATGGCCTCTATATCTGCTGCTGGCAATCGTCGGGATCGTCTACTTCAGTCGCATTGAGTATCCCCCGCTGCGTGGTGAAGAAACCCGCCGCGCGCTGGTGGCGATCAATATGCAGACTTCGGGCGACTGGGTTGTTCCCCGCATGCAGGGAACACCCTATTTTATGAGCAGCCGCCCGCCAGTTCATAACTGGATGATCGCCGGCAGCATGGCCTTGAGAGGTTCCGAAGACATCACTTCGATTCGGCTGCCTTGCCTGCTCGCGGTCGCATTGCTTTCAATCATTTTATACGGGTATGCCCGGCAATCGTTATCGCGTGTCGGTGCTTTCGCGACGGGGCTGGCTTATGTCACCATGATTCAAGTCATGGAACTGGGCCGCACGGGAGAGACAGATCTTCCTTTCACGTTGTTTCTCTCATCGGCTCTGCTGTTGTGGCACACTGGCTGGCAGAAACAATGGTCGGCATGGATCATCTGGCCCGTGGCTTACTTACTGCTGACTGGCGCCATCATGACCAAAGGCCCACAGGCTCCTGTCTACTTCGCCGCGACTATCGGGCTGTATCTGCTGATCAATGGCCGTGCTCGATTCGCACTCTCCTGGGCCCACGTATCTGGCATTGCGCTATGTGCCAGCCTGATTGCGATGTGGCTTGTGCCCTTTTACCTGCAATTAGGAATGCCTGGTCTTCGCCATGTCTTTACCGGTGATGTGGTTCTTTATGGTGGTGATCGAACGATCTTTACCTATTTGAAACATCTGACGGAATTCCCAATCTCGCTGGTTGTGGGTTGCTGGGCTCCCTGGTCATTATTGCTGGTCAATCTGTGCTCGAAAACATGGCGTCAACGCATGGCACCTTACCATCAGGTGATGCTGTTTGCCGGTCTCGCTCTGGTCACATCGTTTCCGACAGTCTGGCTGATCACTGGCACCCGCACACGCTTTCTGATGTCTGTGTACCCATTGGCAGCGGTGCTGATCGGTGTGACAATCGAGACGCTCTATCAGTGGGTCAAAGCCTCGAAAGCCGTTGAGCTATCCTTAGCCTCCACGTCATCAAGTCGACAGGAAAATCTCAGCGACAATCCTGGGCCGATTCTGCCGCTCTCCAGGTTTATCGGCACCTTTGCCATCCTGGCCTGGATTGCTGGTGGAGTGATGGCATTGCTGACGGTGGCAACGGCGCTTTCGCTCCCTGTAGGAAATCTGTCAGTCCCACCTGTGTATGGCGTCTTTCTGATGATGGCTGCGGCGCTATTGGGCAGAACCATGTGGGTGTGCCGATCGACAGCCACCGAAGCGCGATGTATTCAAGGTCTTGCGGCCCTGGGATTGTTCGTTGGTGGAACATTCGTGACAGCTGTGGTTGACGATTACACTCGGCGCAGCTCGCGTATCGATCTGGCAGTCGAGAAGTTGCTTAAAGATCTGCCCGAAGGAGCGGAACTTGTCAGTTTGGGAGAAGTCCACCACAATTTTGAATACCAGTACTATCGACGCACTGGTCGCTTTATCCGACGGATCGATCCAGAGCCTGTTCAACCTCAATCCATATCGAACAGCGTTGAATCAGCAGCAGGTGCGGCTTCGATCAATAACAATCAGCGATCTATCATTTCCCGTTTCTCGCCTGAGCAACTTTCAGGGCTAACCTATCTCTGCACCTCGTACCCCAGGTATCTGGAGAGCGATTACCTGCCAGTCGCCTGTGAGCAAGTTTGCGTTGTGGCTTGTGGTCGTTTTCTTGGTAAAGACCCAGATATGGGAGTTGTGGTGGCGCGTTTGCCAGTCGAGCATCAACTCGCCCAGGAATTGCAGAACAGCACTGGCTTGCCAGCGCAGATTCAGAAAAGCTCGCAGCCATCAGGTGCGATCAGCGAACCTGGTACGATTCTGCCAGTCTCAGCGACTCAGGAATCCATCCCCAAGTAGACGTTGCCTTTACAGAACCGATGGCAGAGTGCCTGGCCTGTCGCTAATGAGTCCGTGACCTTGGGGAAAAACGATTTAACGCAGCGTCCTGTTAATCATCACATAGGGCTCACACCACGTTTCTTCCTCTGAGCCCGGTGTTGCGATCGCCTGAACGACTTCGAGTGGACTCATCATTAAATCGATCGCGACCCGGTTTTCCAGTGGCACAGGCTGCCCGTCGGCAGTCTGTACGACTTCGATGATCGGCCGGTCATATTGATTCCCATTCCGGCGGATCACCTGCGCAACGCTCCCATCATTGAGTGCCACCAGACTCCCGATCGGAAAGAGCGACATGACCTTGAGCAGAGAGCGTGTCACATCGGGATCGACATCGCGAGTTCGAGCCATCCTCAAGATGGTTTCCATCGCTGCATACGGTGTTAATGCCGGTCTCCAGGCGCGGGGTGAGGTGAGTGCCGTATAAGTGTCGGCGACATTTAAGATTCTGGAGCAGATGTTGATTCGTTCGCTGGTGCGTTGCTTAGGATAACCACGACCATTCGGCCGCTCGTGAACCTGGTAAGCGATGACGGCTGTCTGACTGGGCAACCCGGTCGTGCGGTCCAGAATCTCTGCTGTGTACTGAGAATGTTTCTGGATTTGCAGATGATCACCCACACTTAGGATGCGATCGGCGTTGAGCAGTTCGTCGGGGAGTTTGTACATGCCCCAATCGCAAACCAGACCCGTAACGCAAAGTCGGCGGCTGTTATCTTCGTCCAGTCCCATCTCGATACCAATCGCCATGGCAAGAACAGCCATTTTCAGCGAATGGTCGGCGAGATCGGGTTTCTTGGCAGCTTCCAGCACTACCGAGAGCACGCAATCGGTGTCTTCGGTCGATTGAGCCAGAAATTGAGCGGCCATCTGAGCGACGGCACCACCGGTATCATTGCGTCCCTGGAGTGCCTCTTTCACCAGATTGGAAAGTTCAGCCTGGGTTTCGCTGCGAAGCTCCGAAACATCTTTTTGAAGTTCTCGATCAAACGATGTCGCCCCATGCTGACGCACTCGATCGCGAACCGCAGGCCCGCTGTTCTGGATCTGAAAGAGACCCTGCTCGACGACATGATCCAGCTTGGCGGAAATTTCATCGTGGCTGGCCAGGCTCGAAGCAGAACGGAGTTCGATCTGATTCAGATTTTGAATCATGGAATCCGCAGCATGGGCACAGACACGATGAACACCCAGGCTTTTCAGCCGACGTTTGGCCAATCTTGTCAGTTCCTGACCGGCTGCCAGAAGCAGCCTTCCCCGTGTGTCATTCACAGGATAGGTAAGTGGCCTTCCGACGATCAGGTCGTCAATCGAGACTTCCCGTGTCTGGTCTTCATCGGTCGGGGCGGCTTCGGGGGCTGAGGCCGTAATCACGTGGGAACTCCAACTCCGGGTTCGTCAGCAGGTCGTACCTGCACAAAATGACCATAACTAGTCCGTATCAAAACATACCTTGCAAAAGGCGGCCAATGACGAACAAGGCTCCCGCTTTCAGAGATTTGAGGTGTTCGACTCTTCCAGATCATTCTGCCTTTAACGATTATGACCAGAATTTTGCATAGCAGTTTTCTCTGGCGGAGAGTTCAGTCACAGTGAGGAATCCGCTACGCTTTCCCCGACAGGATTCCTCTGGGGAATCTGTAACAACCTATCGCTGACTCGCCGTTGCGAGTGGGCGGATGCAGGCAGGCTGAACGCATGAAATTTGATGTTTACGGTGTGGGCAATGCGATCACAGATATCCAGGCCCGAATCTCGGATGAGCTACTGGAGAAAATCGGTTTCACCAAAGGGGTGATGACGCTGGTCGAATCCGACAAGCAAGGCCATGTCCTGGCAAGTCTGGAAGGTCACCCGGTGAATCGCTGTGCGGGTGGTTCTGCATCAAACACGATTGCTGGTATTGCCGATTTTGGCGGAACTGCGGCTTATGCCGGCAAGCTGGCCGATGATGAAATTGGTCGCTTCTGGTTGAGCGATATGCAGGCACTGGGGGTGACGGTCGACACACCGCTCGGCACGGGTGTTTCGGGGACGTCGGTCATTCTGATTACAGAAGATGCCCAGCGAACCATGCTCACTCACCTGGGAATTTCGGCCACGCTTGGGCCTGAAGACCTGAGTGAAGAACAGATTGCGGCATCGCAATACGTCTATGTCGAAGGGTATCTGTTCACGGGGGAAAGTACACGAGCTGCCGCTTACCGAGCGATTGAACTGGCCAAAAAACATCAGGTGAAAGTGGCATTCACGGTTTCCGATCCGTTTTTGATTCACCTCTTTCGAGATGAGTTCCTCAAGTTGATCGCAGGCCCGGTGGACCTCTTGTTCTGCAATCTCGAAGAAGCGCGCAGTCTCACTGGGAAGACCGAGCCTGTCGATTGTGCCCAGCAACTGCATCATCTGGCGGCTGATGTGGCACTCACACTGGGTGGCGATGGCTCACTGATTTTGCGGGACAATCAGGTGATTCCTATTGAAGCGACTCCCGTTCGCCCGATTGATACGACAGGGGCCGGCGATATGTATGCGGCTGGCATCCTGTATGGATTGTCCAATGGTCTTTCGTATCGGCAGGCAGGCCATCTGGCTTCGCAGGCGGCTGGTCGAGTTGTCTCGCAACTGGGGGCACGATTGTCGCGGAAATTCACACCTCAAGAAGTGGCTCGCTTTGCCAGCCTGTAGAGCAAAAGATTTTCCCCTCAGTGGATCCTGAGGCAGTGAATGACACTTCCTCATGATCTACAAGAAGTTTGCAGATGGGTTCTTGCATCTCAACTCCTGGCAGAGTTTACTGCGAGGAATGAGTGGTGAGTTCCAGCACGAAAGAGTGTGCGAGAAAGGAATCTCGTCGTGAAGGGTGCTTCTTTCGATTTCTGCCACGCCATCAGGCGACTCTGCGATGATCTCACGATTCGTCTGCCAGAGTTTCGGCATATCGATATGGATCAGGTGGCGATTGGTTTTGCCCAGGCCAGGCGAAGTGTCCCCTATGGTCTTCAGGCTAAGCTCACACCCATGCGGTTTGAAAATGGCAATCTCGTCACTCGACGCGGGCGGCACAACTGGACAATTCGCCGCCTCTTCGCGGGCGAGCAGGAAATCCTTTACATTCTCACGTTTTACCTGCCCCGTTTTCAGGAGCAGACATTCCGTGAGAAACTCATCACCATCTGCCACGAACTGTATCACATCAGTGCCGACTTTAACGGGGACATCCGCCGGTTAGGTGGTCGTTATCATGTGCATAGCCATAGTCAGAATGAATATGACCGTCAGATGGGCGAGTTTGTCGATCAGTATCTGAAGCTCAATCCCCCGAAAGAGCTTTGCCACTTCCTGAATTTCAATTTTCGACAGCTCGAACAGGAGTATGGCTCAGTCGTCGGACTCAAGATTCCCATTCCCAAAATGCTGAGAATTCCCGACCTGCGCACAGCATGATCGTTAACAGCAAGCGTCGTTACTGAGAAAGAGTTTCTGCATGACCAAGCCCCAGCCGACTGTCGCCATTGTTGGAGCGAGTGCTGACCGCACGAAGTATGGCAACAAGTCACTCCGCGCCCATCTGGCACAGGGTTTTCAGGTATTTCCCGTCAATCCGAAAGGTGGCGAGATTGAGGGTCTGAAGGTGTATTCGAAGCTGAGTGAGTTACCCGGGCCTGTCGATCGAGTTTCGATGTACGTCCCGCCTGCTGTCGGGCTTTCGATGATGGACGAAATCGCCAAGCTTAAGCCTCAGGAGTTATGGCTCAATCCCGGGAGTGAAAGTGACGAACTCTACGAGAAAGCCACCGCCCTGGGGCTGAATGTCATCATCGCCTGCAGCATTATCGACATCGGCACCACACCCATGGCGTTTGGCGATGCTTGATTCGTGATGGCCACAATCCAGCACGTTTTCTTGGCTCGAGCAGGTCAGACAGGGAATGAGGTGCCCAACCTTTCCGCTGGATCGCTGACAAGATCGGGCGTCTTCGATTTTTGGCGTAATCCCACGGGCCACCACCGTGCCGACAGAATCGCCAGATCATCCCAGATCGAATAGGCGACAGGTGTCAGAAGCAACGTCAACAGCAGTGACAAAGCCTGTCCCCCCAGGATCACTTTCGCCATCCCGGCCCGAGCGGCAGCTCCCGGGCCTTCCCCTAAAGCCATCGGAATCATCGCGGCTACCAGCATCACGGTCGTCATCATGATTGGACGCAGCCGCGTTCGATTCGCCTCGATGATCGCTTCATCACGCGGCACACCCCGTGCCCTGAGCACATTGGTATAGTCCACCTGGAGTATCCCGTTTTTCTTCACAATCCCAAACAGCATGAACAAACCAAACATCGCGTAGATATCCAGGTTAGTCCCCAACAAAATTAAAGACAGAATCGCAAACGGGATTGTGAGCGGAAGTGATAGCAAGATTGTAATGGGGTGGATAAAGCTTTCGAACTGAGCCGCCAGAATCATATACATGAATATGATTGATAGAATAAACGCAATAAAGAAGTATCCCATCGCATCGCTCATATCACGCGCCTGACCAATGAACTCCCAGCGATAATCGGCTGGGAGATCCATCGATTTCACGAATGCCGTCAGTTCATCCACCGCTTTTCCCAGGGCAAAACCTTCGAGGTTCGCCATGACGACGACTTGCCGCTGACGGGAAAATCGTTCGATGGTGCTGGGGCCAAACGCATCTTCAAACCGGGCGACGTTCGCCAGTTCGACAACACCGGTCGATGTCTTGGTGGAAGGAACGGTCAATCGCCCAATTTCCGCAGCGCTGGAGCGATGGTCCCGCTCGGCTCTCAGCCAGACATCGTATTGCTGATCGGCTTCTTTGTATTTGGAGACAGGCAGCCCACCCACGAGGACGTTCCCTGTCGTCGAGATTGCCGCCACAGAGACGCCCAGTTCCGAGGCCCGTTCTCTAAGTGGAATCACGCGAAGTTCGGGCTTACGAAAGGAAAGGCTGGTATCCACATCGACATAATGCTTGCGCTCTTTCATCCAGGCGATGATGCGATCGGAATACTCCTGCAGCTTCTCCATGTCCGGGCCACGTAAATTCAAGTCAATGGCCACCTGCCGGATTCCGGTTGCCTGAATGACCGCCACATCCTGCACGGCGGCCCGTAGATCCGGGTATTGAACGAGCAGCCTTCGGGCGTCACTCATCACATCGAACTGAGAAAAATCTCGCTCGGCAATCGGGAGAATTCGATAGTAAATCGTCGCTTTATTGACCTCTCCCTGACCTTTGGTAATCCGCCCGGTCGTATCGCCAATTGTGATGAACGAATCAGTGATTCCCGGTAACTGGCGAATGCGCAGGTCGAGTTCAGTCAACACTTCATCGGCCCGCTGCAGAGTATAGTCTTCTGGAAGATTGACTGAAACTTCAAACTCGCTCTGGTCATCTTTGGGCACAAAGTCTTTCCCAACCGCCACAAAGAGGACTGGTGTCGAAAAGAGAACCAGAATGGAAGAGGCCACAATCACCCAGCGATGTCTCATCGCCCAGCGGAGAATCGCCACATAAGCAGCCACAATCCTTTGCCAGAACCAGCCGCCTTCCCCATGATGACCGGTTTCCAGCTTCAAAAAGCGTGAGCAGAGCATGGGTGTCATCGTGAATGAAATGAGCATACTCATGAGAATGGAGAAGCCCACCACATATCCGAAGCTGGAGAAAAATCGCCCCACGATCCCGCCCATAAAGATCACCGGGAGAAAGATCACCAGCAGCGACATCGTTGTCGCGACCACAGCCAGTGCAATCTCTGCGGTGGCCGATCGAGCCGCCTCCATGGCTGAGAGCTGATACTCCTGCATGTGGCGAAAAATGTTCTCGTGAACAACCACCGCATCATCGACCACAATTCCGACTGCGAGAATCAACCCCAACATGGTGATGTTGTTGACGGTAAAGCCCATAAAATCCATGAAGGCAAATGTCGCCACCATCGAAGTTGGAATCGAGAGTGCGGCAATCAAGGTCGTTCGCCAGTCGCGCATAAAGAGCAGGATCGTCAGGCTGACCAGAACTGCCGCCAGTACCAAGTGCACCTGCACTTCATGCATCGAGTTTTCAATAAACCGAGACTGATCACGAATCACCTTGAGCTGAATATCCGCGGGCAAAATCGCCTGCAGTTCGGCAATGCGTTCTTTAATTTCGTGAACGACCTTGACGGTGTTCGTGCCGGATTGTTTCTGAATGATCAGGCTGACGGCAGCATCGCCCGCTTGGGAAACATTTTTCCCATCAGCGGCTCGCGTCCACAGCCGACTTAAGCCCCGTGGTTCTTCGATGGAATCTTCCACACGCCCCACATCACTGATGCGAACAGGCTGACCACCGCGATTGGCGATGATCAGGCTCTCAAACTCCTGGGGAGTGGCCATACGGGCCATGGTTCTCAAGACGACTTCGCTTGTTCCGCGATCAACACGCCCCCCGGGTTGTTCCTGATTTTCACGCAGCAAAGCCAGTCGCACATCTTCGATCGTCAGGTTTGGGAACTTCTGCAATCGATCAGGGTCGATCCAGATATTGATCGCTCGCTGTCGGCTGCCCACCATCGCGACTGAGCCCACTCCGGGCACAGTCTCCAGGATTTCCTTCACCTGCCGGCGGGCAATCTCGGTGATTTCTCGTTCATCGCGTTTGCCTGAAATCGCGACCGTCAGTACAGGTGTCGCATCAACGGCGAATTTGTCGATGATCGGCGCGTCGGTTCCTTCGGGCAATTGCGAAAGAATCGTGCGAACTTTCGCATCGACTTCCTGGGCAGCAATATCGCCATTTTTGTCGAGATCAAAGCCAATCACGACTTGAGAAGAGCCTTCTTTCGTCGTCGATTTCAACTCATCGATCCCGGCGACCGTATTGACAATCTCCTCAATGGGTTTGGTGACACCAGTCTCCATCTCCTCCACGCTCGCTCCGCGAAGCGTGGTGGTGATCGTGACCATCGGGACATCCACATTCGGAAACAGCTCCACCCCCAACCTGGGATAAGCGGCTAACCCGAGAATGACAGGCGCTGAAACCAGCATGGTGGTAAAGATCGGACGGCGAATGCAAAGTTCCCAGATGGTCACTGGTGGGCTCCTTTCGCTGGAGCAGCAGTTGCCTCAGAAGTCGTATTCGGTGCAGGCTCACGCAGTGTGATGGCGATTCCATCGACCAGTTGTGACTGACCGGATGTCACGACGGTTTCACCTGGCTGAAGATCACCCGTCACTTCCACATAAGGAACGCTTTTGCCATCAACCTGCTGCTCGATGCGTTCGCCAAGAATCACGAGAACTTCCCGCACTGTTTTTTGCGGCGTCACTTTGAAAAGCTTGACCACCCCGGCAAACCTCACAATCGCTGATTCAGGTACCACGACAGCCGTCGGGCGGTGATCCGTCAGAATCTGAGCGACAGCAAAAGATCCAGATTTCAGGCGGCGATCTTCATTCGGGATCGCCACTTCAACTTCAAACGTCCGGCTGCTTCTCTGAATGGTCGGGTTCACGCGTTTCACCTCGCCGGTGAAGATCTCACCAGGGTAGGCTTCAATGGTTACCCGCACTTTTTGCCCGGTCTTGACCTGTCCCATGACTCTTTCAGGAAGTGATACCTTCAGCTTCAAAGGATGTTCGATCACCAGAAGAAAGACGGGGGAAATCTGAGTCACGACAACATTTTCGCCTTCCGAAGCATGACGCTCGGCCACGGTCAATTGTGGCGAACAGGGAACTTTGACATCACCTTCGAGGCAGGTCAGTGTCGGGACCACCACCCGCGTATCTTGCAGTCGCTTTTCAGCCGTTTTTAGAAGTGCAATTTTCTGGCGAATGGCGGCTATCGTTTCTCCAGCCAGCAATCGTTGCTGGCGAGCCTCGACCTTGGCCACTTCGTAATTTGTTTCGGCTCGTTCCAGGTCATCCTGAGTCGTGACTTTTTGAGAGGCGAGTTGTCGCACTCGCTCCAAAGTGCGAAGAGAATTCAGTTCCAATAACATCGCCTTCTGGACGGCCGGGACAGCCTCGACGTTAAAGTTTTGCCCCGGCGGTTCCTTCAAACCCAGTTTCGAGAGTTCCAGATCCAAAGCACTCTGGCATTCCTTGACCGTCAGCAGGGCATCCTGAGGATCGATCTCCATGAGCAGATCACCCGGTGCGACGAGATCACCCACTTCTTTGTGGATTGCCAGAATTCTCCCACCAACTTGCGGGCTGAGGCTGATTTCTTCAAATCCTTCGAGCGTGCCCACCGCTTTGAGCATCCGCTGCACATTGGCGACCAGGGCAGGGCTGGTCGTGACAATCACGGCCGGTTTTGCCTTCGCGGCCAGATCAGGTGAATCCTGAGGATTTGATCCTGGAGATGCAGCCACAGAGTGAGTGCTTTCCCCCTCACTGAGGCGGGTTTCTTGAGTTACCAATAGCGATTGAGAATCCCGAGGAGTTGTCGTCTTTCCCGAGGAAAACTTTTCTCGCCAAAACCAGTATCCCACCAGCGAGACGACAGCCAGCGTTATGACGATCACGATGCCCCGGGTCAGGGACGATCCCGGCTTTGCGGGAGTTGCCGGGTGAATCATAGCGGGCGGAGGATTCGGATCGGTGATCTGGGCAGTCGCGGTCACGTCAATTTCCAAACAGTGTGGCAATGAATCGAGTTTTGCAATGAATACAGTGTGGCAATGAATGAGGAGACTTAGTTTCTATGTGAGGCTGGCGTTGAACTCGGAGGCTCTTTGTTATCGTTCGGGTGACGTAATGAGCAGAGAGTGTTCATGTGGGTCCTCCAGACCTCCCATCCCTCGCCAGTCAGTAAGCCTCCATAGAGCAGATCCATAATTTCTTGAGCCTGCTCCTGGGGATTGGCGATTCTTCCGGCCATGTAATTGGAAAACATGGTGCCATAGATGAGATCTCCCACGACCCGCCGAACTTTTTCGAGAGGCATGGAGCGCATGACCCCTTGTTCCATGAGTGCTGAAACAAGTGCATCCCAGCGGGCACAGGAGGGATCGTCTTCGAGATCGAAGTACGTGGGGCGTCGATGCTTGAAGTGTGATCTTTCAATCACCATCAGTTCGACGACATCCGGATTCTGCTGAAAGAACTGCAGGTAAGCTTCGATGACGAGGGACATCTGCTCAATGAGAGGAGCGTCGCGTGGTACCATGCTTTCGAGGGTCGTTGTGAATCTCGTAATCTCATGCTTCACCGTAGCGAGAAAGAGGTCCTGCTTCGTGGGGAAGTAGCGGTAGACCGTCCCCTTACCGACACCCAACCTCTGAGCAAGTTCCTGTAAATCGGTCGGCGCGTATCCTTTTTCTGCAAAGAGAGCCGCCGCCGCCTGAAGGATCTCCTCTTCGCGCTGCTTACGCAACTGGGGATTCGCAGGGCGTCCGGGCTTGATGGGTGAGTTCATGGGGACACCGACAGGGAAGAACTTGACGAACAATTATTAAACGGACTCGTCCGTCACATAATATCGCCGATCCGGTTCACGTCAAGAGGGCGTGATCTGCTCAATCACTCCACTAAAGAATCGGAAGCGATTGAGCTCGACAATCGACAAGAGGCAGGAAATCGCAAAAAGCCGAAGAGATCGTCGGAACTTCTGACAGTGACCTGTGTTTGACAGAGAGAGCCCTTGCCCACAGCAGATGTGGCTCGCAACAAGCATGGCGCTGGTTCCTCTGATGATTTGTGTGAATCGTCAGTCAAATAGCGGGTTTCAAGTCAGGTTCTTCACAGGTTTTCGGGAGTGTGTGATGTTGAAGATTGAACAAATTTTGAAGTCAGCGGGCCGCGTTGCCGTAGCAGTGGCTGCAGTGAGCTGTCTGTGGATTTCCACAGCTTCAGCACAGCCTCCAGGCGGTGGTCAGCGTGGTGGTTTTCAGGGTAGCATGGGTGGGGGAATGGGTGGCGGCCCTATGGGTCTGCTCATGATGCCCGAAGTTCAGACCGAACTGAAGATTACCGATGACCAGAAGACTAAATTCCGTGAAACGATGCAGGGGATGCGAGAGGGCATGGGAAATCTTCGCGATATGAGCCGCGAAGAACGCGAAAAGGCCATGACTGAACACACCAAAAAGATGACGGATTCCGTCAAGTCGATCCTCACACCCGAGCAGTTCACCCGCCTCGAACAACTTCAGGTTCAGCGTGCTGGAGTTGAAGCCCTCATGATTCCAACAGTTGCTGAAAAGCTGGCACTGACTGCCGATCAGAAGACTAAGCTCGAAGAAATTCGCACCTCATCGCGTCCAAATCTCGAAGGTATGCGCGATATGAGCCGCGAAGAACGCACCAAAATGATGGAAGAAATGCGTACCAAACGCACGGAAGCTCAGGCGAAAATGATGGAAGTTCTCACAGCCGAACAGAAGACAAAACTCGAAGAACTTAAGGGAGCTTCATTCACCTTCCCCGAAAACCCTGGCTTTGGAGGTCGTGGTGGTGCACCCGGACAGCCAGGTCAGCGTGGTCAGGGTCGCCCCGGTAATCGGCCAGCTCCTGCCGCGGCGCCTGCCGATGATCTCTAAGAATCAATTGTTTATCTCTTCGCCTACCGACTGAGCGACAACCTGAAGCCAGTGGTTTCTCTGACATAGAGACCACTGGCTTTCTCCTTTAACTAACCAACGACACGATTATTCATAAACAGGCTATTAATAACATGACTATTGATAAGCTGATAAATGCCAGCAGCGATTAATAATCAGCCAATACCGTCACCGAAAGTTCTTTCAGTGCTCCTTGCGAACTCGAGGGCAAATTGCTCTAGTTTAGATGTCATAAACTCAAATTGCTCAACATTCGTAAATCGTCGCTTCTTGGATCTCAACCCCGTCATTTTCTACGGGACTATCCGATCAGTCTTCAGCGAGGTTTGCCCATGGTCGTCCACGAGAGCTTCTGGCATTCTGATCACAGGGTAATGATTCTAAGGACACGTGATGCGGCATCGAGCAACTCCACTGGTGATGTTATTGACATTGATCCTCGCGATATCTTCAGCTTCCGCAGAGCAGCGAGGGCGCGGTGGGGAAGGCGGCGGTGGAGATAAGTCGGGTGGCGGCCGCCCGGGTGGATCAAGCTCTTCTGCAGAGAAATCTGGCAGCAAGCCGCCGGGTGGCGCCTGGTCTTCACCTTCAGGTAAAAAGCCTGGCACCAGCCAGGGGGATTTGCCGGGCAATGAGGACAAGAAAAATCCTTTCAATGCCAACAACCCACAGGGGGCCGCAGCGGCAGCTAATAAAAACAAATCATCCAATCCGAGTGGTGCTGAAGATGCAGCCGCAGGTGCTGCCGCATCACGTCGAAATCAGCCCACGGCTTCTGGAGCGGAAGGCGCTGCCGCTGGTGCGGCTGCTGCCAATAAAAATCAGCCGACAATGTCCGGTGCCCAGGGAGCTGCTGTTGGCGCTACGGCAGCTAAAAACAATCAACCAGCCGTATCCGGCGCAGCGGGCTATGCAGCTGTGAGGGATTCCTTCGATCATCCCAGCCTTTATACACCCGAATGGCATGGAGACAATCAGGCGGCATGGACAGCGTCGAACTGGCCAGCCAATGCCGCCTATACCAACGCCAGCCACGCGGCAGTGGCAGCGCACTGTGGCTACCAGACGAACGCTGCTGTCTCCTACGGATACGGCGACAACGTCAATTATGAAAACCAGATGGTTGTCGTGAATGGCCAGGTGGCAGGGAGTGCTGCAGCATACAGTCAGCAGGCAGCGCAAATGGCCAACAATGGACGAAACGCGACGACAACACCTGCTGATGACTGGTTGCCGTTGGGCGTCTTCGCCCTGGTTCCTTCTGAAGACCAGCAGCCTCAGTTGACAGTGCAGCTGGCGATCAACAAACAGGGAGTGTTACGAGGTAACTATACAGAACTCGTTTCCGACCACACTCAGCTGATTCATGGAATGGTTGATCCACAAACACAGCGGGCTGCATGGACTGTCGGTGATTCCGAGGGTTTCTATATGGAAGCGGGCCTTAAGAATCTGACCGATGGTGATGCTCCCGTTCTCATTCATCGACGTGGCAAGACCGAACGCTGGGTGCTCGTCAGTTTGCCTCAACCGCAAAGTGCAGCAGCCAATTCCAACAATCCGGGAAATGGAAACTAAGCGGCCGATCATATCGAGCGTCAGGCCAGCCCTTGAGAACGCTCACCCACTGACGGCTTATTGAATTTTTGATCCGAGTAATCCATCTCCCGGCACCCAACTTTGCGAGGCTGCCGGGAGTTTTTCGTTTCTAGCATTCCCGGGAGGCAAAGAGTCTTTTAAGTGGCCGTGGGTTCTTCCATGCGTGAACTATCAACCAGACCCGCCTACAGGTTAAAGATCTATGGGCAAAAAACATGCAGCATCCATCACTTCGCTCAGCAGAGTGTCGCTCAACGAAAGTCCTTGGGCCGATCCTGCCATAAAGTTTCTTGAGCTCTCAAAATGGCAGTTCACTCCCAGCGCCATGGTTCGATCACACCGGCAGCCAGCAGCCCACCGATCAGTGCAAAGCTCATGGCAATCAAGCGGACAGTCATCACGGCTCGATCCTCACCCAGACGACTCTTCAGCCATTGACCCTTTCGGGTTTCAGCCACAATCCACACAGCGCGCTGCAGGAAGAAGAGGCTCATCCCGATCAGTGCCAGACCCATCGCCAGTTCTTGAGAAATCACGCGGTCACCTTTCCGGGATTCTGCTGCTCCGATTACCATAATCGAGAGCAATCCGTTAATCTTCACGCATATCTTGCGCTATTTGATGTGGATCCGTCATCCATCGACAGTCGCCTTCATTCGGAATTGAAATATGAACATCGAGGATCTCCAAAAGCTCTTTTGCGAGTTCCCCTTGCGGCGTATTGCAGTTCTGGGAGATTTCTTTCTCGATAAGTACCTTGAGATTGATTCCGGCCTGTTAGAAACAAGTCAGGAAACAGGTCGCAAAGCCCATCAGGTGGTGGGAGTCCGCCGTAGCCCCAGTGCTGCGGGGACAGTGATCAACAACCTGGCCGCTCTAGGTGCCGGGGAACTTTATGCCCTGGGAGCCATTGGTGATGATGGCGAAGGGTACGATCTCCATCAAGGGTTGAGGAAGCTGGGTTGTTCGACAGATGGCCTGCTGCGTTGCCCTGAAATCCGCACTCCCACCAGCATCAAGCCGACAGAAATTCATATCCCGGGCCTGCAGGGAGAAATGCACCGTTACGATGTGCGAAATCGTCATCCGACACCGCAATCGGTCATCGCCCAACTTACGGCGGCACTCACACACATTTTGCCGCGAGTCGATGCGTTGATCATTATGGATCAAGTGGAAATTCAGAACACAGGCGTCATCACATCGTCGATGCGAGATGTCCTTGCTGAGTTGGCACTACGGTTTCCCAAAGTGACTTTCTGGGCCGATAGCCGACGGAATGTGCGCCACTTCCGCAATATCATCATCAAGCCCAATCAGTTCGAAGCGGTCGGACGATTCAAGCCACTCCCTGGCGACGAGCTTGATGAGAAAGATTTGATTCCGGTCGTCCCTCGCTTGCGGGCCGAAACCGGTGCGACCGTTTTTGTGACTTTGGGCGAAAAAGGGATCATCGTGAGTGATCCCAAACAGCAGCTCATCCCGGGGTTGAAGGTCACAGGTCCGGTTGATCCCACAGGTGCAGGCGATGGGGCCACAGCGGGTGCGGTGCTGACTCTGGCTTCTGGTGGTTCTGTAATCGATGCCGCCATTGTGGCCAATCTGGTGGCGGGGGTGACTGTCCAGCAATTGGGAGCAACGGGAACTGCGACTCCTGCACAGGTTCTCGCAGCATTTCGTCAATGGCAGGAGCAACACGGCTCACTTTCGTTCAAATAATTTGGATTCGCGACCCGCTGGTTGTCATACTTTGACTGGTCAAATGCGTTCTTTGCCGTTTGTACGATGGAAATCTGCAGGTTCGCTCACACTGAAACATCACCAGGGAATACCCGCATGCCAGAAAACCTCCCCATTTCTTCCCGCCGGCAGTTTTTTGGCGATTTCACACATGGTTTGACAGTCGCTGCGGCTACCGCGGCTGGCTTGTCTGCATCATCAGGTTCACTCCTGGCCAGCGAACCTGCGGTTCCCGCCAATGAGCTGCTCAAGAAGAAGACCCGCTTGTCGCTGGCGGCATACTCCTGGAATGCCCGTCTCGCGAAAGCCTGGGATGAAAAGACTCCTCCCAAGGGAGCGACGATCCCGACGTTCATCGACTACTGCGCTTCGCTCGGCCTCGATGGCTGCGAATTGACAAGCTACTACTTCCCCAAGGATGTCTCGCCTGAGTACCTCTACGCCTGCAAAAACCAGGCATTCCGTAAAGGCCTTGATATCACGGGGACAGCCATTGGGAACGATTTCTGCCTTCCCGAAGGCCCGGCTCTCGACGCCCAGATGGCGATGACAAAGCAGTGGATCGACAACTCCGTTCTGCTGGGGGCACCGGTGATTCGTATCTTCGCCGGGAAAGTTGCTAAAGGAGACACCGAGGAAATTGCCTTCGAACGCTGCGTGAAGGGGATCACCAAAGCGGTCGAATATGCTGCCAGCAAAGGGGTTTGCCTGGCACTGGAGAATCATGGCGGGATCACTGCCACACCCGAACAACTCCTCAAAATCTACCACGCTGTTCCCGCTTCTCCTTTCTTTGGAATCAATTTTGACAGCGGGAACTTTCGGACGGCGGATCCTTATGCCGATCTCGAAAAAATTGCCCCCTTCGCCATCAATGCGCAGCTCAAGGTGGAGATGTTCAAGACCGACGGCAAGAAGGAACTGGCCGATATCCCACGCATTCTTTCCATACTGAAGAATGCCGGCTATCAGGGCTATCTCATCCTCGAATACGAAGCCGCCGAAAGCCCCGACGAGGCCATCCCCCGCTACGTGGAGACACTCCGAAAACTGCTGGATGCCTAGATGTGAAGGTATGGGGCACACTACTAGGTTTTGGATGGATTTGTACTGGGCTTTTGCGACGTATCTTCCTGAGCATTGAAATGCCAAATCCTAACCACTCATCTCTTAACATCGATGATCTACTGATCGATAGTTTCACACTGAAACAAGATCTGCCTCGTTTTGTCATCCAGAAGCCGCCGAGCGTGAATGATGCCTGTTCTGGCTACCAATTGGCAGCCGGAGGGAAGAGTCAGTCTTTGAATCTTCTTTTTTGGTGCATTGTTCTGGCAGCTGCGATTTCATTCATCGCCATTCAGTTCAGCTCAATTGCTCATTTCGAAAGCCGGATTCTGTTTTTTGTTTTAACAGGTATCATGGTGATATGGATCTTTCTGCCAAACCGTAGAAACAAAAAATATTTCACGATGATGGCAGAAAAGGGGCTAGGCATATTTGAGGTTGGAACCACTGTTATTGCTGATGAAGCTGTCTGGCTCATCTATCCGGACTCTACTTCACGATTTGCATGGCAGCGATTTGATCTTTTTCAATCGAACCGGGATGCTATTGCACTAAGAATTCGCGGTGGACCTACATTTGTAATCCTGACACGCTCCCAAGTGGATCATCCAGAGGACTGGGAAGGCCTCTCCAATTTCATTGGCGGGCAGTTTCAGAAATACTCTTCCAAGTCGAATATGACAGCGACGAGTTAATGAAGGTTTGCAACGGCTCACTTCTGCAATCAAGTATTTCAGGCGTCGTCGCCGAGCATCATTCGCAGATAGCTCTCGTAGCGTACTCGTGGGATCAGATCCATCTGCACAGCCCGGATCACGGCACAATCTTCTTCCCGATAATGGCGGCAACTGGGGAAGCGGCACAGCGCCACAAAGGGGCGAAACTCGACAAAATAGCCTTCGATTTCTTCCGGTCGAACATCCCAGAGTTCCATCTGCCGGATGCCGGGCGTATCGACAACCCAGCCACCTTCAATCAGTGGCAAGAGTTGTGTGTACCGCGTTGTGTGTTTGCCTTTCTGCGTGACTTCACTCACCTGGCCGGTCTGGAGAGACAATCCGGGCTGAACAGCATTGAGCAGGCTCGATTTCCCGACACCGCTTTGCCCGGCGAAGACCGTCTGTTCATTTTTGAGCAGTTGCCGCAATCGATCCACACCGTAGCCAGTGGTCACGCTCGTCATCACGACGTCGCAGCCAATCTGGGAATACCAACCCAAAAGTGAGACCAACTCGACGGGATCAACCAGGTCGATTTTATTGACGCAGACAATCGGGTGTACGCCTCCCTTACCGGCACTGACAAGAAAACGATCGATGAGCGCTGGCTTCAGATTCGGCTGCGCTGCCGAGCCCACAATGAGCATCTGGCTCACGTTCGCCACCAGAATGTGTTCGCGATTCTGGTGCCCACGGGAGAGGACTCCTTCGCGGGGCTCGACTCGCTCGATCACACCCGTTGTCTCATCAGAGGCTGTGATCCAGACCTTATCGCCCGCCACGACGGCATTCCGGGTTTCGCGGGCGACTGTTCTGACAATGCGCCGGACACTGCACATGAATCGGCGGCCATCTTCAACCTGGACAGTGCATTGAGTCGATCCCACAGAAGAGAGGACTCGACCATAAAGTGCCTTCTCGGGATCAATCTCGAGCACAATCCGGTTGCCATCCAGCGTGGCACCGCTGATGGTGCGTTTGCGGCTCATTTCATTGCGGCCGCGAACACGCTCGCTCGATTTCAATTCAAAAACGCGGTCCGCATCGACTTCCACATCTCTGGTGAAATCATTCTTGCGTTGCCGCGTGCTGCGATTCTTCAGCAGGTTGGCCCGCAGTTGAGGTTTCGGCTTTTTGGCCATAAGTGGCAGATCCCGCAAAAAACCGATCTCTATGAATTCACTCCACAGAGGAACACAGGGGTAGATTCATTCATTTCTTGACCAGTTCAATCTCGACAACGATTCTTCCCAGGCAGTTCGCAGCAAACTGATCTGATCATCCAGATCCCGATGAAACTGCAATTCCAATTCGGAGTTCACGTTAGATTGTTCCAACCGGCCAGCAATCAGTTTACCAGATCGAGCCGTCTCAGCGGTATGGAAGGTCAAGTTTCCCGATTTGCCAGTTGTTGCAAACAAGCCGGGAAGTTTTTCCAGAAGCTGAGTCGCATCGGGGACTGTGGCCATCGTGATGACACCCAGCGATGAAAGCTCACTCCCCGCTGTGGCGGCTTGAACGTTGCCAGTCTCTTCAATCAGCAGTTGTGTGCAGCCTTCAGGCGCGACGATGGGCGGGTCCAACGGATAAGACCTTGTGCCAATCTCGATAGCGAGCTGCCTGTTTTCATTCCAGACGAGATGGCCCACCCGTGTCAGCAGTTGTTGTTGATCATGTCGCACAACAAACCAACCGTAGCCTTGAATCGCGAGGTCCAGGGGTCTTTCGGTAATGATCCATTCGCCGGGTGTTGGGTCGATGGTCGTACTCAAAGTCGGCACTTGATCTGCCAGTGGAGTGCCATGGCTTTGGAGTTGGACCACCCGGCGGCGATAACCAATTGTCTTCGCCTGAGCCATGTTCTGGCGGTGAATGTGCTGTGCTGCGCGAAGGACTCGAATTTCTGGAGCCACCGCTTCGATCACATCGGCTGTGCGCAAGACCTCACCGCTGGAAGGAGCAGGAATCTGGTGGCTGCCAAATTCTCCGGGAAATGTTTCATCGGGCTGC
Source organism: Planctopirus limnophila DSM 3776 (assembly GCF_000092105.1). Classification (NCBI taxonomy): domain Bacteria; kingdom Pseudomonadati; phylum Planctomycetota; class Planctomycetia; order Planctomycetales; family Planctomycetaceae; genus Planctopirus; species Planctopirus limnophila. The sequence goes on along the minus strand of NC_014148.1, from coordinate 686,324 downwards.
GATGGGATCGCATTCGAGTCCCGGCCCGACGGTTGATCCGAGTTTCCGGGAATCCCAGGATTCTGAGAGCCGATTTCCAGGGAAGATTTTGGCAATCCCACAGGGAATTGCTGCCTCAGCCGAATGAGATCTCTCAGCGATTCCACAGGGACGTCCTGGAACTGCTCCACCCAGATATTGAGTTCGTCTTCGCTGGCGTTCGGCAACTCCTTTTTGATGACGTCGAGACGTTGTTGGCGAGCCGCCATTTCACGTGGTGAACGAGGAGCGCTGTGATCCAATGGAGCTTTAGGAGCTTGGGAAGGTGAATTCGGCACTTGCACCGGGGTCTCCAGAGGAAGATCCGGCAAGGTCGCGGGTTCTTTCAGCGGTAATTCATTGGGAGGGCCACTGTCTGCCTGAGACAGAGGCAATGGCGATGCGTGAGGTTGGAACGGCGCAGGTTCGGAAATGCGTGGTTCGGTTCCGCCAGAGGAATGATTCGTCCGCGATCCCGTACTGGCGAGCAGTCTGCTGCCAGAAAGTGCCGCCTCCTTCTCCGAGAGCTTTGCCGCCTGACGGCTTTCAGCAAACGCTGCGGCACGCGCGTCCTCGGCTGGTCGATGCCTTGGGGGAAAGCTCTCGGCATGAGGCCATAGATTCAGCAACGCAATATGCACCCCAATTGTGGATGCACAAACAACAAGAACCTTCGTCAACATCGACGATTGGGAAAACTGGGTAACCGGAGAGGAATCTTGTGGACTCGGTGATTCGTTGCTCATGCAGGGATTCTCCGAGCAGATCTATCAGTTCAGGTCGTTGGCAGAGTCTAAGGATTTTGATCAGCACGGGAATCAAATGCAGCGCTGAGTCAATATGAAAACACGGAATTCTGTGGTGACAATTCGCCGTAAGTCATTTCCCGAAAGAATCTTTCGCCAATAACTCTCACGCATTTTAGCAATTCAATCAACATTGATGAAGGTCGAAGTTCCTGCAATCTGCGACCTCCCATCAGGGAAAACTCTCAAAATGCCAGCAAACACACCGACACATTTTGATGTTTTCGCCTGTTGAATTGTCGTGGTTTCCGATACAATAGGTTAGTGGTTCTACGGCTCTTCTTGCCGACTTCTCTTTTAATCCCATCGACAAAGGCTAGTTTCATGTCAAGACGTTCTGGATTTACGCTCATTGAACTCCTGGTGGTGATTGCAATTATCGCCATTTTGATTGCCCTGCTGCTTCCCGCTGTCCAGCAAGCCCGAGAAGCAGCTCGCCGTACACAGTGCCGTAACAATTTGAAGCAACTGGGCCTGGCACTGCACAACTACCACGATGTTTTTGGCTCTTTCGTTTACCGCAAAGGTGGCACACGCGGAAACGGCGATGCTTCTCGAAACGACGGAAACTACAACCGTCGTACGGGCATGATTTCCTTACTTCCATACCTCGACCAAACTCCATTTTACAATAGCATCGAAGCAGGCAATCCAGCTGCCACCCCTGTTCCGGTAGCACCTGGAGGTGCTGCACCCTGGGCAGGCTGGAGTGGTTACAACATGAATATCGCGGCACTCAAGTGCCCATCAGATCCATTCGAAGTTCGTCCCCGTGGCACAGTGAGCTATGCCTTCAACATGGGTGACTTTATCACCAACAACCGAGACGAAACCCGCACGAATGGTTTGTTTGCCTGCAATGCAACGTACGGTGTTCGCGATGTTACAGATGGTACGAGCAATACTCTGGCATTCGCCGAGCGTTGCATTGGAAACATTGACTGGCAGTCTCAGAATAGTGTCGATGTTCGGCGTGGTACTTTGGGTGGGGTAGCGACGATTACCACAAATCCTGGCTCGTGTGTGACTTCGGTTGCTGCTGTCAGTGCGAATCGTCGTTTTACAACGTCGACCAACGTCAAAGGGAAGTTCAGCTCATTCTGGGCTGATGCTCAGGCTGAGAATGTGGGCTTCACCCCGATTCTCTCTCCGAACTCCCCTTCTTGTACAAATGACACCAACACCACGTCTGATGCAGCCAGCAGCGTTCTCTCTGCCAGCAGCTATCACACAGGTGGTGTTCATGCTTTGATGGCTGACGGTGCTGTCCGATTCATCTCCGATAACATCGATGCTGGTGGCCTCGGGGCCAACGCCAATACACTCGGCGGGCCCAGCCCACATGGCGTCTGGGGTGCACTGGGAACTCGTGCTGGTGGCGAAGTCACTGGTGATTTCTAATTAGCGACTTCTAATCGCCGATTTCTAACGTGACACTCAAGTCAGTCTCACAATTAGAGATTGGCGGCCTTCCTGGCCAGAAAATCTTTCACTGCGGCATCTTCCGTCAGGCCCATGGCGATCATGAGATCACTGTGGGCCTGACTGTTTTGGCCTTGCCGTCGAGCGAGTTCCGCTGAAACCACCCACCAGGGCTGATAAGTTCTGCATGCCTCGCGCGGAATCAGAGCGAATCGTTCCTTCGCCTGTTCCATCTGGTTCGCTTGCAGTAAAGCCCCGACTTGAGCCACTCTCGCACCCAGAGAGGGTGCAAAGCTCAGCAATCCCTCATAGAGCACGGCAATCGCTGGCCAGTCCACAACCGCCTGCCCCGAAGTAAAGTGCCGCCGGGCACAATGGGCCGATTGAATCGCCGCTTCCCATTGAAATCGACCCGGGGCTTGTTGTTGAAAAGCGGCACTTAGAGTGGCTTCGGCTTCATCGAGCATTGCCCCGTCCCAGAGTTCCGGCGATTGTTCGAGCAGCGGAACATACTGGTCTTCGCTTCCACGCCTGGCGTCACGCCGCGCCTCACAGAAGAGCAGGAGTGCATACAGCCCTGCCGCTTCGGCAGATTGAGGTAATATTTTTTGAACCACTTGTGCCAGCCAGATGGCTTCTCTGGCGAGAGCTCGGGTACCAGACTGACCAGACATCGTTTCATCGAAGGCCGTTCCGTAGGCCGCATAGATGGCACTGAGAACATCATCCAGTCGATCCCGCCATTCGTGCTCAGGTGGCAATTCAAAGGGAATTTTTGCCACTTTCAGTTTGTTTTTTACCCGGACGAGACGCTGACTCATCGTCTGCGGATTGATCAGAAACGCCGAAGCAATTCGGCTCGCATCGATTCCCAGAACGGCCTGCAAAATGAGTGGCGTTCTCATCGAAGGTTCGATCGCGGGATGAGCGCAGGCAAACATCATGGCCAGCCGATCATCCTGCAGAGGAACTTCGGTCGAGTGCATTGCCGATTTCTCCTGCAGGAGAGCCATGACCGGGCTGATGACTTCGCGGAGCACACGATCTCGCAGTTGCGTATGCCTGGTCTCATCGAGCCATTTCCGCTGCGCGACTCGAATCAGCCATGCTTCAGGATCGACTGGTAACCCGCTGTGTGGCCACGTTTCCAGTGCGGTCAGCAGAGCGCTCGCCAGGGCATCTTCTGCAGCGGCCAGGTCATTCGTCTTCCGACAGATGATGGCAATCAGCCGGCCATAGCTCTCGCGGGCCACGCGTTCGACCGCCAGATGCCATTCCCCGGAAGTCACGCGATAATCAGCAGCATTTTGTGAACCACTCATCGCGTCTTCCGGCCTCGAACTTTTGCGATTCGACCTCAATTGCGTACACAAAAACTCATTATCCGTTCATCGGCAGGATCGGTCGCACTTCTGCTGAACCCGTTAGAGCCGCAGGACAACGTGCTGCCCATTCGAGTGCCGCTTCGAGATGAGGCACATCGATCACGAACATCCCACCTAACTGCTCCTTGGTATCTGCGAAGGGACCATCCTGCACATCGCGCTTTCCGTCACGAATTCGCACCGTTGTCGCAGTGCTGATGGGCTGTAAAGCATTACCGCCCGCCATGACACCCGCTTGAACTAGTGCATCCGAATAGGCTTTGTAGGCTCCCCAATAAGCACCTGCCCGCTCTGGATGATTGCGAGCTTCTGTTTCATGAGCTGTTTCATAAACCAAGACGGCATAAAGCATTTTCAGTTCCCTGATCTCTTGGCGAGGCGTTCGAACGCCATCGCCTTCAGTCAATTCTCTGGCGAGATCCACGACCTCACTCAGCAAGATGACGATTGGCGGATGGCCATTTCGACAGGAATTTGATTTTTTTCGAAATGTTTATGGCAAATCGCGACGGGCAATCGCGGACTCAATCTCCATTAACGTTTCATGGTTGAGTTTTCCCGCCATCGCGAACGCGTTTTCCTGAATCTGTTCGGGCCGGTGGGCTCCGCACAGGGCCGAGGTAATCCCCGCCTGCTGAATCGTCCACTGGAGCACCAGCCGGGCGACCGAAAGCTCACACCGCCTGGCAATCGCCTTCAATTCATCCAGCAAATCCTGGTTCCGTTGCCACTCTTGCCCCTGAAAGACGGCATACTTATGGCGGCTGTCTGTCGGAGGGAAAAGATGCTCTCGCGGATAATGACCCGCCAGCAAGCCTTTCATCAGCGGCCAGTAGACAATGCACGAAACGTGGTTTTCCCGGCACCACGGCAACTGAGACTGTTCGATTTCCCGTTGCACCATGTTGTAGCGCGGCTGATATGCCGACAGGGGGCACACCCGATGAAACGCCGACAACTGTTCCAAAGTCGCATTCGAAAGACCGGCACTGCGAATCTTCCCCTGCTCGAACAGTCGTACAAATGCCTCGGCAGAAATCTCGACGGGAACCTGTGGATCCGGGCCGTGGAGATAGTACAAGTCGATGACATCGGTACCGAGTCGCTGAAGACTCTCTTCACATTGCCGGACGATGGTTTCGGGTCGCCCATCTTTCACTTGAACTCGATCTGCACTCCATTGAATGCCACCTTTCGATGCGATCACAATTTTGTCTCGCACATGGCCTAAGGCTTCCGTAATCAATCGATCCGACTCTCCCTCGTAACCGTAGCAGTACGCGGTATCGAAGAAGTTGATCCCGGCATCAAAAGCCGCCTGAAGTGTGGCGAGACTTCGAGGTTTCGTCACGCCTTGTGTTGTAATACCCGCAATTGGCCAGCACCCCATCGCAATGCTCGTGACCCGAATATCGGTGGCACCCAGCGTTCTTAACTCTGGCAGCATGGGGCCTGGCTGTGAGGATACGCTCGAATCTGTTGGTGCTGACATATACTGCTCAACCTCTGGAAAGCGAATCGTGAGAGGCCATCGTAATGAAAATGACGGAAGACCTGACTTCACTTTAAGGAAGCGACGATGCCGCCAGTCTATCATTCGAGCAGCCTGAGAACTCCTGAGTCATCGCGTCGATAGCTCGGATATCTTTCTCTTCTCATCAAGTCAGCGATCCGTCCGAAAGTTTTTCATGCGACCAGTGCCGCTAACCACCCTTGCCCATGAACTGCTCAGGCAGCATCTGCAGCCGGGAGATTTTGCGATTGATGCGACTGCCGGGAATGGCCATGACATGGAGTTTCTCGCCAGAACGGTCGGCCCGGCAGGGTTGGTATGGGCCTTCGATGTTCAGGAGCAGGCGATCGCTGCCAGTGAATACCGGCGGTCTCAAGCGGGGGTGAACTGGGTGCAATTACAACAGGTTTCGCACAGCCAGATGAAAGCCGTGATCCCCGAAAAGTATCATGGGAAGTTGGCCGCCGTCATGTTGAATCTGGGCTATCTCCCCGGAGGCGATAAGTCCATCACTACCACGGCGACGGAGACGATCGCGGCACTGGAACAGGCCTTGATGCTGCTTTCTGCGACCGGCCTGCTGACGGTCATGCTCTATCCCGGTCATCCGGCGGGGGCAGCGGAAACCCAGGCTGTGAGGGAATGGGCTCAAGGTTTACCTGCGTACTTCGAAGTAAAGACCCAGCAATATGCGGAACGTGGCCCCCTCTCAGCAATACTGATGACCATTCACAAACGACCAGAGTCAGCTCTCCACACTCTATGAATCCCGTCACGATGATCAATCGTTGAAGATCATCCTCTTCGGGCAGCACGTTTATTTCTGGTCATGCAGACATCGGCAATCCGGCCATTCTCTTCAAGTGCGATATGAAACCGTTCGTCTCCTTCGAGATGATGCGCCGTCATATGGTATGACGAACTGACCTTGGCCAGGTAGGGCCGCAACTCGGGTTCTTTGAGGGGCCGCAACATCCCCCACGAACCATCACCTAAGTAAGGGACGCCATATTTATCTTTTCTGCCATCGGTTAAAGGATGTGACCGTTTGAAGAGATGGTCGTGATGTTCCAGAACGACATCGACGTTGTAGCGTTCAAAGAGCGGGCACCAGAGTTTTCGCTGGGCAGCCCCCGTTCCCGGCTTATCGCTGTCGATATTGGCAGCTCGATACGATGGATAAGCGGGGACATGATTGGCCACAAAGAGATGTTTTTTGTCTTGTCGTGCGGCCAGTGTTTTTTCGAGCCATGACGTCTGTTCCCCTTCGATGGGCGAAATATGATCGGTATCGAGCAATACAAGGCTGAAGTCATCACCGATATCGTAGACACCGTAGGTCGTATCCGGAAAAAAACAGTCGAAGACCGAGAGGTAGGAGCCCGCCTTTTCACGGGGCTGTTTATAAGCACCATCGACTTCATGGTTTCCTGGACAGGCCAGCAGCGGAATGAGCCGGCCCTGGGGGTCAACCATGTGAGCTCGGTAGTTCTTCAGGAATTTTATAAAGGTTCGGGGCGATTTACCGTTGTCGTAAGCGAGATCGCCGGCAAGGAGAGCAAAGTAAGGTTCCTGCCGGGCTGCAAGTTGATTAGTTCCGATTGCATGGCTGCCTGTTCCCGCATCACCACCTGAGACAAAGTGAAAGGTATCAGTCAGCTTTTTGGGCATGGTTCGAAAGCGGAACGTGGGAGCATCGGCCCCCATACGAAATCGATACTCTGTCCCCGGTTGAAGTGACGAAATACTGGCACGGTAGACTTTATCTTTCGTCATCGGGAAAGGCTTTGTTGTGACCTTGGCGATCTGCCAGTTGTCACTTTCCAGTGGAGAGTAGGCGATCTCAAGTTCGTTTCCGTGATCCTGATCGACCCATTGAATGCAGATGGTCGATGTCGGATCTCCCGGCCATGTGAGAAACATCGTTTCCGGCCCCTCGACCTGCGGTGAGACAGGCATCCCGTCCGCACCGAGAACTTTGCCGTGGGCATAGCGGTCGTCGAATGGGAGTAGATTTGAGGCAGCACTGAAGGCTGCCGCACTGAGCGTTAAGCCAAGAAACTGACGACGATCAACAACGTTCATCGAGAAGACCTCTGGCAGAGAATCTGGTGGGAAGTATCAAGGCCGTTACAGATGGTGGGAACCTGTGGGCTTCTATAGCCGCAATTGAAACAGGCCACAATTCGAGCAAAAAGTGAAGACCTGCTTCAGGAATCTTGCCGAGTTCATGAATTCCGTGCCAGTCGAAAGACTTCAGACGCATGAAGATTTAGCAAATTGGATTGATGATATGCGACTACTCTTTACACAAAGCCCGCAACGACCCGGGCATCTCAATGGAACCCATCCCATACTTTTCAGGATCGAGAACGACCTGATTCATTTCGCTCGATGAGTCGCTGAAGTACGACCGCCTCATACCCGCGTCCGGTGGGTGTGTAATAGCTTCGGGGCTCCGTCAGGTAATCCTGCTTGACCCGGCCACAGGGCGTGTCAAATTGGCGGCCCGAGTTCCTCCAGCAAGATGTCGCTGAACCACGCCGCCCCCTCGGCGTCACCCGGATCCACTTCGGCGACCAGACGGAACTCATTAGATGGCAAGGGGCCGGAAGGGGAACTCCCGAAGAGTTGTCCGTCGAGGTACGCCAACCACTCCCCACCCTGGAATTCGACGCGCAGTTCGTGAACCGAATCGGCGGGCAGAGTGATGAACCGCTCCGCGAAAACTGTCTCCAGACTTCCTGTCGGGAGCATTCGACGGCCCCAGCGGATCGAGTCGGGAGTCGCTTGAAAGACCATCGACCGGGTTTCGCCGTGCCGGGCCGACGGCTCCTCCGGAAATTGCAGCTCAACGATCTGCGCGCTCTGTCTCTGCCATAGGACGGAGAGGCGAAAGCCGTCCAGTCGCATCATGCCACCGTTCACAGGTTTGGCGAGGGGATATCCCAAGGCACCTCTTCCCGATAAGACGAATCCTCCTTCCTCATCCTTCGCGCCGGGTACCCAGGCTCCACGAATCGTACGCCATCCATTGAGCGACGCACCATCGAAACATTGTCGAACCCAGCCCGTAGCTTGCCAATTCCTCGGCCCGGTCAATTTGGGGTTGATCGGCAGAGACCACCAGAACCCGGCGGCGATGGCAGCCAGCCCGACGACAATCGCGGAAATGGTCATCAGGCGGCGAGACCATGCAACGAGTGAATGGCGGTATCGATCCGGGGAGGTTCCTGGTGTGGCAGATGACCTCTGTGGGATCGACGCCGACACTCCGGCAGGGTCTGTCGACTGTTGGATTGTGTCGATTCGATGGAGCAGGGTCGCGTAGTCGTTGGGCCGCTCGGTCTCTTCACGGTGAATCATCCTCTCGACGAGTGAGACCGAATCGGCGGAAAGTCCGGGGCGGAGTTCCCTCAACGCCGCAGGATCCCGAAGCATTTTTCGCGAATAGATCTGCGTCAACGTGTAGCCATGATAGGGGGGGTGGCCGCAGAGCAGATGATAGGCCGTGGCTCCCAGCGCATAGATGTCGGACTTCAAGCCGACCTGGGAACCCATGATTTGTTCGGGAGACATGTAGTGTGGGCTGCCCACGGCGGCGTTTTCCCTCGTCAGGCGGGTTTGCGCGTCAAAATCCTCCTGCAGGAGGGCGAGTCCGAAGTCCGCGATTTTGACGAACGGAACACCCTCAGGGAGGGGATATCCGCTCGGCGGCGTCACCAGCAACAGGTTCGCCGGTTTGATGTCGCGATGCGTGACTCCCCGCTCGGCGGCGTACGCCAAGCCTGTCGCGACCTGACGGATCATCCCCCAGACGATCCTTTCGGGGAGAAACCTTTCCTTAGGGATGAAGACCTCAGCGTCTTGGCCATCAAGATACTCCATGGCAAGATACAGTCGACCGGCATGCTTTCCCGAATCGAAGGCGGTCACGATATGCGGATGGGAAAAGCTGCCAATGGTGCGGATCTCATTTTCAAAGCGGGCGACCGCCGTACTTGAAGCAGATCCGCTCCGCACGAGCTTCAGGGCTACGATGCGGTCGAACGCTAACTGCCGAGCCTTGTAGACGACGCCCATGCCTCCCTGTCCGAGGAGCGACAGCAGCTCATAACCCGGAATCTGATCCAAAGGACTTCTCAGAGCTTCGATGACATCGATCTGGTCATGTGAAAGTCGGCCGGCGTTGAGTGCTGCTTGTGCCGAAGAGATGCCAGAGCTTGCCGACAAAGCTCCCAACTGGTCAGCAACGACTTGCTCCAACAAACCGTTCCGAACCGCGACTGCAAGGAACTCGTCATCCAGTGGCATCTGGCATCAACCTCGCGGAGCTTGCATCGTAGCGATGTCTGGTTCGGAGAAAGCGGTTTAACGCTATGTGCCCACCCGGGCGGCGTTCGTCATCGATGTGTTGAGGGTATCCAGTTGCCGCAGGATCGCCTGGACCGAGGGACGGTCAGCCATACTCTCGCCCACATAAGCAAAGCGAATCGCGCCGGTTCGATCCAGAATGTAGGTCGCGGGTTTCGATAAATCCTGGCGAATACCCAAAAGGTCGACCACTTTCAGCCCCACATCTACTAACAAGGGGAAGGAAGGTTGAGCGCCGGGAGCCAACGCGACCCGTTTGTTCGCGGCTGCCAGAAATTCGCCGCTGCGGGAGCGATCGTTTTCACTGCCGAGCGGATAGATCACTACGACTTCGGCACCGCGCGACTTGATCGCCTCATGGTTGGCGATGAACCTCGAAGTCTGTGTCGAACAGACCGGACAGATCGAACCGGCGTAGCCGCTCGTGACTACGACCACAAGATTGCCAGTTTTAAGAAAGTCACTCAACCGAACGGGTTTCCCGTCGGGCGTCGTGAGTTCGAGGCTTGACAGCTCCACAACCGGGGTGTCCTGACTGATGACCTCGTCGTGGAACGTGATGACGGAGGAATCAACGTCGGCCCCACCCTCGTGGGTTGTCACCGTGGTGGAGGAACGCTCAGGTGCAGTCTCTTTGATCGCGCCACAACCGTAGCCCATCAGCGATATGAAGGTGATCATTAGCGCCAAAACCGCACGCATGGCAGATCCTTCTCATCTGTTGTCGCATCAGATCGTTCTCGTACCACTTGATCGTGTCTGACACTTGTTGTCCCGGCCACGACCTGAGAAGGCTAACGTCTGCCCGTCGTGGTGGCCAGCAGGGGATGTTACTCTTTGGATACATGCGGAACGTTCCACGTTGCGGAGAAAACTGGAATTCGCAGAAAATTGTTGTCACCTGCTTCCGCGTCCAACAGCGGCGAGCCGACAAGACATCACTCGTTCCGGGGCAACCTGCCCGACCCGTGATCATGCAGAGCGGCACCCTGGCAGGCACCCAGTCCGGTGCAGGTCTGTCGGGCGAGGATGTCGATCTTGATAAAGGCCGCGACGGAGTCTTCACCGGCAGGGACAACCGCCGGAGCGGGCGGATCGGCGAAACACGCCTCTGCCAGGACGCTCCCTACGTTCAGAAAGATGATCATCCGCAGCAGGCTCTCCGATGTCATGCAAATCTCCGGCAACGTGGTTTCCAGGCCGAAGTGACGGCCGCCACTCAACAATTTGAACGCGGATCGCAGTGCGTGGCAAAAGTGAAATCTTGATCGGTAGTAATTCTCCGCACCAAAGATGTTTAGTCGCCTTGCCGTTGCCGACGGCGAGAAACCTCCTGTTCATAGCCGCGATCCGTGGGTGTGTAATAGCTTCGAGGCTCCGTCAGGTAATCCTGCTTGACCCAGCCGTCTGGGGCATCGTGAGGATACTGGTAACCTTCACCATGGCCCAGGCGTTTAGCACCGGGATAGTGGCCATCCCGCAAATGATTCGGGACTGGCAGAATGTATTGTTTCTGAATGTCGCTCAGTGCCTGGTTGATCGCATTGTAAGAGGCGTTCGATTTTGGAGCCGTGGCGACATAGATCGCCGCTTGTGCTAAAGGAATTCGGCCTTCTGGCATGCCGATCATCTCGAGTGCCTGAGCGGCAGCCATCGCGACAACCAGTGCCTGAGGATCGGCCATGCCCACATCTTCACTGGCGGCAATCACAATCCGGCGGGCAATAAAGCGGGGCTCTTCTCCAGCTTCCAACATGCGGGCCAGCCAGTAAATTGTCGCATCGGCATCACTGCCACGCATGCTCTTGATAAACGCACTGATGACGTCGTAGTGATCATCACCACTTTTGTCGTAACGAATGGCCTTCTTTTGCAGCGATTCCTGTGCGATTTCGAGGGTGAGTTCCAGAACCCGGGAATCTAACGATTCGACAGCGATTTCGAGAGCTAAAAGCGCCCTGCGTGCGTCGCCATCGCTACTGGCTGCCAGGAAATCAAAGACTTCTTCGGGAACTTTCAGGTTTTTCTGGCCGTAACCTCGCGTCTCATCGGATAAAGCCTGACGTAGAACGGCTTTGATTTCTTCCGTAGAGAGCGGCTTCAATTCAAAGATCTGGCTACGGCTGAGAAGCGGAGCAATCAGTGCGAAGAAGGGATTGGCCGTCGTGGCAGCCACTAAGGAGACAACTCCCTGTTCGACATCGGGCAACAGCACATTCTGTTGCTGCTTGTTGAAATGATGCAGTTCGTCGACAAAGAGCAGTGTTTTCGTGCCGCTCGATTTGAGCCGCTCGCGGGATTCATCAAGAGCTTCTCGCAGTTCCTTGACACCGGTGGCAGCGGCATTGAGTGCGATGAATCGCCGCTTTGAGCTTTTGGCGATGAGTTCAGCGAGAGTTGTCTTTCCGACGCCGGGCGGGCCATAGAAGACGACAGAATGAATGCGATCGGCAATCAACATTCGCCGGAGGAGCGTCCCTTCTCCCAGGACATGTGACTGCCCGATGAACTCGTTGAGGTTCCGTGGACGCATCCGGGCAGCGAGTGGCTTGGCATCCTCAAGATGCGACGCCTCAATACTGGCAAAGAGAGACATGGATCACCTGGCATGTGGAAGACTTGTTCCCTCGCCATTATGGCATGGTCAGTGGAAGAGTCTATGGTGAGGCTTCACGCCAGAGGTGGAGTGAGTAACAAGTGTTGAGGAGCAACTGAATTGGTGGATTAGCATCCACCCAACAAAGACTTGCCAGACGCAGGCCCCACAAACAAAACCAGAGGCTGCCGGTTGAGAGTCATTGGTTGATGGAACTCCCGTTGACCCTGCGTCGGAGGCGGCCCTGCAAACTGAACCAGGGGCTGCCGGTTGAGAGCGATTGGATGATCAATGTTGCCATCAACGCCGCCTCAGAGGCCGCCCCGCAAACAAAAAAGTGCAACCTCCGCGCGAGCCGTGTGAGCACTGATGGTTATCTGAACCCTTAATGTTCAGGTGGATGCCGAACGCCCGGGTTGTGTGAGCCGAGAGGCTGCATTCGCAGCATCGGATATACACGCGGCCAGACGGATCCGACATCCGAAACAATGATTGTAGGGTCAACGCATTCGGCTCATCACGCACACCGCAGGGGATGCACAAACCTTTGCAGGCTGCGAAAATGGTAGCGCGCTGAAGGAGTGCTGACAAGTTCTATCGACAGGCGAAACATGATCTTCTTCAAAAGTTCGATTCTGGTTGAGTTCAAATGAACCGGCTGCAGATGCGGATGGGATCAATTGGCACAACTCATGCATTGTTTGTCGGAGAACTTGTCAGAAACCCAAGGGTTGAACCCATTTTTTGTAAGGTTTACGCTAAACTGAAGGAAATATTGAAAAGTCTGTTCCCGGATTTTCAAACAGAGATCTAACCGGGGGCAGACTGTCATTTTTCAACCTGCCCCAATTGACACATAATCGCTGCTGCCCTCCCCCCATTGCTGAGCGGATTCTGAATATGCCCTATGCCGCAACATCCCAGCCTGCCCAGACTGATCACTGCGATTCAAAGCACGCGGATTATTCCAATCACTCGGAAATTGATTGCCTTGATTTCCATCGACCAAGTGTCGTGAAGGGCCGCCATAACACCAGCCATGGGCTCTGGCAGAGCCTTTGGAAATTGTCTGCCGTGGTTCTCGCGGTGCTGGTTTTCCCAATCACGGCACAGGCACAGTTTGATGATCTCTTTGGCGATTCGGCAGGTGATTCGCTATTGGGTGGAGCTGCCGCCAAACCGGAAGTCTCAGCTCAATTGATACTGCTTCCAGAACAGGCGAGCGGACTCCAGGCACAACACCTCCAGGCACAACTCAGTGTGACCGTCGTGCTGCCGGAAGGGCACTATATTTACGATGTGCAAGGCAAGTTTGAGGGCCGCACCCAGATTCGTACCAAGCTTCCAGAAGGGGTAACTGCGGCTGGTGCATTTGTCTCTGCAAAACCACCACAGAAGATCTTTGAACCACTCTTTGGAGTCGATCTTTTCAAACTTCACGATTCAGCGACATGGACGCAGGTGTTGAATATCGCCCCGACTGTCGATCTCAAAAACCTGGTCATCAGCGGTGGGCTCGAAGGACAATACTGCAGCGCCGGTGAAGGTGGGCAATGCCTGCCAATTATTCCGGCCATCAAATTCTCGACTAAGCTCGAAGGAAACATCCCGGAGCGCATGGCGGCTAAGGCGAGCACCACAACCACAGTCGAACAGCCCGCCCCAGCACAAATGCTTCCTTTTCGTGTGACCGAGCGACTTAAGCGTGGCGTGAAGCCTCAGCCAATCGAATTCACTGCACAGCTGACCCCGGAAAATGCCAAACCGGGCGAGAAGGTCGAACTTGTCCTCACCGCGAAGATCGATCCCAAATACCACACTTTCTCAATGACGCAACCCGACGGATTTGGAGGCTCGGCCACAGTTGTTGATTTCGAACAATTGAATGGCCTTTCGGAAGCGGGCCCGTTTGTGGCAGATCATCCCCATGAAATCGAGCCGGGAGCCGGTGGGCCACTGGAGGTTTATCATGATCGCGTCACCTGGACGAAACCTTTTGTGGTCAACGCAGGGCAAACCCCCGGAGCGTATGGCTTGAAAGCCATTGTGCATTCACAGGCCTGTACTCAGGGCTCGTGTGTGCCCATGCCCAAGTTCAAACTGGCTCTGGGAATGCAGGAACCATCCCGCGCTGGTGTCGAAGCCTTGCCTCAAGAACGCGGCTCTCCTGCTGAAACGGGGAATACAAAAGCACCCGTTCCACCCGAGGAATCCACTCGCGAATCCACGACGGGGACAGCAGAAACCAGCGCCAGTCAGGCGGGTGCTTTAAGTGGAGTGACCTTCTGGGAAGATGATGGCGATGCTCAGGAAGAGTCATCCGCAGCGGCAGGGACTTTGGGTTACCTGTTGACAGCCTTTCTGGCGGGATGGCTGGCTTTGCTGACCCCTTGTGCATTTCCGATGGTGCCGATTACCGTCGGATTTTTCCTCAAGCAGGGGCATGGGAAATCGGTTGGCTTAGCCGTCGTTTACTGCCTGGCCATTATTGGCACCTTTACGTTACTTGGCGTTGGCCTTTCGCTGATCTTTGGAGCCACATTCCTGACACAACTGGCTAATAATCCCTGGATGAATTTTGCGATCGGGGCGATCTTTGTCGCTTTTGGTCTGAGCATGCTGGGATTGTTTGAAATTCAGCCGCCATCGTGGCTGCTCACATACACCGCCAATCAGGAAGCTGCCGGTGGGTATCTGGGTGTAATCTTTATGGCGTTAACCTTCACGCTGACATCGTTTACCTGCACCTTTCCCGTGGCAGGGACAATTCTCGTGGCGGCATCTCAAGGGAACGTGTTCTGGCCGATCCTGGGGATGCTGGCTTTTTCGACGGCTTTTGCGATGCCGTTCTTTCTGCTGGCACTCTTCCCGAGCATGCTGCGCAAGCTTCCTAAGAGCGGCGGCTGGCTCTTTACGTTGAAGGTGGTGTTGGGGTTTGTGGAAATTGGGGCGGCAATCAAGTTCTTCAGCGTGGCGGATCTGTCGCTGAATCCACAGCCGATGCTCTTTGATTTTGCCTTTGTGATGGTGGCCTGGAGTGTGCTGGCCATTACTGCGGGCTTGTATCTGCTGGGGATATTCCATCTGTCGCATGATCAGCCACAGGATCGAATTTCTCCCTTGCAGGCGTTGGCCGGGACAACGTTTCTGGGGCTTTCGCTTTTTCTAATGGTGGGCGTGCTGACTCCGGAAAAATCAGGGGGTGCCTTGATGCCGCAGATCCTGGCCTTTGCACCGCCTCAATTAAAGCAAGGCTTCAAAGAGACTGAGGAACTCGGCCCGGTGATGGTGCATGATGGAATTCCGTTTGCACTCGATGTGAATCGTGCGCTGTCCTTGGCGAAATCGAAGCAACAGCCGCTGTTCTTTGACTTCACCGGTGTGAATTGTGTCAATTGCCGACTGATGGAGCAGAAGATGAAGCTACCGGATAATCATTCCCGACTGGAGCGATTTCTGGCGACGCAATTGTTTGCTGATCGCGTACCACACATCACCGATGCGGATTACGCCGAGAGCCTGCGCGATCGCAATATCGATCTCCAGGTGAAGTGGTTTGGCGATGTTTCACTGCCATCGTATGCGGTGGTTTCGCCGGATGGAAAAACCATTCTGGCGGTCTATAAGGGTCTTGAACGTAAAGAGGGTGAGTTTGCTGCGTTTCTTGATAAGGGGTGGAATCGCTTCGAGAAGTGGAAAGCGAAGCAGGTGGCGAGCAAAGAACCTGCATCTGTCGAACGGCGATAGATTTTCCGCTGAGGATCTGCGTCGTATCTGGAATCAAACGTCTGTGTTTGCTCCCTGGAACAACGGCTACAGTTCGTAATGAACTTTCTCGCAAGGTTATCCTCGGACAAATTGTCTCACTGGTGACGAGTCAGCAATCTATGGCCCGGCAGGAAGCAGATCACGACGATCTTTTCTCTGAAGCGATTGCACTGACATCACGTGCGCTATGGAAGCGCATTCGACCGGATCACCCGGCGAATTGTCAGCACAGTGATGATCTGGATGATCCTGCACCCGCTCGACTTCAGAGCGTCAAAGAAATTCTTATCGGAACGCGGGCTAACGACTGGCTCTCGATTTATTGGGATCAATCGTGGATGGTGCAGTTCAATGAAATGAATCAGCTTCGCCGTGCGTATGTTGAACCCTGTCTGTATCGCGCTCAGGGTGGGACATTGTCTCGCTTGACACGTCATAGAAATCCGCATGAGACATCACTGCTGCGTCATGACCTTAACGAGGCAGAACTTCACAGTTTTCTGGCAAGCAATTCGCAGCAGTTGACGGAGACTTTTGCACTGCTGGATTGCCTTGAATCTGGCGAGTTCAAGACGTTTCAACTGGCTTCTTTTGTGCACCCCATAGATTCAATTCAGCCGGAAGTTGCTGAACAACCCGAGACAATTCATTCAACTTTGACGGCCAGATCTCTGGTGGCCCGTCTGGGCCAGATCTGCATGCAGAAACTGGTCATTGCCGAGCCTCCTCGCGGACGTCACTGACTCTCTCTGCGAAACGAATGCCATCGAAACAATGATCCCGTTTCCTCCCGGCAGGCTTGCCCGATGGGCAGGATTTCGGGAGACTCAATGTGGAATCAGTTTCGTGACGAGATCTATGCACTTTACCTTTTGTCACTCAAGTGTCTGATGAACTCCCCAACTTCCAATTTTTCCACAGATGACGAAGAGCGACTGGAGGCGGTCTATCCTTCCATCGCCTGCACCACGATTGGAAAATACCTGGGAAAGTTGTACGAGAGCCTGCCACATATCACACCCAGAATCCGGCTGTCGTATCTGGTGTGGATACCGCCGACCTGGCCCATCGCCATCATCGCGTATGTATGGCTCAAATTGCGGGGAGTTCGCTATGTGGTCACAACCTCGGGCGTGGTCATTGAAACCATACTCACACGGCACATCGTGACGCAGATCCCCTGGAGTGAAGTCACTGAAATCCAGGTCGATCCAGCGAGCTTTCAATCGTTTTATCGATCCAGCGATATCGTCATCAGGTCACGAGCGGCTGCAGAGCCACTTCGATTGCACGCCGTCCCTTTTGCAGACCGTTTCAGGCAATTATTGCAGGAAGCGTATCGGGCCGATCAGAACACGGCACGGGCACAAGCGCAGATCTCAAACCGAGCGAGAGCCCGGCAACTGGCGTCCGCCATACCACCACAAGAGTGAGAAAACGCTCAAAGCAACAGCTGCCATCATCCAGCGGTGTCTCACGGGGTGGCTTCTCAGCCAATGAATGGCAGTCTCCACCAGTCGAGCCTGGCTCGACTCTGATTGAGCTGTTGACTCAGCGACAAGACTCGAGTTATCCCGGAGGTTTTGTTCGTGAGTATGCACCACCACTTGTGATGCCCACGCCCGATTCGCTACGGATGAAGTCACTACCGGCTCGCTCAACGGCTGCGCATTGACAACGGTGCGGTTCGTCGAATCTGTAGTACTTGACGCAACAGCGATTACGCTGAGAGGTGATCGAGATTCTTGATCTCCCTCAGGACGCAAAGCGGCATACTGATCACCCGCCATTGAACTTCCAGAGACCTCATGGCTTGAAGGAATTGCCGTCGGCGTGACCTGACGCGAATTCGATGTGAGGGTAATCGTGCCTTGGGCAACGTGATCAACTTGCCTGGCTTGGCTGTTGATCAAGCGGGGAGCGTCAAGAATTCTTGTTCGCAGATCACGAGTGGCAGCTGCAGCCATTTCGACCTGCATACGCAATAAGGGATCCAGTCGAGCCGGCTGGTGAATGTCCATCGGCGTGATCTCACGCCAGCCGGGCAATTGTGCTTCGCCGACCACTTCTCGCAAGCTCACCACTTCGGCTTGAACCTGAGGCGGTACCGGAACAGAGCGAGAGATGTTTTTTGAGCTGGGACCAGCAGGCGTTTCCTGATCAACCGTTGACGTTCCAAAATCGACGGAAACACGAGCCTCCTGCTCTTCGTCAGGCTCGGCAGCCAAGGCCCATGCGGGAAGATCGTGGGCAGTCGGTAAATCATTTTGAACTGGCTTCGAGGTGGCTTTCTCCAATTTGGCTGCCACTTGCTCAGGCTGTTCGCTCTGGAAATCCATCGAGCGAGATGTGCTGGCCGATGGGACATCCTTTGGGGAATTTTTGTGAGTCACCCCAGAGTTCTGATTCAGCGATTTCAAATTTTCTGCCAGAGGTGCTGTTTTCTCTTCAGCGGCCATGGAAGCCTCTGCCAGTCGTTCGCCTTTGCCTTGTGCCGGTCGAACATCCTGTGCCCAGTCAGGGAAATCCGTGCCTGGCTCTTCTGTCTTTACTTGGAAATTCTCTGGGCCAGAGCGAGTGACCATCGTCTTCGAACTTACGGAAGAACTGGAGATCGACTCCATCACAGGAGCGGTCGATTGCAATAACAGATTCCCTGTACGCAAGCCCTGATCGGCATCGATCTCAGCGCTTGGCACAACGGCGGCTTTGTCTGCAGAGTCCTCGCTTTTACTCGCTGTTGCGACTTGAGTTTCGCGAGGAACCTCACTGGTTTTAACGGACACTGCAGTTGGTGCAGGTTCAGTTGTGGCTTTCTCTGAGTGTGTTTTCCCTGCATCGGGAGAAGTCTTGGGAGTCGCTGCTACCTGAGGTGACTTCGAGGCTTCTTGAACAGGTAGAGACTTGTGTTTTTCTTCCAGTTGGCGAGTGATTTCCACGACAAAGCGGGAAGCTGTTCCTTCCAGTTCATTAGGTTTCCCGGCGACCTGCTGAGAGGCTTTGGCGAGCTTTTCAGCTCTTTGAGCCAGCCTCAAGGCTGTCGAGAGATCTCCTTTCTGATAGGCCGCGTGGGCATCCAGAAGGAGATTGCGAATGCCGGCATTCAAGCTCCCTGCGTCAGGAGGTGGAGCCTGGGGATGATCTTTGGGCTTCGAGACTTCTTCCTTTTTCCGCGACCAGGGCCAGATCCCGGCCTCTGCCGAAGATATTCCATCGAATCCCACCATTAACCCTGCGAGCAGCATGACGAAGCCTGCGTGCAAAGGCATGGATCGCGTTTTTTCGGAATGGGGGAACGATGGTGAACTTCGCCTGATGTTCATTTCGGACATGACGCGTCTCCTCAGCCGGAATACTCACTTCGTGAAATCGAGCCGGACTGGCAGACAGGTTGAGGTAAAAGAGCTTTCGATAGAGCTGGAATGTTGGGAGTATTTGTTACCAGCCGTGAATTCCACCTAAACCTCCCAGAGTTAAGAACACTTAGCAGTGACCCCCTGTACACCATCGCGGAAGATTGACTGTCACGATGGATTCAAACCGAGGAAATCATTACGATCTGTGATTCTTGGCTGCACGATGACTCGTTGAGTGATTGGTGCGGCTTCATCGTTTTGAAAACTCGGGAGTGATACTCAATGGCCGGGCGTCGTTTGGATCAGCGTCGGATGGCGGAAGCCGCCGAAGCACGAGGGGTAGACGAAACCGCAGCACCCAAGAAGCGAGCGACCAAAAAGGCAGCCGCAACTCCTCGGGTGCGGAAGGTCAAGGAAAAAGTCCAGGCCCGCAAGCGATTATTGTGGGTGGTCTTTAATGGCAGCATGAAGGAAGAAGCCCGCTTCCCTTACGATCAGTACGCCGAGGCTGAAGAACGTCTGGAAGCACTTCGCCAGAAATCCAAGAAGCTCTATTTCATCCAGCCAGTGAAGGAACTGATTGGTGATGGTGCTCCAGTGGCTTCTGGCGCACTGGCGATTTCCGATGATCCGGAACAGGCCGCTGCTCTGGAAGAACTGGAACTCGAAGACGAAGAAGAACTCGAACTGGAAGAAGAGGAAGATGAAGAGGAGGAGGAGGAGGAGGAAGAGGACGACGATGAATAGTCGTTCGCCTTCAAGAACTCTCTGAATCGCCGGACAATACGAATACAATGGGCTCAACGAGACCCGTCGCAAACCACAAATGACAGCTCCCGAACTGAGAAACAATCGTTCGGGAGCTGTTTCGTTTTCGAACAGCTTGCCCCCCAAGCTTCGTTGAACCTTCGATTTGTTTGGCCTCGAAAACTTCTCACTTGAGGAGTGGACTCAGGAATAAGTTTTTATCGCAGAACGTGAGTTGAGGACGCGTTGGCTGCTATCAGGGCGGACATCTCCAGCCATTGAAGCAACCGGCCATATCGCTGTTCTGGCAAATCGTCCTCGGGAAACTCCTCCCAGCGGTACAGGAGAGTCGCCTGATTCCAGGAACTGACTGGTGTGTGAGAACTCTTCTCAGGAAATGCTGCATTGGCCACGGGAAGCAACTGTTCAAGTTCCTGCAGAAGCCGGTGCTTCGAAATGCGGCGGAACCAGTAACTGGCGTTGCCCGGGTCGGGTTCCCGGCGGTGATGAATCGCATGCCAATAGTCGCCATGAGGCGGTTGCCCCAAGCCTTCGATACTCTGGCTTTCCTGGTGACTTTCTTCACTCAATCCCAGGACTTCCAGCCACCCGGCACACAGAGCCACCTGCTGAACTTGAGGGGACTCGGGCGGAATCGCAATCCTGAGGAAATCTCGAATCGATTGCCTTAAGGCAGATCGTTCTTGAGGCTTGAGCGGATGTTCTTTTTGCTGGATTTCATGAGTTAAGGCGAGCCAGTACTCTGCCGGACAGATCGCCGACAACGCCCAGTCATCACATTCGATTCCCTGAACTTCCACCATGGGCTGCGTAGTCTCTAGCCGGCCTGCCACTTGATGGCCATTCGCCTCGATCAGGGCTGCCATCCACGATTGCAACAGAACTGTTCCTTTTGACCAGTTTGCAGAACTTCCTGGTGGGATCTCCGCCGCAGAGATTTCAGAACAGCCTAAGGCTGTCGCAGGATGAACCGCCAGCCAGGCAGCGGGTGGCACGAGATAGCCGTGGCTGGACTTTTCCCAGTTTCCGAGTTGAGCAAGGACTTCAATCCACCTCTGGGGAAACTTCAACACCATGCGGTGGGATGACGGCGGCATGCGGTGAATCCTGCGGCTGACTTCGCTCAATCTAATAAGGTACCCAGCTTACCCTGCATCAATCTCATGATGAACTCATTTCACTTGACGATTTTGATGCCTATCAACCCGAAAGATTGTCAATTCTACACATTCCGAAGCATTTGGCACATAATTAGCGTCGCAATTTCGTCAGTCTGGTGTTGCGGTTCTTTCAGAGAACCGTATTCTACTAGGGGTTTGATCCGAATGAGGTTGGCTGGGGAGCTTGACCCTCATTCATTTCGAGTGGGTTCGGAATACAGCCAATGATGGCTGTCGCTTTTGCTGATTTCAGTAATCCAGTCGCGATGACGCGAAGAAAATGATTCTGTCAGTGTCGCTGAGCAAGTGGCACAGCAGAGCGATTTCCAGCAGTTATCGGTACAGGAAAGGAATATGCTGAATTCTGCGAAGGCAACCCTTATCTCACACGCGGGCACAATTGCCCACGAGGAGAGCTGGGATGGAAGCAATTCTCCGTGGCTACGACGTCAATGAGCCGACATGGTTTTACCTGTCGCTGCTGCTCATCATTGCTGTCTTCTTCAAATTCGACCGCATCTGGTCGTTGAGAAATTTTGATCTCGCACTGCTGCTTTTGTTGGCACCTGGCCTGCTTCTGGCCAGATATTCCGAAGCAACAGTGGCCTTTGGTTACGCCTGGCTCTTTCTGGTGACGGGAATTCTGTTAGTTAGGCTTTTAGCGGATGGGTTCTTTACACGCCGTCCGCGTCTTGAACAGAATCTGAACGTCTCCGGCATGGCGTTCCTGTGTGTTTCGGCACTGGCCTTTCAAGCCACCAAGGTGATGACGTTAGAGCCTCACGCAGCGGTGATTGAAACTGCCCATCGCGCTGATGGCCTGTTAAAGCGGCAGGATGGCACAGGCGCAGCAGGCTCCACCAGCCTCGCTTCATTGAATGACGATTTATCTCCTGGCCATTCTTCCCATCAAATTTCGCCTTCCAATATCAACCCAGACACTCGCACACAGCCAGAGAACTTGTCAGAGTCCAACAGTCAGAACCAGGCAGCAAAGACCGAGCTTGCCGAACAGGATCGTGAGGACAAACCTGTCGAATCCGGGCCGGCCAGCATGCTGCTCGCCACTCCGATTGTGCAGATGACAGGTGGCGTCACAATCTGGACGACTCGAGTCCTGGCCATTCTGGCACATCTGGCGACATGCCTGGGACTCATCGCTGTCGGTCGCTGGCATTTTTCCGATACCCGCCTGGGACTGGCCATGGCCACGCTCTATCTGCTTCTGCCTGTGACTGCTTTCGACGTCAATAAAGTCACCCATCTGCTACCGGCTGCACTCGTTGTCTGGGCCTTTGCCAGCTACAAAACGCCGAGTGTTGCGGGAGTTCTGCTGGGGCTGGCCTGTGGTTCACTCTTCTTTGCGATCTTTCTGCTGCCGGTCTGGATTGCCTTTTACTGGAAGCGCGGAGCCGGGAGATTCTCGATTGCCCTGGGTGCGGTGGCCTGTGTGATGCTGCTCTGCCTGATGATGACTGCGGCCGATTCGCATTCTCTCACCCGGCAGATTGTCGGTTCAATTGACTGGTCTGTTCTGAAATTTGATTCGGGAACTGGCAAAGGATTCTGGAGTCAATATGACCAGGCCTATCGTATTCCTGTCTTTGCAGCATTCATGATCATGCTGACAGTGATCACATTCTGGCCATTACGCAAAAATCTCGAACATCTGATGGCGCATTCGGCTGCGATTATTGTCGCCACGCAATTCTGGTATCCCCATGAGGGAGGGGTTTACATCCTGTGGTATCTGCCCGTGATGCTGATCGTCATGTTCCGCCCACGACTGGCTCATTTGCCACCCCGTTCCCACGAGGAAGTTTCACTTCTGGCGAGTGACAGCACGCCTCGCTCGCGATCGGAATCAGCAGCGTCTGTTTCCTGGCGCTCTCAACTCTATCGGTAGTAAGATTCGAGTTGATCCCGGCAGATCTTGTGAACCTCACAACGCTTGACCCGCGTGCTGCCCAAAGAGCATGCGCGATGCCGAACCAGGCCAAACGCTACAGGTCAATGATTTTTCTGAATGCCCAGTGTGCCACTGAACTTCTTCGATTTTTGCGAACCATCGATTTCTGACTGGCACTGCTGGCCATTACTGAGGACGATCAAAGCCAGTGAAATCGACGACTTCACCAGACTTGCATCCCTCGATGGCCTTCCGAATGATTAACGATGCCACCTTATCGATCATTCACCAGAAAACGTCCGCTTCGATACCCTGAGCTAACGACGCATGAGTTTCGATCTACGACTTTTCCCGCTGACGTTTTGCATTCTGATCTGGAGTCATGCCGCCTCTGTGTGGGCGGCAGAAGCCGAATTTACGGCTCGCTGGAGTGATGGCAGTACCTCTCGACCGGCTCAACTCCGGGACTGGAACGATCCAGCGGCTGAACCCAGGCTGGGAGATCTGCGACTCTTCGAGCCTTCGAATCCGGTCGTCAGTCTATGGCGATCGCCAGTTCCCCCCGCGGCTCGTCGAGGCATTCGCGTCGAACTGTCGGGAGGTGATCGACTGGCCGGCGAAGTCCTGGGCTGGTCGAACGGGCTGGAAGATCCCTTCGAAACGATGCCCGCCTATTTTCTGGTGCGCCCGCTGGCACCAGTTTATCCCCCTGAAGCTCGGCACCAACAGACCATCCGCGTTCAAGCCAATCACGTACGACGCATCGTGTGGGAGGCCATGGCGGGAGAAACTTACCAGCCCGGAACAGTCTGGTTGAGAAATGGTGGCCGCATCAGCTTTCGCACATGCCGCTGGAGCAACTCGGCGGTGAACCTGCTGGCGGCGACAGGTCTCAAAGAAATTCCCCTGTCAGACCTGGCGGAAATTCATCTTCCCTTGGATGACGAATGGCAGAGATTTTTTGAAACCGCAGCCGCATTAACGCCCAATGGTAAAGGACGATGGATTCGTCTGGAGACGATGGATGGCAGCCTGTTAACCACATCGACACAGCGCTTACAGGGACGCCATTATGGCGACCGCAATCGACAAGCTGACTGGTATCAGTTGATCCAACCGGCATGGGCTCTGGATCCTTTATGGATTCGATTTCCGCAAGTTATCGGCTGGCAGACATGGATCGTTACTGAACCACCTTTGAGCTGGTTTTATCCCGCAGAGATTGTCTACTCACCAGCCTTTGGCAAAAGCTGGTCACCGAATTGGAACAGCAGTGTCAATGGGACTCGATTGACCACAGGTGAAAATTTCAGCCAGAACGGGTGGGGAGTCTTCGGCACCAGCCAAATCACTTTTCAGATTCCCGATTTTGTCGAGGGCTTGCGCACCGCGTGGGGATTCGATCCTGCAGCGCAAAAGCGAGGCTGTGCCAGCGCGACAATTCGTGTGCGTGCCGGTGAAACAACATCTACGTTGTTTGAGAGTGGGGAGAAGTCGGGAGCTGAGTCTGCCGTCCATACCGACTGGATCTCGATACCCACATCAGCCGGTGGTCCCCGCCAGTTAGTTCTGGGAACTGACATGCAGGCCAACTCTTCCACACCCGGAGCCGATCCACTCGATCTACGAGACTTTACGAACTGGATGGAACCCCAACTGAGGCTGAACGCCACGACGGCTGGCGAAATGACTTCAGCCGCAGCCTATCAGCTCATCTCCGGCTGGTCGGGATGGAGTCTGACGGGATGGAACCAAAATGGCCGGGTGGCAGCTCCTGTGGCTGTGCGAAATCAACTGGAGAATTGGAATACAAAAGAACCTCGCTTTCGCAGTCTGGCCCGGCTTGGTGGTGAGACGCTGCTCCTCACGCGTCGGCTTCAGCTCAAATCGACCGATCGATGGATTGTCATTCATGCGGCCCGAGAAGCTGAGACACAGGCCCAAATCTATTGTGCAGTTCGCTTGAACGGAGAAGGGGTTGGCCTGGCGACATTACCCAAGCGTGAAGGGGCCATTGATCCACAGCCTGTCATGTTCCCAATACCCGCGCTGGCAGGCCAGACAGCCTCATGTGAAATCGTACTGTTCACTGACGACAAGGCGGCTGAATTTGACTTTCGTGGAGTCGCTTTGACACCCCACCAACCGGGAGTTCTTCCTGTCTTTGACGAACAAGCGGAGTTCGCCTCGCTGTTAACGTCCGGAGAAGGAACTGCCCGGATCAGTCCCGATCTTCCCTATTCGGGACAGGTCAGCCTGGAATTACGCCCCACAGATCGCAGTGGCCCAACTCTTTACAACCAGGAAATTCCCATACGCGAACATCCGAAACTGGGTGAATTCCGTTTTATTACGTTTGCCTGGAGAAAAATCGACGACGACAAAAAATCCCGCGAAACCATCCGGCTGATGATTGCCCATGAAGGTCGCCTGGGAAATGAAATCGCCGAAGCGGCGTTAGATCGTCTACGTGGCCGACCGGCTATCACTCGAACTGGGGGAAAACCACTGGAAGATCGCGGCATGCGACATGGCTACACCTATGATGCCGGTGATGCCAAGCAATCAGCAGGAGCACCACTGCGAGTCGACTGGTCTTTGCCTCGAAACTGGCAATGGGTCTCGCGCGATCTCTTCAGTGATTTTGGCAGTATCTCACTGACAGGATTTGGATTCGCCACGACGGGTGAAACTGCCGCGTATTTTGATTCCATCACTCTGGCCCGGACTCCCGACGATGTCACTCGCATTCGGCAAAAGCTCCAGGCTTCCAAAGAATCTCCCAAACTCCCGGAAGGGATTCAGGAAATTGTCACTCAGGAAGAAGACTACAGCAGGCTACTCAAGTTGGTCGCTCCCCAGTTTGTCGCCATGAATTCTCAAGGTGGTCTCCATTGGGCGAGGCAATATGCAGGCGAAAATGATGTCGTCCGGTCACATCCGCTGGAGGCCAATCGACCATTCCGTATGTTCGCCCATGTCACTCGAACTGGAAACCGCCCCGTCACGTTGACAGGCAAAGTTCGAGCCGAAAATGACCGCGATTTCAAACTCGTGATTCTCGTTCAAGGACGCTCAATTGAAGAGCGGATCATCTCTGGCAAAGATCAGTGGGTCGAGCTGAACATTGACCTCACACCTTATACTCAAGAAAAACTGCCGCTCTCTGTCGAAGTACGACATGAAGGCCACAACTGGGATAATGAATCGGCATGGTGGAAATCACTTCAAATCCAGGGACTTTAACAACGGCTCGACTCGCATGGCTCGCTTTGACTTTGCAGCTCCTGGTGGTCCTCCAGCCCGGTTGCGGCAGTTCGAAAACCGCAGCCGATCATGAGACCATGCCCGATCCTCCCTCACAGGATGTGGCGATGGCCCCTTTGGCACCCGAGCAACCCGAAGATCCTTTGCAGAAGTTTCAGCGGGATCTCAAAGCCCGAAATCCATTCCTGCGTCTGGAGAACATGCGCGCCGAACAAGAAAACGGGAAGATTGTTCGAGCCGAATTTGAGAATGCCGATCTGGTGGATCTGTCACCGCTGGCCTCCACAAAATTGGAAGCCTTAGGGATTCGGAACAGCCTGATTCAGGATTTGTCACCACTGAAAGATTTGCCTCTCAAGGCCCTTTACCTGGAAGAATGTCAGGTAAAAGATCTTTCTCCACTGGCGAATTCTTCAATCAGCACTTTGTGGGTTACCTACGCTCCCCTGGTCGATATCAAACCACTCGAAGGTCTCCCCTTGAAAGAATTGAACCTGCTGGGAACACAGGTCACGGACATCACTCCTCTCGCCAAGTCCCCATTGGAGATGCTCTGGCTCAATGAGACAAAGGTGTCCGAGATTGCACCCTTGGCAGGGCTGCCTCTGGTGAGCCTGACTTTGCATAAAACACCGGTCAAAGATCTTTCACCACTCGCGAAAAACACCTCTTTGAAGCGTCTGCATATCGGAGAGACGGCCGTCGAAGATCTGACACCTTTAGCCGGCCTGAAACTCGACCGGCTAATCTTCACACCGGAAAAGATTCAGTCAGGCCTGGAAGTGATTCGCCAGATGCCCTCTTTGAAAGAGTTAGATACTCATTTTGGACAAACTCCACTGCGCACACCAGCACAATTCTGGGCCGAAGCCAACCGGCCATGAAATGCGGCAAACAGTGAAGAGAGTCGGCTTCATGAAAGCATTGATTTTCATTCGCCAACTGTAGGCTCATGATGAGTCAGGTTTCGAGAGTGAGAAAAGCAGTCTGCGGGATCGATCGTCACGGGCCAGGGTCGATCAGGTTCTATCACAGCGAGAACTGGCACTCCTGAGCGGGCTGTGATTTCTTTGATGTTCTCCATCACCGATGGCTGGTCAAAGGGCGATGCCGACGTCATCACCACGCCAGCAATTGGTAACCCCCGCTGCCGAATGGCGGCAATTGTCAGCAGTGTATGATTAATGGTTCCTAAGCCCGGGCGTGCGACAATCAGCATGGGAAAGCCGAGATCGACAGCGAGATCCAGGACTACATCCTGCTCGGAGATCGGGGCAAAGATCCCTCCCGCCCCTTCGATCAGGAGCAGATCGACTCGATCCAGCCACCAATCGACGCCAGAACGCAGCTGCTGAGCCGACACTGTGCGACCTTCCCGGGCAGCAGCTAAAGGTGGTGCCAGTGGCTCTAAAAAGCATTGTGGGCAAATTTGCGATTTCGGAAACCGCTGGCCGGTGGCACTCCATAACTCATTGACGTCATGCCATTCGGGCTGAGAAGAAGGCGCCAGACTGGAGACAATGGCACCAGAGCAGGCGGGCTTATAGGCACCCACGTTATGCCCAGTATTCAGCAGGGCCTCAATGATCCTACAGGAGACATAGGTCTTGCCCACATCAGTGTCGGTTCCGGTGACGAACAGACCTCGGAGATTTGAGAGTAAGGCCATAAATTGCATGCGTGGATGTGGCAGATAGGGGCCTAGTGATTCATGCGAAACTCTGACGAATTCAGCAGAGCCCAGGCAAAATCACGCCAGAGATCAAGAGTCAGCACTTCGGCATTTTCACCATTTTTGACTTTGCCCACGATCTTCGTCAAAGCAGTTCGAAGAATGGTCATTTCCGTTTCAGTCGCTTTGCGGGACACAATGGCCATCGTGAGAGCATTTGCACGATCGACATCCTTTGTATATCGCTTCAATGTCTCCGCCAGAAGCGTCCCTGATGTGGCAGAAAGCAGATCTTGAGTCAGATCGCCGTTCATCAGTGTAAGCACTTCCTGTAATGGCGAAGCATAAAGACTCGTCTCAAGATTCTCTTCAGTTGGAAGTTGTTGAATAAAAGGTGCAATCCATTCCTGACGTTTTTCAATGGCTTCCATCCAGAACTGCTGTTGCCCAGGAACAGGACTTTTCATGATCAGAAAAGAATCAAAGATCTGCTCAGGAGAAAGGGGCCTGGCACGCATGAATTCAAAAGTCGTGGACTCCTCCTGAACCGCTGACTCACTCCCTGTGGCATTCGACAGGGGCCTGGGAGCAGAATCTAACTCCATGATCGAGGCCAACTGGTAAGGTCTCGAGTTCACCATGCAACGGACCAGTTCCCGAATACTGTAGTTTTCCTGAACGAAATTGCGCGTCAGCAACTCAAGCAGTTCGGGATGGACTGGCGGCTGGTGAACCCCCATATCATCCACCGGAGTCGTAAACCCTCGACCGAAGAGCTGACTCCACAGGCGATTCACGAAAGCACGTGCCAGTTGATGATCATGATCTTCAGCCAGAATACGACCTAACTCCACCCGCCGACGCGTTGTGGCAGAATCATCAACCTCTTGCCCTGCCCAGCGCGGAAAAGCAGCGACAGATGTCTGATTCGTCGTCTCAAAATAAACCGGGCCAGCGACAGGCAGATCATATAACTCGTGAGCCACCTGCACCCGTTTTCCCGTCTGCTGATCGAGCACGAGAACGGGACGACTGCTGGCCTGACGGAAAAAGCTGTTCAATTCCCAGAATTTTGCCTGACGGGCATCGTCAAAGGGATGCTGGTGGCATTGCACGCAGTCGAGGCTCTGCCCGAGAAACAATCGGGAGGTTCTGGTGGTGGCTGCTAACGCATCTTGATTCAAGTTGGCCAGCAGAAAATTCGTCGCCCCATTTTCGTGGGAACGCCCACTAGCCGACACAAGTTCCTCGACGATGCGGTTCCATGGGCGATGTCCTGCAAAGCTGACACGCAGGTATTCATGCAAAGCCTGTCGATCGGCTGTCTCCAGCTCATGCCGACCGACGAGAAGATTCGTCCAAGTCGTCGCCAGATATCGGGCAAATCCAGGATCGTCCAGCAATCGGTCCACCAGCCGTTCTCGACGCCCTGGAGAACGATCCGACAGATAGGCCTCGGTTTCTGCTGATGTGGGAATATGGCCGACAAGATCCAGATAGATTCGGCGATGCCACACAGCCTCGCTCGCCAATGGAGCCGGCGTAAGGTTCTGCTCTTTCCAGGTCTTCGTCAGGTACTCATTCACTTGAGAGACGACTTGGACACTCGATAACCGACCCTGAGGATAAGTAAAGGCGATCGACGGCTTGGAGGGCGACTTAACAAACGCACTGACAGATTCCGAGAGCGACTTAATCCGTGCAGCCTCTTCAGCCATCGCCTGCTGCTCTTTAAGAGCCTGAGCTCGCTGTGCAATCAGTTCCTCTGTCGGATTGGCCTGCGAAACTCCCTGAGGCTTATCGAGTGTTGAAAGTGGCAATGCCACCGGTGTTCGACCGTTCGTTCGAGCTGTCGCTTCGGAATTGGAACGATTGAGCGGCCCATTAATCTCAGCAGCAGGATGTGCCGTGGTATCTCCCTTTGTTTGCAAGCCGGCCGGATCCGATGTCGACAGATCCGAATGACTTGCCAGTGGCGAATCAAGCTTGGCAGCCGGCTTCCACAAGCTCCCCAGAAATTGGCCGCTCTGTCCAGAAATCGGTTGCCAGTAAGCGACCGACAAACACACCAGCAGCACAGCAGCAATACCTGCATATGCAGAGCCCGTTGATTTCACCCATTTCCTTAGGCGTCGACTGCGTTGCGACTTGCGATTTCCGAACATCCCACTCAGCCAGGAGATCGAACCTGGAGTCGATTTCCCGGCAGGAGACAACTGAGATGCGGTTGGCACCGCTTTAACAGCCGTTAACCTCGAGGGGAGTTCCTGCCAGAGATAACCTTCGGGCCCGAGAGTATCTTTCGTCTCCGGTAGAGCAACTTCCGTATCGGTCGATACTGACACCAGAGGTTCATTTTCTGAAATGTTCTCGACCATTAGTGATGAGAACTGCTCCCAGGTCAACTCACCCGGGCTCTCCTCAGATTGCAAACCTCGATTAACTTCAGCATCGGTATCGTCAGAACCAGCTTCAGCAGTTGCAGCCAGCAAGGAGTCTCCATCAGCCGTTGGAGAAACTTCGTCCTGCCGAGCACCAAAAGCCGCGTTCCAATAGAGTGAGCCATGCAGGTCGATGTATCGAATATAAAAGAGCCTGGCTTCTTTCGACGAGAGAACAATCTGCTCCAGCCGCAAAAGCTCATCGGCATGTATGCGATCTTCGCACAATGCTTCGAGCAGTTGCCAGAGTTCATCATTCCAGGTCGACATACTTCTCAGTTCTCTATGTCTCGATGTCTCTACGAGATCAGCCTCGATCAGATCAATCTCTCTATCAGTTCACAGGTTCTACAGGTAATTTCCGATGCATACCTCGGGATAAGCAAAACGACAGATCGAACTCAATGAAACTCAACGGCCAGTTGCCGCTGAATGCATTCCATGAGTGTACGGCGAATTCTTCCCAATGATTGATAGACCGAATTGGCTGGTCGCCCAATCTGGCTAGCCAGATCTTTACCACGCTCACCAGGAGCATAGCGGGACTCAATCAGATCTCGGTCTTTATCTCTTAATTTTCCCAGACAATGTTTTAAAGCCAGCCGACGAGACTCCAGTTCATCCACCTGTTCGACCACCTCACTGGCCACCTGCTCAATAAACTCATCGCTGAATCTGAGTTTCGTTCGCTTCTGCCGACTGCGATGCTTAAGTATCTCCAAGTGGGCGATTTGACAGACCCAGGCAAAAAAATTACTGCCACTGCGATACTGAGACGATTTTGTCCAGGCGATCACATTGGCTTCCTGCAGAATCTCTTCAGCTTCAACCGGATGCGGCACCTGGGACAATATATATAAGTACAATCGTCTTTGAGATCTTGTAAACAGCTGCACAAACTCAGCCTGTGAAGCTGGTTCAGAGCCGTTGTCCTTCTGAAAAGTCAACGCCTCAACCCCCTCACCAGGATTGACTTGAGGCTCAAATTGCTCAGACGGTGAAGTACTCATGCCGCATTTTCACGGACTGGATGTGGATGGACTCATGACATCGACATTTCAGAGATAGCAAGAGCAGACAAGCCAATGAATCAACCCGGCACCACGAAGGCAGAAAATCCTTTCAGGCAACTGTCTCCGTCGTGATTCGCCGCCGCCAGCCGTTCTTTAGCTTCCCGGAAAATCAGCCGGGCAAGACACAGGCGGGGAGCTCGGCCATGCCTCACTCCCCGCAATTGAACTATGTATTGATTCACCTGAATCAGCACCGAGCTGACGTTAACTCACATCAACCAGCACCTCTCAAGCTGAAGCACTACAACATTCAGCGTCAACTAGGAAATCAATTCCTTGATTGGTGTTCCACCGTTAGCAATTTTCATCGGGCGTCCACGCTTCGAAGTGTGCACGGTATCCAGAGGAATCCCCAGAGCATGTGCTGCTGTGGCCCAGATATCTCCGGGCAGGTAGCTCTTGCCGCTGGCTACTGCAATGCCGTCACTGTCGGTCTCGCCAACAGCCACACCACCACGCAGACCACCGCCACCAATCATCGTGGACCAGCTGGCTGCCCAGTGATCGCGACCAGTGTTCTGGTTGATTCGAGGTGTACGACCAAATTCACCCATCCACACAATGACGGTATTATCGAGCATACCACGCTCTTTGAGGTCTGTGACCAGAGCGGAAATCCCGGCATCCAACTGGGGCAGCATACGATTCTTCAGCGAATTGAAGACATCGTTGTGGAGATCCCAGCCGCCGAAATCGACTTCCACAAATGGCACGCCGGATTCGACCAGGCGACGGGCCATCAGGAGACCACGGCCAAAGCCACTAATCCCACCCATACCACCACCCATGGCATTACCATTAGGTGTTGGACTGTAGCGAGCCAATGTTTCAGGCGATTCCTGAGCCACCTTGAAAGCGTCCATCTGCTTCGAAGTCATCAGATTCACAGCCTTCTGGTAAATCTCCTTGTGAGACTGACCAGACTCACCACGCTGTGAGTTGATGAAACCTTCTTCAACAGAACCCAGCATATCCAGGCGGCGACCCAATTGACCGGCTGACACGCCATTCAAGTCAGCATTGCGAATGCCGCCGTTCGAATCCACCACGAAGGGAGCGTTGGACATCCCCAGGAAGCCTGGGCCTGTTCCTTCACGACCGCCGCCAATCGAGACAAAGGCTGGAATTTCCAGCTCTTTCCGCTTGGTTCCCAGTTCGTAGCTCACCACCGAGCCGAAGGATGGATGCACGACAGTCGGATTTGGAACATAGCCCGTGTGCATGAAATAAGTGCCGCGACCATGGTCAGCTTCGCGGGTGCTCATGGCACGCACGACTGACAGATGATTCATCACCTGAGCCGTCTTGGGCATGTGCTCACTGATCTGCAGATCGCCCTTCGTCGAAATGGGCTTGAATTCGCCACCATTCTTGGAGCCAGGCTTGAGATCCCAGATGTCGATGGTGGGGGGGCCACCACTCATCCACATGAGGATGCAAGACTTCTGGTTCTTCTTCAGCTCTGCTGCGTTGGCCCGCACATGAGAGATGAATTCAAGAGCCGGAATTGTTGCAGCTGTCGCTGCCAGGTGCCGCACAAAGTGTCGGCGACTCATACCGTCAGGCTGGAAAATTGACATAAACTGATCTCCGACTCTCAATTTGACAAATTGAACTTGTTTGAAGAACTCGACTGACTGACTCGACTGACTTTGTAGATTTCTCTACTGAATAACGCACTGAAACCGCGGAATGTTCTAGTGAATGAAGATAAATTCGTTCGAATTCAGCAAAGCCCAGAACATATCCTGATAAACCGGAATCAGGTTTCCGCCCGAACTCGAAGCATATTTCTGGAATCGAGCCCACTCGGCCGCAGTCGGCATCCGACTGAGAACCGACAGATAGAGGATATTGAGCTTCTGTCGCTCATTCCCTTTACCTGCAAGAACTTCGGCCAAATGTGAGCCAGGCTTCAAAGCCACTGCATCACGCGTCAGCGGCCCGTTCATCATCATCAGGGCCTGAGGAATCGTACCGTCAAAACCACTTGATTCTTCGTTATCGTCAGTACCAAAAGCCTGGACGAACTGTTGGAGCCATTCCTGCCGCTGCTCTTCCGATTGCTCCCAACCGGCACGACCGGTTTTATGAGCATTCGTCGCGACAATCAGCGAGTCATAGAGCTGCTCTGCCCGCATTGGCTTGACGTAAATATGGCTGAACAAAGGAGTTTCGCCAGCGGCTGGGTTGTCTCGTTCGTTCTTCTTAATCCCCCGGCTCGTCAGGCTGTAGGCCTCGGCATTCGCAATCCAGCGAATGAGCTGCCGAGAGTCGTAACCACTTTTGACAAACTCATCCGACAACCGATCCAGCAGTGCGGGATTGGAAGATGGATTATGTGGGCCCATATCATCGACAGGCCGGGTAAACCCGTAGCCAAAGAAGTGCCCCCACATCCTGTTGACGTAAGCTGTTGCGACGAGAGGCTTTTCGCCAGACGTCATCAGCTTGGCCAGTTCTGTTCGGCGGTCAACTCCTTCGCTGGCATCAACTTCCGCTCCGAGATAAATCGGATAGGCCACCTGCATCAAACCACTGCGTTTCTCAAAAAACACCGGCCCGCTGAAGTCACGGAAAAGAACTTCAGAGTAATCATCCACCTGCCGCCCGGTTCGAGGGTCAAGCTTCTGATGATCCATTTTGCGGACTTGACGGAAAAAGCTGTTGAACTGCCAGAACTGATCCTGTTTCCATTCGTTAAACGGATGGTTATGGCATTGTGTGCACTGAACCTGCATCCCCATGAAAAGACGAGTGGTCTTGGCTGTCAGCTGGACGCCATCATCGTTGTCCTGCATTTGCGCCAGAATGAAATTCGTCGCTCCATTCTTCTCGAAGTGACCTTCAGCTGAGACCAGATCAAAAACCATCTCGTTCCAGGGGCGATTCTTGGCAAATCCTTCTCGGAAGAATTTCTGCATCCCCGTCCGGCTGACACGGCGAGGTGTTCGCTGACCAATGCACAGGTTCGTCCAGATGGTCGTAAAGTTCCGCACATAACCCGGATCTTCCAGCAGAGCTTCAATCAGCTCCGATCGCTTGGTCTTGCTTTTGTCTGCCACAAAATCCTGAACTTCTTCAGCCGAGGGGATTCTCCCGACAATATCGAGGTACACCCGGCGGATCCATTCGGCATCATCGGCCATCGGAGAAGGCTCAACATCGTTGTCCTTCCACCCCTGGCGAAGACTTTCATTGATGAATTGCACGACAGGATCGGCCGCTGCAGTACGCACACCCGGCTTATTCGTCGCAGGCTTAACGCGGGCAGGAAGATCATCACCGCCACCAGCAGCCTTGGGTCCCGAAGCTTTCATGGCAGGCCCATCCATCGCCTCCATGTCACCCTTCATCTCTGCCGCTTTCGCACCCGGCTTCAGCATCCCCGGCTTATCGGACATCCCCGGCTTGTCAGACATCCCCGGCTTGGCTTCCATCTCCTGAGCCAACAGGGCCCCCTGAGCGAACAGAGAGAAACCGGAAAACGCCGAAACTGCCAGCGACAGCCCACAGGCCAGCACACCAGCTTTTCGCCAGCTTGAACCGACTTTTGCCTGAGAATCATTGTTTGTCATAGGTTTTCCGCCCAAATCAAGGCTCTAAAGTGAACGGCCGACTTCACAGCTTCCTGCAAACGACCAGCATATTTCTGAACAACTCACTCAGCTCAACAATCACCAACTCACACGCAGAATCGACGACAGTCGAGAAACAGAATCATTATTGACCACAAAAGCTTTTTTGAAAAACACACTTTTCCATCGTCGCGAACTTGCACCTCAGTCACAACACCAAAAAACCAACTGAACTGCAAAATTTTCAGGAGGTTACGCTAAGGACTACTTCCCCACCCCTCCGCTGCTACCCGCTATTTTTTCCACACGAAAGCCGATGCCCGAGACAATGCCAATAACACACTCTGTTGGTATTACCTGAGAAAATGAGTCGAGGTTCGTGGAAATCCCACTCCACACACACCAATTGGCCGAAACACTGTTATTACGTTCACACTTTCGTAAAGCAAGTCCCTGTCGTTTTGCTCCCAAAAGAAATGCACGCCCGCAGCCTCAACTCGCCTACAATACAGCCAAGAGTCGCAGTATCAGAGACTGGTCAGCTGGTCGATTGTTCCGTCGTGGGAAAAACTCATGGATTTTCGATACTCACGCTATGACGAAAACAACGCGTTCTCCCCGCAATCGGCCGACGAACTCTTCGACCAACTCTCCGAGTATATGTTGCAATACGGCGACGAAGTCCTCGACAACCTGAGTGACTGGGAAGAGCAACAGCCCGATGTCGTCGACATGCTCATCCGCCAGGGTCTCGTCGAGAAAGACCGCGAAGGACGGTACTCCGTCACCCCCAAAGGTCTTAAACGCGTCGAGAATCGGGCCCTCGATGAACTCTTCCAGGTCCAACGCAAAGATTCCTTCGGCAAACATCAGGTCGATTTTCGCGGCCCGGGCGAAGTCTTGCAGGATGAATCCAAGAAATACGAATTCGGAGACGCCATCTCCAATCTCAACCTGCACGAAACCATGCGGTCTGCCATGTCTCGTCACGCCCGGGAAGGCAAACTTGCTAACCGGCAGATCCACATCCAGGAAGACGACCTCGTTCTTTACGATCAGCAATATCAGACCAACTGTGCCACAGTCCTCCTGGTCGATATGTCCGGCAGCATGACTCGCATGGGTAAATACGGGTCGGCCAAACGCGTCGCCATGGCTTTACAGGCCCTGATCAACGGGCGCTACCAAGGAGATTTTCTCCAGATCGTCGGATTCTATACTTACGCCAGCCCATTAAGCTCCAAAGAACTCTTTGCCTCGGCCCCCAAACCTGTCAGCATGTACGACCCACGCATCCGGCTGCGCATTTCTCTGGATAATTCACCGGCATTCGTGCCACAACACTTCACGAATATCCATGCAGGGCTGCAATTCGCCCGCAGAATTCTCAATAAGCAGCCCACTCAGAATCGACAGATCCTCATCGTCACCGATGGCGAGCCCACAGCCCATGTCGAGGGCAGAGATCTCATGCTGATCTACCCTCCCAGCGAACAGACCGCGCTGGCTACTTTAGCAGAAGCCAAACGCTGTGCGGCAGAAGGGATCAGCATCTCCAGCTTCGCACTCATTGAAGATTACTTCTACCTCGAACTGGTCAACTTCGTTCAACGCATGGCCGAAGTCACCGGCGGCATTTCAGCCTACTGCAACGCCGGCGACCTGGGAAACCTCGTCATTGAGAGCTTCATTAAAGGCCGCAAAAAACGCATGGCGAGGTAAGACGTCTATTGAGTGAGATTTTCTTCAGACGCACAACCATTCGTTCCATAGACTTATCAACGGCTTGCCTGAGGCCGACTGGCATACTCAGCATTCAGGCCACCCGTGCCATGCTCATAGCTTTGGATGAGCATGCCAAGTGCACGAATGGTGTTGGTCAACCATACTCTCACAGAATATGCTTTCCCCGGCACCGTCACGAGCATTGCACAATGGCTGCGATGCACAGCACTCATAAAAGATAATCAGCATCTAAGGTTGATCTCCTGAAGAGAACATAATTCTATCTCGGGAGACTCGAAACCTTTCAATAATATCATAAATGAGAGCGTATTCGGGCAAAGAGGGACTAGGATCAACATGACACACTCTCTTGGAAGTAAAGCCATGCTGAACAACATCTGCCAGAGACATCGAGTCATTAAATACATCTGATGCTCTCACCACGACTCCAGCATTATAAAAATCTCTACTTGCAGTCTTATATTTGCCTTCAGGGGATACATCACGAAGCAAAATTACCAAGTAATTGGGTTCGAAGCGGATGATGTTCGGCTTATCCGCGAGCCAGTCATTACGAAATGAACCATCTGCGTCATATACAGCAGTTTTCCCGGAGAGATAGGCTCTTCAAAAATCTTGACGACATTTCCTTGCTGCCGCCAAGATCTGTGCTGAAACGCCTGCCTGATCTTGATATCGATTCGTATCATAATTCCAGACGACCAATCCATAGCCAGGGTAGCGGTGAAGATCAGTGGTGTAGTGTGCGCCAAATGTTCTTGGAAATTCAGGAGATGTGGGTCTGACAAACCATTCGGATTTATCCTGACTCTGTTCGGCCATACAGGATACGCCGCTAAACGACGGAATAGACAGTATCGCAAACACGACAATATTTTTTAATATCATAGGTAATGCACTCCTTTTGATTATGGCAGAACACAGCGTGACCCATTTTGAATTTCCGTTTTTTTCGGGAAGATACATCCAAAGGAGACTTTAGGCAGCAACCGGAGGCACACTCAGCTTCCAAACCACCCGTGGCATACTCATAGCTTTGGATGAGCATGCCAAGTGCACTTAGGGTGTTGGTCAATCATAATCTCACAGAACATGCTTGCCCGGCAACGCCGCAATTATGGCTTTGATGCAGTTTCGCATAAGACGGCCAGCAAGGAAATGGTTGACCAGAGATGCAATAACGAAACGTGCGATATATCGTCTCTGCTGCTCAAAGAGACGACTCTGGCTCAGATGCATTCCGTTCGTGATCGATCCAATAGCGGTCGGCATTTTCCATGGCGCGGCGGATGGCACTTGCTCCGACGGTGTTGGCTGAGTGGACTCGCCAGGCGAGGCGAGGGAGTTCATTGTGGAAGGCCCGCTGTTCGATCCAGCAGGCAAGATCGTAGCCCGTCGCGGTTGTTCCCAGATCGTGATCCAGCGAGATGAAGCCGACATTCCCTTGCCGCAGTCGGGCCATGGCCGCATCGACGGTCTTCACCCAGACCATGCCCGCATCGGCATTGAAGAGTTCCTGGACCCGAGGGTCTTCAGGATCGCGCTCGTCATCCAGCCAGAGATCGATCATTCAGAGCTGTCCTTGGAATACAGCGTCAATCGCCAACAGAGCCTCCCTCGCAGGGTCGCCCCGATAAACATTCCGATTTATTGCGGGCTGGCAAAACCACAGCAGACCTGAATCCTCCATCGGTGACCATTCTATTCAGCATCTTTTACGGTGAGGAGATCAAGGTGGCTGGTCCATTCTCACTCGTTGCTCTTCGATTTCCTACGTGTGAGCCAACGGACAACGAAACCCACAAACAAGGTTTTGTTGCCAGAAATCCTTTTCTGGAAATCACTATGACCTCAGTTGGAACTTGGGGTTCAATGAAATCTACGAAAAACCCGGAGCCTATTTCAGAATCGCCTTCACCACCTGGCCATGAACGTCGGTCAAACGAAATTGCCGACCCTGGAATCGGTAGGTCAGACGCGTGTGATCAATCCCTAAGCAATGCAGGATCGTCGCCTGTAAATCATGGATATGAACGGGTTGATTGACCACATTGAATCCAAAATCATCGGTCTCTCCGTAGCACATTCCCGGTTTGATCCCACCACCTGCCATCCAGATTGAAAACGCTTTGCCGTGATGATCCCGGCCATACGCATCCAGCCTGGCACTTCCTTGAGCATAAGGAGTACGCCCGAACTCACCACCCCAGATGACCAGAGTCTCATCCAGCAATCCGGCCTGCTTGAGATCCTTCACTAATGCAGCACTTGCTTGATCGGTATCTTTGACCATCGGCGGCAGTCGATCATGAATACCACCATGATGATCCCAGTCGCGGTGGTATAGTTGAATGAATCGCACACCTCGCACAGCTAATCGCCGAGCCAATAGACAGTTACGGGCAAAGCTGCCAGGAACGTGTACATCCTCGCCGTAACTGTTCAGCACATGCTCGGGTTCGTTATTAAGATCCATTAAATCGGGGACACTACTTTGCATGCGGTAGGCCAGTTCCGCCTGAGCAATGCGAGTTTCAATTTCTGGATCACCGATTCTGGCGAAACTCTGCTGATTCAGTTCCTGAATTCCATCAAGCATCCAGCGACGGTTTTCTCGACTGATTCCCTTGGGGTCGCTGAGATACAGGACAGGATCACCCGAGCCGCGAAACTGAACTCCCTGATGTTCGCTCGGCAAAAATCCGCTGCCCCACAATCTGGCCAGCAACCCTTGCCCGGGCCGCTCCTTGTTGACAGAAATCAGCACCACAAAAGATGGCAAATTTTCGTTGGCACAACCTAAACCATAGTCTGTCCAGGCCCCCATACTCGGACGCCCAGGCAACTGGCTGCCCGTCTGAAAGAAAGTAATGGCAGGGTCGTGGTTAATGGCTTCGGTGTGGACTGAGCGTATCAAACAGATGTCATCAGCGATGGTCCCGGTATGAGTCAGCAACTCACTCAGTTTTGTGCCACTCTGGCCACAGGGAGAAAAGTTCCATTTACTGGGCTGGCAGGCGAGCCTGGCTTGCGAGGCCACCATCCCTGTGATGCGTTGCCCCTTCCGAATCGAATCCGGGAGATCTTCGTTAAATCGCTCGCGAAGCACAGGCTTATCATCAAAGAGATCCAGATGAGACGGCCCACCCGATTGAAATAAACAGATCACTCGTTTTGCTGTCGGTGCAAAATGAGGCAAGCCAGGCAGCCCAGGCTTTGTGGATCGATCGGCTGGCGAGCCTTGCACC
Organism: Planctopirus limnophila DSM 3776; assembly: GCF_000092105.1. Classification (NCBI taxonomy): domain Bacteria; kingdom Pseudomonadati; phylum Planctomycetota; class Planctomycetia; order Planctomycetales; family Planctomycetaceae; genus Planctopirus; species Planctopirus limnophila. The sequence goes on along the minus strand of NC_014148.1, from coordinate 646,224 downwards.
TCGGGCTCGCCCAACAGGTGCATCAGCCCCGCAGCACCAATCCCCAGGCCCAGCTTCGATAGAAAATCACCACGCGAAATATGCTCATAGCCAGGTATTCTGTGCATGGTCACTCAATTCTTGGTAATGGTTTCATCGAGATTTAAGATCATATTGGCGACGGCCATAGCTGCCGCTAAATCCGTCGGTGCGATGGATTGATCGACCGGTGAGGCACCCATTTGAATAAACGCTGCCGCATCTGCCGGACGACATTCAAAATCATTACGCAACCGCTTCAGCGTCTTGACCAGAATCTCTGACTCAGCCGCAACGGGCAAACGACCTGTTGCCAATTGAAAGGCGAAGGAGACTCGAGAGGAATCTTCGTCACCACCTTCTTTGATCATGCGGGCACCAAGCTTCCGGGAGGCCTCCAGATAACCGGTTTCATTCCACAGCAAGAGAGCTTGCAAAGGCGTATTTGTTCGCGAGCGACGGGCTGTACAGACTTCACGATCTGGTGCATCAAACGTCAGCATGGCGGGATGGGTGACAGTTCGTTTCCAGAACGTATATAAGCTTCGTCGATAGAGATTATCTCCTTGACTCAATTGCCACCTGGAGCCCGGATATTCAGTACCAACCACAATACCGTCATAGAGCTTATCTGGCTGATAAGGATACACACTGGGGCCGCCGATTTGAGGTTTGAGTAACCCGGATATGGCTAATGCTTGATCTCGGATTAACTCAGCAGGTAATCGAACACGTGGCCCGCGTCCAATTCGCCGATTCTCAGGATCCCTCGCCACCGCTGTCGGTGTCGTTTCACTGCTCTGGCGATAAGAGGCTGAAAGCACCAGCGATTTCATGAGCGATTTGACGTTCCATCCTGAATCGACAAAATCACGGGCCAGCCAATCGAGGAGTTCAGGATGACTGGGCCACTCACTCTGTGACCCGAAATCCTCGACCGTCTTCACAAGGCCAACTCCAAACAGTTGAGCCCAAAATCGATTCACAACGACTCGTGAAGTTAAAGGGTGTTGCGGCTGGGTCAACCAGCGTGCCAGACCAAGACGATTTCGCGGCGCATCGATTGGCCAGGGAGCCAGTAAAGTCTCCAGTGCCCCCGGGTCAACTTCTTCCCCAGGTGCGTCATAATTGCCCCGGGTGAGCACATAGGTCTTGCGCGGTCCCTGAGAAAGATATCTTTTGCGGTATCGATTGCTGTATCGATCGCTATATTGATCCAGGGGAGCATGCATATCCTGGGCTTCGCCGAGTTCTTTCATAACCATAGTGGTTGGCAACTCCCGGCGTAATGCGAGATGCTCCTCCCATAGCCTGCACCGCTGATCAATCAGCGTTCTTAACTTCGCGTGAATTAATGATCTTGCCGTCATTAACCACGATTGAGAGGTTTCGCACTTCGGATGAGATCGTGCATAGGGGATCGCTTCATTGAGAAACTCGTCGCGAATCTCTTCGCTCGTCGGTAAGCGTTGGCTCCAGCGCAACTCATCGATCTGACCTAGAAATCGAACACTGTCTTTGGCATTGTCTCTACCGATCAACACATCTTTATCAGGAGCTTCATTGATCAGACCGTCATATAAACTGTGCGTAGCGACTTCCTGCCCATTGACAAAAAACCGAACCGCAGCAGCGTTGTTGTCTCCCCCCACGATGACAACAATCTGGCTCCACTGTTCCGGGCTGACTGACGCCCCTTCTGTAATGACGATTCGTGAATAGACTGGGAGGCGACTGCTCTCACGCCATTCCAGCTCTCCATCCACCAATCGCAGTTCACGCCCTTTTCCATATTGAGTATCAGCGGGGGAGCCGCCGTAATCGATCGAGGAAAGGATGGCCACCTCGTCTGAATTATCTGAATTCGGCTTAATCCACAGCGAGAGAATGGTCTGCTTATGTTTGCTGAAGGGGAGGTTTTTTGCCGCAATTTGAATCAGCGGCTGACTGGCGTTGAAAGAAATTCCATTTCCCACCTGACGATCTCTCGCCTCGCCAGATTCCAGCAACCATTGCCAATCATCATTGGTTTCTTTAGAGGTCGCTTTGGACTCGAAGAGATCACTTGAGTCTATCAAGAGCTCCGGCGATTTCTGCAAATCGGCAATCTCAGCATCCAGCAATCGCAATCGATCTCTCTGATCTGCCAGTACTCTTTGCTGCTCGCGAGTGGGAGCAGGAATCATCGGCACAGCATTAGCCGTTCGCCCGTCCTCGCCATGCTCTGCGACATTGTTAAAGAAGGCGAACAAACGATAGTAATCCCGTTGAGAGATCGGATCGAACTTATGATCATGACAACGGGCACACTCGGTCGTCAAACCGAGCCAGGCAGTACTCATAGTACGCACTCGATCAGCGACATATTCGACACGATACTCTTCGTCGATGATGCCCCCTTCACTGTTGATCACATGGTTTCTTGAGAAACCCGTGGCAATCTGTTGCTCAAGTGTGGGTGCAGGGAGCAGATCGCCGGCCAGTTGTTCGAGTACAAACCGGTCATAAGGCATATTGTCATTGAAGGCGTCGATAACCCAGTCACGCCATCGCCACATGCTCCGCAGGCCATCGTTATTGAAACCGTGGGAATCGGCGTAGCGTGCGATATCCATCCACTCCATCGCCATGCGTTCCCCGAAATGAGGCGATTGCAGCAGACGATCAACGGCATGCTCGTAAGCCGCTTCCTGTCGCTGAGCCACATCATTTACAAATGTGCGGATCTCGTCTGGAGTGGGGGGCAAGCCAATTAAGTCAAAACTCACCCGCCTCAGCCAAACTTCGGGTGACGATTCGGCAGATGGAACGATCCCCTGTTTTTCCAGGCCAGACAAAATCAATCGATCAAACGGCTGGCGAGGCCAGGATGGATTTTGCACCTCAGGCAGCTTCAATTTCTGCGGTGGCAGGTAAGCCCAGTGGATCTGGTAACTGGCCCCCTCTTCAATCCAACGCCTGATGGTTTCTATCTGCTCTTTGGTCACCAGCCGATTCGAAGCTGGCGGAGGCATTTTCTTGTCGGGATCATGGGAGATCAGCCGAGCCACCAATTCACTGGATTCCGGCTTTCCCGGCACAATCGCTCGGTAGCCTCCCAGGTCTTTAATCGCTTCTTCACGCACATCCAGTCGTAAATCAGCTTCTCGATGCTGCGGATCCTGCCCATGGCACTGGAAACAATTCTCAGAAAGGATCGGACGAATGTCACGATTGAACGAGAGTTCCTCAGCCAAAAGACTCGGACTCATCGCGACAACCAGGAGCCAGACAGAGATGGTTTTCATGGGAGACTCACCGGGTAAATCATGAAGAAACAACTTTCAATCATCTGCAAGCCTAGCACCCAGAAGTGGAAAGTCTTGTATTTCCGCTTCTGGCCGTGGTACGTTTTGACCATGGACCACGATGCCGGCCAATTCCAAAAAGCATTTTTCAGTTGCCAGCCTTTGGCCGAGTCGCTCATGAGCCTGTTCGACTCGATGCCTCAGACCTACTTTTACGCCAAAGATCGAAACAGCCGGTTTGTCAAAGTCAATCATCTCTTCTTGGAGAAACATGGACTCTCTCGCGAGTCTGAGGCGATTGGTCGATCCGACTTCGACTTTCATCCACCGGTCATGGCTGAGGCCTACATTGCTGAAGACCAGCGCGTCATGGAGAGTCGTAAACCGTTAGGTGGCCAGCTCTGGCAAGTCATTCACAG